>JBDWVU010000001.1:0-15434 GCA_039983755.1 Alloalcanivorax sp.
AGTCAGGCATGGCGATAGTCGTTGCCGCCATGCGCAAGATGGTGCAAATCGCCTATGGCGTGATCAAGCACCAGCAGGAATATACCCCGCAGGTCGCATAGAGAGGACTTGCAGGGTATGGAGAGAGACGGTATCTACAGTTTTTTCCATTGGCCGTAGGCGGGACCGCCCGACAGAGTGCCTTACCCGCTCTTGCGCTTTTCCAGCATTTCAAAGATCACCATGCCGCTGAGCATGGCTGCCACGAACGCCACGGCCTTGAGGCTGCCGGTGCCGAGGGCCACCAGCGCCGGCCCCGGGCAGAAGCCGGCCAGACCCCAGCCCACCCCGAAGCCCAGCGCCCCCAGCACCAGACGTTTGTCCAGCTTGCGATTGGTAGGCACCTGAAAGCTGTCCCCAAACAGGGGGGCGGACCGCTGTCGGGTCAGGTAGAAGCCGATGGCCGATACCGGAATGGCGCCGCCCATCACCAGGGCCAGGGACGGGTCCCAGTTGCCGGTGATATCCAGGAAGGCCAGTACCTTTGCCGGGTTGGCCATGCCGGCCAGCAACAGGCCGACGCCAAAAATCAGGCCGGCCGCAAAAGCAGTGATATGACTGCGATGCATTACACACCTCCCAGCAGATGGCGAACCACAAAGACGGTGATGAAGCCGCTGGCCATGAAGGCGACAGTGGCTACCAGGGAACGGGGGGACAGGCGCGACATGCCGCACACGCCGTGGCCACTGGTACACCCGGCGCCGTAGCGAGTGCTGATGCCCACCACCAGGCCGGCCACGATCAGAAGCGGGAAGTCGGCATCAATTACCATGGCGGGCAAGTTCCCGGCCAGTGCCCAGACGGTGGGGGCGATGAGCATGCCGAGGATAAAGGCAATTCGCCAGCCACGGTCTAGTGGTGCCGGGCGCAACAGTCCACCGACGATGCCACTGATGCCGGCAATGCGGCCATTGGTGTGCAGCAGCCACAGGGCGGCCAGGCCGATCAAGGCGCCGCCGGCCAGGGAGGACCAGGGGGTGAAGGCGTTCCAGTCGATGCTCATGGGGTGTCGCCGCAGAAGCGCTGATACAACACTTCCAGTACGGCCAGGGCGTCCGGGTTGGCCACCTGGTAGAACACCTGCTTGCCTTCCCGGCGACTACTCACCAGCCCTTCGCGGCGCAAAATGCCCAGTTGCTGGGAAAGAGAGGGTTGGTAAACACCCACCAGGGGCTCCAGTTCACTGACACTGCGTTCGCCTTCAGCAAGGCGGCATAGCAGCATCAGCCGGTCCGGGTGGGACAGGGCCTTGAGTAGCTGGCTGGCCTGGAGGGCATTGTCACGCAGGGTGTCGGGGTTGATCGCAATCATGAAACGGATCCAACAATATATAATTAAGTAAAAAATATATTGAAGTCGCGTAGACCTCAAGCCTTTTTTGAATTTTGTTCAGAAAATGCAGACTGGATCAGCTGATGGGGGCGGTGAAAGGCAGCACCCCGTAATAGACCGCGAAGAAATGGCAGATACTGCCGCCCATGACGAACAGGTGCCAGATGGCGTGGTTGAAGGGAATGAATCGGTCCGCCAGGTAGAAAATCACGCCCACGGTATAGGTGATGCCACCGGCCAGGATCAGCCAGAAGCCGGTGTCATTGAGTTTGCTGGTCAGGTCGTTGGAGGCCACCAGAATCAGCCAGCCCATGGCCAGGTAAATGCCCACGCGCATGAGCTTGAAACGATGCCCGTACAGGGCCTTCAGGGCAATGCCGGTGAGCGCCAGGGCCCAGATCACGGCAAACAGAATCCAGCCGGTCTGGCCGCGCAGATTGACCAGCAGAAAGGGGGTATAGGTGCCCGCAATCAGGCCATAGATCGCACAGTGATCCAGCATCTTGAAGGCGGCGCGCCACTTCGGGTTGCGCAGGCTGTGATAGAGCGCGCTGGCACTGTAGAGCAGGATCAGGCTGGCGCCGAAAATACTGAAGCTGACAATTTTCCAGGGGTCGCCCAGCAGGCTGGCGGCGACCACCAGAATGACCGTGCCGGCGATGCTCAGGGCCGCGCCGATGCCATGGGTCAGGCCATTGAGCCATTCTTCCAGAATCGAATAGGGCGGTTCAGGATTGGGGGCTACGGCCATGGGCGGTCTACTTTCGGTTAACGGGTGAGGTTGCATCATGCCGAGACGCCGCCCCGGCTGTAAAGCGCCAAATCGGACAGACCGGCAGATTGATTTTTCCTATGTGCGTGATAACGCAAATGCCTCGCCAGTCCAGGAACGTCTGTGGCGGTACTGCGTCTCATTGTGTAGGAACAAACGATGTAGTAACAAACGTTGCAGCAACAGGAACAGGCTGAAGGGCGTCGCCATTGAAATGCGCCTGGCGAACCCAATGGTGTTAGGAAGTACGCTTCCCGGCAATCAACGGGAGCGCCCTTGGCTCTGCTGGCAAGGACAATACTGGAAAAGGAGACACTCCATGATTGAACACAACAAGCAGGTCGCGGAAGAGCTGAGCAAGCTATTGGCCGAGAGTTACACCCTCTATCTCAAGACGCACAAGTATCACTGGAATGTGACCGGCCCCATGTTCCACAGCCTGCATCTGCTGTTCGAACAGCAATACATCGAGCTGGCGGAGGCGGTGGACACCATTGCCGAGCGTATCCGCGCGCTGGGCTGGAAGGCGCCGGGCAGCTATGCCGAGTTTGCCAAGCTCTCCACGGTGCAGGACGCCACCGGCGACCCGGATGCGTCCGGCATGATCAAGGAGCTGGCAGAAGACCACCGTCGGGTGGCGGAGCGTGCCAACCGGGTATTGAAGCTGGCGGGCGAGCATGAAGATGAAGGCTCTGGTGCGGTGGCCAGTGATCGTATCGAAATTCACGAAAAGTCTGCCTGGATGCTGTCTGCCCATCTGGGCTGATCGCGCCTCGGCGCACGCATTTTCTTAACCCATGACCCGGGCCGACATTCGTCGGCCCTTTTTTGTGCTGGATCTTTTCCTGGCAAGGGCGGCTCCCTGAGCCCTCGTCTGATAAGGTCAAAATTCTGCAGTGGGTGAAAAAGCTGCACCTGATATGGCCGTACCTGTGCGACAATTGGTACTAACAAGTACCGTTTAGATCGGGGAGAGCACGATGCAACGTTTTTGGATGGCCCTTGGCCTGACGCTGGCCCTGTGGGGCTGTGGTGAGGAACCGCAGGCGGAGGCCCCGATGCCGCAACCGGTGAAGTTGCAAACCGTGAATGGAGGCGACGGCACGTTGCGCCACTACCCGGGCAAGGTGGTCGCCACGGAAGGGGCCGAGCTGGCCTTCCGGGTGTCCGGCCAGATGGAGCGTTTCCCGGTGAGGGCCGGGGAGCAGGTCAAGAAAGGGCAGTTGCTGGCGGCGCTGGACCCAGCGGATTTCAACAATCAGCTGGCCGACCGCCAGGCCCAGTATGATCTGGCCGAAAGCCAGTATCAGCGTGGTATCAGCCTGCGTGACCGTGGCGTTATTTCCGAAGCCCAGTTTGATGAGATCCAGGCCAAGCGGCGCCAGGCCCAGGCCGCCTTGAGCCTGGCCCGCGACAACGTGAACTACACGCGCCTGAAAGCCCCTTACGGTGGCACCGTGGCCCGTACCGAAGTGGAGAACTACCAGTTCGTGCAGGCCAAGCAGCCGATTCTCTACCTGCAGGGCGACAAGAACATTGATATCGAGTTTGCCGTCTCCGAGCGCTTCTTTACCAACCTGCGCAAGGACGGTGAGGACTACCAGCCGGATGTGCGCTTTGAAGGGGCTCCGAATACCACCTTCAAGGCCAGCTACAAGGAGCACGAGGCCAGTGCCGGGGATCGCACCCAGACCTACATCATTACCCTGACCATGCCCAACCCTGAAGGCATCATGGTGCTGCCGGGCATGAGTGTGGATGTGGTGATTGATCTCAGCCAGATCATGCGGGCCACGGACGCCTTGCCGGAAGTGCCGGCCGCGGCAGTGTTCAACCCGGATGGCAAGGATGGCGCCCATGTGTGGAAGCACCAGGATGATGGCACCGTGAGCGCCGTGCCGGTGACGCTCGGTGAAGTGGTCGGTGGCGGCGTTCAGGTCACGGCCGGGCTGGAGCCGGGTGACCGGATTGTGGTGGCCGGCGTTCACCGCCTGAAAGAAGGGCAAGCCGTTCGCGAGCTGGTGAAAGAGCGGGGCCTGTAAATGAATATTGCCGAGTACAGTATTCGCCACAAGGTGGTGAGCTGGTTATTCACGCTGATTCTGCTGGTCGGCGGGGTGGTGAGTTTTACTCGCCTGGGGCAACTGGAAGACCCGGAATTCACCCTCAAGATCGCCATGGTGATCACTAACTACGCGGGCGCGTCGCCCCGGCAGGTGGAAGAGGAAGTGACCCTGCCGGTGGAAAAAGCCATTCAGAGCCTGCCCTATGTAAAGAATGTTACCTCCATTTCCAGCAATGGCCTGTCTCAGGTGCAGGTGGAAATGAAACCGGAATACCGTGCCAGCCAGCTCAAGCAAATCTGGGATGAGCTGCGCCACAAGATGACCGACCTGCAGGGCCAGCTTCCCCCGGGTGCCGGGACCATTCAGGTGATTGATGATTTCGGTGATGTGTACGGCATTCTGCTGGCGGTGACCGGCGAAGGTTATTCATACCAGGACATGAAGGACTATGCCGACTACCTGACCCGCGAACTGGTGCTGGTTGAGGGCGTCGGCAAGGTCACCATTGGCGGCCAGCGCCAGGAGCAGGTGCTGGTGGAAATTTCCCGTACCCGGCTGGCGTCGCTGGGCATCAGCCCGGACCGGATCTTTGGCTTGCTGCAGACCCAGAACACGGTGAACCCGGCGGGCAAGGTGCGTGTGGGCGATGAATACATTCGTATTTATCCCACGGGTGAATTTCCTTCTGTGCAGAGCATGGGGGATTTGCTGATTTCTGAGCCCGGTGCCAGCGAGCTGGTCTACCTGCGCGACGTGGCCACCATCGAACGTGGCTATGCGGAAGTGCCCAACCATCTGTACCGCTTTAATGCCGGTCCGGCGCTGACCATGGGCATTTCTTTTGCCTCCGGCGTGAACGTGGTGGACGTGGGGGGCCGGGTGGATCAGCGCCTGGCGGAGCTGGAATACCAGCGCCCGGTCGGCATGCAGCTGGCGACGGTCTACAACCAGCCCAAAGAAGTGGATAACTCGGTGAGCGCCTTCATGCTCAACCTGGGTGAAGCGGTGGCCATTGTGATTGCGGTGCTGCTGGTGTTCATGGGGGTGCGTTCCGGCATCCTGATGGGCGGGGTGTTGCTGCTTACCATTCTGGGCACTTTCATCGTCATGAAAATAATGGCCATTGATTTGCAGCGGATTTCCCTGGGGGCGTTGATCATTGCCCTGGGGATGCTGGTAGACAATGCCATCGTGGTGACGGAGGGCATCCTGGTGGGCATGAAGCGTGGCCTGTCCAAACTGGAGGCTGCGAAAGAGATTGTCCGCCAGACCGTCTGGCCGCTGTTGGGTGCCACGGTCATTGCCATCATGGCGTTTGCGCCGATTGGCCTGTCGGACGACGCCACCGGTGAATACACCAATACCCTGTTCTGGGTGCTGTTGATTTCATTGATGCTCAGTTGGGTGACGGCGATTACGTTGGTGCCGTTTTTTGCCAATGTGTTCTTCAGCGAGAAGGATGTGGGTGGCCAGGACGGGGAGGGTGAAGACCCTTACGCTGGCAGGGTCTTTGTGCTTTATCGCCGCCTGCTGGACCGTGCCATCCATCATCGGGTGATCACCCTGAGCGCCATGGGTGCGCTATTGGTGATTGCGGTGGTCGGTTTTGGCTTCGTCAAACAGGCGTTTTTCCCACCCTCCAACACGCCC
This sequence comes from Alloalcanivorax sp., assembly GCA_039983755.1. Lineage (GTDB taxonomy): Bacteria > Pseudomonadota > Gammaproteobacteria > Pseudomonadales > Alcanivoracaceae > Alcanivorax. The sequence continues at coordinate 5,863 of JBDWVU010000001.1, forward strand.
ATGTTTCTGGTGGACTACTGGTTGCCTCAGGGCAGCGATATTCGCGCCACCCAGGATGCTGCCGCCCGGTTGGAGCAGGAATTGCTGGAGATGGATAGCGTGGAGCAGGTGACCACCACCGTCGGCCAGGGTGCGCAGCGTTTTATGCTGCCCTATGCACCGGAAAAGAGTTACCCCAGTTATGCGCAACTGATCGTGCAGGTCGCCGACCGGGAGCAGATCAATCCGACCCTGGCGGCGACCCGTGAGCTGATTCGAAACGAGCATCTGCAGGCGTTTGCGAAGGTGAAGCGCCTGATGATCGGGCCGAGCCCGGCGGCTTCCATCGAAGCCCGTTTCAGCGGGCCGGACCCGAAAGAGTTGCGGGCGCTGGGCCTGAAAGCCCAGGCCATCATGCATGACGATGGCGGACTGGAAAGCATCCGCCATGACTGGCGGCAGCAGGAAAAAGTGATCCGGCCCCAGTTTCAGGAAGCCCAGGCCCGGCGGGCCGGCATTACCCGTGAGGACCTGGATAACACCCTGGCGCTGAACTTCAGTGGCCGTGATGTGGGCCTGTACCGGGATGGCAGCAAGCTGTTGCCGATCGTGGCGCGGCCACCGGACAACGAGCGCCTCAGTGCGGACAATCTAAACGATGTACAGGTCTGGTCCCCGGCTTACGCCACGTATATTCCCATCAGCCAGGTGGTGTCGGACTTCAAGACCGAATGGGAAAATGCCCTGATCATGCGCCGCGACCGTAAACGAACCCTTACCGTGCAGGCGGAGCCGGATGTGCTCGGGGATGAAACGGCGGATCAGGTGCTGCGGCGGATTCGCCCGGCCATCGAAGCGCTGGAACTGCCGGTGGGCTACTCCCTGCAGTGGGGCGGTGAATACGAAGCTTCCAAGGATGCCCAGGCGGCGGTGTTCGGCAGCCTGCCCATGGGCTACCTGTTCATGTTCATCATCACCATTTTGCTGTTTGACGCGGTGCGTTCACCGTTTGTGATCTGGGCCACGGTGCCGCTGGCCATTATCGGTGTGACCTTCGGGCTGCTGCTGCTCAACTCGCCATTCGGCTTCATGGCCTTACTGGGCTTTCTGAGTCTGTCCGGCATGCTGGTGAAAAACGGCATCGTGCTGGTGGAGCAGATCAAGCTGGACCGGGAAACCATGGCGCCGTTCGACGCGGTGGTATCGGCGTCCATCTCCCGGGTGCGTCCGGTGTGTATGGCGGCGGTCACCACCATTCTCGGCATGATCCCGCTGTTATTCGATGCCTTCTTTGAATCCATGGCAGTGGTGATCATGTTCGGCCTGGGTTTTGCCACCGTGCTCACCCTGGTGGTGGTGCCGGTGCTGTACACCCTGGCCTATGGCATCAAGCCGGGGAGGGAGGAGCATGTTTAGCTACGAGCTACGAGCTACGAGCTACGAGCTACGAGCTACGAGCTACGAGAGCTAGAAGCTAGAAGCTAGAAAAGCCAAGTCCTGTCGTTAATGCGCGGCGTTCATCCTTTACAGGTGGCGCCGTGCAATTTCGCGTCTAGCAGCTAGTAGCTCGAAGCTAGCCGCTCAATGACAGGTGCCAGCCACCTCCCTCTCTGCCACAATGTGCCCGCCTGACATGATTGACCATCCCAAATTGATGATCCCAAGGAGTGCCGATGTTGCTGGCCATTGCCGCCGTGATTGGCGGGCTGATACTGCTGGTATGGAGTGCGGACAAGTTTGTCGAAGGGGCGGCCGGTACGGCGGCCCATGCCGGCATGCCGCCGCTGTTGATCGGTATGCTGATTGTGGGCTTTGGTACCTCAGCCCCGGAGATGGTGGTGTCGGCGTTAGCGGCCCTGGAAGGCAACCCGTCGCTGGCGTTGGGTAATGCCTACGGCTCCAATATTTCCAACATCGCCCTGATCCTTGGGGTGGTGGCGGTGATGAGCCCGATTCTGGTGAATTCCGCCATCCTCAAGAAAGAACTGCCGATTCTCACTCTGATCACCTTGCTGGCGGGCTACCAGCTGATTGACGGGCACATTTCCCGCATGGATGCCTGGATCCTGATCGGCGTGCTGGCGGTGCTGATGGGCTGGTCCATTTATGCTGCCATGACGGGCAAGGGTGATGTGCTGGCGGGGGAAGTGGAAACCGACCTGGCAGAGCACCCGCTGCCGCTGAAAAAATCCCTGTTCTGGCTGGTGGTGGGCCTTATCCTGCTGGTGGTCAGTTCCCGGGCGCTGGTCTGGGGCGCGGTCCTGATTGCCCAGTCTCTGGGGGTCAGCGACCTGATCATCGGCCTGACTATTGTGGCTATCGGAACCTCCCTGCCGGAGCTGGCTTCCAGCATCGCGGCGGTGCGCAAGGGCGAGCACGATATTGCCTTTGGTAACGTGCTAGGCTCGAATTTGTTCAATACCCTGGCGGTGGTCGGTATCGCCGGTGCCATCAAACCCATGTCGGTGGATCCTGCGGTATTGCAGCGGGACTGGTCCCTGATGATGGGGCTGACGCTGGTGCTGTTCGTCATGGGCTTTGGTCTGTGGGGCCGCAAGGGGCAGATTACCCGGACTAACGGTATCGCCTTGCTGGTGGTCTATGTGGCGTACATGGGGTATCTGGGCTCCACCATGCTGACGGGCGGTTGACCCTCCCCGTTGCGCATATGGCTGGCCATTGATTCTATTGGCATGACACCTAATCACGTGACACAAGGAAGCGGCAGGGTATGCGGGACACGGGAATATCGGAAAAATTGGAACAGCGCGCGTTCTTGTTGTCGCTGGTGGCGGTCAGTGCCGTCTTTGCCCTGCTGATTCAGCCTTTCTTCGCGCCCATTTTCTGGGCCTGTGCCATCAGTGTGGTTTTCTATCCCTTCCATAAACGGCTGCTGGCCCGCTGGCCGCAAAGGCGCAACCTGGTGGCGTTGTTCACCTTGCTACTGTGCGTGGTGTTAGTCGTTATCCCGGTGCTGGCGGTGGCCACGTCGTTCGTATCCGAAGGTGTTGGTCTGTTCCAGAAAGTGCAAAGCGGAGAAATTGATCTGGCCAGCTACGTGGACAAGATCAAGCATGCCTTTCCGGGTGTGCAGTCGCTGGCAGAGCGCTTTGATGTGGACCTGGAGAAAATCAAGGAACAGGCGGTCAAAGCATTCACCGGGGCAGGCCAGTTCCTCGCCAAGCGGGCGCTGGCTGTGGGACAGAACACCTTCCAGTTTTTCCTCAATCTGGGCCTGATGTTGTACCTGGCGTTTTTCCTGATTCGCGATGGCGACTCCATGGTGGCCATGCTGATCCGCGCCTTGCCCCTGGGCGATGAGCGGGAAAAACTGCTGTTTGCCAAGTTCGCCGAAGTCACCCGTGCCACCATCAAGGGCAACCTGTTGGTAGCGATTACCCAGGGGGCGTTGGGTGGCCTGATCTTCTGGTGGCTGGGCATTCCCGGCGCCTTGTTGTGGGGTGTGGTGATGGCCGTGCTGTCGTTGATCCCGGCGGTGGGTGCGGGGTTGATCTGGTTTCCGGTGGCGCTGTACCTCTACGCCGTGGGGGATATGACGGAAGCGACTATCCTGATTCTGTTCGGGGTCTTTGTCATCGGCCTGGTGGATAACATCCTGCGCCCGATTCTGGTGGGCCGCGACACCAAGCTGCCGGACTATGTAGTGCTGTTTTCCACCCTGGGCGGGCTGGCCATGTTCGGCATCACCGGGTTTGCCGTGGGGCCGTTGCTGGCGGCGCTTTTCGTGGCATTCTGGGGTATCTTTATCCGTGAATTTAACGAGGACGGTGTCGCTGCGTTGCCGGTTGAAAGCGAGCCGGATGAGACACCTTCCGGGAGCGCGTAACGATGATTTTTCTGCGATTGGTGCTGGCGGCCTCAGTGGCCGGGTTATCCGCCTTTGGTTGTGACGAAGACGAGGATATTTTCTCCAACGACAGCGCCCAGCTGTACTTCCATAACCAGCTCACCCAGGTGGGCGGCGGCAGCGAAGACGATATTACCGTGGACCTGTTCGTGGATGACCAGAACACGGCAGAAGAAAGCAATGTGGCCTATACGACGCGGGGCAGCGTGAGCGCCAACACTTTCAAGCTGGACGACGACAGCCAGTCGGTGGCGTTCGATGCCCGTGGCAGCAGCTCCGGCAGCTCCCTGGTTAACGGCCCGATCAACCGGACGCTTACCGGCGGCAATCGCTACACGGTGGTGCTCATGGGCGACACCACTCTGGATAACCGCCAGCTGAAAACCTTTAGTCACCAGAAGATGGATGTGGGCAGCGGGCAGATCCGGGTCCGTTTTATCAATACCCTCTCGCGCCTGTCCGGGGATGAGTTGAGTGTCACCGCAAGCGGTGGGACGCCTGGTGGTCAGGCGCTGGTCAGCGGGCTGGAATATGCTGACGGCAGCAGCTACGTGTCTCTCAGCACCGGCAGCAACCTGGCCGTTACCATCAATAATGAAACCCAGGGTGTGATCATCGATGACGTGAGCTGCAGTGTCAGCAGCGGCCGCAGCTACGATGCCATCATCGCGTACACGGAATTCGACAGTGACGACGACCAGATTTCCCTGTACTGCCAGCCGTTCAGCAACTGAGCGGCTGGAACTTCTCGCTACGAAAAACCTCTGAACTGCCAACCAATACCAAAAAGTGGGGCATCGGTGTGATTACGATGCCCCTTTCGCGTTTGTCTCGGGAGAAGTTATGCGAATGATGGGAATGCTGGCGGTTGCCAGCGCCGTCGGGTTGTCCGGCTGTGGCGGTGACGATGATGAAGTGGAAGATTTGCTGCGTGCGCCGGCCACTCTCTACTTTCACAATCAGCTGACGGATTTTACCGCTCCGGATGCAGCAAGTATTCGTGTGGATGTGATCACCAATAAGGCGTCAGACCCGCTATTTGAAGATGTGGGTTATTCCACCGATGAGCAAAGCGGGATGAACCTGAAGCTGGCGGCGGATACCGAAACCGTCGATTTTCAGGTTCGTAATGCCGATGGTGACATGCTGGACAGGGGGATTGCTCTTAAGGCCGGGTCGAATTATACGCTTGTGCAGATGGGGGATGTGTCCGGTGCTTCCAGCGCCCTGAAACTGGAATCCTTCCTTCAGCAAACGCCTTCAATACAGTCGTCGAAGGTGGGGGTACGTTTCATTCACGCCATGTATCAACAGGCGGGTACGACGTTCTCTATCGGCACAATTCCAGACTTGCAGTATGGCAAGGCCACGGCCTATTTTTCGGACACGCCCAATGGCAGCAGTCGCCTGGAGGTTGACGTAAAAGATGCGAATGGTGGCAGCGTGTTGGCAACGGTGTCCTGCGCGGTTCAGGCGGGCAAGGTCTACGACGCTATCATTACGCACAAAGGATTTGCTGATCCCGACATGGCGATGTTCTGCCAGCAGGTCGAAGGCAGTTAATTGATTGTGTAGGTCGGCTTAGGGCGTAGCCGTAAGCCGACAACCCACCTTGCTATTTGCCTCATCGCTGAATGTCGGATTACGCCTTTCAGGCTAATTCGACCTACCGGGGAGGGCGGTTTGCCCGGCGGTTATTTCAGTCGCACCGACGGGTCCAGAGTCGGCGCCGTTAATGGTGCGCCCTGGTAGGCGGAGACCTCGCCAAAGCGATCGTTGGGCCATTGTTGCCAGTCCCTCACCGCCTGATTCAGTCGCTCCTGATCCCGCCCGACAAAATTCCACCACAACAGTACCGGCTGCCCCAGGGGCTCGCCGCCCAGCAGCATGATACGGCTGCCGGCCGAGAGAGTGACAACCAGGGTGTCGCGGCCCTGCCCCAGATAGTAGAGCTCGCCGGTCTCCAGGATTTCCCCTTCCAGTTCAGCATGGCCTTCATTGATACACAGCCCCAGCTCAAAACCGGCAGGGACGGGCAAGGTCAGCTGACAGGCTTGTGTGGCCACAATGTCGGCGCCCACCAGTGGCGAGAACACCGCCGCCGGAGAACGTCGCCCGGCCAGCTCCCCCACGACCAGAGTGATGTCGGCGCCATCCTGTTGCCATCGGGGCAAGTCAGTGTGGTGGGCAAAGGCCGGCGGGGTATCTTCATGCTCAGCGGGCAGGGCGATCCAGAATTGCAGGCCGTGCATGGGACCGCTGAATCCCGGCGGGCTTTCCTCGGAATGGCAGATGCCATGGCCGGCGGTCATCAGATTCAGTTGGCCGGGGGCGATAACCTGTTCATAACCCAAGCTGTCCTTGTGCAGCAGTGCGCCCTCAAATAACCAGGTCACGGTTTGCAGCCCGATGTGCGGGTGGGTGCCCACATCGACCGCATTGTCGGTGGTCAGGTCGGTGGGGCCGATATGGTCGAGAAAACACCAGGGGCCAATGAGCCGTTGCGAGCGGCTGGGCAAATGCCGAATGATTGGCAGGCCACTGCCGAGGATGCTTTTGCGCGAATCCACGGGCTTGAGGGTAGGTTGGCTGGCAAGGTTGGGGCATTCCACCGTTTCGCCGCTGGCGTGGGTATTGCTCATGGCTATCTCCGTGGCATAGTCCAGATGCGGGGCGTGACTATGCTTCGAGTATGGGGCGCGGTGACAGCAATGGAAAGCAAGAGAAGGGACTTACGGCATGGCCACAGTCAGTATCCACAGCCACAATCACTATGCCCAGCAGATCAAGGTGCGCCAGCATCGCCTCAGCGCTGATGAAGGCGCGGCAATGGGGGGCGAAGATAGCGGCCCCAACCCCTATGAACTGCTGCTGTCCGGGCTCGGTGCCTGCACCTCAATTACCCTGCGTATGTATGCCGAACGCAAGGGGTGGGAGTTGGGCGATATTGATATCCGCCTGCACTTTTACCGGGATGAAGAGGGCGGCGAGCACATCGACCGGACCCTGGACTGCAGCGCGTCCCTCAGCGATGAGCAGCGGCAGCGCTTGCTGGAAATCGCCGCCAAAACGCCGGTGACCAAAACGGTTCGGCAGGGCGTTGCCATTACCAGCATGTGGAAATAAGCGGCGATTTGCCCCGGCTTTTGGCATACTCGCGCCTCCATTGAATCAGCGGAGTCCCTTGTATGTTCAAGGTCAACGAATACTTCGATGCCAAGGTGGCATCCATCGCCTTTCAAACCGAGTCCAAGCCGGCCACCGTGGGCGTGATGGCGCCGGGGGATTATGAATTCGGTACCAGTGAGTACGAAACCATGACGGTAACCAGTGGCGCCCTGACGGTGAAGTTGCCGGGCAGTGCCGACTGGCAGACGTTTGCCGCCGGTGAGACCTTCGAGATTGAGGCTGACCAGAAATTTCAGGTAAAAGTGGCCATCGATACGGCCTATCTTTGCCTGTACGGCGAATAATTCGATCGGTCAGTAGAAGAATAAGAGCGCCTGTCAAAACAGGCGCCAACACCAGGGGGAGCCTGATGCCATTATTTCCTGCCAGGGATGGCGCCACGCTACGCGTGCGTTTGCTGGGGCGTGGTCAGCCGGTGCTGATGCTGCATGGTCTGGGTATGCAGGGGCGTGACTGGCTTCCCTTTGTGTTTCCCTTTCTGCGCCGTTTCCAGTTTGTGATTCCTGATTTGCGCGGTGCCGGTGGTTCGTCCGCGGCCCGTTTCAATCAGGCGGATGTGTTCCACAATCACATGCAGGACATGGAAGATCTGGTTCATCATTTCGGACTGCGGGATTTCCTGTTGGTGGGCTACTCGCTGGGGGCGACCACCAGCTTGCACTGGCATGCTCATGGGGATTTTTCCCCGGTAAAACGCTACCTGCACATTGATCAGTCTCCGTGCACGGATAACAAGGCGGACTGGCCTCACGGTTTGTTTGGTGAACGCCAGGGGCACTTCTATGCGCAGCTACGGGAGTTGCTGGCGTTGCTGGACGGGGCCCCGGATCAGGGCGATATCGCCAGGCTGGCGCCGGGCCTGCGCACCGCCGTGCTGATGCGGCTGACGGATATTCTTGGCCAGATCGCGGGCCACCAGGGTTTGCATTCCGCGTTCAGTGCCACGGCCCGCTGGTCGTCCTTGTGGGCGCGCATTCTGCCCATGGCGGAATTGGCGGATATCCGTGCCTATCTGCATGCCTATCTGTTTGGCGCCCACGATTACCGGGCTTCGGCGGCCAACTTCAGGGCGCCGGCCACGGTGATCACCGGCGCCCGCTCACCGCTTTATCCGCCCGAGGGTCAGCGGGAATTTGCCGAGCTGATCGGTGCCCGTCACGTGGTGTTACCCAGGTCCGGCCATGTGCCGCTGATGAGCCAGCCATTGGCGTTTACCCGCGCACTGGGTGACTTTTTGGCCGGCACGGAGTGATGGCCTGACCCTTTGGCGTGTCGCGTGCGGCTTGGTGCGTGCTGCTTCTCTTCTCTGATAGTGGAATGCTATTTCGTCACCCCTCTTTTTCTCGTTACCATAGCGGCCCTTGCTGGAACGGATTCGGAGAGATCGGGTGGTCGCCATTCATACCTCAGCCCCTGCGCTGACCCTGCGCGCGGGCAGTGATGCCATTGCGCATTTACGCGAGCATGGCCTGCGGGCCGCCGACGTGGATATCGTTCCCGGGGCGGCCGGTGGCCCCAAGGCGCTGGGCATCAACGGCCTGGACCAGGCCGTGTTCGGCGACTTCCTGCCGGCGTCGCCGCGCCCGCGTACCTTGATTGGCGCCTCCATCGGCAGCTGGCGGTTTGCCGCCATCACCATGGGCGATGATGCCCGCAGCGGCCTGTCCCGGCTGGCCGACCTCTACACCCGGCAGCGTTTTCCCAAGGGGATGACGGCGAAAGAAGTCAGCCACCGCTGCGAGCAGATGCTGTCGGAGCTACTGCAGGATCGTGACCAGCGTATTTTGCACAATCCGGATTATCGCCTGGTGATCGTGGTGATTCGCAGCCGCGGGCTGATGGCCCGCCGCGGCGGCCTGGGGCTGGGGCTCGGGCTGGCGGGGTTGATCGGTACCAACCTGCTCAGTCGCCGTGCCACGGGGTTATTTATGGAGCGTGGGCTGGTCTATCCGGCAGGCGACGATTTGCCGGTGGGCCCACTCAATGATTTCACCACCCACCACGTGGATTTGCAGGCCGACAATCTGCGCGCAGCGTTGTTGGCCAGTGCCGCCATTCCCATGGTGCTCGATGGCGTGACCACCCTGCCCGGTGCGCCGGATGGTGTGTATCGCGATGGGGGTATGCTCGACTATCACCTGGACCTGCCGTACCAGAGTGACGGTATCGTGCTGTACCCGCACTTCACCGACCGGGTGATTCCCGGCTGGTTCGACAAACCCTTGCGCTGGCGCAACGGTGACCCGCAGCGGTTGCGACGCCTGTTGCTGGTGTCCCCATCCCGGGAGTACCTGGCCAGCCTGCCCCACGGCAAGCTGCCCGACCGCACGGACTTCAAACATTACCTTGGCGATGATGCCGGCCGTGAGGCGTATTGGCGCAAGGCGGTAACCGAAAGCCAGCGGCTGGGCGATGAATTTCTGGAGCTGGTGGAAACCGGCAAACTGGTGGACCGCCTGCAACCGCTGTAAGCCCTGCCGTAGGAGCGTCGCTGGCGGCGCGATGTCAGGCGTTGGGCTATCGCGCCGCCAGCGCC
>JBDWVU010000002.1:0-2263 GCA_039983755.1 Alloalcanivorax sp.
GGGGTGGCTGTCGTGCCAGCCCGGCCCTACAAACCCAAGGATAAGGCCAAGGCTGAGGTGGGCGTACAGATTGTTGAACGCTGGATCATGATGCGCCTCAGGAAGCAGACGTTCTACACACTGGCATCACTGAATATGGCCATCAGAACGCTGCTGGATGACCTGAATCGCCGTCCCTTTAAAAAGCGCCCAGGCTCGCGGCTAAGCCAGTTCGAGCAGCTGGACAAACCGGCGCTCAAACCCTTGCCCAGCGCCGCGTACACCTACCGCCACGTCAAGAAAGCGCGGGTTCACCTGGACTACCACGTTGACTACCTCGGTCATTATTACTCAGTGCCCTACCAACTGGTGAAGGAGGAAGTGATGGTGCATGCCGGTGACACGACGGTGGCGATCTTCCATCAAGGTCAACAAGTCGCCGCCCACCCCCGCGCCCACCATGCCGGGGGGCACACCACCGACCCGCAACACATGGCCAAAGCCCACCGCAAACACCACGAGTGGTCACCCCAGCGGTTTCTAAGTTGGGCCGCGAGTATCGGCCCGCATGCCCAGACCGTCATTGAGTATCAGCTGGCGAGTCGCCGTCACCCCGAGCATGGCTATCGTGCCTGTCTGGGCCTGCTTAACCTCAGCAAAAAGTATGGCAAAGAGCGCCTGGAAGCCGCCTGTCATCGCGCGGTACACATTGGCGGCATGCACTACAAAAACATCGCCTCTATCCTGAGCAACAGCATGGACAAAGTACCGATCAACACCGCTGAAACCGAATCGCAAATCACCTTGCCACTGACGCACGCCAATGTCCGTGGCAGTGATTATTACCATTAACCCCAGTCCAAGCCTAAGTCTGCACTAAACCACAAGGAAACCAACCATGAACCACCAACATACCCTGCAACAGCTACACAGCCTGCGACTCACCGGCATGGCTGACGCCCTCTCACAGCAGTTGGATCAACCCACCACCTACGAAGAATTGGGCTTCTTCGAACGCCTCAGTTTACTGGTCAACAGTGAGTCCACCTGCCGAGACAACCGTAAAATCGTCCGCTTGCTGAGACAGGCAAAGTTGCGGCTGAATGCTCACCCTGCCGACATCGATTACCGGGCCCGTCGCGGCTTGCACAAAGATACACTGGCGCAACTGCTGCAGCTGGACTGGATACGTCATCATCGCAATCTCCTGATCGAGGGGGCCACCGGCACCGGTAAAACCTTCCTGGCCTGCGCGTTAGGTCAAACCGCCTGCGAACACGGACTCTCTGTGCGCTACTTCCGCGCCAGCCGGCTCTTTGAAATGCTGACCGTGGCGCATGGCGACGGCAGCTTCGGCAAACTACTGGCCCAACTGGCAAAAACCGAGCTGCTCATTATCGATGATTGGGGGCTGGATATACTGACCCAGCAACAGCGCAATGACTTGCTGGAAGTGATTGAAGATCGGCACGGGCGTGGTGCGACATTGATAACCAGCCAGCTACCATCCACTCATTGGCATGAGGCCATCGGCGAACCGACGCTCGCCGATGCCATTCTCGACCGTCTGCTCCACAACGCGACCAAGCTGCAACTCAAAGGCGAATCCATGCGCAAAATACACCTTGGCGTTGACCCGCTGTGAACACTTCGCGTTAAATGGCCGTGCCTGCAAAAAGGAAGGGTGCAAGTGTTCACGCTTCGCAAAATTCAGTGTTCATAGTTATAAAAATACGCACCATAATGAGAACGAAAGAAAACGGAGATATAACCACCCTTATGGGAGGCTATTCCCCGTGATGGTTTCGGGATCGATTGATCCTGGTAGGGCAGTGCATCCTTCATCCCGGAAGGGATGGACGTTCGCGCTAGGGATGCTGTTGCGAACTGGATCGGTCACGCGGTCGGAACCGCGCCGTAGCCTCGAAGACCGTGGCTACCTGGGCATGTCGCTGACGGATCAGCGGAACATGGCTGCAGCGTGACGCCAGTGTGTGGGATGGGCGAGGATGTATTGGTAAGTCTCCGGTTCCGCATTGTTGGCGACGCCTCAGACGGCTTCCCACGGCAGTCATGGCCGAGACGTGGAGAAAGAAAAAAGCCCCCGGATGGGGGCTAAGGACAGGTGGTTTTCAGCCGTTACCCGCCTTCTGCCAGTGCCTTTTTGCTGTCACCCACAGCATCAATCTCCGCACATTTCCCCAAGCTGCACTACCCTGAAGGCATCCACACACCAGTACCGATGGAACGGATGCCGTCATGTCTCTTACCGCCCAAGCGCCTC
>JBDWVU010000003.1:0-122675 GCA_039983755.1 Alloalcanivorax sp.
CGGGTTCGCGCCTCAAGTGGCGCTCCTACAATGTAGTGTGTCGCAGCCGGCACCGGGCCGAACTGCACCCGGCAGGGTTCCGGTTTAAGCGTGCAGCTTGTTGCGTGATGCGTGCAGCGGCCCGTTACGCGCTGGGTACCCGCTGGCGACGCTCGAATTCCTGCACGCGCTGGCGCAGGTGTTCCATGGTCTGCGGAGTCAGCACGCTGTGCTGTTCATCCTTGAGCTCACCATCAAGCTCAGCGGCCAGGCGCTGACAAATGGACAGCATCTTGTCCAGAGCGCCAATAGCATCCGTCGGCCCCGGCAATTTCAGGAAGAAGGTGACACCGGCAAAGGTCTTGTCTTCCATGGTATCCAGATCGAAGGTACCCGGCTCCACCGCGTTGGCCATGGAGAATTGCAGCTCATCGGCACCCTGCACGCTCACATGCCGGTGGAAAATATTCATGCGGCCGTAGCGCAGGCCCGCTTCCAGCAACATGCGCAACAGGGCACTGCCATCGAAAGGCGCACCACGGTGGGCAATCAGGTGTACCACAATCACTTCCAGCACGGGCTGGGGCTCACGGGGCGCCTTGGGTGCGGGCCGGGCTTCTACTCGCGGTTCCTGGCGAGGCGCCTGACGCGGTGAAACCCGAGGGGCCGGTTCGGGCTCGGGTTTCGGCTCAGGCGGTTTTTCCGCTGCCGGTTGTGTGGGCGCCGGGGCGGGGTCGACATCAGACTCCGCCGTGCGCTCTGGCTGGGGCTCTGGTTCCTGCTCACCGTCGAACAGACTTTGCTGCTCTGCAGTACGCGCTTCCGCCGCCGCTTCATCGGGTTCCATCACCATGGGCGGACGCTCATCCTGCTCTGCGTCCTCCATGGCCCGACGGATCACCCGAGCAGAACCAATCAGCTCCGGGTTGTAACCGCTACTTTCTTCTTCCTCCGCCTGATCGCGGTAGCGTGGGTCGATGCGCATGCGCAGTCGCCCGTGCCGCTCCCGGATCATCCGCCGCACACCGTCGGCCAGAATCAGCAGAATCAGAATAACCAGAATGCCAATCAATGTTTCCAGGTTCAGGCCCATCGCCTCTTCTTCCTTGCTTGTGCTGAAGTGCCGCTGTTACAGCGGCACCGATTCCTCACATCGCCGCCATTTCGGCCGCTTCTTCAACATCCACTGATACCAGACGGGATACACCGGGTTCATGCATGGTGACCCCCATCAGGGTAGCAGCCATCTCCATCGCAATCTTGTTATGTGTGATGTAGATAAATTGCACTTTTGCAGACATTTCCGACACCAGGTTACAGAAACGCCCCACGTTGGCGTCATCCAGCGGCGCATCCACCTCATCGAGCAGACAGAATGGCGCCGGGTTGAGCTGGAAGATACTGAACACCAGTGACAAGGCGGTGAGCGCTTTTTCACCGCCGGAGAGCAGGTGAATGGTGCTGTTTCGCTTGCCGGGTGGCCGCGCCATGATGGTGACACCGGTGTCGAGCAGGTCGTCGCCGGTGAGTTCCAGGTACGCATGGCCACCGCCGAAGACCTTCGGGAACAGCTCCTGCAGACCACGGTTGATGCGGTCGAAGTATTCCTTGAAGCGCGCCCGGGTTTCCCGGTCGATCTTGCGGATGGCGTTCTCCAGGGTACCGAGTGCGTCTTCCAGATCTTCGTTCTGGCTGTCCAGGTAGTTCTTGCGCTCAGACTGCTGCTGATATTCGTCGATGGCCGCCAGGTTGATCTGCCCCAGTCGGGAAATCCGCTGGCCGATCATGTCCATTTCCTGGGCCCACTGCTGCTCATCCGCCTCGTCCGGCAGGTTTTGCAGCACGGTATCCAGATCAAAATTCTGTTCAGAAAGCTGCTCGGCCACGGTCTGCCGGCGGGTGCTCAAGTCCTGCCACTGCATGCGCTTCTGGTCCATGGTGCTGCGCACTTCCTGGGCCTGTCGCTCAAACTGGCCGCGCTGCCCTTCCAGGTTACGCATTTCATGGTCCACCGTTTCCAGCTCACGGCGGGCTTCGGCGAGCTTGTGCTCGGCTTCCAGGCGCACTTCCAGCTTTTCTTCCAGCTGCATTTGCAGTTCCGTACCCGGCTCGTCGCCCTCATTGGTCTGCTCTTCCAGCAGCGCCTTGCGCTCCGCCATCATCTGCACCTGGGTCTCCAGGCGGCTCAGGTTCTGGCGCAGGGAATCTGCCTGGGTACGGGCCCCCTGTACTTCCATGGCCAACTGGTGGGACTGATCGCGGTCTTGGCGGGCTTTCTGGCGGGACTCGTCCAGCCGCAGGCGCAGCTCATCCCGGCGGGACAGCAAGGTTTCGCGCTCACCGCTGTCGGTTTCCATGGCATCCAGCGCTTCCGCCAGCACCGCCCGGGCTTCTTTCAGGTGTTCCTGTTCCTGCTCCAGCTGCTCGTTGGTCTCGTCCATTTCCCGGCTGAGACGCTCACGGCGCATGGTGATCTGCTCCAGGCGCACCTGCCGGGCGCTGACCTGGGCATTGATCTCGCCCAGCTCACGGTTGATCCGGCTCGCCTGACGCTGTACCTCTTCGCGCTCTTCTTCCAGCTCGGAAATCTGTTCGCGGGTGCTTTCCAGCTGTTCTTTCAGGCTATCCACGGTGGCCTGGAGGGTATCAATCTCGCCTTCCAGGGTCTCCAGCTCACGGCGGCGCTCGAGGATACCGGCTTCCTGATCTTCCTCTTTGGCCACTTTGAGCCAGTCCGGGCCCAGCCAGATACCGTCACGGGTGACCACGGATTCGTGGGCGTCCAGCTGGCCACGCAGGGTCAAGGCAGCATCCAGATTATCGGCCACATACACCCCGGCCAATAGACCTTCCGGAGCCTGCCCCTGAACGTGTTCACGCAGTAGCGTGGATTTGCTGCCCGCTGCCGTCGTGGCGCTGGGGCTAACCAGCGCCACCCGGCCATGGGAAAGATCGTCCAGCCATTCGCCCAGCTGATCAAAACCGCTAACGGCGACGGCCTGAATGCTGTCGCCCAGCACCGCTTCCAGGGCTTTTTCCCAGCCCTCCGCCACTTGCAGCTGGTCGGCAAGACGCGGTTCGTCATCCAGTTCATGCCGGGTCAACCAGTCGCTGACCGCGCCATCGTCGCCCATGGCCGCTTTCTGCAGGGCTTCCAGGGAGGTGCGACGGCCCTTCAGGCTTTGCAGCTTTTCGCGGGCCTCATCCAGCTGACGGCCCCGGTCGCCGTTATCACGGCGAAGCTGGTTGATCTCTTCCTGCAGGGACTCGCTGCGCAGTTCGTTTTCTTCCGACTGCCCGCGATATTGCTCCACCTGCTCTTCCAGCTCGCGCATTTCCTGGGCCAGCGGGCCGGCATCCAGGGATTCCTGCTCTTTCTTCAGGCGGTCGATACGGTCGCGCAGCCGCTCCTGGGACTTGTCCAGATGCTGAATGCGGGACTGCTCCACCTCGGCCTGACGGCGGGATTCGCCGGACTTGCCGTTGAACTCTTCCCACGCCTGCTGCCAGTTCTGCATGGTCTCTTCGGCCAGCGCCAGCGCTTCGCTGGAGGCTTCCTGCTGTTCGGAGACCATTTCCAGTTCCGGTTCGCGCTCGGCCAGAATGGCATCCAGTTCCGCCACTTTCTCACTGTCGATACGCAGGTGTTCGTCGCCTTCTTTCCAGCTGGCGCGCACCTGGTCCAGCTCTTCGTACAGCTGTTGCTTGCGCTCGCGCTGATGCTGGATGCTCTGCTCCAGGCGTGCCACTTCCGCCCCCAGGGCGTAAAAATGCTGCTGGACTTCGTTAAAGCGCTCCTGCACTTCGTGGTGCTTCTCGCGCAAGCGTTCCACTTCCGCGTCCACGTGGCGCTGTTCTGCCACTTTCGCTTCCATGGACACGTCCAGTTCGCCAATCACATGGTCCAGTTGCTTGACCTGCACATCCAGCCCTTTCCAGCGCAACGCTTTGAGCTGCGCGCCTTTCAGGCGTTCTTCCTCTTTGTACTGCTTGTATTTCTCTGCCGCGTTGGCCTGGCGGCTCAGGCGCTCGATCTGACGCTCCAGCTCTTCGCGGATGTCAGTCAGGCGCTCCAGGTTTTCACGGGTACGGCGAATGCGGTTCTCGGTCTCGCGGCGGCGGGCCTTGTACTTGGAGATCCCCGCCGCTTCCTCGATATACACCCGCAGCTCTTCCGGCTTGGCTTCAATCAGCCGGGAAATCATGCCCTGCTCAATAATGGCGTAGCTGCGCGGGCCCAGGCCGGTGCCCAGGAAGATGTCGGAAATGTCCTTGCGGCGGCACTTGGTGCCGTTGAGGAAATAGTTGGACTGGCCGTCGCGGGTGACCTGACGCTTTACCGAGATTTCGTTGAACTTGCCGTATTCGCCAGTGACAGTGGCATCGGAGTTATCGAAGATCAGCTCAATGGACGCCTGGGCCACGGGCTTGCGGGCATTGGAGCCATTGAAGATCACGTCCGCCATGGACTCACCGCGCAGGTGCTTGGCGGAGGATTCCCCCATCACCCAGCGAACCGCATCAATGATATTGGACTTCCCACACCCGTTAGGCCCCACCACAGCGGTGAGGTTTTCCGGGAAATTGGTGGTGGTAGGGTCCACGAAGGACTTGAACCCGGCCAGTTTTATGGATTTCAGTCGCATAGTGTCTGCTTAACTCGGGCCAACAGGCCAAAAATTGGGCAAAAACAAGGGTTTTCACCGCCCCCTGACGCGATTACGGCGCACCTGGGCATTAAAAGGGCTAAGTCTAGCGACAACCGCAGTCGAATTCATCAGGCACAATACCGATTAAGGCCGCGGCACGCTTCATGCGGCAAGCAACACGCCGCAACCCCGGACACGTTTTACGGCATTTGATGTTTTCAGGGCATCGGCAACGGCGCGGGTAGCGGTCTTGCTCCTGCCTGAAACGCCCTTTCCCCGCCGAGGCTAGAATTCGTCCCCTGGAAGGGAACGCCTGGGGAGCTTCTTAACGTCTTTCGCTTTCCCGTGCAGCTTGAGGGCTGCAGCTCGCAACTTTTCTTCACTCTGTGCAGCGCGGGGCGCCACAGGTAACATCGGCACAACCGGTCTTCGTGTTGCTGCTTGCAGCATGTTGCCTGAAGCATCTCTTTTAAAAGGATTGCCCGTGTCCCAGATCGCCGATGCCATTACCTACCTGACCCGCAGCCTGAAGCTGGCCCGCAGCCCGGAACTACGGCGCTATGTGATCATCCCGCTGATCTTCAATATCCTGGTCTTTGGTGGTCTTTACTGGCTCAGCGGCAGCTGGATTGCCGGCTGGATCACCGCCGCCACGGCGGACTGGGCACTGACCGGCTTCTGGAGCTTCCTCAATGGCGCCCTGCACTTCCTGGTCGATGCGGCGGTGGTGCTGGTGTGGATTCTGCTGCTCGGTCTGTTCGCCAGCGTGTTTTCCATCGGCGTACAGCTGATTGCCGCGCCCTTCATGGGCTTTCTGGCCGAGAAAGTGGATATCCAGATTACCGGCCACCCCATGAACGACGAATCCATCCCCGCCATGATCGTGCGCACGTTCAAGCGGGAACTGCGCAAGACCTGGTACTGGCTGTGGCGCGCTGTACTGATTCTGTTTGTGGTGGGGGTGATTTACTTTATCCCGGTGATCAACGTACTGGCATCCGCCATCTGGTTCCTGTGGTCCGGCTGGCTGCTGGGCATGCAGTACATCGATTTCGGCGCCGACAACCGTCAGGTGCCCTTTGAAGTAATGCTGGAGCGACTGAAAGAAAAACGCTGGCTGGTGCTCACCTTCGGCGCCATCGTCATGGCCCTGACCATGATCCCGCTGGTAAACCTGTTCATCATGCCGGTGGCGGTGATTGCCGGGACGCTGATCTGGGTAGAACAACTGAGTGGGGAAATTGAGGGAATTGATAATTGAGAATGGATAATTGATAACGGCGCGAATGCGCCGTTGGTGATTGCTCAAAACAACGAGGCAGCGCCCAAGGTTTGGGCGCGGCCTCTTGCGTTTCAAATTCTGAAGAACCACCTCGCGACAGTTATCAATTATCCATTATCAATTCTCAACTAAATTCACCGCATAAATCCCAATTCACGCAGCTGGTGAATTTTGTCCCGGGTGGCGGCGGCATCCTCGAACTCCAGGTTTTTGGCGTGCTCCAGCATCTTGGCTTCCAGCACCTTGATTTCCTTGGCCACCTGCGCCGGTGAGCGGGCCTCAAGATAATCGGCGGCGGATTCGGCCACTTTCTTATCGCCCTTGTACTTGCGGTCGAAACGGCTGCCACCGCTGTCATCCATGATGTCGCGGATTTTCTTGTTCAGCCCTTGCGGGGTAATGCCATTGGCCTTGTTGAAGGCTTCCTGCTTCTCGCGGCGGCGATCCGTCTCGCCGATGGCCCGCTCCATGGAGCCGGTTATTTTGTCTGCGTAGAGAATCGCACGCCCTTCCACATTCCGGGCGGCGCGGCCAATGGTCTGGATCAATGAGCGATCGGAGCGCAGGAAGCCTTCCTTGTCCGCATCCAGAATCGCTACCAGCGCCACTTCCGGCATATCCAGACCTTCACGCAGCAGGTTGATCCCCACCAGCACGTCGAATTTGCCCAAGCGCAAATCCCGAATGATCTCCACCCGCTCCACCGTATCGATGTCAGAATGCAGGTAACGCACGCGAATGCCGTGCTCATTGAGGTATTCGGTGAGATCTTCCGCCATGCGCTTGGTCAGCGTGGTGACCAGCACTCGCTGCTCTTTGGCGATGCATTCCTTGGCCTCCCCCAGCAGATCGTCCACCTGGGTGGTTGCCGGGCGGATCTCGATTTTCGGGTCCACCAGGCCGGTGGGCCGCACCACTTGCTCTACCACCTGCCCGGCATATTTCGCTTCGTAAGGCCCCGGCGTGGCAGACACAAACACCATCTGCGGCGCCAGCAGCTCCCATTCCTCGAATTTCAGCGGCCGGTTATCCATGGCCGATGGCAGGCGGAACCCGAAACTCACCAGGGTTTCCTTACGCGAGCGGTCGCCCTTGTACATGGCACCCAGCTGCGGAATGGTCACGTGGGACTCATCGGCAATCAGCAGGGCATTATCCGGCAGGTAGTCAAACAGGGTCGGCGGCGCCTCGCCGGGCGCCCGGCCAGAAAACAACCGGGAGTAGTTTTCCACCCCATTGCAGTAACCCAGCTCCTGCAGCATTTCGATATCGAAGCGGGTGCGCTGCTCCAGCCGCTGGGCTTCCACCAGCTTGTTCTGTTCCTTGAGCTCCGCCAGCCGCTCGGTGAGCTCTTCCTTGATCATCTCCACCGCCTTGAGCACCGTTTCACGGGGGGTAACGTAATGGCTCTTGGGGTAGATGGTGGTGCGCCCGATGCGACGGATTACCTCGCCGGTGAGCGGATCAAAAATGCTGATGGACTCCACTTCGTCATCGAACAACTCGATGCGAACCGCCTCTTTTTCCTCTTCTGCCGGAAAGATATCGATCACATCCCCGCGCACCCGGTAAGTGGCGCGGCGGAAATCCATTTCGTTGCGGGTGTACTGCAATTCAGCCAGGCGCCGCAGCAGCTCACGCTGGTCAATATGATCGCCCCGCACCAGATGCAGCACCATGGCATGGTAACTGGCCGGATCCCCCAGACCATAAATGGCGGATACCGTGGCCACGATAATGGTGTCCGGGCGCTCCAGGATGGCCTTGGTGGCAGACAGCCGCATCTGCTCGATCTGTTCATTCACCGAGGCGTCCTTCTCAATGAAGGTATCAGAGCTGGGCACGTAGGCTTCCGGCTGGTAGTAGTCGTAATAGGAAACGAAGTACTCCACCGCGTTTTCCGGGAAAAACTCCCGGAATTCCCCATACAACTGGGCTGCCAACGTCTTGTTGGGCGCCATGATGATAGTGGGCCGGCCGGTCTGCTCAATCACATTGGCCATGGTGAAAGTCTTGCCCGAGCCCGTGACACCGAGCAGCGTCTGGTGACCCAGACCATCATCAATACCCTCAATCAGCTGTGCAATGGCCGTGGGCTGGTCACCGGCAGGCTGGTAATCGGAATGGAGCTTGAAGAGGCTTTCGGACATGGGGTCTTCCTGATGGCTATCCTTCCCCGCCGGGAAGGCAGCAAAATCATGGTTTAAAAATCGAGACACAGTGTAACAGAGCCGGCGTGGCAAAGGCGTGATGGCTCCGACTCACCGGTGGGAGCAGCAACTTCGTGGTCGAACCACTGGGCTTCGAGTAACGAGAAGCGAGTTTCGAAAGGCAAAACCTGGGGATTCTGAGGGGATGGTGTTCGCAACTCGAAACTCGTCACTCGCCCCTAACACCCTATTCCACCGGCCAGCTGGCTCGCCTACAAAAACCACTCTCCCCTCCGTCCCCCACAGGAAATACGGGACATTCACTGCCTGATCCGGTAAAATGCACGCCCCTTTCTGCGTCGATCCTGCGTCAAAAGCGCAACCATTCGACTCTCTAGATGAACGAGGAGTGCATGTCCGATATCAGCCTTTCCGACCGCGTACAACGCATCAAGCCGTCTCCCACCCTTGCCATCACCGCCAAAGCCGGTGAATTGCGCGCACAGGGTAAAGACATTATTGGGCTGGGTGCCGGTGAGCCGGATTTCGATACGCCGGATCATATTAAAGACGCCGCCATTGAAGCGATCAAAGCCGGCAAAACCAAGTATACCCCGGTGGACGGCACTCCCGGCCTGAAGAAAGCCATTATCGACAAGTTCCAGCGCGATAACGGCCTGGCCTACGAGCCCGGCCAAGTGCTGGTGTCCAGTGGCGGCAAGCAAAGCTTTTTCAACATGGCCCTGGCCCTGCTGAACGACGGCGATGAAGCCATTATCCCGGCCCCCTACTGGGTGAGCTACCCGGATATGGTGCTGGTAGCCGGCGGCGTACCGAAAATCCTCGAAACGGACGTAAACAGCCGCTTCAAGATCACCCCGGAACAGCTGGAAGCGGCGATCACGCCCAAAACCCGCCTGTTCGTGATCAACAGCCCCTCCAACCCCTCCGGCATGGCCTATTCCCTGGAAGAACTGGCCGCCCTGGGCGAAGTGCTGAAGAAGCACCCGAACATCATCGTCGCCACCGACGACATGTACGAGCACATCCTGTGGACCGGCAAGCCGTTCATCAACATCGTCAACGCCACCCCGGAGCTGTACGACCGTACCGTGGTCATGAACGGTGTCTCCAAGGCCTACTCCATGACCGGCTGGCGTATCGGCTATGCCGCAGGCCCGCAGAAGCTGATTGCGGCCATGAAGAAGGTGCAATCCCAGTCCACCTCCAACCCGGCCTCCATCAGCCAGGCAGCCGCCGAAGCCGCACTGGCTGGCGACCAGGGTTGCGTGGGCGAGATGGTCAAGGCGTTCAAGGAACGTCACGACTACCTCACCGCCGCACTGGATGCCCTGCCGGGCGTGAAATGCGCCCAGGGTGACGGCACTTTCTATGCCTTCCCGGACTTCTCCGAAGCCATTGCCAACATGGATGGCGTGGAATCCGACACCGACCTGGCGACCCTGCTGCTGGAAACCGCGGAAGTGGCGCTGGTACCCGGTTCCGCCTTCGGCGCACCCGGCTGCATGCGCCTGTCTTTCGCCGTCGGCATGGACACGCTGAAAGAAGCCATCCGCCGGATTGAGCAAGCATTGGCTAAATAAGCAACAAACGCACCCCCGGGGTGTTGACGACCCCGGGAGGCGTCACTAATATACGCGCCTCAAGACATTCCGCCTTAGCTCAGTTGGTAGAGCAAATGACTGTTAATCATTGGGTCGCTGGTTCGAGCCCAGCAGGCGGAGCCAAATAAGGAAAGCCCGGTATCGCAAGGTACCGGGCTTTTTCTTTGTTCAATGGTTGGTTGCCCTGCGGTCAACTGTTAATCATTGGCGAATTCAGTTGAATTTGTCTAGTCCAAGCCCAACAGGCAAAACACAATAAGAAAAGCCCGGCATCTTCCGATACCGGGCTTTTCTTTGTCTCATGATTGTTCGCGCCCCCTTCCCTAGAACCCTTCCGGATTCTGTTTCTGCCAGCGCCAATGGTCCTCGCACATTTCCTCAATGCCTCGCTGCGCCTCCCAGCCCAGCACGGCATTGGCATGGGCCGGATCTGCATAGCAGCTCGCCACATCGCCGGGGCGACGCTCCACTATTTCATAGGGCACAGGGCGACCAGACGCCTGTGAGAACGCCGTGACCATTTCCAGCACGCTGTACCCCCGGCCGGTTCCCAAGTTCACTGTTAACAGGCCGCCATCCGCGTCCAGCGCCTCAAGCGCAGCCAGATGCCCCTGAGCCAGATCCATAACATGGATATAGTCTCTGACCCCGGTTCCGTCCGGGGTCGGATAATCCCCACCAAAAACGCCCAGCTTTTCACGCTTACCCACCGCCACCTGGGCGATATAAGGCATCAGATTGTTGGGGATACCCGCCGGGTCTTCGCCGATCTGACCACTCTCGTGGGCCCCCACAGGGTTGAAATAACGAAGCAACGCCAGCTTCCATTTTTCGTTACTCCGATAAAGGTCCCGCAACATATCTTCAATATGCAGCTTGGTCGCACCGTAGGAGTTAGTACTACTGAGGGGAAAATTCTCCCGAATCGGCACCGTTGCCGGATCACCATAGACCGTCGCAGAGGAGCTGAACACCATGGTGTGCACGCCTGCGCGCTCCATCGCTTCCAGCAACCGGAGGCTTCCGGTCACATTGCAATCGTAATAACTGAGCGGCATGGCGACAGATTCCCCCACCGCCTTAAGGCCCGCAAAATGGATTACCGCCGCGATGTCATAATCTGAGAACAGAGTATCCAGACAGTTCGCATCGCGAATATCGCCTTCCACAAACGCCACGGACTTGCCCGCAAGCCGCTCAACACGATTCAGGCTCTCCCGGCTACTGTTACTCAGATTGTCCAGCACCACTACCTGGTGCCCGGCTTCCAGCAACAGCAAAACAGTATGAGAACCGATGTAACCCGCGCCGCCCGTTACCAGAATGCTTTTCATCATTTTGCCTCCGAGCCTTCAGCCCTCGCCTCAGACCTGTCTTACTTAAAAAGTGGTTTCTGGATGACTCACCGGCCCCCTTCAATCACGTAGGGTGTCTAGCTGAACGGCAGAGGAACTCAACATTCCAGCACTGCCATCAGCACAAGAGCCACAACAGGTATGATCACTATGCCATTTTACCGCGCCAGTTTCCGCCATACCTTCAGCACCGGTGACACTGTTGAGCTTACCTCCAGCCCCTACCCAGCCAATAGCTGGGAGCACGCCCGGCAACTGGCCGATGCATTTGGTTATGAGGATGTGCGGATTGCTGTCGAGGACCGGCATAGCGATGGCCGAATTACCGTATACCCCATGCTTACCAGCGTTGAATGACCGCGTTCCTGGAACAAGCCACAATTGATGAGCACCCAAACGCTATCGCTTGCTATCCACTCATGGACAAAACCAATCACGCCGCACAGCGCGCCGTGGTGGCAAATACGAAGAAACCCGCTCAGGCGCGGGTTATGAAGACGGTTCTTGTCGTTTCCGGAAAGGGATGAGCGACAGGCCATCCTTGGCCTGAGGACAAATCCAATCACTGCATTGTGTCGGATTACGGCTACGCCTAATCTGACCTACGCCAAATCAGCCTGAAAGGCGCAATTTTGTAGGTCGAATTAGCCTGAAAGGCGTAATCCGACATCCGGCTTAGCCAGCACCCACCCTAAACGATCGCAGCGATCAGCTGTTTCACACAGGCTTCGATATCGTTTTCAGCCGTGTTGATCACCAGCTCTGGCTTGGCCGGGGCTTCATAAGGGCTATCGATACCGGTGAATTCCTTGATAATGCCCTGGCGCGCTTTCTGGTACAGGCCCTTGGGATCGCGCTTCTCACACTCTTCCAGCGGCGCGTCCACAAACACTTCCACGAACTCGCCATCTTCAAACAACTCGCGGGCGGCATCACGGTCCGCACGGAACGGGCTGATAAAGGCCGTTACCACAATCAAACCGGCATCCACCATCAATTTGGCCACTTCAGACACCCGGCGAATGTTCTCGGTGCGGTCTTCATCACTCATACCCAGGTTCTTGTTCAGGCCGTGGCGCACGTTATCGCCGTCCAGCAAATAGGTGTGCTGACCCTGCTCGGTCAGTGCCACTTCCAGCGCATTCGCCAGTGTAGATTTACCGGAACCGGACAGACCCGTCAGCCAGATACACTTCGGCGTCTGGCCCTTAACCTTCGCGCGATCTGCCTTGGACACATTAGACTCATGCCATACGACATGGGCCTTGGATTCGTTTGCTTTTTCCTGGTATGGGGAAGACATAGATACCTCACTTTGTTCGAAGAGCAGCGGCTAGCTGCGAGCTTCTAGCTACTAGAAAAACACAACCGGGCCTTTGGCCCAGCATTATAAATTCACTTCAATTTGCGCATGATCGCGAACAGCATTTTCGATAGCTGCTCAATCTCATCGCCCCACCTTTTGCTCATTTCATCAGGGATATAACCGATTCTGCTGCCGATAATTAGCTGGGTCTTCAATTCACCCGCCGAGCCCTTAGCATAGTTCAGAAACAACGCTTTCTCTTTGTCGGAAGCTCGCTCGAAGCCCTCTGCAATATTCGAGGGCAAGGACAGCGAGGATCGGGTTATCTGATCCCTAAACCCGAAGTCACGGTGGCCAGCAAAGTGTTGATAGATCTCAACACTTAAATCCACTGACCGACGCCAGATATCCAAATTTTCAAGACGCATCCCTGCCTCTCCATATTATTAGCGCCCCTATCCTTAGGAACTTTACCGGCTTTCTCTATCCAATTGAGCGTAGCTCGTAGCTCGTAGCTCGTAGCTCGTAGCTCGTAGCTCGAATCTCGAAACTTTCAAAACCCCCAAACCATCGGAATAACCGTCAGGCTGATCACCGCCACCACCACACTCATCGGAAACCCGATCTTCAGGTAATCCCGGAACGTGTAGCCCCCTGGCCCCATGACCATCAGGTTGGTCTGGTAACCTAGCGGAGTCATGAAGCTGGCGGAAGCGGCGAACATGACGGCAACGATAAAGGGCATCGGGCTGACGCCCAGCTGTTCAGCAACGCCAATGGCGATGGGAAACACCAGCACGGCGGCGGCGTTGTTAGTGATCATTTCGGTAAATACGGCCGTCAGCAGGTAAATCATCACCAGCGCCATAAAGGGTGACAAGCCGCCATCCGGGATCACTTGCTCCACAATCCAGGCCGCCGCGCCGCTGGACTCCATGGCTTTACCCAGCGCAAAAGAGGCACCGATCACCACCAGCACCGGCAGATTCACACTCACGTTCATCCGCGAGCGGTTCACGGTGACACAGCGTAGAGCGATCATCAGGCCGGCCGCAAACATGGCCGCCTCCAGAGTCGAGGCCAGCCCCAACACATTCGCCATCACCATGGCCACCAGCACCGCAACGGCCAGCGGCGCCCGGCGAAAGTCCGGGGGAGTGGAATCCTTTAATGGGCTCACCAGCATGAAATCGCGCCGATACTGATACTGCTCGACAAACTGCTGGCTGGTTTCCAACAGCAAGGTATCCCCCACCTTTAAACTCTGCTCGCCCACCTTGCCGGGCACTCGCTTGCCATTACGGCTGATACTCAAAATCGCCGCCTGATAACGGGTCCGGAAGCCCGTTTCCTTCACGGAACGACCAATACCGGGAAATTCCGGGCTAAGTACCACTTCCACGAGATGGCGCTGGTGGTTGTTCAGGCCCAATTTGTGAGCCCCACCATGGGCGGCCTGCAAGCCGTTGATACGTTGCAGCTCCCGCGCGCACTCTGGCACCCCAACAAACGCCAGCAGATCACCCTCCTGCAGCGTCATTTCCGGGCCAACCGCTGTGAACAGTCGCTCATCACGCTGAATGTCGGTCAGGAAGCCATGGGTCAGGTTCCGCAGCCCTGCATCCTGAATAGTCCGGCCCGCCAGCGGGCTACCTTTCGCCACCAGCATCTCCACGTGGTACTCACGGGCATCTTCCCACTGGGACGCCATACTGGCTCGGTTGGGCAGCAAAAAACGGCTAATCAGCAACATAAAGGCCGCGCCGCCGAGCAGCACCGGCACACCGACCCAGGCCACATCAAATATGCCGAACGCCGGCAGGCCTTTCTCCTGTACCAGGCCATCCACCACCAAATTAGTGCTGGTGCCAATCAAAGTGCAGGTCCCGCCCAGAATGGCCGCATAACTCAACGGCAGCAGCAGCTTGGAAGCCGACAGGCGCAAGCGTTGCGCCCATTCCTGCACCGCAGGAATCATCATCGCCACAACCGTGGTGTTGTTCAGGAAGGCACTCAGAATGGACGCCGGCGCGATCAACCGAAACTGGCTGGAGAGCACGGACTTGGGCTGGCCCAGCAACCTGTGTGCCACCCAGTAAATGGCGCCGGTATCCCGCAAGGCAGCCGCCACCACGTACAACGCCGCAATGGTCATCAAGCCGGGGTTGGCAAAACCGGACAGCGCCTCGCCCGGGGAAATAATGCCCGTGATCAAGACGAGCACCAGCGCCGCCATCATGGTCATATCCGCAGGCACCCGGTTACTGGCCAGCGCCCCCAGCACAGCCAGTACAATCAGTAGTGTTATCAGTATTTCCAGCGTCATCAGATGAACCAGACAGAGCCCAGGCCGCGCGACCAACCGCACAGCAAAAAGGGCATTTTACAGGGCAAAGGGAATATAAAAAGGGAGCACTTAGTCAAATATGACATAAGCAAAAAACCAAGGCCTCAGCCAACAATGTCGGATTACGGCCAAGCCTAATTCGACCTACACACTGACAGACGAAACAACGGCGGCGGCTTCAACGTCAGGGTTTGTAGGTCGGATTAGCCTAAAAGGCGTAATCCGACATTATCAGGAAAAGCTATTCAACCGCGCTGGCGGTTTTCGCCACCATTGTCGGCAATTCACGGCTGGGCGCGCTTTTGGGCGCCTCCACGCTCACTCCGCTCGGCTCATACCCATTCACATAGCTACGCAGCAAAGCCCGCAGGGCATCCTGGTCAGCGCGGGTCAGCGCCTTGCGGAAAGCCTCCAGAGCGAAAGAGATTTCATCCCATTCCAGCTTTTCTTCATGGGCCTGCATGATCATCTCGTGCTCGGTACGCGTACTGCAATCACCGATCAGCAGCTCTTCATAGAGCTTCTCACCCGGGCGCAGGCCGGAAAAGGCAATCTCGATATCACCGTCCGGGCTTTTCTCATCCCGCACGGACATGCCCATCAAATGCACCATGGTCCGCGCCAGGTCCACAATGCGCACCGGCTCGCCCATATCCAACACAAAGACTTCACCGCCCTGGGCCATGGCACCCGCCTGGATCACCAGCTGGGAGGCCTCCGGAATCGTCATGAAATAGCGAATCACATCCGGGTGGGTCACGGTGACCGGCCCGCCCTTCTGAATCTGGTCACGGAACAGGGGCACCACCGAACCGGACGAGCCCAGCACATTGCCAAAACGCACCATGGAGAACACCGTCTCCGAGCCCCGCGCGGCAATGGCCTGGAGCACCAACTCGGCAAAACGCTTGGTGGCGCCCATTACATTGGTGGGCCGCACCGCCTTGTCGGTAGACACCAGAATAAAGTGCTTCACATGGGCCGCTTCGGCCCCCAGTGCAGCCTCCAGCGTCCCGAGAACATTGTTACGCACGCCAGCAGAAGGGTTGGCCTCCACAATCGGCACATGCTTGTACGCGGCCGCGTGATAGACGGTATCCACCCGATGCTCACGGCACAGCCGCTCCATCAGGCCCCGGTTCACCACCGAACCTAACACCGCCTCAATCTCGATATCCTTGCTGCGCGCCCCCGCCAGCGTCCGCAGCTCTTTCTCGATGGCATAAAGCCCAAACTCGCTCTGCTCCAGCAGCACCAGTTTGGAAGGATGTAATTTGAGAATTTGCCGACACAGCTCGCTGCCAATGGAGCCACCCGCACCGGTCACCAGCACATGCTTGCCACTGATACAGCGCGTCAGCAGATCCGCCCGGGGCGGCACTGCATCACGGCCCAGCAAGTCTTCGATGGAGACTTCCTTGATTTCCTCCAGGCGCGCTTTGCCGCTGGCGATATCGGCAAACGACGGTACCGTCTGCACATGCACATTCAGCGTTTCCAGCCAGCGCACCACCGCCATGCGGGTGGCCCGGCTCTCGGACGGCAACGCCAACAGCACAGTACGAATTGCCCCTCGTTCCACCGCTTTTTCCAGGGCTCGGCGACCCACCACAGGCACACCACAGAGCAGCGTGCCCTGCTTTCCGGGCGCATCGTCCACAATCATCAACGGGTGCAATTCTGCCGTGGAAAGCAGGCCAGACACCAGCTGGGCGCCGGCGCCACCAGCGCCAAACACCGCCACCGCTTCACTGGCAATACGCTTGCCCAGCACGTTATAAAGGAAACGGCGCATCATGAAACGGCTGCCGCCTAGATACAGCACCAGCAAGGTCCAGAAAATAATAAAGACCGAACGCGGCGTGGAGGCCGAGGCCATATAAGAGGCCGCAGCCAGCAACACCACTGAGAGCGTCACCCCAGCGAGAATAGACCACGCCACCTCGGCGCCAAGATAACGCACAATTGAGCGATAGAAACCCAGAGCGTACAGCGTAGGTAACAACACCAACGGCGCCGCAGCCAGTAACCACAGGTCAGTCAACTCAGGAGTTGCCGTATTCAGGCGCAGCCCATAGGCCAGCCACAACAACAACGGCGCCGCTAGCGCATCCGCGCTCAGCATAACCAGCCGCTTGGCCGTACGCGAAAGTGACACCATCCGGTGTACAGGGGAATAGAGATACTTGTTCGTCATAACAGGTCCATCCATGCGACCGCAGGGCCAACTAAATACGGCAAAGTCCCTCTTAGCCATAAGACTGTGATTTTCGTCACACTACTTAGCCGGGGGAGCATTATAAGCCGTTCTCCAGGATATCCAACGGGTAAAAAGCACTAATTTCGAGGCAATCTAGTCATGAACAGTGACAATTAAGCGACAAACGGATACTGAGGTCTGTGATATTCACTCGCAACCACACATCTTTTTCAATCTGTTGCAAACGAGCGCTACGCAGCAACCCACCAGCCCGGTAGGTCGAATTAGTCCGAAGGACGTAATCCGACATCCATCCATAGACCAAATCAAACACAGCCATGACACGATGCACTCCACGTGCCGGGCCCCTGTCGGATTACGCCTTTCAGGCTAATTCGACCTACAAACCACAAAACACACCATCCACTCGTAGGTCGTGTTAGGCCGAAGGCCGTAACCCGACATAGGCCTGAGACTCAGCCGCCTGCTTGAGCAGACACCAGCACGCCACCAGCAACCCCAGAAACCCAGCCAGACCACGGGGGTCCCGCAGCATCGACTGGCTCAGCCCGAACCCCATAAACGCCACCACAACCAGGGCTCCGCATAGCGCAAAGGCTCTAACCTCGCGCTGTACCGCCTCATTCCCGGCATGGCCAGCCCGGCGCCAATAATGCCAGAACAGCCCCAAAGGCACCAGGTACAAGGCAAACAGCGATAGCATCCCCACAATACCTCGCCGGGCCAAGGTATCCACAGTATCGCTGTGCAACTGATCATACTGGCTAATGCCCCGATTAAAGCGGCCTTCAGCCACCCACTGGTCCCGTTGGGCTTCCAGCTTGCCTTCACCCCAACCCAGCAAGGGTTTTTCCTGAATCAAATGCCAGCCGGCACGCCACATTTCCAAACGCACGCCCAGCGACGAACCTGCATTGCCCTCAGCGTACCCCTGAAGGTTTTCCACCCCCTGCCCTACTCGCGCAGACACCGATGCCCGCGGCAGAAACGCCATGGCCAACAGCGCCGTCATCAACACTGCCACCAAGGCAGCCACCCGCCCACGGGGCAAGGAAGCTAGTGCAGCGCCACATAACAATAACGCCAGCGCGGGAAAAACCACCCAACCACCGCGCGTACCGGATAACACCGAAGCAAGCAGCCCCGCCAGTGCCGCCAAAATCAGCATCGCCTTCTGCCATACACCAAATCGGCAGGCCCATGCCCCTGGCAAAGACACCAGTGACACCAAAGTCAGGATGCCAAGCAACAGCGCAATATTGCCGAACGGAATCGCGTTCATGCCGTTATCCGGCCGCCAGCGCCCCAGCCAGAAATGCTCATGGGCCGCAATGCCGCCGGCGCAGAGCGCCCCCACGACCACGCCCCACCACCAGGCGGAGGCCGCCGGTGGTACGTACCGCCAGGCCAGCAAAACAAGGGCAGCTAACAAAGGCCACACCGGCAGCCATCGCCCCTCACCTCCGGCCCCTACCGGCCATTGCCCGGCACGCCAGGCATCCGTGAGCCAAACCAGGGCAAAGAGCATCAACACCAGCACCATGGCGAGGTCATCCGCCGCCAATCGAATCGCCGTATGCCGCACGCGGTACACCACACAACACAGCAGAGCACAAACAGCCGCAAACACGGGCACCACGGCATAGGCAGACTGAAACACCAGCAGAAAGGCAAGAAAGGAAAACAACAGAATGCTAGCGGAGAATCGGCAGAATCGAATCAAAAGCCCACCTCATCGGTAGGTCGAATTAGTCCGAAGGACGTAATCCGACACTCATCCATCCGTGAATCAAGCCAAGCGTAGCCATGACACGACACAATCACAGGCCAAGTCCATTGTCGGATTACGCCTTTAGGCTAATGCGACCTACAAATCACAAACACGAACCAGTCTCTCGTAGGTCGTGTTTACCCAAGGACACAGAGAGGCCTAAGGCCGTAACCCGACATCCGAACTCATCACCTTGCGCAACACCTCACAGGTCTTATCAATCTCGGCCTCGGTCAATGTCGGGTGTACCAAAAACATTAACGAACTCTCGCCCAAGGCCTTGGCCACCGGTAAACGCTCTTGTGGCCCCAACCCAAGATCCGTAAACGCCTTCTCCAAGTACACCTCAGAACAAGATCCTGAAAAACACGGCACACCTTCCGCCACAATCGCATTCATAATCCGGTCACGGACCTCAGCGACTGCTGACGGCCCAACCACCGTCTCATCCACAAACACATAACACTTGTAGCCAGCATGGCCAATTTCAGCCGGCACAACTGGCACACGCAACCCCGGCAATGCCGCCGCAGCCTCCCAAATCGCCTGACAATATGCCTGACGACCAACAGTCCATTCCGGCATACGTTGTAACTGAATGCGCCCAATAGCCGACTGCATTTCCGTCAGGCGCCAGTTAGTGCCCACCGACTCATGCAACCAGCGAAACCCCGGCGGATGCTCACGCTCGTACACCGCATCCCAGCTCTTGCCATGGTCCTTGAAGCTCCACATCCGGGACCATAAGTCACGGTCATTCACCGTGACCATCCCGCCCTCTCCACCGGTAGACATAATCTTGTCCTGGCAGAACGACCAGCAACCCACATGGCCCAGGCCGCCAACCGGCTTGCCTTTATAGGTGGCACCGTGAGCCTGGGCGCAGTCTTCAATCACGAACAACCCCTGCTCCGCAGCCAGGGCCATCATGCCATCCATATCGCAGGGCCAGCCCGCCAAGTGTACAGCCACCACAGCGCGGGTTTTCGGCGTAATCACCGCCGCAACGGTCGCGGGGGTAATATTCTGGGTGTCCGGGTCTACATCCGCGAATACGGGTGTGGCCCCCGCGTTAATCACCGCCGTTGCTGACGCCAAAAAAGTACGCGGTGTGACAACAACTTCATCACCAGGACCAATACCCAGCCCCTTCAGGGCGAGATCCAATGCCAAAGTGCCATTCCCGACAGCAATGGCGTATTCGGTCCCCGCAAAGGCCGCGAATTCCTTCTCGAATTCACGACCTTCTTGGCCGGTCCAGTAATTGACCTTGTTGGAAAGCAACACTCGGGACACCGCGTCGGCTTCTTCTTTAGTGAAAGAAGGCCAAGCAGAAAAAGGGCCATTTAGCATAAAAAACACTCAAGCTTAACTTTAATAAAGGCAGGTAATTCAACCCAGAACTGTTTCAAAGATATAACGTAAATCCCCAAGAAAAGACCACTCACGAATATACTGGAGATTAATTTGCACCTTATCAGGATAAATCACTTGGCGGTTATACTGTTCGGGGTCAACCTGAGAAGCCAAAATTTCTTCTTCATCTCGATATCTCAGGGTTGCTGGGCCAGTAATTCCAGGGCGTAGCGACAATACTGCACGGTCCTGACCGGTCAAGCGGTCTGCATAACCAGGAACATCCGGGCGAGGGCCGACAAAGCTCATTTGTCCCAGCAGCACATTCCAGAGCTGCGGAAGCTCATCAATTTTGGTTTTCCGGAAAAAACGCCCCAGAGAAGTAATTCGAGGGTCGCCAAAACGAGTCACTGTAGTAGTGGTTTTACTATCAGGGCGCATCGTCTTGATCTTTACTACGCGAATGATCCTTCCGTCTTTACCCACCCGGTTCTGGATAAAAAACCCATTGCTACGTGTATCCAGCGACGCCGCCAGGAAGGCGATCAGGATCAACCACCATGAAACGAGAAGTCCCAGCAAGGCTGCGGAAAAGTCAAAAGTACGCTTTATCATCGCCTGCGAAGGTGTCAGTGAAGGCGCCATATATTCCATTTCAGAGATAGCCATAACGTTTAAGCGTTTCACCCGTTAATGCTTCCAGGCAAGCCACTTCCTCCTCGCCCAACGCTTTTCGCCCTTTACCAAGGCTGCCATTGGAAACTCCAGCTACAGCAGCCTGAATCAAATCTGACGGAGCCTTATAACAAAGAAAATCGAATATTCTCTCTAATTCCGGAGCCGGATCAGAAACAAAATCCTCGTAACGAACCCGAATTACCCTCTCCGGTTCAATTTGAGCAAGATCACTGTCGGCCTTCTCAACGCAACGTTGCCATTGCAGGGCGCAGACCTCGTTCAGGGTATGCTTCTCAAGAAGCTCATCCATGTTATCGAGTTTCGGCCCCCAGAATGCCAAACGCTTCTCCCGGGAAAACACTCGATAAATGCGACTCCAGAAATACCGCAACCCGTAGTACGGCAAATCCGTCAACGGCACAAACCGGACCTTTTCCATGAGATAGGGAATGTCCAGCTTGGCCGTCCAACGTAATTTGGCTGAACCCGTAGCATCAATACCATCACGATAAATATAGACGTAACGAGCCTCGGGCAGCACCTTGTTTATGAAAGGAACGCGTAAACAGCTGGCACAGGTTTTCTCCACCACGATCCGGGCATTCTGCGTACGCCGAATGTCCTCGAAGCGAGCCGTGATATAAGCCGCTGCAGCGGGTGTCGCCCTGTCTGCGGGGATCTCGTCGGACGGATATCGGACATTACCATGACGCCAGATATAATTGATCTCATCACAGGGCCAGGTACCAATACCGTCAAAAGAAGTGAGCACATCACGCAGCATGTTGGTGCCCGATCTGGGTGCACCGATAATTACCAGATCCATATTTTGCATCATCAATTCTTGTCCACGGGTCTAACCAGCGAAGCCCAGCGGGCCAACATCACTTCCGGTGAAAATGCCTTTTCAGCCAGGCCGGCAGCATTTTCCTTCATCTTCTGCAGTTGCTTATCGTCATCTGCCAAACGGGCAATTGCCTGTGCCAATTCATCTGCATCGCCGCCCTGCACTGCCAATCCGGCGCTATTCTCAACAATATCTGCAGCCAAGCGGCTTTCTGGCTCCACCGCCACCAACACCGGGCAACCTTGCTCCAGGTATGTCATGGTCTTGCTGGGATAGGCATACCGGTACAGCTCCGGGACCAGGCTGACAAACCCTGCGCCAGCCTTTTTCATGGCAGCTTTCGCAACAGATACAGAGTGGTGGCCCACGAAAGAAACCCGGGCACCACTCTCGGCGGCCTGCTTTTCCAGGGCCGCTTTTTCCGTTCCTTCACCCATCATCAACAAGCGAATGTCTGCTCGCTCACGAAGCTGTGCCATGGCGTTCATGAGCACATCCAGGCCCTGGAAACGACCGATATTACCGGCGAAAAGCAGCACAAAGGGCTCATTCGGCCATGGGAATGGCAAATCATCCACAGCTTCAGACTCGGAAGGCAAGCTGAAATTATTAATCACGGCAGTCTGCGGAACAGCGCCCGACTCAGAGCGCCGATCAAGGCTGTCAGCCATGTCCTGTGACAAAACCACCACGGGATTGGCCTGCCGACACGTCCAGGCATCCATTCGTGCAAGCTGCCGGTACACCACCGGGTTGCGGAACTCTCCGGATATCCGGCCAATTTCAGGGTGCACATCCATGCAGTGATACACAAATCTTGCACCGGAAAGGCGCGCCGCAAGTGCCGTAAACCAGCCAGCCAGCACCGGCGGAGAGGTTGAGACCATAATGACGTCATAGCGCCGCAGAAGTACCCCACGAATGAAAATGCCCAGCCCAAGTCGCAGGGCATTAAGCATCCGTATCAACGGCCGACCCGCCTCTGAAGGCAGAATCATACGGTAGACGGTAGCACCATCAACAACTTCCTTGGCCGGCTGCTTTTCATTATCAAGCCCGGCCTTGTAGGAAGGCTGGGATGACAGCACGTCGACATGATGCCCCTCACCCACCCAACGACCTACGATCGCGCGCAACATGGATGCATAGGGCGGAGTGTCAGGCCAGTAATAGCGATGTATCGCCAGAATTTTTAGGCCATCGGCCTCAGTTCCAGTCATACCGGCTGAACTCATCCATATTTTTCCAATGACTGGCCAGCTTGGCCGTCCCGGTGATCAGGCGTACTACGCGCTCTGAAACATTGCGTACCTTGTAGGCTTCAGGGGTTTCGCGCTCTGTTCCAGAGAAAATATCCCGTGATGCAGTAGCAATACGCACACCGTCAATCAGCACCTCTTTGTCCAGCCCCGTCAACGCAATAGCCCCCGTGTCCAGCGCTTCAGGGCGCTCAATGGAACGGCGCAGAGTTACCGCAGGGAAGTCGAGAATAGAGGACTCCTCGCTGATGGTGCCGCTATCAGAAATGGCACAAAAAGCTGTCATTTGCAGCTTGTTATAATCAAAGAACCCGAACGGCTTCAGGAAGCGAATTGCCTCACTGTCATCCGCCAGGCCCAGTTTCTCCAGGCGATTACGGGTACGGGGATGCGTGGATACCACCACCGGAAACCCGAACTCTTCGTGAAGAGCCTGCAAGGCTTCAACCACCTTCTTCAGGTTCTCACGGCTGTCCACATTCTCTTCCCGGTGAACGCTGACAATAAAGAAGCGGCCTTCTTCCAACCCCAATCGCTCAAGGATGTCTGATTCCTGGATACTTGGCAGGGAGTGCTCAAGCACCTCACGCATTGGGGAGCCAGTAAGATAAATAAACCGGTGTGACAAGCCTTCACTGATCAAGTGCCGACGCGCATGTTCTGTGTAAACCAGGTTGAAATCAGCCAGGTGGTCAACCAGTTTACGGTTGATTTCTTCCGGCACATTGGCGTCGAAGCTGCGATTGCCTGCTTCCATATGGTAAGTGGGGATCTTCATACGCTTGGCCATAAGCGTGGCCGTAGCACTATTGGTGTCACCCAGAACCAGCACTGCATCGGGCTTTTCCTTCAGCAGAACCTCTTCCGTCTTGATAAGGATCTCGCCCAGGCTTCGCCCCAGTGAAGAGGTGTCAACATTCAGGAAATGATCAGGCTTGCGGACGCCGAGCTCCTCGAAGAAAACATCATTCAGCTCGTAATCGTAATTCTGACCGGTATGGACGATCTTGTGATCCACAACCTGATCCAGCGCCGCCATCACGCGGGCAAGGCGAATAATTTCCGGGCGTGTACCCAGAATCGTCATTACTTTCATCAATCAGCTCTCCTGATCCTGAAGGACCGGCAGGAAATAGGTGTCTGGCGATTCAGGGTCGAAAATCTCATGGCTCCAGAACAAGGTCATCAGCTCACCGTCACCCACATTGGTAATGCTATGTGTGTGTAGTGTCGGCATATCGATATAAACTGGCTCATCACCTGAAACCCGAAATTCCTTTACTTCATCATCAAATAACCGGCGCAAGCAAATCACGGCTTCACCACGAATCACCAGAAAACGCTCAACTTTACCGAAGTGAAAATGGTTACCCCGGGTAATACCCGGCTTCGTGGTTGAAAGGAATGCCTGCCCGCCATTATCTGCTTTTACGGCCTCAAACAATGAGCCACGGTTGTCCGTATGCAGCGTAAGCTCACAAGGATAGTGAGCCGGATACAAGAATGAGCGCAGGGTATTAAACAACTGCAGATCGAATGCATCACGCAGGTCTGGCACCACGTGCCCTGTATAGCTGGCATGCATGGCTGAAAGCTTGCCCGCGACTTCCGCAGCAGAGATAACCCGCCCTTTCAGACGCATTTCACCGGTTTGCCCGCGCTCCACAGACTCGACGATGCGCGCGCAAATATCCTGAGCGTGGAGCAATTCCAGCATACCCCCAGCATTGATTGACAGAGGCTCTCCATCGACAATCTGTTGGCAGAAAGTAAAGGCCGCAGAATTATAAAAGGGGCGCCCACCTTCACCGAAGACATGCGGCAATACCAGTTCCGAATATCGAGCGCCATGTGACTCTGCCCATTCCTGAAAAACCTGACCTGCTCCGGCCTTTCCTCGGCCATAAGCGTTGTCGCGTTCTTTATGAATGGTATTGCTATAGAGCAGATGCGGTTTGCCACCGACCCTGACGAGCGAATCAACTAGTCGATTGGCCAGGTTGATATTACCCTGTTCCAGTTCGTCGTCATCTGCCCGGTTGATGCCCGCACAGTGAACCACCACATCAGCACCAGCTAGGGCGGCATCAAGTACGGCATCATCATTGAATGCCTGCCGATCCAAAGCAACAACGGCGTCTTTCCAACCGTCCAGAACACTCAAGTGGCACTGCAAATGCCAGCCCAACAAGCCAGCTGCACCGGTAATCACCGTTTTCATAAAAACTCCCTCTTTCTCTCCCAGCCCATATCTCAGTAGGAGCTATGCTTGCATGGCGAACCTGATCTCAACCGTTTAACGCTTCCTGAACCTCTGGCAAGGTCAACAGAAGGTCCTTCAGCTCTTCTTTGGTGAGCTGGTAGGTATTATGGGAATGGTAATCTTCCGTGTTCGCCTCCTCCACATCACCCTCGGTGAAGAACTTGGCATAATTGAGGTCACGATTGTCGTAGCTGACACGGTAATATTCACCCATGTCCTGGGAACGAAGCAGCTCTTCCGCGCTGGCCAGGGTTTCATACAGCTTTTCACCATGGCGCCAGCCGATAACCTGAATCTCAGTGCTCGCTTCGAAGATTTCCAACAGGGTTTCCGCCAGAAGCTGCACAGTACATGCAGGGGCTTTCTTGATGAAAATGTCACCCTGGCTGGCGTTTTCGAACGCAAAGGCAACCAGCTCAATAGCATCGTTCAAGGACAACATGAACCGGGTCATGGTCGGTTCGGTAAGGGTCAGTGGCTTGCCTTCCTTGATCTGCTTGATAAACAGGGGGATTACCGACCCACGGGAACACATCACGTTGCCATAGCGCACACAGGAAATCACCGTATCATTGTCACCAAGCTGACGGCTGGAGGCCTGAGCCACCTTTTCCATCATCGCCTTGGACATACCCATGGCATTGACAGGCATTACCGCCTTATCAGTACTCAGGCACACAAGGCTTTTCACGCCGGCATCAACGGCACTATCAATAACATTCTGGCTGCCGATAATATTGGTCTTGACCGCTTCCATCGGGAAGAATTCACAGGATGGTACCTGCTTAAGAGCTGCAGCATGAAAAACCAGATCAACCCCTTTCATCGCTTTGTCGACGGCAGCACGGTCACGCACATCACCAATATAAAACTTCAGCTCTGGGCGCGAGTAGGCTATACGCATTTCTTCCTGCTTCGCTTCATCCCTACTCAAGATACGAATCTCTTTGTAGCCTTCATTAAGAAGCTTGCTAACCATTGTTTTACCAAAGGAACCCGTTCCTCCGGTAACTAAAACAGAATTCTTCATAAAATCCCCAAATTAACTCTCTTTAACCCATGATTCATCGCGCTCATAACCAAGCTGTACAAGCTTCGGGCCAGCATATTCATTAAAGAGCGATCTAGATTGAAAAGAGAAATGATTTTTCCAATCACCTGAAGTTCCTTTTCTGAGGTAACTTTTCCTGGATTCCTCACCTGGCTTTCTGCCTGACAGATTCGCAAAACTGTATCTTGAAACAATCTCATTAACATGAGATTGTGGAAGTGGAGAACAGCCCAGCCACTCAACTGCCTTTATAAGCTCCCAACCGGGATCTTCAAGCAATAGCTCATATTTAGTATGAAATGCCTCTTTTCCTGACCAAGCATTCACAAAATCCGCCCATGAAAACTTGGGCTGCCTCTGCTCCTCAAAGGAGTATTCTATAAAAGCCGGCAAATTATTATTTATATCAACAGGATCTTTAAACCCAAGATATTTTACTAACGTAGAAGAAGCCTTGCCACTACTAAGCTCATTACCAATGATTTTATGATAATACCAAGAAACCATAACATCACGGCCATCGCGCCAAACAACGCAACAGTTCCCCAGGTTGGAATTATAGTTATAGTGGCCATGCAACATCGAATTCCGCAGCATTGGGAGCCTGTTGCGGGGAAAAGGGAGATCTAAAGCATCAGATAACATCTGAGCAAACCAAGACCCACCAGATTTAGGGTATTCATTAACCAGCGGGTAAAACCCACCCCATAATCGTCCATAATTGGCAATTAATGCTCTAGATGCTCCATTGATATAAAACCAGAGCCTGTTATCAATCTGTTTAATCATGATTCACTCCGCATAAAGCGGTGAAGATAAGAACGCTCAAAAATCATCTCTTCAACATCACGCATGGTAAAAAAATCT
The DNA here is from genome assembly GCA_039983755.1 of Alloalcanivorax sp. GTDB lineage: Bacteria > Pseudomonadota > Gammaproteobacteria > Pseudomonadales > Alcanivoracaceae > Alcanivorax. The sequence goes on from JBDWVU010000003.1 coordinate 27,007, forward strand.
AGACAGCCTTTTTTTCGCAACTGACAGCCAGTTTCGACAAAATCAATAAAAGCTCTACCCACTTCAGGCTCTCGTATCAAATTGAAAGGATGGAGCCAAATATGGTAAACATCTTCCTTGAAGCGCAAATCTTTTGATCTATTCAGTATCCTTTTCAGCATCATCTTTGTGTAATGTTTTTTCATAAAAGCAGCCCGCCCACCAAACCAATTAAATAATAGGGAGCCCGAATGAAAATACATCCCACTGGCTGCCATGATAGTCTGCGACCTATCTGGGCCAGACAAGAAACCTGAGATATAGCTACTGGCTTTACCTTGGCGAGCTCGAAGTAAACTTGGATTCACTCTCCCGCCTAACTTCAAATCACCAGAAACAGCTTTTAAAAAAGTTGAATCATCACGCGGAAAAACGATCCTTTCTGGCTTAACTTGCAGATAGTGCTCAATATCAAATATGGATTTCCTGACGTCATCAACATAGCTTTTCTCATTCACATCCTGATGCTGTGCATATGGATGTGTCGCCGAATGAGTTGCAATTTCATTCGCATTATATCTGCTTATTTTTTTTACAAGGGGAAGAGCGTAACGAGTACTCTTTTTTGCGTTAGCAATAAAATAATCAATCGAACTCTTGTAATCACCAGATAAATGCTCGGAATAATCTGCAGGCAACTCATCATGAAGCAGACCGGAAACAATCGCCCATGTCGCAGGCGCCTCATTTTTTGCAAGAAAATCTATATAGTATGGCAGCCTTTCCTGACAAGCTTCATACAATCCGGATCTTTCACGTTGTAGCCACTCAAGTGAATCAGCGACCCCCCAACCAAGTTCAAAATCAAAACTAATAACAATTTTCATTACACTTCAGCCTTTGAGGCGAGCCGCTCAAGCAAGTCCTTGTAAACCTCATCATCAATTTCCCTTGACCCTTTGAGGTTTAAATGGATAGTTTCACCCGCGACAGACAAGTGATTCTCATAATATTCGATATGACAGGGCTCCAAACCCAAAAACCTCCAAGCCTTAACAACCTGCTCTTTGGGCTCCGCCAAGAAGTCAGCGAACGAAATATTCAGGAAGCGCTCAGGCGCACAATCACAATCAACAACCATTTCATACATTGCCGCCCATTGATTCTCTAGCAGGCTCCGCGAATATGACTCGCCAATTAAATCTGAAACAGACATAGACGGTGTTGATTTTTTAATAATGCCATCGACAGTTCCCTGGCGGTCACGAATTATATTAATAAAATAACAGCCAGGAAAAGCCGCAGAAATATTTTTCATCATCGGCGTATTACTAATACTCTTATCCAGGAAAACAACTCCACCTTTCCACCAAGGCCATATTTCTCTTCTATAGCGCCGACTGTTGATACGATACTCAGCTCCATTAGCAAGCGCCGTAGCATTGTGTATCATTGCTCGAGGAAACAACCCCTTATCAAAATCCAGAAGATCTGTAGTGATTGCCGAGCCTTCAATGGGGGGAGAATTAATAGCAGGATGGAGGCAGATTGCATCCTTAACTACAGTTGTTCCTGAGTTATAGCAGCCCGTCATAAAAACAAACTTTTCTGGCTTGGCCTCGGGAAAGAACATTGCCATGAATCTTCGGATCGAGCTCCTCCTCATTAGTTTCGCAAGCAATTCACTCAGCGCCCCAGCTATCCAGCGATGGCCATGACGCGCTTTCAGTTTTTCAATCTTAGTTCGCGCACGACTCATGACCAGATCCTTTGAGCAGTAGAAATAAGACGGCGAAGCTGCGACTTCATAAAGAAATACTGCTTCCCTTTGGAACCATCCAGTGAAAACACCCTGACGCCATTTTTTACTGCAGCAACAGTGCAGCTAACTGTATCTTCAATCGAAAAGTAAAGCACACGACTCCTGATAGTTTGAGCATCAAGACCCTCGACATCATCCATTGTCTTTATTTTGACAATCTTGCCATCATCAAGAGAAGGAGTGAGAACCTGGATTGAATAGCCAATTTTACTAAAGTCCTTTTGCAACAGAGCCCAGTCGACAGAATCCATGCCCTTATAATCCGGAATAACCCCAGGGTGAGAATGAATCACACCACAAGAAAAGCCTTCAAGGAATGGCTTCCTTACAATCTCCGAAGCAAGATAGACACCATAATCAGGACGCAGAGCTCTAACGTAATCAACTGCATCACTGTCATTGATGGAGGAAAAAAACCTTAAAGGAACATTGTTTTTATCGCAAAACGCCTTCAAACCACCTCGACCTATACCTGTTTCTTTAACCACAGAGCGTATATCAATATAGCGTTCTGGTTTATAAAAATACCGAAGAAGTTTCCTATAGCCAAAAAACAACTTCCTCTTTACTGCCTTTATCTTGCTGCCGGACAAGGCTCCACCTCTAAGACCGAAAGGAGATGCCGACGAAACAATGACAGCACTAAGACTTACTCCTTCAGATAAAAGTTTTTCTGCAGTATAAGCAGAAACCACGCTATTCATGCCAGGAACAATGAGGACTAATTCTTTTTTCCCCGAAGCGGGCAGCTCCAATTCATCAACCCGGTTACGCTCCGAAGAATTACATGCGACCTTCATCTCCCCTCTTTCGACAGCAGATAGAACCTCCAAGGCAACTTCTTCAAGGGAAGACATAGATTCAGCATCAATCACTTTACTGAATACAGACCCATCGCGGAGAGTTAAAACTGCGTTGATTAAAGCCAGATCAATCTCACCTATTGAAATTTGCTTATCGAGCCAACCTCTAAAAAAATGGACAAGCATACTCGGGGCGGATTCTTGAAGCTCGACTAAAAGAGACTTACTACCTAACTCTACCTTTCTTCGTATTTCATCACAAAACGTCGCCTTCTCAATAAACGAATCACCGAGAATTACAGCGTGCAGATTCTCTATCAACGAGGTATTCATAATGTTTTTGCAGCCATATAGACAATATATAAAAATCCGATCATTAAAGGCAGGAATGACTTGGTGATAACCGATGAGATAACCGCCTCACTAGAGCTCGGTTCATTTTTTTTAAAAATAGCAGGCAAAATAACAAGATGAGAAACAAACATTAAACCAACAAAGGCAGCCCCATAAGCGATTGCGGGATACTCAATCTTGAACCAGTATATAAAAAACCATACCACCGGCGAAAATATTGCCAACGCAAAAATAGGTTTTGCATACGATCTGACCAACCCCATTCCTCTCAGATAATGCATCCACCCTTCACTCAGGCTTTTTATATAAACACCAAAAACAATAAACTGAAGCACCAGTGCCACAACCCGAATATCGCCCTCAAAATGATCTGGCAAAAGAAAAGAGACAATTAGTGGGGACAAGAAAATAGCCCCCCCTGCTGATACAGTCAGAACGAATACATTTATGCTATCGATAGTTTTCAGCCCAGAAATACCTTTGCCTGCTCCTCTTCCTGCAAAATAGCTATCAATACCCGTCATAACCCCCATGGTGATCTGACGTATATAGCCAGCAACCTGGACGGCCACCCCAACAACAACCGCCACCATTGGCTCAAAAATTGCGTTTGCTAGAGCCACGCTCAAGCGAAAATAAAGAGCCATATTTGCGACAAGGTAAAAATTACCTTCCAACTGCTCGCCAACACCTTTGCCTTTCAGTCCAAACCGGAACGAAGGAATAATACGAGTAGTCGGATAGCGCCGCCTGAATGAAAAAACAAAGCATAAAAAAAGAAAAACATAAGAGAAAGCATTTAACCCTGCAAGTGCCAGAAATACATCTGAGTCGTAAGTCTCATGAAAATACAGCGCGACGACAACAGAGAACAATTCCAACAATCTTTCTCCAGCCAGGAAAAAATTGTAGAACTTTGGGTTTGCGCAAGACAGACTATGATTTATAAGTGGAAGCAGATAAAAAACCAGGATATGGAGCAGCGCACGAACCAGCAAATAAATAGCAAAACCATCCAGAAACTCATCTGCAATGTTAAATGCCGCAACATTCACTGCAATAAGCGATATAACAACCAGGTTCAAGAAGCCAAAACCCAGGCAAAGCGACACTAAGCCACCCAAGTCCCCGCCTGCCCCGCCCTTTTGAATGGGAACCAACGCAAGCCTAACCCACTCACGTAAAACTATAGCCAGCCCCAAACCAAAAGTTGCCAACAAATAAGCATTATATGCTTCAAGAGAAAAATCCAACCAAATTTTGATTATGGCAATACCACAAATGAACGTTATTGCCATTCTTAAATAGTTGAAAAATATTCGACTCATTGATTAATCCAGCAACTGTTCAAGCTGACTAGAAAAAACATCCATTCGGAAGCGGGAAGCCCGGGCAATGCCTTTCTCTACAAACGCCGCACGACGGTCATCGTCTAACATCTTGCCAAGCCCGACAGCGAATGAATCTGGATCTCTGTCCTTGCAGATGACCCCCGCCCCACCTAAGCTTTCAGGCATTGAGGTGGCATTCGAAGCAACAACTGGACAATAAGCAGCCATTGATTCAATAGCCACCATGCAAAATGATTCCACGCTGCTACATGTCATTGAACACAGCGCGCTATTTAACCGCTCCGTAAGCTCCGGAGCACTACGCGGCCCCTCAAATAGTACATTATTCTCAACTGATAATTCAGCAGCCATTCCTTGATATTCATTCCAGTCTGAGGCCGATTGCCCACCAAAGAAGACCAGATTAATATCCTTTCTATTATGCTGCTCCCTAAATATTGAAAAAGCCCTCAATGCAACATCATTATTCTTATGCTTATTCGGGCTACTAATGACGACAACTTCGCTTTTCGCAATATGCGGCCCCTCTGGCTTACGATAAAAATCGTCGCTAATCGGCATATACAACACTTGCGAATTATTGATAGGACCTTTTTTTTCTTTGGCAAGGCCTTCAATGTAGCCTGATTCAAAAATATTTACATCAGAAAGACGGCATGCCAAACCAGCATCTAACCTTTTTAATTTTTCAGACACTGAGCTCCCATCCGGGTTTTCCATAAAGGAAAAAAGGTTTACGTGGAGCGTTATAGTTTTGCCACGACTAAAACTATGATAATTAGGAGTGATGACTACCTTATAGCCACCAACAGCAAGAAAGATGAACTTCCCTATGAGCAGCCGCAGATAAGTTGGTAGCCAAGGAAGGACCAACTTAACGTTAACGTTTTTTATTCCTGCTTTTCTCATCACCTTTGTCGAGCGCGCCGTCCCGAGAAAAACATCCACTTCATAGCCTATTGATGCCAAAGCCTGAGCGAACTGCCTAACGACACTTAACCCGCCACCAGGATTAGCTGTAAGCGCATTAATAGCCACTTTTTTCATGAAACCAAGCCTTTTGTTTTAAAAATAACAGCCACAACCATCGCAACAAAATAACTAATAACACCATTAGCAAAATCGTTTGTCATGAGCGGAATAATGAAAAAACATGAAAAAATAGACGCATTAATAGATGCATCTATTTCATTCCTTTTCAGACAATTGCTTTTCACAGACGATCTACAAATAGCTCCAAGAGCAAGAGCCCCTCCACCAACGCCTAGCCACCCGAAGTTCCAATACAACTCAACGGGAAAAGAAGGAGGAATACCAGACGCACCTGGTCGCTTGAAAACTTCCCGTGAAAAAATCTCACCGAATCTTACTGGTGGCTTATCCTTCCATATTGTTCTTGGCACAAAAAAATACAAAGGACTCAGCAACGTCAGTCCAAGCTTATATTCCTCAAATGAATCAACCTCAGCGACGGCTTTGGCAGCTTTATTAATAGTGAAAAAGTAGTTACCGGAAAAAACTTGAGACACTTGTGCATCAACCCCATGACCAATCATGGCCTCATTAACCTCTCCACCCTTTTCCGCCCGAATGGAAGCCATCACAGAAAATCCGACAAGGACCAGAAAAAAAATAGAAGCATTTCTAAAAAACTGAGAAAATATCGCTTTTCGATTATAAAACTGATACACCATAAAATAGGAAAGCAGCGCAATGCCAAGGCTCGCACGACTACTAACGAACCAGTAAAACAACACTGCCCCAACCAAGGAAAAAACCGAGGCAACTAGAAGCACCAATCTTTTTTCTTCTAGATATTTCGCAAAACCCACCAACCCAGCAACCAGAATTATATCAGCCCCAACCCGCAAGTAACTGTAGCTATACTCAACACCGCCTTCTAGCATAAACCTTTTTGCACTGAAGCCAGCACCAGAAAATATATTGAATATTGATATAAAATCGTAGACCAAATATAACGACAGGGTAATTATCCCCAATCTGGCCCACCTATTAGAAAAAAATCCGACAGGCAGTAGTGACCACCCTCCCCCATTAAATTTAGCCAAAAAACCCAAAACGTAAAAAATATTAAAAATCAACACCAAGAAAAATGCCGGATAAATACTCATTAACATTTCGAAAGAAGAATCTTCTAATGAAATATAAATACTCTGAACAAGAACACCAAATATTTCTAACGCAATGATCAACACCGTTGGGGAATAGATTCCCGCCACATCACCAGCTTTGAACACCAAAAACAAAGGGCTCATTACGGCTAGGCTTAACAAAACCAGAATCATTAATTCCATGAAAACGGTTTACCTCTAATCAAACCTATTACTTATACTCATAGGCATAATATGTATATTCGTTCGATGAATTTCGCTCAATACAATTCAGGATCGCCCCTTTTATCTCTACGTTATTTTGAGAAAATCGAGTCAACGTAATGTCCACCTCTTTAACAGAGTTAACTCCATAGCGGGTCACAATAAGGCTGGTACCTGCCAATTGACCAACGATCGCAGCATCTGTTACAGCCAATATAGGAGGGGTATCGACCAGAACGATATCGTACTGCTCGCTCAGGGACTCCATTAACTCTTTGAAACGGCCATGCATGAGTAGCTCTGAAGGGTTTGGCGGCACTTGCCCACGCGCAATAAAGGTCAGATTATCCATTCTTGTTGGTTGCAAAATAGCTTCTTGCTTTTTCTTCCCTGCCAAATAATCAGAAAGCCCAACATCATTTACGTTATCGAAGAAACGGTGCATATGGCCTTTACGCATATCTGCGTCAATCACCACCACCTTCTGCCCTGTTTTCGCCAGTACAGCAGCCAGATTAGCAGTGACAAAAGATTTCCCCACCCCCGGGCTTGGCCCAGACACCATAAGCACCTTGTTGCTAGCTTCCATCATGGCAAAGTGCAGGCTCGTGCGCAGGCTCCGCAGGGCTTCCACGGCCAAATCGTTGGGGTCTGAAAGTGCCAGTAGGGGAATGAGGTCTTTAGTTTTTTTACGGCGGCGGCGTTTCAAAGCCTCAAGACGATCGACTTTCTGCTGGTGTTCGGACAGCGGAATTGAGGCGTAGACCGAGATGCCTTGCTCTTCTAACTGCTCAGGGCTATCAATACCACGATAAAACATGGTTTTGACAAGAACATATCCGACCGACCCCATCGCACCTAACATTCCAGCCAGAATCGCGACCAAGGCTTTCTTGGGCTTAATCGGCTCAGGTTGAACCAATGCCTTGTCGATAATACGGACACTACCCACGGTGCCAGCCTTCATGATACGCAGTTCCTGCACCTTGTTTAGCAGTCCCACGTATATTTCCTGGTTCACTTCCACGTCGCGCATCAACCGCAGCACTTCCTGCTGGGTTTCAGGCAGCTGCTTGATTTGGCTGTTGAGCTGGTCTTTTTCCTGGTTGAGCGACGCCCGTTGCTGAATCAGGGTGCGATAGGCCGGGTGTTCACGGGTAAAGCGGGCAGAAACTTCGCTTTCCTTGATTTTCAGTTCATTGATTTTCGCTTCAATGGCGACCAGCCGCTCCAGCACAGACTGGGTTTCCAGGGACAGATCCACGGACTCACTTTTCAGGCGATAAGCGTTCAGTTTTTCTTCCGCGCCGGTGAGTTTTTCCTTGATTTCAGGCAGCTGCTCGTCAAGGAAATCCAGGCTATTTTCCGCTTCTGCAGACATGCGTTTAATGTTCTGCAGCAGATAGGTTTCACTAATTGAATCGAGAATGGCGCGGATGCGCCCCTTGTTCGGCCCGGTAATGGACATGGCAATAATGCCGGTGGATTTGCCTTGCTCGCTAACGGAAAGGCGATTACGCAACAGGTTGACCGCTTTAGCACGGGCCTCATGCACCAGCGTTAGCGGCTCTTCGCCGTATTGCCACTCGCCTAGCTCCAGCACAATGCGCTTGTCTTCGCTGGTAATTGCGGTGCCCAGTGGAGCGCTGCCCACTTTCTGATCGTCGAGATACAGTGCGGGCTGGCCATTTTCTTCGATCAGAGTGAAGGTTTTGCCTTCCAGGTTTTCCGGTACCTGGAAGGTTTTAATGGTGACAAAGGTTTCGCTGTCTCGGTAACCTGCAAACAGAGGTTGAGGTGCGAACTCAGGGGCAGGATCTGGCGCACCGATGCTGCCAATTAAAGGAAAGCGGTCAGGCTCGACCTTAATATCCAGCTGCAACTGGTCGATGATTTCTCCCAGCACCATCCGCGAACGGATGATCTGGATCTCCGCATCGGCAGAGGATTCTTCGGTGAACAGTTCGTTCAGTTCGGAAAAGCCGGGCACGCCACCCTGCTTGTCTTCCACTTGCAGTAACGCATCGGCTTTATAGACGGGCGTGGCCAGCAGGCCGTAAGCCACCCCCAGTGACAACGCAAACAAGGTGGTGCCGACAATTAACCAACGATGGTCGACCAATAGGCCCCAGAGCCGTTGCAGGTCGATTTCATCGGCCATGCTGGAAGACGATTGCGGCTGCCGTGCTGTGTTTGTTGCGTTTTCTGCCATGTTTTATTGCTCTGCTGTCTGTTTTCCGTTGGGCGTTTTTTCGGGGCCCCTTGTAGGAGTTCCCTTCCAGGGGACGAACCCGAGCCTTGGCGAGTAAACGCCGGCTACCGACCCTTCATTTCGCGCTGGAAGGGCCACTTGTTTCTTATCACCCCTTTGGGTGATCTCCGCGCTGTCGCCTGGTTCGTCCCCTGGAAGGGAACTCCTACACAGCCGTGCTGTTTCTTGTCGAGCTGTGCCCGTGTACCGGCGGTTTCTTATCACCCTTGGGTGATCTTCGTGCTGTCGCTCGGTTCGTCCCCTGGAAGGGAACTCCTACACAGCGGTGCTGTTTCTTGCCGAGCTTTGCCCGTGTAACGGCGGTTTCTTACCACCCCTTTGGGTGATCTTCGCGCTGGCGCTTGGTTCGTCCCCTGGAAGGGAACTCCTACAGGGGCATTGCGGTGTTGCTGATCCTTACAGTTTTTCTGCCCAGGCTTTTGTGGCTTCGCGCATGGGCGGGTAGATTCTTTCGAAGGCATCCCGGCCGCGTTTGTAGGGGTCGGGGATGTCGTGGCCGCCATTCCAGTGGGTTAGCAGGAATGTTTTGCCGCTGGCTTCCGGGAAGGCTCTGCCCAGGCGTTCTTTCTGGCGGCTTTCCATGACGAGAATCAAATCGCTGTCACGGCACAGCTCGCTGTCCAGCTTGCGGGCCACATGTGTGCCACAGTCCAGACCGTTTTCTTCCGCTACGGCGCGAGCAGTGGCTTCCATGTCCTGACCCACCAGCCCGACCAGACCAGCAGAAGACACGGCTTTTTCCGGTTTCAGCTCCCGCAGCATGGCGGCCACGGTGGGGCTGCGACAGATGTTGCCGTCGCAAACCACCAGAATGCGATTAAACATTACTCGTCCAGATCCCTTATCCGATCTCCCGCCAGCGCCCCGTAGTAGATGGTCTGGAAGGTCGGCAGAATATTCTTGATTACGCGGTTCCAGCGAGCCAGTGGCGCGGCGGTGACATAGACAATGTCGCGGCTTTGCAGGTCGAAACCATCCGCCAGAATCAGGGCTGTGGCGTCCTTGGCATTGAGCTGGTACAGGTCGATCAGGTGGTCACTGCCCTGGGGCGCGCGGCGCAGCACAAAGATACCGCGCGCATCTGCGGTGTCCTGGGTGTAGCCACCGGAAGATGACAGAGCTTCTGCCAGAGTCAGGCCATTACGGGTCATGGGCACAGGCTGGTTCTCACCCACTTCGCCCAGCACAAAGACTTTATTATCATCGTTGCGGGCCACGTGGATTACATCACCGGGGCGCAGCAAGACATTGTAGGCCGGGTTGCCTTCCTGGTAGACCGCCTTCAGCGACAGGGTATATTCCTGCCCGTTACGGGTGAGTGTAACGTCATTCCAGTCAGCCACTTGAGTGAGGCCGCCAGAGGCATTCACCGCATCCAGTAGCCGCAGGGGCACGTTGGTCACCGGGTAGGCGCCGGGCTGATTGACGGCACCGGACACATAGACGCGCTGGCTGCGGAAGGCGGCAATGGTCACATCCACTTGCGGGTCTTCGATGTATTCGGCAATACGCTGGGCGATCAGGTCACGGATTTCGGTGACACGCAGGCCGACCACTTTGATCTTGCCGACGTAGGGATAAAAAATGGTGCCGTCGTTATGCACCCAGTTACCGGACTCGGACGGGCTACGCATGGAACCCGCCGGAATGGTCAGCTCCGGGTGATCCCACACTGTTATTTGCAGTACATCACCGAGCCCGACCACGTAATCGTAATCTTCCGGTTCTTCGAGCAGGACCGGGGCCGGCTTGGCTTTGTCCTGGGGCTCGGCTTTCAGCACATTAGTGGTAATGGTATGCACCTGCACCACATCCGGCAGGGGTTCGGCTTCTTCCGCACTTTCGTCTTCATCGAGAAACCAGCCCGGCGAGGTGGAAATATGAGACCCCGGCACAACAGTACAGCCCGCCAACGACACTAAAAGGCCAGCAGCCAGAAACTTCCCAAATGGATTCATAGATACCTGCATAAACTCTGTTACCAATTTACGTGTCGGGTCCACTGAAGGCCGGCGGTGAACCGCTCACGCTCTTCATAGGTCACTACGGGTTCATCCGTAGCAGAAAGTAGCCAGCTCAGACGGCCGCCCAGTAGTGGGTGACCGATGCGCAGTTCGGCCAGGGTGATGTCCTGTTCGTCAACGGCCTGAAGGATAGCGTCGCCGTCGGCAGTAACCACCGCCCGTGTCCCACCTTTTTCATTCAAGGTCGCCTGGGACAGGCTGAGCGCGACGGCGATGTCGTTACGGAAAAACTGCTGAATGCCGAGGGTAACGGCCTGGGCGTCACCTTCCCAGGTGCTGGCCAGGTTGCGGCCATGGTAGCGGAAACCGCTCTTATAAGTGCCATGCTCATACATGACATTGTGGCGGCGGTCACTAATCCAGCTGCCGGCCACGGTATCGGTGGCTTCCACAAAGAAGCGCTGGGAACCCTTGCCCCAGCCCGTCACCATGTCGATACCTGCCAGGGAAGACAGCTTGGAGGGCAAGCCACCGGCTTCGTCTTCACCCATAAACTGGCCATAGATGCCAAGAGGCACATCGCCGGGATTCAGGGACAGGCGAAAATCTACACCCCCGATCTGATTACTCGGGTCCTGGCCTTCCGCCAAGCCTGATGTTTCACCATTGTCGCGGCCAATAACCGCATTCCATAAGGCATCCAGGCCCTGCGGGCGCCCTTCCCCGCCCCACTGCGCCAGGCGCGACAGGCCGATTTGCAGGGAATCCAGCGGCTTGAATACAAAGCGGGCACCCAGCAGGCGGGCATCCGGGATAGCGCGGTCCTGCTCTAGTTGCCCGGCAATCAGTTGCAAATCCCAGGGGCCGATCCAGCTGAGCCAGGGGCTTTCCGGTGCCAGCGGCATTTGCCGGGAAAGCCACAGACCGGGCACCGGGCGGGCATTATTGGACAGGGCCAAAGAGCTTTGCCAGCCTGGGCCCCACCAGCGATCGACAGCACCAACGCCCAGCTGCCAGTTGCCAATAATGCCGGCCAGGTAGGTGTCGTCCAGGCGCACATACTGGTTGTCGCGCTCGCCGTCCACATAGCCAATGGCTAGTTGCCCGGCCCAGCGGTCGCCCATGCCGTAAAGTGCCACCTGGCTGGTAAATTCGTCTTCTACCTGGGTATCAAAGCTGGTGTAGAGCGGTTCCTGGTTGGCGCCGCCCAGCTCAATGGAAACACCCCGGGTGCTTTTCTGTGCTTGCTGGAGGGCTTTTTCCAGAAACGCGGCGTGCTGGTTTTCACAGCGTTTGGCGTCGGCTTCCGGGAGGCTATGGCGGGCAAGGCGGTAGCTTTTCATCAGCGCGGCCCAGCTGATGGGCCAGCTGAGAGTCACGCCATCCAGGCAACCCTGGGACTGCAGCGCCTCGATGTGATGGCGTGCGGACAGATCCCCGGCGGGCACCCAAGGCGAAGCGGCTTGGGCGCTGGTGGCACACAGAAAGGCCAGCCCCCCGAGACTCCAACGGGTTAACTGTGAAGAAAACTGCACTAAGGACATCCTATCCAGCTGTTCTGACATCGAGGGGCGGATTATGCGTACTTTTTTTTGTCATCCATATGACAAGCTGCGGCATTTTACAGTTTGTTTACTGCAATGCGAATGGTTTGCAGCACTTACCCTACGTAATTCATACGTATTGGTGACGCAGGTCTTTTAATACTTGGGGTTAGGATGATAACGCCAGAAGGTTTTTGTCTAACAATTCAGGAGTAAGCTGGATTTTAGTATAGGTTTTGTAGGTCGGCTTAGCCTAAAGGCGTAAGCCGACATTTGCCGTTTACCTCCATAGCGACGCCAGATGTCGGGTTACGGCTTCGCCTAACACGACCTACGCGCTACGCCTAAGCCGACATTGAACCCGGGGATCAAATAGTCTCCGTAGGTCAGATTAGCCTAAAGGCGTAATCCGACATTGGGCCGTTGAAACTGTGCGAGCCCGGACGAACGCCCAAGCCACCGTGAGGGATGCGCCTACGCCAAGCATCAGAGCTTTTGCAGAGCATCCCGAATGGGGCTCTCGCCGGAGATAACATCGAACTCCTGGTTGCGGATCTCCATTCGGGTGACTTCCGCCAGCACCTTGGCCACATCTTCGCGGGAGATTTCCCCAAAATCCTTTATTTTGCGCTCCAGTTTGATTTTCCCCAGCGGTGGCTCCTCGGTGAGGCGCCCCGGGCGGACAATGACATGGTCCAGGCCACTGCTGCGCAGGTGGTTATCCGCGTTGCCCTTGGCTTCGAAGTAATGACGCATTTTTTCCGGGCCACTGTCCGGATCATCGGCGCGCATGGAGCTGACCATGATGAATCGGGCTACCCCCTGCTCTTTCGCCTGATCCACCAGCGCAATGGCGCCATTCTGATCCACGTCGATGGTTTTGTCCGGGCCGGTGTGAGGGCCGGAGCCCGCCGTGAAAATAACCGTGTGCTGCCCTTTTAACGCCTCACGGCAGTCGCCCTCCAGGTCGGCCACCACCACATCGTTAGCGCCCAGCTCTTTCAGGGACTGAGCCTGGGCCGCATCGCGCACCATGGCGGTGACATGAATATTGTCCGCTGCCAGATGGGGAATCAGCCGACGACCAATTTTGCCGTTTGCGCCTGCAATAAGAACGTTCACGCGGTTCTCCTTTTCCGGTTAGGTATTACAGGGGTTGTGATGGCGTGGAGGACTTTCAAGCCCCCGGACTGCCTGCGTAGGTCGGATTAGTCTTAAAGACGTAATCCGACACTCACCCCCTGAGACGTCGGCGACATTGAATGTCGGCTTACGGCTACGCCTAAGTCGACCTACGGAATCACCAGGATTCACCCGGCGTTGCACCGGTTGATGCGATGCTCCGGGTCATGGAGAGACCTATGCGCCCAATGTTGTTGATAGTGAGCCTGATTATGCTCAACGCCTGCCAAACCACACCGACTGCACCGATTGAAGTGGCGGATCCGTTCGACCTGGACCGCTTCATGGGCCAGTGGTATGTGATAGCCAATATCCCCACCTTTCCCGAAAAAGGCGCCCATAACGCCACCGAGACCTATCGCCGGGCCGGCCCCAATGAAATTGCGACCACCTTCACCTTCCGCAAGGATGCCCCCGACGGGGACCTGAAAACCATGACGCCCACCGGCTTTGTCAGCGACGAGAATCCGGCAATCTGGAAAATGCGATTCCTCTGGCCGTTCAAGGCGGATTTCCGGGTGCTGTATGTGGACCCAAATTATCAGACCACCATTGTGGGGCGGCAGAAACGGGACTACCTGTGGATCATGGCCCGCAGCCCGGAGCTGGATGCCAAGACCTATGAACACCTGCTGAACATCGCCCGAGAGCGCGGTTACTCGCTGGACAAGCTGCAGAAAGTGCCACAGATATGGTGAGATCCGGTCGTAGGTCAGGTTAGCCTGAAAGGCGTAACCTGCCATTCAGGCGAAGCAACGGAAAGCCCACTCAAGCGTTAAAAACTTTCGCCCAACTGAATAAAGAAGACGGTATCGTCTTCGGTGAAGGCCACATCCACGCCGATGTGCAGGGGCTTTTCCGGAGTGGTTTGCCAGCGCAGGCCGGTGCCAATGCTGTGGGCGGTTTTTCCTTTGAAGATTGGCTCCCCACTGTCGTTGACCCAGCCATAATCGTAGAACGCCACCCACACCCAGCGCGGCAAAATGGCATAGCGGCCTTCGATACTGGCTTTCAGGGCATCATCGTCCATGTACTCGCCCCGGTTATACCCGCGCACGCCTGCCGACGCCTGATTGAAAAACGGCGCTCGCCCCGAGGTGCTTTCCCAGGCGCCATTGGTGGCAAGCACCAAGTCCGGGAACAGTTGTTTGTAATAGCTCAGGTCCAGCCGGGTTTTGCCGTAATCAAAATCGCTGCCCATGGCCTCGCCAAAATCAAAATAGGAGGCACTGAAATTGATGCCCTGGGTGGGGAAATAATTGTTGTCCCGCGAATCGTAGGTCAACACCATGCCCGCCCCGCCAACGGCGATATCCTTGCTCACGCCCGGTAAACCGGTAACCCGTTGATCGAATTCCATCTCCACATCCCCGTCCGAGTAGATCAGCGCCGGGCCCAGGAACCAGTGATCGGATTGCGGCAGGCGCCACTGGGCACGGGCAAAGCCCATGGCCATGTCGATGGTGTAATCCAGTGGATTATTGGCAAGGAAACCCTCGCCCCCCAAACCATAATATTTCAATTTCAGGGAACCGGTACCGGCCGCCGCCGTTACCCGCAGGCGATCTTCCAGCAGGTAATCCTGATGAAAGGCCCCCACCACCCAGCTGTCAGTATCGGTATACATGGCGCCCAGGCCGCTGGTGGGGTTGGGCCCACCATTGCCATCACGGGAGGGGTGCAGATACAGGGTCGCCAGCTGCAAACCGGTGCCCATGGTGGGGTTCGACACGGGGATCGGGGCCACCACCCAGTTGCCTTTTTCCAGGTTGGGGCCGTGGGTGCCCTTCTCCACATTCGCCATGAAAGTATCGGTTTCGGTAACCGCCGCCGCGCAAGACAGCGACAGACACCCGGCAACCCATGCCGCCGCCCGCCACGGAGCGACTCTCACGGGCAGGTTGCTGGGGCCAGCGTGACGGGAATGCCATTGAGCTGCGCCATGGCCGTTACCGCTTCCACCCGTTCTGTGCCGATCACATCGTTCACACTGCTGCCCTGGGTAGAGCGGGCAATTTCCAGCTGCACGCCGTCGCGGTCATGGCCCCAACCGTGGGGCACACTGATGACCCCGGGCATGATGTCGTCGCTGATATTGGCCGGGAGCGTGATGCTACCGGCGCTGCCGCTGACGGTCACATCCGCGCCCTCTTCCACACCCAGTCGCAGGGCATCCTGCGGGTGCACAATCACCGTGAAGCGCCCCTTGCCTTTGATCAGGCGCTGGCTGTTGTGCATCCAGGAATTATTGCTGCGGATATGGCGCCGGCCAATCATCAGCAGCTGATCCTTTTCAGGAGCAGAAGGCACCGGCAACCCTTGCAGGGCCCGGTGGTAGAGCGAGGGAACCAGATTGATGCGCTGATCAGCCGTGAACAGGCGCTGGGGCAACATGGCCGTCAGCGGCCCCAGATCAATGCCATGCGGAGCCGCTTGCAGGCTCTTGTAGGTCAGCCCATGGCTCTTTCCCCGCAGCAGGCGCCAGGCCACTTTGGGCAGCGTATGCAGGCCGTTCTTTTTGAGCTCGGCCATGGCCTTGCCGCCACTGCCATAGGGCCCCAGGCGCAGGCCCAGATCGATGATGCCGGTGTCACCCAATTTGCGGACAAAGCGGTCGGTGGCCGCCACCTTCAAACGGCTGCGTCGGCTGCGCGCCTTGAGCCGGTTCAACCTCGTAGTAAGCCCGAGCAGGATTTCCCAGTCGTGCAACATGCCCTCCGGGCGGGGTACCAGAGGCGGTGTGTATTTCACCACATTGCGCACTGCCACTGCCTGAAAAATCGGGTCGAACTGGCCATGCTCCAGCTGCCCGGTGGGCGGCAAAATAATGTCGGCATGGCGAGTGGTCTCATTGATATAGAGATCAATGCTGACCATGAAATCCAGCCCGGCCAGGGCCCGGTCCAGCTTGCTGCCATCCGGGCAGGACAGCACCGGATTGCCGGCATGGGAAATAAAGGCCTTCACCTGCCCCAACCCTGGCGTGAGCATTTCATCGGCCATGGTGGTCACCGGGAATTCACCGCCGAATTCCGGGTAACCGTTTACCCGGCTGCGGTAACGGTCGAAGCTACCGGTGTCACCGCTGAGGCCACTCATGGCGACGATATCAAAGGCCGGGTTGGTGAACATCACGCCCCCCTCCCGATCCAGATTGCCGGTGAGGATATTGATCACGTAAACCAGCCAGGCGCTGAGCGCACCATGGGCACTGGTGGTGACACCCACCCGGGAATACACCGCCGCGCTGGGTGCGTTGGCGATGTCACGGGCGAGCTTGCGGATCTGAGCAGCAGAAAGCCCCACCGCCGCTGCCACTTTTTCCGGCGTCCACGGCGCCACCAGTTTTTCCAGGGTTTTCTTGCCATCCAGCAAGGACTCGAGGCGCCCCGGCGCCACCAGCAATTCCGTATACATCACCTGAACCAGCGCCAACAACAGGTACACATCGGTGCCCGGGCGCACGAAATGATGCTCGTCTGCCACCCGGGCGGTTTCGGTGCGACGCGGGTCCACCACCACCAGTTTGCCGCCGCGTTTTCGCAGCGCCTTGAACCGGTTCTTGACGTCGGGAACCGTCATGATGGACCCGTTGGAGGCCAGCGGATTGCCACCAATAATCATGAAGTAGTCGGTGCGATCGATATCCGGGATGGGAAACAGCGCTTGATGGCCGAACAACTGATAAGTCGCAAGCTGATGGGGCAACTGGTCTGCCGAGGTGGCACTGTAACGCTGGCGGGTGTTGAGTGCCTGGGTAAACGGCAACAGGGTAAACAGGGCACCGTGATTGTGGGCTGTGGGGTTCCCCAGGTACAGGGACACCGCATTCTTGCCATACTCCTGTTGTATCGCGTGGAGTCGTTGGGCGGTTTCGTCCAGGGCCTCATCCCAACTGATCGGCACCCAGCCATCGGCCGTCCGTTTCACCGGATGGCGCAGGCGGTCCGGGTCGTTGTGCAGATCCTGCAGGGCCACCGCCTTGGGACAGATATGGCCACGACTGAACGAATCGGCCTTGTCCCCGCGAATGGCTTGTATGTCATCGCCGCAATGCTCTATCTCGATACCGCACATGGCTTCGCAAAGATTGCAGGTGTGATAGTGCAGGTGCTTCATCCTTGGCCCCATTCGTTGCGTTGAGAGTCCTTGTTTATCAGATTCACGGCAAAAAGGCGCGGTGGATGTGCGGTTTTACGGCTTGCCATGCCCTTTTATTCGCTGCGGTCTTTCTCCCGCAAGCGGGAACAGGATTAAGCAGCGTGGTTGCGTGCAGCATGCCTGCGTGGAGCGTCTCACTTTCCCAGCACCTTGAAGCGCCGCTTTAAGCGAAAGCCCTGGTCATCCACCAGCGTCAGGGTATGCCAGCCGGGCTCGGCGGTGAGCGCCCATTCGTGGAAATGCCGGGTCTCACCCAGATAAGCCGCATCCAGATGCCAGTACAGCGTGGCGTCAGCCCGTTGATGGACGGCGCGAAATACCGCCCGCCCCAAGCGACCATTCAGTTCCACCGGAATATAAATTGCCGTGCCCGCATGGGGATAGATCAGCGCCATGGGCGGCTCGCTGTTCATGGCCCTGGCGCCGGCCAGACAATCATCCCGCCAGGCGGGCAACGGCCGATAGTGCGGGTGGCGGCGCTGGTAGAACCAGGCCTGCCCTGGCGGCAGCACAAACCAGTCCTGGTGGCGCATGGCGCTGACCGGCTCGCACTGGCTATGCACCCGCTGGCCGTTGCCATCCAGATGTACGCGCACATGGTACGGCGTCACGGTTTCAAAATGGCTGTGCAACGGGGCCAGCCGCTCCACCGTGGGGCAACGGCCGCCGGCCAGATAGCCATCGTCGCTGCAGACACGCACGGTTTTCAGGTCGGCCAACGGCGGCTCCGGCCAACGGGCCGGCCCCAACAGGCTGAACACATCCAGCATCAACGGCGCGGCGGTAGCGGTGCCGCCCAGCGTGGGTGCCGGTTCGCCATTGCCGTTACCCGCCCAGACCCCCACGGTATAGCGCCCGTTACTGCCGATGGCCCAGGCATCGCGCAGGCCATAGCTGGTACCGGTTTTCCAGGCAATGGGCTGGCTGGAACTGAACAGCCGCCATTGCCGGGCGGTCCCGGGCCGGGCCACGTCCCGCAGGGCATCCAGTGTTAGCCAGGCGGCACCGGGGCTGAGCACCGGCTCGCCGGGCTGGCGGTGAACCATGGCAGATTGCAGCATCGCCACCGGGTAGGGCGGGGCCTGCATGGCGCTGGCAAACAGGCGCGCATAAATGCCGGTGAGTTCGTTAAGCGTGCCTTCCGCCCCGCCCAGCACCAACGTTAAGCCATAATCTTCCGCGCTACGAAACAGGGTGCCCATGCCCATGCGTTGCAACTGGCTGTGAAAGCGGCCCAGCCCGTATTCACGCAACATGCGCACGGCAGGAATGTTCAGCGACTGGCTGAGCGCCTGGTGAGCGGGGACCGCCCCCCGGTAAGCGTGGTCGAAGTTTTCCGGGCTGAAGCCACCGTAGTTGGTGGGCAGATCCGGCACCAGGGTATCGGGCAGCAGCAGGCCGTCATCAAGCATGAGTCCGTAAAGCAAAGGTTTGAGGACACTGCCAGTGGAGCGCGGGGCGCTGGCGATATCCACGGCCGCGCCATATTCATGGGCATCGCCGTGGGTCATGTTGCCCACATAGGCGCGAGTGGCCAAATCGGCGTGGTCGATCACCACCACCGCCACGTTATGCACCCCCTCCCCCGCTAACCGCTGCCCATGCTGGCGCGCCAGTTCCCGCACGCGGTGCTGCAGGTCGGCATCCAGGGTGGTGTGGAACAGGTGCTGCGGGCTGCTGGCGGTGAGCGAGGTAAGCAAGTGGTCGGCGCTGCCGGGGAGCGGCCTGGGCGCATCGGGCAAGGGCTCCAGCAAGGCCAGCTTCAGGTCTGTCGTCGACAGGTCGCCCTGGCTGTGCAGAGCGTTCAGCAAGGTGTTGCGTTTGGCCAGCAAGCGCTCCCGGTTACGCCCGGGGTGAATCAGCGAAGGGGCATTGGGCAGCACCGCCAGCAACGCCGCTTCCGCCCAGCTGAGCGCCGCCGGTTCACGGCCAAAATAGCGCCAGGCGGCGGCCCGCAATCCAACGATATTGCCGCCAAACGGTGCCCGGCTGGCGTACTCAATCAGCAGCTCATCCTTGCTGAAATGCCACTCCAGTTGCAGGGCAAGCACCGCTTCGCGGGCCTTT
The DNA here is from genome assembly GCA_039983755.1 of Alloalcanivorax sp. GTDB lineage: Bacteria > Pseudomonadota > Gammaproteobacteria > Pseudomonadales > Alcanivoracaceae > Alcanivorax. The sequence goes on from JBDWVU010000003.1 coordinate 46,843, forward strand.
TCCGGCAGGGTTCTGGGCGGATCATCCCGTAACAGCCGGGCCAGCTGCATGGTGAGTGTGGAGCCGCCACTGACCACCCGCCCGGCGCGGGCATTAAGCCAGGCCGCACGGGCAATGGCCAATGGGTCCACACCCGGGTGGGCGAAGAATCGTTTGTCTTCGTAGCTCAGCAAGGCCCGGCGATATTTATCCGGCAGAGTCTCCACCGGCACAAAGCGCCATTGTTCATCCGCCGCGATACGGGCCCCGAGCAAGCGGTCATTGCGATCCAGCATCAGGGTGGCGTAGGGGGTGTTCGTGAGCCGCTCCGGTAATGGCCAGAACTGCAGTGCAGCGACGATCGGCACGGCGATAATGAGCAGAGTCAGGATGACGCGGCGCAGGCTCATTGTCGGTGAGAGCCCGGAACAAGTCCCATGGTCGGGTTACGGCTGCGCCTAACACGACCTACGGTCAGGCGCCTGCATGTAGGTCGAATTAGCCTGAAAGGCGTAATCCGACATTCGCCATTATTCGTTACCAATGTCATCCGGCAACAACGGATTGCCACCCCAATCAGCGGGATACAGCCCACGAGCCACATCCCGGCGGAAGCTGCTGTAGGGCCAATCGGCGGGTTGAAGGACGTAACCATGCTTTACCGGGTTGTAGTAGATGTAATCGGTATGGGCTTGCAAATCATGCACGTCTCGAAGGGTATGTTCCCAGAAACGTTTTTGCCAGATCGGCGTGTTGATTTGGCCATGTTTTGTGACCATTCCCTTGATTAAACGCCAGCGGGTTGAAAAGTCATGGTCCGTTTCCGGCAGGGTCCAGATGCAGTGGAGATGATCCGGCAGGATAACGATGGCGTTGATGCGCAAGGGGTGGCGTTTTTGTACAGTTTTAAAGGCTTGGCGTAACGCGTTAATCGTGGATTCATCGGTCAGAACCGGTTTGCGTTGGTGGGTGACAACGGTAAAGAAATAACAGCCTCCGGGAAGGTAATGGCGCCGGTAATGCATGTGAACCCCGTCTTTTCGATCAATGAAAAAACGAGCCTGAACGTGTCGGCGGGAAGAAACGAGAATGCATTGACATGATCCCATGTAAGCAATCCCCGCAGCCGTAGGTCAGATTAGCCTGAAAGGCGTAATCCGACATTGGCGTTTACCACACCGACGAGGCCGGATGTCGGGTTACGGCTACGCCTAACACGACCTACACATCTAATTCGACCTACTCGCTACTCGCGCTTCACTTCAATCCACTGCCCTTTGCTGCGGGCCTGGCGGGTGCCGTCGTACATGGCTTCCACGTTCCAGGCGGGCAGGTAGAAACGCCCGGCAAAGGACGCGTTGAGGGCCACGCGCACGGTGAGGCTGTGCTTGCTGCCGGGCTTCAGGTCGAAGTAATGCATGACACGATCGTCGCGCAGATCCTGGTACGTGACGCGCTCCTGCTCGTCGGCGCTGCCATCCAGCCGGCTGCTGGTAATCTGCCAGCCGGACGGCAGGATCTGGGTGAGGGCCAGGTTTTCCAGGGTGCGGTTACCGGTGTTGGTCACCGTGACTTCGGCAACAAAATCCTGCCCCTGGATCAGGCTGGCCGGATTGACTGGCTTGCCCTCTGCTAGGAAACGGGTAGCCAGGCTAAGCCCCTCACTCGTGGCCTGCTCATTACCCGGCAGCGGTGTTCCGGTATTGCTGAGGGTGACAAACAGTTTCCGCTCACTGTCGTTGCGAACGCTGAAGGCTTGCGCGGTTTCGCTATCGCTCAATGGCTGGCGATACACCGGCGACGTTGCCGCGATGTCCTGCCAGTCCTGCTTGCCTTCACGGAGCGCAAACCGGTAGCCCTTCTCATCACTCTGACTCCCCGCGTAACGGGCCATGGCCATCAACGACCAGGCGGTGGTCTGGGTGCTGTACCAGTGATCGGCAGACAGCTGGCTGGCGATGTCCTGCGCCAGGGTCCAGGCCTCGGCGGTATCGCCACGGGCATCGGCCACGGTGAGGCGGATAGCCTGATCGCGCAGCAAGGAACCATAGGTGTAACTGGCGCCATCGTATTCCAGCTCGGCAGCAGCGTTGGCGGTGAGTTCCGCCGCCACATCGCTAAGGCCCATTTGCAGGTAGGCCGCTGCCAGCAACCAGCGGCCACTGTGATAACTGGCACTGCGTGAGTAATCCGGCTTGGCCATTTGCAGCCGCTCGCGCAGCCGGTTCATGGCGCCGACCTGCGGTTTGCCCGCCAGGGCCAGGGTGTACTGGCGATAGGCTTCCGCACTCCACTGCCAGGGGCGATCGCCCAGGCTCTGGCTGCGGCGAACCTGATAGGCCGTCCAGTTATCCAGCATGGTGGCCGGCACCGCGTAGCCAAGCCGTTTGGCTTCCAGCAGGAAGTGGCCGGCGTAGCTGGTACCCCAGTCGCTGGCATTGGCCAGGCCGGGCCAGTAGCTGAAACCGCCATCGGCCAGCTGGAAACGCTTGAGGCGCTCGATGCCGGCGGTGACGTTGTCCTGCACCTCCTGCTTTTGCTGCTCGTCCAGTTGCAGTAGCTGATTCAGGTACAGCTGCGGCAACACCGATGAGGTGGTCTGCTCGATGCAGCCATGCGGGTAGCGCAGCAGGTAGTCCAACCGGCGCTCCAGGCCCATGGCGGGCAAGGCACTGACCACCACGGTGCTGCTATTGGTGCCGGCCATGCCATGGGGCTGCGATTCCAGCGCCCAGATTTCACCGGGCGCCAGCACCTTGCGGGTATCGCGGGTGGTGGGCGGGTTCGCCGCGCGCACTGGCAGGTGCACGGTTTCCGAGGCACGGTGTTTGCCGCCTTTTGCGGTGACGGTGATGTCACCGGTACCCACCTGCTGTTTGGCGGTGATTTTCAGCATGGCAATCTGATCGGACGGGCCGGTGAAGGTCAGCGTGGCGTTGCCCTGCTCTACTTCGAACAGGTCTTCATCGGCGTCCACGGTCAGGGTGACTTTTTTCAGGCTGTCGTCGGTAACGAACACCGTCACTGGCAGCGACACGCTTTCCCCCGGACCCAGTACCCGTGGCAAGGTGCTCAGCACCGTCAGCGGCTGGGTGACGGTAATGTCCTGTTCGGCTTTGCCATAGGCGCCGTTGTCACCGGCCACCACCATGGCCCGCACCTGGCCCATGTACGGCGGCAAGGTAATCTCGTGGTTAACGGTTTCGTTGGCATCCAGCGTGAACGGCCCCAGGAACTTCACCACCGGCGGGAAGCGGCGACGCTGCTTTTCCCGGCCATCGTCAGCGCCGTCGGAGCCGCCCAGTGCCAGCAGTTGATCCAGTTCTGCCCCGTAGGCCCCCACCACCATGTCGAACAGATCCCAGGTCAGCACCCCCAGGGCTTCGCGGCGATAGAAGCTGTCGTGGGGATCCGGGGTCTGGTAGTTGGTCAGGCCAAGCAGGCCCTCATCCACCAGCGCCAGGGTGTAGGTCATCGGCTTGCCCTGCTTTTCGCTGACATTCACGGTAAAGGTCTCTTCCGGTTTCACCTTGTCCGGGGCGCTCACCTGCGGGGCAAGACGGGTGTTCGGGTCATCCACCAACAGCGGCACCAGGCCATAAAGCCGGATGGGCCGGTCGTTGTTGCGGCCACTGTGCGGCTGCAGCAGCGCCACATGCACGTACACATTGGGCGCCATGTTGGCGGTGATGGGGATATCCAGGGTTTGCGCTTCACCGTTGGCGGGCAGCCAGTAGTGATCCAGTACCCGTGAGCCGGTTTCCAGACTCACCAGTAGGCGACCCTTGGCCACAGCGGGTAATTGAATATGGGCCGTGTCGCCAACGGCGTAACGGTCCTGATCCGCGGACAGGGACAGCCGTGTGGCCGCATCCTGGCTGCCACTGGCCTGCTCCCAGCTCCAACCCAGGTACACGGTTTGTGCGGTGCAGTGATCGCTTTGCCGGTCACAAATGCGGATCAGATGGCGCCCCCAATCGTAGTCTTCGCCGTTCAGATTCCACTGGGCGCGACCTTCTGCGTCGGTGGTGATCTGTGCATCGGCTACGCGTTTGGTGTTGGGGTCGCTGATGTAGTTGCTCAGGTCATCACCGGCCCGGTCCCACCACCAGCGCCAATCAATCTGGTAGACACTGATATCCAGCGGCCGGCTGGCGTCGGGCTTGCCGTCGCTGTCCAGGCTGATCAGGTCGATGGCATGCCGGCCTTCACGGGACAGTGCCCCGCCCCAGCCGCTGCCTTCGGGGATGCGCATGCCCACCCAATGCTTGAACGGGTACACCGGCACGCTGCGAATCTGGGTGCTGTAATCGCCGCTGTTTTCAAACACGCGGGTCGTCAGGGTGGCGCGCAGCATGCCCGGGGTCTGCTCCACATTCACGGTGAGCGGCACGGTGGCGTTGCCCTTCGCATCCACGTTGCCATCGAAGGCAGTGAAGGGTTCGCTGCTGAGCTTTCGGGTGGGGTCGTCGAAGTGGTAAGCGTCGTAGCCGTCGAAACGGGTGGTGCGCGCGCTCACCCGCACTTTCATGTCCGCTTTCAAATTGGCGGCGGTGGCGCCGTTAAGCCATTGGGTGAATAACCCAATGTCGGTGGCGGCGTTGGTGTAGAGCGTCTCCGGCAGATTCAGTTCGATTTTCAGCCGGTTGGGCTTGATCGCTTCCACCCGGATCGGGGTATCGAAATAGCGTTGCCCCAGCCGGGCCACCGCGCGCCAGTTACCGGTGGGCGCGTCCTCTTCTGTGTGTAGTGTAAAGGCGTAAAAGTCACCCACTGGCTTGTCCAGGGTGTAGCTTTTCACCTTGTTGCCCCGCGGGTCGAACCAGTCCAGCGTCAGAGGGTGGCCAGCGGGAATCGTGTTGTCCTGGTCTTCCAGAATAAAGGTCAGGTGAATGTCATCACCGGGGCGCCACACATCCCGCTCGCCATAGAAGAACCCTTTCAGGCCATCGCGAACTTGCTGACCACCGGTGTTGAACTGGTTGGTGGGCAGGGCCCGGTTGCGGGCCAGTTTCAGGTAGCCGTTGTCCCGGTCCTTCACTGCTTCCAGGTAATAAGCGGAACCGTCCAGTGTGAGGCTGGCCATGCCCTCGGCATCGGTGAGCCCCATGCCGACTTGCTGTAGCTGGTAGTTGTAGGCCTTGAGCACCACATCTTCGGCGGGGGTGTTGCTGTCCAGCTCGGTGGCCACCACCAGCAGGGTATCGTTCTGGCCGCGCTTGGCGATCAGGCCCAGGTTGGAGGCCAGGAAGGCGCGGGTACTGCTGGCCAGATCGTTGTATTGGTAGTAGCTGTCGGAACAGGGGTTATCTTTCTCGTACCAGCTCAGGTAGCCCGCGTCGGCATAGTAGTTCTCGTAGAGATCAGAGCGGTCCTCATCCTGCCCGGGGCCTTCATAGCTGTCCGGCAAAGTGGTTTTTTTCTTGAGTGCTCCGTCCGGGCAGCTGTAGCTGATGTCGTCGCCATCAATCGCCAGCGTCAGATGCACCAAACCGTTGGGATGCTTGGCCATCAGCTCGGTAAGGTCCAGCTGGTAGCGTTGCCAGCCATCACCGTTACCCGGCAGGGTCAGGGTTTTCTGCCACAGGTAGCGGCCGCTGCGAGAGTCCATGTCGGCTTCATTCAGCTCGCTGCCTTGCAGATACCGGCCGATGTTGTCATCGAAGACCCGGAACGCCTGCACTTTCACCGAGCGCACGCCCACCGCTTCGAACGGTACGCTAAGCTGTTTTCCATCGGGCAGGATGGTGCCGTCGCCGACAAAACGCACCCCTGGCTTACTGGTCATCAGGGTAACGGTTTTTTCCAGCTTGTCCGTCAGACGACCCTGGCTGGCGGAGCGCAGACTGCCGTCGATCACCAGCTTCACGTCGTCTTCCAGCTCATCCTGCGGATAAATACGCAGGGTACTGCCATCCACTTCCACGCGGGGGGCCTTGCCATTCAACGTGACCAGCCCTTTCAGGTTCTGGGTCGCTTTCAGGGCTTCGGAAAAATTCACCTGGACGTGGGGCTTGGGATAACTGACCGCCCGCACATTGGTTACCGCGAAGTTTTTCAGTGCCGGCACCGTGTAGTGACGGTTGCCCTGGTTGTTCACGCCAAGGGGCGCCGCATCCCAGCGCAGTGATACATCACTGGCCTGCTGTTCGCGCACAATCCCGCTCACCGAAAAATCATGGCGCAGGCCGGCACTGTCATGCTGCCAGTTAACCGTCAGGGTCTTGTCGTTCTGGCGGGCGTCCAGTACCGCCTCTACGTGAGCCTGGTCCGCCAGATCGCGGGTCTCCAGGCTGCCGCGCAGTACCATCTCGCTGCCATCGTCCGTGGGCAACAGAGACGCCACCGTCAGGCTCATCTGCTGGCGCAGCACCTGCAGGGAAAATTCGGCAGGGCTCAAAGCATCGTCCACGTTGGCAAGCCCCTGGGCGTACAAGACCAGCGTCAGCGATTCTCCGCCGGGCAGAGGTTCGGAGGGACGAATTTCCAACCGGTCTTCGGCGGTAAACACTGCCGTCACCGCCCTTTCCGGTAACAGCCGCACCACCCCGGACTGAGGCTTGTCCAGTTGATCAGGGGTGGCTACTGGATGATTAAAACGCACCACCAAAGGCGCACGGGCGCTGATGGTGCCTGCCGGCAGGGCCGCCAGGTGGGTCTGCCAACGATCATCCAGGGGGGATACCTTCTGGTCAGCGTCGTTTTTCTCTGCGGCAACGCTGTTGCCCTCCTCGTTGCGGCTGGCATCACCCGCATCATCACAGGCTGCGATCAACAGCACAGTCCACAACATCAAGAGACGAAAAAACGACAAACCCCGACTTGGCATGAGACTCTTCCACGGCAAAATGATTAACGTGGGCAACATACCACAGACATGGGACAGGCGTGCGGCAACAATCACCATTCCATGCTGAATCTGGCGGCAAGAGCGACGCACGCCATAAACCCGTTTCAAGGAAGAATCCGGTGATAAAAACAAAAAACGGAGTCCTGATAATCATCACTATTGCCCTGATGATTTTCACTCTCTGGTGGCTGATACCCGGCAACAGCGATGACGCCCGCTGGGAGGATTATCTGTCACGGCTGGCTCGATTGTCAGGGCAAGCGGTTCCGGAACGGGCCCCGCTACCGGTGCTGGTCTATCCGGGTAACCGGGAACTGCAGCAACCAATTCCAGAGCAGCGGGTCAATCTGCTTGAGTACCTGGAGCTGCGCCACTGCAACCTGATGACGTTGATCAGCGAGCGCAATAGCATATTGGGCAAGTTGCAGGCCGACTCCCTGCGTTTAAAACATGAAGTCACCTTTATCCGGCGTGCTCGCCTGTGTCTGGCAAACGGCAAGCTGGATAATGCCGAGCTGATCGCTCTGCTGGAACAGGTGGTAGCGGAGAAGCAGGCAGCACTACCGGCCCTGTACTGGAACGCACTGGTCGCCAGTGAGGAATTCCGCCAGTTTTTCAGCCAGTCCCCATCCGCGCTGGCCGGAGACAGCCAGGCCGCCCTGCTGAGCTTGACGCAACTGGCCCAGTCGCCTGTTGAGAACGAGGCCATGCCAAGCCCGGAGCAACTGTTCGGCCTGGAAGCCCGGCTACAGCAAATCGCCCACAGCCAGGTGGGCGGGCAGTTGCTGCGGCGGCTGGCACTGGCTCTGCGAGAGCTGGAGCGCGGCAATGCCTTGCTCGAAAATATTGATCCGGTGGCGCTTTGCCCCAAAGGACGGCCCACGCCGCGGGCCCGAAAACTGCGCAATGTGCTGGACAATATCTGGGGCAGCCGGGTGCAACAGGCCCTGGCGGACGCACAACGCCAGCGCCAGCAACTGGCCAGCGCCCTGGCCAAGATAGATCAACTGCTCAGCCCCACGCCCCCCGCCTTTGCCCAGTGGCAGGCGCATTATTTCTCTGATGAAGGCCTGCAAACCCGGTTAAACCGGGCACTCAAGCACCATGTCTCGCTCTGGCAGGAGCGCCTGCGGCAATGCGACCTGATGCCCGGTGGCGCGCAAAAACTGGACGATAGTGCAAATATTGGCCTAGAAGGCTAAACAAAAAGTCTACAAAGCGAATGCTTGCGAGAACAGTTGTCCACATACTTCCGGGTGTCGGTGAGTCCCATTCACCGGCTCCGGAGTTTTACTCCGTGATAGCTCTCCCGAGCCAAACTATTCACGGCGCCTTTTGGCGCCGTTTTTTTTGCCTGCGAGAAAGTCACTACCATGCTGTCCCATAGGTCGAATTCACCCAAGGGCACAGAGAGCCTGAAAGGCGTAATCCGACATTGGCCGTTTACCCACACCAACAAGGCCAGATGTCGGGTTACGGCTACGCCTAACTCGACCTACAAACATGGAATTTGACCAAGGGCACATCCTGCCCCGGTCAATTAAGCATAAAGGTGGAATATTCCAGTTCTGCCATTTTGCGACTGACCAGCCACAGGCCAAGCAGCACACACACCGCCAAGGCCAGCAGGAAACCGAAGCCAAAGAACTGGGGCCCCAGGTACAGGCTGATGCCGGTAAAAATCACATTAAGCACAAAGAACAAGCCGGTCAGCAGGACCAGCATGCGACGCTGATCCAGATAACAGAACACGTTGATGATGGCCAGGAAGACCACCTGCAAGGCGGTGGCGATTAGCTGCACCTTGAGCAACGGCAGGTACAGTTCCGAAATGCCCAAAGCGTTAAAGATCTGCGCACCGGCCACCATGATCACCAGCGCCGAGATCGCCTGAATCTTGAGGATCTGGAAAATGCCCTGGCGAATGACAAACACCATCTGGTTACGCATGTCCTCGATATAGGACAGCGACCCGCCCTCACGAACCGCATCGTAGAAGTTGGAGTAGTACTCCACGAAGTCCGTTTCCATGCGCACCAGGAACACGGCCATGCCCGGGATCAGCGACAGATAGGACAGAAACACGGGAATATCGTAGATCAACGAGGCCCGCAGCGGCCCGATCACATCGCTACCGGTGCCGTCGTAAAACCAGAACATGGCCTTGTCCGCCCACACCCCGGCATTATAGAAAAACCCCACCAGCATCAGGCTGGGATACAGGTATTTTTTGCTGAACATATCGAACGAGACGATGCTCTCGGCCGGGTAGCCTCGCACAATCAATACCAACATGCCCGCCAGCAGCGTCACCTGCCCCAGCAGAAACCCCAGCAGCAGGCCATCCAGGTCCAGAAACCGCAGCATCAGGGCGCCCATCACCGTAATGGTGTAGCCCAGCGCATAGAGCAACAAAATGGCCTTGTACTGCTTCATGCCGGAGAGAAAGACGGTGGCAATCCAGATATTGCTCAGCACCACAAAACAGGCGATCAGCAACACCCGGAACAGCACACTCTGCCCGGGAAACAGGAACATGGCCGCCGGCAATGCCAGCAAACCGGAGATAACCGTCACCAACACCGTAACGCCACCAAAATTGGGCAGAATCAGGTCTTCGCGATTTTCAAACGAGCGGTCCGCGCAGAAGCGGGTAAACGCCAGCTGCACAATGCCTGTGAGAATCAGGCTGATGGCAATCAGATAGGTCACCGTGATCTGGAACTGTGTGACAGAGGCATCCGGCACCACCATACCCAGGCTGAAAATACCGATAATCAGAATACCGATAATCGATAACACCCAGGGGCCGGAACTGATTACACCGGCATAGGCATAGGCCCGGATCAGACCAAGCAGGGTGTCCTTGCGCAGTAATCGACGCAGTTCAAAACCAATGCCGGCCATTAGTGGCGTCCCTCCCGGTAGCGGTCGGTGCTTTCTTGCTGGCTGGCTGCGTCCGTTTCCCCCACCAGCGACTGGTACAAGTCACGGTAGGCGCCAAACATCATTTCCTGGGTATACAGGTTCTCCACCCGACGAATCCCCGCCTGCTGCGCCTGCTGCCAGGCCGCCTTGTCTTTCAATAGCGTGGCCACCGCATTGCCCAACGCTTCCGGGTCGGCAATGCCCACCACTTCGCCGGCTTTTCCGTAGGCACCGTCGGCTTCGCCCAGGCCTTCAATCAGCTGACGGCAGGAGCCCACATCGGTAGACACTGCCGGCACCCCGGCAGCAAACCCTTCCAGCAGTACCAGCGGCAACGCCTCACTGATGGAGCTGAGCACAATTACGCCCACTTTCGGTAACAGCTCATCAATTTTCTGGAAGCCCAGAAACTTCACATTCTTTTCCAGCCCCAGGCTGGCTACCAGGCCGTGACACTCCTTGGCGTATTCCTTGTCCTCATCTTCCGGTCCGGCAATCCAGCCCTCAGCTTCGGGCAATAAATTGACCAGGGTGCGCATGGCGCGCAGAAAGGTTTTCACATCCTTGATAGGTACCACACGACCAATCAGACAGGCCACCGGGGGAATCTCGTCACCCCGGGCGGCACGCACTTTCTGCATGCGTGGCAGATCAATGCCATTGGGGATATTCAGGGTGCGCTCTGGCGGCGCGCCATCTTCCATTTGCCGTTCCCGGTTGCGCTCATAGAGCGCCACGATCCGGTCCGATGCCTGGTAACACTCGCGCCCCAGCTCGGTGAAGAAATTCACCCACTTTTCGCGAAAATAGGCCATCTCCGCATTGTTCTTTTCTACCAGGCCGCGGTTATCGCTGATCCATTCGCTCTGGAACAGGTCGATCTTGCGCTCCTTGGTATAAATACCATGCTCGGACAGCAACAACGGCTTGCCGGTGCGGCGCTTGAGCATGGCACCCAGAAAGCCCGCATAACCGGTGGAAATGGTGTGGTACATCTTTGCCGGTAGCAGGTTGTTAGCAATATCGTTGAGCACCCAGATGGGCGAATGCATGATGCGAACAGTCCAGAAATAATCCACAAAGGACGGATCCCGGCTGAACTCGCGATACGCTTCAGCAATGTAATCCCAACTGGCCCGGCTGTGCAGGAAAGATTCTTCGGAATAATCCTCCCCTTCCCCCAGGTGCGTGACAATGCGGCTGAACAGTTCGCTTCGCTCTCTGGAGTGAACGCCCTCTTTCACCATTTCGTGGAAACGCCGCAGGTCGGCATAGGCCTTGCGATTGCCCTTTAAGGAACGCTTTTGCGCCCCCTGCTGAAAATTGTGCAGGTAATGCACTTCCAGGTGCACCACGTTATCGGGCAACTCATACTTCATGTCGCCGTAGTCTTCCGGGCGGCTGCCCACAAAACAGCAGGCAAAGGTATATTCGGGAAAACCACGAATGATCTGGTTTACCCAACTGGACACGCCGCCACTCACATAGGGGAAAGTGCCTTCCAGTAATAAACAGATATCGGCGCTATCCGCCCGTGGCAGGCTCATAGCCCCTCCAGAATTCAACGGATTTATTGAGCTGGGTGAACTGGCTGTCATCGGTAATTTCACGCATCAGCAGCCGTACCAGCGGTATTTGCCGACGTTGCAGGGCAATCTCCGCAAGCCAGGGGTTCACTTTCGCTGCGGACAATCCCAGGCGACGGGCAAAGGTCATGGACTGGTGTGCTTCACCAATTTCTCCCTGGCCTAACTGAATGCGCCCGCGCAGCAACCACAAACCGGCATCTTCCGGCGCTTCCATCAAGCCCATGTCGGCATAAAATGCTGCCCGTTCCAGCGTCAGGGTACGGATATCCCCGCGCACCAGATCCTGATAGTTCAGCTCCCAATACAGTTCGGAAAGACGACGGGCCAAACGATAGCGGCGCGATTCCTTGGCCCGCTCCAACAGGTGTAAGGCCCGCTCGATATCCCGGGTAATCTCCTTTTCTTTCTGATCGAGAATCCCGTAAGCCAGTAGCCGCAAGTCTTCAAAGGAATCGCCCAGGGTATGGCGCAACAAATTGCCGGTTACCCTGGCAGGCATATCCTTGAGCACCAGCATCCCCTGCACCCGCAAGGCATTCGGCGCTTGCGATGTAGTCAGCAGATTTTTCAGGTCGATTTGCCGAAAGCCCGCCGCGCTGTTGACCTGTACCGGGGAAAAATAAGGTTGCTCCACCAATCCGAAGGGCTTGTCCCGAAACAACGCCGGCAGCCAGATACCCAAGGCGACCCCACCAAGAATGGTGATCAGCCCCACCGCCGGGATAAAAAACGCAAAGGAAAAAATCAGCACCCAGGACAGAATTTTTGGCGTCCTGAAACGTGGCGGCAACAGTCCCCAGGCAACAAAAGACAACAGCGCCGACGCCAATCCGTGAGAGAACAGGTACAGCACGAACAGGGACAGGTCAGCCTGTCTGCTCAACAGCAACAGCAGGGAAGCGATCTCCGCACTGATCGCATAGATAAGCAGCTTGAGACTAGACACCCGCCGCCTCCAGTAACTCAGCCACCTGCTCCATTGCTTCACGCTGATCCAGATGGCGGTAATAGAACTGCACCCCGGCCTGGCGCAAGCTCATGAACGCATACTCATCAGCCAGCCATTTCTCGGTTCGCAGCACAAAGCCTTCCAGGCTGGATTCCCCGGTCATCGGCATCATGATCATCAAGACGTTGTCATTCAGCCACCAGGCAAGATCCAGGCTGCGCAGGCCGCGGGCCAGGGCATCAAGAATCAGCCCTGCCTGCTCGCTGTCATCTGCGACAAACAAGGTGAGGGAGGTATCCACCCGACCCCCTTCACGCAGACGCACCAAGGCTGCCAGCTCACTGGCAATCCGGAACGGCATGGTGGGCCAGCGATCCAGCATGCCATCGACTTCATCGCCGGCATGCACGACATCCGCATAGAAGTTAAGCAGCACAGACAACAGCTGCAGGTTTTCATAATGGATGGACAGGAACGGCAAACGTTCAATTACCATCACCCCAATCAAGGCGCCACCGCTGTTGATAATCGGGGCCGCAACCAGATACTGGCCATGGTAATTGCTGTCGTGGTCATGCTGCTGCACATGGGCAAGCAGCTGGTGCTCCAGTGCATGCTGGAGCAAAGCATTGTTGCGCTCCAGTGGACGCATTTCACCCAGTTGGGCAGCGGGCTCATCGTCGATATGGCCATCCACCACCCGATACAGCGCGGCACGCTGCAGCTGGCAATATTCAGCCAGCATGTGAATCAGGTCATCCGCCGCCGGAAGGCGCACCTTGTCACTTTCATCCAGAGTCAGATCGCGCAATCGCACCAGCGCATCGCGCACGGTATAGGGCTTGATCAGCAGGTTTTCTTCCAACCGGTCGTGGGAGAGACGCAACAGCACATAGCGCTGGGTCAGGTTCTGCAAGCGCTCCAGTGCATAGCTGGCGGCGCTGTCTGCGCGCATCAGCTTGACGCGCCACATATCCGCAAACTCACCGCAGATAAGGATAACCACGAAACCACCGAGCATGGTGGATTCCGGGAAGTCCATCCCTGCATAAAAGCCCAACGACTTCAGCAAAAACCAGCTGGCCACCAGGCACAGCATGCCGAATACCCCGAGCAAACTGCCATAACGCAGCGCCAGCAATATCGGTACCAGCAACACCCAACGGAAGGTCCCGATAAGTGTCAGCGGATCCTCCTCGCGCAGCCACAGCCCCATGGCAACAGCCAGCGCCATCAGAATCACTGCTTCGCACAGCGACCACAGCACTCTTGGCTGGGGCATGAACAGCCCCGCCAGCTTGCCGTTACTGATGCGCTCGAGCATTACTGCACCACCGGGGCGAGCAATTTATCGATGACTTTCTGCCCGGTTTCGCTGAGCGACTGGCGTGCCCAGCCTGCCCGGGAACCGGTACCGCTGTAGACGATACGCCCTTCCGACAATTCGCGGATTTCAATCATTACCCCCACCGCGGGCTCGCCATCAACACCGGTTTTATAGCGCCATTCGTGTACTACCCCGCTAACCACATACTGGGCCGATTGCGAGGCAACCCACTGATTCATTTTCTTGCGGTTGGCCGCCGAGGTGCCTTCAAACAGCACCCCTTCATTATCGCTTTCCGGGTAGCGGGTTACGTTATTCACGCCGTGGCGGTACAGCACGGATTCGACAATGGCTGCCGCCCGTAAACCGGCCTGGGGCGTCGCGGTACGGTTAACCATCGGCAGCACCAGCCAGTTGCCCTCGCCGGACAGTTCCACATCCTGGCTGCTGCGAACATGGGTACACCCGGCCAGCACGGTGGCTAACAGCAAGGTTCCCAGTAGCGGAATGCTCAGTCTCATTGGATTCACTCCTAGTAATAAACTCTATATTGCAGCCCGAAGCGGTAGCTGTCTTCACCACTACCCCCGCTGTTGAGCTGTTGTTCTGCATACAGCTTCCATTCATCCCGCCCGATCAGCGGCCCCTCCACACCGAAGCGGCCGGTAAAACCCGCTCCCGAGAGGCTGTTATGGCTGTAGCCAATTTCTGCCCAGCCCTGCAAACGGTGCGGACGAATATGCACATCCGGCTGACCCAGCAAGAGCACCACTTCCGACTCGTGATAGTCCTCCGGCAGTGGCAAGGTCTGGGCACCGGGCGGCAGCAAGGCTCTCACTTCCGCCATGCTGTCAGCACCGGCGGTAAAGTCTGCCCGGGTATGCCTCACCCGAACCCCGGGAGAGAAGCGCGACAACCAGGGGCGCCAGGTGCTCTGGGCATTGATAATGCTGCCGCTGCCCAGATCACTGTCATTGAGATCCTGATAGTCATAGTTGGCCCAATCCACACTGCTTTGCCAGGTGGAAGATGGCGTCCAGTTCAGCAGCCACTGGCTACCGGTACGCGACGCACCGAGAATCAGCAGGGACGACTCATCCGCCGGCATTCGCCATTGGTAATTCAGGCTACCGGACCAGTACCGCGTCCAGTTCGCCCCCAGCTCCAAATCCGCCATGGTTTCGCTGTTGTCCAACAGGTTGCGCTGGCCCAGCTCCAGGCGGCTGCGGAACCGTTCGCGCTGGTAAGCCAGCGCCATCGACAGCCGCTGCTCGTCATCACTGATTTGCAGCAGTGCATCATCATTGCTGCTGAAGTTGCGCTGGCGGGCTTCCACAGACAGCTGGGTGAAATCACTGAGCGGCTGGTACTGCACAAACTGCAGATCCTGAATATCCAGCGCCCCCAAACGGCGCTGTTCAAGATGAAACTGTGACGAGCGGGCCGTGGGCAATAGCAGGCTTTCCTGCAGGTTATTGCTGCCGGCCAGTTCCGGCGAGCCGGCCTGAATGGCCATGAAGGTACTGGCAGCACGGCGCGGTTCATCCAGCCGCACCCGGGCTTCCAGCTGCTCGGACAGGGTAAGCTGGCCCTGATACTGCTCACGGATCTGCGCCACCGCGTCCAGATCATCCTGCACCAGTGCAAAAGCCAGTGCCGAGCCGGCGTTGAGCGCCCCTTGCGCCTGCTGTTTACGCAAATACCAACTCTGCGCCAGCAAGGGCTCTGACTGCCCGATCGCCCATTGCGCCAACCACTCGGCCCGGGCCACCGGATCACTGTCCATGCCTTGCGTTTGCGCCCGGGCCAGCTTCAGCGAGGTATCGCCATCGTCAAACAGCAGACTCAACGTCAATTGCATATCCCGGTAAATGGCCTGCTTTTGCGGCTCGACCGTCAAGGGCAATTGTTCCTTCAGGTGCCGCAGCACCGGCCAGGCCTGCCCGTTTCGACCGGTGGCAATCAGCGCCTGGGCGTAATACCACTGGCGCTCCCAGTTCTGGCGCGCGGTTTTCAGCAATTCGGTTTCATAGCGCAGGGCCTGTTCCGCGTTGCCCAATGCCATATGTGACGCCGACAGCACTTCCCAATAGCGCCGGTCACTGCGGGTCACGTCTTCCCAAGTGACCAAAGCCTGGCGAAGCTCCCGGTCCTGGCCGGTGGCGATCAGCAGCCACATCCAGCTGATCCGGGTTTCCCGATCAGTGGAGTCCAGGGCTAACGCTTTCTGCAACCAGCGCTGCGCCGCTTGCGGGTCGCCGCGCCGCAATTGCAGGTTGGCGTAGAAACGCAGAAATGCAGGCGTCTGTATCAGGGTTTGCCATTGTTCTTCACTCAACCCTGCCAGAAAAGCATCAATGGCTTCATCGTCACGACGATCGTTCAGCTGGTACAGCGCTTCCAGGGCAAATTGCGGATTGCGGTTCTTCTGCCAGGCCCGGTCCATCAGTGACGCCACCCGATCCGGGCGGTAATAACGGGCCAGCGTGATGTAGTGGTACAGATCGGTAACCTGGTCGTCGTCGTTATCCACCAATTGCTGGTAACGATCCAGCGCCAGATCCCACTCGCCCAACTCTCCGGCCATCACCGCAATGCGCCGGGACAGCGCCGGCGAATAGGCTAAATCACTGGCGTCGCTGTCCAGGTCATGGAGGGCTTTTTCGCGCTGACCATCCAGCCAGAACAGGTCTGCCGCCTGGGCAGCCATGGCCTCTTCCGGGCCAAAGCGGTCCATATATTCCCGTGAATAGCGCGCAGCCAACACATCCTCACCCTGATTCAAGGCGAGCCGCTGCATTTCCCGTAATGCCGCTTTACTGGGGTAACGCCGACGCCAGTCTGCGAAGAAACGCAGGCCCTCATCCGGTTGCCCCAGCAGCTCATACTGCTGACTGATGGTGGCAATAATGTCGGCATCATAGGGAGAGGCGCTCAACAGCGCCTTGTTGGCCCGCAGCGCGAGGCGGTTGCTGTAGGTCAGCGGTGCCAACACCAGCACTTGTTTCCAGGCCTCCGGATCATTACTGCGCAAGGCCACCTGCCGCCAGGCTTTCAGCGAGGTTTCCGGATCCCCCTGCCAACGGGATATCTCCGCCAGGCGGCGCCACCAGCGCTCATCATCCGGGCGCCAGTAAAGGGCGTTTTCGGCCACTTGCCGGGCCCGAACCAGGTTCCCCGACCCCACGAACACCTGATAACTGCGGTCGTAATAACGCTCCACATAGGGCGCCGGTGTATCCGCATGGGCAAGCGGCACGGCAGACAACAGTGCGAGGGGGAAGATCGCCGCATGGAGCCAGGGTCGTATCAGCGGGCGGCGGGTCATCGGCTACCCTCCACCGACGGCAAGCCCAGCAACAACACCCCATAGTGCTCGGCCAGCGACATGTTGCCGCCAGCCTGGGCCAGGGTCATCAAGCGGTACAACACCGCCTTGTCGTTATAAAAAGCACGCTCGCGGGCCTGAGCCAGGCGCAGCGCCTTGTCATGCAGGCTACCCGCTTGCAATGCGCTGAGTGCGGCCAGGAAATAGCGCTTGCGCACCGTGTAATTTCCGCGTGCGTCCATGGCCGCAATGTAGGCATCCGCAGACTCGGAATAGCGCCCGTGGGCAAGCAGCACTTTCGCCGCCTTGACGTGCCACTGGCTGGGGTTGGCCGCGCTGTCAGCCAACCGGCGATAGGCTTGCACCGCCAGGTCCACGCTACCCATGGCCAGGGCCATGTCGGCGAAGCGGATGCGTTTTTCACTGTTCAGGGCGGCCCAGTCAATCGCGCGCAAACGGGTCAGGGTTTCATGTTCAAGCATGGTGCCACGGCGATTGTCGGCGTCTATGGCCATCAAACGGGTAAAATCCCGACGCAATTCCAGCCAGGCGATCTGGGTGTCATAGCGCCCATTACTGTCCGCGGTCACGACTTGCAGCTGCTCATCCGCCGCCACGAAGTTACCTTGCAGAATCAATTCCCGGGCCATCAACAGGCGCAGTTCTTGATCATCCGGCTTGGCTTTCAGCCAGGCTTGCATATAGCTGAATGTGACCGCGTCCAGCCGCGCACTACGCAGGGACGAGGACAAGTCTCGCGGGAACACCATCCAGCACACCACTCCGATAAGAATCAGAAAGGCGAATAATTCCGGTAGCCCAACAACCCGCAGCCGTTCAGTGCGGACATTGTAGCCGTAGCTCATTGAGCTCACGCGCCGCACTCCTGTAGTGGTAGAGCCGGCCTTCCCGGCCGACAGGTTTCAATGTTTGCCCCTGATGAGACAAGATGCAGCCCCGGGCATTGCCCAGGGTAAAGTCCAGTGGCGCCATGGCTTTCAGGGAAAAACGCAGGTTTCGTCCGTCGCGGGAAAAGGCCGTTAGCCGACCATTTGCCTGCTGCAAATACGGCACCCTGCTGTCCTGGTCGCTGGATGGCTGACCTCGCCAATGGCCGTTCGCACCACTCAAATGCACATAGCGCCCAGGCTTGTCTTCACGGTAGCCGGCCACACCGCTGCTTTGTGCCAACGCGGGAAGCGCCATTCCGTCCGGCAGCCGTAACGTACGTAGCTGGCCGTTGCCCTGAATCCACCATTGATCGCCCCGGCGGCCAATCACCATATCGTTGAAATCCAGCACTTTGCGGCTGTAGTCCGACGCGAACAGCGGGAAATACGGCTGATCACTGGCCCATTGGTACACCCGCCGCAGGGACTCCAGTGACGCATTCTTGCTGGCAATATAGGTGTGGTAGTAAATATCCACCGGCTTGAAGCGATGAGGCGTTTCGGTCAGTTTGAAGGTTTCAATAACCCGCTCAAAGCCGTAGAAAGGCCCGGTCCAGTTATTGGTATAAATATTTTCGTTCTGGTTGGGCGCGTAGACCTGATACTCATCCCCTTTCGGGATACCAATGCCCTTCACCAGCGTCCAGGTGGGGGCACTGTTGGTGATGATCGTATCGCTGCCATTCATGTTCAACAGGCCGCCCTCACGGGCCGCTTTCAGCGCTTCCGGTGTGGGAATGGTGTCTCCACTCCACAGCACCATGCGGGTCTTCTTGCCCGGCGGCAACAGCTCGCGTTCGATATAGTTTGCCGAGCCCACCACTTCACGCACCGGGTCCATGCGGTAGTCCGGCAGCGGCAGTCGCAGCTGCCCTTCCGGCCCGTACAGTTCCCCGGGGTTTGCCTGGGCGTCGTACCAAAAAAAAGGATGCGAGTAAGTGTGTGTTGCCGCTTCCACATGGGGCAGGGCAAACATGGCACGGGCAATACGCTGCAGCTCCGGCGCCATTTTTGGATACAACCCCTCACTGGACACTTCCCCTTCAATCACGGAAATGGTGGTGGGGATATCAAACTTCTCGAGAATTTCATCCAGCAGCACCAAAGCATCCGCTTTCCCCCGGTACCCTTCCACTTCCGCCAGGCTGGGGAAACCATCGCCGTCCATGTGCGCAAACAACAGTCGCCGCCCGTTTTCGGTGGTCACGTCCGGGATAGGCATGTCGGGCAATTGCAGCGCTTCACGGGTAAAACTGAGCGGGTTCAACACCCAGCGATCCATGCCACCGCCCTGCACGCCGGGCAAAATGGAACGAATCAGAAAGGGCTGGAAGGCGTACCCGCCCCAGGGGGTTGTCGCTGCGGGGGTAAACGTCTGGTTCTCGCTGCGCAATTTTAACCAGGGGGTGGCGTTGTCGTTATCCACCGGCGCAGACAGCTCCAGCAGTTTCGGCAACGGAATTTCAAAGCCCATGTCCGGGTGCTGAGAGACAATCTGTGGCGGACTTGCCGGCGTATTTCGCGACTCAAAACCGAAGTCCTGGGCATGGGGTCCCTGCGGGTCAACGGCGGGATACCCCAGCATCAGGATAGGCACACCGGCTTCTTTCTGTTGCGCCAGCCAGTCCTCAAAGCCATCACTGGCCACGTCCGAATCTTCCAGCCAGATAACAATGCCCGCATAACGGCCGGCCAGTGTGCCCGCCGGCATGGGCGCATCCACCGCACGAATATCCGGCACCAGGCCCTGAAACTGCAGAGGCATCAGCCCGTAGCGCACCGCATCGGTCAATTCCCAGGTGCGCTCCGTGCTGCCGCCGTACAACAGCAGCACCTGGCGGGGCAGAATCTCCAGCTCCCCCACACCCATCATGTCCAACGCCGGGTTGGTGACCCAGGGAATCACGTTATGCCGGGCAATGTCGCTGGCGATCTTGCGCGCCTGGTCACGGGACCCGGGAGGCGCATAATCAATGGCGATAGTGCTGACGCCATAACGCTCACGGACCTGTTCAAACTGGCCCAGCAGCCAGGCCCTGTCCTCCTCCGGGACAGCGGTAAACTGGTCCTTGTCCGGCAGCCACCGCTGGTAGAGGGACTCGGCCGCCACCGCATCCACCCGGGCCTGCACCAGCGGCATCAGTTCAAAACCACGGTTAAAAATAAAACCCGCCTGGGGATGACGCTCGGCAATGGCATTAATTAACGCCGCCAGCCCCTGTCGTTGACGCTCACGCGCGGCCTCATCTTTGGCAGCCAGCTGATAACTGTCCAGGGTGTCGAGGAAAAAGCCACGGTAGCCCTTGGCCCAGAGCGGTTCGATCACGGCATCGATAAAATAGCGGCGCAGCGCCGGGGAAGACTGATCAAGAATAAACGAGCCCCAGTCCGGGTTTTTACCCAGCAACCAGGCCTTGTCCAGGCCGGCAAAATAATGCCGCTGGGACAATACCTCGCCCAGGCTCACATAGGCATAGAACGTCTCGTCCCGATAAGCCTGCGGCAAATTGTCGGCCTGATCCGGCTCCACCACAGGAAAATCAAATGCCGCCAATGACGACCATGGAATATCCGGGCCGTAATAAAAAGCCGCCGTTTTGGAGTCACTCCCGCTCTCTGCCGCGGCAGCGGCTACAGCAATTAAGCAGCAGAACGAGAAAATAACGTAACGAATGGATTTTCCCCTGAACAATAAGGCGCGAGCGATTTTTCAGTGTATCTGAATTCGCATCAAGGCAAAGTGAAATATGGTGAGCGAAGCGGCGAGTTGTAAATAAAAGCGCAGCAGTGTCTGCATTTTTTTACATTCTGTTTTACAACAACCGGCTTTCTTTACCAAACTGGCTGCGCAGGAACTCCATCTGGTCACCTCGGATACGGTGGCTGTTAATCAGCGCCAGGTACTCCGCCATGTTAGGCACGTAGGGCAACGCCAGTAATTCCATCTCGATTTCGTCAAGCCGATGGCTACCCTTGCGCTGATTACAACGCCGGCAGGCTGATACCACATTCAGCCAGCGGTCCCTGCCTCCGCGCGAAGTGGGTACGATATGGTCACGGGTGAGCACGTTTTCGGGGAACGGTTTGCCGCAATAGAGGCACAGGTGCTGGTCGCGACGGAATAGCGCCCGGTTGGTCAAAGGCGGTGCCGGGCGCTTGTGGTTATGGGTAACGCCATCGCAGGCGATGATCGAATGCAGCGACAGGCAGGAACGGGTGCCGGTAAGGCGACTGGTGCCGCCGTGCAGCCGGTAGATCACATCTCCCAGCGTCCAGGTCACCAACCCACGCGCATACAGGGTGGCGGCCATTTGCCAGTCGAGCCACTCGACCGGCGTACCGGCTTTATCCAGGCGCAGAATCCGTTCACTCATGGGCAACCTCAGCAATGTGATCAGGCATGGCAGGGTCAGATATAAACGTAAAGTAATGACGATTCTGCGACACAAGGGTCGGCGGTAAGGGGTAAGGAGAGGCAGGGGCACCGTCCGGCATGGACCGGCGGAGAAAAATGAATGGCCTGTGGCTGTGCATGAACACGATGGCAGCGCCTTTACCCGGTTATCTCTGATTAACATGCCACGACAGGCTAATCACAGACACCGGATTGAATAAATAATAAACAGCTCGCGGTGATGGCCGCAACTTTCTTTATCCTCCCTTACTCCTCGCTTATCCGTTTCTTCACTCTCGTTCATCCTGCGCAGCAGCACGAAACACGGGCAAACGGTAACAGCTCATTACCCGCGTGCCGGTATTATCGCCATCCGTCATGATCGCCACCGCATCCACTGCGCTCACCTCCATGCCATGAAAACGCCTGAAATCAGCCTGCACATTGCGCGAGAACCGGTGCCAGGGGCCGGCACCACCCGGCCCCTGCACCACGACCATCTCTGCCTGGCTGGCAAACGGGTTGGGCCAATGGGCGCCGGGTTCTGCGTCACGGGACCAGACATAGTTGATGGCCCGCGTCTGCCAGGGCAACCAGCCTTTTTTCACCACGTACACGCGAGCCTGAAAGTCATCCCCCGCCTTGCTTTGCTCCAACCTGTCAGGCCAGGGCGGGATGACTTCACCCTGCCACTGCCAGGTCAGCCAGGGCGTCTGGTTGAGATCCACTTCCTGCTCCCTCACCAGGCCCGACGCCGTTCCTTTCGCAAGAGCATGCCAGCAACCGTTCACTTGCCGGTACTCCGTATGCCCTGCGAACACCACTTCCCGCCAGCCCTGCGGCACATCCGAAACCGCCAAAGCAGGCATTAGGGCCAAAGACAGCGCTACCCAGCGTGGTATACATTGGACTCCCCGGTCACAAACAAACCTCGTTTTCATGGCCCGACCTCCTAAAATACGCCGAGGAGCCTCTGAAAAACTCCTTACATGCTCAGTCTTTCAGGCTGGTTCGCAATCTAGGCGCACTTTTGAAGGCATGCTGGTTGCCTGTCGAAAGAGTGCAACAACGAGTGCGGGCCAGCCTGGAAGACCCGAAGGGCGTGGCCTGAAGCGCACATCTGCTGAATTTTGTCTCTAGGAAAGGGAACTACCCTGTCCGTCGAGACAAAATTCAACATCTGCACGCTTCAGGCCACGCTGAGCACGCAAGGAGTTTTCCAGAGGCTCCTTTTACTGTGCCATTAGCCGAAGGCAGACACCATGCAGTTTGATTACATCATTGTCGGCGCCGGTTCTGCCGGCTGCGTACTCGCCAACCGCCTTTCCGAAAATCCGAATAATCGCGTATGCCTGCTCGAAGCCGGCCCCGCCGATAACAGCCTGTTCATTCGCATACCGGCTGGCATCATTTTGATGATGCGCTCCAACGCGCGGAACTGGCGTTACTACACCGTACCGCAGAAGGCGCTGAACAATCGCCAGCTTTATATTCCCCGCGGAAAGACCTTGGGCGGCTCCTCCGCCGTTAATGCCATGTGCTACACCCGGGGCCACCAATCAGACTACGACCACTGGGCCGCCCTGGGTAACAAGGGCTGGGGCTTTGACGACGTACTCCCTGTTTTCAAACGCTCTGAGCATTATGAAGGCGGTGAAGGTCCCTTCCATGGCACCGGCGGCAAGTTGAACATCGCCGACCTGCGTTTCACCCACCCGGTGAGCAGTGCCTTTATCAAGGCCGGCGTGGAAGCCGGTCACCCCGCCACCGACGACTTCAATAATGATGTCCAGGAAGGCGTGGGCATGTACAAGGTCAACCAGAAGGATGGTGAGCGCTGCGGCGTGTCCAAAGCCTACCTGCACCCGGTGATGGACCGCCCCAACCTGACCGTGCTCACCAGTGCACTGGTAAACCGCATCCTGTTCGAAGGCAAGCGCGCCATCGGTGTGGAAGTGGAACACAACGGCCAGATCCGCACCCTGAAAGCGGATAACGAAGTCATCCTGTCCGGCGGCGCGATCAACTCTCCCCAGGTACTGAAACTCTCCGGTGTGGGCCCGGCTGCCGAGCTGGCCGAACACAACATCCCGCTGGTGCATGAGCTCCCCGGTGTCGGCGAAAACCTGCAGGATCACCCCGATGCTCTGGTGGTACACAAGAGCCTGCGCAAGGACACCCTGAGCCTGGCGCCCGGAGCATTGCTCACTACCGGCCTGAAAGGCATCTTCAATTTCTTCTACCGCCGCAATGGGCAACTCACCTCCAACGTGGCGGAAGCCGGCGGGTTTATTAAATCCCGCCCGGAAGAAACGATCCCGGACCTGCAGCTGCACCTGACCGCGGCGAAGCTGGACAACCATGGCCTGAACACCTTGTTCAGCATGGGCTACGGCTACTCCGGCCACGTCTGCATCCTGCGTCCGAAAAGCCGTGGCAATATTACCCTGCGCGATGCCAACCCGCGCTCACCGGCCCTGATTGATCCGCGCTTCCTGGAGCACCCGGACGACATGGAAGGCATGGTTCGCGGCGTCAAGGCCCTGCGCAAGATCATGGCCCAACAGGCGCTGAATGACTGGCGCGGTGAAGAGCTCTTCCCGGGCAAGGACACGCAGAGTGATGAAGAGATCCGCGAGTTCCTGCGCCAGAAGTGCGACAACATCTATCACCCCGTGGGCACCTGCAAAATGGGCAGTGATGACATGGCAGTGGTGGACGCGGAACTGCGCGTACACGGCCTGGAAGGCCTGCGCGTGGTAGATGCTTCCATCATGCCGACACTGATTGGTGGTAACACCAATGCACCGACCGTGATGATTGCCGAAAAAGCGGCTGACGCGATTCTCGGCAAGTAACAACGCAACAAGCGGCAACGCTGGTTGAGGACGGGGGGACGGGACGCCACACGGCAACCGCCCCGCCCGCGAAGAATGGGTAGGAGTTCCCTTCCAGGGGACGAACCGAGCGCAGCGAGGCAACAGAGGCATCGGGCCCCCCTTTTTGCTGACCTGTCGAACCCGGATGCCTGACCGGCCCTAGCTCGGATTCATCCCTCAAGAAGAACGCCTACAGCGGCTTCGTAGAAAACCCGAAAGCTGGAGCACGTTTCCAGCCTTTACTATCTATCATGTTGCAGCTCGCAACTCGCCGCTTTTTTCACCCTACTGTCATATTTATTTTACACACTGCCCCCCTTCTGGTGATTGCGTGATATCCGTTTGGGGGGATGTATGGTCGATGCAGTTTCATCACCGCGTGCACAATTGGTCGAATTGCTGTGGCAGCTTAAACAGAATTTTGATCAGGAAAATGACAGCAGCTTGCGGTTTGTTCATTTCAACACGCTGCTGAACGACCCGGTCTACCGAGCGGAAATCATTACCCGCGCCATTCAAAGTGACAACCGGAAAATCCGGGCACTGGGGCTGAAGCTGCAGGAAGCCAACCGGGACGGTGTATTGCTCCACAAGCGCCCTGCCGCCAGCCTGACTACCCCACTCACCAACCCGGATATCGCTGAAACCCTGGGCAGCAGACACTCCTCCACCAGCAAACCTTCAGGCCTCTATGCCTGGGTTGCTCTGGCCGCCGTTGTGTTGTGCATGGCTGGCTATTTTGCCTATGACCCGATGCGCCAGTTGATCGCCGGGCAGCAAACCATCAAGGGCTCCCTGTTCGGACAGAACACCTGGCATGCCGGCACCACCTGGGTGCTCGATGGCATTGTCTATGTGGAAGCGGGCGCCAGTCTGACCATCGAACCGGGGACACGCATTGAAGGCAGGCCCGGTTCCGCCCTGGTGATTACCCGGGACGCCACCCTGTTCTCCCGTGGCCAGGAAAACGCGCCCATCGTCTTCACCAGCACCCAGCCGGAAGGCACCCGTACGGCCGGAGACTGGGGCGGTGTGGTCATGCTCGGCAGCGCACCGGTTAACGTGGCCAACGCACACATTGAAGGCATTCCCGATGGCGATACCCGGGGAGCCTTTGGCGGCAGCGATGCGGACGGTTCCTGCGGCGTGATGGAATACACCCGCGTGGAGTTCGCCGGCTTCGAGGTCTACGCCAATAACGAATTGAATGGCCTGACCCTGGGTGGCTGTGGCAGCAGCACCATTGTTCGCAATGTGCAGGTCCATCGCGCACTGGACGACGGTATCGAAGTGTTCGGCGGCACAGTGGACCTCAAGCACATCATTATTACCGGTGCTGCGGACGACTCACTGGACTGGGATATGGGCTGGCGTGGCCGGGTGCAGTTTCTGGTCGTGCAACAGCATGCCAACGTGGGCGACAACGCGTTTGAGGGCGATAACCTCAAGGCGAACCCGGATGCCACGCCCATTTCCGCGCCGGTCATGTATAACGTGACCTTGATCAGCCCGCGCAGCCATGAAAAATACCACCGGGCGATGACCCTCAAAGTGGGCACCGGCGGGCATTTCAACAACATGATTATTGACGGTTTCTCCGGGGAAACCATCGACCTGAAAGGCGGCGAGACCGTGCGCCGTATTCAGGAAGGCGAGCTCACCTTCAACAGTATGATGGTGCACAAAGTGGGCAGCCGTGGCCTGACGTTCTTCGACGCAGAAAACATGGACAATGATGACGATAACGGTTTCGACGAGCGTCGTTATTTCCAGAGCCGTTCCGTGGGCGCCCAGTTTGGCACCGACCCGTTGCTCACCCGCGATGCGACCAGCACCTCCCATCCGGACTTTGCGCCCACCTCACGCTCTCCTGCCCGCAATGGCGCCACGGCGATCCCGCAGGGAGAGTTCTGGGATGAAGCAGCGGATTATCTCGGTGCCATGCGCCCGGGCAGCGCGCAGACATGGGCCGACAACTGGACGGCGTTTCCGTTGAATTAGTGTATCAAAGGCTGGATGTCGGCTTACGGCTACGCCTAAGCCGACCTACGGGGCTGAGCTTGTAGCTTGTAGCTCAGACTCTCACCTCGGTCTGCACTTTTTTCGCAGCGCGCCCCATCATCTCGATGACTTTTTCACGATCGCGTTTTCTCATGATGTCGCTCTGCACATGCAGACTGAAACCTTCCGCTTCATAGTCCACAGCCACCGTTTTGTCCTGCTTCAGGTCCGTGGCGGAGCGGGCCAGGGTGCGTAAGATGGTGTTCTTGTCGAAATTACGGATGCGCTCCAGATCGATGTGGATGCCAAACCCATCGGTTTGCGCAGACACATAACGGTTCTTTGCCCCCGCATCCCGTTTGGCCCCCAACGCCTCGAACACCGGTATCGGCCGGTTAAACCCCTTGACCTGAATGTCGCCCATGCTGCGGCACTGAATCCGGTTATTCACCAGCGCCTGGGTCGCCTCCGAGATCAACACGCCGCCTGGCCGGCAGGCGGATTCCAGGCGGCTGGCCAGGTTCACATCCGTGCCGAGAATGGTGTAATCCATGCGTGAATCGGTACCAAAGTTGCCCACCGTGGCATAACCGGTGTTGATGCCGATACGGATTTCCAGCTTGTGGTCGATGCCTTCGCGCTGCCAGCGCTGGCGCAGCAGCTTCATTTGTTCCTGCATCTCGATGGCCATCAATACACAACGGTAGGCATCTTCCTGGGCGCCTTCGCTTTTCGGATCACCAAAAAAGATCATGACCGCATCACCAATGAATTTATCGATGGTGCCACCGTGACGCAGGGCAATGCGCGTCATCTCGCTCAGGTAGGTGTTGAGCATTTTGGTAAGCGTGGTCAGTGGCAGCTCTTCGGAGATGGCACTGAATCCCTTGATGTCGGAAAAGAACACGGTCAGGCGCTTGCGTCGGGTTTCCAGCTTGGCATCACGCTTGCCGGAAAAAATCGATCCCCATACCTGGGGCGGCAAATACTTGGCCAGCTTGCGGGACATATCCACCGCCTGCTTCTGCTGGCGCCCCACCAACTCCTGTGCCTGCTTCAGGTAACGAGCCTGCAGGTGGGCAAACGCGGAAGAGGCACCCACATAGATCCCCAACCCCAGCATGGAAATCACCGACAGCAAGACCGGCGTCTGCTCCGGTGACAGCACTTGAAAGCCCAGCACCCAGCCCATTAACAGGGCGCCAACACCGGTCATCAGGACATTCAGCAACCAGGGTTTCAGCCCGCCACTACTGACCGAATTGGCGTGCACGATAATCAGCAACACCATGGCCGGCACCAGTGAAAAGTGCAGCAACGCACACACCAGGCCAATCACCATGGCGTCAGCCTGCATCAGTAACTTGTGCACGGGCTTGGTGGGCCGGTCCTGCTTTTCAAACAGGAACAGCAGCCCCTGGGCGGACATGGGATAAATCAGCAGCCCCGCCACCCCCAGCATGTATAACTCGGGGAACAGGTTCAGCTTCAGGCCCGCCATCAGAATCATGGCGGCCACCAGAAAGGCCAATAGCCGGATGTAGTTTGCCTGACGGCGCGCCCGCTCCATGGGACCCAGTTGGGGGCGGCGAGCTTTCTTTTTCGTCATGGAGGTCATGTGATCCGCTTCACGCGATTTCTGCGAAGCTTAGCGGTTTAGTCTCTAAGAAAAAAGACTGGGATGACTAAAGGTAGGCGATTCACTGCCACCGGAAAACAGGCGCACTCTGCAACTGGGACTCATCTGCGATTCGGGCTACCATGGCGCCGTTGTAATAGGAGCCCTGAATGGACACCCTCACCGCCCTGACCACCCGTGTATCCGCCCCGCGCCTGGAAGCCCCCGGCCCCAGCGATGAGCAACTGGACATGTTGCTGCGTGCCGCCATCCGCGCCCCGGATCATGGCCTGCTGCGCCCCTGGCGCTTTATCGTGCTGCAAGGCCGCCAGCGCGAACGTCTGGGTGACATCATGGTAGACCACCTGCTGGAAGCACAACCGGACGCCGACAACCGTGCCCAGGAGATTGCCCGCAGCAAGGCCCTGCGTGCCCCCACCATCATCATTGCCGTGGCCGAAGTGACCGAGGGCCACAAGATTCCGGTCTGGGAGCAGGTGCTGGCGGTAGGCGCATCCGTTCAGAACATGATGCTCGCAGCCTACGAACAGGGTATTGGCGCCATGTGGCGCACCGGCGCCATGGCAAACTCTACCCTGGCCAAGGAAAAGCTCGGCTTTGCGGCCAAGGATCAGGTTGTCGCCTATTTGTACCTGGGTAAACCCGTGGGCAGTCTGAAATCCCTGCCTAACGACGTCCCCGCTGACTTCCTCCGCGAATTGCCATGATGGATCTGGCCGCTCTGGCAGAACAGGTCCGCAATGCCATTCCGCTGACCCGGCATCTGGCCTTTCAGCTCGAAACATTTGATGGCCAGGCGCTGACCCTCACCGCGCCACTGGCCGTCAACCACAACGACAAAGGCACCTTTTTTGCTGGCAGCCAGTCGGCCCTGCTGACACTCGCCGGCTGGAGCCTGACGACCCTGCTGGCCCGCCAGGCAGGCGTGGATGCGGACGTGGTTGCCGTCAAGACCGGGCTTGAGTACCAGCTCCCCCTGAACAGTGATATCCACATTACCGCCACCGCCGGTGCCGACGACATCAGCCGCTTCGAGCAGCGCCTGACGCGCCGGGGCAAAGCCACGTTGACGGTTTTGGCGCAGGGTACCAGTGCCAACGGCGCTCAGGTCTGCGAGTATCAGGGTCTTTATCTTGCGAAGGATCGGACCCCATGACAGCTGACAGCACCATCATTACCACTCACTTCTATTTGCTGGCCTATGCGGGCTGGGCATTGTTTTTGCTCATCCTGCTGATCAGCGCCCGTTCCCTGGCCGTGTTGAGCGGCAAAACGAAAGCCGACGGCTTCCCCCCTTATCACTACAACCCGGCCTGCCCGCTCAACCGCCTGCATCGGGCCTACCTGAACACGCTGGAGTTACTCGGCATTCTGATTGTCGTCGGCGCCACCGCCCTGTGGCTCGGCAACACCGAACTGGCTGCCTGCCTGCTACCCTGGATCGTCGCTGCCCGCGTGGCCCAGAGCATCATCCATCTGGTCGGTGTGAACCACTGGCTGGTGCAGATTCGCTTCGGTTTCTTCCTGGTACAAGTGGCGTTAGTGAGCTGGCTGGCTGTCGACCAGGCCTGCACATTGCTGTCACTGTTCAAACCCTGAACAACCGGCGGCATGAGGCTTGCCTCACGCCGCCCCCTCCGGTACTCTACGCGCCCTCAAGAGTTGCCCAATACGCTTTTGACGACAATCTGGTGAGGTGTCCGAGTGGCCGAAGGAGCACGCCTGGAAAGTGTGTATACCGCAAGGTATCGAGGGTTCGAATCCCTCCCTCACCGCCAAATACTTCAATAAAATCAGCCCTTTACGGGCTTTTTTTATTTCTGGTGTCGAGAAAGTGACGAAAGCGGATTTAATGCCACCGCTTCGCGCAGATGATCCGGCGCAAGGTGTGCATAGCGCATCGTCATGTTGATAGTGCTGTGCCCCAGTATCTTCTGTAGTACGAGTATGTTCCCGCCATTCATGACGAAGTGTGCCGCGAAGGTGTGACGAAGTACGTGCGTTGCCTGTCCCTTTGGTAAATCGATTTCAGCAGCTGTAAGCGCATGGTGAAAACCGCGAATGCAGTTGGAGAAGTAGCCGTTGGTTTTCAAATGGTCCTGGGCACGCTTTTCGAGGTCGGATGAAACAGGCACCGCCCTGACTCGCTTGCTCTTAGTATTTACGAACTCGACCGCGCCCCCCTTCACCCTCTCTTTTGTCAGGCTCAGGGCTTCTGACCATCGGGCACCTGTTGCAAGGCAGATCCTCACAACGCAACCCAGATCCTCAGGGGAGCTGGTGGACTGTACGGCCGTGAGCAATCGCTCTATCTGGTCGGAGGTAAGGAACGTTACGGGATTCTCTTGCAGGCGTAGCGGCTTGACCTTTGAGAGCGGGTTTTTGTAAGCAATGTCATCGAAGGAAATCAGGGAATTGAAAACGGCTTTCAGGTAGCCAAGGCGGTTATTCAGTGTCTTTCCTGCCATGCCAGCACTGAGGAGTCGGCCACGGGTTAACAGGTATGACTTGGCTGTGAATTGGCTTGCGATCGGGTTGCCCAGTTCCTGGGCATGGAGCTTCACTATCTCAAGACGCCTGACACCATCGGTTAACGTGTGGCCATGGAGTTGATACCAGCGATCGGCTAGATCGGTAACGGTCCGTTTATCGCGCTTGGGGCGCTTTGCACCATCTGAATGATCGGCACGCTTTTGTGCTTCAAATAGACGGGCTTCGCCCTTGGTTGCGAAACGCTTACGGTAGCGAGAGCCTTTGACCGGTTCCACATCCGCAAGCCAACGCCCGTCAGGTAGCTGTTTGATCATACGGCTTTGCCGTATCTGACCACCCTTTCCTTCAAGAGCTTTAGGACGTGGGCCTGTATCTCAGTGCTGCTCTTGCCTTTGTTTAGATAGTGGTCACGGATCAAGTCATAAACCGGGAGAGCATGGAGTGCACGCCATGTTTGCTCAAAGGTTAGGCGCATTCTCGCGGCGCAGCTGATGAAGTTGCCCAGGAGCAGTTCTACGTTTTTTCCGGAGAATCCAGCAGCGGTTTTATGATACCGCTTATAGTCGACCTGGTATTCATCGTCACAGAGCTTTTGACGGCTGAGAACGGTCCATACGGGATCGAACCAGCCCGGTCTGGCAAGAAACTTGAACTGGCGTAGGGCGTAGCGCCAAAGGCCGTCACGATGGTCTACGAGGCCGTAGTAGCTATCAAAGTCGAAGGCCTCACCGGTTTCAGTGTCAACGGTGCCTTCTGAAAACTGGCGAACCACTGAATGGTGGAAGCGCATCTCAAGACGCCAGACAGGCTTTTCTGGATCGTACTGGCCGGATTGCTCCCAATTGTGCTGCCACATATCCAGCTTGTCATGGGCTTTAGCCTCCTGAGACTTGTTATAGAGGGCCATTTGCAGGCCATTGGCTGCACCAAAACGCCAAGATTGACCACGGCCGTAGGTAGCGGATTCAGAGTCCCAATCAAGGGACTGAATGCCCTGGACAGAAGCGACCCGCTTTGATCGGCAGTGTAGGCGTGCTTCAAAATCCGCTGGGGGTTCCCAGCCCTGAAAATCCAGTGCTATATGGATGGCCGTACCTGAGGCCACGGAATCAGAGAGAACGTCACTGGCCAGAATATCCAGCAATTGCTGTAGCTGTGCCGGGGTGTGGGCCTTGATGCAGTGGGGGGAAACCTCAATTTTCAGGTGTGGCCCTTCGTTATCTTCATCGACGTGGAAAGACTTGATCAGCAGGATGAGCCCGAGATCTGCATTCTGTAGGCGGAACTGATAACCAGAGCTGCGCCCGGTTCTGCCCGGCATCCAGTCATAACCAGCAAACTCGACCATGTCACGGCTTTCAAAGAGGTCAAGCACGCCCGGCTTGATTGTGCCCCTGTAGAGCTGGCGCACGGTGTCGGTCCCGAAATGCACCATTTTAAAGTCTGTGAGGTCTGTGACCTCGCAGGTTCCTGCATCGACAAAAATACGGCCATCCGGCGCTTCGAGCATATCCGGGCCAAGGGAAACCATGTGGTTAGGAGCTTTAGCCATTATCAGTACCTATGTCGTTATGTGGTTTAACGTGTTTCTCGTTATATTTTTATAAGACGTGCTACAGGGACGTCTTGCTGGCGGTCGCGCGCGGGGCGGCTCGTTCCTCGCCTCCCCCGCTGCGCTGACCTGGCGATGGATACCCTAAATCACCGTCAGCAACCATATGGTTAAAGACGCCATCATGAAGAGCACGAAGACACATCTTGTGTGCCATAGTCCTAATCGGTGTGCCCTGTTGGGTGTAGCAGGTGCAATCCGAGCCGTCATTCTCAAAAGCCATACAGCCATGGACCATTGGGACGGACTTGACCTCTCGTGCCTGCTCCCTGTAGAGCGGCGCAGTAAAAGGGACCCCCCTAACCTGCTCCTGGAGCAAATCAGCCCAGTCAGAAGACTGCGGAGAATCACCGGACGAAGGGCGGTGAACAGCATCGCCCTGGACAACACTAGGGGCAGCATCAGGATCTACGCCACCGATTGAGAAATTGGAAAAGAAGTACCACCAGAAGAAAGCCGCAGCGACGACAAGGCCGAGGAAGATGAAAATCATCTTGGGTGGCCTGAATTTATGAGTGTGCTCATCGGCGCTGACATACAAGCCCCACACCGACTTAGCAAGACCGCGCCTTTTTTGGGAACAGCGAGCCAAATCTGATCGATTAGTTGGAGAGACAGCCCCGGTTCCAGAATGGTACTCAGTAATAAAGGGGGCGCCGTACGGTCTGACATAGTGGTAATGCTCGTTTGCTAAAGATCGTGCATGGCTATCGATGAGGTTTGGGGCCTGAGTTATGAAATAGAGGTCCCAAGCATTATGGCGGTGAGTCTCGATAGCCTTTAGCGAAGCCGGAACCGGCTTAGAAGAAGCCCTAACAGGGAAGTGCTTTTGAGCCTCATCAACAACAAGGACGCCACGAGAAGGCAAATGATCGTGCCACTCTAGCACCTCATCTGAGGTTAGCTCTGTCCAATTAGGAAAGGCTTTTTTCCCTTCATCAGTAAGGACTATCCCATGGTAAAAAATTGGGCGATCAGTTATTTCCCTGAGCTTTTCTAGAGTTGTTGAAGTTTTACAGGAGCCAGGTAGACCTGTAACCAAATTGAACATTAGTTGCCCTCCCCGCCTGTTACGAAGCTGAGACGCTTAAAGCCGGTAGTCGCTGCAAGCCATGCGATTAGGCCAAGATGGGCCGAAACAATCAGGCTGATAAACACATCGAAGCCCGCCATAGAAGCTATGGCGAACATGTCAGAGGCAGCCTGAAAGCGATCTGTCAAGAGCGTTACTAGGCTGTCACCAAGCTCTGTTACTCCGTGATACGTGACATATCCCATTCCAAGAGAGACAAGCACACGACCAACAAGGCCGGCCATTTTGGAATAGAGCCAAACGCTGATTGCTTGAAGGATTGCGGGCATTAGTCATCACTCCCAGAACCGGAGAATTTACGAAGAATGATCAGAGCTGAGATCATGTAACCAAGGGCTATCACAACAGGCCGAACCATCACGGCAAAATCACAAATAGGCTGATATGAAAGGCTAAAAGTGCCACCAAATGCGCCTGGCATTTCAAAGCTACGATCATTAGGGCAAGAACCGCCGCCCCAGCTTATTGTTGTTTCTGAAAGGCCAGATATGACCGAGCCAGCGTTAAATGATGCCTCTGGAACACCCTCTCCTTCTGCATCATCAAGATCATTGCCAGAGCGATATTGATCTGTGCCTATAATTTCAGCGTGGAACAATTTGGAATCACAACGGGTATTCCATTGCTCTAGGAATATGCCGCAGTTAATAACATCCATGTGAGGCTTACAGGTAGGCTCTGAACGGGTGTTAGGTGTGCACATGCCTGAGCCGAATTCACCACCACTACCATCTCCGAAACCGCCGGGGTCAGTGGAACCACCAACGGCAGGGTCATTCGGGTCTGGGTCTTCGTGGTCAGCAGTGCCGTCGCCGTCAGTATCTCCACCAATGAGAGGATCGCTCGGGTCTAGATCGTCCTCATCTGGGGTACCGTCGCCATCACCATCGAACCCATCAAGATTATCGGAACCGTCGGACTCAAAGCCATCTGGAATGAATTTATCACCGTCCTGGGGGGAGTCATTGCATTCAGAACCAGCAGGCTGGTAAATCCATGTTGAATCTGGGTAATAGTTTGTGCCCGGGTAAGGTGAATCAGGGGTCCCAATAACATGAGAAGGACCAGTAAAAAGGCAACCACTGTTGCAAACTGTTGGAGGGATACTACTTGAGCAGATGGGATAATTCCCCTCAGTTCCTACAACAAGCCCGCCCTGACAGCCATACTCACGAATAGGGTCAGAATCGAAAGGGCAAACGTCTGGCGGATCACCGTAGAAACAGCGATCACCGCTACGGTTATAACCAAAAAGAGGCCAAGGGCCGTTTTGGGACAGGCTTCTACAATAATCATGATACTGGACGTAATTGCCGGGATTGGTATCGGATTCCACATCAAAAACATAAACACTTGTATGTATAGAAGGATCGTAGTTGTAGGTAGGGGTGCAACCACCGCCCTGATGCGAACAGCTTGTCTGTTTCATAGCGGAGCTATCTTGAATCCTTGGATCTGATGTACTTACGCCGCTTTCTAATGCGTAGCTAAACGCTGGAAGAAGCAGTATTAACGTATTTCGAACAACCAATAAAAAGCGACCAAGAGAACGAAGAAATATAGCCATGGTCCGTAATCCATTTTAATTCCTCATATAAAAAAGGGGCCGTGAAGCCCCTCCCTTTTGCTCAGAACAGATTAACGCCCGATCATGCTGCGAACCTGTTTGAACGCCCAGATGCCTGCAATCACGGTGACGATTGCCAGGCCGATCGGGGAAAGATCGGTCAGCGCGTCGGTGATCGCGGTATCAACGCCAGTAAAATCCATGGGATTCTCCTGTTAAGGTTAAAACAACCTGCGTGCCTGTCTTACGACAAAGACCGCAGCCCAAAGCAGACCAATGCTAGTTAGCAACATGTTTGCGTCTGCGTATGTCATTGGCGGAAGTCCGAAAGGGCCACCACCGACAACAACTTGAAGCGTGCCATCACACCCGACTTGATTCGTCGTTTCGTTGTGAATCCAAGTGCCATCGCACGCTATTAAATTCATTTAAAACCCTAAACCTTGGGCTGTTCGCCCAAACTGAACCAGCGTGACGCTGGACCCAGACGGGATTCAATATCAAAACAGAAGGTGAAAATTTTCTGTTTCAATATCGACTCCCTAAAACCTTGGTCTATTCGACCAAACCGAACCAGCGTGACGCTGGACCCAATCGGGGTGATATCAAAACAGAAGGTGAAGATTTTCTGTTTCAATATCGCCCCCTAAAATCTACTTACTATCAGGCTTTGGGGTGCTGCCCTGGGGGGCTTTCTTCGGCACTACGCCGACCAGAAAGGGCTGGCTTTTGCCACCGGCTGCGCGTTTCAGGACGGAGATAAACTCCACTTCATCACCTGACTTGAGATCTGCCAGCTGGTCGAATACTTCCGGTTCGGCGCTGAGCTTCATGACCTCATAGCCACGTGTTTGGGTCGGATCAGTTGCAGGCTGGCCGGCGAATACTGAGCAGTAAACGTCACGATCTACGGTGATTTTGTTTACGCCGAATACGGTCAGGTTCATTTGCATTTGCATGGTCGTTCCTCTTGGCCTGTGGCCGTTGGTTTAGCTGGTCGGTATGCCCAGCTCTTTTAAAATCTCTTTGGCATCGATCATTGGCTTGCTCGATGCGTGTTTTCTGCAATTCGCTCTGGCTTCCCGTTCTGTTTTGGCGAAGCCGATGAAGCACCAAGGCGCGTACAGATGTTTCGGTTTCTCCTGGGCGTGCCAGTTGCGTTCAGAAATGTATATTCCGGGGCGAAGCTGGCGGGTTCTGTACTTCCCGCAGTTGCTGTAGCTCCTCAGCCCTACTCGCTTGAATTCCATCTTTTACAGCCTCTCGGATTTCCTGTTTTACTTCCGGGGAAAGCTCGGTTATTACATTTACGTCAACGTCCTGAGTTAAGTAGCCAACAAGTCCGGCGATGGCACATACAAGAAAAATGGAAAAAAGGAGATCGCTCGAAATAAATCCAAAATGCTTTTTCATGATCCAATCCTTAAACCATCCCTTACGGGGGCGCCCTTCGGGGCGGCTCTATTCGCTTTGCTCACCAGCACGAAAAAACTGTGCTGGCCCTTACGGGTAACGATCCTCGCCTCTTCGCTCCGCTGCGCACTCCGTTTGCAAAAAGCAAAAGAATGAGGGCACCGGTAAACCGGTAAAGGCGCTTTTTTTGAAGTGCAAAACCGCTCCCGGCTCTGGATCAAAGGCAGGGGGTTCCCTACCCCGCCACCCACGCCTGTCTTTTTGCGGACAGTGAGGCAACAAATGACCGGGGCAAGGCCAGAGCCTGCGGTGCTGCGCAGCCTTGCCCCGGTCATTTGTCACCTCCCTTAGCGTCCGCGACAGGCGAAGGTGACGAGGCAGGGAATTCAGGGGGACAGCCCGCATCAAGCCACGCAGTCAAAACCGCGCCAGCAAGGTCATACAGGTCAGTGCCACGGGCGACAGATTCCTTTAAAAGCTTTAATTTTGTGGACTTGGGGGCGACAACATAGAAGCGCTGGGGCTTGTCGTCGTAGTTGTCCTGGTTATCGATGCGCGGAGGGATGGCAGTCATAATGCACCCCCGAAAAGGTCAAACTGGTCTGTTTTGACTGAAGTAGTCAGGGAATCGAGAGTGAGCGGGTATTCCTTTTGCTCGCGCCATGAAAAATAGACAGGCTTACCGTCCTGGTTGAAATCGATACCGGTGAAGCAGGCCTGTTTAGTCTTACAGCTGAAACCGTTTAAACAGAAAGAGCCATCGCCATGGTCCCTGACAGACTCAACACGGATCTTTGATTCAGGCCAGTCGCGAGTTTGTTCATTAGGGAAGCCGGAAAACGTGGCAATGAGCCCGGGGACGAAGTTTGAGGCTTTCATTACAGTGCCCCCCAGAACAGTGAAAGCTGGGGAGAGGCGTCTCGGGAGCGGGAATAAAGAAATGACTTAGCCTTGTCCATCTGATCTACGGCGAACCAAGCGACGTCATGAAGGCCGGACAGGTTTGTCACGCGGACTCGGACAACGGAGGCATACTCATAAATCTCGCCGTAGAACCGGATTCCCGCACGGGAAAGAAGACCAATTGCACGAACAGAGAGACCTGGGCGCTTGTCGTAGCTGCAGCAGTATTTTTTGCCTTTGCGCTTGTAGATTGCCTTAATCATTGCTCTGCCTCCTGAACCATCTCTACAAAGGCCAACACGTTCACCATGCGGCGCTTTGCGATCTTGACGGTGGGAATCTCCCCCCGGTCTATCCAGCCTCGAACCACTCCATCTGATACGCCGATCCAGTCAGCAAACGCTTGGCGGGACATGACAGGGGGATAAGGCCCCTTGATCCCTGTGAAGTCGTCCCCCAATTCCGGCATACTGTGATTCCTTGTGGTGCTATGTGGTTCGATGTTTTTGTATATTACAACTGTATATTACCAATAGCCTTGCGGATGTAAAGTACATCCGTAATATACAACTATACCGATTAAGAATATGGATGAACGAATTAGGCAGCTAATCGATATAACCGGAATAGACGAACTGGTTAAAAGAACGCCAATAGGGACAAACAGATGGCGGACCGTCCGCTATGACAAAAGGACGCGCATAAGCACCAAAGAGGCTGAAGCGCTGATATCGATATATCCGCAGTACGGGTTATGGATAAGCACAGGCCAGGTAGCGCCTGAAGCAGGACAAACAAGCCCGGAATACGACGAAGCAAACAAGAACCTTAAGGAACAAGGTCAGGGATAGCTCTCACGCAGAGAGCCGCCGAAAAATGGTTCGGGAGGGATCGGCAGGGATGAAAGACAATAAACCGCTTATTGATTGGGATGAGCTTGAGAAGATCGACGTGACACATGAAAGACCTGGTCCCGTTGCTGATAGCACAGCCAAAGCCTTAGAGAATGCAGGGCGGCACATAGGCTTTGGTTTAATACTGGCTGCTCTGATCGGCGTAGGTGGATGGATTGGATACATCGAATACAAGGCCTACAGGGCCGAAAGAGCACTCGCGATAGAAGCACAAAGAATTGAGAACGAAGCGGCTAAGCAGCAGCAAGCGATGGAAAGGCAACGACAAGCAGAAGCAAGACGGAACGCCGCTATTGCTCAAAGAAATAGGGAGCAGAGGCAGACAAGGGAAATGCACGCTCGTGAGTGTCGCTATTGGCGAGGTAAGTACAAAACCCTGAAAACTCCAGAAATCAGGGCGATGGTGACAAAGCACTGTAAGTAATGTCGAAAAAATGTCGAAAAAAACGGGATTTAATGTGCTGAATAGTGAAACCCGAAAGCGCTAAGCCGTTGAATTGTGAGGGAAAGTGATAGAACGAGGGTTAATAAATAGGGTTCGAATCCCTCCCTCACCGCCAAACATGAAAAGCCCCGCAAACGCGGGGCTTTTTTTATGCCGCTTCGCAGCGGCACCACGGTTCACGCAGCAAGCAACACACCTGGCTCCGTGGATGGTTTCGATCGCATCACGCTATCCTGCTCCCTCCCATTACCCTTACTTGCCCGGGATTCCCCCCAGTCGCTAAAGTAGAGGGCTCATTTTCAGGGGAAACCTTCATGACCCGCACCCATGGCTGGCTGGCTCGGCTGGAGCAACTGGGCAACCGACTGCCCCACCCCACCTTGCTGTTTGTCTGGCTCTGCCTGCTGCTGCTTCCCCTTACCGCATTACTGGGCGCACTGGATATCACTGCCGTCCACCCTCTCACCGACGACACCATTACCGCCCGATCGCTGCTCGACGGTGACGGCCTGCGCTACCTGTTCACCACCCTGGTGGGAAACTTCACCAGCTTTGCGCCATTGGGCGTGGTGCTCGTCGCCATGTTGGGCCTGGGGGTAGCAGAACAATCCGGGCTGCTCTCGGTGAGCCTTGCCAGCCTGGTCAGGCGCGCCTCCGGCAGCGCGCTGGTATTCACTGTTGCGTTTACCGGCGTGCTCTCCAGCCTGACCGTGGACGCCGGTTATGTGGTACTCACTCCCCTGGCCGGGCTGGTTTTTCAACTGGCTGGACGCTCCCCCATCGCCGGTATCGCCACCGCCTTTGCGGCGGTCTCCGGCGGCTTCAGCGCCAACCTGCTGGTGGGGCCGGTGGACGCAACCCTGGCCGGGCTCTCCACGGAAGCCGCACATATTATTGACCCAAACCGCACCGTGGATGCCACCGGTAATTACTGGTTCATCATCGCTTCCACCTTTCTTGTGACCGGGTTGGTGACACTGGTCACCCGCAAGCTGACCGAACCTCGTCTGGCGCATTCCCATGCATCCACGGACACCTCCCCGGATGTGCCGCACACTCATCCCCGCGCCATGCGGTGGACTGGCCTGACCCTGGTGGTGCTGCTCGCCGGGCTGGCGCTACTGGTACTGCCAGGGGATGCGCCGCTGCGCCACCCCGACACCGGCAGCGTACTGGGCTCGCCGTTCATTCATGGCCTGGTGGTTATCGTGGCGTTGATTGCGGGGATCTGCGGGGCGGTGTATGGCCGGGTCAGCGGGCAATTTCGCAGCAGTGGCGACATTATCACCGCCATGGAGACCACCATGGCGTCCATGGCCGGGTATCTGGTACTGATGTTCTTCGCCGCCCAGTTCGTCGCCTGGTTTAACTACAGCCAGCTGGGCCTGCTACTGGCAGTGAAAGGCGCCGCCTGGCTTGGCGCACTGACCATGCCCAAAGTGGTTCTGCTATTGCTGTTTGTCATACTCACTGCGCTGATCAACCTGATGATCGGCAGTGCCTCAGCCAAATGGTCCATTCTCGCCCCGGTCTTCATTCCCATGCTGATGCTGCTGGGCATTTCCCCCGAAGCCAGCCAGGCGGCCTACCGGGTCGGTGATTCCAGCACCAATATCATCACCCCGTTAATGCCCTACTTCGTGCTGGTCCTCGGCTTCGCCCGGCGCTATCAACCGGACACCGGCATCGGCACCTTGATCGCCCTGATGCTGCCCTACAGTCTGACATTGCTGCTGGGGTGGTCGGTGCTGCTGGGGGTATGGATCGGATTTGGCTGGCCGCTGGGGCCGTAAAAGCAGCCACGAGCTTCGAGCTACTAGCCGCAACGCGAAGAAAAGCCAGCGACAGACTTCAAATTGAGTGCCCGCGCAGCAATTCCAAAAAAAACGCGCCAAAAGGCGCGTTTTTTACTCGTAGCTAGCAGCTAAAAGCTTGTAGCTTTTAGTTGATCAACCGAAGCGTCAGCGGGTAACGGTAGTACTCGCCACCATTGGCCTTTACGGCAGCCACGATAGTCATTACCAACCAGAAGATACCAATAATCGGCAGCAGGAAGGCGCCGATCACCACGAAGGTGAGCAGGAAGGCCACGAAGCCGGCGATGGAAATAGTGATATTGAAGTTCAGCGCTTCCTTGCCCTGGTCGTCCACAAAGGCACTGTCGTCTTTTTTAACCAACCAGATCACCAGTGGCCCCAAAATATTGCCGAACGGAAATACCATACCGACAAAGGCCAACAGGTGGCATGCCAGACCCAGGCTCCGCTCTTCCTGCTTCGCCAGACCATTGCTGTTATTTTCTTCGCTCATTCAAAGGTTCCTTGTTGAAAAATAAAACCCGCCACCATCCTTGCTACTGACGAATGGTGCGACGGTTGGGGAGAGATTGTTCGCTGTTGGAGCGGAACGGGTTGATATCAATGCCGCCCCGGCGAGTAAAACGGCCGTACACGGTCAGATGACGGGGCGAACACTGAGCCATCAGGTCCACGAAGATCTGTTCGATAATCTGTTCGTGAAACCCCTGGTGATTACGCAGTGACACCACATAACGCAAGAAGCTGGCCGGGCTGATGGCACGGCCGGTATAGCGGATCACCACGGTAGCCCAGTCCGGCTGATCGGTGACCGGACAATGACTGCGCAGCAAGTGCGAATAGAGCTGGCCAGTCTGCTCGGAGCCCTGATCGCACAGCAACAGATCCGGGCGGTACTCATAATGCTCGAAGGACAAGTCGATATTGTCCACACAGTCACCCCGATCTTCCCACACCGGGAAACCCGCAGACTCCTGCAGCGAATACAACAACACTTCGATATTGCCACCCACCGTCTGCGCCACATCTTTCTCGATAGCAGCGCGCACCGCGTCACGACTCTCAAAGCGGGTGTTGGCAAACGAATTCAGATACAGCTTGAGGGATTTCGACTCGACGATATTCGGGGTAGTACAGGGAACACGCAGTTCGCACATGGCCACAATGGGCTTGCCCTTTTCATTGAGCCAGGACAGCTCGTAGGCATTCCAGATATCGGTCCCGTGGAAAGGCAGAGTGGTGTCTTCCAGCTCCAGGGACTCGCGGGCATCCCAGCGCGGCACCGGACACAACAGCGAAGGCATGTACTCGTCAACATACTCGCTGGAGCGACCCAGCGGCGTTTCCTTAAGATAGCTCATGATAACCTCTTGGCACTCCCGTCCATGGGACTGACTTTAATCATAGCCGGATTTAGCCGGTTTCGTTAGTGCCGAATACCGGTACCACGATGCAGCAACCACAGCGCAAATAAGTAGAAAGCGATCACAAACGCCATAATGGCGCCCAGGGAAGCGTATACATTCACGTCGCTGACGCCCAACACCCCGTAACGGAAGGCATTGACCATATAGACGATGGGGTTGGCAAGGCTCACCGCCCGCCAGAACTCCGGCAGCAGATCAATGGAATAAAAGACCCCGCCCAGGTAGGTCAGCGGAGTCAGGATAAAGGTGGGGACAATGGAAATATCGTCAAACTTGTTGGCGAAAATCGCATTGATAAAGCCCCCCAGGGCAAACAATGCCGCCGTGAGAATCACCACCGTGACGGTGATAAAAACATGCTGCATGGACAGGTGAGTAAAGAACAGGCTGAGCAGGCTGACAATCAGCCCCACCAACATGCCACGCACCATACCGCCGACAATATAGCCGTTGAGAATCACATGGGACGGCATCGGCGACACCAGCATTTCCTCAATGGAATGCTGGAATTTGGTGGAAAAAAACGAGCTCACCACGTTGCCGTAACTGTTCTGGATTACACTCATCATGATCAGCCCGGGCACGATGTACTGCATGTAATCGAACCCGCCCATATCCCCGATACGACTGCCAATCAGGTTGCCGAAAATCACGAAATACAACGTCATGGTAATCGCCGGCGGCAGCAGCGTCTGCGGCCAGATACGGGTAAAACGGCGAATCTCCTTGGTCACCAGGGTCAGAAATGCCACCCATTGCTCACGTGCACTCATGATGCTTGCTCCCCCGGCAGGTTCTGCTCGACCAGCCGCACAAACAATTCTTCCAGCCGGTTTGCCTTGTTACGCATGCTCATGACTTCAAAATCGAGCCGCGCCAGTTCCACAAACAGGGTATTGAGGCTTTCGCTTTTCGGCACCGCCACTTCCAGGGCCTTGGCATCGCGCAGGGACACCTGAAACCCTTCCAGTTGCGGGGCTTCACTAACGGGCCGGGCCAGATCGAGAATGAAAGTCTCTACCTGCAGTTGCTCCAGCAGGGATTTCATATCGGTATTTTCCGCGATGATGCCGTGGTCAATAATGGCGATATGGCGACACAGGGACTCTGCTTCTTCCAGATAGTGGGTGGTCAGAATGATGGTTTTCCCTTCCGCATTCAGCTTGGTCAGAAAATCCCACATGGAACGGCGCAGTTCGATATCCACGCCGGCGGTGGGTTCGTCCAGAATCAGCAGTTCCGGCTCGTGAACCAGCGCTCGGGCAATCATCAGCCGGCGCTTCATGCCCCCGGACAAGGTCCGCGATTGTTTGTCCCGCTTGTCCCACAGGCCCAGTTGGCGCAGATACTTTTCCGCCCGCTCACGGGCCAGCGGCGCGGGAATGCCATAGAAACCAGCCTGG
The DNA here is from genome assembly GCA_039983755.1 of Alloalcanivorax sp. Classification (GTDB taxonomy): domain Bacteria; phylum Pseudomonadota; class Gammaproteobacteria; order Pseudomonadales; family Alcanivoracaceae; genus Alcanivorax. The sequence continues at coordinate 89,743 of JBDWVU010000003.1, forward strand.
GTCACCACGATATCAAACACTTTTTCGAACTGGTTGAAGTTGAACTCCTGTGGCACCACACCGATCTGTTTCTTGGCCAGAGACCGCTGGGTATCCAGGGAATAGCCAAAGATGCTCACATCACCACCGGATTTATTGACCAGTGAACTGATCACACCAATGGTGGTGGATTTGCCGGCCCCGTTGGGGCCCAGCAAGGCAAAGAAATCGCCCTTCTTCACATCCAGGTCGATACCACGTAGCGCTTGCACACCATTGGCATAGGTTTTGGTCAGATTACGAATTGTCAGCGCGGACAAGGCACACCTCGTCAGAAGTCGGTAAACGGAGAAAACGGCAGGTCAGCGTGTTCAGTTACCCAGCGCACGGTGGCCGTGATCACCACGCCACACCCAGTGAAGCTGGCCACCACTGAACCACAGCCACAGCCCTTCCATCATCCAGGGCCAGTCATCCTCGGTAATGCGTCGGTGCCCATGCAGTTCGGCCACCAGCACGGCAAGAATGGTGTCGTGGGTCACGTGCACGTTCAGGTGGCCCGGTGCCGGTTCACGCTCGCTCAGGTACCGTGCCAGCTTGGCGCGGCCTTCTGCCGGCGACAGCATGCCCTCGAAAGGTTGCTGCAGATGCTGGTTAAGGAATTTAAACGCCCCCATCTTCAGAAACGTGGGGCCAACCTGATTCAGGTCTTCCACGTAGCAGCCAGGCTCCACCAGGGTGGTATCGGTGGTGATTTCGGGAATCGTCTCAAGCAGACCGGCCTTGCGAGCGCCTTCGGCCATGGCCTTGGCGGTATTCACGCAGCGCCCCACCGGGCTGGAAAAGAACGCATCCACTGGACGCGCCAGCTGGCTACCCCACTCCCGGGCCATATCGATGCCTTCCGGGGTCAGGGGCAGGCGGTAATCCGCAAAACCGTTCTTGGCCAGTTCGCGCACAGAATGCCGCGTCAGCAAATGAACGGGTTTGTCCTGCGGTAACAGGTTAAGGGCTTCCAGCAATCGCGGGTGTAGGCGCGCCATAGTCTCTTCACTTTGGGTCAGGCCTTAGTGTACGGAGCGCCATAGCGAAAGCAAACCATGAGAGGGGAATTAGGTGTGGGTCGCGTGTATGCGTGTTGCAGCCGCAGTGCGGCATAAAAAAAGGGACCCGATTGGGTCCCTTTTCTATTTGGAGCGGGAAACGAGATTCGAACTCGCGACCCCGACCTTGGCAAGGTCGTGCTCTACCAGCTGAGCTATTCCCGCTTGTCTTGCTGCCAGCTTACGCTAACGAATAAGTGGCGTCCCCTAGGGGAGTCGAACCCCTGTTACCGCCGTGAAAGGGCGGTGTCCTGGGCCACTAGACGAAGGGGACCCGGGCTTGACTTGGTGCGTCAAAGCGGCGCGTAGAATAGGTATCTGCCGGGCAATCGTCAAGGAAAAATTTTGTCGCAGACCATCATTGACCCGAAAAAGTCATGCTGCTCTAGTAATGACGCGCTATAACCCTGCCGATTCCATCAAATTGGCGAAAAAACATTCATTTATCGGGAGAGAAGTATGTCCATCAAGCTGTACGGGGCCGCCCTGTCACCTTTCGTCCGCAAGACCCGGGTTGCCCTGGCACTGAAAGGGATCGAATTCGAATCCGTCCATGTCGATCCCAACAACCCGCCGGAAGGCTATGAAAAAATCAGCCCCATGAAGCGGATTCCTGCACTGGAAGTGGATGGTCAGTTTCTCGCCGACTCCGCTGCTATTTGTGCCTGGATGGAAAAGACACACCCGCAACCGGCGCTCTATCCCAGCGATGCCATGGAAATGGGGCAAACCATCTGGTTTGAACGTTTCGTGGATTACGACCTGGCCATGCGCTGCACCTTTGCGGTATTCCGTAACCGCGTGGTCATGCGGCTACTCGGCAAGGAATGCGATGAAGAAAAAGTCCAGCACGCCCTGACCACCACTATCCCGCCGCTGTTCGCCTATCTGGACAAGGCGCTGGACGGCCGTGAATTCCTGGTCGGCAACAGCATGACCATCGCCGATATTGCCCTGGCCAGCCAGATGGTAAATTTCCGCCATGGCGGTGAAACCATCGACCCGGCTACCTACCCGAACCTGGCCGCACACACGGAGCGTATGCACGCCCTGGCGCCCTTCGCACAGACCATCGAGAAAGAATCCGGCTTTATCCAGAAAGTCATGGGGTGAAGCAATTAAGAATTAATAGTGAATAATTAATAACTACGCGTGAAAGCGTATATAAACCTGCAACGCAAGAGGCCGCGCCCAAGCCATGGACGCGGCCTCTTGCGTTTCAAAAGCAGGAAACCTGGATCGCGCGTTATTAATTATTAATTGCCTTTGCCTCCACTGTCACCAGCGCGGCTTTGCCGTTGGGGGCCACACGCACCACAGCGACCGCGCTATGGCGTAACTGTCGCTCCAGCGCCAGTGCTTTTTCCTTGGGAGCGAACAACGCCTCAATGCCATACTTCACGGTATTGCCTGCGCTCCAGGGCTGGCCGGACACGCGCCCCCGCAGGTACAACCCGGTTTCTGGCTCAATAGCCTGGGGCTCACCGCCGCGCCACAGCGCCTCGTCCGGCTGTTTTTCCAGAGGCAGGTACACCACATCGCCCGGCCGCAAACCTGACGTTTCCACGGTACTGAAGGCATAGCCCAGGCGGGCATAATTACCGCGAAACAGGTCTCGCGGGTCCACCGGGCGGGTTTCCAGCCGAATTTCCTCACCCACCCACAACGGGTAGACCCCGCCAACAAACACCCCGGCCATCACCGCAACCTGTAACCCAAGGGCCGCCATCAGACCCATGACATGACAGCGCTTCATGATTGCTCCTCCCCGGCACGGCCGGCCTTGGCCGCCCGCGCCTCCAGGCCCTGTTGCCGCCGCCAGAAGCGGGCAGCGCCGTACAGTAGCGCTGCCGCCACCAGAAACATTGCCGCCGCCCCCAGATAGTCGCCAAACAGATCCAGATAACGCATCACCGCCAGCAGCAATATCAGCCCGATGCCGCTATAGAAATACTGGGTCAGCCCACGTTTCAGGCCTTCCTGAATCAACACAATGGCGGACAACAACGCCAGCAGATTGACCGCCAGCACAAACAGCCAGGTGAACGCCTTCTGCCCGCTCCCTGCGCCACCAAAGGCATGAATGCCCAGTAGCACGAAGGGCAACAGCATCACCAACAGGCGCGGGCCGGTGGACCCCAAACGACGAACGACCACCCACGCAGACGCCAGCAGGGCCGCCAGCAACCCGGCCCACAAGCCCGGATCGGCCAGCCCGACCAGCTCATGCAGATACCCTTCGGAAAACTCACTGAATGAGAACATCACCAGCAACAGTAAATAGCCACGCAGTGACCACAGGCCCACCAGGCTGCCTGAGCGTCGCAGATAATGAGACTCGCTTTGCGCCGCCCGGTGACTGAATGCATACAGTAACGCCAGCAACCCCATATTCAGGGACAGGTGACCGGCTTCAAAATCCGGCCCCCAGCCGTCACCGTAAACCCAACCGAGTAGCAGGTTCAGCCAGCTCACCAATACCGCAATCACGACCAGCAACAGGCCTCCGGAATGCGCCCGCAGGGCAATGGCACCCGCCACGCCCAGAAACAGCACCATGGCCCAGGGAGGCGTGTACTGGCCTTGCGTTCCCATCCACAGAAACGCCACGGCCAACATCAACAGCGCCAACAACCGGCTGCGTACCAGCCAGGCCATGGGTGCTACCCCCAGCGCCCAGTAGAACAGGCCATCGGGAAAGTGTTCGCCCAGGTGATAGATCTGCGCAATCAACATGATGGAGGCGCCATAGCTGATGCCCCCCAGAAACAACCAGCCGCTGCCTTCCCCCTGCTTCACATAACCCCGAATGCCGATCAGGTTCAGCGTAATGGTGGTGGCGATCAGCCCCAGCATGCGCCCCGCGCGGGGAATCTCTTCCCAATTGGCGGACACCAGCAACAGTATGGCCAGGCCCACAAACAGCAGCGCCACGGTAACCAGCACCTTGTAGGCCAGCGAACTGTCCGCATCATCGTCCAGCCGGGTGCCATAGCGGGCCAGGATCCGGTTACCCTGGTCTTCGCTGATATCCCCGTCGTCCACCCACTGGCGGCATTCGCTACGCAGCTCGCGCCGCAATAAACCAAGAAGTTGCATGCAGAGTCCCTTGTGCTTTTTTCCGATCAGACAGCAAGGGGGACGCAAAGGCAATCCATGTGGGTAACCGGCGATGTCACAAGGTGTTCAACAGGCAAGGGACAGCGAGTAACGAAAACCGGTAACCGAACGGGCTTTCGCGACGCGTATCTCGTCACTCGCCTTTATACCGGCAAGCCGATGCGCTTGGCCTCCAGGCGCCGCAGGAATTCCAGCATGACCTGCCGGTACAGATCTTCCCCCAACCAGGCATCCTCCACCCCGGCATCAATATTGGGGTTGTCGTTCACCTCGATGACGACCACATCATCGCCGGATTGCTTCAGGTCCACCCCATACAAGCCGTTGCCCATTAACCGGGCGGCCTTGAGAGCGGCCTTGAGCACCTTGGGCGGCACCTCTTGTACCGGCAAGGTACGACTGTTGCCGGTCTCGGTTTTACCGCCACTCTGGTGATGGTAAATCTGCCAGTGCCCCTTGCTCATGAAATACTGACAGGCAAACAACGGGCGATGGTTCAGCACCCCGATGCGCCAGTCGTAATCGGTGTACATGAACGCCTGCGCCAGCACCACGGAGGACTGTTTCAGGTAACCACGCAACGCCTCTGCCAGCGCTTCACGGGTGGCCACCTTGCTGATCCCCCGGGAAAAACTGCCATCCGGAATTTTCAGCACCATGGGCAGTTTCAGCTCCTCAACCAACCGGTCGATCTGGGCATCATCGTCGCTGAACACAAACGCGGTCGGCGGCACCGGCACCTTGTTGGCCTGCATCAACTCGGCCAGATAAATCTTGTTGGTGCAGCGCAAAATGGAGCCCGGATCGTCGATCACCACCATGCCTTCCTGCTCCGCCTTGCGGGCAAACTGATAGGTGTGATGATCCAGCGCGGTGGTCTCACGGATAAACAGGCCATCGTATTCGCCAAGGCGCGTATAGGCATCGCGCCCCACCAGATCCACCTTGATACCCAATTGCCGGCCAGCACGCACAAACCGCTTCAGGGCCGTCTTGTTGCTGGGCGGCAACGTCTCTTCCTCATTGACCAGCATGGCCAGCTCGTAGCGGTCACCACGACGCCGGCGCGGGTTGCGCCACACTCGGGCATTAAACTGCTCCAACGCCCGGGCAAACGCATCCTCCTCGGCCCCTTTCAGCTGTTTCAGGGTCAACGGTTTCAGCGCCTCAATACCCCACTGCTCACGGCGGCGGAAATCCACCTTCAGCAACGGGCATGGCAGCTGGTCAAAAATCTGCCGCCCCAGGTCGGCCAGGCCTTCCTGCTCGGTATGCCCAAAGAACAGCAACAGGCTGAAATGATCACCACTACCCCCTTTGCGTTTCATGGCCTTGTCCAGCGCCGCTTCGAACTGGCCAAAATGCAGGCCATAAAGCGCCTTGCGGCTCAGGTCATTCACCGTGCGCACAGAAGGCAACACCCGCTGGCCACGGGCTTCCGCCAGCAACGAGCAGTAATACCCCGGACTCAGATACTTATAGCTGCGGCACAGGTTGATTACCTGCACTTTCTTGTCGGTGCAGACCGGCTGCAGCGCTTGCAGGTAGTCCCTGGCAGACAGGAGATGGCGGGCGGGATAGTAGGCGGCCCAGTCGGCGGGATCGTCTACCAGAATGATGACCTGACTCATGAAAAGCCCTGACAAAAAGGGGGGCACCGCGACGGGGTGCCGATAGTGGCGAATTTAGGGCTTGTGGGAGGGTGAGAGCAAGGAAAATTAATAGTTAATAATGAATAATTAATAACGACGCGAACCGGCTCCTCCGGCCTCTAAACACAGAAGCCGCGTCCATGGTTTGGACGCGGCTTCTGCGGGAGGGAAAACACCGCGCTATCACGCGACGTTATTCATTATTAATTATATTCGCCTGCCTTCTTGGCACCAGGATGCCCTGCCTTCTCCAGAGCCTCCTGCACTTCCGGCGGCATGTAGGTTTCGTCGTGTTTGGCCAGCACTTCCTCGGCTTCAAAGCGAGTCCGGCTCACCAGCGTGCCATTGGCCACAATGCCCTGCCCTTCGCGGAACAGGTCCGGCAGGATGCCCTGATAATGCACGGTAAAGCGCCCCTTGCCATCAGTGAGCCCGAAGGTAACGTCCAGGGTATCCGGGTTGCGAATGACCGTGCCGGGTTCTACCAGGCCACCCACGCGCATCTGCGCATCCAGCGGCGCTTCCCCTGAAGCAATCTGCTGCGGGGTGTAGAACAGGTTGATGTTCTGACGCAGCGCATAAAACATCAGGCCACAGGCAATGCCCAGCCCGATCAGAACGGCGAGTACCACGAAAAGACGCTGCTTACGTACCGGATTCATCATCTACCTCAGGTTTTTGCTCAGTGTGTTGCTGGCGGCGCTGCGTTTCTTGAGCCTGCTCCTTGGCCAGGGCCTCAAGTCGCCACTGCCGCGCCAGCGTTTGGCGCACCTGTCCCTGCCCGCGCATCGCCAGCACCATGCTGGCAATAATCAGGAACGCGCTGATTCCGTAGGCGCTCCAGACATAAAAACCGTGTTTCCCCATGGCCAGGAAATCGGCAAAGCTATCGAAATACATACTATTGCCCCCCGCCCTTCACCAGCTTGCGCACCCACTTGCTGCGCCGCTCGCGCCACACCACTTCGGTGCGGGCTCGCACCAGTACATTGACCGCATACAGCAGCCAGGTTCCCAACATGCTGATCAGCAGTGGGTATTTCATGGCCGGGTTGATGGTGGATTCACCCACCAGTTTCAGGGTCGACCCCTGGTGCAGGGTCTGCACCCATTCCACCGAATATTTCACGATGATCACATTAATCACCCCCACCATGGCCAACAAACCGGCGGCACGGGCGGCCTGGCGCGGGTCACGGATCACGTTCTGCAGGGCAATCACACCCACGTACATGAACAGCAGAATCAGCATGGAAGTCATGCGGGCGTCCCACTGCCAGTAGGTGCCCCAGGTGGGCTTGCCCCACAGCGCGCCAGTGGCCAGGGAAATGGCTGCCAGTGCCGCGCCGAAAGGGGCAATGGCCTTCATCATCACTTCCGCCATTTTCATTCGCCAGACCACGGCCACCAGGCCCGCCACGCCCATGGCCATGTAGCCCATCAACGCACCGCTGGACGCAGGCACATGAATAAAGATGATCCGGTAACTGTTGCCCTGCTGATAATCACTGGGGGCAAACGCCAGCCCCCAGACGATGCCCACGGTAAACACCAGCAGCGCGATGGGCGTCAGCCACGGCAGTAACGCAGAACTGAACGTATAGAAGTAACGCGGCGAACCGAGCATGTGGTACCAGCGTTTTATCGTTTGCCAAACCATTCAGACACCTATCTTCACCTACGTACTTTCAATACCGCCCTCTTTCCCACCGGAAAAAAGCGCGCTTAATTCCCGGAACTGATTTTCAGGCCAGCGGCCACCGCCAACGGCCCCAGGCTCACCGTTAGCGCCAGCAACGCCCCAAGAATGGCCAGAATGCCATTCACCGCACCGCCGTCGACTGCGGCACTCACCGCTCCCGCGCCAAAAATCAGCACCGGAATGTACAGCGGCAGCACCAGCACCGCCAACAGAATACCACCCCGGTTCAGGCCCACGGTGAGCGCCGCGCCGATGGCGCCGATGATGGTCAGCGCCGGGGTGCCCAGCAACAAACTGAGCATCACTGTGCCCAGCACCGCATCGGGCAGCTGCAGCATGTGCGCCAGCACCGGGGAGATCAGCACCAGCGGCAAACCGGTCAGCAGCCAGTGCGCCAGCAGCTTGGCACTCACCGGCACCACTGCCATCACCGGCGCGGTGAGCAACAATTCCAGCACACCACTTTCCTGGTCGCGCCGGAAAAGGCCATCCAGCGACAGCATCACCGCCAGCAACGCCGCCACCCAGAGTACGCCAGGGGCCACCAGCGCCAGCAGTTCCGGTTTCGGCGAAATAGCCAACGGAAACAGGCTGATCACCATCACAAAGAAAAACAGCGGATTGATGATTTCTGCCGGGCTACGCCACAGCACCAATAACTCCCGGGACAGGGCCGCACGAAACACGCTCATGCCAGCCCCTCTGCCGTCACTTCTGCTTGCCCGTGGGACAAATGCAGCCGCCGCACGCCATCGCCGACTTGATGGTGGGAGGTGTAGATCACCAACGCGCCAGCCTGGGCCGCCTGCTGGATCTGCTGGTCCAGCGCCGCCACCCCATCCTGATCAATGGCGGTATAAGGCTCATCCAGCACCCACACTGCCTTGTGCTCCAGCCACAGGCGCGCCAGGGCAATACGGCGTTTTTGCCCGGCGGACAAGTGCGCCGCCGGCACGTCTTCAAAACCTTGCAGCCCCACCGCCGCCAGCGCGGCCATGGGGTCGCCCCCCTGCTCGCTCAGCGCGCAGGCGTAACGCAAATTTTCCAGTGGGTTGAGCTCTTCACGTACTCCTGGCTGGTGGCCCAGGTAAAGTAACTCCTGTTGCCATTGAGGCTGCCACCACTGGCATACGCCTTCGTAGAAGCCGTGCAGCCCTACCAGAATGCGTAACAACGTGGTTTTGCCAGCGCCGTTGGCACCGGTGATCTGCCAGATTTCACCGGCCGATGCGGTCAGGCTCAAACCACTGAACAACAGCCGGTCATCGCGCTCACAGCTGAGCTGCTCCAGCACAAGCCGGGGGGCGGTTTCGGCATCAGAATGGGTGGATGGCTGGCTCAAATCGGGCTCCCTAAAACAGCGCCGAAGTATAGCACGACAGTTCAAAACGGGCTTGATCGCCAGCAAGAAGCCGATAGCCTGTAAGCAGGCTGTTGTAAAAGAACATCCAACGGGCTTTCCAACAGCCTGCCAGACCGCCATCCCCAAAGGAGACTTTGATGTTCCTGACCCACACCCGATTCCTGTCTATCGTGCTGATCAGCGGGGTACTGGCCGCCTGTGGCGGCGACAAACCTCTGGCCACGGTGGATCAGGTGGACCTGCAACGCTATGCGGGCACCTGGTATGAAATCGCCCGCCTGCCGCAATGGTTTCAGCGCGGCTGCTATGACTCCACCGCCACCTACAGCCTGAATGACGATGACACCGTCAAGGTGGTAAACCGTTGCCAGCGCGAAGGCGACGAGCCCAGTGAAGCCACCGGCACCGCTCGCATTGTCCCCGATTCCGGCAATGCCAAGCTGAAGGTGCGCTTTGATAACTGGGTATCGAAACTGATTCCCACCATTACCGAAGGCAACTACTGGATAATCGCACTGGACAAGGACTACCAGACCGTGGTGATCGGCGAACCCAGCCGCGAGTATCTGTGGATACTGGCGCGCCAGCCGGAACTCAACGATGACCAGTACCAGGCCCTGGTACAGGTGGCCGAGGACAAGGGCTTTCCGGTGGATCAGCTGGAACGCAACCGCACACTGCGCCCGGATAATCCATAATGGAGCACCACGTCTACTTCGCCGTATTCGGCTTTGACCACGACCCGCAGCAGCTGGACCTGCTCCTGGGGCAAAGCGCGGACGACTACTGGCGCGAAGGCGAGAGCTACAGCGATGCCGTCCCCGAGGCCCTGCGTCAGGAAAATCACTGGATTCTGTCCAGCCAGCTGGACCACACCGCCAGCCACCGGGACCATTTTGAAAAGCTGCTCTACAAGCTGCAGCGCCTGGCGCCACAACTGTCTGTCCTGGACAACCCCAACGCGGATAATCCCGACCCGAATAACAGCCTGTGGGAAACACACTATCGTTACGGCATCGGGGTGTCACAGTACTTCTTTATGGACGACCCAGCGTTTTATCTGCCTGCGGACATCATCGACGGCTACCAGGCACTGGGTTTCGAGATCAGCTTTGATCAACTGGGCATAGACCTGAATAATTCGGCATAGCCCTCATCAATGAATCACCGTCAACATGAACCGCTTGGCGACAAATGATGGGGAAGTGCTATTGGCCAGTGTTACGCTTGCCATGCATTAGACAACTATTCAGGCAGCTAGCCATGGCAACGGAAATTGAGCGCAAGTTTAAAGTCAGTGACATAACCATTATCGATACCCTGGCCGGAGAACGGCTCACCCAGGGCTACCTGAGCCATGACAAGAACGCCACCGTGCGAATACGCACCACCGGCGACACCGCCTGGCTGACCATCAAGGGCAAAACCGTGGGCGCCACCCGCAGTGAATTCGAATACCCCATTCCGCTGGCAGATGCTCACCAGATGCTCACCGAGCTGTGCGGCGCCGGCGTCATCGACAAAACCCGTTACCGGCTGCCACAAGGGGAGCTGTGCTGGGAAATTGATGTGTTTCACGGCGATAACGACGGGCTGATCGTGGCAGAAATCGAATTGCCCAGCGAAACCACGCCCTTTGAAAAACCGGCCTGGCTGGGGGAAGAGGTCACCGGTGACAGCCGTTATTACAACAGCGCGCTAAGCACCACACCCTATAAGAACTGGCCGTAATCACAGCCAGCGTTATCCAAAAACACCATCGGCAAGCGCGAATGCGGGGGAACAGCGAATGGAATCCAACCTTTACCAGGCACCGGACAGCGAGATCATCACACCGGAATCAGACACCTCGGGTTTAGCGCTCTATGTTGTCGCTCCCTGGAAGTTCAATCTGCTTTTCTGGGCGACCCTGGGCATCTATGACGTCTACTGGAATTTCCGAAACTGGCAGAACCAAAAAGACATCCGGCAGAAAAAAGTGCAACCCGTAGCACGCGCCCTGTTCAGTGTATTTTTCTTTGGCTCGCTGGTGAAAACCATCAATGGCGAAAACGAAGGAAAGGCAAAACCCTTACCGGTCACCACCATGGCGACCCTGTATATTCTCTCTTACCTGATCAGCACCGTGTCTGACCGGGCCGCCGCCAACATGGAAACCTTTGGCATTCTGGACCTGATTTCACTGGCGCTTCTACCCGTCACTTGGGCCGTCCTGTTCAAGGCACAAAAAGCCATCAACCTGTCCCAGGGGGATGAGCACGGCCTGCTCAATAATCGACTGACGCTCGCCAACGGTATCTGGATTTTGCTGGGCATCAGCCTGTGGGCGCTCATTCTGCTGGGCCTGGCCAGCGGTTATTTTCCAGAGCAAACGGATTCCTTTCTCTCCAGTCTGATAGAGACCGTGTCATGAGCAGGTCATCCACAAATAAGGCACTCGTCTACCCGCTACTTGGAGCCGCGCTTGCCCTGCTACTGACCGGCTGCATCCCCACTATTCAACGGATGTGGGACGCCCAGCCCGTCAGCGGCACAATCATCGATGGCGACACCGGCGCCCCGATCAGCGGCGCTACCATCAGCCTGATTGTTTCGCCCGATGATCCTGAGCCGCCCCGCACTGCCACCAGCAATGCGCAAGGGGAATTTACCCTGCCCGGCAGCTCCCATGTCGGTTTCCATATGGCCATGCCAGCCAGTTACCTGGCCTCGGACCAGTGGACAATCCGCCACCCGGCTTACCCGGATGCGGTGGCCGAAACGCGCACCATCGCACCCCCAACCGGTGAGCAGCACCGGGAAATCACCGTACCGCTGTTCGCCCATATAGAAACCACACCGGTGCAAGACTGCCCCTACTTCCATTACCAGCAGCAGCTCAGGCAGTGGATACAGCAACATTTCAACGAGGAAGCACAGCGCCCCTTCCAGGACTCCCTGCTCACGCTCTGCCATGACCCTGAGCGCATCGAAAAAATTCTCGCCCCACAGGAACCCTGATTCCGCCAGTGGGTCTGAGCTATACTTCACACCAATGAATGCCAGGGACGACCCCGGCATTCACCGCCATCGCATCAATCACATAACGGGGACGACCCCATGACAGGAGACACGTCATGGCATGGGCCCTGGTTATTCTTGCAGGCATTATTGAAACTGGCTGGGCACTGGGTTTGAAGTCCAGTCACGGTTTCACCCGCCCGCTTCCCTCACTGCTTACCCTCATCGGTATGGTCGCCAGCTTCTGGCTATTGGCAAAGGCCATGCAGACCTTGCCCGTGGGCACCGCCTACGCGGTGTGGACCGGCATCGGCACCGTCGGCACCGTGCTACTGGGTATTCTGCTGTTCCAGGATGCGGTTAACGCCCCACGGTTACTGTGTCTGGGGCTGATCCTGGTCGGTATTGTGGGGCTGAAAATTTTTTCTCCCTGAGCCTTCTGCGGACATGCAGACGTGTCCCCGCCATCGGTTCCCTGTACTATTACGCTTGAACCATGGCGGTCACGCCCCTCCGTTTCCCTCACCACAGGTCCCGCATGCTCAATAACGACGTCCTCCGCCGCACCCGGTACATCTTCGATTTCGACGACACCCGCATGATCGGCGTCTTCGCCGAAGCCGGCGAAACCGTCACCCGGGAACAAGTCAGCGACTGGCTGAAAAAGGACGACGACCCGGCCTTTCAGAAATGCACCGATCGCACCCTGGCGATTTTTCTCAACGGCCTGATCAATGCATTGCGCGGCAAGAAACCCGGGCAGCAACCGGAACCGGAAAGCCGCCTCACCAACAACATGATTTTCATGAAACTGAAGATCGCCCTGAACCTGCAAGCCGAAGACGTGCTGGCGGTGCTCGAGCTGGCCAACTTCCGCATGAGCAAACACGAACTCAGCGCCTTCTTCCGCAAACCCGGCCACAAGCACTACCGGGACTGCAAGGACCAGATTCTGCGCAACTTCCTCAAGGGCTTGCAGATTCAGTATCGTGACGGGGAATAAGCGCTTACCTGTGAGGTAATGGCATTACCCCAGCAAAACGGGTTTCATGGCAGTGATAACGGAGACATGCCATGAAACCCGACCTGCCCCAAATCCTTTTCCTGCTAAACAGCACAGTGCTGTTCACCCACCAGATCGATGCAGCCTACTGGCACGAGTGGAACCTCTTCCACTTACCCGGTGGTAATCAGCTCAACCTGATATTGAATCTCCCCATCATCGCCCTGGTATTACTGGCTTTTCTGCACGTTGCCACCCACAGCCCACATCAACGCCTGTGCCACCGGTTTCTCGCCAGCCTGGGGATACTAACGGTGGCAATCCATAGCGGTTTTTTCCTGGCCGGGCATACCGAGTTTTGGCAGCCCATGTCGTTGTTACTGCTGGCGGCCACATTGATATTGTCTCTGGCACAACTGAAAACGCTGCCACTTGCAGGCCAAGGTCCGCAAACGCAAAATCAGCAATCCTGACAATATATTGAGCAAACACATGGACGTTATCGCCGGCCTGATCGAGCTTAAGCCGAACAGCGACGAGGAAGTAAAAGACTGGAAAGCCTTTATCGAAGACCATCGTGAACAGGCACTGGAAAGCCTGCGTGCGGAAGGCGTCAGCGTAGAATCCTGGTTTTCACTAACACTGGGTGGCAAGGACTATCTTCTCTGCTATATGCGGGCAGACTCCATCGAGAAATCGCAGCAAGTCATGGCGGATTCCGATAACCCGGTGGACGCACGGCATCGTCAATTCAAAGAAAATGCCTGGGTGTGGGGCAGCCATGTAAAGACCGAGCTACTGCTGGATCTGGCGACCTGAAAAGGCGCACAACAGATCGCGCCGCCAGCGACGCTCCTACAGCAAAAAACCTCATTAAACTCTCATCAATCCACGACCTTATGGCTTTTCGATAGTGTATTAGCTGCCCTTCACAGCCCGTACTCCGCTCAACGTTTTGAAACACAGATCCCGCGCAGTACCGAGAAACTCCTGCACATAAGGCGTCTGTTCGTCTTCCGCCCGCACCGCTGCATAGAGCGTGCGCCACACTCCCTTTTCACCCAGCCGCACGGTTTTCAATAAATCGTGTTCGGTGTATTCGGTGAGCGCCCAGTTGGGTAACGCCGCCACACCACGGCCTGCCGCCACCAGTTGTGCGGTCATGGGGGTCAGCTCGGCGGTGCGGGTAGCAGCAGGTTCGGCGCCGGCCGGGTCCAGAAAGGCGGTGAACACATCCAGTCGTTCCCGCTCCACCGGGTAGGTGATCAAGGTCTGGTCAGCGAAGTCTTCCGGAAGAATCCACTTCTGCGCCGCCAACGGCGATTGCCGTGACACCGCCAGCACCAGCTCGTAGCGAAACAGCGGCACATAAAGCACCGCCTCGTTTTCCACCGGGTCGGAACTGATCACCATATCCAGGTCCCCGCGCACCAACGCAGGCAACGGCGCAAAACTGAAGGCCGCGGACAGATCCAGCTCCACCTCCGGCCAGTGCTCCCGAAACGCATCCAGTGCGGGCATCAGCCACTGAAAACAGGAATGGCACTCGATGGCGATATGCAGCCGCCCGGTCTGCCCGGCGGCCAGACGCTTCAGCTCCCGTTCCGTCTGCTGCACCCGGGGAAGAATCTCCCGCCCCAACGCCAGCACCCTCAGCCCGGCTGTGGTAAAGCGTACCGGCCGTGTACGTCGCACCAGCAACGCCACACCCAATCGATGCTCAAGATCCTTCAACTGGTGAGACAGCGCCGACTGGGTGACATGCAGCCGCTCTGCGGCCTCCACCAATGATCCCGCCTCTTCAATGGCACGCAGGGTGGCCAGATGTCTGAGTTCGAGCATGGAAATCTCCGTGGTGAACAAAACGGCTGCAGGCGCGGCTACAGCCAGGCCAACGCTAGTTGAGTAAAATTCATAGTTAGGATTAGTTATTTGATTTTGCCTCAACTTAGCAGAGAGACACAATAGCCCCGATCCCAAACAAACCCCGGGCACAGTACATCTTGCATAAACCCTGTTGCCCGCCAGTCATCCCAAGGAATCCAACATGACCACCCTGCATAATCTCGGCTTTCCGCGCATCGGCGCCCGCCGCGAACTGAAACAGGCACAGGAAGCCTACTGGTCAGGCGACCTGCAACAGAGCGAACTGGAGCATGTGGGCAAAAGCCTGCGCGAGCGCCACTGGGCCCTGCAGGCCGACGCCGGGGTGGACCTGATGCCGGTAGGCGATTTTGCCTGGTACGACCAGATTCTGGAGTTTTCCTGCCTGCTGGGCGTTGTTCCGCCACGCTTTGGACAGGATGCCAAGGCACCGGTGGACCTGGACACCCTGTTCCGCATGGCCCGTGGCCGCGCGCCCACCGGCACCCCCGCCGCAGCCTGCGAAATGACCAAGTGGTTTGATACCAACTACCATTACATCGTCCCGGAGCTGGCCGCCGACCAGGGCTTCCGCATCGCCCGCGAAAGCCTGTTCGAGCAGGTTGAAGAAGCCAAAGCACAGGGCCACAACCCGAAACCGGTGATCCCCGGCCCGCTCACTTACCTGTACCTGAGCAAGGGCGATGCCTTTGCCAGTGCCGACGACAGCGCCAAGCTGGCGCTGCTGGATCAGCTGACCCCGGTGTACCGCGAGATCCTTCAACGCCTCGCCGACCAGGGCGTGCAATGGGTACAGATTGATGAGCCGATTCTGGTCCTCGACTTGCCAGACAGCTGGCAGCGCGCCTACTTGCGTGTGTACGATCAGCTGGCCTCAGCCAGCCAGGCCAAACTGTTGCTGGCCACCTACTTCGGTGGACTGGGCAATAACCTGTTCACCGCACTGGAGCTCCCGGTACACGGCCTGCACCTGGATCGGGTACGCGGCAACGATGACCTGGGCCAGGTTGTTCCCCGGCTCGGCGACAAGGTGTTATCGCTGGGGGTAATCAACGGTCGCAACATCTGGCGCACCGATCTGGACGCCGCCCTGGATGGTCTGATTGGCCTGCGCAATGAACTGGGCGGCCAGCTCTGGCTGGCACCGTCCTGTTCCCTGCTGCACAGCCCGGTGGATCTGGACCAGGAAGACAAGCTCGATAGCGAACTGAAAAGCTGGTTGAGTTTTGCCAAACAGAAACTGGAAGAGCTGGTGCTGCTCGGTGGCGCCCTGCGTGGCGACAGCAGCGTCAATGCCGGCCTGCAAACCCAACGGGCAGCCTTGCAAGCCCGTGGCTTGTCTTCGCGGATTCACAACCCTGCCGTTGCCCAGCGCCTGACAGACGCCAGCCAGGTTTCCCGCGAGCGCCTCAGCCCGTTTGCCGCCCGTATTAGCCGGCAGCAACAAACCCTGCAGCTGCCCGCCTTCCCCACCACCACCATCGGCTCTTTCCCGCAGACCCGGGAAATTCGCACCGCTCGCCGGGACTGGAAAGCCGGCAAGCTGATCGACGCCGACTACCACCAGCAAATGCAGGAAGAAATTGCCCGCTGCATTCGCTACCAGGAAGAAGTGGAGCTGGATGTGCTGGTGCACGGCGAAGCCGAGCGCAATGACATGGTGGAATACTTCGGTGAACTGCTGGACGGTTTCGCCTTCACCCGCTTTGGCTGGGTACAAAGCTATGGCTCACGCTGCGTCAAACCACCGATCATTTTCGGCGACGTGCAACGCCCCCATGCGATGACCGTGGAATGGGCCCGTTACGCCCAGTCCCTCACCGACAAGCCGGTGAAAGGCATGCTCACCGGGCCGGTGACCATTCTGCAATGGTCCTTCGTGCGTGATGACCAGCCCCGCGCCGACACCTGTCGCCAGATCGCCCTGGCCCTGCGCGATGAAGTGCAGGACCTGGAAAAAGCGGGCATCAAGGTGATCCAGATTGACGAACCCGCCCTGCGCGAAGGCTTGCCATTGCGCCAGGGGGAATGGGCACAGTATCTGGACTGGGCAGTGGATTGCTTCCGCCTGGCCACCGTGGGCGTGGACGACGACACCCAGATTCACACCCACATGTGCTATTCGGAATTCAACGACATCATCGAAGCCATCGCGGCGCTGGATGCGGATGTGATTACCATCGAGACCTCCCGCTCCAACATGGAACTGCTGGATGCCTTCCGGGATTTCCACTACCCGAACGACATCGGCCCGGGCGTCTACGATATTCATTCGCCCAACGAACCCGGCGTGGAATGGATGGTACAGCTGATGGAAAAAGCCGCCGAGCGGCTGCCCAAGGAACGGCTATGGGTGAACCCGGACTGCGGCCTGAAAACCCGTAAATGGGAAGAAACCCGTGGCGCGCTGGCCAACATGGTCAATGCGGCCAAACAGTTGCGCCAGGCCGGGTAGTCCTGCTGTTAAACGGGTTTAACCGTCCCGTAGGAGCGTCGCTCGCGGCGCGATAAAACAGTGACGAGGAGCGAGATACGAGGAGCGAAAACCTGACTATTCCGGTTTCAGATTTTGATCTTCGAAACTCGCTTCTCGCAACTGGATATTTCGGCTATCGCGCCGCAAGCGACGCTCCTACAGTTTGTAGGTCGTGTTAGGCGTAGCCGTAACCCGACATCGCCCCCGCGGCAAACACTCCATGCCGGGTTACGTCTCTTTAACCCGGCCCGCATCGAAAGCGCGCAACAACCGGTCCGGCCCCAGCTCCAGGGGGGTCGGCTCGCCGGGCAATTGCCAGTGGCCGGCATGGCGTTCGTCCGGTTTGCTGTCCATGAGCGGCAGGCTGGTGAGATCGGCCACCGCATCGCGGAACAGATCCGTACGATAGCACTGGGCCGCAAAGGTTTTGGTTTCTTCCAGCGAACACTGTCGCCAGCGCTGCATTTCCTGCAGCAGAAAGGCAGCGTCGGATCGCCACGGAAAATTGGCGTGAAAACCGGCAAACACATGGAAATGATGAGCCGGAAACGGCTGGCCCGTTAGGCCACCGGGCAACCGCTGGCTGAACGGTGCACGAATGATTTCTGCCGGCACATCCAGCCACGCGGGATGGGCCAGTAACGACAGACTCTCCACCAGATTCTCATCCGCATGGCAGGCCGCCTTGTACAACGCCCGCAGCAACGCGCGATGGGTATCCGGATGACGTGACACCCAGTCACGGGATACCGCCAACACCTTCTCCGGGGCATTTTCCCAAATCTGATAACCGGACAAAATACAGTGCCCGGCGCCGGTCAGTGCGGCCAGGCTATTCCACGGTTCGCCCACACAGAAACCATCAATGTGGCCCATGCGCAGATGATCCACCATTTGCGAAGGCGGCAGCACCACCAGCTTCACATCATGATCCGGGTCCAGCCCGGCCACACTCAGCCAGTGGCGTAACTGATAGGCATGGCAGGAAAACGGAAAGACCACCGCGAGCACCAGCGGATCTTCGCCGCTGGAAGCACGGGCGGCCACCAGCTTGTTCATCGCCGCGGCGATGTCGTTGGGCGTCGGCCCTTCCGACAAGGCGCACAGTCCCTGAAACAGCATCGGCGAAACGGTCACGCCATTACCGTTCAACCCCATGGAAAATGCCGTGGCGAGGGGCTTCTTGATACAGCCCAGTCCCAGCGATGTGGACAACAGCATCGGCGCCAGCATCGGCGCCGCATCCAGTTGCCCCACCAGCAACCGATCGCGCAGGCTGGCCCAGCTCCATTCCGGTTGCAGCTCCACATCCAGCCCTTCGGCGGCGAAGAAGCCTGCCTCCTGGGCCACTGCCAGCGGCAAGCTGTCTGTCAGCGGCATATAGCCGATACGCACCTTCATGAGGTTTGCTCCATGAAAGCCGGACGCCGGATGCTGCACGCCTGACGGCGAACCGGCCTGACGCCCTCTACGGCAGGTGCCCGGCTCACCATCTTCTCCGGTGTCTCGATCAGGCTGCGCGCCTTCATCAATGGCATCACTCGTCGCATCTTGTCTCCTGTTTTTTGCGTCAGGCTTCCGGCGTTCAGCGTCTGGCGTTCTTCACCCTTGCGCCTTGAGCATTTCGGCATAATCCAGCACCGACCGGGCCACCTGAATCAACGGCTGCCCGCTGTTCATGGCCTGGCGACGCAGGGTGCTGTAGGCATCCTGTTCATTGAGCCGGCGACGCTGCATCAGCAACCCTTTCGCACGCTCAATGATTTTCCGCTCAGCCAGGGCCTCACGGGTTTCTTCCAGTTCTTCACGCAACGCCTGGTATTCCCGGAAACGGGCCGTGGCCACACGCATGACACCGCGCACCCGGGTCAGGTCGGTTTCTCCAGCCACGTAGGCGCTGACGCCCGCGCGCAGCGCCGCCACCACCAGCTCTTCGTCGTCCTGGTTGCAGAACATGACCATGGGCCGCGGGATATCCCGCTGCACCAGAGCCATGCTTTCCAGGGTGTCCCGGTCGGGCGCATCCATGTCGACAATCACCACATCCGGATTACTGCTGCGCACCTTCTCCGCCAAACCGGCGGCGCTGGTCAGGCGGCACAGGATCTCGTGGCCCTCATCAATGAGGGCCCGCTCGAGAATCGCGGCACGGGGTGGCTGGTCATCTACCAGCATGATTTTCAGAGCCATAATGTCAGGCGCGTCCGGAATCGTTGTCGTTACGGGTTGTTTTGCAACGGTTGTGCCAGTCATCACATCCCTAACCTGATGATTTTCAATGTATTTAGTTTTCCTCTGATCCAGCACCGAAAAAGTGCACCAAGGCGACGCACTTTTCGGCACCAAAATGTGATCAGAATTTAATCTCACCCCAGGCCCAGTACTTGCTGGTGTCATCCTTGAAGTCGTCGGCGCTGTACTGCGCATACTTCAGGCCAACCACATAGTGCTTACCGATGGGGCGAGCCATCAGCAGGTCGGTTTCCGTGCCGTAATCCGTGCTGCCTTCATTGGACTGGAAGTCGTGGTAGACCGCCGCCAGCTTGAACCCGGCCAGCTTGCCGCCCACGGTCACGAAGGTGTCCTCCAGGCCATCAGCCGGCGTGGCCAGGAACTGGTCCGCCCACCCGTTGAAGGCA
This sequence comes from Alloalcanivorax sp., assembly GCA_039983755.1. GTDB lineage: Bacteria > Pseudomonadota > Gammaproteobacteria > Pseudomonadales > Alcanivoracaceae > Alcanivorax. The sequence continues at coordinate 109,664 of JBDWVU010000003.1, forward strand.
TGCTTGGTCGCCAACGGTGTCTGGAAAGCCACCAGGCCGTCATCAGAACCAAGCACTTCCTGTGCCACTTTTACCGTTACTCCGGCCACCTCTGCGCCCAGCTCGGCAAAGTAATAGTCGGTATCACCGGCTTCCACTTCCTGCTGGGCCCCTTCCAGCGTGAGCAACAGCTTTACCGCATCCAGATCGAAAGCACCGGCATAACGCACACCGTAGGTATCGTTCTGCGAGTCGGTTACGTTATCGGTTTCCAGCAAGTAGGCGTACGCGGTTAGCGAGCCACCCGGCATGCCCGCCCAGCTGGCATTGAAAAGATTGTTGGTCACATTGGCATCAAACCCCGGCGTAATACCGTTCACCTGGGTCAGGTGGGCCGCAGAGACACTGAAATCACTGATGCCGTAATCGATCCGCGCGCCATCAAAGGTCTGTTCATCCTGGCGCCAGCCCACGTTCCCCACGAAACGGGCGTTGTCGTAAATGATCCGCTGGCGACCGTAAGTCGCCACCAGGCCTTCCAGGGCATGGCTGCCGGTATAACGAATGGCGGCGCGGTTCAGCTCGGTGACTTCAGGATCCGCAATGACCGGGTAACCGGCCTGCTGCGGTGCATAGTTGTCCACCTGGCCCACGATGCGGGTATCTTCAAACTCCCCCATCACATCAAAGCCGTGGAGCTTGCCACTCTGGTAACCCAGGCGGGTACGCAGGGTTAGCGCCTGGCCGTCTTCGGTAAAGGCATCACTGTCCACGTCTTCATAACGCAGGCGCATGTTCAGCAGCGGTGTTCCGTCTTTCAGTGCGGTAATAAAGGCATCGTCTTCCGCGTTGGCTGTCCCCGTAAAGCCCAGCGTGGACAGAAGGACACCGGCAGCAATGGCAGAATATTTCATCATCGTTTCCTCAACACTTCCCAAAATTAAAAAAGTTAACGTCGTAAATTCAGGGCGCACCTTCCCTGTTCCCGCTTTTCGGTGCGCGAAAAAGCGGAAGGGTTAATCCAGGTTTTATGCGTTTAAATCAGGCCCGCTTGCGATTCGCTTCAGCTTTAGTGCTGTCACGCTTTGGCAGCGGCTCCACCTTGCGCTGTTTCTCATACAGGAACTGAAGCACCTGTTGACGACAACGAACAAAGGTGGGGTCATCCGCCAGGGCCAGGCGGTCCCGTGGACGTGGAACCTTCACATCCAGAATCTCGCCGATGGTGGCGGAGGGACCATTGGTCATCATCACAATGCGGTCTGACAGCAGCACGGCCTCATCCACATCGTGGGTAATCATGATCACCGTGGTGCCCAGTTGGGCATGGATCTCCATCAGGGAATCCTGCAGGTGAGCCCGGGTCAGCGCGTCGAGAGCACCGAAAGGCTCGTCCATCAGCAGCACCTGGGGCTGCATGGCCAGCGCGCGGGCAATGCCCACGCGCTGCTTCATGCCACCGGAAATTTCATCCGGTTTCTTGTGCATGGCGTGCGCCATGTGCACCAGCTCCAGGTTATGCTCCACCCAGTCACGAATTTCCGCTTTGCTCTTGGTCTTCTTGAAGACCTGTTTGACCGCCAGCTCCACATTTTCAAACGAGGTCAGCCAGGGCAGCAGCGAATGGTTCTGAAACACCACGGCTCGTTCCGGGCCGGGTTCAGTGACTTCGTGCTTGTCCAGAATCACGCCACCATCGGTGGCCTGCAGCAGACCCGCGACAATGTTAAGCACGGTGGATTTACCGCAACCGGAGTGACCGATCAGCGAGACAAATTCGCCGGAATCAATTTTCAGGTTCACATCCTTCAGCGCTTCGAACTGGCCTTTTGGCGTATCGAATTTCATGCCGACATTGGAGAGTTCCAGTAATGCTTTCATGTTTTTTCTCCTCACCTGATGGCTTAACGCTGTACCGAAGATTTGTCCCACACCAGAGCGCGCTGCAGCATGAGCATCAGGCGATCCAGCAGGAAACCGATCAGACCAATCACGATCACCGCCACCATGATCCGGCCCAAAGACTGGGAGCTGCCGTTCTGGAATTCATCCCAGACGAATTTCCCCAGCCCCGGGTTCTGCGCCAGCATCTCGGCGGCGATCAGCACCATCCAGGCAATACCCAGACTCAAACGCAGACCGGTGAACATCATCGGCAGCGCGGAAGGCAACACGATCTTGCGCACATGGTTCAGCGCGTTAAGACGCAACACCTTGGAGACATTGGTCAGATCCTGGCTCACCGACGTCACCCCCACCGCCGTGTTCATCAGCGTTGGCCACAGACAGCACAGCGTCACGGTGAACATGGAGGTGAGGAAGGACTTGGCCACCAGCGGATCGTCAGTCACGTACACCGCACTCACCACCATGGTCACCAGTGGCAACCAGGCCAGCGGCGAAACAGGCTTGAACAACTGAATCAGCGGGTTCATGGCCGCATGGGCCGTGTTGCTCAGGCCGATAAAAATGCCCAACGGAATCGCAATCAATGACGCCAGCAGGAAGCCGCTCATTACCGTGATCAGGCTGGTGCCGATCTGATCAAAGAAGGTCGGGGCCCCGGTGTAATCCCGGTGGACCGGCTCCCACTCCGGCTGCTGCTGCAGCCGCGAGGCGATGTATTTTTCCTGGCGTTCATGAAACGCCGCTTCCTTGGCTCGAGACGCCTGATGCTCATCCACCAGCGAACCGGCCTGCTCCCAGACATCGGCTGGCCCAGGGAACTGCCCCAGCGAGGTATCGATACGCTGGGCCGCCAGTTGCCATAGCAACAGGAAGGCGGCAATGCCCATTACCGGCCAGATCAACTGTCGCAGCAGTGCCTGCCACTGCTCACCGGTCATCTTGCCGGTGGCCAGGGCGCGGTAGGGTTCCATCCAGGTCGGGAATGTCAGGGTCACCATGATTGCTTCTCCTCAGGGGAGCGCGCCCTTAAAGCGCGTCACCCTCTTTCAGACCAATCGGGAATTTCGCCAGGTATTCGTTGGGCTTGCGACCGTCATAGGTGATGTTGTCGATAAAGCCCTTCTGCGGTGGCTTGAAGCCCGTCTCGGTGGCGAAATCAGGGAACTCATCGGCAGCGATTTTGCCTTCAGCGATCAGGGCCTTGGCTGCCTGCGAATAGATGTCCGGGCGATACACTTTCTTGGCGATATCCATGTACCAGCTGTCCGGTTTGGTATCGCTGATCTGACCCCAGCGACGCATCTGGGTCAGGTACCAGATAGCATCAGAGTAGTAGGGGTAGGTGGCGTTGTAGCGGAAGAACACGTTGAAGTCCGGCACTTCACGCACGTCACCTTTTTCGTACTCGAAGGTGCCGGTCATGGAGTTGGCAATCACGTCATAATCCGCGCCCACGTAGTTGGGCTGGGACAGGATTTTTACCGCTTCCGGACGGTTGGCGTTGTCGTTTTCATCCAGCCACTTGGCCGCACGGATCATCGCCTTCACCACACGGATGTGAGTGTTGGGATACTTGTCGGCCCAGCCCTTGCTCACACCGAATACTTTTTCCGGGTTGTTTCTCCAGATTTCGTAATCCGTGATGACCGGCACACCAATGCCCTTGAACACAGCCTGCTGGTTCCAGGGCTCACCCACGCAGTAGCCATAGATAGTGCCCGCTTCCAGGGTAGCCGGCATTTGCGGCGGCGGGGTCACGGACAGCAGCACGTCCGCCTGCAGCTGACCACTGGTATCGCCCTTGTGCGGCGCGTAATAACCCGGGTTCAGACCTCCGGCCGCCAGCCAGTAACGCAACTCATAGTTGTGGGTGGACACCGGAAAAACCATGCCCATATTGAACGGCTTGCCTTCCGCCTTGTATTTCTCCACCACCGGTTTCAGGGCATCCGCCTTGATCGGGTGCACCGGCTTGCCGTCTTTTTCGGGGATGTTCTTCTTCATCTCCTCCCACACGGCGTTGGAAACGGTGATGCCATTACCGTTCAGGTCCATGCTGAAGGCCGTGATGATGTGGGCTTCGGTACCATAGCCAATGGTGGCGCCCAGCGGCTGGCCGGCGAGCATGTGCGCACCATCCAGCTGACCGTCAATCACCCGGTCCAGCAGGACTTTCCAGTTGGCCTGGGCTTCCAGGGTCACAAACAGGCCTTCTTCTTCAAAAAAGCCTTTTTCGTACGCCACGGCGAGGGGAGCCATATCAGTGAGTTTGATAAAGCCGAACTTGAGGTCTGCCTTTTCCGGCCAACCCACAGAGTCGTCCGCCATGGCGTTGGCCGAGAGCCCCAACGTCAGTGCTGTCATTGCTGTGCGAATAAACTTTTTCATCAGTCTTCCCTCATTTGCCCGCTATCCCGCAGGCATAAAAAAAGCGCTCAGGGCTTCCCGTCTTCATTGACCGGATGCCTTGAGCGCCTTTGCTCGAATCTGTTCGTGATCGCCTTTGATCACGACGCGGTATTTGGATCACAACGCTGTTGCTGTGATGCCCTCACTAAGGCAATAGCTGTGCCAACTTTTAAAGTTGTTATTTTTCAACAACTTACCCTTTCGCCTAACCGTCACCCTTCTTCTCCACGCCCATAAATTGCACAAGCGGCACTGTTCTGAACCAATTAACGATCACCAAAATGCATCACGCCCATGCGACAACCTGGTCCACAACCGGATACGCCCCCTTTTTGCGCCATCATGGTGAAAAAAGCTCGCACCGCTTGCGACCAAAGGCGAATTATCACGAGAAGAAATAATGAACATCATTCGCAATATAGAGAGCAATAAGCCATGACCTGCTACGCTTCCCCCCAACTTACTGACACCGTTTCCAGAACCGACCGAGAACCCCAATGGCCCCACAAGAACACAACGCTTTCCGCATAGCCCTGGCCGGCGCATTCAGCCTGGTCATTGCGCTGGGTATCGGTCGTTTTCTGTTTACTCCTGCCCTGCCGGACATGATTGCGGACACCAGCCTCACAGCGGTCACCGGTGGCTATCTTGCGGCGGTGAATTACGGCGGGTATTTTCTCGGTGCCATCCTGGCCATGGCCGTGCCAGCCCACAGAGCCCGCACCGCATTCTGGTTGGCGTTATGGGTGAGCGTGATCACCAGCCTGTTGATGGGGCTCACCCATACCTTCACACCCTGGGCAATCAACCGCTTTCTGGCGGGCATTGCCAGTGCCATCATCATGGTCAACGGTTCTGCCCTGGTGCTTGGCGCCCTGCCCAATCACTTGCGGGCACGGCTGGGAAACATCCACTACGCGGGCATCGGTCTGGGCATCAGCATCGCCGCATTGACCGTAGCCCTGATCGAGGGGCTGGCCGGCAGTTACCCGGCCATGTGGTTTGCGTGTGGCATTGTGGCGCTACTGTTGATGGTATTCCTGCGCGTGATCCCCGCCTTGCCTCACGCCAGAGAAAACGCCCACACCCGCGTACCGGTAAACCGAAAAGCGCTCACTTTCCTCATTGCCAGCTATACACTCGCCGGCTTCGGCTATATCACCAGCACCACCTACCTGCCGGTGATCGCCCGACAACAACTGCCCGGCCTGGACAACGCAGCCTTCTATACCTGGCTGGCCGTGGGGCTCGCAGCCATTCCCGCCAACCTGCTATGGGGCAAGCTGGCCAGCAGGGCTGGCGAACGCAATGCCCTGATGATGGCCCTGGTCGTGCAAGCCATGGGCGTCAGTGCTCCCGCCTGGCTACCCGGCCTCAGCGGGCTGGTCATCAGCGGTATCCTGGTAGGCGGTACCTTTACTGCCGTGGTGGCCCTGAGCATGTACTGCGGCCGCCAACTGGCACCCCATGCCGCCAGCATGGCCCTGGGCGCGCTGACTGCGTGTTATGGGGTGGGACAGATTGTGGGGCCGGTAGTGACGGCGAACTTGCTGGAGACCAGCGGCAGCTTTGCACCGGGCCTGATCGGGGCTGCAGCGGCACTGGTAGGCGCGGCAGTGCTGTTGTTGCCTCTAGCCAGAGTCCGCTTCCAGTAGCCCTCCCGGATTCAGGGCGTCTGTCCGAAATATCGCTGCACTGCCCGTTCCGCTTCCCGGATCGGCGTCGCACTCTGTGACTGCGAAGGGGCAAAGTTGGTCGTCTCCAGATCATAGGTATAGAGATCGATACTCTGGTCTTCCTCTTCGGCTGTTCGGATCTGCCCCTGCTCAGACGGATAAAGCACCGTATTCACGATATTGCCCAGATGCTCCAGTAACACCGAGAACGTGCCCGTAGTTGATGAAGTCCCACCATGGCCGGGAGGCCCTTCAGTGAGACGCAAGCCCAACATCTTCGGGTTCAATGGCCGCAAGGCCGGGTACCGGGAAGAAACCTGCGGAGAAAGATGATCAAACGCATGAAGTGGAAAGTTATTGAGTATGCCACCGTCTACCCACAGGCCGTGATAATCACTGGCATTCTGGTTGTACTGACCAGTGGGAACATTGGCCTCCACCTTTACCGGTTTGAAAATGAGCGGCAGATTCATTGAAATGCCCACCGCCTCGGCCACCGGAAAGTCCGGCGTGTGACGTTTTGAGAACACCGCAGGACAATGGCGGGTAACATTCGCACCGGTAATGACCAGATCGACACCGGTAAGCTGGAAGAACTGGCTGAAGTTTAACGCAGCGGCACCGGAAACAATCACCCCTCCCGTGCTCTGCAGAATACGCTGGGACAGATACCCCGCCACGGCCCCACTGAGGAAACGTCGTGGCGCAAAGCCAGGAAACAGCCCACGGTCAAACACCAGATTATAGAGATACCCTTGTGGGTGTTGAGCAAGCTGGCGCACCATCGGATCACTGGTGGGCCCGAAAGCACCACTACTTACCAGGGCGCCAAACATCGCCGCCAGTTGAGACCATCCAGAAATGCTTTGCTGTCGGGCAGTGAGAAAGCTCGACACCGATACGCCTGCGGGCGCATCGTTTTTCATCTGTGGCTGGTTTCGGCTGTCAATAGAGCGATAGAACCCCGGATTCGGACCGTCAAAAAAACCGGTAAACGTGGACGCATTACTGAGGATGCGCTGCAGCTCAGCGGAATCGAGTCCCATCGCCAACATCAGGGCCGTGATAGCCCCAGCCGAAGCACCACTGATGCCCTTGATCTGGTTCTGCCCCGGACGGTTGATGTCGATGGGTAGCACCCCCATGCTCTCCAGCGCACGGATGGCACCGAGGTAAGTTACCCCTTTGCCGCCGCCGCCTTCCAGGGCCAGGTACTCCACATCCTGTGGTCTGGAAATCTGCATACCAGCTCCCGTTAGCCGTCAACCGGTAGCCAGTTTCCTTCCTCATCCTTCTCCCAGGCCGGCAGGCTGCCATCATCACGCAGGCGTACCAGGCTGGTGGGGAACCTTACCTCCCAGGGTTCACCCTCAGGAACCTCTTCCCCGGGGCGCCCCAAACGCTCGGCGATTTCCTCGGCAATAGGTAAATAGAGATCGCTGGTCACCGCCGGTAACGGTCCCCCCATCCATGGCTCTCCAAAGTTCATGAAATGATCCACCGCTCCTTCGAAGCCAGGACGCAACGGCACCACAACCCGACAATAGCCTGCCTTCATGAACTGATTGAACAACGGGTCCGCGTCTTCCATGGCAATGCGATCACTCCACTGTGACTTGCGCCCCCAGAAATAGGGATAGGTCAGCCAGGTCATCTGCTCCCATTCAAAGGCCTGCTCAAAGAAACGCACATAAGGACCTTCCGCTTCGTTCTCCCACAAATTGACCTGCGGCAAGCCATTGCTACCCGTTTCGACAGCATTGAAAAGCTCATAGTGCTGTTCTGTCATGAGGCTGATACAGGCTTTTTTCAGTTCATCCACCATGATTTCCTGATTCAATGCCGGGCTTTTACCTTCAATCACAATGCCCGCTTCTGCTTTCAGGGCGGCCAGCTTTTCCTCATATTCGGCAAGGCGAGCCAGATAGGCCGTCGTGAGTTTCGCATGGGTTTCATGACGCCACTTGGCCATGGCCCGGTCGGTACGCTGACATTTCACTTCCACCGCAATCGCCAGATCAGAGTGGTCAAAACTGTTGATGGCCAGAGGAATTGCCAGTACTTCGTTATCCAGAGAGGTATGCCACACCCGAATACCCGCATTGGAAATACGGTTGCCACGCTGCCCCACCACAACATCCACATTGGCTTCATCAGACCAGGTGTTCCCCACCACTCCTACCGTTGCATAGATGGCACGGTATCCTTCATCAATCTGAATCTGGCTGGAATGGTTATAGTCTGTCTTGTCATCGCCACCACCCGCATTGTAATCATGAGACTTGGTGATATACGGCTCCGGAGGAGGCGTTACGTCGGTGGCATGGTAGGCGGATACCCAGGTGTGATAATTGAATTCCGTCAGCTGATCTGGCCGTATGCTGAAGGGCATGGGCTTGACCAGCTCAGTGGCGCTAACATGGGCACGACGCAGGGCTTCGAGCAAAAACGCCCCCGGTTCCGGAACCATGAAATCAAACATGGTACGCAGGCCGTAGTTGAACATCTGCGCTTCATAGACTTTCTCTATCCACTGGTAGATACCCCGTACATGCCCATCGCCACCGGTATTATCGAGAGTATGCTTATTGGTTTCCTCCACTTCCGTGGTGATCTTGCGCGACTCACGCTCAAGCACCCTCTCGGCAATTTTCTTTGAACTACGCTGCGTGACTTCCTTGGAAAACGTGGAGGCAGATTTGGTCACCTCCGTTTTGGAGCGTGAGTAAGACCCTTCCACACTGGCAGAGAACTCTACGGCAGGACCGTACTTGGCCGTAATACTCATTCCGGCCTTGAGCTTGGCATCTTCCTGAATGGTTTCACTACTTTCCCGGGCCATTTCGAAACGGTCCGTAGACTCCAGTTCGCGCTCTTCTGAGGTTGTGGTTTCCACTTCACGGAATGTGAGTTCTTCAGTCTGGTTACGACGGCGGTGGGTACGCTCCTTGCCTTCCCCCTGCAGCACATTCTCGATATGTGCAATATCACGGGCCTCATAGCGCTTGAGGAACTGCTTGACCACCAGCAGATCAGCCACCCCAACCGGTTTCACATCACCGTGGGTACGCGGTACACGAACGTCCAGCGGTAACAGCTCGGGGAGCGGAAACAAGGTGCCCGCAGAGATCCCCATGCTGGTCATCACCCAGGGCGTTGCTATAGGGGAATTGATCAACACCATGGTGTTGCCAATTCGTTTGAAGGTACGGTGCACACCAGGATCTGCCAGCTTTTCCAGCTGCTGACCCACCGCAGCAGCTTCCACACGCAACTGACTGACTACCTCATCCACGGGCTGCGCCGTGACACTCAGGTTGCGCAGCTTGAGGGCTTGCTGGGTATTCTTGCTGAGCTTTGCTCCCGCCTCCGCGGTCATCAGAAAAGACCGACTCTCCGGCTTGGTCGGCTCAAAAGCGGTTCGCCCGGCAAAGGTGGTGCGGGCCATCATTGGCGCCTTGTCCGCCATAACCAGCGGGGTAGAGAAATCAATCTCTGCCATCCGGGCCAACATCCCCGCATTATCCGCTTCCGGGACAGCGCGGGTCATATTCGGGTTGACCCGGGAAGACGGTGAGGCGATTGCGCTTTGTAGCGGTGACAGGTATGGCGAATACCCCTTGTCAAAGGCTGCCTTCAGGATACTTTGCGGCTGAAGCGCCTTGGGAGGCAACAGGGCCTTGCTGGGCTTGACGGGGGACTGCACCAACTTCTGTCCATCAATACGTGTCAGCTCATCAATGGCACCCAGTATGCCCTTGAAATTAGCCATCCCTTCGTCAAACGCCTTGCGCGTTTCATCCGGATCAGGCTCTTGCTTTTTTTTCCGTGGGGAGCGGAGAATCGAGCCGAGAGAAAGCCCCTCAGGCATCAACAGGCTTCGCTGGCGGTATCTGCGAAGTCGCTCCGGCAGATCAACCTGGTGAGCGTCCTCAGCCAACACCTGGAACAACATCATGTCACGCAACGCCTGGGTAATATGATGCAAGGGGCGGCGGTGCTCTTCAGGAAGAAACTTGATGGCAAGAATAGAATCCTTGAGCACACTCAGTTCCTTCTGATACTGAGCCATTGCCACCAGTTCAGTCGGTGACTTGCCAAAGGCTTCCTCAACCGCAGCAACCAAATCATCAGGATCAACCGCCGAAGCCTCTTGCAAGGCATCGAACGAAGCCCCTACGGTACGCAACTGGGTGTCGAAAAGCAGACTCTCACGTGCTCCGATGAACGCCTTACTGGCAACAAACTTCCGTGCCTGCCCCTTGATCTTTTCCCGAGGAGTGTCTGAAGAAGCGAACTCGCGGAGCTTTTCCTGAAAGGTGGATTCGGTAGCCAGCGAAATTGAGGTGATATCTTCTCTGGGCTCCACCGGTGGACGAATATGGATAAAGTTGAAAAGCGTTTCCATGGCGATCCCTCGCTTTCGTTTAATGGCATTGTTGTGCGATCCGTGCACGATGAAGTCACCCTAGTAGAGGACATAGCCATAAACTGAGAAAACAATCACAGATAGAAGAGAATACGAAATAGCTTACATGTCACGCTTTTGTGCCCGCGCGACGAAGACTCATACTTGTATCGATGCAACCGGAACCTTCTGGTTTCCCATCCTTCCAGCATGCTCCCGACGCAGCCACCTTCGTTCATTCAAGCACTTGATACGCTCATGCGGGCGGCTCCGCAGTGAACAACTATCGGTATTCTGTCACTTGTTTGAACGCTTGTGCCAAGCCCAGAATGAGACATAATCTTTTTAAAGTCTCACTGCAAACAAAGGCAGAAGGAGCGCAAAATGGCTACTCCCTCCAATAAAAAAGCCGACCCCATCACCCTCGGGCCAGATTCCCTGGCCTGGACCCATGCCGGGGACAACCTCCAGCTTTTGATGGCGGGTACCACGCTGCTGTTGCAAGTCTCCCATCCCGTGGTGGGCGCAGGCGTGGGTGATCACTCCGTATTCAAGGAAGACCCCTGGGGTCGCCTCAAGCGTACCACCGAGTGGGGGCTACGCCTGATGTACGGGGGCGAGCAGGGTTCGCCCCAGGCAGGGCGTGATCTTCGCGAACTGCACCGTAACATCAAGGGTGCCGATGCCAAGGGGCGCAAGTATTTTGCGCTGGACCCGGAAGCCTATGCTTGGGTGCACATGACCACTTACTACACCATGGTGACGACGCAGAGACTGTTCGGCCCGCAACCCTTCACTGTCGGCGAGGAGGCGCAGCTGTATCAGGAATGGCTGCAACAGGGCCGCGTTCTTGGCATTCGCGACAAGGATATGCCGCAGACGGTGCCGGCTTTTTGGGAGTACTTCCACAATATGGTGGAAACCCGCCTGGAAAATACGGACACCGCACGCTATCTGCTGGATGTGAGCCTGAAGTCAGTCAAAAAACCGCCGCAGCTATCGCTGATGCCGGACTGGATGTGGAACCAGCTATATCGTGTACTGGGTAAGAACGCCACGCTGACTACCTATGCCACCCTGCCGGACAGTCTGCGCAAGACACTGCATGCACCCTGGGACGGGCGACTGGCGCGCCGTTTTGACCGCAAGCGTCGTTTTCTTCAGCGGGTGGTGCCGCTGGTGCCAGCGAAAATCCGTTATCTGCCACCGGCGTATCTGGCGGTGACCGGCCAGCAGGAGCGGCTGCGGCCGGTGCTGAAGGGAACGGTGTAGGCCGGGCCCTGCCCCCTAACGGCCGCAAAGCGGTGGGAAGCCATGCTTGCATGACGAACTCCGTGCCACACCCTTTGCGATGCAAGCATCAGCTCCCACAAAGCCCGTACGAATTTGGAAAAGGAATGCGTTCAGGGGGTGATGGTGAAACGCATGACACCGATGATCTGGTTATCCCCGGTACGCACTTCTACCCGCCAGCGCCCCTCTGATGGCACAGGAATATGGCGCTTGTGGGACCAGGTGCGGAAACCGGATTCGCGGCCGCCAAAGACCTTCAAGGGAATGCGGTCCACCTGTTCGCCATCACGAAACCAGTAGTGGTAGACCTCCTGCCCCAACCCTAATGGCGCCTTGATGGCGGTGTAGGCATACAAGCCGCCTGCCACTTCGTCGGCACTGAATACTTCACCGCTGACCAGCGGCTTGCGCTCGGCGCGATTGAATGACAAGGCCACGGCGCGCTCTTGCAGGGACAGGGTCAGCGGCGGCACCAGCGGGGCCAGCCAACGTGGGGACAGGGCGATCAGGCACGAGACCAGAATCAGCCCGAGCCAACGAAACCATTTTCGCGGCCCGCCAAATCGCCAGAAACTGGGCAACGCAAACAGGGCCGTGAGCCAGCCAGCCCAGGCCAGTGCCGAATCCGTGCTCCAGTGGAAGATCAGCGGCAACAGCACCAGCAACGCCACAAATAACGCCCAGGCGTGAAAGCCGAAATACAATGCCCGGTGTCGGGCCAGCCAGAAATAAACCGGGTCGATGATGCTGATGGCCGCCGCACTGACTACCAGGGTGGTGAAGAAAATATATTCCGCGCCACCGGACCATTGCAGCAGCACGAACGGCAGACTGAAAAAGAACGCCTCTTGATGGACCGCCTGCAACAACAGCTTGAGCATGCCCTGGGGCAGGCCATCAAAACGGGTGCCGATCACCTTGTTCTGCCAGATCCCTTCGGTGAGCAGCAATAGCCAGCTGAACACCAGCAGCCCGGTCAGCACTGCGGCTAACCACGGTTGGCGTTCCACCAGAAAATAACTGCTCAGGCCCAGCGAAAAGCTGATCAGCGCCCAGACATGGCGGATCTGGTAGAGCTTGTCAGTGAGGGTTTGTAGCGTCAGCGGCAAGGTGTGGCTCCGTCGAGGGGGTTGCGTCTTCGACGTACTATAGCCCTGTGGGTTCCCGATGGCAGCAGGGGTTCCAGACAAAGCCCTCCCGCTGTAGATACCGTCTCTCTCCATACCCTGCAAGTCCTCTCTATGCGACCTGCGGGGTATATTCCTGCTGGTGCTTGATCACGCCATAGGCGATTTGCACCATCTTGCGCATGGCGGCAACGACTATCGCCATGCCTGAC
>JBDWVU010000004.1:0-19801 GCA_039983755.1 Alloalcanivorax sp.
TGGATTCTTTATCGGCGTATGAATAGGTGCGAGGTGGGGCCAAATCTCCTACCGTCTGTACCTTAGGTCAGATGCCCCTTTGGTCCCTCCACCCCGGCAAGTCCTGCATGGTTGCAGGAGGAGCATTCAAACATACAAGCACCACTTGAGGTGCGAACCCCGCGAGGGGCAACGTAAACCGGTGGGGAAGGGTGATGCTGGCCGGCGGTGGTGTATTGCCTGTGCGGGTGGACGGCAAGTGCGTAGCCTCGCGGGCGCTCGGTTCGCACCTCAAGAGGTGCTCCTACAGGTGCTTGTTGCTCAGGTTTTCGTTTCTCGAAACTCGTATCTCGCTTCTGGCCCGGCACGGTGCCCCCATGGCATACTCGGTGTCCCTTATCATCGATACGGATGTTATGACCGCTTCTTTGGTCCAGCCTTGCCGCATCATCCTGTCCCAGTGTCCACGCCGGGGGCGTCGTCCGTATTTTCCTGATCCGCCGTTGTCTTTCTAGCTCACCCTGTTCAAGCTAACGGGCGGGTTGCCGCCCTTGTGACAATGACAACGGATTGACTATGAATCTTGCCTTTGTGGTGATGTTGCCCTTTCTGGGCGCGTTTCTGCCGCCATTGGTGGAGCGCGTAACGGGGAACCGCACCTTGCTGGCCTGCGGGGCGGCGGCGCTGCCGGCCCTGGCGCTGGCGCTGCTCTTCAACCCGGCCCGTAAGGTGTTTGCCGGGGAGACCCTGCACAGCACCCTGACCTGGATACCTTCGCTGGACCTGTCGTTGGCGTTCCGCCTGGATGGCCTGGCGTTGCTGTTTGCCATTCTGGTGCTGGGTATTGGCCTGCTGGTGATCCTCTACGCACGCTATTACCTGTCTGCCAAGGAGAAGGCGGGGCGTTTCTACGCCTACCTGCTGCTCTTTATGGGGGCCATGCTGGGGGTGGTGACCAGCGATAACCTGCTGTTGCTGGTGGTGTTCTGGGAACTGACCAGCCTTAGCTCGTTTCTGCTGATCGGTTTCTGGGGTCACCAGACCGGAGCCCGCAAGGGCGCGCGCATGGCGATGACGGTGACCGGCATGGGCGGCCTGGCGCTGCTGGCCGGGGTGCTGTTGATCGGCAATGTGGTGGGGTCGTTCTCACTGACCGAGGTGCTGGCCAGCGGCGACCTGATCCGCGGCAGTGAGTTGTACCCGCTGATTCTGTGTCTGGTGTTGCTGGGGGCCTTTACCAAGAGCGCCCAGTTCCCGTTCCATTTCTGGTTGCCCCATGCCATGGCCGCGCCCACGCCGGTGAGCGCCTACCTGCATTCGGCCACTATGGTAAAAGCCGGGGTGTTCCTGCTGGCGCGTTTGTACCCGGCGCTGGCGGGTACTGACCTGTGGTTCGAAATTGTCACCCTGGCGGGCATGGCGACCTTGCTATGGGGGGCCGCGGTGGCGCTGTTCCAGCATGACCTGAAGGGCCTGCTGGCGTATTCGACCATTAGCCACCTGGGCCTGATTACCTTGCTGTTTGGCCTGAACAGCCAGCTGGCGGCCGTGGCGGCGGTGTTCCACATCATCAACCACGCCACCTTCAAGGCCAGCCTGTTTATGGCGGCGGGGATTATTGATCACGAAACCGGTACCCGGGACATGCGCCGTATCAACGGCCTGTGGAAGTACATGCCGTATACGGCGGTGCTGGCCATGGTGGCCTCGGCCGCCATGGCGGGGGTGCCGTTGCTGAATGGTTTCCTGTCCAAGGAGATGTTCTTTACCGAGACCTTGCAGTCTGAACAGCTGGGGGCGTTGAGCTGGTTGCTGCCGCTGGGTGCCACCCTGGGCGGGGTGTTCTCGGTGGCCTATTCGGCGCGCTTTATCCATGACGTGTTCTTCAACGGCGAGCCTGTCAATCTGCCCAAATACCCGCCCCATGAGCCGCCGCGCTACATGAAGGTGCCGGTGGAAATTCTGGTGGCGCTGTGTGTGGCGGTGGGCGTGTTCCCGGCGATTACCGTGGCCGGGTTGTTGGCGGTGGCGGCCACAGCCACGCTGGGTGGGGAGTTACCGGAATATCATCTGGCCATCTGGCATGGCTTTAACCTGCCACTGGTGATGAGCTTTGTAGCCCTGTTTGGTGGCATCTTTATCTATTCCCAGCGCCGCCGCTTGTTTGATCTGTACGCGCGCTTGCCCGAGGTAGATGCCAAGCTGGTGTTTGAAGGGCGGATTCAGCAGCTGGGCCGGATGGCCAGTGCCATTACCGGGCGGCTGCAGAATGGCTCGTTGCAGAGTTATGTGGCCTGGGGTGTGACGCTGGTGGCGGTGATTCTGCTCACCCAGATGTGGCACTTGCCGGCGCTGAGCCTGGATGTGGGTATGTTGCCCATGGATGGGGTGGCGATTCTGTGTACCGCCATGCTGGTGGCGGCCGCTTTCCTGACCACCATCCTGCATCGACACCGGATGACGTCGATCATGTCGCTGAGTGTGGTGGGGCTGATGGTGTCGCTGTTATTCGTGCGCTTCTCGGCGCCGGATCTGGCGCTGACGCAATTATCGGTGGAAGTGGTGACCATGCTGCTGCTGATGCTCGCCATGTACTTCCTGCCGGTGCGCACCAAGGTCGAGTCTTCGTCGGTGCGGGTGCTGCGCGATGTGCTGCTGGCGCTTGTGGTTGGCGCTGGCGTGGCGGTGATGGCGTTCCTGGTGATGACCGGTGATACCACTACCATCAGCCAGTTCTTTATGGATAACAGCAAGTCCGGCGGCGGTGGCACCAATGTGGTCAACGTGATTCTGGTGGACTTCCGCGGCTTCGATACCTTCGGTGAGATCACCGTGCTGGGGATTGCCGCCATGGGCATTTATGCCCTGCTCAAGGATCTGAATCTGGCGTCGGCCAAATACGATTCGCTGGGGCGGCCCTGGGCAAAAGACGCCCACCCGCTGGTGCTGGTAACGATCTCCCGGCCACTGTTGCCGCTGGCGCTGCTGATCGCGGTGTATATCTTCCTGCGTGGCCACAATCTGCCCGGCGGCGGTTTTGTGGCCGGGCTGATTACCTCGGTGGCGCTGGTGCTGCAGTACGTGGCGTCCGGGGTGGGCTGGGTGCATAGCCGCATGCCCGGGGATTATCACCCGGTGGTGGCGCTGGGTGTGTTGCTGGCCGGGCTGACCGGGGTGGGTAGCTGGGCCTTTGGCTACCCCTTCCTGACCAGCTCGTTCACCTATGTGTCACTGCCGGTGATCGGCAAATTCGAGTTGGCCACGGCCATGCTGTTCGACACCGGGGTGTTCCTCACCGTGGTGGGGTCAACGCTGCTGATGCTGGCCAATCTGGGCAAGCTGTCGCTGCTGGATGACAAGAGGGAGAACGCCTGATGGAACTGCTGGTGGCAATCATTATTGGTGTGCTGGTGGCCTCCGGGGTGTATCTGTGCCTGCGTGCGCGGACCTTCCCGGTGGTCATGGGCCTGACGCTGCTGAGTTACGGCGTGAACGTGTTCCTGTTCGCCATGGGCGGGCTGAAGATGAACCAGGTGGCGGTGGTTGGCATGAGCCCGGACCCCACGGATCCCCTACCCCAGGCGCTGGTGCTCACGGCCATTGTGATCGGCTTTGCGATGACGGCGTTTCTGGTGGTGCTGGCGTTGCGCAGCCAGGGTGAGCTGCATAACGACCATGTGGACGGCAAGCCGGATGACGGAGGCCGTTCATGAATCACTGGATTATTGCGCCGGTTCTGATTCCGGCCCTGGCGGGCATGTTGCTGTTGCTGGAGGTCCGTGAGCGCCACCGGCTGCGGCGGATCACCGGCTTGTTGTCCTGTGCGGCGATGCTGGCGACAGCCATTTTTCTGGGCGATCAGGCCTGGGGTGGGGAAATCACCGTCTATGCGCTGGGTAACTGGCAGGCGCCGTTCGGGATTGTGTTGGTGCTGGATAAGCTCAGCGCGTTGATGCTGGTGCTGACTGCGGTGCTGGCCTTCCCGGCCCTGCTCTATGCCTGCTGCGGGGATGACCGCAGGGGCGCCAATTTCCACGCCCTGTTTCAGTTCCAGCTGATGGGGGTCAACGGCGCTTTCCTGACGGGCGATTTGTTCAACCTGTTTGTGTTCTTCGAGGTGTTGCTGATTGCGTCCTATGGGCTGGCACTGCACGGGCGTGGCCCGGAGCGGGTGAAAGCGGGGCTGCATTATGTGGTGCTCAACCTGGTGGGCTCGGCGCTGTTCCTGATTGCCCTGGGTCTGATCTACGGCACCACCGGCACGCTGAACATGGCGGACTTCGCGGTGAAGGCGCAGGCGCTGGCGGGAACGGACGCCACCCTGCTGAATATCGCGGTGTTGATGTTGTGGGTGGTGTTCGGCCTCAAGGCGGCCCTGTTCCCGCTGTATTTCTGGTTGCCGGCGGCCTATGCCGGGGCGACGGCCGGGGTGGCGGCCCTGTTCGCGATTATGACCAAGGTGGGCTTCTACGCCATGGTGCGGGTGTACGCCCTGGCGTTTGCCGATGGCCCCTTTGCGGGGCTGGGGCAGTCGGCCCTGTGGTGGCTGGCCCTGGTGACCCTGGCGCTGGCCTGTATCGGTGTGCTGGGTTCGAAACGGCTGGGCACGCTGGTGTCTTATCTGGTGGTGATGTCCGTGGGCACACTGGTGGCGGCGCTGGCTTTCGGTCAGCTGGAGGCGCTGGGGCCGGCCCTGTATTACCTGCTGCATTCCACCCTGATTTGCGGCGGCCTGTTCCTGCTTGCGGATTTGATCGCCCGGGGCCGTGGCGAGGTGGCCGACGATTTGCAGATTGGTCCGGCGATTCTGAATGGCGGGCGGCTGTCGGTGCTGTTCTTTGTGGCGGCTATCGCTGTGGTGGGGCTGCCGCCGCTGTCCGGTTTTGTGGGCAAGGTAGCCCTGTTGCGCAGTGTGCCGGACCCGGCCTATTGGGTGTTGCTGCTGGTAGCGGGGCTGTGTGGCCTGATCGCCCTGAGCCGGGCTGGTTCCACGTTGTTCTGGCGTACCACCGGGGAAGGTAGCGGCCTGCGCCCGGCGCGCCGGCATCTGGTGGCGGTGCTGTGGCTGCTGCTGTTGAGCCCGTTGATGACGGTGTATGCGGAGCCGCTGTTGCAGCTGACCACGGCGGTGGCGGACCAGTTGCGCGATCCGGATCTGTATCTGTCTGCGGTGCTGGGAGGTGACGCATGAAGCTGATGTATCGGGTGTTGCCGTATCCCAGCCTGAGCCTGATTCTGTGGTTTGCCTGGATGTTGCTCAGTGGTTTCACTGCGGGTCATGCGGTGCTGGGCGCCATTCTGGCTGTGCTGTTGCCGCTGGGGACCCGGCCGTTCTGGCCGAATGTGCCGCGCATTCGTAACCTACCGCGGCTGCTTGGTTTTGTGGTGGTGGTGCTGTACGACATCGTGGTGGCCAATGTGTCTGTGGCGATCAAGGTGCTGGGGCCGTTGCGTTCCTTGCGACCGGGTTTTGTGGAGTTGCCGCTGGAACTGGAGGATGACTTCGCCATCGCCCTGCTGGCCAGCACCATTTCCCTGACCCCGGGCACCGTCTCGGCGGACGTGAGCCCGGACCGCAGAACCCTGCTGGTGCATGCCCTGGATGTGGATGATGCGGCGGCGCTGGTGGCAGAGATCAAACAGCGCTATGAGCGGCCGCTGAAGGAGATTTTCGAATGCTAGACACGGCCCTTTCCATTGCCCTGGCGCTGATCACCCTGGCCTGGGTATTGAACCTGTACCGGTTGATTATCGGCCCGTCACTGCCGGACCGGGTGCTGGCACTGGATACCATGTACATCAACAGCATTGCGTTGATCGTGGTGTACGGCATCCAGGTGGACAGCAAACTCTATTTTGAAGCCGCCATGCTGATCGCACTGATCGGCTTTGTCAGCACTGTGGCCGTGGCGAAGTACGTCACCCGCGGGGATATTATTGAATGAACGCCGGATGCCTGAGGCCTGACGCTGGACGCAGTGGGTTTGCGTCTGGCATTGGGCTTCGAGCGTCAGGCGAGCGGAGCGAATGATGGATTCTCTGATTGAGTGGCTGGTGTCGGCCAGTGTGATTATTGGTGGGGTGTTTGCGTTGGTGGGGTCCATTGGGCTGGCCCGGCTGCCGGATTTCTATACCCGGTTGCACGGTCCGACCAAGGCCACCACCCTGGGCGTGGGCGGCACGATCGTGGCGTCGCTACTGTTCTTTTCCTGGCAGGAGCGTGGGCTGCAGCTGCATGAAGTGCTGATTACTCTGTTCCTGTTTATTACCGCCCCGGTGTCAGCCCACATGCTGGCCAAGGCGGCCATGCACCGGCAGTTGAAGCGGATGAAAGGCACACGGGGAGAGCCCTGGAAGCAATAGGAGAGCTGGATTTCTAGCTGCCAGGCGCATACCCATATCGTAGGAGCGTCGGTTATTCGCTACGCTCACCCTTCGGGCCGCCCTGCGGGCGTTCCTTCGCTGCGCTCGGTGGCGGCGCGATTCCCGAAAGAGACGAGTAACGAGAAGCGAGTTTCGAAAATCAAAACCCTTCACTGGAAGTCTTGGTTTTCGCTTCTCGTACCTCGAAACTGGGATTATCGCGCCGCCAGCGACGCTCCTACGGAGGGCTGTTGGGCTGGAAGGTAAAATTTGTAAAAGATAAAACCGCCTGGAACTTTCCGAAAAAAGCGGCGGTCCTATTGATAGCTACGGATTGGCACCCCCCGATCCCCCAGTACCCTCGCTGATCCGTAGTTTTTTGGAGTCCCTGATTTCTCCCCCGAAATCAGGGCGGCAAGCCTCCCTGGCAGCACAGTCGTTCCCTTCCCCCAAGATTGCTGCCAGGGATTTTTTTGCCTGACATTTCTGCCGGCTGCAGGTTATTGGGCCTGCTGGTTAAAGAGTAAGCAAGCGCTGTGCCAGTTTTATCTCCCCCGCCAATTACCTGTTAGTGATCAGCGAGATA
Source organism: Alloalcanivorax sp. (assembly GCA_039983755.1). Taxonomy (GTDB): domain Bacteria; phylum Pseudomonadota; class Gammaproteobacteria; order Pseudomonadales; family Alcanivoracaceae; genus Alcanivorax. Next base: position 6,929 of record JBDWVU010000004.1, read on the forward strand.
GACGCTTTGTTCGTGCATGGGCAGGGTTTTGCCTGCCTGGGGCCCGGGCGGCATATGCCGTAATGCGCCAGTTTTGTGACGTAGATCGACAGCTGAGAAGAAAAATACTTTCGGGGGGCTGGAACTTTTTTCAAAAAAGCGCACTCTCACTACATAGCGACGGATTGGAACCCCCGATCCCCCAGTACCCTCACCGATCCGTCGCTGTATAACCCTGGTCTTTTCCCCCAAAGAGGCCAGGGTGGCAAGCCTCCCCGGCAGCGCAATCGTTCCCTTCCCCCAAGATTGCTGCCGGGGATTTTTTTGTCTGAATGAAAGCTAGACGCCAAAGACATAACCCTCAATGCTTCACCGCCGTGCCAGGACGAAGTCGCGTCCGGCGTCAGGCATCAAGCGTCTGGCGTAATTTCCAGCCATTCGCCCAGCTTGTCCCAGGCTTCGTCACAGCCGGTGCCATTGGTGGCGGAGAACAGCTGTAAGGACAGCGGGGCCGGATGCTCCTTGAGGTGCTTTTTCACTTGCAGCAGGGTGGACTTGGCGGCGCCGAACTTCAGCTTGTCGGCTTTGGTCATGAGGATGTGGATAGGCATGTTGGCCTGGGCTGACCATTCCAGCATCAGCAGGTCGAAGTCCTTGAGGGGGTGGCGGATGTCCATCATCAATACCAGGCCCACCAGTGCCTGGCGCTCGGAGAGATAATGATCCAGGTGTTCCTGCCACTCATTGCGCTTGGACTTGGAGACTTTGGCATAGCCGTAACCGGGCAGGTCCACCAAGCGCCGTTCCTCGTCAAGCTGGAAGAAATTCAATAGCTGGGTCCGGCCCGGCGTTTTAGAGGTGCGAGCCAGGGTGCGTTGCCCGGTGAGCCGGTTGATGGCGCTGGATTTGCCGGCGTTGGAACGCCCGGCAAAGGCCACTTCCAGTCCTTCGTCGGGTGGGCACTGGTCCAGGCGCTGGGCGCTTTGCAGGAACAGGGCCTGGTGGAGCATTTTTTCCATGGGGTGCATGGGCATAGCAAAGGGCCTTTGGGTCTGGTCAGGGGGCTATTCTTGCTGTCTGGCATGCGGCTGGCAATGCATAGCCGTGCGGTGGAGCAAATGAGTGTGCAGAGTATGGGCACTTTCGTCTTTTATTGCCGCTGTTTTGCTGGTGCGGGCGTGACTTGACCGGACTATACCCCTACCCTTCACATGGAATATGACGGCGCCCACCGGACTGGTATATAATCCCGCCCGCTTGTTCCTTAACAACGGCATATTTAGCGGTATGCAGAGGTATGTTAGGGGCGGCCGACGTTCTACAACGGTTTGCCCGCAACGGCAAACGGACTTCGCCAGCGGCGACGCCAGCATAGAAGAGGTAGGGTATGAAGGGTTTTGTAGCAGGTATTGCAATGGTTCTGGTGATGGGGGCTGCCAATGCAGCAACCGTAGAGGAGCGTTACAACAGCAGCTGTACATTCTGTCATTCCTCCGGCGCCGCTGGAGCTCCGATCTCTCATGATGAAGCTGCCTGGAAGCCACACCTGGATAAAGGTATGGATACGCTGGTGAAGCACGTGAAGGAAGGGTTCAACGCCATGCCGCCAAAAGGCATGTGCAACGACTGTAGCGACGAAGAATACCGTGCTCTGATTGAGTACATGTCCAAAAGCAAATAAGACGCTGTACTGAAGGATAGGCCATGAAGTTTTTCAAACTGTTCGTGCTGATGGCTGCTGCTGTGGCAGCCACCCAGGCCATGGCGGCCGGTGATGCTGAGGCAGGCAAAGCAAAAGCCGCTCCCTGCGCCGCGTGCCACGGTCAGGATGGTAACAAGACCCTTACCGGGACTTACCCGAAACTGGCTGGCCAGGGGGAAGAGTACCTGGTTAAACAGCTGGAAAATTTCAAGTCCGGCGCCCGTGAAAACGCCGTCATGCAGGGCCAGGTGGCCGGCATGAGCGAGCAGGACATGCAGGACGTGGCTGCCTTCTACGCCAGCCTGACCCCGGAAGCCGGGCAGGCCAGCGCTGACTGGGTGGAGCAGGGTGAACAGCTCTACCGCGGTGGCGATATGGCCAACGGTATTCCGGCCTGTTCCGGTTGCCATGGCCCGGCAGGGCAGGGCATCGATGCGGCCAAGTACCCGCACCTGGCCGGCCAGAACGCCCAATACGTGGAAGACCAGCTGAAAGCCTTCCGTGCAGCCGGCCGTAACGACCTGGGTGATGGCATCATCAAGCGTACCAACGATTCTGACAACGATGCCCCGGGCATGATGCAGACGGTGGCGGCGAAGATGACCGATACCCAGATCAAGGCCGTAGCAAGCTTCATCTCCGGGCTGTCCAAATAGGGCGGTTGGGTAACGGTTTGTAGAAAAGGCAGCCTGCGGGCTGCCTTTTTTATGGCCAACATGAAAAGATATGGCTCTGATTGAGTGTCGATTGCACTCATCCAGGGAGAAAAATGCCGTCCGGGTTGTCTCATTGGGCGGAAACCAACAAGAAAGGAGAGGATTGCATGTTTCGCATTGTGACGGCTTTGCTGCTGAGTCTGGGGCTGGCGACCGGAGTTGCTGCCGCTGAGGAACACACCCGTTTTGCGGTTGATACCCACTACAAGATTCTGGATGTGCCGGGCGCCGTGGATGATCCCGACAAGGTGGAAGTGCGGGAATTCTTTTCCTATGCCTGTCCGCATTGCTATTCCCTGGAGCCTTCGGTTAACGCGTGGCTGGAAACCAAACCGGATCACATCAACTATGTGCGCACCCCGGTGCTGTTCCTGCGTAATGCCGAGCCGCTGGCCCGCGCCTATTACGTGGAAGAAGCCCTGGGCCTGGTAGATGAAATCCACGGTCCGCTGTTCGACGCGATCCACAAGCACCGTGAGCCCCTGTTCAATGAACCGGCGCTGGCCAACTTCTTCCGCAAGTACGATGTGGACCCTGCCGAGTTCAACAAGCTGTACGGTTCCTTCGGCGTGTCTACCAAGATTCGTCAGGCTGACGCGCTGACCAAGGCTTACCAGATCCCCGGGGTGCCGAACTTCGTAGTGAACGGCAAGTACCTGGTGATGCGTGAGAACCTGAAGAGCGATAAAGAGCTGTTCGCCGTGATTGAGTATTTGGCGAACAAGGAAAAGAAAGGCGGCTGATCGATGCTGCTTGATCGTGCCAGACTGGCCTATCGTGACTGGAAAGCCCGCCCTGCGGGCTTTTCCTTCGCAAGGGAAGGGGTAAGAAAAACCCGCCAGACACGGGAAGTGTTGCTCCCTGACACGGTGAAGCTGATGAGCTTCAATATCCAGGCGGGCATCGGCAGCCAGAAATTCGGTGATTACATTACCGGTAGCTGGAAGCATCTGGTGGCGCATCCGCGCAGCGTGGAAACCATCGAACAGATCGCCGAAGTGCTAAGCCACTTCGACGTGGTAGGCCTGCAGGAAGTGGACGGCGGCAGCCTGCGTTCGCGCAACATGAACCAGCTGGTCCACCTGGCCTCCATGGCCGATTTCCCCTTCTGGCACCAGCAGTTGAACCGCAACCTTGGCCGCCTTGGCCAGTTCAGTAATGGCTTTCTCAGCCGGCACCAACCGTTTGAAATCACCGATCACCGTTTGCCCGGCTTGCCCGGTCGCGGAGCCATCGTGATCAAGTATGGCCACCCGATTCAGCCGTTGGTTGTGGTCGTGGCGCACTTGGCGCTGGGTGAGAAGGTGCGCAATACCCAGTTGTCTTATCTGGCCCGTTTGCTGGCGGGCTACAAGTACGTGGTGATGATGGGCGATTTCAATTGTCGCCTGGATCATCTGGACAATTCACCGCTGGCTGCCTTGGGCTTGCAGACGGTGCAGGCGGATAACCTCAACACCTATCCCAGCTGGGCCCCGGATCGTCATATCGACCACATCCTGTTATCGCCGGAGCTGGAGAGTCGCCACACCCGTGTGCTCGCCGACTGCCTGCTGTCGGATCACCTGCCTTTGGCCACGGAAATTGTCATTCCTGATGAGGTTGTCGCGGCCACCCGGGAGCATCGGCTGCCGTTGATTGGCTAAGCGGTTATTGCGGTGAAGCCGTCGCCGGCCGCCAACATTCCATGACACTGTCATCGTCTCGGAGCAGGCTGTAGCCATGACAATATTCCGTTCCCTGCTTCTCCTTTCTGTTTTGCTGCCGTCGCTGCAGGCGCTGGCGGACTGCCCCCGTGTGCCCGGCCAGGAAGATGACCGGCGGGCCAATGCTGGCTGCCTGATTGTTCGTGATCAGCAGGTGCTGCTGATTACCCATCGCTGGGGCGGCAAGCTGGGGGTGCCCGGTGGGACCCAGGAGCCGGAAGAGCTGGCTCAGTGCACGGCGCACCGGGAGACCCTGGAGGAAACGGGGCTGGCGGTGACAGTGGGTGAGCGCTTGCAGGTGATGAAGAACGGCTTCCATCTCTATCGTTGTATGCCCGCCGAGCCTTTACCGGAGGAGGCGCTCCTGTCGTTGCCGGCGGCGGCCCGCCTGGAGGTCAGTGATATCGGCTGGTACTCCCTGGCGGATTTACGCCGGGCCGACTGGCGCTTTGCGTACCAGTTTGATCTGTTTTTGAAGGTGGCCCGCCAGGCTATGCAGAGCAGCTCAGATTCACAGGGGGGCGGCGCCAGCGCCGGGCGGCAGGGGAAGTAAGCATTAACTTGGCAAGCTCGGACTGGCGCATGGTGCCGGTTTTCTGGAAGGTGCTTTTGAGCTGGGTACGGACCGTATGCACCGACAGGAAATGGCTGTCGGCAATCTGTTGTGGCGACTGGCCCTGGGCAATGCCTGCGGCGACCCGGGCTTCGGCTTCTGACAGATCAAACAGCTGCATCAGGCTGTCCAGGTCGATATCGATATCGCCCAGTGGATCCTGGAAATAGACAATGGCCAGGGGGGTGGGGTGCGTATTGAAGCCGCTGGGGGCTGCATGGGGATGCATGGGGGACACCAGGCAGCGGGTTGTCAGGTGGCTGTTGAGCGGAATGGCAATGACTTCGCCGCTGCCTCGCAGGGCCGGATTGGGGTGAGTGACCTGGGCCAGTTGCTGTAAAAGCGCGCACTGTCGCCGGGAATCCAGGAAGGTCAGTCTGTGTTTTTCCAGCGCCATGTGAGGGTGCGAGGCCACCAGTTGCTCCGCCTCCGGGCTGATATACACCAGGGTGCCTTGCGCATCGAGCAGGGCAAAGGGCTGTGCCTGAATGTCCAGAGCCTGCTCCAGGGCCTGCTGCTGGTGCTTGAGCGCGCTGAATTGGGTCTGCAGCCGCACGGCACGGCGCACATGCATGACCAGGTCATTGATCTGGTCGGTTTCTTCCCGGGTGTAGTGGCCCTGATCCCGGGTGCGTTGAATCAGCAGCTGCACGGTATGGTCTTCATCCTGCCAGACGGTACCGCACACGCCATGGTGGATATCCTGGGTGCGGGCCCAGTCATTGTAGAATTCGGTGTTGTAGAAGGCCTTTTGCCGACAGGAAAAATCGAGAAAGGTGGAGTACAGCTGGCCGGGGAGTTTGTCCGTTAATTCCGGGCGCCACGGGCAGGCGTTCACGTAGTGATCCACATAGGCCTGGTGATCACTGTCATCAATGTTGTGCTTGATGCTGGACAGCACAGTCTGTGCCCGGCGATCAAGCACCAGCATGCGGGCAGAGCGTGACCGGGTCGCGCTGACGGCTTGCGCAAGGAAACGCGGCCAGGCATCAGGAGCCTGTGGCGCCTCATACAGGGTGTCGAGCAGGTCCCCGCGCTCGTTGCCCAGCAATCCATCCAAGATTGGCTGAGTCATGAGTTGTTGTTCCCCTTGTGAATCTCTAACTTATCCGATCTCGGTCGAAAATTGAATGTAAACAAACTCGATCACAATTTCGTGAACAGGAGAAACCGGTGGAATCCACCCTGACAATCGACGATGGACAGGCTTTGCCGGTCACCGAAGCCGTTAACGGCCCGCAGCCTGTGGTGCTGGTGCATGGCTGGACCTGCAACCGCAAGCACTGGCAGCCACTGCTGGATTCGGCGCCGGATGGAACGCGATTGATTGCCGTGGACCTGCCCGGCCATGGAGATGCGCGCGACGTTACCTTGCCGGCCTGGACGGTGACGGCGCAGGCGCGGGCGCTGGTGGCGGCGCTGGACGGCATCGACAATCCGGTATTGGTGGGGCATTCCATGGGCGGTGCTATCGTCCTGGAAGCGGCCCGACTCAAGCCGGTCAAAGCCGTGGTGTTGGTGGATACCTTTGTTATTCCCTACGGGGATCTTGACGAAGACACTGCACGCCAGATTGAAACGCCTTTTCAGGAAAATTTTGCGTCCGGCATTGCCAACCTGGTTGCCAACAATGCGGGGCCGGATTTGAGTGGGCAGGCCAGGCAGAGTCTGGAGAGTGATATGGCTGCGGCGCGTCAGGAGGCCATATTGCCACTGTGGTCTGACCTGTTGCGCTGGTCCCCGGAGGCGGCTTTTTCGGATATCCAATGCCCGATTCATGCAATCAACGGTGACCTTGTCGGGGATGCCGCGCGTGCACGTTGCGCGCCCCATGTGACCGAGTGGTTACAGCCTGGTACCTGGCATTTTCCGCAAATGGAGCAGCCAGGCATTTTTGCGCATACGCTTGCGAAGGTGTTGATGGCCTGCGACTAAGCGGGCGTGGCTGGACCGCCACCGCATGCTTATGCACCGCTCAGGCTTGATGGGTGATGAGTGCAGCGGTGGTTGTGTTGTGCATGTTTTCGTTATTTCGGTTCGGCATTATTTTTTATTTTCATACCCTATATGGGTGATGTGCGCTCTTGTGGCTTCGGTTTAGTTTGGTGTTCTACCAAAAAACTGGGGTGATCGGAGATATCACACATGAAGGGAACATTCAGAATTGCCGGCCTGGCAGTGGCGGTGGCCATTGCTGGTTGCGGCGGAGGTGGTGGTAGCAGTGGCGGAGGAGGATCGACGCCAGCGGCGCCCAAATCCACCGTAGCCGGTGCGGTAACCAAGGGCCCTGTCGGGGGCGCAACGCTTTACCTTTACGCCATGGACGCGGCCGGCAACAAAACCGGCGACGCGGTAGCGGGCCCGATCGTTACCGAAGCGGATGGCTCCTGGTCCGTGCAGGTACCGGATTCTGTGCCGCGACCGCTGCTGATCGAATCCAGCGGCGGCACCTACACGGATGAAGCAACCGGTGCTGACGTCACGGCCGGTAATCTTAATTCTTTCCTGCCTGAGGGCGCACAAACCGCTGCGGTTACGCCATTGAGCGAACTGTTGGTGCGCTCCGCCCGTGAGCATCTTGCTGCCAATGCCGGTGCATCGCTGGAAGACGGCGTGAACGCCGGGCGCGATGTGCTCGATGATGTGCTGGGTGTGTCCTTTGATCCGCTGACCACGGTGCCGGCCACCAGTGGCGATGATGCGGCGGCAAAACAATATGCTGCCGTGCTGGGTGGGTTGTCCACCCAGGCCAACAACCTGAGCGGCACAACGGACCCGTTTGAAACGGTGATTGCCCTGATTGACGATGCTTCGGATGGCGTCGTTGACGGCAAGAAAAACGGGGGCGCCATCACCATCGGTGACAATGCCGACACCCTGCCGCCCACCAGCAGTGCGGACCTGGCTGACGCGATTAATGACTACGTCGAGGATAACGAAGAACTGGGCGTGACCAGCTTCGAGGTAACCGCCAGCGCGGGTGCCAACGGCAGCGTGTCGCCCACGTCAGTGTCTTTGCTGGGCGGGGCCAGTGCGAACTTCACGGTGACACCGGATACCGGTTACAGCATTAGTGAAGTGACCGGCTGCGCCGGCTCGCTGGATGGCCAGTCGTTTACCACCAGTGCTCTTGAAGATGAGTGCGATCTGTCCGTTACCTTTTCCATCAATGAGTACACCGTCAGCACCACCAGCGTAACCGGTGGCCAGGTGATGCCGGAGGCGGCGGTGGTGGATCATGGTGATACCACCCAGTTCGAAATCGTGGCGGATGAGGGTTATGACGTTGTCAGCGTGGAAGGCTGTGACGGTTCGCTGGCAGGCACGACCTACACCACGGGCGCGATTGTCGGCGCTTGCTCCATCACGCCGGCGTTCGCGCTAAAAGAATATGCGGTAACCACCAATGTGGCCGCCGGCACCGGCAGTTTCGAGCCAGAAAGCCTGACGGTGGCGCATGGTCAGAATGGCACGCTCACGGTCACTCCGGCTTTCGGGTTCCAGGTGGATTCGGTGACGGGGGATGCCTGTGAAGTGGCTGCGTCTGCGTCGCCGGGTGAATACACCGTTGGGCCGATAACGTCAGCCTGCCAAGTGGACGCCAGCTTCAGCCTGTTGAGCTATACCGTGAACACGGCGGTGACCGGTAACGGGACGGTGTCGCCGGGTACGGTGGTGGTCGAACACGGCAGCACAACCCCGTTTGCACTGAGCCCGGATGAGGGGCATCAGGTTGCCGTGGCCAGTGGCTGTGGTGGCACACAGGATGGCATGACTTTCACTACGGCCGGTATCACCGGTGCCTGTACGGTTGGTGTGGAATTCGAGCCCATTCAGTACCCGATCACTACGATTGCTCCCAATGGTTCCTTCTCCCCAGCTAATCCCATGGTTGATCACGGGCAGGCCCAGGTCTTTACCGTGTCCGCGGATGATGGCTATGAACTCACCGGGGTGGACGGCTGCGGTGGAACCCTGGATGGCAACACCTTCACCACGGCAACGATTACTGCAGCCTGTTCGGTAACCGCCAGCTTTGTCCAGAAGACCTACACCGTTACGGCTACGGTGCAGGGCGAAAACGGCATGATCGTCGGGCAGAACCTGGAAAACATTGTTCATGGTGAGACTCGCGAGCTGACGGTGACGCCGGATGAAGGCTTTGAAGTGAATACGATCTCCGGTTGTGGCGGCACCCTTGCGGGCAATACCTACACCACCGGCGAAATCACTGAAGACTGTGCTGTGAGTGTGAGTTTTGTGGAAGACGGATCCGGCCCCGCCGCCGCCGTCTGGAATCAATTTAACTGGGATCAAGCCAACTGGCAGTGAGGCCATTGGTTAAAGGACATAACCTTAGAGGGTAAGAGACATGAAAAAGATGATTCTGACAGGCCTCACCGCTGCTGTGCTGAGCGCCAACGCGATGGCTTCTGAAGTGACGGGTTATACCGCACCGCAATCCGGCCAGGCCGCAACGGCGGCCGGTGTGGATGCCAATTTCCAGGCATTGATCACTGCGATCAACGACAACAACAGTCGTATTACCGCCCTTGAAGCAGCAAGCGGTGAGGTGGCAGACCTGAACGACATCGTTAGCGATGCTTCCTACAAGCTGTATTTTTCTGGCGGTATCATCGAGCTGGATGACGGTGGGGGTGCCAATCTGGAACGTTTCGGCGGCACTGCCGATCTGACGTTCAACAGTGATGGTTCGCTCAACGAAACGTTCAGTGAGCAGGGCCGGTTTATCAGTCTGGATGCCAATCAGTGTAGCGGCGAAGGTGAGAGTTTCAGCTGTGAGCACTATGTTGATACCTGGAATGATAACGAAACCGGTGGCGGTTCCTGGTCCGTAACCGGGCAGACGCTCAATGTTACCTGGAGTGACGGTGGCTCCGAAGCCTTCACGCTCTCTTCTGATGGCAAGATCATCACGTCTGGAGGAGGTGACCTGGATGAAGGCGACGGTACCTCCGGTTTGGAGACGTTCGTGGCAGTGGGTGTAAGGCTGGCCGACTAGGCTGCGAGGATTAAAACGAGTAGAAAACGAGAAACGCCCTGATTGGTCAGGGCGTTTTTCGTTGCAGGGATGCGGAAAGCAGGCGGCTAGTAGCGTGTTTCCGCCATCCCGGAAAACTGCTTGGCCAAATAGGTCGCGTAGTTGTCCGTCATGCCTGCCAGAAAATCCAGTGCCCGCATGATGCACTGATAAATTCTTTCCTGTTCCGGTAGTTGCTCCAGGTTTTCCGGAAAGCTGTGTCGGCCAATCAAATCGATAATGCGTTCATGCCGATAGTTTTTTGTGCTGTTGCAGGCATGGGATACGGCGGCTTCTATCAAACCATCCAGTAATGCGCCCATCACTTCAAAGGCACCAATTTCCAGTTCGATTTTTCGCGGATGTTCGAAGACTTTCGAGCGGGAAAGTTGCTTGGCGTTTTCCACCACGTCCCGCACCGCCGGTTCGCAGTGACTGATCAGGTCGCCTTCCATGCGCCCCTGCAGTAACCGCTCGTGATTGGCTACAAACGCTTCTACGCCTGCTTCGATAAATCGTTCGATAATCTTGCCGCGCAGCAGGGCGGCTTTGCGGCCATCGCGGATATCCGAATGAATCAGTTCGCGCACTTCCTCGCTGTCTGGCAGGGCCGGTTGCAGTAATGCATACACCTCATCCCAGTGCAGCAAATCCATTTCCAGGCCATCTTCCAGATCAATAATGGCGTAGCAGAAGTCATCAGCCGCCTCCATCAGGTACGCCAGGGGATGGCGGCAAAAACGTCCGGGGCTGTGTTGAAGCAGGCCGGTGGCATGGGCCACTTCGTGGAATGCCTCGGTTTCCGACACAAAGGCGCTGTACTTGCCGGGCTTGCTGCTGGCGCTGCCGGCATCGGCGGACAACCAGGGGTATTTCAAAAACGTGGCCAGGGTGGCGTAGGTCAGGCGCATGCCGCCGTCGTACTGGTGATATTCGCTTTTGGTAATAATGCGAAAGCCCTGGGCGTTGCCTTCAAAAAAGGTCAGGTCAGTTTGCTGGTGGGCGGGGAGCATATCCAGAAACCGTTGCCCCCGTTCCTGAAACCAGGCGCGAATGGCGCGCTCGCCGGTGTGGCCAAAGGGCGGATTGCCGATGTCGTGGGCCAGACAGGCGGACTGAACAATATCGCCGAAATCGGTGGCGCTGACAGTATCGGGCAACAGCTGGCGCTGTTGCAGGCGTTCTCCCACGCGAATACCAAGCGTGCGCCCCACGCAGGAAACTTCCAGCGAGTGGGTAAGGCGATTGTGCACGTGGTCATTGGTGGCCAGCGGATGGACCTGGGTCTTGCGGGCCAGCCGCCGGAAGGCGCCAGAAAAAATGATCTTGTCGTGGTCGCGCAGAAACGCGGTACGGCCACTTTCATCCTTGGCGCTGCGTCCGCCCAGGCGGGCCTTGTTCAGTAATTGATGCCAATCCATGAGGTTCCCCGCTACACGCTTGCACGCAACATGCTACACGCAGGCTATCCTTGCATGCGACGACTTTGTGCCACACCCTCTGTGCATATTGCATCTCTCGTTGCGAATTTTCGGAGGCATCTATGAATCTGGATAAACCGCTGCTGATATTGGTCACCAGTGCATCGCAAATGGGCCAGGGGCAACAGACCGGCCTGTGGCTGGAGGAATTTGCGGTGCCGTTTCTGCTGTTCCGGGAAAACAATATTCCGGTGGTGGTGGCGAGCCCGAAAGGGGGCAAGATCCCGGTGGACCCCAACTCGGTGCCGGATGACAGCGAGAAAGAGGCCTGGGCTGACGCTATTGCGGCGTTGCAGGATACCCGTGAACTGGAGGCCGTCTGGGAAGATGACTACTGCGGTGTCTTTGTACCCGGTGGTCATGGCGCCATGTTCGATATGCCGGACAACCCTCTGGTGGCGGCGGTCATGGAGCGTACCTGGGCCCAAGGCGGCCTGTTAGGCGCGGTGTGCCATGGCCCTGCAGCACTGGTAGGCCTGCGCAACGAGGATCGCGCGCCATTGGTGCAGAACAAGACGCTGGCCTGCTTTACCAATAGTGAAGAACGGGAAGTGGGGCTGGATGACATCATGCCCTTCCTGTTGGCATCCCGGCTTGAAGAGCTGGGTGCCCGTCTGGATCTGGCGGAAGATTTCACGCCCCATGCGGTCACTGACGGCAAGCTGGTCACCGGGCAGAATCCGCAGTCCAGCCGTGTCGTGGCCGAGGCGGTGATTGCACAGCTCTATAGCGAATAGCGCCTGGCGGTAGACACGCTGCCCTCGCAGCGCGTCAGGGCTTGCCGTATTGTTAGGCTCAGCCTTGGTGGTGGGTTGTGGTTGCCACTCCCTGCGGGCGCCTTATTATTCACGTTTGGATTGTATCGTCAGGAGAGATCATGGGGATTTATGATTACAGCGCCACCACCTTGAGTGGTGAAGAAAAATCCTTGTCCGAGTTTCAGGGCAAGGTGTTGCTGATCGTCAACACGGCCAGCAAATGTGGGTTTACTCCCCAGTACAAGGGGCTGGAAAGTTTGTATGAAACATTGCAGCCCAAAGGGCTGGAGATTCTCGGTTTTCCCTGTAACCAGTTCGGCAAGCAGGAACCGGGGGCAGCGGATGAAATTGGTGCCTTCTGTGAAAAGAATTACGGCGTCAGCTTTACCATGTTCGACAAGGTTGATGTGAATGGTGACGATGCCCACCCGCTGTATAACTTCCTGAAAAAGGAAGCGCCAGGTGTGCTGGGCAGCAAGGGTATCAAGTGGAACTTTACCAAGTTCCTGGTGGGCAAGGATGGCAAGGTGGTGAAGCGCTACGCGCCCACGGACAAGCCGGAAGCCATTCGCAAGGATATTGAGAAGTTGCTGGCCTGAGGCCGGATGCCACCAGGGTCGGCAAATCGTGCGGGTTTCCTGTAGGAGTTCCCTTCCAGGGGACGAACCGAGCAACAGCGAGGGCAATCGCCTTCTAGACAATTCAAAAATCTGTCGCTATGGCCTCAGAGGAATTTCGCGCTTCGCGCGGTTCGTCCCCTGGAAGGGAACTCCTTGTATCTCTCCATGAGTGTTGATTAGCTACCGGCACTCACGGGTCGGGTTAAAGCCTGTGGAACTCCTGAGGGCATAGACCCTGTTCTGTAGATCTGGCTCCG
>JBDWVU010000005.1:0-158288 GCA_039983755.1 Alloalcanivorax sp.
CCCGTTTCCGGGCGCGGCCTCTTGGGTTAGGGCAGGCAACACGGTTTGCCCTCGGTATTGCCTGTTAGCAGGCTGCGTGTTGCATGAAGCGTGCAGCGTCTCTCGTCTACTGCATCATCTGCCGCAGCACATAATGCAGGATGCCGCCGTTTTTGTAGTACTGCACTTCTGCCGCGGTATCCAGGCGGGAGAGCGCGTCCACTTTCTGCTCCTTGCCATCGCGGCGGAACACCACGGTGACGGTGTCGCCGGGTTTCAGGTTGTTGTCCAGATCCGGGATATCCACCTCTTCACTGCCGTCCAGGTTCAGTGTCTTGCGGTCGGTGCCTTCCGGAAATTGCAGGGGCAGCACACCCATGCCGATCAGATTCGAACGGTGGATCCGTTCGTAACTCTCGGCGATCACTGCCTTGGCGCCCAGCAGATTGGTGCCCTTGGCCGCCCAGTCACGACTGGAGCCGGTGCCGTATTCCTTGCCGGCGACGACTACCGTGGGCACGCCGTCTTTCTGATAGCGCATGGCCGCGCCGTAGATGGAAATTTCCTCGCCTTCGGGCAGGTGCTTGGTAAAGCCGCCTTCGATGTCCGGGGTCATTTCGTTACGGATACGGATGTTGGCGAAGGTGCCGCGCATCATCACTTCGTGGTTCCCCCGGCGTGAGCCGTAGGAGTTGAAGTCGATGGGCTCCACATCGTGCCCCTGCAGGTAATGGCCGGCGGGGGAATCCGCCTTGATGGCCCCGGCCGGGGAGATGTGGTCGGTGGTGATGGAGTCACCTAACATCGCCAGGATGCGTGCGTTTTTCACCGGTTGTACATCGTCCATTTCGGCGGTGAGCCCGTCGAAAAACGGCGGGTTCTGGATGTAGGTGGAGCTGCTGTCCCAGTCGTAGGTTTGCGAATCCGGGATGGGCAGGCTCTGCCAGATTTCATCCCCTTCGAACACACTGGCGTACTGGTTGCGGAACATGTCGTTGTTGATTTTCACCAGCTCGGCCTGAATTTCATCGGAGCTGGGCCAGATGTCTTTCAGGTAAACCGCGTTGCCGTCCTTGTCCTTGCCGAGGGGATCGGAATCCAGATCGATCTTCACGGTCCCGGCCAGGGCATAGGCCACCACCAGTGGCGGTGAAGCCAGCCAGTTGGTGCGTACGCTCTGGTGTACCCGGCCTTCGAAGTTACGGTTACCAGACAGCACGGAGGCCACCACCAGATCGCCGTCGGAAATGGCTTTGTCGATTTCCGGGGGCAGTGGCCCGGAGTTGCCGATGCAGGTGGTGCAACCGTAGCCCACCAGGTCGAAGCCGATATCGTTGAGCGGTTTTTGCAGGCCGGTCACATCCAGGTAATCGGTGACCACCTTGGAACCGGGCGCCAGCGAGGTTTTCACCCAGGGTTTGCGGTTCATGCCTTTTTCGGCGGCTTTTTTGGCCACCAGGCCGGCGGCCAGCATGACGCTGGGGTTGGAGGTGTTGGTGCAGGAAGTAATGGCGGCAATCACCACGTCGCCGTGGCTCATGTGATGCTTCTTGCCATCGATGACCACCGGTACATCGCCGCCGCTGGGCTCGTGATTGCCCACGGCGGTTTGGCCACCTTCGCCTTCCAGCTTGCTGATTTCCTCGTCATTGAGTTTCAGCGTGTCGGTGACCACGTCGATAAAGGTGCGTTTCACCGCAGTTAGCGGCACCCGGTCCTGCGGGCGTTTGGGCCCGGCCAGGCTGGGCACCACATCGTTCAGGTCCAGCTCCAGCACGTCGGTGAATTCCGGGTCCGGGTCGCTGCTGGAGCGCCACAGGCCCTGGGCCTTGCAGTAGGCTTCCACCAGCGCAATGGTGTCTTCGTCGCGGCCGGACAGTTCCATGTATTCGGTGGTGCGCTCATCAATGGGGAAGAAGCCGCAGGTGGCGCCATACTCCGGTGCCATGTTGGCGATGGTGGCGCGGTCGGCCAGGGTCAGGTCGGCCAGGCCGTCGCCGAAGAATTCCACGAACTTGCCCACTACACCCCGGCGACGCAGCATTTCGGTGACGGTCAGCACCAGGTCGGTGGCGGTGATGCCTTCACGCAGCTTGCCGCTGATCTTGAAGCCGATGACCTCGGGAATCAGCATGGCGATAGGCTGGCCAAGCATGGCCGCTTCCGCTTCGATACCGCCCACGCCCCAGCCCAGTACGCCCAGGCCGTTGATCATGGTGGTGTGGGAATCGGTGCCCACCAGGGTGTCCGGGTAGGCATAGGTGTTGCCGTCCTCGGATTCGGACGACCACACACCCTTGGCCAGGTATTCCAGGTTCACCTGGTGGCAGATACCGGTGCCCGGTGGCACCACGCGGAAGTTGTCGAAAGCTTTCTGGCCCCAGCGCAGGAACTGATAACGCTCCCGGTTGCGCTGGTACTCGATTTCCACGTTTTCCTCGAAGGCTTGCGGGTTGCCGAACTTGTCTACCATCACCGAGTGGTCGATGACCAGATCCACCGGTGTCAGCGGGTTAATGCGGCCTGGATCGCCGCCGGCTTTCTTGATGGCATCGCGCATGGCGGCCAGGTCGACCACGCCGGGGACGCCGGTGAAATCCTGCATCAGTACCCGGGCCGGGCGGTAGTTGATTTCCTTGTCGGAGCGTTTCTGTTCCAGCCAGCGCATCACGGCTTCGATGTCGGCACCGGTGACGCTGTCACCGTCTTCAAAGCGGAGCAGGTTTTCGAGAAGGACCTTGAGGGAAAAGGGGAGCTTGCTGAGATCACCCCAGCCTTTGTCGGCGACCGCATTGATATCAAAGTAATGATAGGTCTTACCGTTGGCTTGCAGCGTTTTTTTGCTGTTCAGGGTGTCCTGGCCAATCCGTGTCACTACACACCTCCTGGGCTCTGATTGGAGTCCCGCGCGGGCGGAATAGAACGGCCGCCAACACGGAACACTGGCGCAGGATCAGTACAGCATTGCCACAAACCTAGGCACTGATGACCCTGCGTTATGACGTTAAGTCATTTCATACTACGCCCTTATGGCGGGGACATGAAACTGCCGGCCATGGTCTTTGCCGATATTCGCGATCGGGAATGTAAATGCTTGTTGAATAAAGAGGTTTTTGACGTTTTGGTGCTGTTGGGGCGGGGCGTCAGGGGGCGATCTGGCGTCTGCAGGCGGTGCCTGTGTCAGCGGTTGCGTGTGTCCTGCCAGAGCAGCCAGAGCCGGGTATCCAGTTCCAGCTGATGGTAGTCCGGCGCCATGTGCGAACACAGCTGATAAAACGCCTTGTTGTGGTCGGTTTCTTTGAAGTGGGCCAGTTCATGGACCACGATCATGCGTAGAAAGGCTTCCGGCGCTGCCTTGAACTGGCTGGCGATGCGCAGGCTGTTATGGCTGCGCAATTTGCTGCCGTGAATGCGGGTTTGCCGGGTGTGCATGCCCAATGCCTGACTCAGCGTTTTCAGCTTGGCATCGTAATGGGCTTTGCCCAGCGGCGGCGCCTTGCGCAGGTATTGCTGTTTCAGGCTGTTGGCATACTGGAACAGGGCCTTGTCGCCCTGAATATCATGCTTGTCGGGGTAGCGCTGTTGCAGGTAATCCCCCAGCCGGCCCTGATCCAGCAGGGCCTGGGCCTGCTGCTGGATCTGGGAGGGATAGCCTGTCAGATAATGCAGGGTGTTCATGGGCCGGTTATCGCCTTGTGAGTGCGTTGGGCGTTAGTGCCAATGTGATCATTGGGCCGCGTGCGTATGATCGCCGCTCTCTTTGCAATGGACAATCCCATGTCGTCACCCCATGACTCTGATTATCCCCGTCGCGGAAATGCCTTCTCCCGGTGGCTTGCCCGCGGTTTTTTGCGCCTGGCAGGCTGGCGGGTGACCAACCCCATGCCGGCAGTGCCCAAGGCGGTGATTATCGGCGGGCCGCACACCTCCAACTGGGATGGTATCTATACGCTGGCGGCGATGATGCAGCTGGGTCTGGATGCCCACGTGATGATCAAGGACAGCGCCTTCAAGTGGCCGTTTGGGACCATGCTGCGCTGGATGGGGGCATTGCCCATTGCCCGGCACAAGGCGGGTGGTGTGGTTGAGCAGACCGTGGAGCAGTTCCATAGCCGCGACAAGCTGGTGATGGTGGTGGCGCCGGAAGGCACCCGGGGTGGGGCGACACAATGGAAGACCGGCTTCTACCGGATCGCCCAGAAGGCCGGTGTGCCGATTGTGGTAGCCACCGCAGATTACCGCAAAAAGGAAATTACCTTTGCCCGTGTCATTGAACCGTGTGGGGATGTGGAGAAGGATCTGGCCGAAATTTTTGAATGCTATGCGGCCATTCACCCGCGTCATCCGGACAAATTGTCTGCACCGTTGAAGGCCATTCGAGATAAAAAGAAGAGCGCTGGACGCCAAACGCCTGATGCCTGACGCGTATAGCGGCCGCAGAGCGGCTAGGGTCTGTTAACAGGCCCTAAGAACCCTCCCTTTGCAGGGAGGGGGTGTTGCACTCCCCTCCGATGGTGCCGGAGAGGAGGGAGGGGGTCGATCAGTTACAGGCGCTAGCGTTCGTATAGCTGCTATCCACCACATTATTGATCCACTGATCCATCAGCGCGGTGGCTTCGCCATGGGCAACACTGCGGGCAATCGGTGGCATCATTTTCTGCGGATCATCTTCTGCGCTGAGACGGCAAGAGACGATGGAGCTGCCCGCGCTGCCGGGTACCAGCACATGCTGGCGTCCACAGGAGCCGCCGCCGGTGGCCGTGGGCTTCTTGCACACCCCGTAGCTGGCGTTCACATCGCGGAAATGATCCAGGTAATAACCGGTGTTGGACGCGGCGCCCTTGTCGTTGTGGCAGTGCTGACAGTTCACTTCCAGGTAGGCACGCACCCGGCTTTCGATATCCGCCGCTGAGTTGGCGGTTTCACCGCTGTCACCGGGCACATTCCAGCGTGGCAAATGCTCAATGTTGGTGGCCACCCCATTGCTGATGGTCAACTCCGGTACGCCGGTCAGGATCCCCAGATCTTTCCACTGCTTGATCTGGTTTACCGCCGGGAAACCGGCCTGACCGCTGGTGCCCATAAAGGCAGATTCCGCTTTGTAGGCACGGTTCAGGTTACGCGGCTTGGGGCCAATGGGGGCACTGCCAGCCGGCTGGTCATCATTGGCGTGACAGGTCACGCACTGGTTGCCGTTAGGAATGGTGTAACCATCGGTGCTGCCGGTGAGCAGGGTGTTGGAATCCGCATCACGGTAATGCCAGGAAGCCGACGCTTTGCCACCGTTCATGGCCAGGCGCGCAACCCTCTTGCCGTCTTCTTCCTCCCAGATGTAGGGCAGGCCTACCCAGACGGCGCTGTCCTGGCTGTTTCTGCGTTTGATCAGCAAGCGGGTTTCTACCGGTACTTCGGTGCCCTGGCTTTCGTCGGTGAAAGCAAAGGTTTTGGCAATCACGGTGCCTTCCGGGAACACGATGCTGCCGTTAACGTTGTTGCCGTCCTGACCATCGCTATACACCGCTTGCTCGCCAGGTGGTACAAACACGACCCGGTATTTTGTGGAGTAGTCGGAGAACAGCTTGGTGTTCAGCACAAAGGGCTGGCCGCTCTCGTTCGGTGTGCTGCGTGGGTCTTGCGCATCGGCAAACAGGTTGTACTGATCCAGCGTCGGGCAGTTGTAGTTCAGTGCTTCGCGGTTGATCTCGCCGTCTGCTACATCGGCACTACAGTAGAACTCGACCACTTCATCAGACGGGGCGGGGTCGAATTCACCGCTTGGCTCGAACGGTGGAATGGTTACCCGTGGCAGCGATGCCAGGGTTTTACCGAAACGGGCCTGACAATCATGGTCAGACAGCCTGGTGTCCGAGGGCAGATTCAGCAGCCCTTCCAGTACATCCGTCAGGCCGGTGGGAGAAAGGATGGAAAAATCCTGTTCGGCAATGGCCAGCACCAGTTCCAGGCCATCGGTGCCGTGGAAGTTCAGGTAGGGAGCGCTATCGCTGTTGAGGTCATTGTCGTGGATACACGAGCCCCACTCCGGCTGGATGCGCGCCTTGTTTTCATCGAATTTGTAGGCGTTGTAATGGCAGCTGGGGTTGGGATGCTCGTTGGTATGAACGGGTTTTCCGCTATCCCACATGGGAACCGGGTCGCCGTTGCTGTCCACCGGGTAGGGGCAGTCTTCGTCCAGATCATCACGCAGGCCGTCCCAGACGATGTGCGCCCCTTTGCCCAGATTGAGTATGTTCGTCAGGCTGCCCAGCAGTTGAGTCGGATCGTTGATGGTGGGCAGATTTTTCAGCCCGATCAGGGTGGGTAGTGCGCTTTCTACTTCGCCGTTGGCCAGTTTTTCCAGATCCGGTGGTGGCAGGTCATAACCGGAGTTTTTCATCACGTTATTGTGGATATGCAGACCTTCAGTATAGGGGTCGATTTTTTTATCGGCGGTGTTGTTTTTGCCATCAATCAATTCATAGCTGGCGTAGATAACGGCTGCGGTGCTGTGATCCTCGAAGGTGTTGTTGAGCACTTCGATGTTGTCGTAGCCCAGGGTAATAAAACCGGTGCCACGGGGCACTACCGACACCAGGCCGCTGTGGGCAAAGTTGTAGGTGTTGTTGTTGCGGGCCACGTTGTTGATCATCACTGAGGTATCACCGTAGCGGGTGATGTTTTCCAGGTCGTAGATCAGGAAGGCGCCGGTATTACATTCGGCAATGTTGTTGTCGTACTCGCCGCCCTGCACGTTTTCGATTTCAAAACCCATGACGTTATAAGCGGCACGGCTGTTACGAATGATGGCGGTGTTGGTCTGGCCAACATAGATGCCCGCATCGCTGGCGCCGATGGATTCACTGTCTTCTACCAGAATGTTCTCTGACTCTACCGGGTAGATACCGTAGCGGCCGCTGGCGGAGCTGGGGGTGTAATCCGGGCTGGAGTCACCCTCGTTGTAGGGGGGCGCGGTACAGGATACATGGATCTTTTCCGCGTAGTTATCTGCGGTGATCGGTTCGCCGCCACCGGACCACATGGCACGTACGCCACGCAGGGTGCCCCACTTTACGCTCTTCAATTTGAAGGCGTCGCCGGGGGAATCGAGGATGGTCAGGTCTTCCACGGTAATGCCGCGAATATTCAGGGCTTCCAGACCGGTCACGTTGACACTGTCTTTGAACGACAGAATGGTTTCGTCTTTGCCGCAACCTTTGATCAACACATCTTCGGTGGCCTGGATCAAGATGCCCTGGTCCAGTTCGAAGTAGCCGCACTCGAATTGCAGGGTGTCTTTTGGACGCAGCTGGACCATGGCGTTGACCATGTCTTCGGTGGCGTTTTCTCCGGGGCTTACCGTAAAGGTACGACCGACACTGTCGGGTGGCGTTTCCCCGCCGTCATCCGGATCGGTGCCTGTGCCACCATCGTCGCCGCCGTCATCACCCCCTCCGCCATCATCGCCGCCGTTGTCAGGATTGTTGGGTGTAGCGGGGTTGTTGGCTGCCGGAGTATTGCTGCCGTCGCCTCCGCACGCGGTGAGCACGAGAGTGGCCGCCAGTGCGATGGCAGGCCAGAATCGGTTTATGTTCATGGTCGTTCCCCGTTGTTATTTATTGCTGCTGCTTCCCAAAAATTAATGCTGTTTCATCTGGAGTAATGGCCGCTATTGCGCGGCCTGCTCCAGTCGTTCCCACATCCGTATGTAAGCTTCTGCCGAGGTGAACAGCTGGTTCACCGCGTCATCAATTTCTTCCTGCGGGCGATCACTGTTGAGCATCATGTCGGCGATCTGGTCCGCGTAGAGTCCGTAGTGCGCCACGCCACGGCCTTCATAGAGACTGAAGGCGTGGTCACCGGTAATTTGTTTGTCGAATTGCACCTGGCCATCCACCGAGGTGAAGGGATAGAGCTCGGCTTCCTGATCGGGTGTGCCGGGGTTGCCGGCTAGATTGGCAATGCCGTTGACGTCAGAGGCAAACGGGGCGCCACCGAAGGGGCCAACCTTGAAGGCCGGGTCGCGGGGGCGGTTGCCGTCGCGGGTCAGTTGATCTACCCAATTGCCGCGCACGCTACCGAAGGACGCCGTCACGCCGCCCTGGCTGGCGATCTGGTCGCGCAGGGTTTCGGTGCCGGTCCAGTTGCCATGGCTGTTGATAATTGGGTAACCACGTTTGTTGGTGAGATCGAGAATCTCGTTGGCTGCCTTGCGGCTGATGTGGTCGATTTCGATCATCATGCCGCGGCGGGTCAGTTCTTCGATCAGGAAGAAACCCAGATCGGTGAGGCCGCGGGTGTTACACAGGTGGTCGGTGCCACGGCGTGGATCGTAGGCGGCGAACTCTTCCGGCGTCGCCGGGAAACGGTCGCCGACGTAGTCGATCTGGAAGAGCAGCTGGTCAAAAATGCCCAGCGGTTGCAGCGGGTCTTCCAGTGCAATCGCGTCCCCTTCGTGGTCATGATCCGGGCAGTCCTCGAATTCCACCAGGTGCCCGGTTTCCAGCAGGTTGCCGCCATACAGCACGGCACCGATGCCCACACCTTCCGACAGATCCGGCAGGTGGCCACCGAAAGCATTATCGAACTTGTGTACCGGGAACAGGCTGCGCACATCCATGGCGTAGAGACGATCCAGTCGTTCTGTGATTTCTTCACGGTTGCATTCCGGGGCGTTCAGGAATTCGCCACAGTTAAGCACCTTGGATGCTTCCACACCGAGGATGACGGCCATTTTTCCGTCGCCGATGACCTGCCGGGCCTGGGCGGGATCGGTGACGATGCGGAACCAGCCCTTGCCGGGGCCACCGTTCTGGGCGTCGATGTAATCCTGCATGCGATGCATCTGTGTGGCCTGCATTTCAATGGCGGCCATGGTGTCGCAGTCATTCTGTTTCTGCGGATTGAGTTGGCAGAGAATCTGGTTGTGCACCAGGTGATTGACGAGAATTTTCATGCCCGCCAGGTGCGCCCGTTCAATCCATTTGTAGTAGCTCTGATGGTGTTGCAAAGAGTTGCTACGTGGCCAGAACGTGTAGTCCGGCCAGCCCCGGGTTTCGTGGGGGCCTGGGTTGCTGGTGACTTGTTCGATTAGCCCGGTGAGCCCCTGGGGGCCATGGTTGACGGCACAGTCGTGCAGGGCATGGTCGACCCCGAACTTGTGGAAGGGGTCGCCGTAGTTCACCCGACCGCCGATGAATTCGTAGGCAGAAATATGGCTGTGGGCATCCACGAAACCGAAGATGTCATCGTCGTCCAGGCCGTCCACATTCTGGAAACGGGGAACCTCGGTCAGGTAATTGGCCGGGCCGTCATCAGCGACGGCGGCGTTGAGTTCGGCTTCCGGGTAAATGCTACATCCGTCGCTGGGCGCCAGGGTGAAACGGTTGTTGTCAGCTTCCAGTTGCGGAGAAGTGAGAGTCAGACCGTTGTCGCCGGCGGTGAGCAGCAGGCCGGTCACGTTGGAGGCCAGGGTAAAGGTGTCGCCGTCGCTGCGGTTCAGGTTCCATACCGCCAGGTCGTTGGCGTCATCGACCATGGCCAGGCTGGGCTGGATATTGGTATCACCCAGCCCGGTACCGACACCACCCAGGCTTTCGCCCAGTTCACGCAGCAGGCCTCCGAGGGGGGCAACCGGGTCCAGCACCAGATTGAGGGTGTCGCCCAGCCCGGATACCAGATAGCTCAGCTCTCCGACAAAGTTGCCGCTCTGATCAAGAAACTCTCCGGCTGGATCACTGATGCCAAGCAATTGTTTGCTGCCGGCGCTGCCGGGATCACGTTGATAATCGGAAAGCAGCAGGTAGCGGCCCAGGTCCGTGGGCTTCATGTAGAAGGGGGTAGCGTTGCTGGCATCGTTGCTCAGCCCATAGTCGCCATCATTGCTGACCAGAAACTGTTGCTGGCTTTGCAGGGTGTAGCAGCCATTGGCGAACTGGTAGCGGTTGAGGGGCTCGGGCTGCGGCTCTGGCTCTGGTGTCGGGTCCGGGGTTTCTGGCTCCCTGGGGGTTTCCGGGGTGGTGGGGGCGTCACCGGCAACGGCCGGGGCGCTGCTGCTGCCTCCGCCGCCGCAGGCGCCAAGCAGGCTGGCGCTGAGCAGTAATGCCAGTGGAAGCCGGTAAGAGACAAAGGCGGGAGCCTGGCTGAGTGAAAACATCGCTAACCCCTTTATGGTGCCCATGGCGGGCGCCGTTGTTGTTGTTTGTGCTGCTGCTGGAGCAGGTACCTTTATTAGTTGGTACGAGTGTGCACATTAAGGAGGGGGCGATGCTGTAGCGTTATTGTCAGTATTGGTGACAGTTTCTTTTCATGGGGATACAAAATGGAAAAGCCTGACGCGTCAGGCTTTTCCGGAGGTGAGGTGCTCAGAGGCGGTGCCCGGGGGACGCCGCCGGGGCTGGTCAGGCGGCCTGACTCGTGGGGCCGTCCAGGGGGCGGGTCAGGTAGCCGAGCACCAGGGTGGCCACGTCCACATTGGGTTGATAGTGGAGAAACAGCCCGCCCAGGGTGCCGAAGACCCGGGCCAGCATGATGAAATCACCGGGCAGGGTGTCCACCGGGTCGTGTTCCAGCCGGCCGAGCAGCTCGCTGACCTGTTGCATCATGGCTTCCGCGCTGGGCCAGCCGGCCTGTTGCCCGGGGTTGATAATGGCGTCGCGGACCTGGTCGAGCACGGCAGACACGAATGCCAGCAGGGTGGCCGGATCGCCGCTGCGGGTGACAAAGCCGAGGGCGGTAAGGGTGTCGGCGATGACGGTTTCATCACCCACGATGCAAGCCTGCAGCACCCGGAAGTAACCCCGGCGGGCGTCGTCGGTGAGTGCCTGCGCGCAGCCGAAATCCAGCAGTACCAGGGTATTGTCCGGGGTGATCATGATGTTGCCGGGGTGCGGGTCGGCATGGAAAAGACCGCCGTTCAGCACCTGGCAAAACCAGGCATCCAGCAGCGTGCTGAGCAGGGCGCTGACCCGCGCCGGGTCCGACTCTTTCAGGCGGTCCAGGGTGAGGGTGAGTTTCTCGCCCTGGATAAATTCGGTGGTGAGTACATGCCGGCTGCTGCGCTCGGCGATCAGTGTGGGCACCTGAATGCCCGGGATGGGCGCGAGCTGCTGCCCGATGTCAGTCATGACGCGGGCCTCACGCTGGTAGTCCAGTTCTTCGCGAACCGTGCGCTGGATTTCGTTGACGATGGTGTCGATATCCATGGGCGGCAGGGCGGATTTCACCGCGTCCATGAAGACCTTGAGCAGCGTCATGTCCAGTTCGACCACTTCATCAAGCCCCGGGCGCTGCACTTTAACGGCCACTTCGCGGCCATCGTGCAAGCGGGCGCGGTGGACCTGGCCGATGCTGGCGGCGGCCAGGGGCTGGGGGTCCACGTGGGCGAACAGCGTATCCAGTGGCTGGTTGAACTCCTGCTCCAGCACCGTGGCAATGTCAGCAAAGTCCACGGGGCTGGCCTGATCCTGCAAGACCGCTAATTCATCCACCCAGGCCTGGGGCAGAAGATCTGGACGGCTGGAGAGCAGCTGACCGATTTTCAGGAAGGCGCCGCCCTGTTCCAGGGAGGTGTCACGAAAGCGTTTGGCGTTGCGCTTGTGCAGGTTGGCCAGCGCGGCATCGCGCATGCTACCCGGCAGGAAAGCGGCCCTGGTGCCCCACAGGCGATAGCTGGCGACCACCTTGGTGAGCATCCAGCCGGTTTTGGTCAGGCGCTTGAGGCGCGCGGGCCAGCGGCGGGCTTCGTCGGCGAGCAGCTGCATTTCTTCGTTCACGGCGCTGGCGCCACGGGTGACCGCCTTGCAGGCGGTAATGGCCTGGTCGGCGATTTCCCGGCCCTGCCAGGCGGTTTTCTCGATGGCCTTGATGCAGCCTTCGACCACCGCAATCCAGGCCTTCAGGCCGCTGTCTTGCTGCTTGCGCTCGGCAAAGTCATTGAGCGGCTGCCAGTTCGGCACCTGATCTGCCTGCGGTTGGGCAGGCTGGAGAGTGTTGTTGTTCGCTGATGTGGCTCGCATTGGGCGGGCCCTCCACAGTGTTTGTGTATAAGTGTTCACAAATTACTGCGAAGCAGGCAGGTGGGCAAGTCAAAAGTGAGCAAAGGCTCCTTTTTGTTTGACAATGCGCTCAAGAAGCCGGTTTGCGGGCTCTCTGTGGGCCCTTGGCCGTATGGGGATCCCGTTTTTTCTGGTTGCGGTGACCGCCTGGGGGGCGCAGGGAGGTGACTGTGCGGGCAAGTTTGTGAACAGAGAGCCCGTTTTTGTTGAGTGTCTGTGGCGATTCGGGCGTTAGCCGCCCAACAAGCGAACCTCGGCGGCTTCCACGGCCTCCAGTCGGCCGTAAAGTATGACCGTATCCCCTTGTGCCAGGACCAGGTTTTCATCCGGGCTTTCGTGGGTGTGTTCTGCCCGTTTCACCGCCCGGATTTCCACATCGCGCAAGCTGCAGTCACGGATACTCTGGCCAATGCTGCGGGCTTTTTCACTGAGGGTAACGGCGTGCAGTAACCGATAGGGGTTGCCGGCGCTGTCGGTGGTGGGGAAGGAATCGCCGTGGTAATAGCCTTGCAGCATGCGGTAGCGGTCGCGGCGGGTTTTGCGCAGCATGGCGAGTACCCGTTCAAAAGGCACGTCGAGCATCATCAGGGCATGGGCCACCAGCATCAGGGAGGCTTCCAGCACTTCGGGAACGACCTCGGCGGCACCGGCTGCCGTGAGCGTATCCAGGTGGGTGTCATCCCGGGTGCGTACCAGCACCCTGACATCGCTGTTGAGATCCCGGCAGGTATGGATAATGCGTTCCGCCAGGCGGGCATCGTCGAAGGTGACCACCAGCAGGCGGGCGCGGTGAATACCCGCCCGTTCGAGAATGTCCTTGCGGCTGGCATCGCCAAACAGGATGTGTTCGCCGGCGGCGCTGGCTTCCTGCAAACGCACCAGATCCATATCGACTGCGACGGCATGGTGATGGAAGCGGTTCAGGTAGCGCATCAGGTTCTGGCCCACCCGGCCATAGCCGCAGAGGATGACATGGCCGGTGATGTCATCGGATACCGGGCTGTCCTTGGGGATTTCCATCCAGGGGCGCAGCAGGCGACGGCTGAGTTTGCCGCTGTGTTGCAGCAGGGCAGGGGTCACCGCCATGGTGAGCACGGTGATGGACACCAGCAGGCCGGCTTTACCCGGCGACATGACCTGATGAGACACCGCCAGGGCAACCAGTACAAAACCGAATTCGCCACACTGGGAGAGAATAAGGCCGCTGCGTGTGGCGGTGTCGGCGGGCTCTCCCAGCAGACGCAGCAAAGCGAAAATCAGGACCGCCTTGAACAGCATCAGCGAGACGGCCGCGAGAATGATCCAGTGCCATTGTTCAGCGAACAGGTTCGGGTCCACCAGCATGCCGACACTGATAAAGAACAGCCCCAGCAACAGGTCACGGAAGGGACGCAGGTCCGCCTCGATCTGATGGCGGAAGTGACTTTCCCCCAGCATCATGCCTGCCAGAAAGGCTCCCAGTGCCATGGACAAGCCAAGCCAGTGGGTCACCCAGGCGGCCACCAGGGCCAAGAGCAGGGCAGTCATGACAAACACTTCATCGGAGCGAGTGCGGCCGGTTTCTTCCAGCAGCCGTGGCAGTATCCATTTTCCCACCACGTAGATGCCGGCAAACAACAGCAGGGATTTGCCCAGGGTAAGACCTGCCATGGCCCACAGGGCATCGCCGCTGCTGTTGCTGATCACCGGCAACATTACCAGCATGATCACCGCAGCCAGATCCTGGAACAGCAGGATGCCGGTGGAAGCCCGCCCGTAACCGGTGTTCACCGCACCCCGGCCAATCAGATCTCGAATCACGATGGCGGTGGAAGAGAGCGCGAGCGCACCGGCGGTGATGCCAGCGGTCATCGGCTGGAAACCGAGCAACCGCATGACGGCGAACACCGCCGCTCCGGTAAGAATGACTTGCAATGGGCCCGCGCCGAACACAATGCGGCGCAACGTCATCAGGCGGGGAATGGAGAATTCCAGCCCCAGGGTAAACAGCAAAAAGACGATGCCGAATTCGGCCAGGTGCTGGATGCCTTCTACGTCATTGATCCAGCCGAATCCAAACGGCCCTGCGGCCAGACCGGACAGCAGGTAGGCAAGAATGGGGGGCATGCCCAGGCGGCGAAATACCACCACCGCTACCACCGCACTGCTAAGGAGAACCACAATTAATGTCAGGGTGTCATGCATAACACTGCATTCCGAAAGGCCGAAAGGGCAGTGTAGCAGCCCCCGTTGTCGGGGGCAGTCCCGGTGTTTGCTTGGCGAGGCTTAATCGTTGCAGCTAAAGCGGTAGCTGTCGTCCAGTGCCAGCGGCAGGGTCAGTGAGCGAAAGCCCAGGCTGTCCATGTGCTGGCAGTGAATGTTGTGGCCCTGCGGGTCGGCCCCGTACAGGTAATCGATGTGCAGCACGGGTTTGCCGGCTTCAATAAACGGGGTCAGCAGATGACATTCCTGCCATTGGTGGCAGGATTCGTTGATGGCGAAATCCGCATACTCCACCAGGTCTTCAATCTGGCCCAGATCGTTTTTCAGCGACACGGCCAGGCCGTGGTCATGGGCGGTGTCGAACAGAAAGCGGTTGTAGTCCAGCTGGCTGTTATAGCTCAGCGGGAAACCGGTGCGGTTGCTGTAGCCATCCACATTGTCCGGATCCACCCCGTCGCAGCCTTTGCTGGCCGCCAGGGCAATGCGATCGGACATGATCGCGCGGACATTGATTGAGCGGGTATCGAGCCAGCGTTCCCCGGGCCAGTTACCCAGGCGTCGCCCCTTGTCGGCAGCGGTAAAACGGCCCTTGTCCTCGCGCCAGTTTTCGAAAGTACCGGCGGAAAAATAGCAGATCACCCGGCGGCCGCTGGCGTGCAAGTCGTCGATCACATTCTGGGGTGTGTCGAACAGGTCCAGCACATAGAGGTCAGCGGTATAACCACTGTTGATCGGGCCCTGCAGCTGAATTTGCCAGGTGGTGTCCAGATCAGGCTGGTAGTGTGGCGGAGCCGCCTGCTGAGGGGTTAATAATGAAGAAATAGCGCCAGTCAGTAGACCCAGAGAAGTACTCATCGGATACCACACCCAAACACAACGTAAGTCTTGATGGTAAGGCTGCTGTTGGCGAAAGAATGTGGGCTAATCGCGCTATTTGTGTAAACGCCATGTTCAAAACGATTGGTCTGGTGCCAGTCCCGGGCTATGCAGGCTAAAACTCGATATCCACGGTGATGGTATCCGTGTAATTGCCAGGAACGGCGGCAGGGTCGGCGGGAATGCGTCCAAATACATTCATCATGATACTGGCACCGGTGCCCAGCCCCGCGCCGCTTTTGCGGTTGCTGGTGTTGTCCCAGTCAACATTTCTGGCTGCGTCCTGGAAGAGGCCGTAGCTGACGAAATTACTGCCGTCACTCATTCTCCGGGAGCCGCCAGAGGGGTTCAGCCCGTTGCTCAATCCGACCGTGAACGGGCTGGCATTGGTGCAGCGCACATCAATAAAGGTGTCACTGTCAGTCTGCGCCAGGGGGGCGCTTTGGGTGCCGAAATCCAGGTCATTGGCGGTGATTCGGCACTGGTCAGGGATTTCTATGGTGGCATCCAGCGTGTAGGTACCAAGTGGTGTGCTGGCGGTGTTGCAGGATTGGCCGCTGTTGACGCCTCTGATCTGTGAGTTAAGCATGCTGGTGTTATGCACTTCGGCCAGCACCGTGCTGGGCATGGGGCCGGGGGCAATGCCATAGGCCGTGACCGTGCCATTATCTTGTGTCTCAAAGAAGCCGAAGCTGACGGGTACAGCGATGGCGTTTGTTGTGGGTTGTATAACAGTACTGCCCGCCGGAGAGTTAAACACATTAAAGGGGATGGGCGGGCCGGGGTTGGCTGGCGTCATGTTGCGCGGAAAGAGCCCCCCGTTATTATCTGTTGCGACATTGATGCACATAGTGAAGTTGAATCCAAAGAATCCTCCCTCGAACACACCCCTCGAGCAAGACCACTGGATGGGGGTGTTGGCGGTGACATTGCCGCCGACAAAGGGGTCCTTGGTGCCAAAGTCCAGAATCGGCGAGTTATCAATACTGCATTGCAGAGCGCTCACCTGGGTTAGCGGTGCGAGAGTCAGCAGCACCGCGAGCAGTAACCGTTTCATTTCGGACTCTCCTCCACCAACAGGGTGAATGGGATGCCGCTGATTGATGCCGAGAAAAACGCGACGGAGCCGTCTACCGGCGTTGCCTTGATCGGGATGCGCAATTCCCTGCCCGGCAATACATAACCCACAAGGCCTTCTTTGATCACAAACTTCTTGTTCTTGTTACGGGTTTGCCAGTAGGCATCCGATAGTCGCGCGTGAGCGGTTCCTGTGTTGCGTATGCGCAGGGCGCCATCCTGGAAAAACGCAGAAAGTGAGTGGTTCAGTTCCGGTGTACCAACAAACAACGGCAAGGACATGCGCAGCAGAACCTTGAGGTTGGCACCTTGATCGGATTCGGTGTCCGGGACTTCACTGATGACCAGGCGATAGCTCTTTTCAATATCGGATGGTTGTGGGGCTTTCTGGATCACTCTGACCAGTTGCTCTCCATTGGCCGGAATGAGGGTCACCGGAGGAGTAATGATCAGGTCGTCCTGCTGCAGTAAGCGGCTTTCTCCATCGTCCCCCTGCTCCCAGGCGAAAAGCTGAATTTGATAAAAACCGTCCTGGGACGAACCGTTTTTGAGCTTGTAGGTGGCGTTAGCCTGTAATGGGGGCATTTTCATGATCAATGGTGAAACCGTCAGCTGGCCACCTAACGCAGCAGAAGATATCAGCGTGAAGAGAGAGAGCAATAACGCCTTGATGGAGATCTTCATGATGCACAATCCTTTTTTACCGTGCTGACGGAGACAAACATTGATAAGGGCCAAGTCGAGGCAGGGTGCCCGGGTTTGCGGTGAAGTTGAATACCACCGTACACAGAGCGCCGTTGCTGATGATGCCTATTTCATTTTCACCTTCGGTGATGCCCTGCAGGAATACCTCACCATCATAGCCCACAACCGTGGCTTCAGCGTCCGCCAGCAGAGCCCTGGCGCCTGCCGGAACAGGCACACCCTGGGCGTTATGAATCACCACAATAGCGCTGTTCTGCTGGGCAATTTCAAACCGGGCGGTTACCCCGGTGAGCTCTGCGGGTTTGATGGTCAGCTTTCTGGCGCTACTTTGCGCATCCACCGGCAGATCATCAATATCGATGGCGAGCTGGTTTTCCGTAAAGGGAATGATGTCCGGTAGCAGCAGCCTGCCTTTGTGATTGGTTCTGCCGATCACGCGATTCGACTGGCGTACCGGTATATCGGCATAGCCGCCGGTATCAACGATAGCAAAGCTGTTGTTCATGGTGTTTGCCGCGTACAGGGCTTCGTAATTGGATACCAGGGAACCGCTCAGGCTGGCAAAGCTGTTGTTCTCGCCATCCTGACCGTAAACCCCGGCCTGGATATCGCCATAGGGGGTCCACCAGCGGCCTCTTGCCTGGCGGGTACCGTTGGCGTCGGGGCTGTAGGCCAGGTCCCAGCCAAGGTCCCAGAAATCACGCACATGCTGGCGCAGTGTGAGCAGGGTCTCTGTGTCTTCGGTTTTTTCGTTGTGGTTAATGCGCGCCCCGGCCTGAATCGGGCGGTCGCTGGGTTTGTCCAGGCGGTAGGTAAAGCCGGCCAGCCAGGTTCTGTCGCTGGACTCTTCCAGGTTCTGGTTAACGCTTAAGGTCAGCGAGAGTTGCTGCCACAGGGTTCGGGTGTGGCCCAGCACCAAAAATCGGGTATCGGGACCGTCGAAGAGTCGGGTTTCCAGGTAGCTCACATTCAGGTTGCCCTGGCGTCCGAAGCTGACACTGCCGTTTAATTGAGTGCTGCTCTTGATCGGTATGCGTCGATCAATGGAGTTGGATAAATCTTTGTAGCCCCGGGTGCGCTCGGTGTATTGGCCGCTGATACCGTAACGCTGTGTGCGAAATTCATGGCCAACAACCCACTGGTTTCCCTGATCGTCGTTATCGCTGCCGTGGGCAACAGACAGGTTGGATACGCCAAGAAAGCCCGGGCGGACAACCACGCCGGCGCCGCCGTTAATCAGCGTGTCGCTGGCATTCAGGGTACTTTCCAGGGTCAGTAAATTGTTAAAACCATAGCGTGCCACCCCGGTGGCCACGGTCTGGTCGTCATAGTCGTTGGCGCGTTGCCCGTAAAAACGTCGGGGCGCGCCCACGCTGGCGGAATAATCCCAGTAGCCTTCTTTAAGGAGTTTTGGGCTGACATAGAAAGGCACGGTCTGGGCGGTTTCTCTTCCCAGGGTATCGGTGGTCACCACTTGCACTTCGCCAAGGCCGGTGACCATGGGCGACGTTTCAAGAACAAAAGGGCCTGGCTGTACCGCTTGATCGGACAGGCGAAGATCGTTGACGAACACCTCCAGCGCAGAGGGCAGTGTTGCCGAGCCACTGATCTGTGGCAGCGGGAAGGTGATCAAGTCCGGTCGCGAGGCAAAGTTTCTGGAGATTTGTACCCCGCCCAGGCGAATAGACGGCGACCAGGTCAGGGCGCCACTGATGGTGTCGCCAACCATGTAGGTGCGCATGCGATTCGGGTCGGTGTATCGCCAGTAACTGTCCAGCCGGATGTAATTGCCGTCATCGGGGGCATTATCATTCCAGCGCACCACGCCGCTGGTGCTGACCACCCCCCAATTATCGAAGGCGCGTAGTTCATGGCCGGCTGAGGTGGTTTGCGCACCGTTATCAAGCCAGGTGCTGTACGCATCGTAATTAAGGAGAATGCCCTGGCCCCGTTGCACCGGTGTGTTGTCGAGGGAATAGCCCGCCTCCAGTTTTTGGTGGGGAAGCCATTCGGCGGGCACAATCAAACTGATCTGCTGGGCGCTGTTGTCGTAGCGTCCGGCAATATCCAGTTGTTCCAGCGTTTGCCACTGCTCGCTGCTGACCTGGTCTGGAAAGTCCACGCCTTGAGAAACCAGGGCGCGGGTATCAATGGTCAGTTCTTCAGCGTACACCTGCACAGGGAGCATGTAGGCGGTGGGCCGGCCATTGAGGATCAACTGCGGGTAAGCGATATAGGCATTGCCGCCCTTGCCTCTGGCCTGGGCGCGTAATCGGGCAATGTCGGATTGGGAGTAAGCGTTGGAGAGGCTGACTACCTGGGATTCATTTGCCGCCAGCTGAACCGGCGGGCTTTCGGCATGGGTGATGGATGACAGGGCCAGCAAGCCCGCGACCGTAAAAGATGCACGGCGCGGGCGGGCAGGCAGGTAAGGGGTCCTGTCATCATCACTGCTATTCACGGATATCCTTTCCTGTTTCCCGCCGCCTGGGGCGGCGGGGAAGGGGGATCAGTAAGTCAGCGTTACGGTGACAATATCGGTGAGGGCCATGCCGGTAGCATTGAAGGTGTCAGCGGCATCAATAGTCGGCGTTTGGGCAGGAATGCGGCCATAAATATCAATGTCCTGGGAGGCGCCGGTGCCACTGAAAGCCACATTATCCGTGTCGGTCCAGGCGGTGGTTCTGCCGGCGTCCTGGAAGATCTGGTAGCTGACATAGGAGCTGTTGGCAGACTTCATGGCGCGCTCTGTGCCTACTGGGCCGGCGCCGAAGTTGGCGCCATTGGTCAGGCCAATGGTGAAATCCGCGCCATTGGAGCAGGTCACTGTCACCGTGTTGGCTGCATCAATGTTGCCTGCTACCACGTCGGCATCGGTCTGGTCGCCAAAGTCCAGGTCAGTGGTGCTGTCCAGGGTGCAAGCGGCTTGCAGGTTGAGCAGTACATCGAAGGTATCTTGCAGTGTGGCGGCAGAGGCAACCATGGTGGTGCTCATGAGGGTGGAGCCGAGAGCCAGATTGATCATTGTCTTTTTCATGTATTTCTCCATTCCCAATGAGTCGTTGGGCGACCAGGTTAAGGTGTGACGTGTGTCACGCTTGCTCTTGTTACAGCGCGACTCTATGGGCAGGGGGGGGCAGGTAAACGGATTGCGGGTAACATTGCGTAAAATGCCGATGAATGGTGTTCGTTTTTTAATAAGAGGTATTTTTACGCATATGAACGGTTGTGGTGTGCGTATCAGGGCCTCGGCTTCTTTCGGGGGGCAGGTACAGATGGGATGGCTGCTGGGCCAGTAGGGTAGGAATGGCCGTTTCAGCCCGCTGGGGCTCGGCGGCCTTGGATCGACCGGGTGGGCAAGCATGGATCGAGCAGTTATTGAGAGCGGCAGGCCTTTGAGCAGGCCTGCCGGCTAGAGGGTTATTGAGGCGTGCGGATCACCAGCAGCCGTTCTTCGGTCATGTCGTTGATGGCCCAGCGGATGCCTTCGCGGCCCAGGCCGGAGTCCTTCACGCCGCCGTAGGGCATGTTGTCCACGCGCCAGCTGGGGACATCGCCGATCACCACGCCGCCCACTTCCAGTTCGTCCCAGGCTTTCTGGGCCTTGTACAGGTCGCGGGTGAACACGCCGGCTTGCAGGCCGAACTTGGAGTCGTTGACGGTGTTCAGGGCGTCGTCGAAATCGCTGAAGCGGCTGATCACGGCCACCGGGCCGAAGGCTTCTTCTTCCACGATGTTGGTGCCTTTGGGCGCGTTCTCCAGCAGGGTGGCTTCGAGCATGGCGCCCTCGCGCTTGCCACCCACCAGCAGGGTGGCGCCGGCATCGACGGCTTCATTGACCCAGTTTTCCAGCCGGGTAGCTTCGCCTTCCGAGATTACCGGGCCGATAAAGGTGTCTTCGTCTTTCGGGTCGCCCATTTTCAGGCCGGCGGTTTTTTCCACTAGGCGGGTTTTCAGTTCGTCGTAGATGGCATCGTGAATCAGGATGCGCTGTACGCCGATGCAGCTCTGGCCGGACTGGTAGAAGGCGCCGAAAGTGATGCGCTCCACGGCGTCGTCCAGGTCGGCATCTTCATCCACGATTACCGCGGCGTTGCCGCCCAGTTCCAGGATCACCGGTTTCTTGCCGGCACGGGCTTTCAGGTCCCAGCCCACGTCCGGGCTGCCGGTGAAGCTGAGCAGCTTGAAGCGTTCGTCGGTGGTGAACAGGTCGGCCCCTTCACGGTGGCAGGGCAGGATGGAAAACGCGCCTTTCGGCAGGTCGGTTTCTGCCAGGACTTCACCAATGATGATGGCGCCGATGGGGGTGCGGCTGGCCGGCTTGAGCACAAAAGGGCAGCCGGCGGCGATGGCCGGCGCCACTTTGTGGGCGGCCAGGTTCAACGGGAAATTGAACGGGGAGATAAACGAGCACGGGCCAATGGGGACGCGCTTGACCATGCCCCGGTAGCCTTTGGCGCGAGCGGAGATTTCAAGATTTGGCATCTCACCGTCGATGCGCACGGCTTCTTCGGCGGCGACACGGAAGGTGTCGATCAGGCGGCCCACTTCACCACGGGCATCTTTGATCGGTTTACCCGCTTCGATGCATAAGGCCAGGGCCAGTTCCTCGTAACGTTCTTCAAAGCGTTTTACGCAGTGGTACAAAATCGCCTGGCGTTCGTAGGGCGCCAGTTGTGCCATGGGCTTGGCGGCCTTGTCGGCGGCGTCGATGGCCTTGTCGATGGTGGCAGCGTCAGCCATGGCCACACGGGTGGCGACTTCACCACTGTATTTGTCGGTGACATTCAGATCCTGGTTGGCGAAGACGGCTTCGTTGGCCAGGTAATAGGGGTAAGAATTCTTCAACATTTTTTTCTCCAAAGGCTGAAGAACGCCGGAAGCCGGACGCCGGGCGCCTGACGCTGGAAATCAAGAGCGTCAGGCATGAGGCGTCCGGCGTCTTGCGTTCTTACAACTTGCTGCTGAGTTCGCGAATTTCCCGGTTGAGGATGCGGCTGTTGTCGCGGTAATCCACCATGCAGTCGATCACGTGCACGCCGCCTTGCTGGTAGCACTCTTCCACCAGCGGGCCCAGGCCGGCGGTGGATTCCACGCGGTGGCCGTGGGCGCCGTAGGCGCGGGCGTAATCCACGAAGTCCGGGTTCTGGAAGTCCAGGCCGAAATCCTGGAAGTCCATGTCGTTCTGTTTCCACTTGATCATGCCGTAGCCGTCGTCGCGCAGAATCAGCACCACGATATCCAGCTTCAGGCGCACCGCAGTTTCCAGCTCCTGGCTGTTCATCATGAAGCCGCCGTCACCGACGATGGCCATGACGCGGCGGTCCGGGTGCACCATCTTGGCGGCCATGCCGGAAGGCAGGCCGGCGCCCATGGTGGCCAGGGCGTTATCCAGCAGCACGGTGTTCGGTTTGGTGGCCGGGTAGTTGCGGGCAAACCAGATTTTGTACATGCCGTTATCCAGCGTCAGGATGCCGTCTTCCGGCATGACCTTGCGGATTTCATCCACCAGGCGCTGCGGGCGAATCGGGAAGCTGTCGTCCTGAATGCCTTCATTGATGTGCTTTTGCAGTGCATCGCGGATGCGGTGGAAGTCCGAGAAGCTCCAGTGTTCCTGGGGATCCAGGCGCTCCTTGAGCTGCCACAGGCTGTTGGCAATATCGCCGACCACTTCGATCTGTGGGAAGTAGACCGGGTCCACCTGGGCGGAGTTGAAGTTGATGTGAACCACTTCGGCACCGCCGGGGCGCATGAAGAAGGGCGGCTTTTCCACCACGTCGTGGCCCACGTTGATGATCAGGTCGGCCTGGTCGATGGCGCGGTGCACAAAGTCGCCGTCGGACAGGGCGGTGTTGCCCAGGAAATGGGGGCCGGTTTCGTCCACTACCCCTTTGCCCATTTGCGTGGTGATGACCGGAATCCCCAGTTTCTCCACAAACTGGCGCAGCATCTTGCTGGTCAGCTTGCGGTTGGCACCGGCACCGGCCAGCAGCAGTGGCTTGCGTGCGCCCTTGATGGCTTCGATGGCCTTGCAGATGGCCTTGTCTTCGGCGATCGGGCGGCGGGTCGCGCTGGGCTCAGTGACCGGCATGGTGGAATGTTCGCGAGCGATATCTTCCGGCAGTTCCAGGTGGGTGGCGCCGGGGCGCTCTTCCTGGGCGAGACGGAAAGATTCGCGAATGCGGGTGGGGATGGAGTCGCCGCTGACCACCTGTTTGGTGAACTTGGTTAGCGGGCGCATCATGTCGACCACGTCGATGATCTGGAACTGCCCCTGTTTGCTGGTCTTGATCGGCTTTTGGCCGGTGATCATGACCATGGGCATGGCGCCGAGCTGGGCATAAGCAGCGGCGGTCACCAGGTTGGTGGCACCGGGGCCCAGGGTCGACATGCACACACCGGCTTTGCCGGTAAGGCGGCCATAGGTGGATGCCATAAAGCCGGCGGCCTGTTCGTGACGGGTGATAACCAGCTTGATGTTGGAGCCGCGCAGCGACTCAAGCAGGTCCAGGTTTTCTTCACCGGGAATGGCAAAAACGTGTTCTACCCCTTCCGCTTCCAGGGCGCGAACGAACAAATCCGATGCTTTCATGACTCTTTGTCTCCAGTTGATCCCGTTGCCGGCTTGTGGCCGTGCGGGTTCCACGATGCGTGGTTAAAAATAATCATCGCGGTTAATGCAAGGATGGTGCCGCTTTTTCCTTGTTCTGGTGCACAAATCCTGCACATAAAAGGTGCGACACCTCCAAGTCGGGCTTCACTATAGCGCGCCAGGGGTGCAGGCCGGTATGGGGTTAATGAATCTGTTTTATTTAAAAATGTGATGATAGACCGCCGTGGCGAGCGCAAAACCCGGGAGCATCCCCCTTGTCCTTCCGGCAGCGGAAGGGCAGAGTCTGCGCAATAACGAACAATGGCGAAAACGCCGGGCCAGCAGTGAGAGAGACGCTATGAAGAAAACCGGATTGTGGGTATTGGTGGTCATCGTTGCCCTGATCGTGCTGGCCGTGGCGGGTGTGCATCGCTGGTTTAACCCGCCGGCGCCAGCGGCCCAGCTCTTTTTTAATGGCACGGTACTGACCATGGACCCGCAACAGCCGGTGGCGGATGCCATGCTGGTGAAGCGGGGCGAGATTGTGGCGCTGGGTGAGGTCGAGGTGTTGCGCCGGCAGGTCAGCCGGGATGTGGCGGTGATCGACCTGGAGGGCGGCACGCTGATGCCGGGGTTTATTGAAGCCCATGGACATTTCCCCGGTGAAGGGTTGTCTGCGGTGGCGGTGGATGCCAACAGCCCGCCGATTGGCGATTTGTACAGCATCGACACGCTGCTGGAGCGTTTGCGCCTGCTGGCCCAGCGCCGCCCGGAAGGCATGCTGCTGGCGTATGGTTTTGATGACACCACCATCGGCGAGCAGCGTTACCCGACCCGGGCAGAGCTGGATTCGGTGAGCAAGACGCGGCCCATCATGGTGATGCATATTTCCGGGCACCTGGGCGTGGTTAATTCCGCTGCGCTGGAAAGCATGGGCATCAAGGAGGACGTCAAGGATCCGCCGGGTGGATTTTATGGGCGTGATGAAAGTGGGCAACTCAATGGCCTGTTGGCGGAGACGGCGTTTAACCCGGTACGTAGTCAGGCTCTGAAGCTGGCGCCCATGGACGGTTTTCGGGTGTTATCCCGGGCGTCGCATATCTATCTGTCGCGGGGGATTACCTTTGCACAGAACGGCTTGGCGGACCCGGCGGCTATCCGGGCCCTGAAGCCGGCGCTACAGTTTGGGCTCATTCCGCTGCGCCTGAGTGTCTGGCCCAACGCCGAGTCGGAAAAACTGCGCCAGGCGGGTGACATCTCCATTGCGCAGGGAGAGCGCAGCCATCTGGGGCCGGTCAAGCTGGTCAGCGATGGCTCGCTGCAGGGCTATACCGGGTTTCTCGGTGCGCCGTATCACACCCTCCCGGACGATTATCCGCCGGACTATCTGGGGTTCCCGACACAGTCCCAGACAGCGCTGAGCGCCAGGGTAAAGCAGTTCCACTGCCAGGGACGACAAGTGGCCGTGCACGCCAATGGTGATGCGGCTATTGATCTGAGTCTGAATGCCATCGCCGGCGCCCGGGCTGCCTGCCCGCAGGTTCGGGTGCAACCGGTATTGATTCATGCACAGATGGCGACCCCGGCGCAGTTGCAGCGCATGGTAGAGCTGGATGTGATTCCCTCGTTCTTCAATACCCATGTGTATTACTGGGGCGACCGGCACCGGGATATTTTCCTTGGGCCGGAACGGGCTCGCCGGATCAGCCCGCTGGCGGAAGCGGAGCAAGCCGGGCTGCGCTTTACCTTGCATGCGGATTCGCCAGTGGTGCCCTTTGAACCGTTGCAGCTGGTGTGGAATGCGGTGGAACGCGAGACCGCCTCCGGGGCCTTGCTGGGTCCGGAGCAGGCTGTGGGCGTGGAACGGGCATTGCAGGCAGTGACCGTGGATGCGGCCAGGCAGCTGGGTGTGGCAGATCAGGTAGGGCAGTTGCGCCTGGGAATGCGTGCGGACCTGGTCTGGCTGGACCGGGATCCGCGGGAAGCGATTGGCGACTGGGCATCGATCCAGGTGTTGGGCACCTGGGTTGGCGGGGTTCGCCGCTACCCGGATGGGCAAGCGGACGAGAGAGGGCAAGCGATGTAGCCCTCTGTGCGCAGAGCCCTTGCTCAGGTGCTCTGCGAAAGCGGTCTGCGCGCTGCTAGTGCCAGGTCCCTTCCAGATTCTCGCACTGATCGAGAAATTCCTCGGCGCTCATTTCCACCGTATTCGGGTCCAGATGTGACGCCACTTGTTCTTTCAGCTGCCCGACCACTTTGGACATGACCGTCAGGGTTTCTTCCACCTGCTCGATAGTTTCCAACAGGTCTTCGGCTTCTTGCTGGTAATCATCTCTGTCGTCGTAATCGCTCATGCGAAGCCTCCTGCAGTTGGGATGAGCCTGTTCTTGCCGAGGCTCGGTCCAATGTTGCCAACGATGGCAGCGTAAAACAAACGGGAAATTCCCGCTGTTGGTGAAAGTTTCGCCACTTGAGACAGGCGGTCGTTGGTATTTCGCTAACGGTTCTTGCCCAGCTGGGCGGTTATGCCTCGTTAAAACGCGTGGTGGTAGACCTGCGTCCTATACCTGCGTGAGCAGGTGGTGGAGCAAGTTGATGCCTCGGGAAAGGTTGTAGGTGGCGCGGTAGTGGGTGGCATTTGAGATGCTATTTAGGGTAACCCCAGAGCACAGCAGGGAGAGTGACCGGGGTAACTATTGTTGGTGCTGTTGGGAGGCTGTTCTTGGTTCGGTAGTAAGGTTTCAGGGATTCAGTTTCTTTTTCAAAGGGGTTGCCTGGCCTTGGCGCGGGGCGCATGGAGCGCTGGTTGTGGATACCAATCTTCCTGCCCCAAACTATCATATAAATGAGGTTTGGTATGATGAAAAGCATC
Source organism: Alloalcanivorax sp. (assembly GCA_039983755.1). Taxonomy (GTDB): domain Bacteria; phylum Pseudomonadota; class Gammaproteobacteria; order Pseudomonadales; family Alcanivoracaceae; genus Alcanivorax. The sequence goes on from JBDWVU010000005.1 coordinate 26,354, forward strand.
CCTGTTGTCGGAAAAATTGCAATGCTGGCGGCCATTTTGGGTCTGTTTTTAGGTATGAGCGCATTCTGTTTTTTTGATGCAGGTTCTAAGGTTTATGGTGTATTGATTTTGCTTTTCAAAATAATGTGGGGGATATGGTTCGTTTTGTATCTGATGGCTTTTATTATTTATGCGAGCCGGAAGTGAAAGGGATGGCACGAGGCGTGAGATAAGGAAATGTACTGGTTCTCGAGGGATCGTATCAATTGGATGCAAGTGAATGAGGTTGGGGTGTTGAGTAAATTTATATGCTTCGTTCTGGCCGCTCTGATTATGGTCCAGGGCCTATATTATTGGGGAGAGCCCGATGAGCCGTTCAACCAAAGATTTATGTCCGACTATACTTATGAAGTGGGACAAAATATCGGTTTCGGGTGGGTGTTTGTTTTTCATTTGGCCGCTGCCTGCCTTCTTGTTTTCTTGGGTATAAAAGAAAAAGGCGGTAAATAGTAAGGGGTATGCGGAGGAACCGGTCAGGGGGCAAGGTCTCTCATTTTTCACGGAAGGTTCTGAGAACCCGATGATGGGGACTGCTATCTGCTTGTGGAATTCGTTGACCACTACACGATGGTTTTTGGTGTGCCGTTTATGGGTGGTTCGCGCCTCAAGAGGCGCTCCTACAGATGGCCAATAGGGCATTGTTCCGTACACAAAAAAGGGCGCCGAAGCGCCCTTTTTTTGCGATCACTCCCAGGAGAGCGCGCCGCCCACCTGGTATTCGGTAACCCGGGTCTCGAAGAAGTTTTTCTCCTTGCGCAGGTCCATGATTTCGCTCATCCACGGGAAGGGATTGTTCACGCCTTTGAACTGTTCCGGCAGGCCCAGCTGGGCGAGACGGCGGTTGGCGATGAACTGCAGGTACTCTTCCATCATGGCGGCGTTCATGCCCAGTACACCGCGTGGCATGGTGTCGCGGGCGTACTGGATTTCCAGCTCGGTGCCTTCCAGGATCATCTGGGTGGCCTTGTCGCGCATCTGCTGGTCCCACAGGTGCGGGTTTTCCAGTTTGATCTGGTTGATTACGTCCACGCCGAAGTTCACGTGCATGGATTCGTCACGCAGGATGTACTGGAACTGCTCGGCCACGCCGGTCATTTTGTTGCGGCGGCCCATGGAGAGGATCTGGGTGAAGCCGCAGTAGAAGAAGATGCCTTCCAGTACGCAGTAGAATGCGATCAGGTTTTCCAGCAGGGCCTTGTCGGTTTCCACGGTGCCGGTCTTGAATTCCGGATCGGACAGGTCGCGGGTGTACTGGATGCCCCATTGCGCTTTTTTGGCGACGGAGGGGATCTCCTGGTACATGTTGAAGATTTCGCCTTCGTCCATGCCCAGTGATTCGATGCAGTACTGGTAGGCATGGGTGTGAATGGCTTCTTCAAAGGACTGGCGCAGGATGTACTGGCGACACTCCGGGTTGGTGATGAGGCGATAGATGGCCAGCACCAGGTTGTTGGCGACCAGGGAATCGGCGGTGGAGAAGAAACCCAGGTTGCGCTTGACGATACGACGCTCGTCGTCGGTGAGGCCGTCGGTTTTTTTCCACAACGCCAGGTCGGCGTTCATGTTCACTTCCTGGGGCATCCAGTGGTTGGCGCAGCCATCCAGGTATTTCTGCCAGGCCCAGTCGTATTTGAACGGCACCAGTTGGTTCAGGTCGGCGCGGCAGTTGATCATGCGTTTGTCGTCAACTTCCACACGGCCGGCGGTGCCTTCCAGTTCGGCGAGGCCTTCTTCGATGTCCATCTTGGCCACGGCGGCCTGGGCGCGAGCTACTGCTTCTGAAGCGGCACGGGCGGCGGCGGTGTTGTCTCGTCGCTGTTGCTCGATTCCATCATCCGCAGAACTTCCCGCTCCCGGTGCTTTAGCTTCAGGTGCCGCTTGGTCAGATACCGTCTCAGATTGCGGCGGCGTTGCGGTTGCGGGCTGCGGTTTGGCGACAGGCGTCTCTTGCGCATTAAATTCGTCCCAGCTCAGCATGTGTTCTCTCCATTCTTTCAAGGGTGGCGCGATGGCGTCACCGGTGGTGCATTCTTTAAGTGGCCTGATGCTGGATGCCTGACGCCGGACGCTTAAAGAAAGGCGTGCGTTGAGCGTCCGGCATCTGGCGTCCGGCGTTTATTGGCAGGCTTCGCAGTCCGGGTCATCCAGGGAGCAGGCCTGGGGCACGTCGGCGGCCTGGCCGAATTCTGCGGCCGGCTCTTCCACCTTGGAGGAAACCCGGTTCAGCTTGCCATCGTTGATGGTGGATTTTTCGGTCTGGGTGGCGCCGATGGCGCGCAGGTAATAGGTGGTTTTCAAACCCAGCAACCAGGCCATCTTGTAGGTCACGTCCAGCTTCTTGCCGTTGGCTTCCGCGATGTACAGGTTCAGGGACTGGGCCTGGTCGATCCATTTCTGGCGACGGCTTGCGGCTTCCACCAACCAGCGTGGCTCCACTTCAAAGGCGGTGCGGAACTGTTCTTTCAGGTCAGCCGGAATCCGTTCGATGGGCTGTGCGGAGCCATCGTAGTATTTCAGGTCGTTGACCATCACGTTGTCCCACAGGCCGCGCTCTTTCAGGGCGCTGACCAGGTACGGGTTGACCACGGTGAACTCGCCGGACAGGTTCGATTTTACGTACAGGTTCTGGTACGTGGGCTCGATGGACTGGGATACCCCGGTGATGTTGGCGATGGTCGCGGTCGGCGCGATGGCCATCACGTTGGAGTTACGCATGCCTTTCTTGGCCATGGCGCGCACGCTGTCCCAATCCAGGGTCTGGCTGCGATCGACCTTGCAGTAGTCCTCGCCACGCTGCTTGACCAGGATCTCGATGGAGTCGATGGGCAGTACGCCCTGGCTCCACAGGGAACCGTCGAAGGTCTGGTAGGCGCCGCGCTCTTCCGCCAGTTTGGCGGAGGCCTGAATGGCGTAGTAGCTCACCGCTTCCATGGAGTTGTCGGCAAAGGTCACCGCGTCGCTGGAGGCGTAGCTGATGCCCTGCTTATACAGTGCGTCCTGGAAGCCCATGATGCCCAGGCCCACCGGGCGGTGCTTCATGTTGGAACGCTCCGCCTGGGGCACGCTGTAGTAGTTAATGTCGATCACGTTATCGAGCATGCGCACGGCGGTGTTGATGGTGCCTTGCAGCTTCTCGATATCCAGGCCGTTTTCGTCCACGTGCTGGGCCAGGTTCACGGAACCCAGGTTACACACGGCGATTTCTTCCTGGTTGGTGTTCAGGGTGATCTCGGTGCACAGGTTGGAGGAGTGCACCACGCCCACGTGCTGCTGCGGGCTGCGCAGGTTGCACGGATCCTTGAAGGTGAACCAGGGGTGACCTGTCTCGAACAGCATGGAGAGCATCTTGCGCCACAGGTTGATGGCGGGCAGACGCTTGAACAGTTTCAGCTCGCCAGTACGGGTCTTTTCCTCGTATTCCAGGTACGCCTTCTCGAACGCTTCGCCGTACAGGTCGTGCAGGTCCGGGGCGTCGTTGGGGCTGAACAGGGTCCAGTCTTCTTCGTTGATTACGCGCTTCATGAACAGATCGGGAATCCAGTTGGCGCTGTTCATGTCGTGGGTACGACGACGGTCATCACCGGTGTTCTTGCGCAGCTCCAGGAATTCTTCGATATCCATGTGCCAGGTTTCCAGGTAGGCACAGACGGCACCTTTACGCTTGCCACCCTGGTTCACGGCGACGGCGGTATCGTTGACCACTTTCAGGAACGGTACCACGCCCTGGGAGCGACCATTGGTGCCCTTGATGTAGGCGCCCAGTGCACGCACCGGGGTCCAGTCGTTACCCAGGCCACCGGCAAACTTGGACAGCATGGCGTTGTCCTGAATAGCGCCATAAATGCCGTGCAGGTCGTCGGGCACGGTGGTCAGGTAGCAGCTGGATAGCTGCGGGCGCAGGGTGCCGGCGTTGAACAGGGTCGGCGTGGAGCTCATGTAGTCGAAGCTGGAGAGCAGGTTGTAGAACTCGATGGCGCGGGCTTCGCGGTTGTCTTCTTCCACGGCCAGGCCCATGGCCACACGCATGAAGAAGCACTGGGGCAGCTCGATGCGGGTGTCGTTGTGGTGGATGAAGTAGCGGTCGTACAGGGTTTGCAGGCCCAGGTAGGAGAACTGCAGGTCGCGGTTGCCATCCAGGGCGGCGCCCAGTTTGTCCAGGTCGTACTCGGCCAGTTGCGGAGACAGCAGTTCCAGCTCGATGCCTTTGCCGATGTAGGCTTTCAGCGCTTCACCGTAAAGGGCGTTCATTTCATCGTGGCTGGCGCGCTCGGCGACATTCAGGAACTGCAGGGCTTCGGCGCGGATCTTGTCCATCAGCAGGCGGGCAGTGACCTGGGAGTAGTTGGGCTCCACTTCGATCATGGTGCGCGCGGTGATCACCATGGAGGTGTTCACGTCGTGGATGGAGACACCGTCGTACAGGTTCTTCACCGTTTCGGTGATGATCTTGTCGGCGTTCACGTCTTCCAGGCCGGAGCAGGCTGCGCGAATCAGGTGCTCAAGGCGCGCCATGTCCAGCGGTGCCTTGCTGCCGTCTTCCATGGTGACAGACATATCCACCTGGTGGGTGGGGGCGGGCAGGTCGCTGCTGTGTTCGGCGGCGCGCTTGGAGGCTTGCTGTTCACGGTACAGTACATAGTCACGGGCGACTTTCTGTTCGCCGTTGCGCATCAGGGCCAGTTCGACCTGGTCCTGGATTTCTTCGATGTGGATGGTGCCACCGGAAGGCATGCGACGCTTGAAGGTGGCGCTGACCTGCTCGGTGAGGCGCGCCACGGTTTCATGGATGCGGGACGATGCAGCGGCGGTGCCGCCTTCCACAGCCAGGAATGCCTTGCTGATGGCGACGGTAATCTTGTCGTCATCGTAGCTCACCACCTTGCCATTACGCTTGATCACGCGCAGCTGGCCGGGGGCGGTGCTGGCAAGGCTCTGGTCCTGATCGTTGCTGTCGCTGGCAGGGGAGCCGGCGTTCTGTGGGTTTTGGCTCATATCCGTTTGCATGGTGCCCTCTCCGTTGTCGGTGCTGTTCTGTCTATGTTGTGTGTTGTGGGCGTGGCGTCATCACCACGCAAAACGCCACGACCGCTAGGCCATGGCGTGTTAAATCGTGTCTTGGGTAGTGCCTGGTGGCATCGCGAGCGCGCGAACCACAATATGTTGTGTCTTATCCATGACGTTATTCTTTCCCCTTCTTGTCGGTAAAAGGCTAAATCGCTGATGCGGCTGCACTTTTCCACGCTGTAGACTGTTTTGTCCTGGGGTGGCGCCTGTTTTACAAAAACCCAACATCTTGGGGTCGGCGTCCAAGTTCAGTACAAGTTATAGTTGCGTCCGCTTTTTTGCAAGCACTTCGCCTGGGGAAATCTTGTGGATAACCTGTGGGGCGATGTGGGTGCATTGCGAGTGCTTTTTTTCTGTGCAGACACATACTAGATATAGTGTTTGTCAATGGGGAAAAACGGTCACGTGGTGCACTGTGTGCAGGCAGGGGGCGCCATGCGCAAGCGCGGTATGGCGGTTGTTTGTACGATGGGCAGCCCGAGAGGTTGCCGTGCACAGCGTGTATGCGTATAAACATCCGATAGGGATACGTTTGTTACAGTTCGCCGGGTTGGCGCTGAAACAAAACGACAATAACGATACAAATTCAAAAGGATAAGGACGGGATGACAACGGTGCAGGATAACCCGCCAGCCATCATGATCGTAGAAGACGACGAGCGTCTTGCCGATTTAACCTGTGAATATCTTCAAAGCAACGGCCTGGATGTCACGGTCGTCAGCGACGGTGAAGAAGCCATTCGCCGTATTCGTGCAGAACAACCGGATCTGGTGGTGCTGGATCTGATGCTGCCCGGCGCCGACGGCCTGACGGTATGCCGTGAAGTGCGCAGTGCCTACAAGAATCCCATCCTCATGCTGACCGCTCGCACGGATGACATGGATCAGGTGCTGGGGCTGGAAATGGGCGCGGATGACTACGTGGCCAAACCGGTGAAACCCCGCGTGTTGCTGGCACGGATTCGTGCCCTGTTGCGCCGGGTGGAAACCGACAGCGAACGCGACAACTCCCCGGCCCGTCTGGAATTTGGCGCCCTGGTGATCGACAACTCTGCCCGGGAAGTAACCCTGGCGGGTGAGTCGGTGGACCTGACCAGCGCCGAATATGACTTGCTCTGGTTGCTGGCGTCCAATGCGGGCACGGTGCTGTCACGGGAAACGATTTTCGAGAAACTGCGCGGCATTCAATATGACGGTCAGGATCGTTCTATTGATGTACGCATTTCCCGGATTCGCCCGAAAGTGGGGGACGACCCGGAAAATCCCAAGCGCATCAAGACGGTGCGTTCCAAGGGCTATCTGTTCGTCAAGGAAATCGGCGCGGCATAACGGCTGCTTTGGCCGTCGCGGCGCAGGGATGACGCTGGGTGACGTTTGAATAGTATTTTCCTGAGGCTCTACGGGGGCCTGCTGCTGGCGCTGTGTTTTATCGGCGCCATCACCTATGGCGCCGTGGAGCTGGTGAACAGCTACCGATCCGATCTGTACCGGGAGAAAATGGCCCGCGGTACCTTCTTCCTGATGGCGGAGGGCTACCAGCGCTATGAAGCCGGGGAGCGCGATCGCTGGAGCCAGGTGCTCAGCAAGCTGTTCGGTGCAGAGATAGGCCTGAAGTCCCGCGAGGAGCTGGCGTTGGGCTACCGGGAAACCCTGCATCTGGAAGATGGCCTGGTGGTCATGCGCCTGAATGACGATGAAGGCTACGCCGACATTCTGTTCCAGATCCCCGACGAAGACGCCTATATCAACACACGCATGACCAAAGTGTCCGAGCAACAGGCCCGGGCCACGGCGGTGTTGATCCTCAATCATTTGTCGCATTTTCAGGAGTCCGAGTGGGCTTCGGCACTGGCTGATCTACAGCATCAATTCGGTTATCCCCTGACACTGGTTCAGCGTGATGACGTTTCCCTGGATGGTGAGCAAGAGCAGCGTCTCAACCGCCGTGAGGTGGTCATTGCCCTGGATGACAGTACCCGCAGCGATTCCAGCATCCGCATTTATGCGCCGGTGGCGCAGACTGGCAAGCTGCTGATGATCGGCCCGCTAAGCCTGTTTGATCAATTCCCCATTGAACTGTTGCTGATTGCCGGGGCCACCAGCTTGCTGGCGGTGGCGCTGGCCACCTATCTGCAGGTGAGCCCGTTGCAGCGGCGGTTGAAACAACTCGACGGTGCGGTGAGTCAGCTGGGCAGTGGGGATCTGGGGGCCTATGCCAATATTGAAGGCAGTGATGCCATCGGCCAGGTGGCGGCGACCTTTAATGGCATGACGGCGCACATTCGCCGGCTTATTGAATCCCAGCGGGAGATGACCCGGGCGGTGAGCCATGAGCTTCGCACCCCGGTGGCGCGCCTGCGTTTTGGCCTGGAGATGCTGGCGGATATCGAGTCGGCGGAGCGGCGCCGTGAAAAGCTCAATGCCATGGATCACGATATCGAACAGCTGGATCAGTTGATCGACGAAATTCTGACCTATGCTCGCCTGGAGCAGGGTACGCCCAATATCGAATTCCAGCCGGTGGTGATTGGCGAGCTGTGCGAGCAATTGCGCGATGAGCTGGAAACCATCCGCGATGAAACCGCCATCACTGTGGCGAACCCCTATCCGACCCTGGAAGTGGAAGCGGAAGAGCGCTACCTGCACCGGGTGTTGCAGAACCTGGTAACCAATGCCCTGCGCTATGCCCAATCGCGCATTGTCATGCGAGTGGAAGAGAGCGAGGATCAGGTGGTGATCCATGTGGATGATGATGGCCCCGGCATTCCTGAACACGAGCGCGAGCGAGTGTTCAAACCCTTTGCCCGGCTGGATAAAAGTCGTCACCGGGCCAGCGGCGGGTATGGTTTGGGGCTGTCCATCGTGAAGCGCATTGTGGACTGGCACGGCGGAGAGATTCGCGTGGAAGAAAGCCCGGAAGGCGGAGCCCGGTTTACCGTAAGCTTGCCCAAGAGCCAGCAAGGCCAGCATGTGCTGGGTCGGATGAGTGGATAGTACGCCGGACGCCAGATACCGGACGATATCGAAAACCGTAATCTAACCCGGCTGCAGTCGCGAGCTGTGTGTCAGGCACCCGGTGCCAGGCGATATATAGCCGATAAGGTCTATAAGGTTGTCCGTTATCGTGCAATCTGTCATCGGACCTTCATTTAAAATGCGTCTCCCGACGCCCTCCGGGACGTCTGTCTGATCCAGCCACCAATACTGATAACAGGGTTAGCCGAGTCATGTCTTACATCCTATCCATCGACCAGGGCACCACCAGTTCCCGCGCCATTGTTTTTGATGCCAGTGGCCGTGCCTGTGGGCAGGCGCAGAAAGAGTTTCGCCAGCATTTTCCCCAGGATGGCTGGGTGGAGCACGATGCCATGGAGATCTGGAATGACACCCTGGCGATGTGCCAGCAAGCCTTGCGCAATGCCCGGGTGGAGGCACAGCAACTGGCCGCTATCGGTATTACCAACCAGCGAGAAACCACTGTGCTGTGGGACCGGGAAACCGGGGATCCGCTGGCCAAAGCCATTGTCTGGCAGGATCGCCGCACCGCCGCCACCTGTGAAAGGCTGCGGGATCAGGGGCATGAAAGCTGGGTGCGCAGCAAGACGGGCCTGCTGTTGGATCCTTACTTTTCGGCCACCAAGCTGGCCTGGTTACTGGATAACGTGGCGGGTGCCCGACAGCGTGCCGAGGCTGGCGAGTTGGCATTTGGCACCATTGATAGCTGGCTGCTGTGGCAGTTGACCCGCGGCAAGGTGCACGCCACCGATGCCACCAATGCCTCGCGGACGCTGTTGTTCAATATTCATGAACAATGCTGGGATGAGGAGCTGCTGGCCTTGTTCAATGTGCCGGCTTCAGTGTTGCCGGATGTGCGCGACAGTGCCGCCGACTTTGGTACTACCTGCCCGGAATTGTTGGGCGCGGCCGTGCCGGTGGCGGGTATTGCCGGGGACCAGCAGGCGGCTCTGGTCGGCCAGGCCTGTTTTTCTCCGGGGATGGTGAAAAGCACCTATGGCACCGGCTGCTTCATGGTCATGAACACCGGCGAGGCTGTGGAATCCCATAACCGGTTATTGACCACCGTGGGCTACCGCCTGAACGGCAAGACCACCTATGCCCTGGAAGGCTCCATCTTTGTGGCGGGTGCGGCGATCCAGTGGCTGCGCGATGGCCTCAATCTGATTCGTGATGCCAGTGAAACCGAAGCGCTGGCCCGCCGCGCCGGTTCCGCCGGTGGCGTGTATCTGGTGCCGGCCTTTACCGGCTTGGGGGCGCCCTGGTGGGACCCCCATGCACGGGGCGCGTTGTTGGGTCTGACCCGCGACACGGGTATTGCCGAAGTGGTAACCGCAGGGTTGGAAGCGGTGTGCTATCAATCCCGGGATTTGCTGGATGCCATGGCAGCGGACTGTGGCACCCGGCCCACCACCCTGCGGGTGGATGGGGGAATGGTGGTGAACAACTGGCTGAGCCAGACCCTGTCGGATGTGCTGGGCGTCTGTGTGGATCGGCCGGTGGTCACCGAAACCACCGCCCTGGGAGCGGCCTATCTGGCGGGTCTGGGTGTGGGGTTGTATACATCGCTGGAGTCCGTGGCCGAGCAATGGCGTTGTGAGCGGGAGTTTTCCCCGGCGCTGGACGAGGCGGAGCGTCAGAAGCGCTACCAGGGTTGGCGGGATGCGGTGGCCCGGGTCTGTCAGTCCTCCCCGGATTCACCAAGCCGCTAAAGTGCATAAAAATCAGAAGGTTCGGTGCGGTAAAATCCGTTTTACAACGATGAGCGGTTCAGTTTAGGGGATGGTCAAACTGTGACGGAGTAGGCATTTGGTATTACTATTGGTTCAACAATAATACTATTATGCTACTAGTTGGTGCGATCGATAGTGGGGATGGTCGCACCAAATCGGGAAATCCGGCATGGATCAAACGTTAACGTTCCACCCTGTGGCCTTGCAGTCGCAGCGATTACGCCGGGTGCTCTTTGCCATCCTGGCGGGAGGCAGTGCCCATACACTGCTCTGCTGGATCGCTTTGCAGCTGGACTTTTTCCGTGGTGGGGAAGCCCTGTTCTACTCCCTTTTTGCTGCCCTCTGGGCCGGCCATATCCTGTTTGTCTTGTTTATGCTGGTGGGCCTGAACCGCCGGCTTTCCGAACCTTCCATGATCATGCCGCTGATGGTGTGGTCAACCACCGGGCTATTGGTCACTGCCCTGGTCGTCGATCAGGTGCGTCTGTGTGTCATGTTGATTTTCTTCGCCATCGTCCAGATGGGGGTGTTGCAGGCCTCGCTCCGGCAGTTCATGGCTCTGGCAGGGTATTGCGTGCTGGGGTATGCGCTCGTGCTGGGGGCAGTTTGTGTGTACTGGCCGGAAGTGGTGGACGTGCAGGGGGAATGGGTTCAGTGGGGCCTGTTCAGTGCCATGGTGCTGGCCGCCATGCTGGTGGCGTCGGAGATTTCCACCATCCGGTTCCAGTTGGGTAAGCGTAATCAGCAGCTGGCAGAAATTGTTGAGCGCATTCATGACATGGCGGTAAAAGACGAGCTGACCGGGTTCTATCGCCGTCGCCATGCCATGGAGCTGCTGAGCAAGGCGTGTGGGCAGTCTGCCCGTGGCGCGTATCAACTGGGTGTGGTGTACCTGGATCTGGATCATTTCAAGAAAACCAACGATCAGTATGGCCATGGCATGGGCGACCTGGTGTTGCAGCGTTTTGCGGATGTGACACGGCGCCACCTGACCAATCAGGATTTCGCCGCCCGTCTGGGCGGGGAAGAATTCATGCTGGTGTTGCCGGTGAGTGATCCAGCGGAAGCACGCAATCTGGTGGAGGGCATTCTGATGGGCATGCGCAGCCAGCGTTTCAAGGATGCACCCGGGTTGGTGGTCACGGTTTCCGGGGGGCTGGCGATGCTGAAGCCTGGCGAAACGCCTGCGCAGTTGATCAAGCGGGCGGACCAGGCGCTGTACCGGGCCAAGGAAACCGGCCGCGACAGATTGATCGTCGGGGAGACGGAATGAATCAGGACCTTCATCAGGCAGAAAAACTGACATTGAGTGAAAAGCGCCTGATGCAACGCCATAGCCGTTCGGCCATGGCGATCATGGCCATGCATACATTGCTCTGTGTGGTCTATTTTCAACTGGGCTATATGCATATCGCGCTGTCGGAAGCGTTGGTGCTGGTGTCGCTGGTCTGGATTTCTCTGTTGGCTTACCAGCTGCTGATGGCAACCGGCGTTACCTTGAACCTGCGTGAGCCAAGTTTGTCGTTGCCGTTGATTCTGTATTTTATCGGGGTGTTCATGGTGTCGGGGTATTACGTGGATGAGTTTCGACTCAGCGTGGTGACCCTGTTCTTTGCCGCCTTGCTGATGGTGTCGTTCCGGCTCAGTGGCAAGGTGATGATTGCCGTGGCGTTTCTGGCCAGTGCAGCCTATGCGCTGATGCTGTGGCTGGCGTTGATGGATCGCTGGGTGCAGCTGAGCCTGTCGGTGGAGCTGTTGCAGTGGCTGGTGTTTGCCATGATCTCGGTGAGTTTTGCCGTCACCGGTGGGGGCGTGAACCGCCTGCGTAATGCGTTGGCAGACAAGAACCGGGACCTGGCCAATGCGGTGGAAAAGGTGCGGGAAATGGCCATCCGTGATGATTTAACCGGCCTGTTCAATCGCCGCCATCTGCTGGATATTCTGGAGCGCCAGCGGGCCCTGGCCGGTCGTAAAGGGGTGCCGTTTGCGGTCTGCTATGTGGACCTGGATCACTTCAAGAAAATCAATGACCGGCATGGTCATGACTGGGGGGACCGGGTACTGCGCCAGTTTTCCGAGCTGGCGTTATCGGGCATGCGTGACGGTGATTTTTTTGGTCGCCTGGGAGGCGAGGAATTCCTGCTGGTGTTGCCGCAAAGTGACGCCCACGGCGCCTTGCTGGTGGCTGAACGTCTGCGCCAGCGTTGGCGTGAACAGCGTTTCGATGCCCAGGGTGGCCCGGCCACTGTCAGCCTGTCCGTGGGCGTGGCGGATTATCGGGATGGCGAGAGTGTCGATGAGCTGCTTAACCGGGCCGATCAGGGTTTGTACAAGGCCAAGTCCGGGGGGCGGGACCAGAGCCAGGTGGCGTGAGGAATTGATAATTGAGAATGGATAATTGATAACTCGCGAGTGAGGCTTGCTGGTTCTGCAACGCAAGAGGCCGCGTCCAAACCTGGAACGCGGCCTCTTGCGTTTAATAACTCAACTACGCCAGTTCGCGTAGTTATCAATTAACGCCAAACGCTACCAAATGCTTGGTGCCCAGCCGCACATGCAGGTTGTCGCCTTCCACCACATTGGTGTGGCTGTCGGTCTGGCAGAGCAGGGTTTCATTGGCGCCAACCCGCAGGTGGTAGAGGATGCTGGCGCCGGTGAACTGGCGCCGGGTGACGGGCAGCGCCAGGGGGGCGGATTCGTCGGCGATCACGTCTTCCGGGCGCAGTAGCACTTCTACTTCAGTGCCCGGTTGCAGGGGGGTATGGCTGCGGCCGGTGACATCGCCCAGGGTGGTGTGGACGGTGTTGCCATCGCGTACGGTGCCGCGCAGGAAGGTGCCATAACCGGCGAACTCTGCCACGAACCGGTTCGCCGGCGCGTGGTAAATGTTATAGGGCGTATCCCATTGCTCCAGGTGGCCCTGTTGCATGACGCCGACCCGGTCGGCCAACGCAAAGGCTTCTTCCTGGTCGTGGGTCACCAGCAGGGTGGTGACCTTTTCCTGACGCAGGATGTCTCCCAGTTCCTGGGCCAGAGCCCGGCGCAGATCCAGGTCCAGGCTGGAAAAGGGCTCATCCAGCAGTAGCAGCGCGGGCTGGGGGGCCAGTGCCCGGGCCAGCGCCACGCGCTGTTGTTGGCCGCCGGAGAGTTCGTGGGGGTAGCGTTGCTCCAGGCCGCTGAGCCGTACCCGTTGCAGGCTCGCGTGTACCCGCTCTTCGCGTTCCTCCCGGCTTTGCTGTCGCAAGCCGAAAGCCACGTTGTTTGCCACGGTGAGATGAGGAAACAGGGCGTGTTCCTGGAATACCATGCCCAGGCCGCGCTGGTTGGGAGGCAGCTGACGATGGGGGCCGGAGACCTGTTTGCCCTGAATGCTGATGGCGCCGGCGGTCACCGGTTCCAGCCCGGCAATGGCACGCAATGTGGTGGTCTTGCCACAGCCGCTGGGGCCCAGCAGGCAGGCAATTTCACCGGCCGACAGTTCCAGGTTCAAATCCTTTACGACGGTTTGCTGGTGATATCCGCAGGCCAGATCCTCAAGGCGCAGTAAGGGGTCGTTCATGGTCATGCGCTCCCGGCTGCACGCTGCACGCAACAGGGGAAAATGCCCCCGTGATGCGTGTCGCAAGGTGCGTGCAACGTTGCCATCAATGCTGCCCGGTGAGCAGGAATTCCAGCAGGGCTTTCTGGGCATGCAGGCGGTTTTCCGCCTCATCCCAGACCACGGCTCTGGGGTCATCCATCATTTCATGGCTGACTTCTTCGCCGCGGTGGGCCGGCAGGCAGTGCATGAACAGCGCATCCGGGTCGGCCTTGTCCATCAGCTCCGGGGTGACCTGGTAGCCGTCAAAGGCGTTCAGGCGTGTTTGCTGCTCGTCTTCCTGGCCCATGGAAGCCCACACATCGGTGACCACCAGGTGTGCGCCTTGCACGGCGGTGGCCACGTCCGGCTCCAGGCTGACCCGGTCCGGGTAGCGGCCCAGCAGATCGCTGTCCGGGGTGAAGCCATCCGGGCTGCTGATCACCAGTTCGAAATCAAACTGGTTGGCGGCGTTGATGTAGCTGGCGCACATGTTGTTGCCATCGCCGACCCACACCACTTTCTTGCCCTGAATGCTGCCGCGATGTTCCACATAGGTCTGCATGTCGGCCAGTAACTGGCAGGGGTGAAAGTCGTCGGTGAGGGCGTTGATTACCGGTACCGCAGAGTGGTCGGCAAACGTCTGCAGGGTGGCGTGGTCAAAGGTGCGAATCATCACCGCGTCGACCATGCGTGACAGTACCCGGGCGGAATCCTCAATGGGTTCGCCGCGGCCCAGCTGGGTGTCACGGGGTGACAGGAAAATGCTGGAACCACCGAAATGGGTCATCGCCACTTCGAAGGAAACACGGGTGCGGGTGGATGATTTTTCGAAAATCATGCCCAGGGTTTTGCCTTGCAGCGGCTCGTGGTGCTGGCCGTTGCGCAGCATGGTCTTCAGCTCAATGGCACGCTGGATCAGGTAGCCGAGCTCATCCGGGGTCAGGTCGGTGAGGGTCAGGAAATGACGGGTCATGCGACCTCCTGCTCGTCGGCAAAACGGTGGATCAGCGTCGACAGGGTGTCCACCAGGTGCTGCATCTCTGCCTGGCTGATCACCAGTGGCGGCAGTAGCCGCACCACGGAACCGGCAGTGACATTGATCAGCAGGCCGGCGTCGCGGGCCCGGTTGACCAGTTCGGCACAGGGGCGATCCAGCTGGATGCCGAGCATCAGGCCCTGCTGGCGGATCTCGGTAACCATGGGCAGATCGGAGAACGCCTGGGTAAAGGCGTCTTTCAGCCAGGCGCCCTTGTCGGCCACGCCATCAATGATGTCGTCGGTGAGGGTGTTTACCACTGTCAGGGCGGTGGCACAGCCCAGCGGATTGCCGCCGTAGGTGCTGCCGTGGTTACCGGGGCCGAAAACGCCTTCAGCCTTGCCGGCCACCAGGCAGGCGCCGATGGGGAAACCGTTACCCAGGCCTTTGGCGGTGGTCAGCACATCCGGGGTGATGCCGGCGCCCAGGCAGGCAAAGTAATTCCCGGTGCGGCCGTTGCCGGACTGGATTTCATCCAGCATCAGTAGCCAGTCATTGCGGTCGCACAGGGTGCGCAGGCCCGCCAGGTAATCGTTGGCGGGGATGTGGATGCCGCCTTCGCCCTGCACCGGTTCCACCAGTACGGCGACGATGTCGTGATTGTCAGCCAGGGCTTCCACCGCTGCCAGGTCGTTGAACGGCACACGGATGAAGCCGTCCAGCAAAGGCGCAAAGCCTTCCTGCACCTTGGCATTGGCGGTGGCGGACAGGGTCGCCATGGTGCGGCCATGGAAGCTGCCTTCCATAACGATCACGGTGGGGCGGGCGATCTGTTTGCGTGAGCCATACAGGCGGGCAATCTTGATGGCGGCCTCATTGGCTTCTGCACCGGAGTTGGAGAAGAACACGTTCTCCATGCCGCTCAACTCGCACAGCCGCTGGGCCAGCGATTCCTGGGCAGGAATGCGGTACAGGTTGGAGGTGTGCATCAGCTGCCCGGCCTGTTCGGCCAGGGTGCGGGTGACTGCCGGGTGGCAGTGGCCCAGGTTGCACACGCCAATCCCGGAGATGGCATCCATGTATTTGTGGTCGTTTTCGTCGTACAACCACACGCCCTCGCCCCGCACGAAAGCCACTGGCTGGCGCGCGTAGGTGGGAATCAAAAATTGCTGGCTCATTACCCTGACTCGTTAAAGCGAATTCGTCTGTTTTGGCGTGACCAAAACAAAAAACGGCAGCTGTTAGGCTGCCGGGAACCCCCGATAATAGCGCACATTTCAGTGAATAGTTAACACCCTGTATTGATTGGCTTAGGCTTGTTTTCCTCGAGAGTTAATAGTTTTAGCTATTAACTATTCATCATTAGCCATTGATCGCCTTTATGAATGCTGTCCAGCTGAGTATTTTTGCCAACCGCCTTGCCGGCGTTTGCGATGAGATGGGGGCGGTGCTGCGCCTCAGTGCCCTGTCGCCAAACATCAAGGACCGGCTTGATTTCTCCTGTGCCATTTTTGATGCCCGTGGCCGGCTGTGTGCCCAGGCGGCTCATATACCGGTGCATCTGGGGTCCATGGCCTACGCCATGGCTGATCTGGTCAGTGGCCGGGAATGGCAGGCGGGGGACCTGATGGTGGTGAATGATCCGTATCTGGGGGGCACGCATCTGCCGGATGTGACGGTGATCGCACCGGTATTTCAGTCGGTGGCCCTGATCGGCTTCGCCGTGACCCGGGCTCATCACGCCAATATCGGTGCCCACAGCCCGGGCTCCATGCCGGTATCCACTCATCTGGAGCAGGAAGGGATTGTTATTGCGCCCAGCTGGCTGAAACGCGCCGGGCAGTGGCAGGTGCCGTTGTGCCGGCACCTGGCCGGGCTGGAGGAGAGCGGGGCGTTGCCGGCAGAGAGCCCGCGCTTTGCTGACTTTTCCGCCCAGGCCAGTGCCTGTGAGGCGGGGGCCCGGCGCCTGGCGGAGCTGGCTGACCAGCAACCTGATCTGGTGACTGCCTTTGATGCCCTCAACCACTATGGTGAAAAGCGAGCTCGCGCTCGCATCGCGGCTCTGCCGGATGGTTGTTACCGGTTCCAGGACTACATGGACGACGATGGTCAGGGCCAGCAGGACATCATCATCGCTGTCAGCCTGACGATTTCCGGAGATCAGGCCTCTCTGGATTTCAGTGGCACGGCGGATCAGGTGGCGGGGAATATCAATTGCCCGCTGTCCGTGGCGGCAGCGGCGGCCTACTACTGTTTTCGCTGCTTGATGGACGATGATGTGCCTGCCTGCGATGGGCTATTCAGGCCTGTCAGCCTGTCCGCTCCGCCCGGCTCGTTGCTCAATGCCCGCCGCCCGGCGGCGGTGGCTGCCGGTAATGTGGAAACCAGTTCGCGGGTGGTGGATGTGGTGCTGGGGGCGCTGGCCCAGGCGGCGCCCGAGGCAATCCCCGCTGCCAGCCAGGGCACCATGAATAACGTGGCGATGGGGGCCGGCGGTGACAATGGCTGGGATTATTACGAAACCATGGCCGGCGGTACTGGCGCCCATGCCAGAGGCCCGGGGCTGTCGGCGGTGCACAGCCATATGACCAATACCCTCAATACCCCCATCGAAAGCCTGGAATCCCACTATCCACTGCGGGTGCACCGTTACCAGCTGCGCCGGGGTAGTGGTGGTGACGGACAGTTTGTGGGCGGCGATGGGTTGGTGCGTGAGCTGGAGTTTCTGGGCGATGCCCAGGTGACCCTGCTTACCGAGCGGCGCCGTTATGCGCCCTGGGGACTGGCCGGCGGGCAGGATGGTGCGCCGGGGGAAAACCGCCACAACGGGGAACTGTTGCCGCCGAAAAGCACCTTTACCGCCCGTGCCGGTGATCGTTTGATAGTGGCTTCACCCGGTGGTGGTGGGTATTGCGATACGAAATGTAAATGAGAATGATGGCGAATTGCCATTGATTCTTTTTCCTTGTATCTTCACGTGCTTACAATTTTTACATTTTGTGCATTCTTGCATTTGCGTCGGGAAGGAAAAAAACATGCATTTACAGCGTCGCTTGCTTTGCTGCGCCATCGCCTCCGCCATTGCTGCTCCGGCTTTCGCTGATCAGGCCAATGAACTGAAACCGGTACAGATTATCGGGGATCACCAGAACACCTTTAGCATTAGTGGCTCTGCCCACGTGCTCTCCAACGAAGATCTGGAAGAAAAAGAAAACACCGATGTGCACCGCATGCTGCGTGACGTGCCTGGCGTTTACTTCCAGGAAGAAGAAGGCTACGGCCTGCGCCCGAATATCGGTATCCGCGGTTCCGGCCGTGACCGTTCCAGCAAGGTCACTCTGATGGAAGATGGGGTGCTGATGGCCCCGGCCCCCTATGCGGCTCCGGCTGCCTACTACTTCCCCAGCGCCGGTCGTTTCTACGGCATTGAAGTGCTGAAAGGGCCAGACACCCTGCGTTACGGCCCCTTCACCGTGGGCGGTGCCATCAATTTTCTGTCCACCCCGATTCCCGCCCGTGCCTCCGGCATGGTCAATGTGGAAGGCGGTGAAGACGGTGCCCAACGTGCCCACGCCTACTACGGCGCCACTGAAGGCCAGTTCGGTTTCATGCTGGAAGCGCACCAGCAACGCTCCCAGGGCTTCAAGGATATCGACCGGTCCAACCGCGACAGCGGTTTCGACAAGCGTGACTATGTGGCCAAGCTGCGCTGGCAGGCCCCGGAAACGGCAGATATCCAGCAGGCGCTTGAGCTGAAACTGGAGCATTCCAGTGAAGTGTCCAACGAAACCTACCTGGGTTTGACCGACCGGGATTTCGAGCGCGATGCCAACCGTCGTTACGGCATGAGCGACATCGATCAGATGGACAATGATCGTGATGCGGTGTCCCTGCGTCATACCCTGGTGTTTGACGAGAATAGCCAGTTGAACTCCGTGGTGTACCGCAACGAATTCCAGCGTAACTGGTACAAGCTGGCCAGTATTGGTGGCCAGGGCATTGGTGGTTTTATGGCGGATGCCAACACCAATGGGGGTGCCAACCAAGCCATTCTGCGCGGTACCGCTGATGCCACGGATCTGGTGTTCAAGAACAATAATCGTGAGTACGTTTCCGAAGGCGTGCAGACCGAACTGAACCACCGTTTCCAGACCGGTTCCGTGGATAACGATCTGATTGTCGGGGCCCGTTACCATCAGGACGAGGTGGATCGCTACCAGCCCACCGATACCTTTGATCAGACCAATGGCAGCCTGGTGTACCAGACGTCAACGTTGCCCACCGGCGGTGATAACCGTCTGGAAAATGCGGATGCCATGTCCGCCTGGATCATCGACCACGCCTACATCGGTGATTTCATCGTTACCGGCTCGTTGCGTTACGAAAACGTGGAAAGCAAGAGCAAGCGTTGGGGCGATCCGGCTCGCAACACCGTGAGTTCACGAACTGAAAACCGCAATGAAGAACTGATGGCGGGGCTGGGGGCTACCTGGCTGCTGAATGACAACTGGTCGTTGTTGGCTGGCGTGCATCAGGGTTTTGCCCCGGCAGGTGCGTCTTCCCAGAAAGGTACCGAGGCGGAAAAGAGCGTTAACTACGAAACCGGTTTTCGCTACTGGCAGGAAAACTTCAGTGCCGATGTGGTGGCGTTCTACAGCGATTATGAAAATACCATTCAGAATTGCTCTACGGCCAATCCATGCCCCAATGGCAACGATTCTGGAACCCAGAGCTTTGGTGAGTCC
This sequence comes from Alloalcanivorax sp., assembly GCA_039983755.1. Lineage (GTDB taxonomy): Bacteria > Pseudomonadota > Gammaproteobacteria > Pseudomonadales > Alcanivoracaceae > Alcanivorax. The sequence continues at coordinate 45,505 of JBDWVU010000005.1, forward strand.
GAAGTGCGGGGTCTGGAAGTGGGCTTGAGCAGCGTGGTCTGGGAAGGTGATAGTGGTCTTCGCGCCCCGGTTCGCCTGGCTTATACCTACACCGACGGGGAAATTACCAAGGATGCGGATGATTTATCCGTGCTGGATGGTGATGTCCTGCCGTACCTGCCCGAGCATCTGGCCAGCCTGACGTTCGGCCTGGAAAAACCGGCGGCCTGGTCTGCACTGATGTCCGTCAGCCATACGGATGGTATGTGCATAGACAACAGCTGTGAACGTGTGGGTCAGGTAACTACGTTCAAGCGCACCAGCGATTACGTGATCGCTGATATCGTGGCCACTTACCAGGTGAATAGCGATATGGAAGTGTACGCCAAGGTGGATAACGTGTTCGACGATCAGGAAATCGTCTCCCGTGATCCTGCTGGCGCCCGTCCCAACAAGCCGCGTACTGGCTACGTGGGCATGAAAGTGCATTTCTGAGGCCGCTACCGGTGATCAGGGAAAAGGGGGCTTTGGCCCCCTTTTCTGTTTTCGGGCCCCTTGAAGCTGGGCCTTTGCGACCCCATCTGGGATGGGCAGGGCCATCAGTGGTAGAATAGTGGCCAACCACAGCCAATACACCCTACAACCGCCAGGTAGTCAGTATGGATGTTATCCAGGTCATTAAAGACCAGATCGAAAAGAACCCGGTGATCCTCTACATGAAAGGGTCCCCCCAGTTTCCCCAGTGTGGGTTTTCCGCTCAGGTGGTGGAAGCGATGACCGCCGTTGGCAAGCCGTTTGCCTATGTGAATATTCTGGAAGCCCCGGAAATTCGCCAGAGCCTGAAAGAGTATGCCAACTGGCCGACTTACCCGCAGTTGTGGGTAGGTGGTGAATTGGTTGGCGGCTGCGACATCATCATGGATATGTATCGCTCTGGTCAGCTCAAGGAGCTGGTTGATGACGTTGCCGTGGAGTCGGATGACAACGCCTGAATGAGGTGCTGTTACGACCCAAAAACCCGGCCTCAGCGCCGGGTTTTTTGTGCATGGCTGGCGGCAGGGGCCTTGCCACGCTGCGGGCGACAGACTGCGCCAGCAGCGGGGAATGATAAGTTTTCCCCAAAGACTGACGGATTCGTTCAGTCGCTTGATGGTTGCGGTGTTGGTTCCGGTGCCATTGTGCTTACAATCAATGGCGTTGCTGTTGGCCATGGGAAGAGCCGGTGAAACAACGCAAATCCACAAGCCAGTGGCGCCGCTGGCATCGCTGGTTGGGGTTGGCCGTAGCGCTGCCCGTGCTGGTGCTGTCTGTCACCGGTGTCCTGCTTAATCATATCGAATCCTTCGGCTGGTCGTCCCGGCCGCTGCCGCCATTGCTGGCGCGCTGGTACGGCGCGCCGATACCAGAGTTGGTGTCGGGTATCGCCCTGGATAACCGCTGGTATGCCCAGGCCAATGACAGCCTGTTTATTGATGGGGAAAAGAGTCTCTATTGTCAGGCGCCTTTGCGGGGTGTGGTGCAGGATAACGGCTGGACGGTGGTCGGCTGTGCTGACCAACTGTTGCTGCTGGATGCTCAGGGCCAGCAGGTGGAACGCATGGGGCCAGCCTATGGGGTGCCTGCATTCAGTGCCCTGGGGCGCAATGATCAGGGGCTGGTGCTGGAAACCGAACACGGGTTGAGCCAGTACGATGTGGATCAGCTGGCCAGCGTGGCGTTGCCCGGTAATGCCGCCTGGACGCCGTCCCGCCAGCAGTCGCTGCCTGAAACCATGAAGCAGCGCATTGTGGCGCAGAGTGTGCCGTCGTCACTGAATTGGCAGCGCCTGTTACTGGATCTGCATGCCGGGCGTTTGTTCGGCCTGGCCGGGCAGCTGGTCATGGATCTGGCGGCGCTGATGCTGGTGGTGCTGGCGCTGACTGGCACGGTGATCTGGAGTCGCTCCCGCCGTTAATAGGGCCCCTGGGGGTTGAATTGGCGGTGTTTTGCGCAAACGATGCAGATTCCCGGCAAAGAAAGCGCTTTGCCTGTTGAAAGCCGGGACACAATCCCCATGATTGTCCAATGCGGCTACCCATGCAGAATTGCCATGGGCGTTGTATGATCTGCTGCACTGATTTCAAGCGGTCAGAGAGACGGTATTGCTCTGGCTATATTGTATAAATGGAAACAATGGAGAGAAACAATGGGCGTTCTGGTAGGTAAACCTGCACCGGATTTTACTGTTCCTGCTGTACTGGGCGATGGCAGCATCGTTGACGAGTTCACCCTGTCCGAAGCCATCAAGGGCAAGTATGGCCTGGTGTTCTTCTACCCGCTGGACTTCACCTTTGTGTGCCCGTCCGAGCTGATCGCTCTGGACCACCGCATGGACGCGTTCAAAGAGCGCAACGTGGAAGTGATCGGTGTTTCCATCGATAGCCACTTTACCCACAACGCATGGCGCAACACCCCGGTTAACGACGGTGGCATCGGCCCGGTGAAATACACCCTGGCCGCTGACATGAACCACGGTATTGCCCAGTCCTACGACGTTGAGTCTGAAGGTGGCATGGCATTCCGCGGCGTGTTCCTGATCGACCAGAACGGCGTGGTACGCAGCCAGATCGTTAACGATCTGCCCCTGGGCCGTAACATGGACGAGCTGATTCGTCTGGTTGACGCCCTGCAGTTCCACGAAGAGCACGGTGAAGTGTGCCCGGCGGGTTGGCAGAAAGGCGATTCCGGTATGAAGGACACCCCGGACGGTGTGGCCGAGTACCTGTCTGGTAATGCAGACAAGCTGTAAAAAGAAAACAGCACAGAAAAAGGGGCGCCAGAGATGGCGCCCCTTTTTTTGTGCTGCTTGCCGGATGCTTGAGGCCAGATGCTTGACGCTAAAACCCGAATCAAAACACTGCGCAGCGTCAGGCGTCAGGCGTCAGGCGTCAGGCGTCAGGCGTCCAATCAATCCAGCTCTTTCGCCAGGGTTGGCGGGATGGTTTTGGCCGGTGGTGGTGGCCAGCCGCCCAGGGTCTTGAAGCGATTGACCATGGAGCAAAACAGCTCCGCCGTGCGGGTGGCGTCATACAGGGCGGAGTGAGCTTCGCGCTGGCTGAAACGGATGCCGGCGGCTTCGCAGGCTTTGGCCAGCACCGTTTGCCCATACACCAGCCCGGCGAGAGCGGCGGTATCGAAACTGGAGAACGGGTGGAACGGGTTGCGCTTGATGTCGGCCCGGTCGGTGGCGGCGTTCAGGAAACCCTGATCGAAGAAGCTGTTATGGCCCACCAGTACTGCGCGGGTGCAACCGTGTTGCTTGATCGCTTTGCGCACCGGTTCGAACACGCCCTTGAGGGCGGTTTCTTCCGATACCGCCCCGCGTAACGGGTTGTTCGGGTCGATGCCGGTAAAATCCAGTGCGGCCTGCTCCAGGTTGGCCCCGGGGAACGGGTCCACATGGAACTGGATACGGGTGGACGGGCGCAGGTTGCCCTGGGCGTCCATTTCTATCAGGACGGCGGCGATTTCCAGCAGCGCGTCGGTCTGGGAATTGAATCCCCCGGTTTCCACGTCGATAACGACGGGCAAAAAGCCGCGGAAACGTAGCGCCAGGCTGGGATGCTGATCGCTCATGATCACTCCATCAAACACAAAGACCCCGCAGAAACGGCAAGCGCAACGGCGAGCGGGGCTTATGCTACCGGAATCGTCACGCAGGCAACAGGCGAAACCGGGCTGGTGGCTGTCATGGAGGTGACGGGCACGGGGGCGGGCGGGTACAATACGCCCCCTCGATATGCCCCACGATTCATCGGGGGCCGGCCCATACGCTGCCGGTCGCCCATTTGCGGAGTCTTTCAATGTCCAAGATCAACAAGGTGGTACTGGCTTATTCCGGTGGCCTGGATACTTCAGTTATCGTCAAATGGCTGCAGGATACCTACGACTGTGAAGTGGTGACGTTCACCGCCGATATCGGTCAGGGTGAAGAAGTGGAGCCGGCCCGCGCCAAGGCAGAAGCCATGGGCGTGAAAGAGATCTACATTGAAGACCTGCGCGAAGAATTCGTGCGCGATTATGTGTTCCCCATGTTCCGCGCCAATGCCATCTACGAAGGCGAGTACCTGCTGGGCACCTCCATTGCGCGCCCGCTGATTGCCAAGCGCCTGGTGGAAATTGCTGAAGAGACCGGTGCTGACGCCATCTCCCACGGTGCCACCGGCAAGGGCAACGATCAGGTGCGTTTCGAGCTGGGCGCCTACGCGCTGGCCCCGGGCATTCAGGTGATTGCCCCCTGGCGTGAGTGGGATCTGAACTCCCGCGAAAAGCTGATGGCCTACTGTGAAGAGCGCAATATCCCGGTGGATTTCTCCAGCAAGAAGAAGAAATCCCCGTACTCCATGGACGCCAACCTGCTGCACATCTCTTACGAAGGCGGCAACCTGGAAGATCCGTGGTGGGAAGCCGAAGAAGACATGTGGCGCTGGAGCGTGAGCCCGGAAGCGGCCCCGGACCAGGCCACCTACATCACCCTGGGCTTTGAAAAGGGCGACATCGTCTCCATCGACGGCGAAACGCTGAGCCCGGCCGACGTGCTGACCAAACTGAACAAGTTGGGTGGCGATAACGGTATTGGCCGCCTGGATATCGTGGAAAACCGTTACGTGGGCATGAAGTCCCGTGGCTGCTACGAAACCCCGGGTGGCACCATCATGCTGCCGGCCCACCGTGCCATTGAGTCCCTGACCCTGGATCGTGAGTCCGCGCACCTGAAAGACTCCGTCATGCCCAAGTACGCCGAGCTGCTGTACAACGGTTACTGGTGGAGCCCGGAGCGTCTGGCGCTGCAGAAGCTGATCGATGCCACCCAGGAACACGTGAACGGCGAAGTGCGCCTGAAGCTCTACAAGGGCAGCGTGACCGTTGTCGGCCGCCGTTCCGACAACGACAGCCTGTTCGATGCGTCCATTGCTACCTTTGAAGACGATGCCGGCGCCTATGACCAGAAAGATGCGGAAGGCTTTATCAAGCTCAACGCGCTGCGTCTGCGTATTGCCGCCAAGACTGGCCGCAAGTTGGGTTAAAGAGACGCCGCACGCGTCACGCCGCACGCAACATGGAAACCGCCGCAAGCCTTTGGCTCGCGGCGGTTTTTTTATGTAAGCCTCTGGCACCGGGCGTCAGGCGTAATACGTTACATAACAACAAGGAAAGTACATTTAGATTGTACGATCGTCTCAATTAACCTGTGGGCAGCGATATATCGACAACAACAGGCTTATTTGAGGAATCGCCATGCTGGATCGTCAACCCGTTTCGCCGACCCCATTCTTGCCCCAGGCCCTGGGGGCCCTGGCTTTGTGTGCCTCTTTGCTGATGACCGGCTGTGGCGGGGGCGGTAGCAGTTCGGCCCCGGCCGCCGCCCCTTCAGGGGAAGAGTCCGGCCGGGAGGTGTCTGACGAAGAGGTGCCCGACACCGAAACGCCGGAGCCGCCCCCCGAGGCGGAGCCCGCGGGGCCGCGCAAGGTGATTTTCGTGGGCAACAACTGGGAAGGCATGGTTGATGTGATTGATGCCAGCACTTACAAGCGACTGGGGCGCATCAATGGCATACCGGACCAGACCGAGCGGGAGAAGGCCATTGCCATGAACCCCCTGGACTTGGTGTTCTTCCAGGGGATTCGCGTGCTCATTGGCGAAGGTCATCACCAGTACGTGGATGATATGTACAGCTCCAATGACGGCCGCCTGCTGATCGTTTCCCGCCCCAGCTATGCGGATGTGGCCGCCATTGATATTGCCACCGGTGAGGTGGTCTGGCGTTTTGAGGTGGACGGCTACCGTTCCGATCACATGGCACTGTCTCCGGATGGCACCCAGGTCGCCGTCTCCGCCTCCACCGGCAACGTGGTCCATGTTCTCGATGTGGAAACCGGTGAAGAGCAGGGCAAGTTCCCGTCCGGTGACTCGCCCCATGAAAATATCTACTCCGAGGATGGCAAGCGCATCTATCACGCCAGTATCGGTACCGTGTACACCCCGCTGGACAGCGAGCTGCTGGGCGGCGTCACCGATGCCCTGCTTGGCAAGAACCTGCTGGATGCGACCAAGGGGGAGCGGGTGTTTCAGGTAGTGGATGCCAACAGCCTGGAAATTATTAAAACGCTGGATTTGGAAGCCGATCTGGAGGCCGCCGGTTATGGCAACCTGAGCACCGCAGTGCGGCCCATGGCGCACACGGCAGATGAGCGTTATTTCTACTTCCAGCTGTCTTTTCTGCACGGCTTTATCGAGTACGACATGGAAGAGCAGAAAGTGCTGCGTCTGGCCGAGTTGCCGGACCTCACCGGTCCACTGGTGACCCGGGAAACCTATGTAAACGATTCCGCCCACCACGGCATCGCGCTGAGCGCGGACGACAGTACCTTCTGTGTGGCTGGCACCATGAGTGACTATGTGGCGCTGGTGGACCGTGACGATTTCTCCTACGAACTGAAAACCGGCATCGGCGAAAAACCGTATTGGGTGACCACCAGCAAGGACGGTGACCACTGTTATGTGTCCTGGAGCGGCACCGACCAGATGTCAGTCTTCAATTATACCAGCGGCCAGGAAGTGGCCCGGGTGGATGTGGGCGATCACCCGCAGCGTATCCGTGAGGGTAGCGTGCCGGAAGCCTGGGTAGAGGATCAGGGGTCCCTGTTCCTGCCCTGAAGCAGGCGTTGATTCACAAGCCAACCGTTGAAAGCCGGTTGTTCTTTGCAATGAGGAACCGCTCACCGGCCGTCATTCAGGGCAGGGTTCCATGTGCCAGGGCCGGCCGCGTGGCCGGCCTTGGCCGCTTCTGCATTGGAAGAAAGTGCCAGGCCCCATCTGGCACCTTTTTCTCTTTAGTGATCCGGGTCCCGTCGCCTCTGAGCAGGTGAGCACATTCCTGTCTATTCCCTTTTGTTCTGGTTGCATTGTCAGGTGTACGGTCGTGCACTCAATAAAACAATAATGCCAAGGGAGAGAGGCATATGTTGCAGATTCTGCATGCAGGGTGCGGTAGCCGGCTGGTTAAGGTGCTGGTGCTGATAGTGGCACTGGGCCTGCCGATGCTCGCGTCCGCCAGTTGGTGGAATTGGTGGGATGATGAAGAAGAGGCAGGGGGGAGTACGGCGCAAGGCGCGCGCGATGTGATCTTCGTGGGCAACAACTGGGAAGGCATGATCGATGTGATCGACATGGCCAGTCACGAGCGGCTGGGGCGTATCAACGGTATTCCCGATAAGCAAAAGCGGGTGACCCAGATCTATTTGAACCCGGTGACGCTATTGTTCTACGAGGCGATCAAAGTCTTCATTGGCGAAGGCCACCATCAGTACGTGGACGATATGTACAGCAGCAATGATGGCCGTTTGCTGATCGTGTCCCGGCCCAGCTTTGCGGATGTGGTTGCCATCGATATTGCTAGCGGTGATATTGCATGGCGCTTTGCGGTGGAAGGCTATCGCTCCGATCATATGGCGATTTCCCCGGATGGCAGCCAAGTGGCTGTGTCGGCGTCCACGGGTAAGGTCGTGCATATTCTGGATGTGCAAACCGGCACCGAAGTTGGCCAGTTCCCGTCAGGCAATTCCCCGCACGAAAATGTGTATTCCGAGGATGGGGAACGTATTTACCATGCCAGCATTGGTCATGTTTTCCTGCCGCTGGATAGAGACCCCATCAAGTTGAAAGGCGAGCGAGTCTTCCAGGTGGTGGATGCAGCCAGCCTGGATATCCTCAAAAAAATCGACATGAAAGTGAAGCTGGAAGAGGCTGGCCTTGCTGATCTTAGCCCGGCGGTCCGGCCCATGGCCCATACCCCGGACGAGCGCTTTTTCTATTTCCAGCTTTCCTTTCTGCATGGCTTTATCGAATACGACATGCAGGAAGACCGGATTACCCGCCTGGCGGAATTGCCTAACCTCGTGCCGGACATGCCGATTGAAAAGTACGTCAATGATTCGGCCCATCACGGTATCGCCATGAATGATGCCGGGGATACCCTGTGTGTGGCGGGTACCATGAGTGACTATGTGGCGCTGGTGGACCGTGACACCTTTGAATACCAGATTCACACCGGGGTGGGCGAGAAACCCTACTGGGTGACTACCAGCCAGGATGGTGAACACTGCTATATTTCCTGGAGCGGCACCGACCAGATGTCAGTCTTCAATTATGCCAGCGGCCAGGAAGTGGCGCGGGTGGATGTGGGCGATCACCCGCAGCGCATCCGTGAGGGCCGTGTGCCGGAAGCCTGGGTAGAGGATCAGGGGTCCCTGTTCCTGCCCTGAAGTACGCCAGATGCCTAATGCCGGAGGCCTGACGCTGAGATCCCGACCGCCTTTCCCTGTGTCAGGCTTTCGGCGTCGTGCCTCCGGCGTTTTCCCTTGTCAATTCCTCCCTCTGCCACCACACTTCGCCCTGACACGGCAGGCGCTTGCGGCACCTGTGCATTTCCCTGTTGTCAGGAGTTTTTCTAACCATGCGAATCCTGCATACCATGCTGCGTGTGGGTGATCTTGAGGCGTCCGTCGCTTTCTATACCCAGGTACTGGGGATGACCGAATTGCGTCGCAAGGACTACCCGGAAGGGCGCTTTACCAATGTATTTGTGGGCTACCAGCCGGAATCAGAAGGTGCGGTGCTGGAGCTGACCTGTAACTGGGACCAGTCGTCCTACGATCTGGGTGACGGCTATGGCCATGTGGCCCTGGCCGTGGACGACGTGTACGCTGCTTGTGAGCGTATTCGGGAAAGAGGCGGGCGTATCACCCGCGAACCGGGGCCCATGAAGCACGGCACCACGGTGCTGGCATTCGCGCAGGATCCGGACGGCTATAAAATCGAATTGCTGGGACGCCATTGATGGCATTGAAGGAGTCGCAAGTGACGAACAAGGTCACCGTTGGCTGGCGGGAATGGGCGAGGTTACCTGAACTGGGTATCGACGCCATCAAGATGAAGGTGGATACCGGTGCCCGCACGTCCGCGTTGCACGCCTATCAGGTGGAAACCTTTGAGTGTGACGGGGCCGAGTGGGTGCGTTTTTGCATTCACCCGATCCAGGATCAGGATACCATTCGTGAATGCGAAGCCCCGGTGCTGGATCGCCGTGTGGTCACCGACTCCGGTGGGCACAAGGAAGAGCGCCCGGTGATTCGCACGGAGATTGCATTGGGCGGGCGCTGTTGGCCCATCGAGATCACCCTCACCGACCGTGAAAACATGAAATTCCGCATGCTGCTGGGACGAACCGCCATGGACCTGATTACCGTGGACCCGACAGCGTCATTCCTCCTTGGCGGCACAAAAGAGCAACCATGAAAATTGCGATTCTTTCCCGAAACAAGCGCTTGTACTCCACGCGACGCATGGTCGAAGCCGGCGAAGCGGCGGGCCATGAAATGCACGTGATCGACACCCTGCGCTGTTATATGAGCATGGTGGCCCACAAGCCGGAAATTCACTACAAGGGTGAAGTGCTGGAAGGCTTTGATGCGGTGATTCCCCGTATTGGTGCCTCGATTACCCAGTACGGTACGGCGGTGGTGCGCCAGTTCGAAATGATGGGTGTCTTCCCGATCAATGAATCGGTGGCCATCTCCCGGTCCCGTGACAAACTGCGTTCGCTGCAGCTGCTCTCGCGCAAGGGGGTTGGTCTGCCCATCACCGGTTTTGCCCACTCGCCGGATGATATTCCCGACCTGATCAACATGGTTCGTGGTGCGCCGCTGGTGATCAAGATGCTGGAAGGCACCCAGGGCATCGGCGTGGTGCTGGCGGAAACCCGCAAGGCGGCGGAATCGGTAATCGAAGCCTTTATGGGGCTGAACGTGTCGGTGATGGTGCAGGAATACATCAAGGAAGCCGGCGGCGCTGATATTCGTTGTTTTGTGGTGGGCGGCAAGGTTATTGCGGCCATGAAACGCCAGGCCGCGCCGGGCGAGTTCCGCTCCAACCTGCACCGGGGTGGCAGTGCCAGCCTGATCCGCATTACCCCGGAAGAGCGCGCCACCGCTGTGCGAGCCGCGCGTATCATGGGGTTGAATGTGGCGGGGGTGGATATCCTGCGTTCGCACCATGGTCCGGTGGTGATGGAAGTGAATTCCTCCCCCGGCCTGGAAGGGATTGAGATGGCCACCAACAAGGATGTGGCTGGCATGATCATCAAGTTCATCGAAAAGGATGCCCGCCCCTACCGGACACAAACCAAAGGTTCCAAGGGATAAGGCTGTTTATTGTAGGAGCACCTCTATGAGGTGCGAACGGCCTGAAGCAAGTGACGAGTTTCGAGTTGCGAAAGGCAAACAGAAGGATGGTTTTCTGTACTCGGCACTCGTGACCGGGAAGGTGGCCGGCAACGTGGTCAGAAAAGAATGAAAAATCCAAAAGAACCGAAAAACGCTCCTTTTGAAATTGACGGCATTACCGTCCAGCCCGGCTCCCGTGCAAAAGTGGAATTGCCGTTGGCACAGCTTTACACCCAGACACCGCTTAATGTGCCCATCCATGTGATCAACGGCCGCCGGCCTGGCCCGGTGTTCATGGTTAGCGCGGCTATCCATGGCGATGAGCTGAACGGCGTGGAAATTATCCGTCGCCTGTTGCGCCATTCCGCCCTGAAAAACCTTAGCGGCACCCTGTTGGCGGTGCCGGTGGTGAATGTGTTCGGCTTTATCCATAAATCCCGTTACCTGCCGGATCGTCGGGACCTGAACCGCTGCTTCCCGGGGTCGGAAACCGGCAGCCTGGGCGCGCGCATGGCGTGGCAGTTCAAGACCCAGGTACTGGACCGCGCCACCCACGCGGTGGACCTGCACACCGGCGCCATTCACCGCGATAATCTGCCACAGATTCGTGCCAACCTGTCCAACGACGATACCGGTGCCATGGCCAACGCTTTTGGCGTGCCCGTGGTGATCAACTCGGTGCTGGGCGAGGGCACGCTGCGTGAAGTGGCGGAAGCCCAGGGCATTCCCGTTATCACTTACGAAGCCGGTGAAGCGCTGCGTTTTGACGAGTCCTGCATTCGTGCTGGCGTCAAAGGCGTGCTCAACGTGATGCATCATCTGGGCATGACCGGTTCTCGCCGCACCAAGGCACCCCCGGAGCCCTATATCGCCCGTTCCTCCAGCTGGGTGCGTGCCGAACGCGACGGCGTCTTCCTGTCCCTGGTGGCCCTGGGCGCCTGGATCAAGAAAGGGGATCTCATCGGTCGTATCTCCAGCCCCTTTGGCGGCGATGATATCAATATCCACGCCCCTGCCGCCGGCATTCTGGTCGGCCGTAACAACCTGCCCCTGGTCAACGAAGGCGAAGCTCTCTACCACATCGCCCGTTTCGAAGAGGTGAGTGAAGTGGCGCAATCCCTGGAAGAGTTTACCCACGATATCGAAGAAGGGCCGACTCTGTCGGGGGAGCCGCCGATCGTATAATCCGGCTCGCGCCTGTAGCCCACTCAGGCCAGACGCCAGGCGTCATTCAAACGCGCCCTGGCAGCCTGATTGGGTGGGGGGATCTCTTCTCCTTATGCTTTTTTGTGCTTCTCTTATTACGTATTCCCGGGCCGACCTGTCGCTTATCCTTTGTTATACTCCGCCGCTCACGGAACCCCCTCGTTGATTGAGCATATGGAGTAAATTGATGGTCTCTTTGGTCAAGCCGCACGGTGCGGACGAATTGAAGCCCCTGTACGTCGCCGATGAAGCCGCCCGCGTTGCCTTGCAGCATGAAGCGGAATCACTGCCTTCAGTGGTGATTAGCTCGGCAGCTGCCGCCAATGCGGTGATGATGGGGGCCGGTTATTTCACCCCGCTTTCCGGCTACATGAACAAGGCGGACATGCTGTCAGTGGCGGAAAACCTGACCACTGCCGATGGTCTGTTCTGGCCGGTGCCGATCGTCAATATGCTGAAGGATATCAGCGCGATTGAAGGTGCCAAGCGCATCGCCCTGCGTGACCCCAATGTGGACGGCCAGCCGGTGATTGCGGTGATGGACGTGGCGGCTATCGAAGAAGCCTCTGACGCGGAACTGGAAGCGGTGGCCGAGCAGGTATTTGCCACCAACGACAAGCAGCACCCGGGCGTGGCGAATTTCCTGGCCGCTGGCAACTTTATCGTTTCCGGTGACATCCAGGTGCTGAACTACTCCTACTTTGCTGACGACTTCCCGGACACCTTCCGCACTGCGGTTTCCATCCGCAATGAGTTTGTTGAGCGCGGCTGGAACAACGTGGTTGCCTTCCAGACCCGTAACCCCATGCACCGTGCCCACGAAGAACTGTGCCGCATGGCCCAGGAAGCCCTGAACGCCGATGGCATTCTGATTCACATGCTGCTGGGCAAGCTGAAGGCGGGTGACATTCCGGCTGACGTGCGCGATGCCTCCATCCGCAAGATGGTAGAAGTGTATTTCCCGCCCAATACCGTGATGATCACCGGTTACGGCTTTGACATGCTCTACGCTGGCCCCCGCGAAGCGGTGCTGCATGCGGTGTTCCGTCAGAACTGTGGTTGCAGCCACTTGATCGTGGGTCGTGACCACGCTGGTGTGGGTGATTATTACGGTGCCTTCGACGCACAAACCATTTTCCAGGAAAAAGTGCCGGCAGGCGCCCTGGAGATCAAGATCTTCGAAGCCGACCATACCGCCTACTCCAAGAAGCTCGATCGTGTGGTGATGATGCGTGATGTGCCGGATCACACCAAGGACGATTTTGTTCTGCTGTCAGGCACCAAGGTGCGCGAGATGCTGGGTCAGGGGATTGCCCCGCCGCCGGAATTTTCCCGTCCTGAAGTGGCGCAGATCCTGATGGATTACTACCAGGCGCTGGACGCCGACAAGTAATCAGGGCTGACCTGGGCACGTTCGCTCAGTAGGCATCAGAAAGATAAACAAAAAAGCCTCTTTTAAGAGGCTTTTTTGTTTTTCGCGGATAAGTGTGAATAACGCGCTACTCGTCGCCTTAAGGATTTATCGCGAATACCCGGCGCTTTGCCAAACGCTTGACGCCGGATGCTTGACGTTAAAACCCCATAGCCTGAGACGTTGTCGTTATTGTGGTACCTCTTTTGAGGAGTACTTTCAGGGATTGTCAGGGCCATTATTTCGGCAATTATCGGGTAAGGGATTTTGCGCAGAGACCATGGCGACCAAGGTTTTCAGGCTTTGAATGCAAGCGTTCGTCGTCGGGCATCCGGCGTCCAACGCTTGCCAGGACTGGATAATGAGACAAGTTCTGAAGCCGGCTGATTACTCAATTCCGCGATAACCCCTATTCATTGCCGGCGGCCGTTACTGCTGGGAGCCTGTTGCCCGGTGCACTGGAAGGTCGCGTTCACCGTCCAGCCGATACAGTCACCGTCCTGGGTTTCATTGCTGCAGTTCTGGCTGGGTTTGCCACTGGGAATCGCGCCGCTGTAGCCCCAGCCCTGGCATTGCGCGCTGGCTTTTTGCAGGCCTTGTTGCCAGTCCATCTGTGGGTTCTGCATCAGGTTATAGTCGGTGGCCAGGGTCACGGTGCCTTCATTCTGGTTCCCGTCAGCAACCCGGATCGGGGAGGCGGCGGTTACGCAGGCGGCCAGGGACGCGGCGGCAAGCACGGTCAGAAATCGAATGAACATGATTGGCTCCAATCGGTAAGTAAGCATTATCCACAAAGCCTACGGGCTGGTTTGAAGGACTCAAGCGGCAATCTGTAAAGAAAGCAAAAAAGTTACGGCGATGGCGCTGCCGGGGCCGAATCGCTTTCTATCCAGTGGCGACGGTTCCTGTCCGGCTGTTCCCAGTGGAGATTTTTCACTTCATGCATGGGCGTCATGGGGCTATGGAAGAACATCACCAGCCGCAGGCCATCGGTAATAAAGGGATCCCCGGTGAGGTTATGGCCGGGATTGTCGATGTGTTTGGCTTCCATGGCGCGCACATACCCGAACTCGGCCAGCCGTTGTGAAAAAATCATGTCCTGGAGCAGATAGTCCCGGGCTTCGTCCACATCCGGGTCGATTTTGTGGGTGGTCAGGGTGGGCGACTTGAAGGTAAAGCGTACACCGATATCCCGGCTGATCTGTCCCAGCCAGACCGGTTCGCCGTCGCACAGTAGTGGCGCCCGCCAGAGGCGCAGGTGATTGCGCTGGTGAATATTGCCACGGGCTTTTTGCAACGCCATATCCTGGGGGCGATCCAGGGCATAAAGGGAGCTCACCGGTGAGTAACGGTAGCTGGAGCCCATCAGGAAGGATTTGGTGGTTTTCCAGATCGAGCCACCATGGATGCGCTCGGTCAGGTCCCAGCCCCGTTGCACCATGGCGCTGAGCAGCAACTGGCTGTCGCCGACCAGGACGAAATTGATCGGGTCGCCGCTGGCGCTGTTGTCGTCGTTGTGGGTGCAGCAGGGCTGCTCTGCTAGCCAGGCGCGCAGGCCATCGCGATCCACGTGCTGGTGGTCCTGTTCGTTATACAGGGTGGTGAGGTCGACTTTTTCCACATCCAGTTTAATGCCCGGCACGTCGATGATGAATGACGATTGCCAGCTTTTTCCGCCTCCCAGCAGGTCCACATTGACCACCTTGACGCCAAGATCGCGATTGGTGAATACAAAGCCGCTGGTGCGCTTACCGGTTGGCAGGTTGATGGGCATGGCACGGGAAACGAACATGCGGTCCACGGCTTTTTCATCTTCCTTGCCGAACTTTCCCTTCACTTTCCAGGCCACTTCCAGTGGCGAAAAGTATTGCTGGTCGGTGGTGACGGGAAGGTAATACAGCGGCGTTCCGGTGTTGTTGTCCACCTCCAGCCAGACGGCCTGAATGCCGTGTATGCCCAGAGCCACGCCAAAGATGTCGTGGGCATCGCTGTCACTGATGACGCTGGCGCGTACGGTCAGCGCTTGTTCCGCATGTTGCGTGGCGCCTTCGCGCAGAGCGTTGTCGTCGACGATGCCGGGTTGAAAACTGCATGCGGCAGTGAAAGCGAAAAGACTGAATAGCAAAGCGAGCCGTTGCATCATTCCCAAACATCCCCTGAACCCGTGAAGCTTGATGTTAACACCGCCATTGGCGGGATGTTGATGATTGACACTGAATCAGTACGCGGCGCGGCTGGGTGCGTGGGGGATATGCAATTGGGTGAGAGTGGGCGGGAGAACGTTGAAGAAAGTTGAGGAAGGTTGAAAGTGGTTGAAGGAGGCCGGCGATGCCGGCCCCTTCAATGGAAGATTAAAGCTTCTTGAGCTTTTTCTTCAGTTTCTTCACAACATTTTCTTGCTTGCTGATCTTGGCTTTACTGTTCTTGATCGCTTTTTTCAGCTTTTTCTTCTGAGACATGGTGTGCTCCGTTGTTTATATGGAATACAGGTTCTATCGGTTTCAGTCAGTCGCCGGAAGGCGCTTCCTGATTCTTGATAAAGTCGCGAATAAACCGGCGCACTTCCCTTGCTGCACTGGTATCGAGTTCCTCACAGAGCTCGATAAAGCGCACACGCTCCTCGTCGTTGATTCGGACGATAAGCTGGCTGTTTTTCTTTTTGGCTTTGCTTTTTGCCATTGGTCATCACCATGAAAAATCACGCCGCATCGTCGCCGGTTCACGCTCGACTTTCAATGAGGCTATAGGCTATCTTTTAGATAGTCAATGTATATACGTTTTTAGCCCTTGTACGGATAGTCCAGGCTGCCTTTCATGGCCGCCTTGTCGTCGTCGCTGAAGTCCGGGAAGGGCAAAGCCTCACCTTGACTGCGTTGCACCGTGGGAGTGCTGCCTTCGGTGTTATTGACCCATTGCTGAACCGGCACCGCCAGGTGGACGCCGTTATCCTCCAGGATTTGCAGGATGCGCAGGTTCAGGTCTTCAGCCACGGCCAGAAATTCGCCGTAGGCACTGCTGTCCACATAGCAGTTCAGGGAAATGCGGTAGCCGTCCCGCAGGATTTCCTCGAAGCGCACCCGGGCTGCACGCTCGGTGAGCCGTGGGTGGCTGTAAATCAAGCGCCGCAGGTCGACCAGTAACTGGCGCAGCTGGTCGGTGCTGGCGCCCAGTCGGATATGCAGGTCGCGGTGGTAGCGACGGAAATCGGACTCGCTGATGTTCTCGATGCTGGCGCTGGCGAGTACCGCGTTGGGAACGTACACCACGGTGCGGTCCGTCTGGCGAATGCGGGTAGAGCGCAGGCCGATTTCCTCGATGACGCCGGCGGTGGTGCCAACCCGACAGAAGTCGCCGGGTTGAACGGGTTTGGCAATGTACAGGGTGAAGGCGCCAATCACGTTCTCCAGGGTCTTTTGTGCGGCCAGCGCCACGGCGATGGAGCCGATGCCCAGCCCGGCCAGCACGGTGGTGATGTCGTAGCCGGAGTCGCTGAGCCAGAGCAGAAAAATCACCACAGCGGCGATCATTTTCAGGATGGTACGAACTGGCCGGATGATCCCGGACCAGTACTTCTGGTTCTGGGCGCTGCTAAGGAACAGGGCGGAAAGCAATTCGATAATGCCCAGCGCCAGGAAGAGGGTGGCCAGATAGCCCAGGGCGGACTGGTTCAGGTACACCTGGGCGCGGATGGACAGGCCCAGTTCGGCGACGCCCAGCTGCATCATCTTGAAGAACAGGTACCAGCGAAACGGCATGGAGAAGAACTGGTGCAGGGTATCGCGGTAGCGGTCCGAGAACGCCAGCAGGCGCAGTGTCAGCCGGCGCAGCAGGGAAGAGGCCAGCCAGGCGCCGATGATGATCAGTACCAGCCCGGCCACCTGCCAGTTCTGCATATAGAGGACCGTGAAATCCGGCAGATAATCCGCCAGGCGGGTGATGGTCGGGTTGTAACCGAACAGCTCCCAGAGATGGGGGATTTGCTGCACTGTGGCGTTGGAAATTTTCCAGATACGACGGTCGTCATCGCCGGGTACCCGTTGCAAATAGAGGGTCAGGGTGTCGTCCGGCAGGGTCAGGGTGGCGATCTTGTCCCGGTAGCTGGGCAGGCCGTCATCCCGGTGCCCCTCCGGGTGGGTGGATAACCGGGTCAGGTCCAGAATGCGCTGCTGTCCCCAGACAATGTTCAGCTGCTCCATCAAGGTGGCGGCGTCCTTGTCGGCCATGTCTGCGGGCAGGTAACGCATGTCCAGGTAAGCCCCGGCGGCGTCCCAGTTTCCGTCCTGGGCGGCGTCCATGATGGCCAGCATGGTCGAGAGGGGGGTGTCACCGGGTCGAATGCTGTCATCTTGCAGGGAGTCAGCAATCACCGCTTCGGCTTTCTCCCCTGTATCAATGACATCCTTGATGGTCAGCGAGCTATCGTCGGCGTGGCTCCACTGTGCCAAGAGCAGCAGGCAGGCGATCAGGGGCAGAATTCGGTGCGTCACAGGGTGGATTCCTCAAGGGTGGCGGCTGTTGTGCAAAGGCAAGGCTAGAATGTACCGCTAACCGGGGTGTCGGCCAATGCCGGCGGCCCCGGCAGGGCCGGGGCGAACAGACCGACGGGCCTGTCAGACAGAGCAATGGCGGCAATTGGCAGGTATTATCCCGGTTTTACGGGGGGTTTTGCTTTAAAATCCCGTCCGTCGATTTTTCGGGCAGCGCGGGTTGCCTCGAACCTGGAATCAATGAACCAAAGGAAAACAGATGACCGTGATTCTGGCCTGTCTGCTGATTTATGCAGGCTGCATTATTTTTATTCGGATGCGTAACCGGGAACCGTTTGGCCTGAAGCGCCAGCTGTCGGACTTTTCCACCTTTATGGTGCCGTTCAATATTCCGGCCTATTTGCTGTCCAAGGTGCCAACCACGCCGCGTCTCAGCTTGTCGCATCTGCCGGAATTACAGTTGATCGAAGACAACTGGGAAACCATTCGCGATGAGGCGGTGGCGCTGTACCACGGTGGCCTGATTACGGCGAAAGAAGATCTGCCGGCCAGCAGTTTTTACAAGGACAATCGCTGGACCAGTTTTTATCTAAAGGTGTACGACAACAAGCTGCCCTCGGCCTACGACTTGGCGCCGAAAACCATGGCGCTGCTGGAGCAGATTCCCACCCTGAATATTGCCCTGTTCGCGGTGTTGATGCCGGGCAAGAAGCTGAATCGTCATCACGACCCGTTTGCCTATACGCTGCGCTACTCCATTGGGCTGAGTACGCCCAATGATGAAAACTGCGGGTTGACGGTGAACGAAGAGGATTACATCTGGCGCGATGGCGACAGCATTATCTTCGACGAAACCTATATTCATTCTGCGTGGAACCGCACCGAGACGCCCCGCATCATCCTGATGACCGACGTGGACCGTCCCTTGAAGAGCAAATGGGTGCAAAAGGGCTACTGGTTCTTTGGCTGGTTTTTCAATCGCCTGTTCATGATCGACAACGTGGACAGTAGCCACACCGGTATTGGTAACAAACTGGGCAAGGGTGTGATCGCCTACAAGGGTTTTCTCAAATCGGTGAAGCGGAAGAACAAGCGATTCTATGTAACCGCCAAGTGGGCGGTGGTCCTGGCGGTGCTGGGCGGGATCAGTTATCAATTGGTGTGAATGTCATTCAATTTCCGGAGGGCGATAAACGGTAGCATTGCGGCGAAGATCCGTCGTGCGGTGATTGGCAGCCGTTGAATTGCCGTGACAGTATGGGTGTGGGGAGATAATCAGAAAAACATCGGACAAAATAAGAACAGAAACAGGAATAATAACAATGATAAGGACTGTCATTGCCCGCAGGAGCGCCGTGCTCTTGCCCATCGTGTTGTTGTCGCTTTCCTTCACCTCTTATGCCGACGTGGCCGTGGCGCCGGCTGGCCCCTTTTCCGCCAGCGGTGAATTGGCCATGAAAAAAGGCCGCATACCGGTGTCCTGTGAAACCACCTTTGATGGCCGCGTGGATGCCGCCGGTGGGCTTCGTGTTACTGAGGTGACTTTCGGCGGGCTCAATCCTTTGTGTAAAAGCATCAAGGCGTTGGGGCTACCCTGGCAAGGGCAAGTGGATAGCCCCCGCAAGCTCACGGTGCATGATATGCAGGTAAAAGTCCGGGTGCCCTTGCTCGGGGGTGTTTGCGGTCCGGGCCCGGTGTCGCTGGTATGGCGCAATGCCGAGGCCTCGGCCAGTTTTGAACAGGTTAACCTGGGGCCGGATTGCGCCATGAATGGCACCATGCTGACTACGCCACAGGTGGATATTCGTCATCCGTCGCAAGCCGGTGCGGTTACACAAAGTGCGAGTTCGCCCTGAAGACGTATCAGCTTTGTTATTCCGGCCTGATCGGCGTTTCCCCTGTGCCCATCGCCCCGTTATTATGGCCAGCTTGATCGGCTGCCTGATGGGGTAGCCTGGGCACACAGATTAGGCAAGGACATAACAATGCAAAATGTGGTGGCGATTCCCGCAAACCCGGCGCTGGTGAACAGCACGGAAGATTTCATCCACGCTGTTGAAAACGACCGCAAGGACAGCGCGGAGAAGTTTATCCAGATGGCAGATCATCTGACCGACCGTGTTCTCAGCCTGTTTCTGGTGGAGCCGGCCAACATGACCGAACTGTCCGGTGGCCAGAAAAAAGTCATCGATTTTGCCGTTTCTACTGCGGGTAAAGCGTCCAGCATGCTGACTCGCCAGATCTTCAAGAAAATCACCAGCAAGGAATTTGCACCGGTACTGGCGAACGTGAAAGCCATGTACTGGCAGGCCGGTGACGATAACGGTAACCAGGCCCATATTTCATTCCCGGTGGATGACGCCTTTGCCGAGAGATTCCGCAAGGCCACCGAGTTGTGTGCGGCGGGCAAAGGCACCGAGGATGTGGCGCTGGTCACCCGCGCCATGGGCGATGTGGCCGACAAGATTATCGATGAAGTTTTTGTCGCCAACACCAAGGAAGTGAAGGTAGGTTTTGTGACCCAGAAGGCCCTGAATGTGGGGGTGGATGGCAGCCGCAAAGCGGTGCATGCGGTGAACAACAAGGTGCTGAAAGACCTGAGTGATGCCGAGCTGCAAGGTTATATGGCCCACTACCAGGGGCTGCTACGCCAGCGTTAAGGGTTGGCGTCAGCATAAAAAACGGGGCCAGTTGGCCCCGTTTTTTTTGTCCGGCGTCAGGCGCCGGACATTATGCGTCATGTCGCGATTCAGGCTTTATTGCCATTTGCCGGACGGTTGTTGCGTTGCGGCCGGCGCCGACGCTGCCCGTTCCCGGCAGGTTTTCCGGCGCCCGCATTGCCGCCATTGCCGCTGGCCTTGTTGCCTTGCTGGGCGCGTTGGCCGTTACCGGATGACTGCCCGCCCCGGTGACCACCGGAGGAGGTTTTTTTCGGTTTCTTGGGGCGCTTGCTCTTGGGGGGCAGGGGCGCGCGGCCAGCAGGAAGCGGTTCGCCGGGTTCAAAGCCCGCCACGATTTTGCGTTCCAGCTGTTGCTGGGTCAGGCGCTCAATGTCCTTGAGCTGCTGGAATTCGTCGGCACTGACCAGGGAGATGGCCTGACCAGTGGCGCCGGCCCGGCCGGTACGGCCGATACGGTGCACGTAATCCTCGGGCACATTGGGCAGGTCCACGTTGACCACCTGGGGCAGTTGCTCGATATCCAGACCGCGAGCAGCGATATCGGTGGCGACCAGGGCGCGGACCTTGCCGTTCTTGAAGTCGGCCAGAGCGCGAGTTCGGGCGTTCTGGCTTTTGTTGCCGTGAATGGCGGCGGCTTCAATGCCGTTGGCTTCCAGTTGCTTGGCCAGCTTGTTGGCGCCGTGCTTGGTGCGGCTGAATACCAGAACCTGGAACCAGCCGTGTTCCTGAATCAGGTGGGTCAGCAGGGCGGGTTTGCGCTTCTTGTCCACCGGTGCGATCCATTGAGTGACCAGTTCGGTGGTGGTGTTGCGCGGGCTGATATCCACTTCCACCGGGTCGTTAACCAGCCCCTTGGCCAGCGCACGAATTTCCGGCGAAAAGGTCGCAGAGAACATCAGGTTCTGCCGCTTGGGAGGCAGTTTCGAGAGGATCTTGCGGATGTCGTGGATAAAGCCCATGTCCAGCATGCGGTCGGCTTCATCCAGAATCAGCACTTCCAGGTGATCGAACTTCACTGCGTTCTGCTGATACAGGTCCAGCAGGCGTCCCGGTGTGGCCACCAGCACATCGCAACCGCCACGCAGGCGCTGCATCTGCGGGTTGATCTTCACACCACCGAATACCACGCTGGACGTTAGCGGCAGGTTCTTGCCGTAAGTGGAGACGCTTTCCGCCACCTGGGCGGCCAGCTCGCGGGTTGGCGTGAGTACCAGGGCGCGGACCTGATTGTTGCGGGCAGGTGTGCCGGTGCGCAGGCGCTCCAGAAGCGGCAGGGTAAAGCCGGCGGTTTTGCCGGTACCGGTCTGGGCGGCGGCCATCACATCACGGCCGGACAATACGGCGGGAATGGCTTGGGCCTGAATAGGGGAAGGCGTGTCGTAGCCACGCTCAGCCACGGCCGCTTGCAGGGCATCACACAGCCCGAGATCTGAAAAATGCATGAAGTTGGGAGGATCAGCTGGAAAAGGGCGGCAAGCCTAACTGATCCGGGGCGTGAACACGAGTAATGCTTGGTAAAGCCGACGGCCGGTTCAGGCCGCCTGGTGGTTGATCTCGTGGCTTTCTATGGATTCCCATCGGCCGGCGTCGGCGGCATGGCTGTCTTCGAAGATGCCATCAAGCTGCTCGGGGAGCCAGTTCAGATCCAGGGATTCATTCTGTTCCATTTTTCCTTCCCCTCTGTTTATTCTGTGTACTAACGGTAGCGTGATCGGGCGGCGGGCTTCTGTTGTGACGATGTAAGCTTTTGCTTACATATGCGTCTCAATGGTAGCCGGGCTGGATTACCGTCAGCGGCCGTGGGCAAGGCCCCGTACCCCCTCAAGCAAGGAGAGCGATATGCAGGAACTGGACTGGGCGCAGGTGGGGACCCACCTGATTCAGCTTGGCGCGGCCTTTGTGCTGGCGTTGCCGGTGGCCTGGAACCGGGAGCAGAAGGCGCGAGGCGCCGGCTTGCGTACCTTTCCGCTGGTCTCCATTGCGGCTTGTGGCTATATGTTGGTGGGAATGCAGGTGTACACCGGTTCCGACGCGGAAGCGCGGGTCATGTACGGGATTATTACCGGCATGGGTTTTATCGGTGGTGGGGCGATTCTCAAGGATGGGGCTAACGTGAGCGGTACCGCCACGGCGGCGAGCCTGTGGAATACCGGGGCTATCGGTATTTCGGTGGCTTACAGCCGTTATGAAATTGCCCTGGTGCTGTCGCTGATCAACTTTTTGATTCTGCAGTTTTCTCGATCATTCAAACGCCAGGAAGAGGAGGGGTGACCCTCCCCGCGTGACGGGAAGGGCCGGGTAACGGGGCTTTCCGTGGCAGGTTAGCGGGCCAGCAAGGCCAGTTCTGCGTCCTGCTCCAGGACGACCCACCAGCGTTGCCCATGGTCAGCATCGAAGCCCACCAGTGGTTCCGCGTCGCAGCCTGCGCTGCGCACCGGCGGGGTAGCCAGGAAGCTCTCATCGAAAGGTTGGTTGATTACGCAACCCGCTGAGGTGATGGCCTGCCAACCGGACTCACTATGCATACCCAGAGTGGCAGTCTCAGTGGCGATGCCGGCGGCGGCATCAAAGGTGAGGGCGTAGCGATCTGAGACAGCACTGCTCAAATCCCAGTCCTTGCTGGCGCTGGCGGGCAGGGTATGGGCTTGCTTGGCGGTGCCGTCCGGCTGGCTGCCTGGCAGGCCGGTATCGGCTTCCAGATCCTTGATCGCGCCATAGGCACTGGAGTAAGTGCCGGTCTGGTTCTGGGTGCCACTGATGATCAGAATGTCGCTAAGGGTGTCTTCTGTGGCAGGTTGCCAGCTCATGGCCACATCTTCTTTCAGGTCCATGGTGGTTTCCGGAATATCCAGCACATTGCTGTCGCCGCTGTTGGGGATGACCCGGTTTTCCGCGTTCAGGTTCGGGGTCCAGGGCTGGTTGTACTGGAACAAATATTGGTAAGACAGGCGCATCAGATCCGGCACGCTCTCGGCTCGGCTGAACCCGGGGGTCAGTTCCATGTCCCGGGTGCGGCTTTCCAGGCGGTTAAAGGTGTTGTTGGTGCCGGCCACCATTCTGGCAGTACTGCCATCGTCTGCGCGGCAGTCATTGCTGATGTACTGGCTGTCCAGATACATGACCGGGCGGGTGCCGTCGGGAATAGAGTTGGGGTAGACCACGCGCTCGCAGCGGTTGCTGGTACGTGAAAAACGGTCCAGCAATTGCCAGTTCGGATCAGCCAGTTCTTTCACGCCGTCTTCGTTGCTACTGATAGTGTGTTCGGCAAACCATGACTCGTAATCCACTCGCGGGCCCTGGAAGGTCAGTACTGAGGCATTCACATCGTAGGCGGTGGAGCCGTTGCTCTTGGTGTTCATTTTTTGCTGCACGATGCGCTGCACCAGCTCGCGTTCCCCGTAACGGAATTCGTAGCCTTTGTAGGACGCGTTGCCGGAAACGATCTGGGTGTACTGCGGCAGCCGGTAGTTGCCTTCCTCTTCGGTCCAGGAGGCGGGATCCACATAAATCGGGGCGGTGATAACAGAGCGCTGATACATGTGCTCGTGGCCCTGTACCCAGATCACGTCATTGCGGGCGAAAAAGGCGCGGATATCATCCCACTGGTTCATCAGCAGATTGTCGCCGGTGACGCCTTCCACGATCATTTCGCGGGTTTCCCCGTATTTGGCGCCGATCAGGCCGTCGTGGCTGGCGATCACGATATGGTCTACCTCATCGCGATGGGTATTGACCGCCTGCTTGATCCACTGAAAAGCGATCGGCAGGTTGTAGTACTTGAGCAGAACAATCATCACGTTGTCGCGGATCACGTAATAGTTCAGGTACTGCGCGCCGGCCATATGGACGGCGTCATCGGGAATGTAGTGCTTCATGTTTTCAACCCACTCCACGGAGTAGGCATAGCTGTCTTCGTGGTTGCCCATCAATGGCAGAAATTCGATGCCGGCATCGCGGTAACCTTCGGCAATGGAGGTCCACTGTTCAAATTCGCCGGTGGTGCCGTGGTCGGTCAGGTCGCCCACGGGGATGACGATGTTGGCGCCCAGCGCCTGTTCTTTATCCAGCACGGCTTTCATCGGGTGCATGGCCACGTTGTCGCCGCCGCCCTGGGTATCGGGCAACAAGCCGATGCGCAGGGTGGTTGTGGTGGCGGGGGTGCTGCCTTTGTCGGTTGTGTCGGTGTCGTCGGATGAGGACGACGAATCGCCCCCGCAGCCGGTAAGCGCAAGTGCGGCAAGCAGAGCCGCAAGGTTGTAATTGAGCCGTTTCACAATGGATTCCCCAGTCAGATAAGAGTCGGTCGGGGGATTGTGGAGAGGGCGTGTGTGGGAGGGTTGACGATCCAGTGAATTTTATTTGAACGTTCGTACTGAACCTGGCTCAGTGCGGATCAGCACTGAGCCAGAATGGCCTGGCGGACACAGTGAAGGACGCCAGTGGGCCAGTCGTCAGCCAGTTGTTCCTTGATCTGGCGGTAGCTGAAGGTGTCTTCCGCCAGGTTGGTCTGGCTGAGCAGGGCGTCCTGAATGATGCCGATTTCCACGTCGCTGAGGCCCAGGGCCTGTTCCAGTGACAGCTTGCCGTTGACCACCAGCTGGCTCAGTTCCCGGTAGATGGTCTGCTCGTTGAGGTTCTGCTGCCGGGCGATGGCGGACGGGTCCATGTTGGCCAGGGCCAGGGTGAGAATCTCGTTGCTGTCCGGGCCGGCGTCTTCTGCCTCGCTGGCGCTGCTGCCATTCGCCGCTGCATTGAGAACGGCAAGAAAGTCGTCGCCGTAGCGCTCCAGTTTGCGATCCCCTACACCGCTCACGGCGGAAAATTCCATGCGGTTGCGCGGGCGGATGGCGAGCATGTCCATCAGGGTCGCGTCGTGGAAGACCACGTAGGGCGGCACCCCTTCTTCTTCGGATAGCCGTTTGCGACAGGCGCGTAGTGCTTCCCACAGTGTGCGATCCGCTTCCGCCACGTTGGACTGGCTTTTGCGGGTGCCGGCCTTTTTCGCTTTGGCAATTTCCTTGCGCAGGTGCAGGGGCTGCTCCCCGCGCAGGTAGGGGCGGCAGGCGTCGGTCAGTTGCAGCGCGCCGTAACCGTTCATGTCCACGGTAAGCAGGCCGCGGGCCACCAGTTGACGGTAGATGCTTTTCCACTGGTTGGCGTTGAATTCGTTGCCGATGTTCCAGGTGGACACATGGTCGTGCCCGGCGCTGGCGACCTTGTCGGAGCGATTGCCGGTAAGCACGTCGATCAGGTGATTGACGCCGAAGCGCTGGCCGGTGCGGTAGACACAGCTCAGGGCTTTTTGGGCGGCTTCGGTGGCGTCGAAGGTTTCCGGTGGGTGCAGGCAGGTGTCGCAGTTACCGCAGGGTTTTTCCAGGGTTTCGGCAAAATAGTGCAGCAATGCCTGACGGCGGCAATGGGTGATTTCGCACAGCCCCAGCATGCTTTCCAGGCGCTGGTTTTCGTTGCGCTTGTGCTGCTCGTTGCCGCTGCTCTGGGCGAGCATCTGTTTGAGCTTGATGGCGTCTTCCAGCCCATAGGCCATCCAGGCCGTGGCCGGGTTGCCATCACGGCCGGCCCGGCCGGTTTCCTGATAGTAGGACTCAATGCTCTTGGGCAGATCCAGATGCGCCACAAACCGCACGTCAGGTTTGTCGATGCCCATGCCGAAGGCAATGGTGGCGACCATGACAATGCCGTCCTCACGCAGGAAGCGCTGCTGGTGTTTTTCCCGCACAGGGCCAGAAAGCCCGGCGTGGTAGGGCAGGGCATTAATGCCCTGCTGGCATAGCCATTCGGCCACCCGGTCCACCTTGTTGCGCGACAGGCAGTAGACGATCCCCGCTTCACCGGCGTGCTCGGCACGCAACAGGCGCAGTAGCTGATTACGGGCGCCGTCCTTGCGCTCGATGCGGTACTGGATGTTGGGGCGGTCGAAGCTGGAGACAAAATGTCGCGCCTGGGTCAGGTCCAGTCGCTCGGCAATTTCCGTGCGGGTGCGTTGGTCCGCGGTGGCGGTTAACGCAATGCGGGGCACCTGAGGGAATTCCCGGTGCAGCAGGGACAGCTGCAGATAGTCGTTGCGGAAATCATGCCCCCACTGGGACACACAGTGGGCTTCATCGATAGCGAACAGGGCGATCTCGGCCTGTTTCAGCAGCGCCAGCGTGCGCGGCTGTATCAGTCGCTCCGGGGCGATGTAGAGCATGTCCAGCTGGCCTTGCAGCAAGGAGTTTTCCAGCTCGCGTACTTGCTCCAGTGACAGGGTGGAGTTAAGGAAGCCGGCTTTCACGCCCAGTGCCTTGAGCGCATCCACCTGATCCTGCATCAGGGCAATCAGCGGGCTGATCACCACACCGGTGCCTGGCCGGACCAGGGCGGGGATCTGATAGCACAGGGATTTCCCTCCGCCGGTGGGCATCAGCACCAGCGCGTCGTCGCCCTGTATCAGGGTATCGATAATGGTCTGCTGTTCACCGCGAAACTGGTGGTAGCCGAAGACATGTTCGAGAACGGAGTGGGCATTGGATTGCATGGCCGGGAGTATACCCGTGGGGCCGGAGTGATGACATCCGGGAGACATGCATTCGAATGTCATGACGGTGTGGTAGCGTTTTGGGCATTGTGGTGAGGAAAGTGTGTAGGTGATGACAGAAATTTTTCGTCAGTTTTTGCTGCTGGGACTGATCAGCTTTGGTGGGCCGGCGGCCCATGTGGGGTATTTTCACCAGCGATTTGTGGTGCAACTGCAATGGTTGAGCGAGGCGGATTTTGCCCGCTTGCTGGCTCTCACCCAGTTTCTGCCGGGGCCGGCGTCCAGCCAGTTGGGCTTCGCCATAGGCCGGGTGCGCGGTGGGGTGGCGGGGGCGTTTGTGGCCTTTATCGGTTTTACCTTGCCGTCCTTTCTGTTGATGGCACTGCTGGCCATGTATGCGGCAGCACTGCCGGCGTGGCTCCAGGGCGGTGTGGTCACTGGCTTGAAGTGGCTGGCGGTGGTGGTGGTGGCCGATGCCGTGTGGAATATGGGTACGCGCTTTTGTACGGCCCCGCTGACGCGGGGGCTGGCACTGGGCGTGGCTCTGTTGCTGCTGCTCTGGCCCGCGCTCTGGGGGCAGGTGGCGGCCTTGCTGCTGGCGGCAGCGGTGGGCTGGCACTGGTTGCGCCCGGCAAATGCTCAGCCGTTGCAGGGCAAGCCGGTCTGGCGCTGGTTGCCGTTGGGGCTGTTGGTGCTGCTGGCGCTGTTGGCGGTGCTGCCCGCCGGGCGGCTGCTGGGTCTCTGGAATGATTTCTTCACCGCCGGTGCGCTGGTATTCGGTGGCGGCCATGTGGTGTTGCCATTGTTGCAGGAGCTGGTGGGGCCACAGATGAGCCCGGACTCGTTCCTTACCGGTTATGCGGCTGCCCAGGCGGTGCCCGGCCCGATGTTCTCGTTGGCTGCCTATCTGGGGGCGGTTTTGCTGCCAGCCAGCCCCTGGTGGGGCGCCTTGCTGGCCACACTGGCGATTTTTCTGCCCGGTTTTTTACTGGTGCTGGGAATGATGGAAGGCTGGCAATGGTTGTCCTCCCGCCCGGCACTGGCCGGTGCGGTGGCGGGCATCAATGCGGCGGTGGTCGGGTTGCTGCTGGCGGCGCTGTATCAGCCGGTGTTCGTCTCTGCGGTGCATGATGGGTGGGACCTGTTGATCGTGGTGGCGGGATTCGTGGTGCTGCGCAGCAAGACGGTGCCCTTGTGGGGGATGGTGCTGGGCATGGCGGCGCTGGGAGTGTTGGCAGGTTTGTTGTAGGCGCGCCGCCAGCGACGCTCCTGCCGCAGAGAGCCGCGCGACAGGTGGTGCTTGCTCCAAAATCGGAACCGTGATTCACTTCTTTTAAGAAATGAATATGGATTCCGTTTATGGCGTACCGGGAAACCGACAATGTGAAAGCCCGCAAGGCGGCCCAGCGTGCCCACTTGCTGCGTAATGCAGAGCAGTTGGTGCGTGACAGCGGTTTTGCCGGGCTGACCATGCAGACGCTGGCTCGCCAGGCTGGCGTTGGCGTCGGCACCCTGTATCGCTATTTCGACAACAAGGCGGTGCTGGCGGCGGAGGTGTTTCGCCTGGCCACCGAGCGGGAAGTGGCGGCAGTGGCTCAGGCCATGGGGCAAGACGGCGATTTTGCCCAGCGACTGGAATACGTGCTGCAGGTGTTTGTACGCCGGGCGCAAGCCGCGCCCACGCTGGCCTGGTCGTTGATCGCCGAGCCGGTAGACCCGGCCGTGGACGCGGAGCGTCTGATCTACCGTCAGCGTTATGCCGAGCTGTACCAGCAACTGCTGAGTGACGGTGTCAGCCAGGGCTCCCTGCCGCTGCAGGACACAGCCGTCAGCGCCGCTGCACTGGTGGGGGCCATTGCCGAGGCGCTGGTGGGGCCGCTGTCCGAACCGCTGCCCAAGGCCAGCCTGGCGGAATCCCTGACCCAATTTTGTCTGCGCGCGGTGGGTGCTCCCCGGGCGCAGGCGCAAGCTGTTCAGCAGCAACAGACTGCGTAAAAAGCGGCAACGGCAGCGCGGTTTCCCTGTGTGGGGCGTGAAGCTTGTTGCATGAAGCGTGAAACACGCTGCGTTAATAAACCGGGAGAGCTCACATGAATGCCAAGCACGATACCCTGAAAGCGGACCCGCTGGCCCAGACCCATGAGGTCTTCAACCAGGCCCGGGCGCTGGAAGATTACAACGCTTACGACAACGATACGGCCCTGCGCGAGGCGGTGGCCCGCCATGGCGCGGGCTGGGCGGAGGATGCCCTGTCTGCCCACGGTGCCCGCACCGGCAGTGCCGAGGTGATCGAATGGGGCTTTCTGGCCAACGAACACAAGCCACAGTTTTTTTCCCACGATCGTCAGGGGTACCGGGTGGACCTGGTGAAATACCACGAGTCCTATCACCGGTTGATGGCCCTGGGGCTGGAGTCCGGCATGCACTCCTCGCCTTGGTCAAACCCCAAGCCAGGTGCACACGTGGCCCGGGCAGCGCAGAGCTATTTACAGGCGCAGGTCGACGCTGGTCACGGTTGCCCGCTGACCATGACGTTTGCCTCGGTGCCCTCCATCAGCCTGACGCCGGCACTGGCGAAGGAGTGGTTGCCCAAGATTCTCAATAACGCCTATGACCCGCGCAATGTGCCCCATACCGAGAAGCAGGCGCTGACCATTGGCATGGGCATGACCGAAAAGCAGGGCGGTTCCGATGTGCGTGCCAACACCACCGTTGCTACCGCCATTGGCAATGAAGGGCCGGGTGAGGCCTATGAGCTGGTTGGGCACAAGTGGTTTACCTCTGCACCCATGTGCGATGCCTTTCTGGTGCTGGCGCAGACGCAAAGCGGGTTGAGCTGTTTTCTGGTGCCGCGCTGGCGCCCGGATGGCAGCAAGAACCCGATCCAGGTACAGCGCCTGAAAAACAAGATGGGTAACGTGTCCAACGCTTCCTCGGAAATTGAGTTGCGCGGTGCGCTGGGCTGGTTGGTCGGCGAAGAGGGCCGTGGGGTGCCGGCGATTATCGAAATGGTGGCGATGACCCGCTTCGATTGCATGATCGGATCGGCATCGGGGCAACGTCAAGCGGTGGCCCAGGCCGTGAACCATGCCGCCGGGCGTGCTGCTTTCGGCAAAACGCTTCTGGACCAACCCTTGATGCGTAATGTGCTGGCGGATCTGCAGCTGGAAGTGGAAGGTTCCCTGGCCATCGCCATGCGCATGGGCGAAGCGCTGGATCAGTCCACACTGGATCCGTCCAACAGCCATGAAAGCCTGCTGCTGCGTCTGGGCTTGCCCGCCGGCAAATACTGGATCTGCAAACGCACCCCGTTCCATGCCTACGAGGCCATGGAGTGCCTGGGTGGCAACGGCGTGACGGAGGACTTCATCATGGCGCGCTTGTATCGCGAAGCGCCAATCAATGCGATCTGGGAAGGCTCCGGCAATGTGCAAGCGCTGGATATGCTTCGCGCCCTCGGTAAA
This sequence comes from Alloalcanivorax sp., assembly GCA_039983755.1. GTDB lineage: Bacteria > Pseudomonadota > Gammaproteobacteria > Pseudomonadales > Alcanivoracaceae > Alcanivorax. Next base: position 75,530 of record JBDWVU010000005.1, read on the forward strand.
ACGCCGGCAGTGCTGGATACCTGGTTTGCGGAACTGGCCAAGACCCAGGGGAGTGATGCCCGTCTGGACCAGGCCGTGGACGCGCTCAAGCGCGAATTCAGCGATATGGATGAGGCAGAATACCGGGCCCGGGATATCGTGGATCGGGTATCACTGACCATGCAGGCCAGCCAGCTTGTGGCCGCCGGTAATACCGCCGTGGCTGAAGCGTTCATTGCTTCGCGACTGGGTGAGCATGGGGATCGCAACTATGGGACTCTGCCGCGGGGGCTGGACCTGAGTGGGATTCTGGCGCGGGCAAACCCTTGGGAGGGCAATTGATAATTGAGAATGGATAATTGATAACGGCGCGAATGGGCCGTTGACGATTCTCAAAGCAAAGAGGCAGCGTCCATACGAAGGACGCGGCCTCTTGCGTTTCAGGGCATGAATCGCTGTCTCGCGACAGTTATCAATTACAGTTTAAGTTTTCCCGCGACCTCGAACCACATGGCGCGGAAGGCCTGGGCGGAGGGGGTGTAGGGGGCGAATTCGCCGACCGGGGCCCGGTGGTCGCCCATCTGCTCCACGTGGGTGGAGTAGGGGATCCAGCCTTTCAATCCGCCCTTCATGGCCTTGGGGCGTTTCACCAGCATTTCCACATGCAGGTCGCGATGGCGATCGACCATGTTGAAGAACGGCACCACGGTCAGGTTCTTGTAGTTCTTGCTGTCGATCCAGTCGAGCACCTGCTGGAAGGCGCGCACGGACAGGTGGGTGGGGATGACCGGGACAAACAGGTAATCCACCGCGGCAAAGATACTTTCCGCCACCGGGCTCAGGGTGGGCGGGCAGTCCAGGATTACCAGTTCGTAGCTTTCCCCCAGCGGGGCAATGAGCTGTTTCAGGCGGTTTTTGGCGCCGCCATTCTCGAGCAGCTTGATATCCGCATTGCGCATGGACAGATCGGCAGGGATCGCATCCAGGTTGGCCCAGCGGGTTTCCCGTTTCAGGCGGCCAATGGGTTGCTTGCCCTTGATCAGGTTGGCGGCCTTGTAGCCATCGCCATCGTCTACACCCAGGTAAAAGCTGGCGGCACCTTGCGGGTCCAGGTCCCAGAGCAGGGTGCGGTGTTTCCAGCGGGCAGCGTGCCAGGCCACATTGACTGCGGTGGTGGTTTTACCTACGCCCCCTTTCAGGTTGTAAAAGGCAATGGTTTGCATGGCGTCCCTTTCCTGTAAGCTTTGAGAGTGGATTGCCCGGGGCTCCCGTCTGCCTGCCCGCGCGACCAGCCATTATAGCGGCCCCGGCCGCGTTATAGGCTGGGCTCAGGCTAGCACGAACCGGTGAAATGTCCCATGTCACACCCAGGCTCGGCCTTCGGGTCAGCTGGCTGGCTTGTGATCAGGGCAGTCAGGCGCTTTAATAGCCCTCCACAGGCACGGCCCGGCGGGCCGGAATCACAAAGAAAGAGGTCTCGATCAGGGTGAGCGCGACAGCCAACAAACGCTATCAAGTCTTTATCAGCGCCACGTTTCCCGATATGCAGGGAGCGCGCCAGGCACTGATGCTGCCCATGCTGGAGCACGGGCTGATTCCTACCGGCCTGGATAGTGCGGCGGCGGACGGCAATACCCTGTTGCCGGTGATCCAGAAACTGATCGAAACCAGTGACTATTTCATCCTGATTGTGGGCGGTCGTTACGGCACTCTGTCGCCGATGGGGCTTAGCGAGATCCATCGCGAGTACATTTTCGCCGCCACCAAGCGCAAACCGATTGTCGCCTTTATCCACGAAAATCCCTCTGCGTTGCCGGAAGCACAGCGCGAGCCGACCCGGGACGGTCAGGTGCGCCGTGACGATTTTGTGCGCCTGCTGGAAGAGAAGGTGACCTGCTACCGCTGGAGCACTGAAGCGGGCCTGAACGAGCTGGCTGCCAAGGTCATTCCCCACCTGATGCGTGAGCACCATGCTGTGGGTTGGGTGCGCGCGGATCAGGCGGGCGAGGGCGGTGGTGCCCAGGCGGAGGGGCTCAAGGCGCGCATTGAACTGCTGGAAAAAGAGCGTGAAGAAGCCCTCAGTCAGGCTCGCCCTCCCTTGAAGACCCTGGCCCGTGCCGGTGATCAGGTGGCGCTGGATTATTCCTGCAATGTGTATGAAGGCGGTGACTGCAAGCTGGCCATGGTGACCACCAAGATTAGCTGGGACCAGGCCTTTTCCTGTGTCGCGCCGTTGATGTTGAACCCTGCGTCGGAACCCGTGCTGCAGAAGGCGTTGGAAGACTTTATCGGCCGCAAGGCACTGGGTGATGTGCAGAAAGATTTCCCCCGTGCCCACGCCGTGCGCAACGTGGTGCTGGCAGCCCATGCCTTTAATCAGGTGAAAATCCATTTGCGGGCGCTGGGATTGATCAACCGGTCGGCAGAAAAGGACAGCCGTGGCCTGCCGCTCTGGCAGTTGACCGCCCATGGCGACAACACCATGAGCCAGGTGATGGCAGTGAAAAGGACTGTGAAGCTTTAAACTGAAGCTTCTTTTCGGAGCCGCTGTAGGAACGGAGCGTAGCGTAGTAACGCACGTAGTGCGGCCCGCAGGGAGAGCGAAGCGAATAACGTATCTTGAGGCGCGAACCGTGCGTAGCACGGTATCGTCCGTAGGACGATCAGGAATCCCGGATTTCAAACAGACTTTATTCATTTCCAGTTTTAATAAACAAAGAGGCCGCGCCCAACCTTTGGGCGCGGCCTCTTTGTTTATTGCTTTGTTCAACACCTGTGGAGTGTTCTGATGCTTGATCGTCCTGCGGACGATTCCTCGCTACGCGAGGTTCGCACCCTGAACGGTGCTCCTACAGGTGTGGTTAGCCAAGTTTGGATTTGATGAACGCCACCACCTCATTCACCGGCACTTCGGTCTTGTCTGCATCCCCACGTCCCTTGTATTCCAGCACGCCGTTGTCCATGCCACGCTCGGCGATGACGATGCGATGGGGGATGCCGATCAGTTCGCTGTCAGCCAGTTTGACGCCCAGGCGTTCTTTCTCGCGGTCATCGAAGATCACTTCAATACCGGCAGCGGTGAGTTCGGCGTAGAGCGTTTCTGCCAGCTCACGCTCCCGGGGGCTCTTCTTGATGTTCACCGGAATCAGGGCCACCTGGAACGGGGCAATGGCTTCGGGCCAGATGATGCCCCGGTCGTCGTTGTTCTGTTCGATGGCGGCGGCGACCACGCGGGTTACGCCGATGCCGTAGCAGCCCATGGGCATCACCACGGACTTGCCATTTTCATCCAGCACGGTAGCGCCGAGCGCTTCAGAGTACTTGGTGCCGAGCTGGAAGATATGCCCCACCTCGATACCGCGTTTGATGCTCAGGGTGCCGGTGCCATCGGGGCTGGGGTCGCCATCTACCACATTACGCAGGTCGGCGATTTGCGGCAGGGCCACGTCCCGTTCCCAGTTGATGTTGAAGTGGTGTTTGCCATCTTCATTGGCGCCGGCACCGAAGTCGCTCATCACAGCCACGCTGCGATCCGCAATCACGGTGATCGGCAGGCCCACCGGGCCCAGTGAACCGGGGCCTGCGCCCACGGCGTTGCGAATGGCGTCTTCGCTGGCGAACTCCAGTGGCGCGGCGACGGCCTCCAGCTTCTCGGCCTTGATGTCGTTCAGCTCGTGGTCGCCGCGTACCAGCAGGGCTACCAGTTGGCCTTCCTCGGCACCTTTCACGACCAGCGTCTTGATGGTCTTCTCGATGGGCAGATCGAACTGGGCCACCAGTTCCTCAATGGTTCTGGCATTGGGGGTATCCACCGTCTCCATGGCGGCAACCGGGGCCGGGCGCTCGATGGCAGGGGCCAGCGCCTCTGCCAGTTCCACATTGGCGGCGTAGTCGGAGCCATCGGAGAAAGCGATGTCGTCCTCGCCGGATTCGGCCAGTACATGGAATTCGTGGCTGGCGGCGCCGCCGATGGCGCCGGTATCGGCTTCCACCGGGCGATAATCCAGACCCAGGCGGTCAAAGATGGCGCAGTAGGCGCGGTGCATGATCTGGTAAGTCTCTGCCAGGGAATCCATGTTGCTGTGGAAGGAGTAGGCGTCCTTCATGATGAATTCCCGCGAGCGCATGATGCCGAAGCGCGGGCGAATCTCGTCACGGAATTTGGTCTGGATCTGGTAAAAATTGGCCGGCAGCTGTTTGTAGCTGTGCAGCTCATTACGCACCATGTCGGTGATCACTTCCTCATGGGTTGGCCCCAGGCAGAAAGGATTGTTGTGGCGATCGGTAATGCGCAGCAATTCCGGGCCATAGGCCGGCGCCCGGCCGGATTCTTCCCACAGTTCCATTGGCTGCACCACCGGCATCAGCACTTCCTGCGCGCCAGCCCGGTCCATTTCCTCGCGGATGACCTGTTCCACCTTGCGCAGCACCCGCAACCCGGATGGCAGCCAGGTATAAAGGCCGGAAGCCAGTTTGCGAACCATGCCGGCCCGCAACATCAGCTGGTGACTGGTCACAACGGCGTCTGCCGGGGTTTCTTTAACGGTAGCAAGCAAGTATCGGGAGGTGCGCATAGGGGCTCTTCGGCTGATTTGACAGGAAAGGGCAGATTCTAGGGATAAAGGGGGTGTGACTCCAGCCTTGGCTTTTCCAGCAGCGGTTGACTAGAATCGAGTTCAGAATAAAGTATCAGTCATAATCATAACTTGTGGTAGATGGGGGAAGAATGGATCGTCTGGTGAAGTGGGCGCTGGGATGCGCTGTGTGGATGATTTTGTGTTCAGGGGCGCAGGCCGGGTTAATTGATTCCGTGCGAGTGGGGGACAAGGCCTATCTGCTCTCAGATAGTCATCTCTATCTCTACGACGCTCCAGGCGGTTCTGTGGACGCCGCGATAGCGCTTCCCGACAGTCCTGTTGCCCTTGCCGTGAGCGACACAGCCCTCTTCGTCGCCTATTCGAACAGGATTGAAAAACGCGATTTCGATGGCGTTTTGGTCAGCGACCCGGTTTCAGGAGAGCCGGTGCTGAGCCGTAATTTAACTGACGTTCAGGATATTGCCATTGATGGTGCCAATGTCTACGTCAGCTTTATTGTGGGCGGGGAGCCGGCGTTCCATGAACTGAATGCGGCGGATCTCAGTCCGGTGGCAGGCGCCGGTGCGCCTTACTTCACCCTCAGTGAACCCATGACTCGTCTGGTACCGAGCCGTGCTTCCGGGGGATTGGTTTTCTATAGCCCACTAGGCAAGGATCTGGGAATGTTGGCATGGCCGTCGACGCCTGATGCTGAAGGTGTACTGCCAGTGTTGGAAAGTGAAGTCAGCGAGAGCTCCGGGCCTAGTCTGGCCCCAGCGGAAAACCTGTTCATTCTGGACAACCCGGACCCGCAGATCCTGATGGACAACGGTTCTGGCTGGAAGCTGGATGGTGAGCAGACCATTGGCTGGATTGCCGGCAAGGACTTCAAGTTTATGGATCAAAGTCTTGATGGTGACTGGTCCGTAGTGCGTGGCAAGGTGTCGGCCTGTGAAACCGGGGACGCGCTGAACTGGGCGTCGGATTTGTCGCACTATGAAGCGGACGCGCTTTTTGAGAGCCGCAACAAGGTTGGTGAGCCCGGTGCGCCTTTTGAGGTGGTGCACCTGTGGGGTACTGGTGATCCGGTGGCGCATCTGTTCCGGGAAAGTGCGCCCGGCGAACTTTTTATTGAGTCGATGGCACGCAGTGAAGGGCTGCCCTTTGATGATGGTGCGCAGCCTTACCCTATCGAAGCCGACGAAACGTTGAGCAGTTATCAGCTGGAGAACGGGGTTACCCATCAGCATGTGGCCCTTGATGACGAGTTGGGTACTGCTTATGTGTTGCATCAGGGAGCAGGAAGCTGCCAGGCCGCGATCCGTGTCTATGATCTGGAAAACGATGAGTGGATCGATACCATCCCGCTGCGCTGGCGGCCTGTAGCCATTGCCATGTTAGGCGGAAGTACTATGGATGCTTCCGATGATCAGCTCGCGGTGGTGTACGAGACGGCTTATAACTATTACGGGCGCAGCAATATTCTGGTCAGCTTTATCGACGTCAATGCGGCTGAGCCTGCGGAAGATCCGAGTACCGATTTTCTTGAATACAATATTACCTATTCCGGTGTCAGCACGGTCCAGGCAAGTCGCCATTCGGTGCTGTTCCAGGTGGAAAATTCACAGAGAGCCAGTGTCATTACCGCCTGGAATCCGCAGCGTGTTAAAGCCACCTATGAAGACTGTGAAGCCACGGATCCCTGTGATAACCCCCGGGATATTGATCTGTGGGAATCCCGTGCAACGCTGGGTGGGCAGGCTGGCCTGATCCTCAAAGCTGGTGATGATATTCGGTTATTGCAGTTTACCGAAGACGGATTGGGTTTCGCTTTTGAAGACCCTTATCAGACCCACAGGGTCCTGGATGATTCTGTGGTAGACGCGGATGGTCCGTTGCAGTCCTCACCAGACCTAGAGTTGTTCACCCTGAGCCTTGGAGAAAGTACGGCTTTGTTCCACAGGAGCAGTCAGGCGTTTTCCGAAGGGAAGGCCACCGATTTTCTTCCCATCCCCATGGATGTTGCGACCTGGTCAGAAACGGCTCAGGGCGCTGCAGGGTCTTTTGCCCTCTACAGCCTTACCGGAGGAGACGTAGAAGGCACCACGGCGGCCCAGATTCAGCGCTGGGTAATGGGGCTGGGTAGCGATGGTCACTTTGAGTTTCAATCAGCCAGTGAGGCGGATGTAGCGGGTAAGCCGGTGTTGGTTAGAGTTAAGGACTCCGCCACCGATGATTTGTTGTTGGCGACGGTCTATCAGGACCAGATCCTGTTTACGCCGGTGGACAAGACGTTGAGTAATGCCCCGGACGTTGAAACAGGCGGCGGCGATGAAGATGACTCCGGTGGTTCCACCGGCGACGGTGGAGGCAGCAACAGTTCAGGAGCCGGCCTGAGCCGTAGCGGCGGTGGTGCGGCCAGCTGGATGCTGCTGGGGGTTCTGTTGTTGCTGGGTCGCCTTCGTTTCGGAGAGCGTAGGGTTCGCCCCCACTGGTAAAACGATAGAGGTAAGTAGTGCATGTTGAATGCCGATGAGGTTCAGGCGGTAATTTACGAAGGATTGCCGGCGGCCTCGGAAGAAGGATTGCGTATTGAGGAGGTGGGGGGACGGCGTGCGCGGGTGCGTTCGCCGTTTCGACCGTCGACCTTGCGCCCCGGTGGCAGTATCTCCGGGCCGACCATGATGGGGCTGGCGGATGCAGCCATGTATGCGGCGATCCTGGGGGAACTGGGGCGCGTGGAAATGGCGGTGACACAGAACCTGAATATCAATTTCCTGTCGCGCCCGGCCCCGGCGGACTTGATTGCCGAGGCGGTGATTCTGCGGCTGGGCCGTCGCGCTGCGGTGCTGGAAGTGCAGTTGTTCAGTGAAGGCAACGATGAAATGGTTGCCCATGTCACCGGAACCTATGCACTGCCGAGCAGTTGAAAGGAGCGAGTTGAAAGTTAAAAGAGCGCGGTATGGATTGTCACAGGGTAAATGTTATCACCGCGCTGTTTTGCGGGTGTTTCGTGGCTAGTGTGGAGCCGTAGCGGCGTAACCACACAGGCACGAATTTTCAAAGATTGTCCCAGTTTCCCTTTTCAACTTTTCACTTTGCACTTTCAACTGAGTTGCGCGGGCAGGGCGGTCACAGCAGTGGCACTGCCCCAACCCGGGTTGCAGCTTGATGCTTGTAGCTTGCCGCTTTCCTTCACCTCAACTCTTTTTCCCAGATCAGATCGATGCTGTTGGATTCGCTGCTGGAACGGGCCTCAAGGTGCAGGCTGCGGGTCAGGGTGTAGCGCAGGATGACGGTGGAAATGGCGTCGAACAGGCCCACCGCGTAGGTCAGATACAGTCGTTCGGACAGCTGTTTGCCGAGCATCAGTGCCGCGTCGTCGCTTTCCCAGTCGCTACCCACGCTGATGTCATCCACACCCAGCTTGTCACCGATTTTTTCGGTGACACCGCTGCCTTTTTCCAGTCCATATAACGCCAGTGCCTGGGCAATTTGGTTGCCTTCGCTCTTTGAGCCGCTTTCCAGTGGGCGCCCGGTGAGCAGGTAGGACATGGCCTGGCTTTGTTCCATGCTGGGGTCGGAAAACAGCGAGGCATTGGGTTCTTGCAGGGTGCCGCTCAGCTGCACACCCACCACCACGCCTTCGCTGGGGATCTTGCGGATGGCGCGAATATCCAGGCCGGGATTGTCCGGGGGGCCCTGGAATATTAGCTGGCCGTCGCTGATGGCCAGGTTCTGCCCGTAGGCCCGGTAGCGACCTTCGCGGATAATCAGTTCGCCATTCAGTTGCGGTGGCCGCTGGGGTTTCTGCTCTACCTGCAGGGTGCCACCGAGCATGGCGTCGAGCCCGAAACCCTTGAAGTGGACCTTGTCGCCCAGTGTCAGGGTCACATCCATACCCAACGACAGTTGACTGCTGTTGTCCCCTTCCTGATGCACCAACACCTGGTCGTTGCTGACGGTGATGGCGCCTTCCGGAATTTCCACGGGCCGGATTTCGGCTTCCGGGATGGCCAGGGAGCCGGTCAGGTTCAGCCCTTCCAGGTCGCCTGCCAGGGTCAGATCCGGCGTTAGCAGGATGCGGGCATCGGGCCGGTCAGCGGCAAGCAGGCGTTCGCCGCCAAGTGTCAGCTGCAGGGGGATGTTTTTCTCGCTGGGATCCACCGTGCCGTCCAGATTCAGAGTGCCCGTGCCCATCTGCGCGGAGCCGGTGATGTCCAGTTTGCCCTGGGGGTTGCCCTGGATGGCCACTTGCAAGTCGGCGATATCGATCCCGAGAAAAGGAATCAGCGCTTGCCCGTCTTGCAGCTTTATGGCGCCGTTCATGATGGGTTGACCGACCGTGCCGGCGAGGGAAAAGTCGCCGCGAATACGGCCTTGCACTTCGCGCAGATCGGCGGTGAACAGTTCCACAAAGGCCAGGCTGCTCAGAGTGAAATCCACCTCGCCTTGCAGCGAGGAATCCAGCTCCAGTCCATGTTCCAGTTGCGCCCGGGCGTTGCCCAGCGCGGTGGTCAGGGTCAGGTTGCTGCTGAGTCGTTGATCGGCGAGCGTGCCATCCACGGTGAGCTTTTCGATCTCCACCGGCGGTGGTGCATCTGCAGTGTTAACGGTGATCTTCGCGCCCCGGGTTTGCAGGGAGAACTGGCCGTCGGGCCTGTCCAGCGAACCGTGCAGGGTGAGATCGGCATTCACGGCGCCCTCCATGGTCAGGGTGGGGCCGAGCAGGCTATTGGCCAGGGCCAGCGGCAGGTCGGCCAGATGTACCTCTGCGTTCACGTTGTCCTGGCCGTTGGAAGTGTGGCTGCCTTGCAGGCACAGCTGGCTGGGGGCCTGTACCAGACAGAACGGGGCCAGTGATTGCGATTGGGCAGAGACACGCAAGGTGCTGTCCGCCTCCTGTTGCCAATGGCCCAGACGAGTGTGTTGCAGCCGGGTATCGGAGAGGGTGCCTTGCCAAGTGGTGCTTGCCGGGTCGAGGCCGCCATGCAAGCGGGTTTCCAGGGTTACCTCGTTGCGGCTTGCCTCGGCCTTGAGCTGATGCCGGGCCCAATTGCCGTTGGCGGTGACGGTGAGGGTGCTGACCTGTTCGGTGCTGCCCTGCGTGATCTGGTTGCCGCTCAGGCTTAGCGCCATGTCACCCCGGTGTGAAGTTTGCGGCAGGCGCAGTTGGGAGAAACGGCTTTGCAGTTGGGCTATCTGCCAGTCCTGCCAGCCCAGAGTGTTGCCAGTGAGCTGGCCGCTGAGTGCCGGGTCGCTATAGGTGCCCTGGAGCTGAACCTGGCCAGCCAGGTTCCCGCTCAGCCCCGGATACAATTGCTGCAGGCGTGCCAGTGTCAGGTCGCTGCGGAGTTGCCACTGTGGCCATACCTGGCCGCTGGCCTGCAGCTGGTTGTCCCCCCAGCTACCCTGGGTGTTCAAGTGCAATTGTTGTTTGTCATCGGGTGTCTGGCTTTGCAGGGTGCTGGTGAATGACAGTGCTTGTTGGCGTACCTGACCGCGCAGCGTGAGTTCGCTGGGCGACAGGGTCCAGCGGTCGCCGTCCCACTGCCCCTGGCTGTGGCCGTCGATGGCCAGTTGACCGGGGAAGAGTGGGTGCAGCAGGGCGGTGTTGAGATCGCCACTGAGGTCCAGATCCCAGCTTAATGGGCTGAACATCACCTGGCCGTTGCTGGCCAGCGTCTGGTCGCCGTCCTGTACGGTGAATTCATGCAGGGTAATGCCGCCGGGAATGAGCGCGCTGTCCACGGTGATGGCTACATTGCGCTCACCGCTGGACAGGCCGGTGTGGCCGCTCAGGCGCAGTGCGTCGAGCGGGCCGCTTGTGTCCAGTTCGCCTTTGCCCAGCGACAAAGGCTGCGGCAAGGCAAGCGGCAATGCCTGGGCTGGCCAGCGATGGTGCAGGGTGATTTGCCATTGTTCATCCTTGAGCAGCCACTCCCCCTGACTTTGCATTTCCACCGGGCCGGTAAGCTGATGGTGCAGCTGAAGTTGGCTCAGTGGGCCTGCCAGGGTGAGTTGGCCCCTGGCCCGTTGTGCCTGCAGGGTATCGTTGTCGGGCAGTGGCAGCTGCCAGCTTGCCGTGCCTTGCACATCGAAGGGGGCCGTCAATTTGCCCTGGGCGGTGGCCTGCACCGTGGTATCGGCCAAGGTGTGAGTGTGCAGGCGGGCGATCTGGAAGCTTCGCCAGGCCGCGAGGCTGTCTGCTTCCAGCTTGCTGACCAGTACCGTGTCGTTCAGTTGAAAGGCGCCCACGGTTAACCGGTCGATACGTATCCCGAAGGGCAGTGCCAGGCTCTCTGGCAGGGTGGCCGGTTGCGGCTCGGTGTCATCTCCGGGCGCAAGCGTAATGTGCAGGGTGCCCAGGGACAGGCGCTCCAGTTCCAGCCAGCCACTGAGCAGGGCTCGCGGCACCATGTCGGCGCTGACCTGATCCAGGGTCACGGTGAGCCCCTGATAGCGGTAGTCGATATCATTGAGGGTGATGCCGCTGAGCAGGCTGCCGTGCCACTCGCCCAGGCTGAGTTCGCCGGGGATAAAGGGGGAGGCTTTTTCCAGTAGCCAGCGGTTGCCGGTGGCGGTGCCCAGCAGCAGCGTCAGGCCCAACAGACAGGCCAGTAACAGGCTGAGCAATACCAGCAAGCCGCGGGCCAGGACAGCGCGCAGGGCAAAGCCGTTTTGAGTTTCGCGCCCCATCACAGGTCCGGCCCCATGCTCAGGTGCAGGCGCCAGTCGCGGTGTTCATCCACGGCCCGGGCAATGTCCAGGCGAATCGGTCCCAGCGGTGAGCGCCAGCGGATGCCGATGCCGGCACTGTGGCGGGGTTCGAAGGCATCGAAATCGTTGAAGGCATTGCCGGCGTCGGTGAACACTGCCAGGTGCCATTTTTCGGTGAGCGGGTGATCGTATTCCAGACTGCCGGTGGCCAGGTGACGCCCGCCAATGACCTCTCCGTTGCTGTCCTCCGGGCCCAGGGATTCGTAGGCGAAACCGCGCACGCTGGAGTCGCCACCGGCGAAGAAGCGGATGGAGGCTGGCAGTTCGGTCACATCATTGACCTCGGTGTAACCCAGGTCGGTGCGCATCAAGACGCGCCCGCCCAGCAAGGGAAAGAGAATCTTGCCACCGCTGGTGAGTTGCAAGAAAGAGGCTGTGGAGGACAGGTTTTGATCGGCGAACCGTACGGCAGTGTTCAGGCGCCACCCGAAGGTGGGGTAGACCGGGTCGTCGGCCTTGACGCGGCTTAACTGGAAACCGGGTATCAGCAGTTCCGCCTGATCCACCTGGCCGGCGATCTGGTAGGTCTCGCGCAGGAATTCCAGGGAGGTGGTGGCCACCCAGCGATTTTCCAGTTCGACGATATAATCCGCCCCGGTGCTCCAGCGCTCGTTTTCATTACTGTCGGTGTTTTCGTTGACGAAACTGGTGTGTAGATCAAGCCGTTCATGGAGCGGGTTCTTCAACGGGATCTGGTAACTGGCCCCGGCCCCTTGCTGGACTTCGGACAACTCGGTTTCCGCCCGGAAACGGTGGCCGGCCTTGTTGACCCGGCGATTCTCTACCCCCAGCCGGACTCGAGGCCCGGTATCGGTGCTGATGCCGACACCAGTGAGCAGGGACCAGCGGTTGTTGTCCGTCAGCGCGATGCTGACGGGAATCCGGCGGGTGGCGTCGTTGGGTTCGCCTTTTTGTACCCGCACGGCGCTGAAATAGCCGGCACCAAGAAACGATTGCTGGGTTTTCAGCATGCGGCTGCTGTCGTAGGGCTCGCCTTCCTGGAAGCTGACATAGGCGTTAATCAATGAAGGCTTCAGGACGCTGCCGCTAACGGTGACTTCACCGAAATGATAGCGGGGGCCGCTGTCCACATGCAGGGTGATGCTGGCCCGATGGGCTTTTGTGTCCACCTTGAGGGTGTGGGTGGTCAGCTCGCCGTGGACATAGCCGCGGCTGATGAGGTGTTGTTGCAGGCTCTTTTTCAGGTTGCTGTAACGGTCGTGTTGCAGCCGTTGACCGGTGGCCAGCTGCGCCTGTTCCACCAATCTGGAGAACGCCGGGTCCTGGGCCGCATCGCCGGTGATTTCCACTTGCACGTGTTTGAGTATCACCGGTGGGCCGGTGTTCACGTCCAGCGTCACGCTAACGCAGTCGCCGTTTTCATCAGCGGACAGGGAAAGCTGGCTGTCGTAGTAGCCCATGGCCTGCAGGGCATCGGTACTGTTGGCAATGATTTGCCGGCGGATCAGGCCGTATTGGGCCCTGGGCGGCCGGCAGGGATAACGTGACAGGTCCACCAGGGCCTGAATGTTATCGGCTACCGCCTCGCTGGCGTTGCCGGTGATGTGCAGGTTTGGCGTGTCTTTGGCGAACGCAAGGGCGGGAAACAGCATCAGCAGCACCAGGATGAACGCCTTGTTCTGCCGATTGTGGTATCGATGGTGCGCCAAGCTCTGCATCCCTGTTTACGTCAGCCCACAGTGTAAGCCAAGGGCGGGGGGAACGAGAACCTTAACTGCTTGGCGGGTCAACCTTGGGGTGCGGGTTTTCTCGCTGGTTGTCACGTGAATAGTCGCTGGCACTGGGCCGTTTTTTCAGCCGGCGTTGCAGGGTACGGCGGTGAATGCCAAGGGCGTCTGCAGCCCGTGAGATATTGCCGCCGTGGGCGTCGAGGGTGCGCTGGATATGTTCCCATTCCAATCGCTGCAGCGAGGGGGGGCTGTCTGGCAGTGGTAAAGCCTGGCTGGCCGGGTCGGCATCCAGTGCCTGCAGAATATCGTTGGCGCTTGCGGGCTTGGTCAGATAATTGTGGGCGCCACGGTGGGTGGCGGCGACGGCAGCCGCAATGCTGCCGTAGCCGGTCAGCAGAATTACCCGGCAAAGGGGGAAGTGCTGGCGGATCGGCTCAATCAGGTCCAGGCCGTTATCGCTGCCAAGGTTCTGGTCCAGAATCGCGCCGTCCAGCGGGGTGTCTTGGGCGGTGAGTTGCGCGATCAGCTGCAATGCCTGCTCGCGATCATGGGCCACATGGACTTGGGCGCCATGGCGGCTTAGTGCCCGGGCGGTTTGTTCGGCGAGCAAGTCGTCGTCTTCTACCAGTAACAGCTGACGGCTGAGAGAGGCGTTGTTCATGATGCGGCTCCCGGGCTGTCTGTTTGCGGCCAGTGAATCCGCGCCTGGGTCCAGCTGTGGCCAAAGTCCATTTCCAGCTCGGCACCGATTTGCGCCAGGCTGGAATGCACCAGAGTGAGCCCCATGCCGAGCCCTTCGCGCTCTGAATCCGGGTGTGCCGGGCCATCATCACTGAGCTGGAGCCGATAGAGGGGTGCATGGTCGCTGACAGTGATGGCCAGTCGCGTGGCGCCGGCGTCCATGGCGTTGTAGCCCAGATTGCACAGTACCCGGAACCAGCTCTGACTGTCGGCCACTTGAGGGTCCGTTTCCAGCGCATGCGTCACGCTGAGGGTGGGTGCCAGATGACGCAGATGCTGCTGTAACTGCTGGATCAGGACGCTGAGAGGCAGGCCGGGCTCCAGCTGGGTGGCCGTGCCTTGTTTCAGGCGGCTGGCCACGTTGCGGGCCAGGTGGTCCATTTGCTCGACTTCCGGACGCAGGGAATCGGGCATTTCAGGGGCGTGGATAAGATTGTCTGCCAGCATCACCAGTGTGCCCAGCGGGGTATTCAGTTCATGGGCCTGGTCCGCCAGGGTCGCGGCTACCTGATACATGTGCTCACGGCGCCCGGCCAGATCCAGTGCCTGTTCCTGTTGTCGTTGTTGTTGTCGCATCAGTCGCTGGATGACCTGTCCGAGCAGGCTGAGCATGACCAGCAGGGCGATGAAGACAGCGGCCATGCCGGCACTGTGCAAGCCGCTGAGTTGGTGGCTGAGGGCATGTAACGGGCTGTTCATGGCGGGCATTTGATACCAGCTCAGCGATACCATATAGCCGCCCAGTGCCAGCAGGGCGACCAGTAGCCCGCCCGACATGGGCAGGGTCAGCGAGGCCATCAGGGCGGGGACCAGCAGGTAAAACGACAGGGGGTTTCCCGCGCCCCCGAACCCCTGAATCAGGCCGGCAAACAGCACCACGTCCATGGCCAGTTCCAGCGTCAAAAGTTGGCTGTGGCGGCGGCCGTGAACCTTGCGCGTAAACAGCGTGACCAGGTTGGGTAACAGTAGCGCGGCCAGCCAGCCCAGTTCCGTGAGCTGATAGCCGGTGTGGCCGAAACGCTGCAGCACAATCAGGGCCAGCGTGATGACCAGTACCAGCAGGCTGCGCAGCCAGATCAGTCGCAGACGCCAGTTCAATAGGGGGGGGCGGTTATCCATGGTGGCTATTGTAACGGTAAATCGGTGCGGGGAGGTGTGGCAGTTTGCCCGGGTGGGGGCGAGTTGAACTTTACACTTTGAACCTTCAACTGCTCTTCAAGGCCGCAGCAGGCGCCCTTCGTATAGCTCGCCGGCAAAGGCGGGCAGTTTCGGGTGGCGGTGCTGGCGGGCGGTATCGGTCTGAAAACCCGCGCGCTGGAAAATACGAGCGGTATCGCGGGTGAGCTGGCAGCCGCACGCCAGCGGTTTCCATGCCGGGTTAAGCGTTTTTTGCAGGCGTTGAATCCAGGGGCGTTCGCTGAGTACATGCTCCAGTGACAGCAGGGCGCCGCCGGGCTTGAGGACGCGAAAGGCCTCTTGTGCGGCTTGATCAGGGTCTGGAATGGTGCAGAACACCAGGCAGGCAATTACCGTATCGAAATGCTGGTCCGGGTAGGGCAGATGTTGGGCATCGCCTTCCTGGATGTGAAAGCGTTCAGGGGCATCGCACCGTTGGGCACTGCCGCGGGCCAGGGTGAGGAGGCCGCCGGCCGGCTCGATGCCATGAATTTCGGTGGCGGTATGGCTGTAGAAAGGGAAGTTGGCGCCGGTGCCGACGCCCAGTTCCAATACCCGGCCGCTGGCCTGGGCCAGCAGCCGCTGCCGGTCCCGGTAGACCGGACGGGTGGCCCAATCCAGTAATACCGGGAACAGCTTGTCTTCGTAGAGGGACATGTGTCGCCTGTTAGTTACGCTCTGGCAGGATGTACTTGTCCGGGTTGTTCAGCATATCCATGCTCAGCGGGTCGCTGATAATGCTGGTCAGGTTCCGGTCGGTCTTTTTGCTGTACTTGCGACGCAGTTTCTCGAACTTGCGGAAACTGCGGAAGTTGAGCGCATACAGGCGCACTTCCTGCAGGCGCTTGTAGGAGTACATCACATCCAGCGCATCCATGGAAAATTCCGGACGGATCTTCATGGCTTTTTCTAGGTAGCTGATCGCTTCGTTCAGGTCACGCTTGCGGTTCATGTAGATCAGCGCGTTGGCGTATTCGTAATTGACGATGGGAATATCCGGGGCCAGCGTCAGGGCGTCGGCAAAGGATTCTTCCACCGTGGTGGTGCGTGCGCCGTAGGTCATGCGGCCGGTGAACTTGCCCACCCGGCGCATGATGCCGGCGTCCACGCCGGCACGGAAAGCATGGGCCAGCGGCTGATCGGGCATGATCTCGACCACTTCTTCGGCGCTGTTCTTGATCTTGCCGATATAACGGCGGGCGACCACGACAGGCACCGGGGATTCTTCCGCGATACGGGCTATGGCATAGGCGTAACCCAGTTTCACCGAGGCGACAATGGGGGCCACCGCAGGATCCTCGGCCGCTTCTTCCATATCATCAAAGTACTCTTGTGCCTGGTTGGCCACGTCCTGGAGCATCATGTATTTGGTGCTCTGACGGTCTGCCAGATAGATCGCGTACATCAGCTGGGAAAACAGGGCGGGAATCTTGCCGATAGGGCCAAGCTGCAGGCCCTCCTCGCGGGCTTCCTGGAAATCGCCGGCGAAGAACTTGCGCCAAACCTGCAGGCTGCGGGCCTCCAGCACCTGATAATCACCGTTCCAGTCTTTGATGTCCTCTTTCATGAAGGGGTACTTTTCGAACTGCTCCTTCATGTAAGCGGCGGACGGGTAAGGCACCTTCAGGCCGCGCATCAGGTATTCCCATTTGTCGCGGATCTGCTTGTCGGTATAGGTGAAGTAGCTTTTCTTGTAAGGCACCTCGTTCCACTTTTCGACGAAAATACGTTCATCCACCGGGATTTCCTGCATTTGCAGTTCTTCCGGGGTGACTTCGTCCATTTCGTCGTCAGCCTCGTCATCGCGGGCCGCGTGGAGTTGCAAGCTGATAGCGCAGAGCGCGATCAGGCACAGAGAGCGCCAGAACGGTACAGAATATGCTGCCATGGTGTTTTACAGCTCTTGTTGTTGTTGTGTTTGTAGGCGAACAGGTTCGCCGGGCCCCGATAGCCCTTTATGGCATAACAATGCCATGCGGGCGGGATGTGAACAAGTTCTGCTCAGTATGAGTTTGCTGACTGGAATGTAACGTTGTTATACCTGCCCGGTTGGCGCCGGGCAGGTGAGGGGACAGGGCGGGGATCAGGCGGTGGCGCCGGCATCGCGCAGAGCTTGCGCGTAATCGCTGCTTTTCGGGTGCTGGGCAATCTGATCCAGCAGGGTGCGACCTTGTGGATCGCGGGCATCCAGATCCCGGTTCTGGTCCTTGAAAAACGTCAGAAAGCGGGCGAAATCCTCTGCGCGTAGGGCGCGATACGCTTTTTCCAGCAGGTGGAAGTCCCCGTTTACGCCCTCCTCAGGAGGGAAATCGAGAAATACTGCAATCTGTTCATCGGTCATCGGCTCGCCGATCACCTTCTGCTTGTCTTTACGTTCAGCCATGGGGGTCTCCTCCGTATGCGGCGGCATTATAGAGGCTTGCGGCCTTTGGGGGCCAGCGCAGGGAGCAAGTCAGGGCAGGGGGAATGGAATCGACAGAGAGCGGAACAGGGAAATGGCCACCAGGTGCCAGGCACCTGGTGGTAGAACGTCAATCAGGCGGTCATATCTTTCAGTTTCTTCAACGGGCGAACCTTGACCATGGTGCGGGCAGGTTTGGCTGCGAAGGTGGTGGCTTCCCCGGTGAACGGGTTGATGCCCTTGCGTGCTTTGGTGGCGGGTTTTTTCTGGGTCACGATTTTCAGCAGGCCCGGCAGGGTGAACTGGCCGGCGCCACGCTTTTTCAGGTGACCTTCCATGATATCGCCAAGTTCGTCGAAAACCGCGTTGACGTCTTTCTTGGTCAGGCCGGTGGTTTCACTGATCTGGTTAATGATCTGGGTTTTGTTCATCGGTTCGGTGATGGTTTTCACCTTGCGAGCCGCTGTAGCGCTGGAAGCTTTAGCAGCTGTCTTTTTCTTTGCAGCCATGGATTGCTTACCCCTTTTTGGTGTCTTCCTGATGTTGTATTGGTTCCGCAATGGTACGGATAACCGGCGGTGCTTCCTTGTCAGGTCTGCCCCTGGACTGCACAACACAGAGGGCGCCTGATAGGGTTCGCATCTTTTATATGCCATGGATTTTCAGGGCACAAGGCGTAGAGACACTATTTTTCAAGGTATTTTGTGAAATTAGGTAGGCATGTGGCCCGTTTGGCAGTGAATCGCCGTCTGGCATGGCTCGTGGACGGTTGAATCGCTATACTGTGGCGCCTTTTTCAGTGGTCCGGCGTCGGGGCAGGTTCCAGCGAGCCTGGGGTCGCCTTCAATGAGCCGGACGACGTAATCAGAATACAAGCGGACGTTAAGCATGCGAAGCCATTATTGCGGTGATTTGCGAGCCTCCCACGACGGAGAAACAGTAGAGCTTTGCGGTTGGGTCAGTCGCCGCCGTGACCATGGTGGGGTGATCTTCCTCGACCTGCGCGATCGCAATGGTCTGGTCCAGGTGGTGTTCGACCCGGATACCGTGGAAGCCTTTGCCCTGGCCGATAAAGTGCGCAGCGAGTATGTGGTGCGCCTGAGCGGCCGGGTACGCATGCGCGATGAAGCGGTGCGTAACAGCAAGATGTCCACCGGTGACATCGAAGTGCTGGGCAAGGAACTGACCATCCTCAATGAGGCCGAGACGCCGCCGTTTGAGCTGGATGCCCATTCCGCCGCCGGTGAAGAGGTGCGCCTCAAGTACCGCTATATGGACCTGCGCCGCCCGGAAGTGCTGCGCAACTTCCAGTTTCGTTCGCGTCTGACCCATGTGGTCCGTGCCTTCCTGGAAGGCGAAGGCTTCATGGACGTGGAAACCCCGATCCTGACCCGCGCTACCCCGGAAGGTGCCCGTGACTATCTGGTGCCCAGCCGGACCCATCCGGGTAGCTTCTTTGCGCTGCCGCAGTCTCCGCAGCTGTTCAAGCAGCTGCTGATGGTGGCGGGCTTTGATCGTTACTACCAGATTGCCAAGTGCTTCCGTGACGAAGATCTTCGTGCGGACCGTCAGCCCGAATTTACCCAGATTGACTTGGAAGCTTCCTTTGTAGAGGAAGAAGACATCATGGGGATTACCGAGCGGATGGTGCGTTCGGTGTTTAAAGAATTGCTCAATGTGGAGTTGCCGGACTTCCCGCGCATGCCGTTCTCCGAAGCCATGCAGCGTTTTGGTTCCGACAAGCCGGACCTGCGTATTCCGCTGGAGCTGATCGATATCGCCGATCTGCTGGCCGGTGTGGACTTCAAGGTATTCTCCGGCCCGGCCAACGATCCGAAAGGCCGGGTGGCGGCCATGCGTGTACCGGGCGGTTGCTCCTTGTCCCGCAAGGATATCGACGGCTACACCAAGTTCGTCAGCATCTATGGCGCCAAGGGCCTGGCTTATATCAAGGTCAACGATCTGGCCGCTGGCGCAGAAGGCCTGCAGTCACCGATCCTGAAATTCCTCACCGACGATGCCATCAAGGGCATCCTTGAGCGCACCGGCGCCGAGACTGGAGACCTGATCTTCTTCGGTGCCGACAAGGCCAAGATCGTCAACGAAGCTCTCGGCGCCCTGCGCGTTAAAGTCGGCCACGACCTGAACCTGGTCGAAGGCGAGTGGGCGCCGTTGTGGGTAGTGGACTTCCCCATGTTCGAGGAAGACGAAGGGCAGTATCACGCCCTGCATCACCCCTTCACCATGCCCAGCTGTAGCGCGGAAGAGCTCAAGAGCAACCCGGCAGAAGCGTTGTCGCGGGCCTATGACATGGTGCTTAACGGTACCGAGCTGGGTGGCGGCTCTATCCGTATCCACAACCCGGCCATGCAGCGCACGGTCTTTGAAGCCCTGGGCATTTCCGATGAAGAAGCGGACGAGAAGTTTGGCTTCCTGCTCGACGGCCTGAAGTACGGTGCGCCGCCCCACGGTGGTCTGGCGTTCGGCCTGGATCGCATGGTGATGCTGATGACCGGCTGTGAGTCGATCCGTGACGTGATTGCTTTCCCGAAGACCCAGACTGCAGCGTGTACCATGACCAACGCGCCGTCACCGGTGGACAACAAACAGCTGCGTGAAGTGGGTGTGCAGGTACGAAAAGAAGAAGGTTGATATAGAAAGACGCAGGCATGCACCACGCAGCACACTTCACGCAAAGAAGCGTGCCGCAAATGTGTTGCGTGACGCGTACTGCGTGCTGGCGGAGGTAACATGGCAGGACATAGTAAGTGGGCCAACATCAAACACCGCAAGGCGGCCCAGGATGCCAAACGCGGCAAGATTTTTACCAAGCTGATTCGCGAGCTCACCGTGGCCGCGAAGATGGGCGGCGGCGAACCCAACGATAATCCGCGTCTGCGGGCGGCTATCGACAAGGCGCTGGGCCAGAACATGACCCGCGACACCATCGATCGGGCCGTGAAGCGTGGTGCCGGCGGTGATGACGACGGCAACATGGATGAAATCACCTATGAAGGCTACGGCAAGGGTGGCGTGGCGGTACTGGTAGAAACCATGACCGACAACGTGAACCGCACCGTGGCCGAGGTGCGCCATGCCTTTTCCAAGTTTGCCGGCAATCTGGGCACCAGCGGTTCTGTGGCCTTCCTGTTCACCAAGCGTGGTGAGATCTTCTTCGAACCCGGCGTGGACGAAGAGAAGCTGATGGAAGTGGCCCTGGAAGCCGGCGCAGACGATGTGGAAGAAGTGGGCGATGACGGCTTTGTGGTCACCACCACACCGGACAAGAGTTTCGGTGAAGTGGTTGATGCCCTGCGCGAAGCCGGGCTGGAATTCGCTGAAGCGGAAGTCACCATGCACCCTTCCACGGAAGCGGAAATGGATGCCGATACGGCAGAAACCGTACAGAAAATGATCGACATGCTGGAAGATCTGGATGACGTGCAGAACGTCTATACCAACGCCAGCTGGCCGGCGCCGGAAGACGAGTCGCAATAAGCGGCCAGCTTCTCGCTGCGAGACAAATAAAAAGCCCCGGATAGCTCGGGGCTTTTTATTATCTGGCATTTGCTGGTGGCTTCGTGCTGGCAGTTGTAATCCATTCCCGGTTTTTTGGCGTGCCGCATCAGGCGTGCAGCATGAAGCGTCTCCTTACCGAGCTGGACATCCGGACAGTGGTCAGGTAGAACGGAGGCAATTATCAGGCGCTGGATTATGGTGCCTGCCTTTCTATTACGGGTCTGTGGAATATGGCGCTTATTCTGGGTATTGATCCCGGCTCGCGACGCACCGGTTACGGCGTGGTGGATGTAGTGGGAAACCGTTCCCGCGCAGTGACTTTCGGTACTATCGCCACTACCCACAAGGAGATTCCGCCGCGCCTGGGGGAAATATTCGCCGGCATTGATCAGGTGGTGAAAGAGTTTGGCCCGGCGGAAGTCAGTATTGAAAAAGTCTTTATGGCGCGCAATGCGGATTCCGCCCTGAAGCTGGGGCAGGCCCGGGGAGCGGCCATTGCTGCGGTCATGCAGGCCCATGTTCCGGTGTTTGAATATTCCGCTCGCCAAGTGAAGCAGGCGGTGGTTGGCAAAGGTGGGGCGGAAAAGAATCAGGTGGGGGAAATGGTGAAGTACCTGTTAAAGCTGGAACAGCGCCCCCAGGAAGATGCGGCCGATGCGCTGGCTATCGCCCTTTGTCATGCGCACATGCGGGTCTCCTTGGCCAGAATGGGCGGTGCCACGGCTGTCAGGCGAGGGCGGCTTCGTTAAGCGCTCTTCAGTTAATTGCAAATAACACGGATAAACCCATGATCGGACAACTTCGCGGAACCCTGCTGGAAAAACGCCCTCCGGTATTGCTGCTGGATGTGGGCGGCGTTGGCTACGAAGTGGAAGCCCCCATGACCGTGTTCTACGACCTGCCCGAGGCGGGCGCAGAACTGACCCTGCATACCCATTTTGTGGTCCGCGAAGACGCCCAGCTGTTGTATGGCTTTGCCGACCGCTATGAGCGTGAGCTTTTTCGCGCCTTGATCAAGGTGAACGGCGTGGGGCCCAAAATGGCCCTGGCGATTCTTTCCGGCATCGAAGCGGATCGCCTGGCGCGCTGTATTCAGGATCAGGACACGACCTCGTTGGTAAAGGTGCCGGGCATTGGCAAGAAAACCGCCGAGAGGCTGGTGATCGAAATGAGCGATCGGCTCGACAAGATTGACGGCGGCCCGGTGAATCTGCCCGGTCGGGTCGATACCCGTCAGTCGGATGACGCCCGTAGCGATGCCATTGCCGCCCTGGAAGCGCTGGGCTATCGCAACAAGGATGCCGCCGCGGCGGTGGCCAAAGCGGCGGATGAAGATGATCTCAGCAGTGAACAATTAATCCGCAAGGCGCTCAAAAGCCTGGCCCGCTAGCGCGATACCCTGATGCTGCCCCACACTTTGTGATAACAGTAATAGCAGTACGGTATCAGGGTGCGATACGCTAGCGACTCCCACGATATAGAGGCAAGCCCGCCGCAGGCATGGATAACGAACGAGTCATTACCGCGGCTGCGGTTGGCAGCCACGAAGAGCAACAGGACAGGGCCATTCGCCCGGCCAGCCTGGCGGATTATCACGGGCAGGCGAAAGTCAGCGAGCGCATGGAAATCTTTATTGATGCCGCGCGCGGACGCCGTGAAGCTCTCGATCACACCCTGATTTTTGGCCCCCCCGGTCTCGGCAAGACGACCCTTGCGCACATTATTGCCCGTGAGATGGGTTGCGAGCTCAAGTCCACCTCCGGCCCGGTGCTGGAAAAAGCCGGGGATCTGGCGGCTATCCTGACCAATCTGGAAGAGGGCGACGTGCTGTTTGTGGATGAAATCCACCGCCTCTCCCCGGTGGTAGAGGAAATTCTCTACCCGGCCATGGAAGACTATCAGCTGGATATCATGATTGGTGAAGGCCCGGCCGCTCGCTCGATCAAGCTGGACCTGCCGCCGTTTACCCTGGTGGGGGCGACCACCCGCGCCGGTTTGCTAACCGCGCCATTGCGCGATCGCTTCGGCATCGTGCAACGCCTCGAATTCTATTCCGTGGATGACCTGTCCGGCATTGTGAGCCGCGCCTGCGATATCCTTGCCATCCCCATTGAAACGGCGGGAGCCATGGAAGTGGCACGCCGCGCCCGCGGCACCCCACGTATTGCCAATCGCCTGTTGCGCCGGGTACGCGATTACGCGGAAGTGAAAGGCGATGGGCGCATTACTGAAGAGATCGCTCAGCGGGCACTGGATATGCTGGAAGTGGACAGTTGCGGCCTGGATGGCACCGACCGCCGCCTGCTGGACATGATCATGCACAAATTTGATGGTGGGCCGGTGGGGCTGGAATCCCTGGCGGCGGCGCTCAATGAAGATTCCGGCACCCTGGAAGAGGTGGTGGAGCCTTACCTGATTCAGCAGGGCTTCATTCAGCGCACCCCGCGCGGCCGTGCGGTGACCAATCATGCCTGGCGCCATTTTGGCCTGCAGCGCCCCCGCCGTGATGGTGATTTGTTTAATGATTGAAAAAGATCAGGAAAACGGGGAATTTACCCTGCCTGTGCGCGTCTACATCGAAGACACTGATGCCGGTGGCATTGTCTATTACGTGAATTATCTGAAATTCATGGAGCGGGCGCGCACCGAGTTTCTGCGTACGCTGGGCTACCAGCATTATGCGCTGGCGGACGACAATTTTCAGTTTGTGGTGCATTCCGCCAATGTGCAGTATCGCCAACCGGCACGTATTGATGATGCGCTGACCGTGACAGCCACATTGAAAAAACTGGGTAAGGCCACGCTGGTGTTCGATCAGCAGGTGCGCAAAAAGGGCGCCTTGATCTGCCAGGCAGAGATTAAAGTGGCCTGCGTGAGCGCCGATACCCTGAAGCCGTCGGCACTTCCGCCGGCACTGTATAAAAAATTTAGCGCGGCCAGCAAAGGAGAAGGGCTACATGGTTGAGGCATCCGACATGTCTGTCGTCAGTTTGATCAGCAATGCCACCGTGGTGGTGCAGCTGGTGATGGCGCTGTTGATTATGGCGTCAGTGACGTCCTGGTACATGATTGTGGGCCGTTTCCGGGTGCTCGGCCGTGCCCATCGGGCGGGTCGTGCCTTCGAGGAAAAATTTTGGTCCAGCGATGATCTGGCTTCTCTCTATAATCAGAGCCGCAAGGATCCGGATGTGGATTCCGGTAGCGAGGCCATTTTCCGTGCCGGCTTCCAGGAGTTCGCCCGGCTTTCCAAGAGTACCCGCGGGGCCGAAGCGGTCATGGATGGTGCCCAGCGGGCCATGCGCGTGGCCCTGCAGCGAGAACAGACCCGGCTCACCAAGCATTTGCCCTTTTTGGCCACCGTCGGCTCTACCAGTCCCTACGTGGGCCTGTTCGGTACAGTCTGGGGCATCATGAACTCCTTTATGGCGCTGGCCAACGTGAAGCAGGCCACCCTCAGTGTGGTGGCTCCGGGTATCGCAGAAGCGCTGATTGCCACGGCCATTGGTCTGTTCGCGGCGATCCCGGCGGTGATGGCCTATAACCGCTTCTCCGCCCAGAGCGACGCCCTGCTGACGGAAAATGAAATGTTTGCGGAAGAGTTCTCTTCCGTCCTCCACCGTCAGGCCCACGGGCGCGGAGCATGAGCATGAGCGGCGTAAAGATACGGGTGCCGCGCAAGCTCGTTGCCGAGATGAACGTGGTGCCCTACATCGATGTGATGCTGGTGCTGCTGGTGATCTTCATGGCCACGGCGCCGATGATGACCCAGGGCATCAATGTGGACCTGCCGGACAGTAACAGCGACCCCATTGATACCACCAAGAACGAGCCGGTGATCATTTCCGTAACCGCCGATGGCAGCTATTTCATCGATGTGGGTGGCGACAGCCAGCAGTCGTCCAGCCTGGAAACCGTGAAAGGCCATGTGCTGCGCATCCACAAGCACAAGCCGTCCACCCTGTTTTTGGTGGAAGGCGATGGCAACGTGGCCTATGCCCGGGTGGTGTCGTTGATGGGCGCGTTACAGGAAGCGGGTATTTCCCAGCTCGGGTTGGTGACGGAACCGCAGGGACGCAATGAGTGATCGCCGCGTTGGGTTGCTGTTCACGCTGTTTATCCATCTGCTGGTGTTCGGGTTGCTGGTGTTCAGCTGGAGCACAGACCCGTCCCTGCACAAGGCTCCGGTGGTGCCGCCCCATGTAAAAGCCACCATGGTGGAACGCTCGAAACAACAGACGGCGCCCGTGGCGAAGCCGAAAACGGAAGTGAAGCCAACGCCCAAGCCGGCAGCAAAGCCGAAGCCAAAGCCTGAACCGAAAACGGAGCCAAAGCCGAAACCAAAACCCAAGCCCAAGCCCAAGCCAGCGCCGGAAAAGAAACCGGATCCGGTGAAGAAGCCGGACCCGAAGCCAGCCCCCAAGCCGGATCCCAAACCGGTGGTGCCTGATATTGACACACCAAGCGTGGAGGAAATGCTGGCTGAGGAAGAGCTGGAGATGGACAGGCAGAGCAAGGCGTCTGATCAGCCCGATCAGGAAGCGGCCAGCAATGCGGACCAGGCCGACGCTGAAGTGGCCAGTTTTACCGATGCCATCGCCGCCCATGTGGGGCAGCGTTGGCGGATTCCCGGCAATTACCGTAACCGGGATGACATCACTACGCGGGTAAAAATACAGATGATCCCGGGCGGTGAAGTGATCAATGTATCGGTGGCACAAAGTAGTGGTTACCCGGATTTCGACGAATCGGTCATGAATGCCGTCAAGTTGGCCAGCCCGCTACCCGTACCGGATGGCCAGCTGTTTAACGAACAGTTTCGCTCACTGGTGATCGAATTTGATCCTGGAGTTGCACAATGAGAAGTGTGTTAAGGATGCAGCAAGCCTGTAAACGCAAAGTGTGGACACAAGTCAGCATCGCCCTGATGGCCGCCCTGTGGATGGTAAATGCCCAGGCTGAGTTGCTGATCAAGGTGACCGAAGGTCGCGTGGACGCGGTGCCGATCGCCGTTGTGCCCTTTGATGGCGCACAAAATGCCCCGGAAGATGTCTCCCAGATTGTGCAGGCCGACCTGCATCGCAGCGGTCAGTTCAAGCCGCTGCCCCCGGAAGACATGCTCAGCCGGCCCCGTAATGAACAGGAAATGATCTACCGGGACTTCAAGGTGCTGGGCACGGAATACGTGATTACGGGCAGCATGAAGGCTCAGGAAACCGGTGGCTATGAAGTCAGCTATGCGCTGTTCGATGTGGCCCGGCAGAAAAAACTGATGTCGGAAACCTATCGCCCGCCAGAGTCGCAGCTGCGCGATGTGGCCCATGCCATCAGTGACCGTATCTACGAACAGCTCACCGGTATTCCCGGTGCCTTTTCCACCAAGATTCTTTATGTGACGCACAACCGTCATGATGCCAACCCGTATCAGTTGCAATATGCGGATGCGGATGGCCATCGTGTGACCACGATTCTGCGCAGTAAAGAGCCGATCATGAGCCCTACCTGGTCACCGGATGGCAGGAAAATTGCTTACGTGTCCTTCGAAGACCAGGGGCGACCGGCTATTTATATTCACAGCCTGGCCACCACCGAGCGGGAAAAAGTATCCAGCTTCAGTGGCATTAACGGTGCCCCGGACTGGTCCCCGGATGGCCAGAAGCTGGCGTTAACGCTGTCACGGGACGGAAACCCCGAAATTTATATGTTGAATCTGTCGACCAAGGCCCTGACCCGGTTAACCAACAATTACGGCATTGATACCGAGCCGCGCTGGTTACCGGATGGTGAGCATCTGGTGTTTACCTCCAGCCGCTCCGGTGGCCCACAGATTTACAAACTGAACATAAATGATAAGTCGGTCCGGCGGGTTTCGTTCCAGGGCGCCTATAATGCGCGCTCGGATGTCACCCCCGACGGTCGCTATCTCGTTTATGTGCACCGGCGAAATGGAAATTTCAATGTCGGTGTGCAGGACCTCCAGCGCGGCACATTTAATATTGTGACCCGCACCGATATGGATGAATCGCCCAGTGTTGCGCCCAATGGAAGTATGGTAATTTACGGGACGCAACACGGGGGAACGGGGGTTCTGGAAGCCGTATCCATCGATGGCAGAGTGAAAGTTGAGCTGCCGTCGAAGGAAGGGGAAGTCAGAGAACCGGCTTGGTCGCCGTTCCTCTGAGTGGTTCTCGGAGTCCAATACTAGGAAATTATAGGAGCTTTTCGCATGCGTTCATTACTTAACCCGCTGTTTGCCATCGTGCTGGCAGCTGCCCTGGCAGCCTGTTCAAGCACTCCGACTGAAGACGACACTTCTGCGACTGACAACATGTCTCAGCAGACTGACACTTCTCCGGTGACTCCGGTTGAGCCGTCAGAGCCGGTTAAGCCGGACACCAGCAGCATCCCGCTGACTGCTGACAACTTCTACAACCATCCGTCCAACTACGACGGTACTACCGATTCTCGCGTTATCTACTTCGCGTTCGACAGCAACACCATTCCGGCTGCGGCTTTCGAAACCCTGCGTGCCCACGCGACCTACCTGAAGAACAACGCTAACGCGAAAATTCGTCTGGAAGGTCACGCTGATGAGCGCGGTACCCGTGAATACAACGTTGCTCTGTCCGAGCGTCGTTCCAAAGCGGTAGAGAAGTTCCTGCGCGTACAAGGTGTTGCTTCCTCACAGCTGGAAATCGTTTCCTACGGTGAAGAGAAGCCGGCAGCCTTTGGCCACGGTGAAATGGACTGGGCCAAGAACCGTCGCGTAGAAATCAACTACCTGTCCGGCCGTCCGTAAGGCATGAAGGTAGTGATGACAGCGCGCCTGCTCGCAGGCGCGATGCTCAGCTCCCTGGTGTTCTGTGCGCATGCACAGAGCACTGGGCCGCTGGCCGTTGAAGAGCGCAGCCTCGCCCAGGCGCAATCGCAAATGCGCAGTACCTCCACGCCGTCTGCTGCGGTGAACGAGGATGGGTTGATGGTGTTGATGCAACAGCAGCAACAGTTTGAAGAACAGATTCAGCAGCTGCAGGGCCAGCTGGAAGAACTGCGCCACGAGCTTTCCACTCTCAAGGAAGCCGAGCGTGAGCGTTATCTGGATCTGGATACCCGAATCAATACGCTGGCTGAACGGGGACAAACCGAGCAGCCAGAGGACGGCGCTGAAGGGGATAATGACCCGGAAGCGGACCGTGCCGCCTACAATGCTGCCAAGGACAAATTGGTCAGTGGTGACTTCAAGGGTGCCATTGCCGGTTTCGAGGCGTATCTGGGTGAGTTCCCACAGGGAATGTCCCGGGCCAACGCCCATTTCTGGGCGGGCAAGCTATACAGTGACCAGAAAGAGCCGGACTTGAAGAAGGCGGAAGGCCATTTTCAGGCGGTGGCTGACGATTACCCGGACCATAGCAAGGCACCGAAAAGCCTCTATATTCTGGCCGTCATGCAGGCCAAGGCCGGTGAGGTTTCCCCCGCCAAGGTCAATCTGCACAAGCTGATCAAGCAATACCCGGATAGTAGCGAAGCCGGCCGGGCCAAGAGCTTGCTGGACCAGCTCAACCCGTAACACCTTCCTGTCCCTTTACCGGCGGCACAGAGGCCGGTAAAGGTGATAGAATCCGCGCATTTCCGCCCCAACCCACGATTAAGGGGCCCTCAGGAGATGTTGTGGAACTCCGTCTTACCGAAATTTTCCATTCCCTACAGGGTGAATCCCGTACCGTGGGCCGCCCGACGGTCTTCGTGCGCCTGACCGGCTGCCCGCAACGCTGTGTCTGGTGTGATACGGAATATGCCTTTTCCGGGGGGGAGAAATGGACCTTGGCGGCGATTCTCGAGCAGGTGGCGAGCCATGGGGCGCAATACGTGACGGTGACCGGTGGCGAACCGCTGGCCCAGCCGAACTGCCTGCCGTTGCTCACGGCGCTGTGTGATGACGGTTACCAAGTGAGCCTGGAAACCGGTGGCGCCATGGATATTGCCGGAGTCGATGAGCGCGTTTCTGTGGTCATGGACCTGAAAGCGCCGGGTTCCGGGGAACAGCACAACAATCGTCTGGAGAATATTCCCCTGCTCCAGGCGCACCATCAGGTGAAGTTCGTGCTGGCGGACCGCAAGGACTATGACTGGGCGCGTTTCATGCTGGACCAGCACCAGCTGCATAAACGGGTCAGCGATGTGCTGTTTTCGCCGGTGCAGGATGGTCTGGCGCCGGGGGAATTGGCGGACTGGATTGTGGCAGACCGCTTGCCGGTACGTTTTCAGCTACAGCTGCATAAATACCTTTGGAATGATGCCCGGGGGCGTTGATAGGCGCGAGACGCAAAACTCCTGATATCAACCGCAACAACCGAAAACGAAGAGTAAACAAGGAGCCTGCCATGAAGAAAGCCGTGGTGCTGCTATCCGGTGGCCTGGATTCAGCCACCTGCCTGGCCATTGCCCGGGACCAGGGCTATGAATGCCATACCATCGCCTTTGATTATGGCCAGCGTACCCGTTCGGAGCTGGATGCGGCGGTGCAGGTGTCCGGGGCGCTGGGGGCATTGAGCCACCGTGTTATCGAGCTGGGCATGGGCAATATTGGCGGCTCTGCGCTGACTGATCATTCCATCGATGTACCGGAAGATGGCGGTGAGGGCATTCCGGTGACCTATGTGCCGGCGCGCAATACCGTGTTCCTGTCGTTGGCGCTGGGTTTGGCGGAAGTGGTTGATGCACAAGCCATTTTCATCGGTGTGAATGCGGTGGACTATTCCGGCTACCCGGATTGTCGCCCGGCGTTTATCGAGGCGTTCCAGTCCATGGCCAACCTGGCCACCAAGGCCGGTGTGGAAGGCCGGCCGATGCAGATCGAGACCCCGCTGATGCACCTGAGCAAGGCGCAGATCATTCAGCAGGGCGTGGCACTGGGCCTGGATTACGGGCTCACAGTGTCCTGTTACCAGGCTGACGAGAATGGCAATGCCTGTGGCAAATGCGACAGCTGCCGTTTGCGCAGCCAGGGCTTTGAGGACGCATTGGTTAAAGATCCAACAAACTATCAATAAAGCGGAAAAAATTTCGGTTAACCCCTTGTCACCCAGAAATAAATCCGTATTATTTGCGCCTCCTTCGGGAGCGGGTCGTTAGCTCAGTTGGTAGAGCAGTTGGCTTTTAACCAATTGGTCGCTGGTTCGAATCCAGCACGACCCACCATATTTAAAAGGGCTCGCCTACGGCGGGCCCTTTTTCGTTCCAGCCTCCCAGCTTCTCTCTCCCTCCGCTCCGATGTTCCGTGCGGGCAGCGATCTATCAGCGCTGCAGTTCGCCAGTGCGTTGAAACAAGCGGTTGTCGTGTTCCTCGGCGGGCTTCCACACGGGTAGGCCGGCCAATTCAGCCAGCTCCACCATGTGTGCGGTGCCACGTCCGCCAGGGAAGGCGATGACGCCCTGTGGGCGACCATGATGCAGCATGCGGCGGTTACGCATGGGGCCGGCGGCCCGCCCGTGGGCTTTCCAGTTGGCGGGGTAGCTCACCTGGTCGATGCCGTGGTTGTGGGCCCACTGGCCTGCCAGGCGGTCGGCGCCGCTGGCGTTGCCGTGAATCAGCAGGCTGAGAGTGTCATCCCGATGGAGCCGGCAGAGGGTCTGCTCCAGCAGGGCATGGTTGTCAAAATCGCGGCCACCGCAGACAAGAATACGCATTATACTGTCCATAATGTCAGTGTTGCGGGAAGTATAAGCATAGGGCCCGGCGATTGCACCTTTGTGATTGTTGTCTTGCAGGCATGTGATGGATTCCGGCGTTCACAGGCCGTTGACAGAGTGACAGGTTAAAGTTGTACAAGATTTCCTTTGTGTACAACCTGAAAGGGCCCCATGCACCGTGAGGCTCTTTCCTGCAACCAGTGAGGTCGCTCCATGGACAGTGCTCAATCACAATCGCCGTTGTCGACATTGCCCGGTGTACGTATACCAGTGGGGATCAGTGCCTGTCTGATGGGCCTGGAGGTGCGTCATGACAAGGGGCACAAGCATTCCCGCTACTGTACCGAGGTGCTGTCGTCGTACTTTGAATTTCGCTCGCTGTGCCCTGAAATGGGGGCGGGCATGCCGGCGCCGCGCAAGGCCATGCATCTTGTCGAGCCTGCCCAGGCAGAACAGGAGCCGGGCAGCGAGGCCCTGCGCTTGCTCACCACGGATGGCGATCGTGACTGCACTGCACTGATGCAGGATTTCATTGACCGTACGCTGCCGTCTCTGGCGCCCCTGCGCGGTTATATCCTGATGGCCAAATCCCCCAGTTGTGGCATGGAGCGAATCCGTGTTTATAACGCTGCGGGTAATGTGCAGCGCCGTGATGCCAGCGGGTTGTTCGCGGTGGCGCTGGCAGAGCGCTACCCGCTGATGCCGCTGGAAGAAGAAGGGCGATTGAATGATGCGACCCTGCGGGAGAATTTCATTGAGCGCGTTTTTCTGTATGACGACTGGTGCCAGATGGTGGAGGGGGGGCTCACGGCCCAGCAGCTGATTGCCTTCCACAGCCGGCACAAATTCCAGTTACTGGCCCATTGTCAGAAAACCTACCGTGAATTGGGCCCCATGCTGGCGGACATGAAGGCGCGCCCGCTGGAGGAGATTGCCGGGGATTATATCCAGGCGGTTATGACCGCCATGAAGAAGCGGGTCTCCCGCGGGGCGCACGTGAATACCTTGCAGCACCTGGCGGGTTTTTTGCGCCAGGATCTGGGTGATGCCGACCGGGCACTGATCAACGAACAGATTGATGCGTACCTGCGTGAAGAGGTGCCCTTGGTCGTGCCGATGACGTTACTGCGCGGGGCGCTGCGCAAAACGGACCAGCCGTACCTCGCTCAGCAGCGTTATCTGTCACCGTACCCCGATCCGCTGGGCCTGAGAAACCGGGTATGAGTGACTCGGTGGACGTTTCCCCGCTACTTGCTCCGCAAGCCGAAGGCGTGAGCATTCAGCAGGTGAGCAGCCGCTGTGGTATTCCGGCGGTCACCCTGCGGGCCTGGGAGCGCCGTTATGGCTTGCTGTCCCCTGGCCGTACCGAGAAGGGGCACCGGCGTTACAGCGAGGTCGATATGGCCCGTATCCAGCAGATTCAGCAGTGGCTGGAGCGGGGCGTGCCGATCAGTCAGGTGGCTGGCTTGCTGGCCCAGCCGGACACGGTTGTCAGTGCCCGCTATGAGTCGAGCGATGGCCCCTGGCAGGAGGCTGCCACTGCGGCCATGACGGCGCTGGAATCGCTTAATACCCGCCGCCTGGAGCAGCTGCTCAACGGGTTGTTGAACGATTACAGCCATGCACTGGTGCTGGAGCAGTTTTGTGACCCATTGCGGGCGCGCCTGGCGGGGACGCCGTCGTTGGGCGGGTTACTGGCGGTGTTGGATAGCGTGCTCATGGCTAAGTGGTCGTCGCGGGCATTGTCGCTGGCGCCACGGCGCCGGGAGGCCGGCTGGCTGCTGGTGCCGGTGGGGAGCGCCTTGCCGGCCCTGGAGCTGGCGATGGTATTAAACCGCCCCCTCTGGTGCCTGCCCGCTAACCTGGCTGCGGGCGAGGCACGCAGTGTCGTGGAAGGGATGGCAGGGCGAGCGGGTGGTGTGCTTTGGGTGGTGGATCGTTGGCCGACTGCGGTGGAGCGTCAGCCAATCGGTAAGGCCGCTGCCCGCGGCCTCAGTGAAGCCTGCTGGGGCCTGGATTTATCCTCAATGCCGTTGCCGACGGAAGTGTCGCTGCTCAGCGGGCGCCGCCAGGCGCTGGCGAGCGAGCTGGACCGTCTGCAGCAATCCTGGAGTCAAATATGAATCTGGTCTGGTATCGCAACGATCTGCGTGTGGCCGCACATGCGCCCTTGCAGGCCGCCCTGTCGGAATCGTCAGGGGAGAGGTCATCAGGGCCACGGGCACTGGCGGTGTACTGCCTCTGCCAGGGGCAGTGGGATCGCCATCAAGTGGCGCCGTTACGGCGCTGGTATGTACTGGAAAGTGTCCGTGAGCTGGGTGAGGCGCTGGCCCGCCGGGGGATTGATCTGCATGTGCTGGAGGCGGATACCTTTGCTGCGGTGCCGGACGTGCTGGCCCGGTTTACCCAACAGCACGGTGTGACGCATCTGTACTGCAATCGTGAGTACCCATTGAACGAAAAACAGCGCGACAAAGCAGTGGCAGAGCGGTTGCATGGGCAGGGTGTTTGCCTGCAAGGATTCGACGATGGTGTGTTGGTGCCGCCTGCCACATTGCGTACCGGAAAAGGCACGCCCTATACGGTGTTTGGTGCCTACAAGAAACGTTGGGATGTCTGGATGGCGGACCATCACCCGGCGGTGACGCCGGCTCCGCCAGAATCTGATCACCGCGGTAATTTTGTCGGGGCTGCGGTGGTGGACAAGGCCCTGAAAGTCTTGAGCGTCCCTGAGGCCTTAACGCAGCAGTGGTTGCCCGGCGAAGAAGCCGCCTGGCAACAGCTCGACCAGTTTGTGGAGCAATCACTGGCGGGGTATCGGCGCCAGCGGGATTTTCCCGATATTGCGGGCACCAGTGGTTTGTCGGCGGCGTTATCCGCAGGGACCTTGTCAGTGGCCAGCTGTTACCGGGCGGCGAGTCAGGCCATGGCGGATGCGGGGAGCCGTGACGGTGCCGCGTGCTGGATCGGTGAACTGGCCTGGCGGGATTTCTATCGGCAGATCATGGCCCAGTTTCCCCGTGTCAGCCGCGGCCAGGCATTTCGTCCTGAGACCGATCTGTTGCAATGGGACCAGGATGACGAACGCTTCGCGGCCTGGTGCGAAGGGCGCACCGGTTACCCGCTGGTGGATGCAGCCATGCGTCAGCTGGTAGCCACCGGCTGGATGCATAACCGGCTGCGTATGGTGACAGCCATGTTTCTCAGCAAGCATCTTTGGCTGGACTGGCGTCATGGAGAAGCCTTTTTCATGGCGCACCTGATGGATGGGGATTTTGCCGCCAATAACGGGGGCTGGCAGTGGAGCGCGTCGGCGGGCACGGATGCGGTGCCCTATTTTCGGGTATTCAACCCGGTGCGTCAGGGGCAGCGTTTTGATAGCGAGGGCCGTTTCATTGCCCGCTGGGTGCCTGAATTGCGAGGACTGGATAGCAAGCAAATCCATGAGCCCTGGAAGCAGCCGTTACTGGCGCCGGATTATCCGCCACCCATTGTGCCCCATGCCGGGGTGCGTGAGCGGGTAACCACCGCGTTCAAGGCGGCCAAGACACAGTTTGATCAGGAACAATCCATGGGCTCGGCTATGGAAAACAACATGGGTAACAGCAAAAAGGAAAAGGCATGAGTCAGCGTATCGCCATCGTCGGGGCCGGGATCAGTGGCCTGACCGCCGCCTGGTATCTGTCCAAAGCGGGTCATCGGGTTGAGGTGTTCGAAGCCAATGAATATCTGGGTGGCCATACCTGTACGGTGCCGGTTTCCCGGCCCCATGGCGAGTACGCGATTGATGTGGGGTTTATCGTCTTCAATGACCGCACCTACCCGAACTATCTGCGCCTGCTGGATGAGCTGGGCATACAGGGGCAACCGACGCCCATGGGCTTTGCGGTGAGTGACCAGAAGAACGGGCTGGAATATTGTGGTGATGGGCTGGGGGGCATGTTTGCCCAGAAACGCAATCTTTTCAGCCCATCACACTGGCGCTTTATTGGTGACATCTTGCGATTCAACAAGCAGGCGCCGGCCTTGCTCAATAGCGCAGAGGGAGACATTCCGCTGGGGCAGTATTTGCGCGAGCACGGTTACGGTGAGCGTTTTTCCCGGGATTATATTCTGGCCATGGGCGGTGCTATCTGGTCCTGTTCCCTGGAGCAGATGGAGGTGTTTCCCGCCCGGTTCTTTATCCAGTTTTTCCAGAACCATGGCCTGCTGTCGCTGAATGATCGCCCGCAGTGGTTTGTGGTGCCGGGCGGCTCCAATCAATATGTGCAGCCGCTAGTGGACGGTTGTGATGCCGCGTTTCATGTCGCCACACCGGTGCAGGGGATACGTCGAGATCATCACGGGGTGCACGTCACCGCACAGGGCAAAGAGCAGCACTTTGACCAGGTGGTGCTGGCCTGCCACAGCGATCAGGCTTTGGCATTGCTGGATGATCCGGATGCGCGAGAAAAAGACGCCTTGTCGCAATTGGGTTACCAGGATAACGAGGTGGTCTTGCACACCGACACCCGGCTTTTGCCCCGTCGCGAGCGGGTCTGGTCCAGCTGGAATGCTCTATTGTTTGAACAGGATCAGGAGCGGGTTCAGGTGACCTACAACATGAATATTCTGCAGGGCCTCAGCGCCCCGGAAACGTTCTGTGTGACGCTCAATGCCACTGATCTTATTGATGAAGAACAGATCCTGGCCCGCTACCGTTTTGCGCACCCGCTGTTCACTCCGCACACCGTGGCGGCCCGGGAGCAATTGCTGAAAGAAAACGGCAAACAGGGCACCTGGTTTGCCGGTGCCTGGTGCCGCAATGGTTTCCATGAAGATGGTGTGGTGTCTGCGTTGAACGTGGTGGAAGGCATTGCTGCCACAGCACAGCCGGGGAGTGCTGCGTAATGCGTGCCTCGGCAGAGCCGGCGGTAATGTCCAGTGCCATTGCCCAGGGGCGGGTCTGGCATCAGCGCTTGCAACCCTTTACGCATCGCTTTGACTACCCGCTGTGGATGGTCTGGTGCGATCTGGAAAAAATTGATGAGCTGCTGGGGCGACACTGGGCCTGGGGTCGGGCCTGGCGACCGGTGACGTTTCGTGACCGGGATTACCTGGATGGCCGTTGCATTCCGCTGGCGGAAAAAGTGCGGGAAAAAGCGGTCACTCTGGGGTTGGACTGGTCCCGTGGGCGCACCTTTATGCTGGGGCAGTGGCGTACGTTTGGTTCCCTGTTCAATCCTTTGGTGCTGTACCTGCATTTTCCTGAAGGGCAAAGCCAGCCCGACAGCATGATTGCCGAGGTGCAGAATACCCCCTGGCGGGAACGCCACTTTTACCCGCTCACGTTTTCTCGTGGTGATAACGACGCCCTGGTGGTGGATCACCCCAAAGCCTTCCATGTTTCGCCGTTTCTGCCCATGTTGCTGCAATATCACTGGGATCTTCACGTTGCCTTACCCGATCTGCGAATAGGGTTGGAGGACCGGGATAACCAGGCTCCCGTCTTCAAGGCCGGGGTGAAATTGCAATTATTTGCGTCAGAACCGGCGATGATGGGCAAGGGCATTTTCCGGTTTGGAGCACAGGGGTTGGCCACGCTAAAACGCATTTACTGGCAGGCCTTCAAACTGTGGCGCAAGGGGGCGGTCTTCCATGGCCACCCCGCTGGCAAGCGCGATGAATGCGATCAAGGAAACAGGGAGTGAGACACATGCTGTCTGGCAATAAAGCCTCTGACAATCAAGGTGACCAGGCCGGTACACTGAGTTGGCCGCAATCGGTGGCGCGCACGCTGGTGTTGAATCAGCTTGAGAAACTGCCCCGGGGTGGCCTGCGTATTGATGAGCCGGATGGCAATACGGTCATGCTTGGCTCCGCGGTGCGGGGCAATAATGCTCAGGCTAATGAGGCTAATGACCTGGGGCACATCGTGCTGGCCGACTGGCGCACCTACAGCATGATGATGAGCGGTGGAGCGCTGGGGGCGGCGGAAGCATTTATGGAGCAAGGCTGGTCCAGCCCGGACCTGATCAAGGTGATTCGCTATTTCGCGGCCAATGTGGATGCCATGCAAGCCCTGGAAGGCGGCTTTGCCGCCCTGTCCAAGCCGGCACTGAAAATGCTGCATCGCTACAACCGTAATTCACTGCAAGGTTCCCGCCGGAATATTTCTGCCCACTATGATCTGGGCAACGATTTTTTCAGCCTGTTTCTTGATCGCACCATGATGTATTCCAGTGCGGTGTTCCCCCGCCCGGATGCGTCCCTTGAAGAAGCGTCTGTACACAAGCTGGACCTGATTTGTCAGCGCCTGCAATTGCAGCCGGGAATGACCCTGCTGGAAATTGGCACCGGCTGGGGTGGGTTGGCCCTGCATGCGGCACAGCATTATGGCGTCACTGTTACCACCACAACCATCTCCCGTGAGCAGGCCCGCTATGCCCGCCAACAGGTGGCTGATGCCGGGCTGGATGATCGCATCAGCATTCTGGAAAATGACTACCGTGAACTCACCGGCCAATACGATCGTGTGGTGTCAGTGGAAATGATTGAAGCGGTGGGGGCAGAGTTCCTGCCGGGGTACTTTGATGTGCTCGGCAAACGCTTGAAGCCGGAGGGGTTGTTGTTGATTCAGGCGATCACCGTGCCGGATCAGCGTTTTGACTACGCGCTCAAGCAGGTGGATTTCATCAAGCGTTATATCTTCCCGGGCGGTTTTCTCCCCAGTGTGTCGGTTATGTGCGATAACCTGACTCGCCATACCCGCCTGGTGGCCACCGAGTTGCATGACATCGGCCACGATTACGCCCTGACCCTGAATCACTGGCGGCAACGCTTCCATGGCGCGCTGTCCCGTATTCGGGAGCTGGGCTTTGATGAACGGTTCGTGCGCATGTGGGAGTACTATCTGTGCTACTGCGAGGGGGCGTTTCTGGAGCGGGCTATCAGCACCGTGCACCTGGTTGCCGCCGGTCCCGCCTACCGTCCTTCCTCCAAGCCTTCCCTGCAGGCTTGAAGGAAGGCTTGAAAAGCGCCGCCCACGCGCCCATTTTAGTCTTTGCAGGGCTAGCCATTGGCCGTGATTCAGCGGTTCTCTGATGTTGTGGTATTATGCCCGCCTTATTTTTCGTATTAACTTTCTAAGTTGTTGATATCAAGGGGAAACCCTGGGCGGTAAGGCAATGACTGCAGAGGCACAAGCACGGGTTCAGGCGCACCTGGCCAAGGTGGAGCCGGACGATACGCTCAGCGATGAGCAGCGTGCATCCTATCGTGACCGAATCAAGGCGCTGTTACGTCAGCGCGATGCGGTGCTGGTGGCGCACTACTACACGGACCCGGAGATCCAGTCTCTGGCAGAAGAGACCGGTGGCTGTGTGTCTGACTCCCTGGAAATGGCCCGTTTCGGTAAAGACCATCCCGCGTCCACGTTGATTGTGGCGGGGGTCAAGTTCATGGGCGAGACCGCCAAGATTCTCAGCCCGGAAAAGCGTGTTTTCATGCCGACGCTGGAAGCCACCTGTTCTCTGGATATCGGTTGCCCGGAAGACGAATTCTCTGCCTTCTGTGACCAGCACCCGGACCGTACGGTGGTGGTTTACGCCAATACGTCTGCTGCAGTGAAAGCCCGCGCTGACTGGGTTGTCACCTCCTCCATTGCAGTGGAGCTGATTGAACACCTGGACAGCAACGGCGAAAAAATCCTGTGGGCACCGGACAAACACCTTGGCGGTTATGTGCGCGACAAGTCCGGCGCCGACGTACTGTGCTGGGACGGCGCGTGCATCGTGCACGAAGAGTTCAAGGCCAAGGGCTTGCACGACTTGAAAGCGGCGTACCCGGATGCCGCCATTCTGGTGCACCCGGAATCTCCTGCGTCAGTGGTGGCCATGGCGGATGTGGTGGGTTCCACGTCGCAGCTGATCAAGGCCGCCTGCGAGATGGAAAACGATGCCTTTATTGTTGCCACGGACAAAGGCATTTTCTACAAGATGCAGCAATTGGCGCCGGGAAAAACCTTCCTTGAAGCGCCGACCGCAGGTTCCGGGGCAACGTGCCGCAGTTGCGCCCACTGCCCGTGGATGGCCATGAACGGCCTGCAGAACATGCTGGCCGTGCTGGAAGATGAAAACGGCATGGGCCAGGAAATCTTTGTGGACGAGGATCTGGCTGAGAAAGCCATGGTGCCGCTAAACCGCATGCTGGATTTCGGTCAATCCCTGAAAGGGTAAAATAGCCCAAGGCCTGGCCAGGCGATCTGCATAACAGATCGCGGGGTCAGGCGGTTACGGGGTGCGAGTGGTGACAGGCGAAAGCCCGGCGGATTCTCGTGCCTCGTTCTTCATTCCTGCTCTTCATCAAAACTCCTCTTCGGATAATCGTTGCATTTCCCGCAGGCGCCCATTCAGTTTGCTGTA
This sequence comes from Alloalcanivorax sp., assembly GCA_039983755.1. Taxonomy (GTDB): domain Bacteria; phylum Pseudomonadota; class Gammaproteobacteria; order Pseudomonadales; family Alcanivoracaceae; genus Alcanivorax. The sequence goes on from JBDWVU010000005.1 coordinate 114,483, forward strand.
CAGGGCAAAGTCGTTTTCTGCATCGCGCAGGGCGTAACGCATTTGTTGCTGGGCCTTGGGATCGTTGCCGCGCAGGAACTGGCTTTCGGCGCGGGCATGCAGGGCGCGCACGGTATCGCCACTGTTGCCGTAGGCATCGGCCGCCAGGTCCCAGATGTGCGGATCATTGGCGTGCTCATGGACAAGCGGTTTGAGTAGCGGCAGGGCCTTTTCCGGCTGCTTGCTGCGCAGATAGGCCTTGCTCTGCAGGATGGATGCCGCGTAGTTGTCCGGAGAAATTTTCTGTACCCACTCGGTTTCCTGAATGGTCAGTGCATAGTCGCCTTCATCCAGCGCCACTTCCGCCAGTCCCAGGTGGAACCAGAGCTGGTCGGGGTATTGATCAGCCAGCCCCTGCATCAACTCGCGGGCCTGATCATAGTGATTGGCGCGCAAATAACTCAGGGCCAGACCGTACCGTGCCGCCTGCAAGCCAAGCGCGCTACGTTCGTTGCTGTAGCGTTTGAAGTATTCAATCGCCTGATCGTCAGAGGTAATGAAGCCCGCCTTGAGCCGCGCCTGGGCCAGCAGAAAGCCGGTGGATACCGATAGCCTCGCGGGGGGCAGGGTGCGAGCCCGAGCCCGGCTGTCGGCAATACGGCTTTCGGTCACCGGGTGAGTGAGCAGGAACTCCGGCGGATCACCGGAGAAACGCTGGCTATCGTGCATGCGTTCGAAAAAGCGCGGCATGGCGCCCGGGTCCATGCCGGAGGCGGCCAGGGTCTGCATGCCGACCCGGTCGGCTTCCCGTTCATTCTGGCGGGAGTAGGCCAGTTGGGCCTGAATGGCGCCGGCCTGGGTGGCGGCAATGCCGGCCATGCCGGCTTCCCCGTCACCGGCGATGGCCACGGCCAGGCTGGCCAGCATGGCCGCCAGCACGGCGGTGTTCATTTTTTTGGAATCCAGATAGCGGCGGGCAAAGTGCCGCTGGCTCACGTGGGCAATTTCGTGGGCAACCACCCCGGCCACTTCGTCTTCGCTGTCCGCATTCAGAAACAGGCCGGCGTTCAGCCCGATGACGCCGCCGGGCACCGCGAAGGCGTTAATCTGACGGCTGTTGATGACCACGATATCCAGGTTGGGTTCTTTCAGATCGCTGTAGGATGCCAGGCGATAGACCAGGCTTTCCACGTACTCCTGCACCATGGGATCAGACATGATGGAGGTCTGACCGCGCAGGCCGCGTAGCCAGGCCCGGCCCAGGCGGTATTCCTGATCGGCGGACATCAGCGCGGCAGTGGGGTCCCCGAGCACCGGCAGGTTGTCATCGGCGGCGGATGGACTGGCCAGCCAGCAGCAGCTGAACAGTAAAAAAGTACGTGCAAACAGCGTCAACAAATTGTGGCTCCGTCCAGGGACGAGTTACGGGTCATGGAATTCCGGGTATCGCTACGCGGGCACTGAATCAATGCCCGGCTTGTGACTATAATGCCGTCAGGGCGGCGACGAATGAAGTGATTACAATGACTGAGAACCCTGTATCCGAACAAATGGTTGATCTCCATGTGGATGCCTCAACGTTACAATGCCCGCTGCCGTTATTGAAAACCCGGCAGGCGTTACGGCAACTGCGCGCCGGGCAATTACTGGAAGTGATCGCCACGGACACCGGCTCAGCCAGTGATATCCCTGCCTATCTGAGACAATCCTGTCATGAGCTAGTTCGCATGCAGGAAAGCAAAGGCCGCTACTGTTTTGTTATCCGCTGCGGCACACAGGAGCCTTGATGCTACGCATATTGAGAAACTGGGCCGATAACTACTTCTCCGATGAAGAAGCGGTGTATCTGGTTGTCCTGCTATTGGTCATTGGCCTGACCATCGCATTCTTCGGTGGCATGCTGGCCCCGGTGTTGACGGCCATGGTGGTCGCTTACCTGATGCAGGGGTTGGTGGGCGCCCTGGAGCGCCGGGGCGTGAAGCGCATGTTGGCGGTGGGGCTGGTGTTCACGCTGTTTATGGGGCTGTTGATTGCCACGTTGGTCGTATTATTGCCCATGGTCTGGCGGCAGCTGGTGTTGCTGGTTCAGGACCAGTTGCCCCATGTGCTCAAGAACGGGGAAATCTGGTTGCGGGGTTTGCCAGCGCATTACCCGGAAATCATTTCCATGGAACAGGTGAATTCCATTGTTGCGGTGATTCAGCGGGAAGTGGCGGAAGCCGGGCAAGGGGTGCTGACCCTGTCGCTGGCGTCGATCCCCAATCTGGTGGAAATCATGGTGTTCCTGGTGCTGGTGCCGTTGCTGGTGTTCTTCTTTCTGAAAGATCGGGAAACGTTGGTGAACTGGATGCTGGGTTTTCTGCCCCGCAAGCGGCGGATCCTGTCCCATGTATGGCAGGAAATGGACGGCCAGATCGCCAACTATGTGCGGGGCAAGGCCATTGAGATTCTGTTGGTGGGCGGGGCGACCTTTATTGCCTTTGTGCTGCTGGACATGAATTACGCGGTGCTGCTGGCGGTGCTGGTGGGGTTGTCGGTGGTGGTGCCCTATATTGGCGCCACCGTGGTGACCTTGCCGGTGGCCGCCGTGGCCTATGTGCAGTTCGGCTGGGGCGGCGATTTCGCCCTGGTGATGATCGTGTACGGCATCATCCAGTTCATTGATGGCAATATCCTGGTGCCGCTGTTGTTTTCCGAGGCGGTGAACCTGCACCCGGTGGCGATTATTACCGCGATTTTGTTGTTCGGTGGGCTGTGGGGATTGTGGGGAGTGTTCTTCGCTATTCCATTAGCCACCCTGATCAAGGCGGTGATCAACGCCTGGCCCCGGCAGGCAGATTATTCTCCCGGGAAGCTGGAGGCGCAGCCAGAGGCCTGATAAACGCCTGACCCCTGACCCTGACGCAGGAAGGCGGAAGACAACTCGCTTCCGTCACTGCATGGCGCCAGGCGTTGGGCATCAGCCGTTAGGCGTAATCCCCAGCGCATCCAGTTCTGCCAGCAGATCCTCGTGATGGGACTTGGTTTTGAATTTGTCCATCACCTTCAGCAGCTTGCCATTCTTGCCGACGATAAACGTGGTGCGGATGAGCCCCATGAATTCCTTGCCCATGAACTTTTTCATGCCCCAACATCCGTATTTCTCGGCGGTGGCGTGATCTTCGTCGGATAGTAAGGTGAAGTTCAGGTCATGCTTGTCGATAAACTTGGGCAGGCGAGCAACCGCATCCGGGCTGATGCCGAACACAACCACGCCCCGCTTTTCCAGTTCGGCCCTGGTATCGCGAATGCCGCAGGCCTGGGTAGTACAGCCCGGGGTGAGGGCTTTGGGGTAGAAAAAAATCACCACGGGGTTCTTGTCCCTGAAGGATCGCAATTCAATCAGGTTATCGTCCTGATCCGGCAGTTTGAAGTTGGGGGCCAGATTGCCAATCTTGGGGTGTGCCATAGTCGTCCTGTTCTCTGTCATGGTGTTGATGATTTGCCGTGTTGCTTGCTGCGTGAAGCGTGCTGCGGATTTTAACGCTTCGGTGTCATGGTGGCGTCCAGGTTGCGCGCTTCACAGAAATCCAGGAACGCATCGCGTAACTGGGCCACGGAGTGCTCCGCGCTCATGCTCAGGACCAGCTGCAGGCTGAACATGCGGGTGCCGGTGTGTGGCGCAGCGTAGGTACCGGTATGCAAATCATCAATATTGATATTGCGCGCGGAAAAGAAATTGGCGATTTCATGGACGATGCCGGGGTTGTCCATGGCGACGACCTCTACCTCGTAGGGCAGGGCCGCGGGCCGCGCATCCGGGGCGCTGGTGCGCTTGAGCGTGATCAGCAGGTCCAGCTGCTCGGCCAGTTGCTGCTGCCCGGCTTCCAGGTTATCCAGCGTGGTCGCGCTGCCGGCGACCAGCATCAGTACGGCAAATTCGCCACCCAACACGGTCATGCGCGAATCCATGATGCTGCCATCGTATTCCAGCACGGCTTTGGACAGAGCCTGCACAATGCCGGGCCGGTCCGTACCCAGGGCAGAAATGACAATTAATTGGTCCATGGCTGCTCTCCATCAGTGGTGGGCCATCTGTTTTATGGCCCGAGCAATACCGGGGCGGGCACCGGTACGCCGGGCTAAAGTCGCCCTCTGCTGGGGCGTGTGTGGCCAATTAGTCTACCCAGTTCATTCCGCACTGAACACTTGCTGGCCAGGCGGGTCTCAATACCAGGCCCTCAAGGTGTTGTGGTTTTTCAGCCGCCAGTGACGTCTGCGGGGGGAAACGGGGGACTCGCGTCTTGTCCGCCTTGGGGGCGAGGTTTACCATAGCGCCCTTCAGTCGACGATAGCGCCTGCTGGCAGGAAGCGTCGCGGTTAATTGGCGCACAGCGTTTGCGCACAACAGGAGACAGGCATGATTCGCGGCAGCATAGTGGCCTTGGTGACCCCCATGCGTGCAGATGGGTCCGTGGACTGGGAGCGTTTGCGCTCGCTGGTTAACTGGCATGTAGAGCAGGGCACCCACGCCATCGTGGCTGTGGGCACCACGGGTGAATCCGCCACGCTGGGCTTTGAAGAGCATGACAGTGTGATCCGTGAAGTGGTGGCACTGGCCAAGGGGCGCATTCCGGTGATTGCCGGTACCGGCGCCAACAATACCGAAGAAGCCATTCGCCTGACCCGCGACGCGAAACGGGATGGCGCGGATGCCTGTCTGCTGGTGACCCCTTACTACAACAAGCCCCCCCAGGAAGGCCTGTATCAGCACTTTCTGGCGGTAGCCCGTGCCGTGGATATCCCACAAATCCTGTATAACGTGCCCGGCCGGACGTCCTGTGATCTGTTGCCGGAGACCGTGGAGCGCTTGAGCAAGGTGCCTAACATTGTGGGCATCAAGGAAGCCACCGGGAATCTGGAGCGTGCCCGCGAAATCCGTGAGCGTTGCGGTGATGACTTCATGCTTTACTCCGGTGACGACGCCACTGCCCTGGACTTTATCCTGGCTGGCGGCCATGGCGATATTTCTGTGACTGCCAACGTGGCTCCGGCGAAAATGGCTGCCATGTGTGAGGCGGCCCTGGCCGGGGATGCAGATAAAGCCCGTGCACTGAATGCGGAACTTGAACCCCTGCACCGTGATCTGTTTATTGAAGCGAATCCGATCCCGGTAAAATGGGCACTGTTTGAAATGGGGCTGATTGACGCAGGTATCCGGCTGCCGCTGGTATCGCTGTCAGAAGCGGCCCAGCCGCGGTTGCGTGAAACCATGCGCCAGTGCGGCCTGCTGGAGGTTAAATGAAGAAAGCGGCGTTGCTTGCACCACTTATGCTCGCCCTGATGGTTGCCAGCTGTAGCTGGTTGCCGGATAGCAGTCTGGAATATCGCAAAGCAGCGGTGACCGATCCGATCAAGGTGCCGGAAGGTGGCGTTTTTATTGGTGAGCAGCCGCTGTATGCGGTGCCTCGCCAGGATGAACGGCTGACCGCCCCCCGTGAGGATGAAGACCGTTTTCAGCCACCTCGCCCGCCGCAACTGGTGGTGTTGGGTAATGCCCCGGACAAAGAGAACGACGAACCTGCGCCGGAGGGGGAGTCCGCCAAGGCGTTGCTGGGCCGTGATGGTAATGGCTACCCGATTATCATGATGTCCACCCGGTACGCCTGGGCGTGGGAATATGTGGGCGATGCCTTGAAGAAAACCGATTTGAAGGTGGGTGACCGTGATCGCGAAGTGGGTATTTTCTATCTCAAGGTGCCCAACCGTTATGAACTCGGGGCCCGTGAAGCACAGCTGAAACTGAGCCACACCACCAACGGTATCCAGGTGGCGGTCCTGAACGAGAAAGGCACCGCGCTGGTGGAGAAAACCCCGGGGCTGGCCATTCTCGAGCGAATTTACGACGAGCTCGATTAATGCAGCTGGCGTCACTGGGCAGTGGCAGTAAAGGCAATGCCACGCTGGTGTTGGCTGACGATACCCTGGTCCTGATTGATTGCGGCTTCACGGTGAAAGAAACCGAGGCGCGGCTGGGGAGGCTGGGGCTGGCAACGGATCAGCTCAGTGCGATTCTGGTTACCCATGAACATGGTGATCATATTCGCAGCGCCGGGGCGCTGGCCCGCAAGGTGGGCTGTCCGGTGTATAGCTCCTTTGGCACCGCCAGTGCCGTGCACGACAAGCGCGCGACGCTGAAAGGTGCCGACTGGCAGGAAGTTCGCCCCGGCCGGGCGTTTAGCCTGGGCGCCATGGAGATCCTGCCGGTGCTGGTGCCCCACGATGCCCGCGAACCTTGCCAGTACCGTTTTTCTTGGCAGCAGCGCACCGTGGGGGTGCTGACGGACCTGGGGGCGATTACTCCCCACGTGGTGGATGCCTACCGGGAATGCGATGCACTGGTGCTGGAATGCAATCACGACCCGCAGTTGCTGGCGTCTGGCCCCTATCCGTCATCGTTGAAACGGCGCGTGGGTGGTATGTTAGGGCATCTGAGCAATGATCAGGCGGCGGCGTTGCTGCGCCAGGCCAATGTGGATCGCCTGCAACATTTGGTGCTATCGCACCTGAGCGAACAGAACAACACGTCCCGGCACGCACTGGATGCGGTCGAACGGGTGATTACCCAGGGGCGTGAACGAATTGGCGTTGCCAGCCAGACGGAAGGGTTTGACTGGCTGCAAGTACATTAATACTGACCTGAGTAATAGGCCTTTCCATGGAAAAACGCGACGAGTTGTATGCCGGCAAAGCCAAGTCTGTGTACACCACCGATGACGCGGACAAGCTGATCATGCTGTTTCGTGACGACACCTCCGCCTTCGACGGCAAGAAAAAGGAGGCGTTGGCACGCAAGGGAGCGGTGAACAATCAGTTCAACGCAGCCATCATGGAAAAGCTGAAGGCGGCGGGCATTCCCTGCCACTTCGAGAAAACCCTGTCCGCCACGGAATCCCTGGTCAAGAAGATGGACATGATCCCGGTAGAGTGTGTGGTGCGTAACATCGCCGCCGGCTCCATTTGTCGTCGTCTGGGGGTGGAAGAAGGGCTGGAGCTGAACCCGCCTACCTTTGAATTCTTCCTCAAGGATGATGACCTGGGGGATCCCATGGTCAATGATTACCATATTCAAAGCTTTGGCTGGGCCACCGATGAGCAGGTGGCGCAGATGAAAGCGCTTACCTTCCAGGTGAACGATGTGCTCAAGCAGTTGTTCCTGGACGGTGAAATGCTGCTGGTGGATTACAAGCTGGAATTTGGCGTGTTTAATGGTGAAGTGCTGCTGGGCGATGAATTCAGCCCGGACGGTTGCCGCCTGTGGGACAAGAACACCCGCGAAAAACTGGACAAGGACCGCTTCCGCCAAGGGTTGGGCGGTGTGGTAGAGGCCTACGAAGAAGTGGGCAAGCGTCTGGGGATGACGTTCGAGTATTGATCAATAACATGAGACTGCCGGGCCGAGCGGTGCCGGCAGGCTCCCAATAATAAGTAAAAAAAAGGAGAGGGTATGAAATCCGTAATGCGTATGACTGTTATCGGGCTGTTGGCCGCCGTTCTCAGTGGTTGTTTCCTTACCAAGCTGGCGACGACCCCCATGCGTTTGGTCGGAGCGGCCGGCTCCGTGGTCGGGGCCGTGCTGTCGATTATTCCGGTGGCAGGTAATGCCGCGGATGAAGCGCTGGAAAAAGTCGACGGCGCCATTGATGGGACCGCGGACAGCATCGACAAAATCCCGCTCTGATCCTGCTGAATCTGCCCCGGCCGGCATTGATGCCGGTTGGTGGTGACGCCCTGGCGCTTGTAATCGGCCGGTGGGTTGTGAAAAATACAGGCTCTTTGCCGGGGCTTGCCCGATATAACAACAATAAACTGGAGTTTGCCATGCGTCGCTGGCTGCTTTCCTTCCTTGTGTTGCTGCCCCTGTCGGCGGCGGCGGACGATGCCCTGATCGGTATCGGCTATCTCAATGGTCTGGTCGGCCTTAATCTCGAATGGGCTACCGAAAAGAACAGTTTCTACGGCATGCCTGCCTATTATGTGGATTCCAGTGGCCTGGATACGGAAGAGTTCCGCTGGGTAGCGGGCTGGCGCCGCAAGATGGAACGCGGACTCATGTCAGAGAAGGGTTTCTACACGGGCCTGATGGCAGGCGATCTGGGCGGCGAACGCCACTATGAGCGGCTGGGCGCAGGCGTTGAGCTGGGCCACCAGTGGGTGAAACCGTATTCCCGCTGGACCGTGAGCGCGGCGGTGGGGGTGCTGGAAGCGCTTGAGTGCGGGGAATACCGCACCAGCAGGGGTTGCGATAGCGAGGAAGAGCAGGATCGCTATGATCTGGATATCGAGCCTGTGGTCGTGCTGGGGGTGAGTTTCAGTTTGCGCCGCTGATTGCTGCTGAGCCCGAAATCACCGTTTTATGGAAAAGCCGCTTATTGAGCGGCTTTTCTCGTTCTGATCACTTCGTCTGCCTGCCGCGCCGGGTAAAACGGTAAGCCCGATTTTTCGTTAATCAGCCACGCCTTTCTCTTGCTTTTTCCCCTTATGCCCTGTTGACGGGCAACAGTTTTGCACAGCGAACACGCTTATTTCAGTTGATGCGTGAACGTTGGAGGCTAAGCTATTGATTTGCAGTGTGTATTTTTAAGTCTTTGATTTTTAAGGCTTTAATATTGTGGCCATTTTTTCATCATTCTAATGACATGGCAGGCGCCACAGGCGGTGGGGAAGGTTCCTGACAGTCTATACACAGAGTTATCCACAGAAGTTGTGAGTAACTTTATTTCCTGTGTCACAGGGTTCTGGCGGAGCAGGTTATCGTTTGAGCATGGGCAGGGGGCGCCAGGGCTGGCTGAGGAGTTGTTGGCCGCTGAGCTTTAGCAGTAGCGGATGAAAGCCTGCATTGGGGAAGCCCCGTTTGATCAAGCGGATCCGCGCCATGGGAATGCCGAAACGCAGCAGCCCCAGGCTCACATCAACCCAGTCAGCCCGGCGGAACACTTCGGTGAGGTCCAGGTGGTTGCGGCTGAAGCGACTGAGCTTGTGGTGATTCATGATCATGGTGCGCACGTCCTGGCACCAATCGTCCAGGCCTTCTTCCTGAAGGTAGTGTTCAGCGAGGCGGGCGGATGGTTGTAGATAGTCGAAGGTGCCAGCCAGCCAGATGCCGGCATCATGGAAAAAGGCGGCGACTTGCAGCTTGCCGAGCTCTTCGTCATTGACGGGACGTTGCGCCATGACCAGGTTTACCAGCCGATAAACATGGTTGCGGTATGCCGTCTGTTGTTTGCCAAAACGCTCTGCGTATTGGTCGAACAGTTGCTCGACTCTGGGTAACTGGGTGATCAATTCCTTGTTCATGCAGCTCCGCCCGGTATTGGGTGTGGTCACAGTTCTTGTTGTGGGTGAATCCGTGCTGTGGCTGGATCAGTATGGCACTGATGCATTTGATACTGGCGGGGGATGGTTGGCAAATCCAGCACTTGGTGGTGGCTTTCTTGTGTACTATAGTCGGACAAGGCTAATTGGATTGTTCAACAAGTACCGGGGGTTCGGTGAGCTTCAAAGCGAAGGAAAGCCTCTCTGAGCAAATTGCCCAGCATCTCGCTCAGCAAATCATCCATGGCGACATGTTGGCCGGTGATCGCATTCAGGAACTGCGTGTTGCAGGGGAGCTGGATGTCAGCCGGGGATCTGTGCGTGAGGCGCTACTGATTTTACAGCGCCGCCAGCTGATCGACATTTTGCCGCGCCGGGGTGCGGTGGTGAAAGAAATGTCCGAAGCCCATGTGCGCAGCCTGTATGAAGTCATGCAGGTGTTGTTGGGGCTGGTGATTCGCAAGGCCATTAAGGTGGTGCGCGAAGAAGACCTGGATTCGTTCATTGAGCTGGTTCACGGGTTGCAAGTGGCGGCGGAGGAGCGCGACCACGATGTTTTCTTTACCCTCAGCTTTCGCTTTCTGGAACATGTCTATCCGTTCGCCCGCAATGTCTTCGTGGAAGATGTGCTGATCAATATGCAGCCGGCCATGCAGCGGGCTTACTTTATGGCCCTGCATCTGGAGCCGGATGAAATCAAGGAGTGCCTGTCGTTCTTCAAGGCGCTGGTGGAAACTATTTTCCGCCGTGATGTGCGTTCGGCCCTGGAGATTATCCGCGAGTTTGCCGAGCATCAGTCGGATCTGGTGGAAGAGTCCATCACCCGCGCACGTCAGATTGAAACCGCCTGGGGCTCGCGCCGCCGCAAGTAATGCGGCGTTGGGATAATGGCATTTGAAGGATGACCATCAATCTGCAACGAGGGTCTTGCCCTGACGGATCAAGCTGCATAGAATTGCCACCCTCTTTAGGCACGTAGCTCAGTTGGTTAGAGCACCACCTTGACATGGTGGGGGTCGGTGGTTCGAATCCACTCGTGCCTACCAGATACAAACGAAAAGGGCTTGTCGCAGCGGTGCGGCAGGCCCTTTTTCGTTTTCGCTCCTTCAGTATCGCGCCCGGTAGAATATCAACGTCTTACGCAGGAGAGGGTTGCAATGCCTGACTCGGATTACCTGGGTGCTGCCCGGCCAGGACTGATGCTGTATCTGCCTCACCGGCCCATGGGAATGGTCCCGGATGTGGGTGCGTTGGTGGCGGCCAACTCCAATCACTGGCGAAAGATTCTGAATCTGCTGGCCAAGGTGGCGTGCCCGGTGGCGGAGGATTGGCGGCGCTACCGGGATCAAGCGCTGTTTCAGGAGACGGCGCTGTGTTTTGCGCCGGTGTTGGCTCAGGGGTCTTGCTGGCACTGGATCGGTGGCAAGGAAAACCTGCTGCGCTTTACCGGCTTGCGGCACCACGCCCGACCATTGCACGGCGCTGCGGAGATTGCTGTGGACCCGCAAAGACGCTTGCTGTTAACCCCTTACCCTGACTATCGCCAGCTCAGTAATGCCCGTGTAGAACAGGTGCGCAGGGTTCTCCGGGAGCAGCATTTCTACCCAGGTGTGGCATGAAGCGGCCTTATTTTCTGGGATGCCCGCAGTGGCAGCATCCTGCCTGGGATGGGCGTTTGCCTGCTGGCAACAGCCCCTTGGGGCGTTATAGCCAGGTGTTCAATGCGGTCGAGGGCAATACGTCTTTTTATGCTACGCCCTCAGCCCGTCAGTGTGAGCAATGGCGCGCCCAGGTACCAGCGGGGTTTCGGTTCCTGTTCAAGTTTCCCCGACAGATTACCCATGATGATTTGTTACGGGGCGGCAAGGAGCCGGTACGGGCGTTTGTGGACAGACTGGCTCCGGTGAACGATGTGCTGGGCCCATTCCTGCTGCAGTTGCCTGCGGCCTTTGGTCCATCGAATCTGGCGGATCTGTGGCGATTTCTGGAGGCGTTGCCGGCATCGCTGGATTGTACGGTGGAGGTGCGCCACCGGGACTTTTTCGCCAAGGGCGAAGCGGAAAAGGCACTTAACGGTGGTTTGCGGGAGCGTCAGCTTGCCCGGGTCTGTTTTGACAGTCGGGCATTGTTTGCTGCCTCTGCTGAGGACCCGGCAACACGGGATGCCCAGTGCAAGAAGCCTCGGCTGCCGGTACATGTGTTGCCGGGTGAAGTGGCGCCGGTGATTCGCTACGTGGGCCACCCGGATTTGCAGGCCAACCGGCTCTTTCTCGCGCCCTGGGTTGAACGGGTGGTGTGCTGGATCGAAGCGGGCAAGCAGCCCTATGTGTTTATTCACATGCCGGATAATGGTGATGCGCTGGCCCTGGCTGCATTGTGGCACGAGATGCTGACGGAGCGTTTGCCGTGGCTTGCACCGTTGCCGTTGGGGCGGCAGGTGAGTCAGCCAGGCTTATTCTGAGATAACGCTGAGATGACTCTCTCTGCGATGACAAAGAAGCGAGTTGCGAGTTTCGAGGTGCAGAACCCGGCGGGGGCGTCACTCGCGTCTCGCTGCTCTGTTAATTCAGCGCGATGAGCGTGCCATCGCGGCGGCGGGAATTTTCCGCCCACACCAGCAGGTCGTAATAGCGACGGATGTGGCGCACGTACACCACCGCCTGGCCGCCCCGGGCATTGCCGTAGCGAAGCTGGTCCGCGTAGGCGGATTTGGCCAGCAGCGGCAGGCGTTGTTTCACGTCCTGCCAGCTGTCCGGATCGCCGCCCTGACGCTGGGTCAGCACGCGGGCATCTTCCAGATGCCCAAAGCCCACGTTGTAGGCGGCCAGTGCCATCCAGGTGCGGCTGGGTTCGGGAATGCGGTCGGGAATCCGCGCATGGGTGCGGCGCAGGTAGGCGGCGCCAGCACTGATGCTCTGTGACGGATCGGTGCGGTCACTGATGCCCATCTGGCGTGCGGTATCGTTGGTGAGCATCATCAGGCCCTTGACCCCGGTGGGGGAGATGGCCTGGGGATCCCACAGGGACTCCTGGTAGGCGAGGGCAGCCAGCAGGCGCCAGTCAAAGCCGCTGTTGTCTTCGGCTTCCTTGAACAGCCCTTCATACAGCGGCAGGCGGTCGTCCAGATGACGCATGAAGCTGCGTGCCGCGTACAGGTTGAACTGTTCCACATGCCCGTAGAAACGGTCTTCCAGCTTGGCCGTGGTGCCGTCCGCCTTGGCCTGGGTCAGGTAGCGCTGCGCCTCCATATACAGGCTTTTGTCATCTTTCGGGTTAAAGGCCCAGGCCAGCGGCATGTCGGTGGCGACGGTGTAATCGGCAATCAGGTCAGGCCAGAGCGCACGTTGCAGGGCGTAGCTGTTGGAGTTGATCAGGGTGTAGTCGACCTGGCCGTCTTCCACCAGCGCCAGCAGCTGCTCCGGCGTGGCGTTTTCCACTTCCTGGAAGGTCAGTTCGGGGTTGTCCAGTTGTGCCTTGACCAGCAGCTCGGCGTGGCTGGAGCCGGCGCTTACGGCTACTTTCTGGTCGTCCAGCTCGCTCAGATCGCTAATTCGCGGGCTGCTCAGGCGGCGTACCAGCAGGGTGTCGATATTTTGGTAGCGAGTGCTGAAGCGCAGGCTTTCGCTGCGCTCTGCGGTGGCGACCAGGCCAGCGGCTGCAATGTCTGCCGTGCCCTTGCGGATAGCGTAACGGATGTAGGAGAGGTCGTCGGATTCGAGGATGCGCAGCTCTACCCCCAGGCTGTCAGCGAACCCTTTGGCGAGTTCGTACTCCATGCCGGTGAAGCCGTGCTGATCTTCATAATAGGTCGTATTGGACGGACGGGTCAGGACCACCAGCTCGCCACGGGCGATAACGCGCTCCATGGCGGAGGGAGTGGGACGCATGGCCAGCATTAGCCCCAGTACGCTGAACAGCGCCAGCGGGGCGAGCAAATGCTTGCTGTGTCGAAAGAATACCGTCACTTGGTGGTACCTCTGTCAGGTTGTCCAGACAGGTCGATACTGCTTACCGCCGACCGGTGGAAGGCCCTATGCCTTCACGATGATGCCTTACTTGTGATCTATATCACGTAATTGCGGCGCAACTCTATCATCGGCAAATGGCTGTTCTGTAAAGCTTTGTCGAACAATTGCTCCTTTTTTGCACAATTTTTAAAAGTCAGGAAAAGAGCATTAATTTGCGTATCAGGCGTCAGTCGTAGGTGATTTGCTACGGCCTGATGCCAGGGTGAGAGAGGGCGGGCAGGCGGGTAGATTACGGTGTAATTGGGCGGCTTGAGAGGCTGCGAGCGGCGAGCAAATCCCGTATCATTGCCAACCTGAATAAATGCCCTGAACATCTGGCACCCCTCAATCCCCATTGGTAATCATATAAGGCGCACTATGCTGATCCTCTCCGGAAGCCCGGCCCTGTCCGCATTTCGTAAGGAAAAACTGCTTGAGTCCCTGAACGGCGTATCGGCCCTGTCGGCGCGCTATGTGCATTTTGTGGAGTTGTCTGCGCCGCTGGATGCTGCGCAGCAGCAGATACTCGAAGGCTTGCTTCAGTATGGCCCCAGTGTCGAAGAGGCCCAGGTTGAGGGGCAGCGTTTTGTGGTTGTGCCGCGCCCGGGCACCATTTCTCCCTGGTCGTCCAAGGCCACGGATATTTGCCACAACGCCGGGCTGACCCAGGTAGAGCGGATTGAGCGCGGGATTGAATATCGCCTGGATGGAGGCGGTGATCGAGACGCTCTGGCTGCCGGCCTGCATGACCGGATGGTGGAAGTGGTGCTGCCAGAGCTGGATGATGCCGAAGCCTTGTTTACCCATCAGCAGCCCCGGGAACTGACCACCGTGGATATTCTCGGCGGTGGCCGTGGGGCGCTGGAAGCGGCCAATGGTGAGCTGGGCCTGGCCCTGGCGGCGGATGAGATTGAATACCTGGTGGAGCAGTTCATCGCGCTGGGGCGTAACCCGTCCGATGCGGAACTGATGATGTTTGCCCAGGCCAACTCCGAGCACTGCCGCCACAAGATTTTCAACGCGGACTGGACCATCGATGGCGAAGCGCAGGATTTGAGCCTGTTCGGGATGATCCGCAATACCTACAAGCATGCGCCGGAAGGGGTGCTAAGCGCTTACAGCGATAACTCGTCGGTAGTGGCGGGTCCGGTGGCCGACCGCTTTTTCCCCGCGCCGGGCAGTCAGCAGTATCAGTTCGTGAACGAACCGGTGCATATGCTGATGAAGGTGGAAACCCACAACCACCCCACGGCGATTGCGCCGCATCCGGGGGCAGCCACCGGTTCCGGTGGTGAAATCCGTGACGAAGGCGCCACCGGGCGTGGTTCCAAGCCCAAGGCCGGGCTGAATGGCTTTTCCGTTTCCAACCTTAACATCCCTGGTTTTGGCCAGCCCTGGGAGCAGCCCTACGGTAAACCCGGACGTATCGCTTCCGCGCTGGATATCATGATCGAAGGGCCGATTGGCGCTGCCGCCTTCAATAACGAATTTGGTCGCCCCAACCTGTGCGGTTACTTCCGTACCCTGGAAATTAACGCACCGGGTGTGAACGGTGACGAAATGCGCGGTTACCACAAGCCGATCATGATCGCCGGTGGCCTGGGCAACATCCGTGATGGCCATGTGGAAAAGAACCCGATTCCCGCCGGTGCCAAGATTATTGTGTTGGGTGGCCCGGCCATGCTGATTGGGTTGGGCGGCGGGGCGGCCAGTTCCATGGCCTCCGGCCAGTCTGCGGAAGCGCTGGATTTTGCTTCAGTGCAGCGTGAGAACCCGGAAATTGAACGTCGGGTGCAGGAAGTGATCGATCGCTGCTGGGCCCGCGGGGACGACAACCCGATCGTATCCATTCACGATGTGGGCGCCGGCGGTTTGTCCAACGCCTTGCCGGAGCTGGTTCACGATCATGATATGGGCGCCCAGCTGGAGCTGCGCAAAGTGCCCAGTTCCGAGCCCGGCATGAGCCCGGTGGAAATCTGGTGTAATGAAGCCCAGGAGCGTTATGTGCTGGCCGTGATGCCAGACGATGTGCCGGACTTCGACGCCATCTGTCAGCGTGAGCGCACTCCCTACGCCGTACTGGGCGAAGCCACCGATGCCGAGCACCTGACCGTGAGCGATGAGCATTTCGGCAAGGCGCCGGTGGATCTGCCAATGGATCTGCTGTTCGGCAAACCGCCGAAAATGCTGCGCAGCTTCGAGCGCGAAGATTTTGTGCGTCAGGCGTTCACCACCGAAGGTATCGACCTGAAAGAAGCCGGTGAGCGGGTGATGCGCCTGCCGTCCGTGGCCTCCAAGAGCTTCCTGATTACCATTGGCGACCGCTCGATTACCGGGCTGGTGCACCGGGACCAGATGGTTGGTCCCTGGCAGGTGCCGGTGGCTGATTGCGCGGTGACCGCTACCGGCTTTAATCCCAACGCAGAAAACAAAACCACCGGCGAAGCCATGGCCATGGGGGAGCGTACCCCGGTGGCACTGGTGGACGCAGCGGCGTCCGGGCGGATGGCGGTGGCCGAATCAATCACCAATATTGCCGGCGCCCATCTGGGTGATCTGGGCCAGATCAGCATGTCGGCCAACTGGATGGCTGCGGCGGGTCACCCGGGTGAAGACCAGGCTCTGTTCGATGCGGTGAAAGCGGTGGGCATGGACCTGTGTCCGAAGCTGGGTATCGCCATTCCGGTGGGCAAGGATTCGTTGTCCATGCGTACGGTGTGGAACGACAAGGGCATCGATAAAAGCGTTACCGCGCCCATGTCGCTGGTGATTTCTGCCTTTTCCACGGTGACCGACATCGACCTGACGGTGACCCCGGAGCTGAAAACCGGTGTGGACAGCGAACTGTTGTTGCTGGACCTGGGTCGTGGCCAGAACCGCATGGCCGGCTCCGCCCTGGCGCAGGTGTACGGCAAGGTCGGTGATGTCGCGCCGGACCTGGACGATGCCAAAGACCTGATCGCCTTCTTCGAGGTGACCCAGCAGTTGCTGGCCGAACGTAAGCTGTTGGCGTACCACGATCGCTCCGATGGCGGTCTGTTCACCAGCCTGGTGGAAATGGCCTTTGCTGCCCGTACGGGGCTGGATATTTCCCTGGATCACTTGGCCGGCGATACCCCGGAAGCCGTGGCGGCGCTGTTTACCGAAGAGCTGGGCGCGGTGTTGCAGGTGGAAAAATCCCAGGCGGAAGAAGTGGTTGCCCGTTATGTCGAAGCGGGTCTCGGGCAGTGCGTTCACCGTTTGGGGCAACCGGATGGTGACGATGTGATTCGCCTGCGTTTGGGGGGCGGTATTTTGCTGGAAACCCCGCGCCGTGAATTGCAGCGTATCTGGGCGGAAACCAGTTATCAGGTGCAGTCCCTGCGGGATAACCCGGATTGTGCCCGTCAGGAATTTGATGCGATTCCGCACAGCAATGGCCCGGGCCTGAATGTGCGTTTGACCTTCGATATGACGGAAAATCCGGCCGCCCCGTTCATTAACACCGGAGCCAAACCGCAAATGGCCATCCTGCGCGAGCAGGGCGTTAATGGTCAGACAGAAATGGCGGCGGCGTTTGACCGCGTTGGCTTCTCCGCCGTTGATGTGCACATGAGTGATTTGCTCGAAGGCCGTGTGAAGCTGGATGACTTCAAGGGCCTGGTGGCCTGTGGTGGTTTCTCCTACGGGGACGTGCTGGGTGCTGGCGGTGGCTGGGCCAAGACCGTGCTCTATAACGACGCAATGCGCGAAGCGTTTAACCGTTTCTTCTTCCGTGAAGACACCTTTGCGCTGGGGGTCTGTAATGGCTGCCAGATGCTGTCGCATTTGAAAGACCTGATTCCCGGTGCGGAACACTGGCCGCGTTTTGTGCGTAACCTGTCTGAGCAGTTCGAGGCGCGCACGTCTCTGGTGGAAGTGCAGGATTCCCCGTCCATCTTGTTGAAAGACATGGCTGGCACGCGCATCCCGATTGCCGTGGCTCATGGGGAAGGCCGTGTGGAGCTGGCGGATGACGCCCTGAACCGCAATATCGAGCAACGGCTGGTGAGCCTGCGTTATGTGGACGGCCTGGGTAATCCGGCCGAACAGTACCCGGCCAACCCTAATGGCTCCCCGCAGGGGGTAACCGGGTTTACCACCACCGACGGGCGCGTCACCATCATGATGCCGCACCCGGAGCGGGTGTTCCGGGTGCTGCAGAACAGCTGGATCCCGGACGACTGGCGTGGCCACGAGAATGGCCCCTGGTTGCGCATGTTTGCCAACGCCCGCAAATGGGTGGGGTAGGAGCAATTGACAGTTGATAGTGGACAGCTGCTGGCAGCTGGAAACTGAAAAAGGCGGAAATGGCTTGGCCATTTCCGCCTTTTTTATGTCCTGTTCGGGCCTTGAGCTGTCCTGGCCCTGCCCTCAGAATCAAACGATTGTTTGAAAGCGTTTCGCTGTCCACTACAACTGTCAATTGAGACATGTATGTCTGAAAAAACCTTCGGGCCTTTTGAATTGCAAAAGGCCTATAAAACCGAGCCTGTGCCCAGTGATTTTGTGCAGCGGCGCCGTATCAGCGCGGCCATGCAGTTACTGGCCGAGCGGCTGATTCGCGCAGAAGCGGATGAGGCGACCCTGGCTGCCTGGGCTGAGCAACTGGAAGCCATGGTGGAGACAGTGGGCACACCAGAGCGTCGTGACACCCGTGACGCCAATCGCAAGCTGTTTACCGGCAAGGCCACCGCGGACGATATCTATCACATGATGGACTACGACCCGGTGGGCGGCCCGTCCAACCCGGTAGCGCCCCAGGTGCAGTGGCTGCAGGAAGATCAGGATGGCATCCGTGGGGAGGTCAGCCTGGGGCTGCAATATCAGGGGCCACCGGGGCGAGTGCATGGCGGGGTAATTGCCTGGCTCCTGGACGCGGGGCTCTCCCGTGCGCTGCATGCGGCGTTCCGGCTGGGGGTGACGGGTACGTTGAATATCCGTTATCTGGCGGCGACACCAATAGAGACGCCGATTGAATGTCGGGCGCACATTACCGGCCGGGAAGGGCGGAAAATTTTTGTAGAGGGCGGTATCTGGCACGGGGACACCCAGACCGTCAGCGCAGAGGGTGTCTGGCTGACACCCAAGAGTCTGGGGTAATTGATGACGGAAACCACCTACCATTATCGCGATATTTGTGTGGCGGAAACGCCGGAGCCTTCCTCTCGGGCGCAATTGCACCGTCAGTTGGGTCAGGAACTCGCTGGCCTTACCGAGCAGGTGTTGCGGCTGGATGTGCCGCAGGAAAAATTGCAGGATTACATCGATCAGGTGAAGCAGTTGCGCCAGGCATTGCAGCAGGAAGGTCGGCGGGATTACAGCGAGATTTTGCAGCGTCTGCTGGCCGGGCAGGGCAGTGGTGACGACGTGACTGATCTGGTGGATTTTGAAATTCTTACCGGAAAGGCCTCGCCGCTTTCGCCGCCGCTGGAATTGTGGATCGATGGTGACCGTATTCGTGGCCGGGCCACGTTTGGTCCGGTGTTTCAGGGGCCCCCAGGGCGGGTTCACGGTGGCGTGTTGGCGCTGGCATTGGATATGCTGATGGCCAAGACGCAGGATTATGTCCGCCAAATCGGCATGACCGGCACCCTGAATATCCGCTATCTGGCGGCCACGCCGTTGAACACGCCAGTGGATTTCGAAGCCCGCTTGATCTCGCTGGAACGCCGAAAGTTACGCTGTGAAGGCAGTGTCTGGGTAAATGGTGAGCAAACCGTTTCGGCGGAGGGTATCTGGATTTCGGCCCATGGTGAGTATGCGTTGAAGCCAGAATTTGCGTCTGCGCTACCGTCGGATACCGGGGTGGCGTCGTAACGTTCAACGCACCGGGAGGCAAGGATGACAGAGGCCAGTGATCAACATTACAAGTTGTGCTTTTACGTGCCCGTGAGCCATGTGGAACAGGTGAAAACAGCCATTTTCGAGGCCGGCGCCGGGCACCTGGGCGATTACGATCATTGCAGCTTTCAGACGCTGGGCCAGGGGCAGTTCCGGCCCCTGTCGGGGAGCCAGCCTTTTCTTGGTCAGCATGACCAGGTGGAAGTGGTGGAAGAGTACCGGGTGGAGACGCTTTGCCTGGGCGCGTGCCTGCAAGCGGTGATCAGTGCGTTACGCCTGTCGCATCCCTATGAAGAGCCTGCCATCGATTTGTGGAAGCTGGAGCCGCTGCCGGGCACCCACTGAGAGCTGCCGAGATCCGGTTATTCGTCTTTGGGCCGACGCTTAAGCGGCTGGATATCCTGGGTGCGCACGGGGAAATCATTGCGGGCAAGGTCATCAATATAAAACCGCAGCGTGCGCCCGATGGTGGGGAAGGCCAGCTCATCCCAGGGGATGTCGTCCAGAGCAAACAGGCCGGCATCGCTGCTCTCTTCTCCGACGCCGTATTTGCCGTCTTCCACGTCCCCCAGAAAGAAGACGTATACCTGATTAATGTGGGGCAGGTTGAAAACCGTATACAAGTCGCCGATGGCCACCGTGGCGCAGGCTTCTTCCCATGTCTCTCTGGCCGCGCCTTCCTGCAGGGTTTCGCCGTTTTCCATGTAGCCAGCAGGTAGCGTCCAATAGCCTTTGCGCGGTTCGATGGCGCGTTTGCAGAGCAGCACTTTTCCTTCCCATATTGGCACGGCGCCCACCACGATCTTGGGATTCTGGTAATGGATCGTTTGGCAATCCGGGCACCAGTAACGGGGGCGATTATCTCCTTCCGGAATACTGAACTGCAGGTTGGGGTTGCCGCAATGGCTACAGAATTTCATGGAAAACTCACTATAAGCGGTATGAAAAGCCCCCAAAATACCGCCACAAAGGTAATTGCCCACTTTGGGTATGAATGATATGGCAATGGCGTATATAAAAATAAAGTGATATTTTTTGTGACAAACATCACTATTTTACATATTTTAAAATATAGCCGATAGAACTAGTGCTACTGGAAAATGGTGGACATAGACTAACGATCCCGGTTGGCAGATGCCAGCCTGCCGACAGACCAGGTTGATAATGTCTGTGTTGGTAACGTGAAGGGAGCGATATTTCGTGGTCCATTGGCCATGAACTTGGGGAAAGGGACATTGATATGGATGTGTCGATGGCGCACGGGACGCGTGACGAAAGCAAAACCTATTTGGTGGTTTCACATTGCAACAATCTTGCAATCCGGCTTTTAGCAAAATCCATTGAGAACCAGCGAGGCGTATCCTGCACCGCAATCAGCCGTGATGATCTCTTTTGTGATCATATCCAGGATGATCTGGTGCTTATTAATGTGCTGGACTTTTCGACTCCGGAAATGGAAAAGTTGCTTGGCCGTGTCCAGGAAAATATGCCCCTGTGCAGGGTTATCCTGGTTAATGCCGATCGGGGCGATAATATTTTTTTCCTGCTTAACTGGCCGGTGGTTAAAGGCGTTATTTATCAGCAGGACAACGACGCCCTTATTTCCAAGGCGCTGGATGTGGTTTGCAAGGGGCGCAGCTGGTTCCCGCGCAGCTACATGGATTACCTGGTCCGTCACCGCAAAACCCCAACCCGTTGCGGGCATGTCTTTGAAAGCCTCACCAGTCGTGAACGGCAGATGCTGGATCATGTGGTGCGTGGCATGAGTAACCATGAAATCGCTGATGCCCTTTGCCTGAGTACGCATACGGTGAAGGCTCATTTGCAAAGCCTTTACCGGAAGGTGGGCGTGAAGAATCGGGTGGGTGTGATGCGCTGGGTGCATGAGAACCACCTGGAAGAGAGCGGAGAGTAGCTGTGTGTGGGCTGCGATTGGCGTGGGTGCCATTCATCTGCAGTCTCCTCGCATTTTCCGGGACAGCGGCCGCCCTGAATGAAAAAGACATGGGGGTGGTTGTCGATCAGACGATTACCCCTATCGGCAAACGGTTTTATCAGCAGTTTGCCTATCAACGTCATTACCTGTTTCCCGATTCGCCTTTCAGTATCAGCATTTATGAGCAACCCTCCGCCCGCAGTGGCAGCATTATTACAGTGAAATCGGACGATACGACGCTGGAGCGCTTTGTGTTGTCGTTTGCGTCCAACTGGGAAGATGCTCGGGTACAGCAGATGGTGCAATCCATTGAATTCAGGGTCCGGCGCATGAAAGTGCTGGATACTCTGGTAGGCAACCCTGATCTGGCCAAGGACGGCTACTAATGAAAACGCTTTATTGTCTGTTTGTTCTTGTTGCTGGCCCTGTTGCGGCCAGTGAGCTGATTTACCAGCCGGTCAATCCAAACTTTGGAGGCAACCCCCTCAACGGTTCCCACCTGCTGGGCAATGCCCAGGCGCAAAACGATTACAAGGATCCGGAAGCGTCTTCGTCTGCGTATGAAAGGCCTTCTGATCTGGATCGCCTGACATCCTCGTTGCAGTCCCGGCTATTGAGCCAGCTGCTGGCGGATGTGGGGGCGGGCAACGAAGGCAGCATCGTGACCGATGATTTTGCTATTAACATCATCGATGACCAGGGTGTGTTGTCCATCATTATTGAAGACATCAATACCGGCGAAGTCACCCAGATTGCGGTGGATGGCCTGGTCCCCGATACCTTTTAGACGCTCTACGCTGGGAAACTCAAGGATGAATGGTTACAACCGTTGCGGGCTAGTGATGCTGGTCTTGCCGATCCTGCTGTTGGTTGGGTGTGTGACTCCGCCTCTGGAGCCGGAAGCCCCTGAGCTGGTGAAAAAATCCGATGTGGCTCTGGATCTTGAAAGCATGCCGCCCCCCAAAGGTCGAATCATGGCCTCGGTATACAGCTTTCGGGATTTGACCGGGCAATATCGGCCGGCGCCGTCTTCGTCATTTTCCACGGCGGTCACCCAGGGCGCTGCGGCGTTTCTTATTGATGCCCTTAATCGCTCTGGTTGGTTCCTCACTCTGGAACGGGAAGGACTGCAAGACCTGCTGACTGAGCGCAAGATTGCCCGTGCCGTGGTAGAAAAGCGCCAGAAGGAAGGCGTGCGCGTGGCGGATGTCCCTGACCTGTTTTCTTCGGACATTCTTTTTCAGGGTGGCATTGTTGCCTATGAGTCCAATATCAAGACCGGTGGGCTGGGCGCGCGTTATCTGGGGGTCGGCGCATCGGAGCAATACCGAACGGACCAGGTAACAGTGAATCTGCGGGCTGTTGATGTGCGCACAGGGCGGATCATCAACACGGTCTCAACACGCAAGACTATCTACAGTAAAGAGCTGCAGGTCGGTGTGTACCGGTATATCGACTTCAAGGAATTACTGGAAACCGAAGCCGGGGTCACCACCAACGAGCCGGTTCAGCAATGTGTCAAACTGGCGATCGAAGCCGCAGTGGCACACCTTATCGTCAAGGGGGTTATGGACGGCAACTGGCAGCTTGAGAATCCCGCTGATATGGATTCCGAGGTGATTAAGCAGTACGGCCTGGCCTTGAGGGGCGAGACATTAGAAACCTCTGGCCGGCGTGATCGCTAATAAAACACCGCCGGTTAGCCGGGGCGGATTGCTGCAGTCTTGCCAATCTGTTGCTGGGAACGATAAGTTGGTGACTAAAGCGAGCCAGGCGCAAAGATGCGCGTGGTATTGGCCATTAGCGTGTCACCCCGACGGATGGTGGCGGTGGCCGTAACGGTATCTGTTGGCATGATGTTGATGGCGATATTCCCTGCCTGATTTTTTCCTGCATGCGCTGAAAGATGGCCGGATTGACGGGTGCGGCTGCTTCCGTTGGGCCCTTTTTTCTTAATGCCGATTTCATAATGAAGATTGCTGTCGGCTGCCTCGCATTGGAGCAGCAGGTGGAAACGGTGTTGCTGTTTTTCAGCAGTGGCAATGATGTCCACAGTGCAGGGTGAAGAATGGGCGGCCATGGGTGTCGCTGCTCCGATGAGTAACAGGGTAAGCCCCGCTGCGCGGGTGAGGGTGCCGAGGCACCGTTGCCGATTAGAACTGATGTACCGTTGCATGATTGCCCACTCCAAACTGGATGATTTTCCCCGAACTATTGCCCGCTGATTGCAGGATTGTTGCGGTGCTTCCCTCGATATCGTGAAGCGGGCTGTGCTGTTCAATGGATGCCCGGCTGTCCATATGACTCTGCGCTATCCGCGCGTCGTTACCCGTGCCGTACTGTGCAATGCTCGCGTCGATATCCGACCCGCTTGACTGCTCTATATCAGCTCGAGAGGACGGTGATTGATTCTGTTGGATGCTGCCTGTGGCGCTATCGGTGTGGTCTTGTGATATCCGTGCCTCGCTATGATGAGACTGCGTCTGATCAATGTTGGCGTCACTGCGGTGGCTGTGTTGCTGGCTGATTATGGCATTGGCGTCATGGCTTCGGGATTGCCGAATGATTGCAAGGCTGGCGGTGCTGCTCTGTTGATAGAGGCTGGCGGTATTAATACTGCTGTGTTGTTTAATTTGCGGGGTGCTGCTGTCTGCAAGCAGAAGACAGGGAGACAGCATAAGCGCGGGAAAAAGTATCCGCAGTGCAGGCGGCAGCGCCATGACATTGTCCTCTTGGGTCCGGCCCCCGGGTTAGGCGTTGGTATTATGGGTGGGCACAACGAGGTCGGGGCCACAGTGTGGCCCCGACGTGATCACGGGGTGATCAGTTCTGGTGGATAAAGGCGTTGTTACCGCCGCCGCCCATCTGGGTGATGGTGGCTGAGTCCAGAGTGGCTTCCTGCAGGATGGTGGCCACGTTTTCATTGCCAGAGGCGCCAATGCCGAACTGGGTAATAAAGGCTTCGTTGTCAGAGCCAGGCTGGGTAATGGTTGCGATGCCGTATTCTGAAATGGCGTCCTGCTCTACGTTGGCCAGGTTGTTGTCACCCAGCTGGTCCACATCGATAACGCTGTTGCCGCCGTGGGAGTGTGCCACTGCTACGTTGGCGTTGCCGTGTTGGTCCACGTTAGCCAGGTTGTCGGAGCCGGATTGGTCCACTTCCGCATCATTGGCCGTGCCTGACTGGTTCACATAGGCGGTATTACGGTCGCCCAGTCCCTGGTCAACCTGTGCAATGTTGGCGTCGCCACCCTGAACGATTTCTGCATAGCTGCTAGTGGATTCGTCCTGGATGATATCCGCATCGCCGTTGGTGCCGTACTGATCAATCATTGCGTCAGAGTTGAACGAGAAATCCTGGCTGATCAGGCCGTTGTTGTTATCGCCACTTTGGGTAATGCTGGCGGTGGCATTGTCGGAAATGGCCACTTGGCTGATGCTGGCAATGTTGTCTGCACCGGTCTGGTCTACGGTAGCGGTGGCAAACCAGGAATCATCCTGCAGCACGTCGGCGGTGTTGTTGACGTTGGACTGGTTAACCGTGGCCGTAGACCCAATCAGATTGTTCTGGGTGATGTTGGCGAGATGGTCGACGCCGGTTTGAGTGATGGAAGCATCCGCGTTCAGGCTGGCACTTTGAACGATGGTCGCGTCGCTGGAGAAGGCGGATGTCTGAGTGATGCTGGCAACGGAGTCTTCGTTACCTGCGATTTGCTGAATGGTGCCATTGGTGTTGTCGGAAATGGCAACCTGGGTGATGGTGGCGGTGTTAAGGGTGCCGTCCTGCTCAACCGTGGCAGTGGCGAACCAGCTGTCATCCTGGGTGATGGTGGCAGCGTTGTCGTCACCTACGGTGTCGATGTCGGCAGTCATCATGTTGACGCTGTTGGCCTGGCTGACGTCGGCGCTGTTGTTGTTGCCGGTTTGATCAACGGTGGCAACCGCATCGTCGGTGCTGCTTTGCACAGTGCTGGCGGTGTTGCCGGCGCCGGTCTGGTTGGTGGTGGCTGAATTGTTCGCAGCCCAGGATGCAGTTGCCAGGGTTGCCAGAATGGCAGCGGCAAGCGGTTTCAAGGTTTTCATGGGTGTATCTCCTCAAGGTTTAGGCTAGGTCTTAGGCAAAATAACGTCGTCCATTTCAATCCCATTGCTGAATGGAGACGTGGAGTCCGGCCCCGATCTGGGTAACCGAAACAGCGTTGGCGTTACCGTATTGCGCCACATCGGCGTTATTGCCGACCCCGTATTGGGCAATGATGGCGCGGTTGTAATCGCCGTTTTGATCGAGCGTGATTGTGTTGTGGCTGCCTTCCTGGAAGAGAGAGGCGTTGTTGCCTGTGCCGTATTGGCTTGCCACTGCCAGGTTTTCCCAGCCGAGCTGGGTGATGTCCGCTTGTTGCGCCGTGCCGTGCTGAATGATGTCAGCCTGGTTGGCGTAACCCTTTTGCTGAAGTGAAGCGGTATGGCTGAGGCCTTCCTGTTGGAGGGTGCCGGTGTTTTTTCCCTGCTGGGTTATGGAGGCATTGAGATCCGCACCGTCCTGGGCAATGTCCGCGCTATTGCCGGCGGGAATTTCATCGAAAAATGAAAGGTCGGTAGCGTTCGCCTGTGTTCCCAGAATCAACAAGAGTCCTGCAAGAACAAGGTGGGCTATGGCTTGCCCTGTCATCATTTTCATCCCTGATAATTGAACCTCACGCACTCAGTCTTGCGCGATTTTTCCTGCAGTGACATTCGCCATCGGTGCTGAATTTTTCAGGCCGCGACTAGTCGGTGGGGTAATAAAAAGCGGAGAGATTGCGTTTTGGGGCCGGGCGGTTTTCAGAAAAAACCGCGGAATGCTTGTAGAGCAAGGGTTTGAGAGCCTGTTGGCAGTTAGTTCGTTTGGTGTAAGCCAATGTCTTGCCGCGTCAGGAAAGGAAGGCGAGTTTGTGACCGGTGGTCGGCGATGGGCTTTGACAAGGCTTGCCCAGGGCGCCCGGGCTGTTCAAACTACCGTTTGAATTTGAGGATTGGAGAAGGGTGTGCTTGAGCAGCTCAGGCAGCGTTTGCCGGATTACAGACGCACAGAATTGCCCCTGGCGTTGCCCGAGGCTGCCGTTCTGATGCCGTTGGTTGATGTGTCGGAGCCTCGAGTTATCCTGACGGTTCGCTCCAATTCCATGCCGACCCACGCTGGTGAGGTGGCTTTCCCCGGTGGAAAGCGGGACCCGGGCGACAAGAATCTGCTGATGACGGCCCTGCGTGAAAGCCAGGAAGAGGTGGGGTTGTCACCGGATTATGTGGATGTGCTGGGGCAGTTGTCTCCGCTGGCCTCCCGTTATGGCATGAAAGTGACGCCTTTTGTGGGCATTGTCAGCCCGGAAGCGGAGCTGCAGGCCGAGCCGGGTGAAATTGATACCATCTTTCAGGTGCCCTTGCAGTTCTTTCTGGATGAGATCCCGGAGCTGTCCAGCCCCATTGACGTGTTTGGGCGCCAGTTCCGTATCCCCAGCTATTACTATGAAGATAAGCGCATTTGGGGCCTGACCGCCTTCATGATTCTGGATCTGATCAACCACGTCTATGATGCGGGCATTGAGTTTGAGGTGAAGTAACTTTCTGCCTGTTAACCCTCTGCCTGGCACGAGGAAACAAAGGGGAGTCGAATGATTTATAAAATTGGTGAGCGCCGCCTGGAGCAGCGTGGTAGTGGTCACTGGATTGCAGACAACGCCACCGTGATCGGTTCGGTGATCATGGAAGCCAACAGCAGTATCTGGTTCAACGCGGTGTTGCGGGCCGATAATGATGTGATCGAAATCGGTGAAAATACCAACATCCAGGACGGTGCAGTGCTGCACGTGGATCCGGGCGTACCCATGAAGCTGGGTCGGGACGTGACCGTGGGCCACAAGGTCATGCTGCATGGCTGTACGGTGGGCGATAACAGCCTTATTGGTATCAATGCGGTGGTGCTCAACAAGGCCGTTATCGGCAATAACTGCATTATTGGCGCCAATTCGCTGGTGCCGGAAGGAATGAAAATTCCGGACAATTCACTGGTGATGGGGTCTCCGGCCAAGGTGGTGAAGGAAATAGGTGAAGGGCACAAGGCCATGCTGACCATGGGCAGCATGCACTACGTGGCCCATGCCAAAGAGTTTGCCCAGCATCTGGAGGTGGATGAACGCTTCCATGACTGACAGGCAACTGGTGTCGCCGTGTGTGTCGATCTGCGCACTGGATGAAGATGATATCTGTGTGGGCTGTTTCCGTACCGGCGGGGAAATCTCCATCTGGGGGCTGCTCTCGGATGACGAAAAGCGAGAGGTGTTTCGCCGTATTGATCAGCGCATGAACGGCGAGCCAGCTCCTTGCGTGGTGCGCGCGGAGAAAAACCGATGACAACGCAGATTGGTAATCAGGAGCCTGTGCGGCCGGTGGTCGGGCTGGCGCTGGGCAGTGGTTCTGCCCGCGGTTGGGCGCATATCGGGGTAATCCAGGCGCTGGAAGAAATTGGTGTGCAGCCCCAGGTGGTGGCGGGGACATCCATTGGCGCACTGGTGGGGGGCGCCTATGTTACTGGCACGCTCAACGCTTTTGCCGACTGGGTGGAATCCCTGACGGTGAAAGATGTGTTTGGTTTGCTGGATATCAGTTTTTCCGGTGGCATGGTGAAAGGGGAAAAGCTGTTCAGCTTTTTTCAGGACCACCATGAAAACCCGGAAATCGAGACCCTGGACAAGAAGCTGGTCACCGTGGCCACGGACATGAAAAGTGGCCGCGAAGTCTGGATCACCAAAGGGAGAATGCTGGATGCTGCGCGGGCATCCTGCGCTCTGCCGGGGCTGTTTTCTCCAGTGAAAATGCAGGGTCGCTGGATGCTTGATGGCGGCCTGGTTAATCCGGTTCCTGTCTCCGCGGCTCGCGCCATGGGGGCGGATGTGGTGATCGCGGTGAATTTGAATGCCCAGCTGGTGGGGGCCCACCTGTCCCGGGATACCCGCAGTCAGGCAGAAGGTGAAGAAGGTACCGCCGAGGAACGTAGCATCTGGCAAAAAATGATGAATTATTTTGCCTCTGGAGATGGTCAGGACCCGGGCTTTTTTGATGTGGTGGCTTCCAGCATCAACATTATGCAAGACCGCATCACCCGCTCGCGAATGGCTGGCGATCCGCCGGAAGTCACGCTGGTGCCGATGCTGGAAGATTTCGCGCTGATGGATTTTCACCGCGCCAAGGAAGCGATTGCCGAAGGGCGCGCGCTGGTGAAGCGCTACGAGGCGGATATTCTGGCCTGGGCCGGGTCGCCGATTGCGGATCGGGTTTGAAAGGCAATTGATAGTTGAGAATGGATAATTGATAACTCGCGTTCTCATTCCATCTGTTCTCCAACGCAAGAGGCCGCGCCCAAACCTTGAGCGCGGCCTCTTGCGTTTATATTGCACCTGCGCTTCTCGCGCAGTTATCAATTATCCATTCTCAATTATCAATTAACCCCTGCTTTCCTGGCTCTCACCGCTTTCACCATATTGTCCTTCACCTGCAAAATCTCGATCAGATACTGATCGATTCTCACCGAGATATTGGCGTCGGGGATATCCTGCAGGTATTCAAGGATCAGCCCGTTAAGGGTCTTGGGACCATCGGTGGGCAGCTCCCATTGCAGGGCGCGGTTGATGTCGCGCAGGGTGGAGGAGCCGTCGATCACGAAGCTGCCATCCTCCTGGGGATGGATGTCCTGGCTGGTGGCGGCCAGGTCGGTGGTGAACTCGCCAACGATTTCTTCGAGAATATCTTCCAGGGTGACCAGGCCCTGCACGTCGCCATACTCATCCACGACAATGCCGATGCGGCGTTTGGCATTCTGGAAGTTGATCAGCTGCTGATGCAGGGAGGTGGCTTCCGGTACGAAGTAAGGCTCCACCGTATATTGCATCAGCTCGGCTTTGTTGATTTCGTCCTTGAGCAGCAGGCGGCTTAGTTTACGCAGGTGTAGCAAGCCGATCATGTTGTTCGGGTCGCCATTGAACACCGGCAGCCGGGTGTGCTGGCTGGAGCGTAGAGTGGTGAGGATGTCGTGCATGTCGTCATCCAGATCAATCCCCACCATTTCGTTACGGGGGACCATGATGTCTTCCACCGTTACGGTTTCCAGGTCGAGAATGTTGAGCAACATTTTCTGGTGATTCTCGGGAATCAGCCCGCCGGCTTCATTGACCACAGTACGAAGCTCTTCCGGGCTCAGGTGGTCCTCGTCCTGCTCGTTGGGGCGAATGCCTGCTAGCCGGAGCAGCATGCTGCTGACCCCGTTGACCATCCACACCAGCGGCGCCAGCAGTACCTGCAGAGGCTTGAGGACCACGCTGGCAGGGAACGCGACTCGCTCCGGGCGCATGGCGGCGTAGGTCTTCGGGGTGATCTCCGCAAAAACCAGCATGATGATGGTGATCACCACCGGCGCCACAGCGGCGCCGCTGTCGCCCAGCCAGCGAATCGCCAGAATGGCGGCCACGGTGGCGGCAAAGTTATTGACGAAGTTGTTGCCAATGAGGATGACGGACAGCAGCCGGTCCGTGCGTTTGAGCAGGGCTTCCACCCGGCTGGCCGCTTTTTGTCCCTGACGGGCCAGATGTCGAAGGCGGTAGCGGTTAATGGCCACCATGCCGGTTTCACTGCTGGAGAAGAACGCAGAGGCCAGAATCAGAATAATCAGGGCGCCAATCAGCCACCCGTCAGAGTAGGTATCCAAAGGAAATATCGTTTATCCGCCAGTCGGCCCGCTATTGTTCGGGCCGGGGGGTTGGGGTGTCAAGGAGAGAGGCAAGCTATATGCGTCAGGCCCCACGCCGGGCACGCAAAAGCGTGTTGTGTGAGGAGTGTTGTGTGTCAGCGTTTCAGGATGAATTCCAGCACCAGCTGACTGCCGAAGAAGGCCACCAGCAAGACCGCAAAACCACTGAGGGTAAAGCGAATGGCGGTGCGCCCCCGCCAGCCTCGCAGGTAGCGGCCGCCGAGCAGAACGGCGAATACTACCCAGGACACCAGGGTCAGCACGGTTTTGTGCATCAGATGCTGAGCAAACAGATTATCCACGTAAAGAAAGCCGCTGAAGATGGCAACGGTCAACAGGATTTCGCCCAGCCAGATTGCCTCGAACAGCATGGACTCCATCACCTGAATCGGTGGAAAAAGCCGCATGACGCCACGGATATGGCCGCTCTTGAGTTGGCGATCCTGAATCCAGAGCAGGATCGCCTGGCAGGCGGCCAGCGCCAGCACAGCGTAGGCAACAATGGAAAACAGTACATGTACCCCCAGGCCGTGGGCCAACGGGTGGGCGGTGTAGCCGGTGCTGACCCACAGCATGGCGGGAATGGTGCATGCGGCAAAAGGGTAGACTAATGCTGAAATCCACTCGAACGGACGATACAGGCTGGACACGACGACCACGGCGGCCCCGGTCATGGCCACGGCGGAGGCAACCGGAAACAGGCCCAGCTGTAACCCGGCTGTGGTGAGCATTACCTGCCAGAGGCTGGCGGCATGGGCGATAACGGCCAGGGTGCCGGGTATCAGGATGCTGGCCCGGGACGGTACCGTCTGCCCACGGAATTGCCGATACAGGATCAGGCAGGCCGCGAGATACAAAACAAACGCCGCGAAACCGGTGATCACGGAAAAGTTCATAAGTCGTTGTTATCCGAAGTAGGTGCCCGAAAATTGCGGGCCAAGCCCGCCGAAGTCTGGCATAGCCGCCAGTTATCTATCAACAATCATTCTCATTTTGTGCTCCGGGCATCTTGCTGAAGGCCATGGCCCATGACGTTGGTGCCCAAGGAAGGCTATAATCGCGCCCCTGTCACTGCGGCAGGCACGCCTGGCCGCAGACATGGTGCATTTGGAGGTAGACCCATGTTCGAGAATCTCACCGATCGGTTGGGATCGTCGCTTAAAAGCCTGGCAGGTCAGGGTTCCCTGACCGAAGACAATATCCGCGACACCCTGCGCGAAGTGCGCAAGGCACTGCTGGAGGCCGATGTGGCCTTGCCGGTGGTGAAAGAGTTTGTCGAGCAGGTAAAGGAAAAGGCCCTGGGGCAGGAAGTGCTGCAGAGCCTGAACCCGGGCCAGGCGTTTGTGAAGATCGTCAACGACGAGCTGGTTCACACCATGGGCGATGCCAACGACGCCCTGGATCTGGCCACCAAGCCGCCGGCCATTATTCTGATGGCGGGCCTGCAGGGTGCCGGTAAAACCACCTCCGTGGCCAAGCTTGCGCGTTTCCTGCAGGAGCGTGAGAAGAAGAAAGTCATGGTGGTGTCCGCTGACGTCTACCGCCCGGCCGCTATCGAGCAGCTGAAAACCCTGGCGGGGGAAGTGGAGACCAACTTCTTCCCGTCCACCGGCGACCAGGATCCGGTGGATATTGCCAATGCGGCGCTGGAAGAAGCCCGCCGTCGTTATATGGACGTGCTGATCGTCGATACCGCGGGCCGTCTGCATGTCGATGAAGACATGATGAGCGAGATCAAGCGCTTGCACGGGGCCATCAGCCCGGTGGAAACCCTGTTCGTGGTAGACGCCATGACCGGTCAGGATGCCGCCAACACCGCCCAGGCCTTTAATGAAGCGCTGCCGCTCACCGGTGTAATCCTCACCAAGGCCGACGGTGATTCCCGCGGTGGTGCGGCGCTGTCTGTGCGTCAGCTCACCGGCAAGCCGATCAAATTCATCGGTATGGGCGAGAAGACCGACGCCCTGGAACCATTCCACCCGGATCGTATCGCCAGCCGGATTCTCGGCATGGGCGACGTGCTCTCCCTGGTGGAAGAGGCCGAGCGCAAGCTGGACAAGAAGAAAGCCGAAAAAATCGCCAAGAAGTTCAAGAAAGGCAAGGCGATGGACTTCGAGGATCTCAAGGACCAGTTCCAGCAGATGCGTAATATGGGCGGCATGGCCGGCCTGCTCGACAAGCTGCCGGGCATGGGCGGGATGATGGAAGCGGCCCAGGATCCTGCTGCCATGAAACAGATGAAGCACATGGAGGCCCTGATTGATTCCATGACCCCCAAAGAGCGCCGTAACCCGGATCTGCTCAAAGGCTCTCGCAAGAAGCGCATTGTCGCTGGCGCAGGTCTGGAGATTCAGGACCTGAACCGCCTCATCAAGCAGCAGAAGATGATGGCCAAGATGATGAAGAAGATGCGCACCAAGGGTGGCATGAAGAACATGATGCGAGGCATGGAAGGCATGATGGGCGGCGGCGGCCAGGGTGGTCCGGGTGGCGGCATGCCCCCGGGCGGCATGGGCGGCCCAGGCGGCATGCCGCCGATGTGAGGTAGTGCATCACGCTGCACGCTTCATGAAACAACGCGGGCAGAGCGGGTGGGGGCTCCACCTCTCTGTCCGCGTTGCGTTTGGGGGGCTGTGAAACCGTGTTGCGCGGAGCTTGTTGCGTGGTGCATCTCCCTGTATAATTCGCGCCCTTCGCGGCCTCTCCGTGCTTTTCACGGGTGGCTTTCAAGCGGATACGATGGTCAGGCTGTCCTTTTCGATGGCCGGGCCGGGAAACCGGATTGATAAAAGGTACGTAAACCATGGTAATTATTCGTCTCGCTCGCGGCGGTTCCAAGAAGCGCCCGTTCTATAGCATCGTTGTTGCTGATAGCCGTAACGCCCGTGATGGTCGTTTTATCGAGCAGCTGGGTTTCTACAACCCCATCGCCCGTGGCGGTGAAATCCCCCTCAAGCTGAACCTGGAAAGCCTGGATGCCTGGGTTGCCAAGGGTGCACAGCTGTCTGACCGTGTTAAGACCCTCGCCAAGCAGGCCCGTAAGGCAGCCTGATGGCAGAGCGAGGACAATCCTCTTCTGAAGAGGGCGCGTCCTCCAGGCTGGAGGTGGTCGGCCGCATCCTCGGGGTGCACGGCGTCAAAGGGTGGGTAAAGGTGTATTCCCATACCGATCCGATGGACAACCTCCAGCAGTACCAGCCTTGGCACCTGAAACAGGGTGGCCCGCATTCAAGTGGTCAGTCTTCAGGTGGAGAGTGGAAACCGGTGAAAGTGACCGGATTCCGCCCTCAGGGGAAAGGCCTGATTGCGCAACTGGAAGGGATTACCGACCGGGAAGCGGCAGCGGCCCTGGTGGGGCAGGAGATCGGCGTACCCGCTGATTTGCTGCCACAATCCGGGCAGGGCGAGTACTACTGGCGTGACCTGATTGGCCTGCGGGTAAAACATGTGAATGGCATGGACCTGGGCAAGGTGACGCGAATGCTGGAAACCGGTGCCAACGACGTTGTCGTGGTTCGCGGTGACAGCAATAGCCTGGATCGGCGTGAACGGCTGATTCCCTGGCTCCCGGATGACGTGATTACTGCCATCAGCCTTGCAGAAGGGCAGATGACAGTGGATTGGGACCCGGATTTTTAAATGATGGCGACGAAGCCTCCGTTTGCCGTCACTCTGGTAACACTGTTTCCGGAGATGGCGCAGGCGATTACTGACTTCGGCGTGACCCGGCGGGCCGTGGAAAACGGCCAGCTGCAGGTGGAAACGGTGAATCCTCGGGATTTCACTGAAGACCGCCACCGCACCGTGGACGATCGCCCTTTTGGTGGCGGCCCCGGCATGGTGATGAAAGTGGAGCCCTTGGCGAAAGCCCTGCAGGCTGCACGCACTGCCAACCCGGCAGCGAAAGTGGTTTATCTGTCCCCGCAAGGGCAGCCGCTGACCCAGGCCAAGGCCGCGGCGTTGGCGGAGCGGCCCGGCCTGATCTTGTTGGCGGGGCGCTACGAGGGCGTAGACGAGCGGTTGCTTGATGCCGAGGTGGATGAGCAGATATCCATCGGCGACTACGTGCTAAGCGGCGGCGAACTGCCGGCGTTGGTGCTGATCGATGCGGTCAGCCGATTGATTCCCGGAGTGCTGGGTCACCAGGATTCCGCCGAGCAGGATTCTTTTTCGGGTGAATTCGAAAACCTGCTCGATTGCCCGCATTACACCCGCCCGGAGGTGTATGGCGAGCAGGCAGTGCCACCGGTACTGCTCAGTGGCAATCACGAGTTGATTCGCCGCTGGCGCCTTAAGCAGGCGTTGGGACGGACCTGGAAACAGCGTCCGGACCTGCTGGAGGCCCGCCGGGCGCGGGGCTTGAGCAACGAAGAGCAACAACTGCTGGACGAATACATCGCCGAGCAGTCGTCGCATACAGCAAAAAACTCTGATTAGGAGCACTGCCATGAGTGGCAAGAACCTTATTATCCAGGGCATCGAAAATGCCCAGCTGAAAACCGAAGTACCGGAATTCGGCGCCGGTGACACTGTTACCGTGCAAGTGAAAGTAAAGGAAGGTACCCGTGAGCGTCTGCAGGCGTTCCAGGGTGTGGTTATCGCTCGTCGTAACCGTGGCCTGAACTCTGCATTTACCGTGCGCAAGATCTCTCACGGTGTGGGCGTTGAGCGTGTATTCCAGCTGCATAGCCCGCTGATCGATTCCATCCAGGTGAACCGTCGTGGTGATGTGAGCCGCGCCAAGCTTTACTACCTGCGTGATCGCTCTGGTAAGTCCGCACGGATCAAAGAAAAAATCCGGTAGATTGCGGATTCCTTCTACCGCGAGCGAATGTTGGTTTAGCCTTTGCTGTAGGGCATGCGAAATCAACCTCTGGCCCGGTAGATTGCTCCAACAAAAAAGCCGCCTCCTTCCGGGAAGCGGCTTTTTTGTTGGTCGCTCTGCGGCTGCCTCACGCAAGACGCTTCACGCAAGACAAACCTGCAACGTCTCCCGCTGCGTTGTAGGTCGGAAATGGGTGTGAGCCCATCTCCGACAGGGTATTTCCGCCCTACGGTTCCATCATTGGCATCAGGCTTCTAGCCTTTCTTTACCATCCGGTACAGGGCCAGCAGCACCAGCGCGCCGACGATGGCGGTGATGAAGCTGCCCAGGCTGAAGCCGCTGACGGAGCCGCCCAGGCCGGTAATGGAGCCCAGCCAGCCGCCGACCACGGCACCAGCGATACCGATCAGCGTAGTAACAATAAAGCCGCCCGGGTCCTTCCCCGGCATAATCCATTTAGCGATGATGCCGGCGATCAGGCCGAATACAATCCAGGATAAAATTCCCACGATTCCTCTCCTTGGTGACGATTTCTTGAAATTTTGCTGGCCTCCATTGTTGCCCTAAATCGCGGTGTTTGTCGTTAATGACGTCGGCGCTATGCGTAATATTTGGTAAAAGAGCGGCAGGGGCGGAAAGGCGCTGATGCTGGGTAACTCATTGTTTTTTCTCTTTGAATAAGGCTTCATGGCGTAATGGGAACGAAAACGGACGGGCAACCAACGGATGCGCATGGTCGGCTGATTGATAGCTGGCTGGACCAGCAGTGGCTGGAGAAAGGCCTGAGTGAGCACAGCCTGTCCAATTATCGTCGGGACATTAGCCAGCTCGCTGTCTGGTTGCAGCATCAACAGGCGACTTTGCTGGCCTGCGAACGGTATCAATTGCTGGAGTTCCTTGCCGCCCGCCACCAGCAAGGCCTTAGTGCACGCTCCGTTGCCCGGCAGCTGTCGGCGGTGAAAAGCTTTTACCGCTGGCTCAAGCGGGAAGGGCGCATTGCGGAGGACCCGGCACTGCTGATCGAGCGACCCAAGCTGGGCAGGCCGTTGCCAAAGACCCTGAGCGAAGCGGATGTGGAAGCCCTGCTGGCGGCGCCGGACCTGTCCACGCCGCTGGGCCTGCGTGACCGTGCCATGCTGGAGGTGCTCTATGCCACGGGCCTGCGGGTGACGGAACTGGTGACATTGACCCAGAGCCAGATCAATCCGCGCCAGGGGCTGATCCGGGTGATTGGCAAAGGCGACAAGGAGCGGTTGGTGCCGCTGGGGGAAGAGGCGCTGCACTGGCTGGGCCGTTATGCACAGGAGGGCCGCCCCCAGTTGCTGGCCGCGGATCAGCAGGGTGGCAATCAGGAGCTGCTCTTTCCCAGCCGCCGCGGCACCTGCATGACGCGGCAGACATTCTGGCATCGAATCAAGCAGTTGGCAGTGGTCGCGGGGGTGCAAAAAAAGCTCTCTCCCCATACACTGCGGCATGCTTTTGCTACACACCTGCTGAATCATGGCGCGGATTTGCGGGTGGTACAGCTGCTGCTGGGGCACTCGGATCTGTCGACGACCCAGATTTACACTCATGTGGCACAGCAGCGGTTACAAGACGTCTACCAGAAACATCACCCCCGATCGGGAACCTGAGCCAGCTGGCGGGTTCTCACAGGTAAGAGAAGGAGTAACGACATAATGAAAAAGGTTTTGCTGTTTGTATTGTTGGGGCTGATGACCGCATGTGGCGCCAGTTCTGAAACCGCCAAGGGTAACGCCGAGATCGATGGTGAACAGGCGAAAGCGGCTTTCAAGAAAGCCTTTCCTGCTGTTGAGGTCAGTGATGTGCGTGCTGCGCCCATGGCGGGCATGCTGGCGCTGGAAGTGAACGGGGGTGAAACCGTTTACATGAGCGAAGACGGCCGTTTTATCATGATCGGCAAGCTGCTTGAGCTGAAAGACGGAGAGGTGGTCAATCCGGCGGAGCAGCGCCTGGAAAAGGTTCGCGCTGAAGGCATCAAGACGCTGAACAAGGACGACATGATCACTTACGCCGCTGAAGACGAAAAAGCCGAAGTGTTTGTCTTCACCGACATTACCTGCGGGTATTGCCGCAAGCTGCATCGCCATATCGACGAATACATGGCGTCCGGCGTGACGGTCCACTACCTGGCTTTCCCCCGCGGAGGCCCGACCACCAAGGCGGCAGCGTCCATGCGTCATATCTGGTGTGCGCAAGACCGCCAGCAGGCGCTGTCGGATGCCAAACTCAATGACACGATCAACAAGGCAGAGCTGGGCGAGTGTGCCAAGCCGGTTGATGAGCAATATGAGCTGGGCCTCACATTCGGGGTTCGCGGTACACCGGCGATCTACACCACCGAAGGCAAGCAGCTGGGCGGCTATCTGACCCCGGAAGATATGCTCAAGCGGCTGGACTGATTCGCCTGTATCCCCCGTATTACGGCGCTTTGCTGCCGTAAACACGGTGCCGGCACATTGACGACGCGGGGTTGCGCCGTTAATGTGTCGGCCTTCTTTTACTCCCACCCAAGGTGCTGTCGTGGAAACCGATTTCCAGCGAATCCGTCGTTTGCCTCCCTATGTCTTCAACATTGTTGGAGAGATGAAGGCGGCAGCGCGAGCGCGGGGTGAGGATATTATCGATTTCAGCATGGGCAATCCGGATCAGCCCACGCCAAAGCATATTGTCGATAAGCTGACAGAAACCGCCCAGCGGGGCGATACCCACCGTTATTCGCAGTCCCGGGGGATCCCTCGCTTGCGCAAGGCCATGACGGACTGGTACCAGCGCCGTTATGACGTGGAGCTGGACCCGGAATCCGAGGCCATTGTCACCATTGGCTCCAAGGAAGGCCTGGCGCATCTGGCACTGGCTACCATGGGCCCCGGGGACACCGTGCTGGTGCCGAACCCCAGCTACCCGATTCACCCCTATGGGTTCGTGATTTCCAATGCGGATATCCGCCACGTACCCATGGTGAAAGGGGTGGATTTCTTTGTGGAGCTGGAACGGGCGATCAAGGAATCCTGGCCGAAGCCGAAAATGCTGGTACTGAATTTCCCCGGTAACCCCACGGCCCAGTGTGTGGAGCTGGATTTCTTCGAGAAAGTGGTAGCCATTGCCCGTGAGCATCAGATCTGGGTGGTGCACGATATCGCCTACGCGGACATCGTTTTCGATGGCTACAAGGCCCCCTCCATTTTGCAGGTGGAAGGCGCCAAGGATGTGGCGGTGGAGTTCTTTTCCCTGTCCAAGAGCTACAACATGCCCGGGTGGCGGGTGGGCTTCTGCTGCGGCAATAAAGAGCTGATCCACGCCTTGGCGCGCATCAAGTCATACATGGATTACGGCACCTTTACCCCGATTCAGGTGGCGGCCATTGCCGCGCTGGAAGGGGACCAGAGTTGTGTTGCCGAAATCTGCGAAATGTATCGCCAGCGCCGGGATGTGCTGGTGGAAGGGCTGGGCGACATTGGCTGGCCGGTGGAAAAACCCCGTGCCACCATGTTTGTCTGGGCTGAAATCCCCGAACCCTATCGGGCCATGGGCTCGCTGGAGTTTTCCAAGAAGCTGCTCACCGAAGCGGGTGTAGCAGTGTCGCCGGGCATTGGTTTTGGCGACTATGGTGACGATCATGTGCGTTTTGCGCTGATCGAGAACGAACAACGTACCCGGCAGGCCATGCGCGGCATCAAGAAGATGTTCCGTCAGGATGGGCTGCTGGGCTAACAGGCTGCGCCTTGTGCGCCCCTGCATAAAGAGAGGAAATCACGTGAAGTCGGTGAAGGTGGGTATTGCTGGTCTGGGCACGGTGGGTTCAGGCACCGTGAATGTACTGAAGCGTAACGCGCGGGATATTGCTCGCCGCGTGGGGTGTCCGATTGAAATTACCCATATCGGTGCCCGCCGCGACAATGCGGCCTGTGATACCAGTGATATCCGTCTTTCCCGCGATATTTTTGCGGTGGCGACCGACCCGGATATCGACATTCTGGTAGAGCTGATTGGCGGCATTGATACTGCACGTGAGCTGGTACTTACCGCCATCAAGAACGGTAAGCACGTGGTTACCGCCAACAAGGCGTTGATCGCCGAGCACGGCAACGAAATCTTCCAGGCCGCCCAGGATAATGGCGTGGACGTGGCGTTCGAAGCCTCTGTGGCCGGCGGGATTCCAATCCTCAAATCGTTGGGCGAAGGGCTGGCCGCGAACCATGTGAATTGGCTGGCGGGCATTATCAATGGCACCGGCAACTTCATCCTCACCGAAATGGAAGAGGGTGGCCGGGCCTTTGATGACGTGTTGGCAGAAGCGCAAGCGCTGGGTTACGCGGAAGCGGACCCCACCTTTGACGTGGAAGGTATTGATGCCGCCCACAAGCTGACCATTCTGGCCTCCATTGCGTTCGGTATTCCGCTGCAGTTTTCCAAGGTCTACACCGAGGGGATCAGCCGGATTACCACCGAAGACGTGGCCAGCGCCGCGCATTTCGGTTACCGCATCAAACATCTGGGCATTGCCAAGGACACCGGTAACGGTATCGAGCTGCGTGTGCACCCGACCCTGATTCCCAAGGAAACCATGCTGTCTGCCGTGAATGGCGTGATGAACGCCATCATGATCGATGGCGATGCGGTGGGGCCGACCCTGTTCTACGGCGCCGGCGCCGGGGCCGAGCCGACGGCTTCCGCTGTCGTGGCTGATATCATTGAACTGGGCCGCGCACTGACCGTGGACCACGACGAGCGGGTACCGTACCTGGGCTTCCACACCGACCAGATGTCCGATGAGCCGATTCTGACCATCGATGACGTGTCCTGCAGCTTCTACCTGCGCCTGCACGTGCAGGACAAGACCGGCGTGCTGGCCGACGTGACGCGCATCCTCAGTGATAACAATGTCAGCATTGATGCACTGGTGCAGCGTGAAGTGGACCAGGGCCTGGTGCCCATCGTCATGATGACCCACAAGGTGCGCGAAGGTGACATGAGCGCAGCCCTGGCCAAGATCGGTGCCCTTGAAGCTGTGAATAGCGATATAATGCGTATCAGAGTGGAAACGCTCGATGCCTGATGCCCTGCGCTGGACGCTGCGGTTTTAGCGTCCGGCATCAGGCATTCGGCGTCTGGCGCGCCGATTAAAGCGAACAAATTCAGTAACAGCAGAGCCTTCCTTAGAGGCTGTGCATCGGAAGCAGAGACCAAAACCATGCCTTTTCGTGACCGTTACACCGGCCTGATCAACCGTTACCGTGACCACCTGCCGGTGAATGATGACACGCCGATCATCAGCCTGGGCGAGGGGAATACCCCGCTGATTCGCTTGAAGAATATTCCCAAGCTGCTGGGCAAGGACGTGGATATCTACGTCAAATACGAAGGCCTGAATCCCACCGGCTCGTTCAAGGACCGGGGCATGACCATGGCGGTGACCAAGGCCGTGGAAGAGGGCAGCAATGCCATCATCTGTGCGTCTACCGGTAACACGTCTGCTGCTGCCGCAGCCTACGCTGCTCGTGCGGGTATCACCGCGTTTGTACTGATTCCGGAAGGCAAAATTGCCATGGGCAAGCTGGCCCAGGCAATGATGTACGGTGCGGTGATCATGCAGATCCGTGGCAACTTCGACCAGGGCATGGAACTGGTGAAGCAGGTGGCCGAGAAGGCACCGGTGACCATCGTGAACTCGGTTAACCCGTACCGTCTCCAGGGGCAGAAGTCCGCTGCCTTCGAGATCGTCGAAGAGCTGGGCCGCGCCCCGGATTACCACTGCCTGCCCGTGGGCAATGCCGGTAATATCACCGCGCACTGGATGGGTTACAGCGAGTACCACAAGTCTGGCATCGTCAACGCGGCCCCGAAAATGGTGGGCTACCAGGCAGAAGGCGCGGCGCCGTTTATGCGTGGCGAGCGAGTGAGCGATCCGGAAACCGTGGCAACGGCCATTCGTATCGGCAACCCGCAGTCCTGGGACAAGGCCTGGAAACTGCAGGAAGAATCCAAAGGCTGGTTCGACGAGCTTAGCGATCACGAAATCCTGACGGCGCAGAAATTGCTGGCCGAGAAAGAAGGGATTTTCTGTGAGCCCGCCTCTGCGGCCTCCATCGGTGGCGCCATGCGTGACATCAAGGCCGGCAAGATTCCGGAAGGCTCTACCATTGTCTGCACCCTGACCGGTAACGGCCTGAAAGACCCGGATACCGCCATTGCCCAGTGCCAGGACAGCCGCATGGTCACCATCGATGCGGATCTG
Source organism: Alloalcanivorax sp. (assembly GCA_039983755.1). Taxonomy (GTDB): domain Bacteria; phylum Pseudomonadota; class Gammaproteobacteria; order Pseudomonadales; family Alcanivoracaceae; genus Alcanivorax. The sequence continues at coordinate 155,481 of JBDWVU010000005.1, forward strand.
GATGCGGTGAAAGGCGCGATCCTGTCCAACATGTCCTGATTACCTCAGGCGTAATAAAAACGGAGCCCTCGGCTCCGTTTTTTTATGGGCATCTCTGCCGCTGGTGCCTGCAGGGATGCGCGGGGCAAAGGCAGTCATCGTCACGATGTGCTACCATGCGTGCTCTTTTGTGGCGAAAGGAACGACGACCCGGTGTCGAGATTACTGAAACCACCTACGTGTAACACCTCCTCTCTGGGCTGACTGCGCCCATGCCCCGGCTGGATTTTCCCCGGCCAACCCCTGACTGATGTCTTGTTCTCTGATGACCCGAGCTTTGTGCGTGCTGGTGCATAGCCACAGAGAGGTATTTGACATTGGTCGACCACTATTTAGTCTGTTTATAGACGACAAAGAAGGGAGAGACTGATGAAAGCATCGTTATTGGCGTGGCAAAGGGCCATCGGGGCTTCGTGTGGCAGCATCTCACAACGGGTTAAAGCGGATTTGTATTGTTGATGATTTGATCAAAGCAGCGGCCCGCAGGGTCGCTTGGCATTCAGGTGATGTCTGGCCTTGAAACTGTAAAAAGGAAGCTAAAACGGGTTTCTCGCATCGTCCGAACCAAATGGCTTAAGGCAGATAATCTACCCCTCGAAGCAAGATGAATAACGGAGCTAAGATGAGTATTGATTACGAGACCGACTATGATGTCGGCCAAGATAACGTGCAGGTCATGGGGATGGATTTGCACAACCCTGTTTTCTTTATGAGTGCCGTACTGGTTATAGGGTTTGTCATTGGCACATTGGCATTCCCTGAAGCGGCCAACAGCATGCTCAATGGCGCCAAGGGTTGGGCCATTGAGCATTTCGACTGGCTTTTCATGATCAGCGGTAATATTTTCGTATTGTTCTGTATCGCCCTAGCGGTGATGCCCACCGGTAAAATTCGGTTGGGGGGGCAAAAAGCCAAGCCGGAATTTTCTACCTTGTCCTGGTTCGCGATGCTGTTTGCTGCGGGCATGGGTATTGGCTTGATGTTCTGGAGTGTGGCTGAGCCAGTTGCCTACTACACCGATTGGTATGGCACGCCGCTGAGTGTGGCGCCCAATACTGAGGAAGCCAAGCATCTGGCCATGGGCGCAACCATGTATCACTGGGGGCTCCATCCGTGGTCCATTTATGCGGTGGTCGCGCTTTCTCTTGCCTTTTTTTCCTATAACAAAGGAATGCCGCTGACCATTCGCTCCGCCTTTTATCCTATTTTGGGTGAGCGTTGCTGGGGTTGGCCAGGGCATATCATTGATACGCTTGCCGTTGTTGCCACCATTTTTGGTCTGGCTACGTCCCTTGGTCTGGGCGCCCAGCAGGCTTCGGGTGGTTTGCACTTTCTGTTCGATACTCCTAACGCGATCAATATGCAGCTGGCGGTTATCTTCGGTGTGACCTCAATTGCAGTAATATCTGTGGTGCGCGGGCTTGATGGCGGTGTCAAACTTCTCAGTAATATCAATATGGCGTTGGCCCTGTTCCTGTTGTTCTTCGTGATTGTTGCGGGCCCAACAATGCTGATTATTACCGGGTTTGGCACAACTGCGGTGGATTACCTGTCCAATATTATTCCGTTGAGTAACTGGATTGGCCGTGAGGACGACACCTGGTTCCACGGTTGGACCGTATTCTACTGGGCCTGGTGGATTTCCTGGTCACCGTTCGTAGGTATGTTCATCGCACGCATCTCCAAAGGCCGTACAGTTCGGGAGTTTATTACCGCTGTTCTGCTGGTGCCTACTGTCATTACCATTATCTGGATGTCGACCTTTGGTGGCACCGGTCTGGATCAGGCGGCGAATGGCGTGGGTGAATTGTCCAACGGGATTAGTGATGTGTCCCTGGCATTTTTCCAGATGCTGGAGAATTTGCCGTGGTCCGGGATTATTTCCTTCATGGCGATCACCTTGGTACTGGTCTTCTTTGTGACCTCGTCGGATTCCGGTTCATTGGTGATTGACTCCATTACCGCTGGCGGCAAGTTGGATGCACCTGTACCCCAACGTATATTCTGGGCCGTAATGGAAGGTGTTATTGCCGGTGTTCTGCTTTATGGCGGTGGCAAGGAGGCTCTGAAAGCCTTGCAGTCTGGCTCAGTGGCAACCGGCTTGCCATTCACATTTGTACTGTTGCTGATGTGCGTCAGCCTTTACATTGGGCTTTCTGCGGAGAGTAAACGGCTGAAGGCGCTCAAGACCGCTTGATTGCCACAGCAAGGAAAGAAAAAATGCCCGCATCAGCGGGCATTTTTTTTGGGGGGTATCATGACTTGGCAGGCCACGGTTACCGGTTTCACGCAAGATGATAATCTGGATTGGGTCATGCAGCTGTCCTGTGGCCACCGCCAGCACGTTCGCCACCAGCCTCCCTTTATTAACCGTCCTTGGGTTATTACCGAGGAAGGCCGCCAACAGCATCTGGATAGGGTGGTGACCTGTACCCAGTGCCAGCGGAGTATGCCGGTGCCGGAATGAGCCGCTGCACGCACCACGCTTCACGCAACACGTAAAACCCGTGAAAGCCGGTACGCCCTCTAGGAGCGGTGGTTCCACCGCGATGCTTTAGGCGGAGATCCCTTGCGCAAACGCGGGGGGGGCGAAGCCGCTGTAGGAGCTTGGCTGCAAGTGATCCGAGCGACAGCGAAATAGCAGAAGCGAGCTACGAGTAACGAGTTTCGAAGATCAAAACCCTACCCCATGAATCAGGCGGCTGGTTTTGCCTTTCGAAACTCGTAGCTCGAAACTGTTCCCCTCGTGCAGGCTCGCGATCGCCATGC
>JBDWVU010000006.1:0-23731 GCA_039983755.1 Alloalcanivorax sp.
TTTCCGTGCGCGTGGAATCGCGCCGCCAGCGACGCTCCTACAGGAAAGGCTATCGATACGTCACCTGCTCGCTGGGCAGGTGCAGGTGTTCGTTCACTGACACTAGCCGCAACTTGCCGGCATTCACAAGTATGCGGGTCACGCTGGTGTTAATCAGGGTGCGGTTCCAGGTGATCAGGGCCTCGTCGGTGAGGCCCATCAGCCGCTGGATGATCACACTGATGGCGCCGCCGGAGGTGAACACCAGGGCGCTGTCGCCACTGCTCAGGCTGTTACCCAGGCTATAGGTACTGGCCAGCACGCGCTCGCGGAAGGCGGGCCAGCTTTCGCTGTAATCGCCGTCGCCGGTTTGCCAGCGGCGCAGGGCCTGCTCGAAGCGGGCCTGGAATACTTTGCGCGGATGGTCCTGCTCGGCCAGCCACTGGGTCAGCGCCGCCCGGTCGGTGGCCAGGGGCCAGTCCACGGCCAGCAGCTCGCTGTGGTTGTATTCGTTGAAGCCGGTATCCGTGTGCCACTCTTTGGGCAAGCCCAGCTCGCCCAGCGTAGCCTCTGCCGTTTCCCGGTGGCGGCGCATGGTGCCGCAGATAGCCCGGGGAAAACCCAGCGACTGGTTTTGCAGGGCGCGGCCAAGAACACGGCTTTGCTCCCAGCCCACATCGGAAAGCTGGTCGTAATCTTCCTTGCCGAAGCTGGCCTGTCCGTGGCGAATAAGGTAAATCACCGGCATAAATCAGTGCCCTTTTTTCTGTTCGCTTTGTTCCAGCTTGCGCTGCAGCCGCACCGCGCCTTTCAGCATGATTCGGTTGAACACGAAGGGCATAAACCGTTTCATCCAGTACGCACGGCGGCCGCTCTTGTGAGGCAGCAGGAAGAACTGCTGTTTGGCCACCGCCTGCTTGATCATTTCGGCAATCTGGTTGGCGGTGAGCTCGTCACTGGAAAGGAGCTTGTCCACGGTTTCGATCATGCCCGGTTCCGGGGTGCGCATGGACTCGTGCAGATTGGTGCGGAAAAAGCCCGGGCACACTACGGTGGTATGAATGCCATAGGGCGCCAGTTCGAAACGCAGGGTTTCCGACAGGGAAATGACGCCGGCCTTGGTCACGTTATAGCTGCCCATCACCGGCGCATGCAGCAGCCCGGCCAGGGAGGCGATATTGACGATATGGCCATGGCCCTGACGTTTCATCATCGGCACGAAGACCTTGCAGCCGCGCACCACGCCTTTCACATTGATATCGAAAATCCAGTCCCAGTCGGCCATGTCGCCGCGGTCAATACGGGCGGCACCGGCCACCCCGGCATTGTTGACCAGTACGTCCAGCCCGCCCCAGTTCTGCTCCAGCCATTCGCGGGAATTATTGAAGCTGGCGGCGTCGCGTACATCCAGATACTGGAACTGCAATTCGCCGGGTAGATCTTCCAGCGCGGCCAGGGTTTCTGCCGCGCGTTCCTGATTCACGTCGCCGATCAACACCCGGGCGCCCTCGCGAAGCCAGGCTTCGGCCATGGCGCGGCCCAGCCCGGAGGCGCCGCCGGTAATCAGGATGCGTTGCGGGGTCTGACTCATGGTGTGTCCTGTTGTCATGGTGATTTCGGTCGCGGATTGTGCATTAGTCGGCATCAGGGGTCTTATCCATTGACCGATGCTAGTGATGGCGCTTCAATAAATCCAATGAATCCTCGCAATGACCAATGATAAACGCCATGCATGTTTCACGCTTCGATCTCAATCTTTTCGTGGTCTTCGATGCCATCTATACCGAGGGCTCCCTGACCCGCGCCGCCAAGGTACTCAACCTCACCCAGCCGGCGGTCAGCCACGCACTGGGGCGCCTGCGCGACCGCCTGGGTGACCCACTGTTTGTCCGCCAGGGCAGCCGCATGGTGCCCACCGCCAGGGCGCGGGCCATGGTCAGCCCGGTGCGCCATGCCCTGGGCGGGTTCCAGCGTTGTCTGAGCGAAGAGGGTGGTTTCGATGCCAGCGAGGCGGAGCGCACCTTTGTGCTGGGCCTGCGTGATGGCCTGGAAGGGCGCTTGCTGCCGGCACTGATGAGCCAGTTTATGGATGAGGCGCCGGGGGTGAAGTTGCAGTCACTCACCGTGAGCCGCCGGCAAATGGCCACCGAGCTGGCCAGCGGCCGGCTGGATCTGGCCTGCGACGTGATGCTGGCGCTGCCGGAAGCCATCGAACACCAGGCCGTATTGCACGGCCCGCTGGTGGTGATGATGCGCGACTCTCACCCGCTGGCCGAAGGCATGGATCTGCCGGCCTACCTGGCCGCCCAGCATGTGCTGGTATCGTCCCGGCGCGAAGGGCCGGGGCTGGAAGATTTCGGCCTGGCCCGCCAGGGCTACCGGCGCCATATCCGCTTGCGCTGTCAGCATTATCAGGCGGCGCTCAGCACCGTGCAGCAAACCGACTTGCTGCTCACCATGCCCGCCAGCCTGGCCGGGCAGCTGCGGCGCCAGGGGCTGGTGCTCAAGCCGTTCCCCGGCGAACTGCCGGGGCTGGAAATGCACCTCTACTGGCACCGCGACCAGAGCGCCGACCCGGCCCACAGCTGGTTGCGCCAGCGGGTGCTGGCCCAGCTGCAAACCATGCAGAATGAAATCCAGCTCAGTGCGCCTTCGTTGTAGGTTCCATGTCGGGTTACGGCTACGCCTAACACGACCTACCTGAAGCATGGTTTGGTAGGTCGAATTAGCCTAAAAGGCGTAATCCGACAAAGCCTCACGGTGCCCGCAAACGCGACGCCGTTCCTGCTTTGAAACATTTTTATAAGGTTCCGTTTATTGCTTCTTTTGCAGGCTTGCTAGTGTCAAAAGGCGCTACAACGTTTGCAAAACTTATAAAAAGTGAAAAAAGGGAGAGTAATGAAACATTCAATCAGCAAGTGGCTGCCGGGCGCCCTGGCAGTAACCGCCTTGTTCGGGTGTCAGACCGATCTGCCGCCGCCGCCTCCGGCCGAAGCCATCTGGTTCAATGGCCCGGTGATAACCGTCGATGATAACGCCCCCGAGGCCCGGGCTGTTGCGGTGCGCGATGGGCGCATTGTGGCGGTAGGTGAAAAAGACGCGGTGCTGCGTTATCAGGGGGACAGCACCACCATGCATGACCTGCAGGGCAAGACGCTGCTGCCCGGTTTTGTGGATGCCCATGGCCATGTGTCCTTTGTCGGTTTTCAGGCCATGAGCGCCAACCTGCTGCCGCCGCCGGATGGTGGCATCAGCAGTGTGCCGGAGCTGGTGGATACCTTGCAGGCCTTCGCCAAAACCTCGGAACTGAGCAAGCAGTTCGGCATCATTTATGGTTTCGGTTACGACGATTCCCAGCTGGCGGAGAAGCGCCATCCCAGCCGCGCAGAGCTGGATCAGGTCAGTGCCGATACGCCGGTATTGATCGTGCACCAGAGCGCCCACTTTGGGGTGCTCAACAGCGCGGCGCTGAAAAAAATCGGCATCACCGCCGACAGCCCCAACCCGCCCGGCGGCGTCATCGTGAAAGACCCGAAAACCGGTGAGCCCACTGGCCTGCTGGAAGAAAATGCCTTCTTTATGGCACTGGGAAAGTTGTTCCCGAAAATGAATGGCGAGCAAGCCGTGGCCATGCTCAAGGAAGGGGAGCGGCTGTACACCCGCTTCGGCTACACCACCCTGCAGGATGGCCGCAGCTCGCCGCAGCACGTGAAGGTGGCCATGGGCGCCGCCCAGGCCGGCGTACTGAAAGCGGATATCGTGTCCTACCCGGATATTCTCAATGAGGGCGTGGACGAACTGATGGTGCCGCCGTTCTACCACAACGTGGACAGCACACCGCAGTACCATAACCATTTTCGCATCGGCGGCATCAAGCTGACCCTGGACGGTTCCCCCCAGGGCAAAACCGCCTGGCTCACCGAGCCCTACTACCAGCCGCCCCACGGCAAGGGCGATGACTATGCCGGCTACGGCGTGGTCAAGGATGACAAGGTGGTGGAGGTGTACACCAAGGCCCTGGAAAACGGCTGGCAAACGCTGACCCACGCCAATGGCGACCGGGCCATCGACCAGATGATCATGGGCTGGGAAAAAGCGGAAGCGGCGGTGCCCGGTGTGGATGTGCGCCCGGTGCTGATCCACGGCCAGACCCTGCGCAAGGATCAGGTTGCCGAACTGAAAACCCTGGGCATCTTCCCGTCCCTGTTCCCCATGCACACCTTCTACTGGGGTGACTGGCACCGCGATTCCGTGCTCGGCCCGGAGCGGGCGGAAAACATTTCGCCCACCGGCTGGGTGCAAGAAGCGGGCATGCGGTTCACCACCCACCACGATGCCCCGGTAGCGTTACCCAGCGCCATGCGGGTGCTGGATGCCACGGTAAATCGCACCACCCGCAGCGGCAAGGTGCTGGGTGAAGCACAGAAAGTCAGCGTGATGACGGCGCTCAAGGCGATGACACTCTGGTCTGCCTATCAGCACTTTGAAGACGCCAGCAAGGGCTCCATCGAAGTGGGCAAGCTGGCGGACTTTGTGGTGTTGTCGGAGAACCCGCTGGAAGTGGAGCCGCAAACACTGCACTCACTCACCGTGCTGGAAACCATCAAGGAAGGGGAATCCATTTATCAGCGCAGCGAGGATGGTGCTGCCGCTGTGCAGGCGCCGCCGCTGGGCGTGTCCATGGCGCAGGCGCAATGGCCGGCAAGTCATGGCCATTACGGTGCCGATGGCTGCTTTGGCCCGGCGTTGGAGCATATCTTCCATGCGCTTAACGGCACCGAGCACTGAGGGTTCCTCGCAACGCTCAATGTCGGGTTACGGCCTTCGGCCTAACTCGACCTACCTGAAGCGTGGTCGAGTAGGTCGAATTAGCCTGAAAGGCGTAATCCGACAAACCCTCTTACCCCGCCTTGGTCGGCAATAATTGCCCGGCCCAGTGCGGGTTTTCTTCCAGCCGAATATCCTTGGGCTCCACACTGTCACCGCAATGGCTGCATTGCAGTTTGGCCTCCAGCGGTTCGCCGCATTGGCGATGCACGCGCACCAGCGGTGGGCCGGCATCACCGGCCAGGTATTTGTCGCCCCATTGGGCCAGGTGGGCAATCACCGGGTAGAGGTCGCGGCCCATGGTGGTCAGCCGGTATTCGTGGCGCAGGGGCCGTTCCTGGTAGGCCACTTTTTCCAGTACCCCGCCATCGGCGAGCTTGCGCAGCCGGTCGCTGAGTACATGGCGGGTGACGCCCAGCCGTTGCTGGAAATCATCAAAACGGCGCACCCCAAGAAAGCAGTCGCGCAGCACCAGCAGCGTCCAGTTATCGCCAATAATGGCCAGCGAACGGGCCAGTGAGCAGGGCTGTTGATCGATGTCTTGCCAGCGCATAGTAAACCTCCGTGAATCGTTTCTGATCATACTCGCTTGACGGGTTCCTAAAAAGAACCGACCATTAGTTCCGAATTGGAACTAACTGTTTGCAGAACGAGCCTGTTGGAGGCCCCATGCCAGAATCTGTTGCCGTTATCATCGGTGCCGGTGATGCCACCGGTGGCGCCATCGCCAAACGCTTTGCCCGCGAAGGCTACACCGTCTGCGTCACCCGCCGCAGTGAAGACGCCCTGGCGCCGCTGGTGCAGGAGATCGAAGCCGCCGGCGGTAAAGCTCGCCCGTTCGGTTGCGATGCCCGTGATGAAGAACAGATGGTAGCGCTGTTCGACACCATCGAAAATGAGGTTGGCCCGGTGGACGTGGTGGTGTTCAACATCGGCGCCAACGTGTTCTTCTCCATCCGTGAAACCACTGCCCGGGTATACCGCAAGGTCTGGGAGATGGCCGCCTTCGCCGGTTTTCTGGCGGGCCGCGAAGCCGCCCGCGTGATGGTGCCGCGCAACAAGGGCACCATCATCTTCACCGGTGCCACTGCGTCACTGCGTGGCGGAAAGGGTTTCTCCGCCTTCGCCGGCGCCAAGTTTGCGCTACGTGCTTTGGCGCAAAGTATGGCCCGGGAGTTGGGGCCGGAAGGTATTCACGTGGTGCACCCGATCATCGATGGCGCCATCGACACCGCCTTTATCCGCGACAACTTCCCGGCCAAGTATGCCCAGAAAGAACAGGATGGCATTCTCAACCCGGAGCACATCGCCGACACCTACTGGATGCTCCACCAACAACCCCGCGACGCCTGGACCCACGAAATCGACCTGCGCCCGTGGATGGAAACGTTTTGAACAACGCTGCACGCAGTACGCTGCACGCAACACGAAACCACAAAAGCCGGCCGTAGGAGCGTAGCGCAGCGAAGCAACGCCCGCAGGGCGGCCCCGAAGGGGTGAGCGCAGCGAATAACGTCGCTGGCGGCGCGATTCCAGACGTTGGGCTATCGCGCCGCCAGCGACGCTCCTACGACAATCTTTGAAAGGACAAAACCAATGAGCAAAAAAATCGAATTCCTCTTCGACGTGGGTAGCCCCACTGCCTACCTGGCCTGGAGCCAGCTGCCTGCCATTTGTGAGCGCACCGGCGCCGAACTTGTGTATGTGCCCGTCCTGCTGGGTGGCATCTTCAAGGCCACTGGTAACAACCCGCCCGGTGCCGTGCCTGCCAAGGGCATGTACATGATGCGCGACCTGGCCCGCTACTCCGCGCGCTACCAGGTGCCGTTCACCATGAACCCGCACTTCCCGGTGAACACCATCACCCCCATGCGCATCATCACCGCCGCCATCGGCACCCCGGAACAGGATGCCGTGATCACCGCCCTCTACAACGTCATGTGGCGCGAGCCCTGCAAACTCTCCGAGCCGGAAGAAATCACCCGCGTGCTCACCGCCGCCGGCCTGGATGCACAGGCCTGGCTGGACAAAGCCGCCAGCGACGAAGTGAAAGAGCAGCTTAAAGCCAACACCGAGGCCGCCATCAAACGCGGCGTGTTCGGCGCGCCGACAATGTTCGTGGGCAATGAAATGTTCTTCGGGCAAGACCGGCTGGATTTTGTCGAGGAAGAAGTTAAAAAATAGCTACGAGCTACGAGCTACGAGCTACGAGCTACGAACTACGAACTACAAGCTACAAGACAGAGAAAAGCCCGGGCGCGTGTGACGTGTTCCGGGCTTTTGTCTTTTCGTGATGGGCAGGCGTGTTTGCTATGTGTGTTGCGCTGCGATCTTGTGTAGATTCAGTGTCTTGAAAAGAGACTAACGCGAGGGAGCGCGCTATGACGGATCTTGTCCTTACCACCTATGACTGGGTGCCCGATATGCCACGGGGTTACGTGCGTGATCTGCGGGTGCGCTGGGCGCTGGAAGAGGCCGGGTTGCCGTATCAGGTGCAGAGGGTTCCGTTTCACGAACGGGGAGCCGATCACTTTGCACATCAGCCCTTCGGGCAGGTGCCCTGGCTCACCGATGGCGATCTCTCGCTGTTCGAAAGCGGTGCCATCCTTCTGCATCTGGCAGAGCGCAGCGAATCGCTGATGCCAAAAGATCCGAACGCCCGCAGCGCCGTAATCAGCTGGCTGTTCGCTGCCCTCAACTCCGTGGAAGCCGCCAGCCTGCCCTGGTCCCTCTACCAGTTCGCCGGCGATAACCAGCCAACCCCGGGCCGACAACACCTGGACGCCTTCCTCGCCGCCCGGCTCCAGCAAATGGAAACCACACTCACCGGCCGCGAATGGCTCACCGATACCTTTACCGTCGCCGACATTCTCATGGCTGACGTACTGCGCCTGGTAGACCGCTTCGACGGTCTGGCAGATCACCCGGCCTGCCGGGCCTACATCACTCGCGCCACCGCCCGCCCGGCCTTTATCAAGGCCCACGCCGACCAGATGGCCCACTTCGCCGCCGCCGACAAGGCCGGGCACCAGCCGTAAACAGACTTTTCACCATGTGCATTTATTTGTGCGGGCGGATTGTGTAGATTCGGAACTGGATCACAAATAACAACCGGCCAGCCAGGGTGGCATGGCCTGCGAAAGCGAATCGGGGGAAGGGATGCCTGTCTGTTTATCCTTATGCTGGCCCTGGAGCTGGCTTCTGCAGATACTTTTCTCCTTTGATCCAGCCCGCGAGGGATGACCTGCCCCCTCTCAGTCAGCCCCTTGGATATTCGAGTCGACTTCAGAATAACTATTTAAACTAGATAAATTCGGGAATTTAATCTATGGATTTTGATGAGTATGAGCTCCAAAGACTATTCGGCCACGAGGCGGCTGAAGACGAAGACCCGGAGCGACTGAAACAGTATTACTTCAAGAGCAAGGTGTACTCTCAGGTGGTAAATGATCTTCCCCTGCGAATCCTTGTAGGCCATAAAGGTATTGGTAAATCTGCGTTATTCCAAGTGGCAATAGACGAAGAGTCTGCCAGAAACAGGCTTACTCTTTTGATAAAGCCCGATGATATTGTTGGCATAGCTGAAGATACCACTGACTTCCTAAGGTTAATCCGGGATTGGAAAACAGGGATAAATGAGATTATAGCCCGGAAAGCATTGACTTCGTTTGGACTCCTTTACGATGGGTGGAGAGGTAAGCTAAACCAGTACGGTGGAGCTGCCCTAGATTTTCTATCTTCCACCTTGAAGACAGAAGATAAGGTCAATCTTTCGGCCTCGAAAGGAGCTATTCTTAAAAGCTTTTTACAAAATAATAAAATATCTGTCTATATTGACGATTTGGACAGAGGTTGGGAAGGCCGGAAAGGGGATACCCAGCGCATATCTGCACTGCTTAATGCCATTCGAGATATTTCTACAGAGAATAGAGGTGTGTATTTTAGAGTGAGCTTACGCTCTGATGTCTACTACCTCGCAAGAACCTCAGATGAGTCTACGGATAAAATTGAGGGTTCTGTCATTTGGCACTCTTGGTCTAACCATGAAATACTTGTGCTACTAGTTAAGCGAATAGAAAGTTATTTTGGCAGAGAAGTCGATGAGGAAGAACTCCTCAGCAAACATCAGTGGAATTTATTTTCGTATTTGAGCGAAATTGTTGAAGAGCGCTTCACCGGAAGAGGGCACTGGAACAATGCTCCAATGTATCGTGTGATAATGTCTCTTATTCGAAAGCGGCCACGTGACCTGGTTAAATTGATGACGCTAGCGGGCAGAGAGGCTAATCGGGTTGGGTCTAGCATAATAACAACGGATCACCTTGAAGCCATATTCGAAGAATATTCCCAGGGGCGTTTGCAGGATACCTTCAATGAGTACAGATCAGAGTTGCCTCGGATTGAGAAACTCGTTCTAGGAATGCGCCCGTCAAAAATTCAGCGTAAAGCGTCTCAGGGGTACGTATACTCAACTGATCTTCTTTTAAAGAAGATTCAGTCAATCGAAGAGCAAGGTAGATTTCGATGGGCAAACGGAAACCTAGCTGAGACGAAAGAGCTTGCGGCATTCTTGTATAAGATCAATTTCATCACAGCAAGAAAAAAGTTAGCGAAAGGTATCGATAGAAAATACTTTGAAGAGAACCGCTACCTGTCTAATAAGTTTACAGAGTTCGGCTACGATTGGGAGGTGCATCCGGCATATCGCTGGGCATTGCAACCTGAGGATCCGCTTGCCATATTCGACGAGCTTGAACTTAGTGCAGAAGATTAGAAGTGTTAACAATACAATCCGCGAGACAGGCTTAAACAGGGAAAGAGGGTCAGGTCTCCCATTTCCCATCGAGTGCGATAAAGTTATGAGAATTGGAAGACCTGACCTGGTAGGCCTGATTGAAATGAATAAAAGCTCATTTTGTGGTTGCAAGGCTTCATTCTTGATATCTGCTTTGTTGTCGATTATTTGGGTTGAAAAAGATAATCTTGTGATTTTCTTTGTTCTTCTTTTTGGTTTGTTTGTTGCAGTGAATGAAGTCTTGTCTTTTTTAACGGATAGGCCCATGTATTTAATGACATCGCAGATCCCGGGGGAAGGTAAGCTCAGTCTAGAGAGGGTTGTTTCTTTTATTCTTCATCTTGCTGTGATTGTTATCGCTATTGTTATTTATTGAAGAAATAGTTCAGGTCTTGTTTTGTGCTTTTCTATTTCTTATTGGTCGGTATATTTCAACGAAAATGCCCTTGCTTCCAACGAAGACAAGGGCATTATTTTTTCAACTTTCAACTTTCAACTTTCAACTAGCCCTTAATCGCCGCCTCCATAAACGGCGGCAAAACCAGCGCCCCTTTATGAATCGCCGCTGAATAATACCGCGTATCAAACCCTTTCCCGGTGGCATCGGTTTCCCGGAATTCGCTTACATCCGTGTTCTTGCCCGCCAGGGTGCAGCTCCACCAGCCGCTGGGATAGACCGGCTGCGGGAAGGGCAGGGTCTGGGTGCTGGTGAAACCCGCTTCGCGCATGTTGGCGTGCAGATCCTTGATGATGGTATCGCTGTGCAGCAGCGGGGATTCGGACTGCTGCACGATGATGCCACCGTCGGCCAGTACGCGATGGCAATCGCGGAAGAAGTCGGCCTTGAACAGGCCTTCTGCCGGGCCTACCGGGTCGGTGGAGTCCACAATGATCACGTCCACGCTGCCGTCTTCACAATCGCGCATGTATTGCACGCCGTCTTCGAACAGCAGTTCAGCGCGGCTGTCGCCGTTGGACTCGCACAGTTCCGGGAAGTATTTCTCGGAGTAGCGGGTGACCATTTCATCGATGTCGATCTGGGTGGCTTTTTCCACGCTCGGATGGCGCAGCACTTCACGCAGGGTGCCACAGTCGCCGCCACCGATGATGATGACGCGCTTGGGGTTGGCGTGGCTGAACAGCACCGGGTGCGACATCATCTCGTGGTAGAGGAAGTTGTCGCGGGTGGAGAGCATGGTGGCGCCATCGATGGTCATCAGGTAACCGAAGGTGTCGGTTTCCCACATCTCGATGTGCTGATACTCGGTCTGCACTTCTTCCAGCTTTTGTTTGAGGCGCAGGCCGAAGGCGGTGCCAGCGGTGTCGAAGTGCTCGTAAAACCAGTTGTTCTTGGGGCTGCTCATGGGCGGTTCCGGTGAAGGCAAATAGGGGTGTTCGACGGGTGAACGATAGTCGCGATTGTAAGTCCTATCGTGCGCCTGTCAAAGCAGGAAAAAGGGGTGCGAGCGCGGCGTCCCGGCAGGCATAATGCCCCCAGACGACACCCTTATTCAGGACCCGTAATGACCGACAACTCTCCCGTACCCGCCAGCGACATCTATAACGTGGATCGCTGGGGCGACAGTTACTTCCGTATCGACGACCAGGGCCAGCTGTGTGTTCGCCCCAATGGCGAGCAGGGCGGCCAGGCCACGCTGGAAGCGGTGCTGGAAAGCTGCCGGGCGGCCGGGTTGCGGGCGCCGGTGCTGGCGCGCTTTTCCGGGATTCTGCGCCAGCGGGTGAAGCTGCTGGCCGGGGCCTTTCGTGAGGCCATCGCCGGGCACCAGTACCAGGGCGACTACACGCCGGTGTACCCGATCAAGGTGAACCAGCAGCGCCGGGTGGTGCACGAGATTCTGCGTGCCCGCGATGAGGGTGAGCGAGTGGGCCTGGAGGCGGGTTCCAAGCCGGAGCTGCTGGCCGTGCTGGCGCTGTCCAACCCGGGCGATACCATCGTCTGCAACGGCTACAAGGACGCGGAATACCTGCGCCTGGCGCTGATGGGCGAGAAGCTGGGCTTCCATGTGCAAATTGTGGTGGAGAAAATGTCCGAGCTGCCGGCGCTGTTGGCGCTGTCGGATGAGCTGGGTGTGTCGCCGCGCATTGGCCTGCGGGTGCGGCTGATGAGCATCAGTAAGGGCAACTGGCAGAACACCGGGGGCGAGAAGTCCAAGTTCGGCCTGAGCGCGCCGCAGCTGATGGCGGCCATCGAGCATTGCCGTGCCGCCGGGCGGCTAGACTGCGTGAAGCTGCTGCATTTTCACCTGGGCTCCCAGGTGGCCAATATCCAGGATATCAAGGCGGGCATGCGCGAAGCGGCCCGTTACTACACCGAGATGCGCGCCCTGGGTGCGGCGGTGGAAACCGTGGATGTGGGCGGTGGCCTGGGGGTGGACTATGAAGGCACCCATTCCCGTTCCTACTGCTCCATGAACTACGGGGTGGGCGATTATGCCCGCCATATCGTGCAGACCCTGCAGCAGCAGTGTGCCCAGCACGGTTTGCCGGAGCCCAACATCATTTCCGAATCCGGCCGGGCGCTGACCGCCCACCATGCGGTGCTGCTGGTGAATATCACCGACCAGGAGCAGATGGCATCGGTGGCGGTGGACGCACCGGCGGCGGATGACGCGGCTGAGCTGCAACAACTGTGGGAGCTGCAACAGGCCCTGGCCGGCGAGCCGGGCAATCTGCTGGAGCGTTTCTCGGAAGTGACCGGCGCCTGGCAGGACATTCACCAGCGCTATATCGCCGGCGATCTGGGCCTGGCCACCCGTGCCCGTGGCGAGCAGCTGTATATCAACTGCCTGCTGGCCCTGCGCGGTCGCCTGAACCCGCTGCGCAAGCAGCAGCGCGAGCTGCTCGACAGCCTCAACGAAACCCTGGCGGACAAGCTGTTCGTGAACTTCTCCGTGTTCCAGTCGGTGCCGGATGTGTGGGGCATCAATCAGGTGTTCCCGGTGCTGCCGCTGTCCGGCCTGGACAAGCCCGCCACCCGCCGGGCGGTGATTCAGGACATTACCTGCGATTCCGATGGCCGCATCGACCAGTTCGTGGATGGCGAAGGCGTGGAAGCCACCTTGCCGCTGCCGGAACAGCTCAACGGCCACCTGGGCATTTTCATGGTGGGCGCGTACCAGGAAATTCTCGGCGACATGCACAACCTGTTCGGCGACACGGATTCCGTGGATGTGGACGTGGATGACAACGGCAACATCGTGCTCGACCATGCCATTCACGGCGATACGGTGAGCTCGGTGCTACGCTACGTGAACTACGATACCGACAAGCTGCTGGCGTCCCTGGAGCAGCACTGCCGCCAGGCGCACTTGAATAATGCCGAGCAAGAAGGCTTTATCGAGCTGGTACGCGAGGGTCTGGCAGGGTATACGTATCTGGAGTAGCGAGACGCCGTTCATGTAGGAGTTCCCTTCCAGGGGACGAACCTCGCGAAGCGAGGCGACAGAGGATTCCGGGATTCCGCAATGCCATGAATGAAACCGTCGAGTGCGGTAAGGCCTGATCGCCCCCGGATCAAGCCCGGGGCAGGCTCTGCAGGCGATTTCCTTGCTGCGCAAGGTTCGTCCCCTGGAAGGGAACTCCTACAGGTGCTTCGTCGCTCACAACTGATTTTCAGCCAGCAAGGAGAGCACCATGCGTTATGAACTCTGTGCCAGCCAGGATCTACCGGAAGGACAAAGCCGTGCCATGAAGGCGGGGGACACCAAGTTGGTGGTGTATCACCTGAGCGATGGTTTCTACGCCACCCAGGCGCGCTGCACCCATATGTTTGCCTCACTGGGCAAAGGCAAGATTCTCAAGGACCAATGTGTGCAGTGTCCGCTGCACCGGGCGAAGTTTGATATCCGCACCGGTGAAGTCTCCGAGTGGGCGAATTTCCCGCCGGGGGTGCAGATGCTGAATGTGGTGCGGGGCGAGAAAGCCCTGGAAACCTGGCCGGTAACCGAAGAAGACGGCCAGCTGTACGTGGAGATCTAATGGCAAACCCGAGTAAAGCGCAGCAGGAAGCCGCGCTGGCGCGACTGGAAAAATTCAGTCGCTTCACTGACAGCAGTATTGGCATTCCCTTTACCAAGTTCCAGATTGGCGCCGAGGCGATTATCGGCCTGGTGCCGATCGTTGGTGATGCGGCGGGCCTGGTGCTGGGCAGTTATGTGGTGGTGGAGGCCCACCGTGCCGGGGCCAGCAAGGGGGTGAAGCTCCGGATGCTGCGCAATATGGGCATCGACTTCCTGGGTGGCCTGCTGCCGGTGGTGGGCGATGCCTTTGATGCCATTTACAAGGCCAATACCCGCAACACCAAGTTGCTGAAAAATTATCTGGAAAAGCAGCTGGAAGTGGAGCCGCCCCCGCCGCCGTTCCCCTGGTGGACATTGATCTGGCTGACGGTGCTGTTCGCGATCATCACCGGCGGTTTTACCCTGATTCTGTAGTCGGAAACCGGCGCGCCCGCGCCGGCATTCCCGTCTTTTCTCTGCCTTGTTCAGGGGGATGAGGCGCAGGCTGTCCGACAACAAGTGGCCCGAAATGACAGCGTTTGTTTGCGCTTACTTACCTTGTGGCCCTTTATTCTTAATGTTTCCCCTTCTTTATTGTGGTTTTGTGCGGTTCGCTCCTTGCCGGGAAATCAATCCGAATTGAATCCGAACAAGCATTCACTTTATTGTGTCATCCATTAATGTAACGGTGGGCAGGGTAAGCAATGCGTTGCCTGCTGCTGCCGCCCCCTTTTTGTATTGGCTGGCGTTGGCCTTACGTGGACAGGTGACCTTTATGAGTACTGCAACCATTCATCAATACGCGCCGAAAACCGCCGGGAAAGCTCCCGAGGTGCCCATCCGGCATATGGATTTCAAATTTGATGCCAAGGATCTCGACACCACCTTCTTTAAAGATACGGAGTTTGCCACTGCGTACTTTC
The DNA here is from genome assembly GCA_039983755.1 of Alloalcanivorax sp. Taxonomy (GTDB): domain Bacteria; phylum Pseudomonadota; class Gammaproteobacteria; order Pseudomonadales; family Alcanivoracaceae; genus Alcanivorax. The sequence continues at coordinate 14,544 of JBDWVU010000006.1, forward strand.
AGGCGCTGTCTATCTTCCTGACCTTTGGCGAAGAGCTGGTGATCGACACGGCCCGCTACCACCGCCAGTTTCTCAAGGACCCGGTGCTGAAGCAGCGGGTGACGGCCTTGATTGGCCAGGAAGCCATTCACTCCAAAATGCACGACGAGTTTAACGACACCCTCGCCGAGCACCGTTACCCGGTGGCGCTGTACCGTTTCCTGGCGGACAACGTGTTCGAGTACGGCTTCAAGAAACTGCCTAACCGCATGCAGCTGTCCCTGATGGCGGGGATTGAGCATTTCACGGCGGTACTGGCGGAATACATGATGAAGAATGAAGCGGTCTTCTATGAAACCGGTGATGAAAAGCAGCGTGCCCTGTGGATGTGGCACATGCTGGAAGAGTCCGAGCACAAGGACATTGCCTATGATGTCTACGAGACCCTGTCCGGCAACTACCCGCTGCGGGTGAGTGGCTTTGCGCTGGCGGCCTTTACCATCATGTTCCTGGTGCCGTTGGGTGGCGCAGCCATTCCGGTATACCGCAAGCCGACCAAGCTGCTCAGCCTGCGTTTCTGGAAAGACGTGAAAACCAGCCTGGTGTTTCTGGCCGGCCCGAAAGAGGGTGTTTACGGCAGCACGGTTAAGCACATTCTGGATTACATGCGTCGCGACTTTCATCCCAACGACCACGACACCACGGCCTACCTTGAGTATTACAAGGAGAAGCTGCTGAACCCGAAGACGGGTCTGTTATCGCCGTATCTGGTCAAGGAATTCGTGCCGAAACTGCGCGCCTGATTTTCGTGGCACGCCCGGTTCGGGGCGTGCTGCCGATAACCTGTTGAGATAATCGTGATGATGACTTTTCTGAAGCAGCGTTTTGCCAAGCCAAGCAAAAACGCCTACGCAGTGGTGACCGGCGCCGGTAGCGGCATCGGCCGCAGTTTTGCTCTGGAACTGGCCAAGCGTGGCGGTGCCGTGGTGTGTGCGGATGTGAATCTGGAAGCCGCCCAGGAAACCGTAGCGCTATTGGAAGCCCAGGGCGCCAAAGGTTTTGCGGTTCACTGTGATGTGGGCGAAGCGGAGCAGGTCAAAAAACTGGCCGAGGAATCCGAAGCCTTGTTGGGGCACCCGGCGACCATGATCATTAACAATGCCGGCGTGGGTCTGGGGGGCAAGTTCGATGAGCTGAGCCTGGATGACTGGAAGTGGTGCATGCACGTGAACCTGTGGGGCGTGATCAATGGCTGCCACTATTTTGTGCCCGGCTTCAAGAAACAGGGGCATGGCGCCATTATCAATGTGGCGTCTGCGGCGTCTTACACCGCGGCCCCGGAAATGAGTGCCTACAACGTGAGCAAGGCCGGTGTGCGTGCTCTGTCCGAAACCCTGTTCTCGGAACTGGCCAGGGACAACATTCGCGTGAATGTGCTGTGCCCGACGCTGGTGCCGACCAACATTATCAAGAACGGCCGCATCCCCGGCCGTTACTCCAAGCTGGCGGACCATGCGTTGATGAATTACGCCATGACCACCAGTGACGATGTGGCCAAGCTGACCCTGAACCGTCTGGACAAGGGCGAGCTGTACACCACGCCCCAGGTAGACGCCAAGCTGTTCTGGATGATGAAGCGGGCGTCGCCCAACCTTTACGCCAAGTTCCTGGGTTTTTCTTATCGCTTTGTCAGTAACAAGGGGGCATAACCATGGCCGCTGCAAAAAAGACCAAGACCGCTGCGCGCAAGGCGCCAGCAGAAAAAATTTATGATTCCTTTATCGTCGGTGCCGGCATTTCCGGTATCGCCGCAGCGATCAAGCTGAAAAAGGAAGGCTATAACGATTTCAAGATTATTGAGAAGGCAGACCGCGTGGGCGGCACCTGGCGGGAAAATACCTACCCGGGCTGTGGTTGTGATGTGCCTTCCTCGTTGTACTCCTATTCGTTTGCGCTGAGCAGCAACTGGAGTCATCTGTTTGCCAAGCAGCCGGAAATTCTCAGCTACCTGGAAGACGTGAGCGCCAAGTTCGGCATCACCCGGCTGATTCAATTCAACACCTCGCTGGACGGGGCCACCTGGGACGAGAGTCGTCACCTCTGGGTGCTGGATACGTCCAGCGGTCAGTACCTGGCGCGGACCGTGATTTTTGCCACCGGGCCCATTACGGAATCCAAGATTCCCGCGCTGCCCGGGCTGGAAAGTTTCACCGGCGAGATGTTCCATTCCGCCAAGTGGAACCATGATTACGACCTGACCGGCAAGCGGGTGGCGGTGATTGGTACCGGTGCCTCGGCGATTCAGTTTGTGCCGCAGATTCAGCCCAAGGTAAAAGAGCTGTTCGTATTCCAGCGCACCGCGCCTTGGGTCTTGCCCAAGCCGGACCTGCCGCTGGGTGACAGAAGCAAGCGCACCATCGAAGCGTTGCCGGTGATTCAGCGTGGCTGGCGCAAGGCGGTGGCCACCTCCCTGAATGCCATCAACTTTGGCCTGCGTAACCCGGGGGTGTTGAAGCCCATCAGCACGGCGGCGAAACAGCTGCTGCGGGTGCAGATACGTGACAAGGCCCTGCGCAAGGCGGTCACCCCGGACTTCACTCTGGGCTGCAAGCGCATTCTGTTCGCCAACGATTACTACCCGGCGTTGCAGGCGGATAACGCCAACCTGATTCCCCATGGCCTGGTGGAAGTGGATGGCAACACGGTTGTCGCCGCTAACGGTGAGCGCCACGAAGTGGACGTGATCATCTGGGGCACCGGCTTTGAAGTGTCGCACCCGCCGATTGGCAGCAAGGTGGTGAATGCCAACGGTGATCGCCTGTCCGACCTGTGGAAAGACACGTCGCCGGAAGCGTACCTGGGTGCGACCATGGAAAATACGCCGAATGCTTTCCTGGTACTGGGGCCGAACGTTCTGGTGTATGACTCCTTTATCGGCCTGGCCGAGGCGCAGCTGGATTACATCATCGATGGCCTGAAGAAAGTGAAAAACAACGGCATTGGTAAAGTCACCATTCGCCCGGATGTGCTCAAGCAGCACAACGACAAGGTGCAGAAGCACCTGAAAGGCACGGTGTTCAACAGCGGTGGCTGCAAGAGCTATTACCTGGACCAGAACGGCCGTAACTTTGCCGCCTGGCCCTGGTCGCTGGCTGAGCTGAAGAAAAAGCTGAGTGCCTTTGAGCTGGATGACTATGAAGTGACGTACCGCAATGAAGAGGTGCTGCGCAAGGCATCCTGACAGTTCGGTACGGGTAAAAAGAAAACGCACGGTCTTCGGGCCGTGCGTTTTTTTGTGTCTGGAAGCGATGCGCGTGTGGTGTCGGATTACGCCTTTCAGGCTAATTCGACCTACAAAACCGCGCTGCTAATTCGTAGGTCGAATTAGGCCGAAGGCCGTAATCCGACATCTTGATTTCAATGCATGGCCTGCCCGAGCTTTTCCAGATACTGGCGCATGCCGCTGAGTAGTGGTTCGTCCAGTTGTTCGGTTTGCTCCTGCATGTGATTGAGCCATTGCCCCTGGTGGTCGTTGTGGTGCCACTGGTGGTAGCAATACACGTGCAGCAGGAAGGCCTGCAGGAAGGCGGGTTTTTCCAGGTCTTCTTCGTTGGCCAATGGAATGCGCGGGAACAGTTCGTGGAGCTTGCGGGCAAAGGCGCCGGAGGCCATACCGATCTGTTGGCCCTGGGGGTTATGCACCGGGGTACTCAGGTAGCCGCAACTGGGTGAGCGCGCTTTCAGCACAAAGCCACTCAACGGTTGTTGCAGGGTGGCGGCCACGTTTTCCAGGGCGTCGGTGACATCCTGCTGTGGCTGGTCCACGCCCCGCACCCGCAGGCGGTCGTCGAGCTGCACCACCTGGATGGGCGGACGGGGCACGGGTAGGCCAATGGCCACTTCCGGGCAGGTTTCCCGAAAGCGCAGCAAGGGCCCCAGCTGGTGAACTAGAATGGCGTTGTGTTTGTGGTCGCCGTCGTAGCGTACTTTTTGGCCGGTGAGGCAGGCGCTGGCGCCGACAACGGGTTTTTCCCACTCCTGCTGCGGCAGGTCGAAGCCCATTTTTTCCAGCAAATCCGTTAGCATGGCAGGTCTCCCTTCTTCCCCAAAGGTGACAGGTTATGCAAGGCGTTTTTCTGGATACCGATACCCTGGTTCCTGACGAGCTGGACTTCACCGCCTTCGACAATATGTTGTCGTGGACGCTCCACCCGCAAACCCGCCCGGACCAGCGTGTGGCCCGGCTGGACGGTGCGCAGGTGGTAGTGACCAACAAGGTGGTGCTTGATGCCGCCACGTTGAAAGCCTGCCCGTCCCTCAAGCTTATCTGTATTTGTGCCACCGGTACCAATAATGTGGATCTGGCGGCGGCCGCAGCCCAGGGTATCACCGTCTGCAATGTGACCGGTTATGCCCGCGCGTCGGTAGCGCAGCATACGATGGCGCTGTTGTTGTCGCTGGCGGCCCGGCTGGTTCCCTACCATGAGGATGTGGTTTCGGGGCGGTGGAGTCAGGCGCCCCAGTTCTGCCTGCTTAACCATCCAATGACGGAATTGGCCGGGAAAACCTTTGGGGTGATCGGGTATGGGGATCTGGGGCGGGAGGCTGCCCGCCTGGCGGAGGCCTTCGGTATGGAGGTGCTGATTGCTGAATCATTTCAGGCCGGGGGGAATCAGTCTGGTCGGCTGTCGCTGGCTGAGTTATTGCCGGCGGCGGATGTGATCAGCCTGCATTGTCCGTTAACGCCACAGACCGACAAGCTGGTGGATTCGGCATTTTTGTCACAAATGAAACCGGGGGCCTTGTTGCTTAACACTGCCCGTGGCGGCCTGATTGACGAACCGGCGCTGGCGGAGGCGCTACGCAGTGGCCAGCTTGGTGGGGCCGGCCTGGATGTGCTCAGCAGCGAGCCGCCGCCGGCGGATCATCCGTTGCTTGCCGACGGCATCCCCAACCTGCTGATCACCCCGCACAACGCCTGGGGCACCCGCGAATCCCGGCAGCGGGTGCTGGATGGCGTGGTAGAAAATATTCGTCAATGGCAGGCAGGCTCGCCGATCAATGTGGTGAATTAGAAAGATAGTGACGAGTTGCGAGAAGCGAGTTTCGAGAAGCCAAACCAAGCGGGTTTGAAGTGTTTTTATTGTGAATTTCGCGACTCGCTTCTCGTCACTCGCTCCTGCCTTCAACGCTTTTTCTTTAACCGGTTGGCGAGCATTTTGTCCATGCTGCGAAACAGGGGTTGGGGCAGGCGCGTCACCGGCCCGGGTGCGGCGGCAAGCAGGACGCTGCCAAGCTTGCCCATGGGGCGGGCGATACGCGCCGGGCGTTTTTCACAGGCTTCCACAATCCAGCCCGCGGCTTTTTCCACGTGCATCATCGGCATGTATTTATAAATCGCCGTGCGCGAAGACATGGGGGTGCGCACCATGGGGAAATACACCACGGTGGTGCTGACGCCTTGATGGCCCATCTCCGCTTCCAGTGAACGGGTGAAGGATTCCAGTGCGCTCTTGCTGGCCAGGTAGGCAGAGAACAGCGGAATGGGGATTTGCGTGGACAGGCTGGAAATATTCACCACATGGCCGTGGCCCTGCTGCACAAAGCGGGGCAGGAATTGCAGGGTCATGGCCACGGCGCCGATATAGTTCAGCTGTACGGTGCGCTGGTAATCATGCAGGCGGTCGAAAGACTGCTCAATGGGGCGGCGAATGGAGTGGGCGGCGTTGTTCACCAGCGCATCAATGCGGGGGTGCTCATCGAGAATGCGTGCCGCGCAGGCGTCGATGGCCACGTTGTCACTGAGATCGCAGGGATAGATAAAGGCGGTGCCACCCTGTTCCTGAATGGATTGCTGGACCTCGCGAAGCTGCTCTTCCCGGCGTGCCACCAGGCACAGCGTGGCACCTTTTCTTGCCATGATCCTGGCCGCTTCAGCGCCGATGCCACTGGAGGCACCGGTGAGTACAATGGTCTGGCCTTTGAGTTTCATGGATGCCCCTTGAATGCTGTGCGGTAAAAATACAGACCGTCGAGTCTGCCGTGTTCGGCATTTGGGGCCAAGGTCTAAAGGGGACGAAGATGTGGTTTCAGGACATTGTCACGTTGCCGGCGCAACGGCGCGGTTGTCACCTGGTGACGGGGGACGTGGTGGCCGCCTTGCCGGTGCTGGCTGAGATCGAGGTGGGGTTGCTGCATCTGTTTATTCAGCATACCTCCGCCTCGCTGACTATCAATGAAAACGCCGACCCGGATGTGCGCGGGGATCTGGAGCGACACCTGAATGTGATGGTGCCGGAGAACGCGCCGTACTATGAACATACGCTGGAAGGGCCGGACGATATGCCTGCGCATATCAAGAGCGTGCTGATTGGCCCGTCGCTGACGATCCCGATTCGGGCCGGGCGGCTGGCGCTGGGGACCTGGCAGGGTATTTATCTGTGCGAGCACCGCGACCACGGTGGTGCCCGGCGGGTCGTGGCGACAATTCAGGGGGAGTGAGGGAAAAAGCAGTTTCGAGCTACGAGTTTCGAGTTGCGAAAATCAAAGAAAAACCACTGCGCCCGTGAGGGAGCGGATTCTGCTCTTCGAAACTCGAAACTCGAAACTCGTTTTTCGTTATTCCGCAATCCATTGCAGGAATTCGCGGCGTTCTTCTGCGGTGGCCTGTTTCCACTGCGCTTTCAGGGTGTCCAGGTAGCTGGCTTCCGGGGCCACGGTGGTGCTCTTTTGGGCGCTGGCAGCGGTGGCGCCGGCGGCAGCACCTGCTGCGGCCTGGGGGGCCACGCTGTTGGTGGTGGCGGTGGTGACTTCTTCGCCGGTGATCGGGGCCAGGAAGCCGCGATTGAGGATCAGCTCGGATTCTTCGGCCTCCACTCGCTCTCCGGTTTTGCTGTTTGCAGCCCAGCCGCTAAAGCTGTCTTCCATGGCGCGGGCCTGCTCCACGTCTTGCGGTTTGTTGAAGCCCAGTTGCCATTGGTCGCCGCCCTTGCCTTCGATGACAAAGTTGGCCGGGTTGGTTTTCACGATTTCGTGGTTGTCTGCATCCAGCTGCCACAGTTCCTTGTAGTAAGCGAGGATCTCATAGCGGCCGGGGGCCAGTTTCAGTTCCTTGAAGTCGCTGGCGAAGAAGGTGTTTACGCCTTCCACTTCCTTGCCGTTGATGGTGAACACTTCAATTTCGCTGGGAACCTTCACGGTGAGCACCTGGCTGTCGGCTTTGGCCGGGCCATCGTACAGCTGGACCACCGGGCTGCGGGCACAGGCTGCCAGAAACAGGGTGCAGAGGGTGAGGGTAAGCAGGCGCAGGGACAACATGACTTCTCCTTGGGAGCGGGTTGAGGGGCGCGAGCCGGCCAGTCTGGCCGGCGTCTGTGTCATTTATGTGACGGTTTGGGCCGGTGTGGTATCAGAATCCCCAGGTGTCGATCTTGCCGGGGGGTTGGTTGCGGTTCAGGGCGCTCATGCCCCGGGCGCAGCGTACGATCCACCAAATGGTGATCACCACCATCAGCAGCCAGCCAATCAGGGCCAGGGTGGTAATGCCGGCGATGAACCAGTACAGCAGGCCGATCCAGAAGGTGCGGTACTGGAAACGAAAGTGTTCGCGCAGCGGTGGCGTGGCGTCGCCGGCATGAATGTGGGCGATGATGACGCCGACGATGGCCGTGAGCCCGCCGGTGATCAGGCCGACCAGGTGCAGGACGTAGACGACGCGTGCCAGGCTGGCGGTGCTGGTGTTACTCATTGTTGGGCCTCCTTGCTGGCCGGGGCGCCCTTGGCGGGAGCCGGACTGCCGGTGGCATTACAGGCCTGGGTGCAGGCCTCCAGAGTCTCAAACGGCACGCTACCCTTGCAGCCGCCCCAGATAAAGGTCTGGCAGCTGCCGCTGTCGGCATCGTAGTAATAGCGCTGGAAGGCGGCTTTGCACATGCCGGATTCCGGCGGTTGGGAGCAGGCATCCGGGAGTGTGGCGGTGCCGGGTTCCTGATTGTTCTGGCAGCCACTGAGCAGGGCGGCTGTGGCAATCAAGGCGGTAATGAGGGGAAGCAGCAGGGTTCGCATGGCAGTTCCTTTATGGGTTTCCGGTTTCCTCTGTGGGGCCGGGCATTCTCCGTTGCTGCTACTTTACCGGACTCTGAAAGCGGCGGTAACCGGTTCATGTTCTCGGTGGATAATCTGCACTATGCTGGTGCTGTCAAAGTGTTGCGCAGGGGAAGAGCGGTGAGACAAAGATTGCGGATTATCAGCCTGGTGGGCGGGCTGCTGGCGGCGCCGGCCTGGGCACAGGATGCTCAATACATGTTCCTGCAGGCGGGCAAGCTGCAGCTGAACGATGAGGATACGACCGTGACCGCCAATGGCGCCACGCTGGATGGCGACTACGATGATCTGCCGTTCTTCACCGGTGGGGTGCAGAAAATAATGGGAGGCGGCGATCGCTTCCGTTACGGCTATGAAGGCGGTGCGCTGGTCAGCTGGCAAAATGATTCGGTGAGTTATTCGGGGGTGGTGAACGGTGGCGCCACGGTGAACGTCAAGGTGGAGAATGAGATGTTCCTGTTCGGCACCCTGCTGGGTGGCTACGGGGATATCAATTTCGGTGATCGCGCCAGGCTGTTCCTGTCCGGTGGCCCCATGTTGTTGCTGGGGTCCCTGAAACAGGAACAGGAAAAGCCTTATCCCCAGCCGCTGAGTACAACGGTGGTGGTGAACGGGGATGACCGGGATTTCAGTTTTGGCTATGGCGCCTATGCGTCGCTGGGGCTGATCTTTTCGGTGGGTAGCACATCCGAGTTTGGATTTGTGGTGCGCGAACAAACGGTAGAGATGGACTTCAATGATGCCATCGCAGACTTTCCCTACGATGGCACCCAGTACATGTTGAGCTTTGGCTACAAGATGTAGCGACGCGCTTGCTCGGCTCCCTGGAGGTCGTTACGGAACCGTTGTAGGCGTTCCCTTCCAGGGGACGAACCGCACATCGTCTGCAGTTCGCTCTATCTTTTCTGCCCCATCAAGACCGCCTATCAAAAATGGAGTCTGAAAGCTTGTCGCCTCGCTACGCTCGGTTCGTCCCCTGGAAGGGAACTCCTTGTATCTCTCCATGAGTGTTGATTAGCTACCGGCACTCACGGGTCGGGTTAAAGCCTGTGGAACTCCTGAGGGCATAGACCCTGTTCTGTAGATCTGGCTCCGCCCCATATTCT
>JBDWVU010000007.1:0-35069 GCA_039983755.1 Alloalcanivorax sp.
CGGAGCCAGATCTACAGAACAGGGTCTATGCCCTCAGGAGTTCCACAGGCTTTAACCCGACCCGTGAGTGCCGGTAGCTAATCAACACTCATGGAGAGATACAAGGAGTTCCCTTCCAGGGGACGAACCGCGCGAAGCGCGGAAAAGGTCTGAAGGACAATCTGCTGAGTCAGAGTTCTGCCGATTCTTCTGTTGTCGCAATAGACGGCAAGGTGCGGAGCGATTTTCGTTCGTCCCCTGGAAGGGAACTCCTACAGGGATGGGAGAGGAAGGAAGCGCGTGGCGCGAACGCCACGCGGGGGGAAGATCAGCCGGCGAAGTTGAGCAGGACGCCGGCGGCGACGGCGGAGCCGATGACGCCGGCCACGTTGGGCCCCATGGCGTGCATGAGCAGGAAGTTGTGGGGATTGGCGTCCAGGCCGACCTTGTTGGCCACCCGTGCCGCCATGGGCACGGCGGACACACCGGCGGCGCCGATAATGGGATTGACCGGGTGGCGACTGACGCGGTTGAGCAGCTTGGCCATCAGCACGCCAGTGGCGGTGCCGATCATGAAGGCCACCAGGCCCAGGGCCAGGATGCCCAGGGTTTCCAAGACCAGGAACTGTTCTGCACTGAGTTTCGCCCCCACGGCCAGCCCCAGCATGATGGTCACCACATTGATCAGGGCATTGCTGGTGGTATCCACGAGCCGGTTCACCACCCCGGATTCCTTCATCAGGTTACCCAGGCAGAACATGCCCAGCAGTGGCGCCGCATCGGGCAACACCAGCGCCACCAGAACCAGCAACAGGATCGGGAACAGAATTTTTTCCACCTGGCTTACCGGGCGCAGTTGCTCCATTTTGATCTGGCGCTCTTTTTGCGAGGTCAGCGCCCGGATGATTGGCGGCTGGATAATGGGTACCAGCGCCATGTAGGAATAGGCCGCCACTGCAATCGCGCCAAGTAGGTGCGGCGCCAGCTTGGTGGTGACATAGATGGAAGTGGGACCGTCTGCGCCACCGATGATGCCAATGGCGGCGGCATCCGACAGGGAAAATTCCATGCCCAGAAAATTCAACGCCAGCGCCCCCAGCAAGGCGGCAAAGATGCCAAATTGCGCCGCCGCGCCCAGCAACAGGGTGCGCGGGTTGGCCAGCAGCGGGCCAAAATCGGTCATGGCCCCCACGCCCATGAAGATCAGCAGCGGGAAAATCCCCGTGGTCAGGCCTACGGTATAAATCAAATAGAGAATACCGTCGCCGTAATTGGCGTTTACTGCCAGGTAGTGCAGCTGGTCCTGCACCGCTGGCCCTGCCGCCTGCGCGGCCGTATAAAGCGCGTCACGCCCTGCCCCGGCCTCCATGCCCAGCACCTGCGCCATGGAGGCCAACAGGTCGACAGAGCCAAAATGCAGCGCCTGACTGATGGCCGATTCCGCCAGCCCGGCCATGGGAATATTGGCCAGCAGGCCACCAAAGCCGATGGGCAACAACAGCAATGGCTCAAATTTTTTGTGGATGGCCAACCACAGCAGGCCCAGGCAGACCAGCAGCATGATCAGCTGGCCGCCGCTCATGTGAAACAGCCCGGTGCTGTGCCAGAGGGTTTGCAGCTTATCCATTGGCGGGCTCCACGCTGAGCAGGGTTTGCCCCACGGCCACGGCGTCGCCCTCTTTCACGGCAACCTCGCTGACCACGCCTGCACTGGTGCTGGACACATCCGTTTCCATTTTCATGGCTTCCAACACCATGATTTTCTGACCTTCGGTGACCTGATCACCGGGCTTCACCAGTACCTGAAAAATATTCCCCGCCAGCGGCGCAGTCACCGGCACGCTGTTGGCCGGGTTACCTGGTGAGGGTGCGGATGGCGCAGGGGCAGAGGCACCACCCACCGCACGCAGGCCGGTTACATCACCGCCCTCGTTCACTTTCACGGTGTACTGTTGGCCGTCCACCTCAACGGTATAAACCCCTTCTGATTGGGCGTCGCCGCTGGCGGTATTTTTTCCTTCGCCGGGCGCGGCTTCAAACGCCGAGGCATCGCCCCGGTTTTCCAGAAAACGTTGCCCGATTTGCGGGAACAACGCATAGGTAAGCACGTCGTCAATTAAGCGCTCCCCTTCCGACAGCGCCATGCCCTTGTCTTTTGCCAGGGCCAGCACTTCATCGCGGAGACTGTCCATTTCGTTATCGAGTAAATCACCCGGACGACAGGTCACCGGTTCATCGCCCTCCAGGGCGCGCTGCTGTAGCTCCGCGTTGTACGGGGCCGGCGCAGCGCCATATTCACCCCGGAGGATGCCGCGGGTTTCCTTGCTGAGCACTTTGTAGCGTTCGCCGGAGAGCACATTCAGCACCGCCTGGGTGCCGACGATTTGCGAGGTGGGCGTCACCAGTGGAATGAAGCCCAGATCTTCACGGACGCCGGGGATTTCCTGCAGCACTTCATCAAACCGGTCCGCTGCGCCCTGCTCCTTGAGCTGACTTTCCATATTGGTGAGCATACCACCGGGCACCTGCGCCACCAGGATGCGCGCATCCACACCGCGCAAGCTGCCTTCGAAGGCGGCGTACTTCTTGCGAACCTCACGAAAATAACCGGCGATACGATTCAGTTTTTTGATATCCAGCCCGGTGTCCCGATCCGTGCCCTCCAGCATGGCGACCACGGATTCCGTGGGGCTATGACCATAGGTCATCGACATGGACGAGATGGCGGTGTCCACGTTATCAATGCCCGCTTCTGCCGCTTTCAGGGCCGTGGCGGTGGACAACCCGGTGGTCGCGTGCGATTGCATGTGCACGGGAATATTCAGGGAGGCTTTAAGGCGAGTTACCAGTTCGAAGGCCACGGCGGGGCGCAGCAGGCCGGCCATGTCTTTAATGGCAACAGAATGAGCGCCCATCTGTTCGATCACTTTGCCCTGCTCCACCCACATGTCCATGGTGTGCACCGGGCTGACCGTGTACGCGATGGTGCCCTGGGCGTGCTTGCCCTGCTTTACCACCGCGGCGATGGCCCGCTCGATATTGCGCATGTCGTTCATGGCATCAAACACACGGAACACATCCACGCCGTTTTCCGCTGCACGTTCCACAAAGGTATCCACCACATCATCCGCATAGTGGCGATAGCCCAACAGGTTCTGCCCACGCAGCAGCATTTGCTGTGGCGTTTTCGGCATGGCCTGCTTCAATTCGCGGATGCGCTGCCAGGGATCTTCCCCCAGGTAACGAATACAGGCATCAAAGGTCGCCCCACCCCAGGATTCCAGTGACCAGAAGCCAATGTCATCAAGTTCCGCGGCAATCGGCAGCATGTCATCCAGGCGCATACGGGTGGCAAACAGGGACTGGTGCGCATCACGCAGCACCACATCGGTAATGCCCAACGGTTTCAGGTCACTCATGGAATAATCCGGTATCTATGACAGAGAAGACTGGCGATGCTGCTGCACCGCTTTTTCGATAGCTTTGATAATGGCCGGCGATGGCATATCTTGCGGGGAGGCTGAAGCGGGCTGCGGCGCCGGTTCCTCTCGGCCGAATCTCTGCACCAGCGCCGACATGGCGGTGGTGACGGCCACCAGCACAATCAGAAAAACAAACACGACACCCATGCCAACCAGCATGAGCTCGACACCCTGAGCCATCATAGCGTTCATGGAACACTCCTCTTGGTTCCAAAAGCGGATTCAGTCACCGCGTGCGAAAGCGAAGGCGCCGCCGTTTGGGCGGGCATCATGGTGGCCTTGTGAGCCGGTATTGCTCTCGCGGGGTTAAAGGCAATGTAGACAGATTGTCGACAACCCGCAATGAGGCATGCGAGGAACCGGTTGGTGGTTTTGATCAATCGACGGCGTGCAGGACAGATTTATCCAGACCGTAGAGGAAAAAATATCGCGATGGAATAAAGTGCAATACGGCGTCGGGCAGACTGAAAGGTCGCCACATCATTGGACGGTGTTGAGCACGCCGGGCCGGTAGCGTGTTGCATGCGGCGTGAAGCATGTCGCGGCCGCAGAGCGGCATAAAAAAAGGCCCCCGATTGGGAGCCTTCTTTTATTCGTATGGTGCACCGGGAGGGAGTCGAACCCCCGACCTACTGGTTCGTAGCCAGTTGCTCTATCCAGCTGAGCTACCGGTGCAAATCTCGTTGCTGTAACGCCGCGAGAGGCTGCGCATTATTCCGAAAGCCCCGCGGTGAGTCAAGCGTAGATCGGTTAAAAGTTCGGCAATCAGCCTTCTGCGGCAGCCATTTGTTTTTGCATGTAATTTTCCAGGCCAACTTTATCGATAAGACCGAGCTGAGTCTCCAGCCAATCGATGTGCTCTTCTTCGGATTCGAGGATATCCTTGAGCAGGTTACGGCTGATGTAATCCTGGATGGATTCGCAGTACGCAATCCCTTCACGCAGGTCTGGCACAGCCATCTGCTCCAGCTTGAGATCGCACTCCAGCATTTCCTTGGTGTTTTCACCAATCATCAGCTTGCCCAGATCCTGCAGGTTGGGAATGCCTTCCAGGAACAGAATGCGCTCGACCAGCATGTCGGCATGCTTCATCTCGTCGATGGATTCGTGATATTCCTTGGCATAGAGTGCCTGCAAGCCCCAATCCTGGTACATCTTGGCGTGGAGGAAGTACTGGTTAATCGCTACCAGCTCATTGCCGAGTGCACGGTTGAGGAACTCAATCGCTTTGGCGTCGCCTTTCATTGGGGGTATCTCCGTCACATGAACTTGGGGTAACCCCTATTGTTCAGCAAGTGTGTGACAGAGACAAGGCAGGAGAGAAAAAAAGCGCTTCAAATACAAGCGCTTATGCAAATGAGAACGATTGTTTATGCGGTTTGTGGCCAGAAAACAACCGCCTCACCGGCAGTAGAAGAGTTCGAGAAAGAGGTCGCCTCGTTTGCGCTACGGGTCTCACGCAAAATTTGGCGGGCATGACGGGCACATTTACCACACTGACTTCCAACCCCAAGTTCCCGACGAAGATCACGCAGGCTGTCGCAGCCAGAATCGACCGCTTCCCGTATATGGTTGTCAGTAATGCCCTTACAAATGCATACGTACATAAGTCGCCTTTCCTCAATCTCTGGAAAGGATGCTAAACCTAACGCGAATCATTATCAACTACTTTTGGAAATCTATTCTCCAGGCCCTGATTTCGCGTTACCGAGGCCGCTCGAACGATATGCAAAAAATTAAATCGGCTGGACTTTCCTCTTCTACCACTCAGCCAATCCCGGGGTCAGGCCTTGCCTGGCAGGCATAAAAAAGCCCCGCAAAGCGGGGCTTTTGGCCTTCATAAACCCTTCTGACGTATCAGGAGGACTTCTTCTTGGCCGGGGTGCGCTTACGTGCCGCTTTCTTGGCAGGCGCTTTACGGGTTGCTGCCTTTTTTGCTGCAGGCTTCTTGCTAGCCGCTTTTTTGGCAGGCGCCTTTTTAGTGGCAGGCTTTTTGGTTGCTGCTTTTTTTGCAGCTGCCTTGGGCTTGCGAGCGGTCGCTTTCTTGGCAACACGCTTGGCTTTCGCTGCCGCTTTACGTGCGGCTGCTTTGGCTTTCTGCTCCGCTTTCTTCTGCTCGGCCTTGGCTTTCTTCGCCAGCTTGCGTTCGTGATCACGCAATTTGGCTTTGAAGTTGCGCTCAGCCGTACGCAGTTTCTTCACTTCGCGGGCAACCACTTTCTTGGCGGCCTGGATCTCGGCACGAATCAGTTTTGCTTCGCCACGAATATCCTGAAGTTTCAGGCGCGCGGTGTTCATACGCCCGCGTGCAGTTTCAACGGCACGCTTGGCTGCGGCAGTGGAGGTCTTTTGCGCTTTTTCACGCTTGGCTGCAACATCGGCACGCAGTTTCGACAGCTTGGCGTTCTCTGCGTCGATTTTGGCGCGATGCTTATCGAGTTTGGTTTGCGACTGGGTGACTTTCTTTTCAGCCTGGGCTACTGCCTTGTCCTGCAATTTAACCTTGGCTTCAGCGTTAGTAACAGACTTGGGAACGGCCGGTGCTTTTGCAACGGCGGCTTTCTTCGCTGCGGGTTTGCGCGCCGCAGTTTTCTTCGCGGCGGCTTTCTTTGCTCGAGCCATGATTGATCTCCTAAGCTATGGCATTGTCATCAGTACTGCGACAAGTGGAAAATAGCATAAAAAAAAATCAGTTGGTACATTATTTAATCAACCTACTTTTAATTTTTCTGATTTTTTTCACTGCGATTGCTGCCCGCCCTTTTTGCTTCGTTTCTCTCTTTGCGCTTTTTCGTTTTATTTTTTATGGGCATTATTTACCTCTCAACGAATATTGAATCTTCTTGGGGCAGTATTTCTGCACGTTTTCCTACGCGCTTTTCTCTTCCTGTACACCTTGGGTTTACACAACAACACAGTCCATGCGCACGAAATAAATCGCTCTTAGATATAAAAGCCACAAGCCATTATGGAAATTTTTCCCGCGCAATCGCGCCTGACAAAGACAGATTGCCTTGGCAAAAGCGCCTTTCTCTCCTGCACCTCTTACAGCAATTCAACAAGCGGACGCGTTTTATTTGAGTAGAACCGTTACACGCCCCCTGAAAGGATGGCCCCATTACTTTGCGAGAAATGCCGTTCATTTTTCCATTCCCGAAGCGGGTATTACGCATGACGCTTATTGGGTTGCATCCTCATTCGTTGTTATTTCAGTTCGGGACGACTCCGAACCGGACGCGTCGTGCACTTCCTTGAGTGGCAAACCGCCATCCACATTAGGTAGGGCGCCCTTCCCCCGACCCAGGAGAAATCCGGGCATATCGCGCAAAAGAAGGAGGGAAATCAGAACGAAAAGGGATGGCCGGCACGGCAAGCGCCAGTCGGTATTCACACCGGGAGGGGTTTGGTGAGGGATTTGGGGCGATCTCAGGGAATACGCCAGATGATGCAGGCTTCGCTTCGCTATCGGTTGCAGGCTTTCTGTGGTTACCCCAAAAAAAACGGGAAGCCGAAGCTTCCCGTTTTTATACAGCGTGTTGTCAGCCTCCCACAGGAGGCCGTAATCAGCCTTTCAGGGCGGACAGCACGCGGTCGCGGATGTCCTCAACAGAACCAACGCCTGCAACACGCACATAGGCCGGTGCGTTAGATTCGCCCTGCTTGGCCAGGTCCTGATAGAAATCTACCAGCGGACGGGTCTGCGCCTGATACACCTCAAGACGCTTGCGAACCGTCTCTTCCTGGTCGTCGTCACGCTGAACCAGCTCATCACCGGTTTCATCGTCTTTGTCTTCGACTTTAGGTGGGTTGTACTTGGTGTGGTACACACGGCCAGAGGCCGGGTGGACGCGACGACCGCTCAAACGCTCGATGATCTCTTCATCGTCTACGTCAATTTCCACCACAAAGTCGATATCGACACCCTGCTCCACCAGAGATTGCGCCTGGGGAATGGTGCGGGGGAAACCGTCGAACAGGAACCCGTTGGCACAATCATCTTCCGTAATGCGCTCTTTCACCAGGCCGAGGATGATATCGTCAGAGACCAATCCGCCTGCATCCATCACTTTCTTGGCTTCCAGGCCCAGTGGAGTGCCTGCTTTTACCGCAGCGCGCAGCATGTCACCGGTAGAAATCTGAGGAATATTGAACTGTTCCTTGATGAACTGCGCCTGGGTGCCCTTGCCCGCACCGGGGGCACCAAGCAGGATGACACGCATAGGATTCTCCATCTTACTGTCGTCAGAAGAGGCAAAAAGTCCCTCTGATTTATTCACCCCCATCGCCACGGCCAAGTGCCTTGCGGCTCTGGATACGGCCCACGCTCACCCCACGAGAGGGCGCAATGCCCGCCGCAGACAGCGTAAACTGGCGTAATTTCCAAGCGTATGGGTGTACAAATCAGAGGAACCCAGCCTCCGAAGGGGTGCAACTTTACCTTGAGGCCCCCTTCATCACAAGGGATAGGGGCTGCTACTTAGGTAGCAGCCCGGGGCGGCAAGCCCCTATTGGCGGGACAAATCGAGGGTTGCAGGCTGCGCCTGGGGAAGTTGTAACGAAACTGGTACGGCGGTAATCGCCGCCTGATCCACCGAGGCACCCGGCGCTGGCGTATAGCGGGCACCAATGACCAGGTCCGCCTGCTCGTCCGGATAGCCCTGCAGCCAGTTGGCCGCGGTCAGCGACACCGTGATGGGGAAATGCGTGACCACTTTGCGTTGCGCCGCCAGCGGCTGGCCGGCACTGCCGGCCTTGCGCAAAAACACAAACAAGGTGCCGCCAGCCGGCAGGCCTTCACCGTTGACCGTAGCCGCAAGGTTGGCAAAAACGCCTTCCCGCTGCTTTTGTTCTCGGGCCCGATCCAGACCGCGCTGCAACAGCTCTGCGGTTTCGCCTTCGCTGTGCCGCGACAACAGGGACGCCCAGGCCTGCTCTGACAGCGCATAACGCCCGGCCCGATCTGCGGACATGGCGAGCAACATCCAGGCACCATCGTGATTCGGTTCACGGTCCAGCACCCAGCGGATTTCCTCCAGCGCCGGATCGGTCAGCCGTGCTTCATTCTTTTCGATCAAGGCGCGAGCCAGCAGCAGGTGCATGGCGGCATCATCCGGGTTCAGCTGCAGGGCCTTGCGGGCCGCTTCTTCGGTCTGCGCCGGCGCGCCCAGTTGATCGTACAGAGCGCCCAGGGCATACCAGCCCACGGCAGAGGGCGTTTGGGAGAGCTCGGACTGCAGCACCCGCACCAGCGCCCCGGCGGGCACTTCCGAGGCCGCTTTCTCCGGCGGCTGGCCGGCAATAATCTGCCGGGCCACCTCACCGTATTCCTGCTGGTGCTCCAACCAGGTGGCGGTGTGTTCGTTAAGGCCGATCAGCCCGTAACCGGCGCCGGCCAGAACCGCCATGACCAGCGGGATACCTAGCGCCCCCTTCATATTCTTGCCGGCCTTGCGACCTTCACGGCGCCACATCATCCACAGCACAGCGGCCATCACCAGCAACAGAACCAGCGCCATTACCCACAACATCATTTCGTGCCCTCTTCCGGTTCTTTATCCTGGGATGCCTCATCGTCTGCTGCCGCTTTACGGCTGGCGTTACGCAGCAAAATGACGATCAGTACAGCGCCCCCCAGTAACAGCAAAATAGGCCCCAGCCACAGAATGGATGTACCGGCATTCACTGGCGGACGATAGCTGACAAAATCACCATAACGGGACACAAAGTAGTCGACGATGTCCTCATCGCTTTTGCCTTCCAGGATCATGGTATGCACTCGCGTTCGCATATCCTGGGCAATGCCGGCATCGGAATCCGCGATGCTCTGGTTCTGGCATTTCGGGCAACGCAATTCCTCAGAGAGGATACGAAAACGCTGTTCCTGCTGTTCATTATCGAACTGATAAACATCAATGGCCGCAAAAGCCGGCATGGACAGCATCAGCAGCAACACAATACGCAGCATTATTCTTCTCCCTCACCCTGCCCCGGCGCTGGCGCCTGTGTGGGCAATAAAGGAACAAACTTTTCGTCCCAGACGCGGGCGTTCAAGTCACCCGCATGGCGTAACACGATCTCCCCGGCCGGGTTGATCAAGAAGGTTTCCGGGGCCCCATAGACCCCCAGATCCAGCCCCAGTTGACCGTCGGCATCCACAATCACATGGGTGAAGGGATTACCCAGATTAGCCAGGTACTCGCGGGCAGCCGGCAGCTCGTCCTTGTAGTTCAAGCCGGAAATGGCCACACCCCGTGCCGCCAGTTCCAGCAGGTACGGGTGCTCCACATGGCAGGTCGGGCACCAGGTGGCCCACACATTCAATAACTGCCAGCGCCCTTTCAGGGAATCCTCGGTATAGGTTTCTTCGGTCAGCAAGGACGGCAGGGAAAATGACGGCACCGGCTTGCCCACCAGCGCTGAAGGCAGCTCCTGCGGATCACGGCCCAGGCCACTGGCCAACAGCACCGCCAGCAGCACAAAGCCGACCAGGGGCAGAAACACCCAGGGTGAATTAGCTTTCATTGGCAGCTCCTGCGTCGTTGGTCGCAAAACGGTTGCGGCGATAACGTTTGTCCGTCAACGCCAGGGCGCCACCGAGAGCCATGATCAAGGCGCCCAGCCAGATCCAGCGAATCCCCGGTTTGAAGTAAATGCGTACTGCCCAGGCATTGCTTTTATCCAGCGGCTCACCCAGTGCCACATAAAGGTCGCGCCAGAAACCGGCATCAATCGCCGCCTCGGTCATGACCTGACGGCTGGCGTGATAGGTGCGTTTTTCCGGGTGCATCACCGCCACCGGGTCACCGTCATGGCTCACGTGGAAATGACCACGGGTGGAATCGAAGTTGGGGCCACGGTATTCATCCAGGCTGTCGAACACAAAGGTGTAGTCCCCCAGTTTGGCTGTATCCCCCGGCGCCATGCGAATGTCACGCTCCACTTCGTGGAAGCTGACCAGGGTAATGCCGGCAATCAATACCGCCAGGCCGCAATGGGCCAACACCATGCCCCAGTAGCCGCGGCCCAGTTTGCCCAGCCCGGTGACAAAACCTTGCTTGTAGGCACGGGCCCGGCGAACCACATCGTCCACGTGGGCAAACACCAGGAACAGCGCCAGCATGATCGCCAACACGCCCTGCCAGGGGCTTGGCTCTGGCAAGCGGGAGCCAAACCAGCCAGCAATAATGGCGGCGGGGGCCAACAACGCCATGCGCTTGAGCAGGGTGTTGCCGTCCTGGCGTTTCCAGTTGCTGAACATGCCCGGCACCATCAGCAGAATCAGCACAAAGGCCAACGGCACAAAGAAGCCATTGAAATAAGGGCTGCGGATGGAGATTTTCATGTCCAGTGCTTCGCCGATCAACGGGAACAGCGTCCCCATCAGCACCACAGAGGTGGCCGTAAGCAGAATCAGGTTGTTACCTAACAGGAAGGCTTCCCGGGATACCGGCTTGAATCCGGTATTACTGCGCAACGCCGACGCCCGCAGGCCAAACAGGATCAATGCCCCACCGGCGACCACAATCAGGAAACCGAGGATAAAGGCCCCTCGGGCCGGGTCATTGGCAAAGGCGTGGACCGACGTCAGCACCCCGGAGCGCACCAGGAAAGTCCCCAGCAAACTCAGAGAGAAGGTAATGATCGCCAGCAACACCGTCCAGGCGCGGAACATGTTGCGCTTTTCGCTCACGGCCAGGGAGTGAATCAGGGCGGTGCCCGCCAGCCATGGCATCAGAGAAGCATTTTCCACCGGATCCCAGAACCACCAGCCACCCCAGCCGAGTTCGTAGTAGGCCCACCAGGAGCCCAGTGCGATGCCCACGGTCAGAAAGCTCCACGCCACCGTGGTCCACGGCCGCGCCCAGCGGGCCCACGCCGGATCCAGATTGCCCATCAGCAACCCTGCCACGGCAAACGCGAACGCCACGGAGAAACCGACATAGCCCATATAAAGCATGGGCGGGTGAATAATCAGCCCCGGGTCTTGCAGCAGCGGGTTCAGGTCGGCGCCATCCAGCGGGAACCAGGGCAGATTGCGGTCAAAGGGGTTGGAGGTGAGCAGCATGAACAACATGAAGCCCACGGAAATCATCCCCATGACCGCCAGCACCCGCGCCACCATCGGCAATGGCACACTGCGGCTCAGCAACCCGACCATGGCCGCCCAGCCGGACAGCATCCAGCCCCACAGCAACAGGGACCCTTCGTGGCCGCCCCAGATAGCAGACAGACGGTACTCCAGCGGCAGCGCAGAGTTACTGTGTCCGGCCACATAGGCCACGGAAAAATCATTGATATAGAAAGAATAACCCAGCGCGACCATGGCAACGGTCATGGCCAACCACTGCACCCAGGCCAACGGACGGGCATACCACTGCCAGGCAGGCAGGTTGCGATAAACGCCAATCAGGGGAAAAACTGATAGGCACAGGGCAGCAGCCAGTGCCAACCACAGGGAAAGATGCCCGATTTCTACCGCCACGAGAGCTCCTTACTTATACGACTGGATATACGACTTGCGTTTTTGACTGGTCAAGGGGCGGCCGGACGCGGCTATTTGGCGCGATCCGGCGCGCATAGCATCGGTAGATGGTCCGGCAATTGCAAGTCCGTGGCGGTGCCGCAATGAAAAGACCCCCTGAGCGGTACAAGAAGATAGACCGCGGTCATTTGACTCCGTTCATCGGTCATTTTCGGTAAAACGGCGCCAAGACATATTTTGAGACGGTTGCTATTCGTATGCTCTCACTTCGCTTTGCTACTATCAGCGCTTACATGACAGGGTGTCACCGCGCTGAAGATAAAACGTCACAAATAATCCATATACTCAAAATGCGCCGCCCTGGCCTGCATGGAGTAAGACTTTGAGCACTACGACAACACAGAAATCTTCCTATTCTCGCGAGGACCTCCTCGCCTGTGCGCACGGTGAGCTGTTTGGCCCCGGCAATGCGCGACTGCCTTTACCCAACATGCTGATGATGGACCGCATCACCCATATCAGCGAACAGGGCGGCAAATACGGCAAAGGCGAAATCGTTGCCGAGCTGGATATCCGGCCGGACCTCTGGTTCTTCGATTGCCACTTCGAAAGTGACCCGGTGATGCCGGGCTGCCTGGGCCTGGATGCCACCTGGCAATTGCTGGGCTTTTTCCTGGGCTGGGTGGGCAACCCGGGCCGTGGGCGCGCTCTGGGCGTGGGCAATGTGAAGTTTTCTGGCCAGGTGCTGCCCACTGCCAAGAAACTGACTTACCGAATCGACCTGAAACGGGTCATTTCCCGCAAACTGGTGCTCGGCCTGGCCGATGCCACCGTGTCCGTGGACGGGAAAGACATCTACCAGGCCGACGACCTGAAAGTTGGCCTGTTCACTTCCACCGACGGTTTTTAGGAGCGACTCATGCGCCGCGTAGTAATCACCGGGATGGGCATTGTCTCCTGTCTGGGCAACGACACAGACAGCGTCACCCGTTCATTGCGGGAAGGCCGCTCCGGTATTCGCTTTAAAGAGGAATACCAGGAAATCGGCATGCGCAGCCAGGTAGCAGGCACACCCACTATCCAGCTGGACGACTTCATTGACCGCAAGCCACGCCGCTTTATGGGCGATGCGGCTGCCTACGCCTACGTGGCCATGCAAAATGCCATTGCCGATTCCGGCCTCAACGACGAACAGGTCAGCAATGAACGCACCGGTTTGATTGCCGGCTCCGGTGGCCACTCCTCCCTTAACCAGGTGGAAGCCGCCGACATTGCCCGCAACCGGGGCGTGAAACGGGTTGGCCCCTACATGGTGCCCCGGGTCATGGCGTCCACCGTGTCGGCATGCCTGGCGACGCCGTTCAAGATCAAAGGGGTGAACTACTCCATCGCCTCCGCCTGCGCCACCAGTGCTCACTGCATCGGCAACGCCGTGGAGCAGATTCAATTGGGCAAGCAGGACGTGGTCTTTGCCGGTGGTGGTGAAGAGGAACACTGGACACTGAGCTGTCTGTTCGATGGCATGGGCGCCCTCTCCAGCAAATATAACGACACACCGGAAAAAGCGTCACGCGCCTACGACGCCACCCGCGATGGTTTCGTGATTGCCGGCGGTGGCGGCATGGTGGTAGTGGAAGAACTGGAACACGCCAAGGCCCGTGGCGCGACCATCTACGCCGAAGTGCTCGGTTACGGCGCTACCAGCGATGGCCACGACATGGTCGCCCCCAATGGCGAAGGCGCAGCGCGCTGCATGCGCCAGGCGCTGGCGACAGTAGAAGGCCCGGTGGACTACATTAACGCCCACGGCACCAGTACGCCGGTGGGAGACGTGGCCGAATTGAAAGCCATCCGTGAAGTGTTTGGCGATCAGTGCCCGTCGATTGGCTCTACCAAAAGCCTGTCCGGCCATAGCCTGGGTGCGGCCGGGGTACAGGAAGCGATTTACTGCATGTTGATGATGCAGAATGACTTCACCGCCATCAGTGCCAACATTGAAACCCTGGATGAAAAAGCCGACGGCATGCCTGTTCTGGTAAAAGGCAAAGACAGCGGCCCCACCACCGTGCTGAGCAACAGTTTCGGCTTCGGCGGCACCAACGCCAGCCTGGTGCTGCGTAAATGGGAAGGCTGAGTTCAACCTTGTGCAGTAATGGCTGACAATGCCAAAAGCGTTATTCGGCCCTCACCAAAAAAGCCCGGCACTTACCGTAGCCGGGCTTTTTTGTGGTTTTCAGCTCCCAGTGGGACAGGCACCGAATCAGAACTTGTGGATCATGCCCACGGAAAACGCCATGCCGGACTCGTCCACATCATTGATGGTGCCCGCCGGATCGAAATCCGTGTCTGAGGCAGAGACCAGGCCATAAGCAGTGGTGAAATCACCCAGCTTGTAGTCAGCCCCCAGCGTCAGCGTGGCCACATCCAGATCCAGATCGCTGCTATCGAGCATACCCGCCTGCGCCTTCAGGGCCACACGCTCAGAGACACCAAACTTGCCACTCAGCAGGTACGACATCAGGTCGCCGTCAGCGCCACCATAAGGATCCAGATTGCTGCGTTCTACAATGGCACCGAGTGCCACATTGCTGCTCACGTTCAGGCCCAGAGAGCCACGCATCGTTTTCAGGTCAGCACCAACGCCAAGCGGCCCAACGGCCACCTCTGTATAGCTTTTTTCATACGCCAGAGCCGCATAAAGCGCATCTTGCTTGTAAGTGGCAGACAAGCCCCAGGTATCGGTAAGGCCATCCTTGGTTTTCGTGTTGGGAGCGCTGCCCACCACATCGTCTTCACCCGGTGCCACCTGTGCCCGCACCACAATGCCGCCCAGATCCGTGCTTTCCCAGTTCAGGCTGTTGCTGTTGCGGCGCTGGCCGAGAAACACGGTGTCCATATCCGCCACGGTATCGTTGAACTGGTCAATTTTTCCTTCTGCCAGTTTCACCACGCTGTCGTAGCGGCCGGCAAAAATCTTGCCCACCTGGGTGCCCAGACCAAGAAAGCTGTTCCGCGTGGAAAAGGTCGCACTGCTATCACCGTCCGCGTCGTAGCCCACTTCCATCTGATAGATCACCGACAGGCTGTCGTTATACAGCGGCTCTTCACCTTTCACCCCCAACCGGGAGTTGTTGCTGGACACAAACCAGGCGTCGGACAGATCATCCTGGCTAAAGACCAAGGCGCCATCCGGATAATCACTGGTTTTATCCACGCTCAGATTCAGCTTGCCATAGAAGGTCGGCGCCGCCATGGCCCCCACAGGCAACATGGCCGTAGCAACCGAAGCCGCAAGTAGCATTTTTTTCACGTTAATTCCCCGCTCAATGAGTCGCTCGCAATTCATGACGACTATATGACTGTTTTGTGTCACCAACAAGAACAAGCAAGCACGGCGAGCCCCTGGTGTTGCGTGTTGTGTGAACTCCGTTGTGGCCACAGAGCGGCAAAAAAACGGCAAAAAAAAAGCCCCCTGGCGGGGGCTCAAAAAATACCGTCATAGCTTCTCCTGCCAATGGCAGGTCCCGAGCCTGATGACGATAGGCACACTCGGTTAATCCAGTGATCACGACAACGCCGTGATCAGGACATAATCAGAACCAGCTTGGATCCATCTCCATAAAGGTGTCATCACCATTAATCAGCTGGTGCGCATCCCATTCCACCCGGGGCAACTCCCAGCGGAAGAAATAACGTGCAGCCTGCAATTTTCCTTTGGCAAAAATCGCATCGTCAGGATTGCTCAGCGCCACCGCCGCATTGGCCTGGCGTAACCACATCCACGCGGCCACGGTATGACCCAGCAACTGCAAGTAGGCGTTGGCATTGGATAATGCCGCACGTGGACCATCGCTGGCCATTTGCTTGCCCACCGCCTGGGTGGCCTTTTCAATGTTCGGCAGCATGGCCTGTAACGCCTCGGCCATGGGCTTGCAGCGCTCATCCGTGGTGGCCTGCACATCGGCCATAATGCGGCTGGCCAACAGCATCATGCCCTTGCCGTTGTCCATCCACACTTTACGGCCCAGCAAATCCAGCCCATGCACACCCGTCGTACCTTCATGAATCGGGTTAAGGCGGTTATCACGCCACACCTGTTCCACCGGATATTCACGGGTGTAACCCGCGCCCCCGAAGACCTGAATCGCCATATCATTGGCTTTCAAGCCAAACTCAGAAGGCCAGCTTTTCAATACCGGGGTCAGCAAATCAAGCAGTAGCTCTGCCTCTTTGGCGGCCGCCTCTTCCCCGGTCTGGATCTCGTCAACCAGACGGTAGCCGTACAGGCTCATGGCAATTGCCGCTTCCGCATAGGCTTTCTGGGTGAGCAGCAGCCGTTTCACATCAGCATGCTCAATGATCGGCACCTGTGGCTTGGAAAAATCGGCATCATCCGGATGGCGGCCCTGCACACGGTCACGGGCATAATCCAGCGCAAACCGGTAACCGCGATAACCCAGCAATCCCGCACCAAACCCTACACCCACACGGGCTTCGTTCATCATCTGGAACATGTAACGCAGGCCCTGATGAGGTTCACCCACCAGATAGCCATGGCAATCATCGCCGTCACCAAACGTCAGAGCGGTGCTGGTGGTGCCACGGTAGCCCAGCTTGTGAATCAGTCCTGCCAGAATCACATCGTTGCGCGCATCCGGATTACCGTCGTCATCAAGACGGTATTTGGGCACCACAAACAGGGAAATTCCTTTTACTCCTTCCGGGCCGCCGGGAATCTTTGCCAACACCAGATGCACGATATTATCCGCCAGTTCATTTTCACCGCCGGAAATAAAAATCTTGTTGCCCTTGAGCCGGTAGCTACCGTCATCCTGGGGCACCGCACGGGTGCGGATATCGGTAAGGGAAGAGCCGGCATGGGGCTCGGTCAGGGCCATGGTCCCGGTGAAACGCCCTGCCATCATTGGTTCCAGGAAGCGGGTTTTCAGGGTGTCACTACCGAAGTTGCGGATCACGTTGGCCGCCGCCGCTGTCAGGAAAGCGTAGCCGGTAGAACTGGGGTTCACGCAGGTGAACATACCTTTACAGGCCGCAGCAGCAATTTCAGGCAGCTGCATCCCGCCTTCTTCAAAGCTGGCCCGGGAAGAGAGAAAACCGGCGTTGATATAGGCGTCGAAGGCCTCCTTCACTTCCGGGCGCATTACCACTTTGCCATCCACAAAAGTAGGCTCTTCCTTGTCGGACAGCGCGTTGTGGTTGGCGAATTTTTCCCGTGCCAGTTTTTCTGCGGTATCAAGTGCCGCTTCGATGGTCTCGCGGCTGTGATCTTCAAAACGCGGGCGGGCGAACAGGCTGTCGGTGTCCAGCACCTCAAAAAGCTGAAAGCTCAAGTCTCGGCGGTCGAGAATCACATCACTCACAATAGCGCTCCGGTTATTTTGGACAACAGCTTGCCATCGTTAGGCTGTGTCTGGCATTGTCGCCTATGACTAATTCATGGTGGAACACGACATATGTTCACGGTAGCAGTATTAGCCTTTGACGGCGTTTTTGCCTCTGCCCTCACCGGGGTGGTAGATCTTCTCAACCTGACCGGGGTGACCTGGAACCGTATCCACGGGCAACCCCTAAACCAGCAGTTCAAGGTTCAGATTGTGTCTCGCGGCGGCAACCCGGTGCGCTGCACCAATGGCATCCGCATGGCTGTGGATTGCTCCCTGGAGCAGATGGATCAGGCCGATCTGGTGGTGGTGCCGACCATTGGCGGAAAAATTGAAACCGTGCTCGCCCAGGAACAGGATGCACTGCCCTGGCTGCGTTTTCTGCATCAAGGCGGCGCCGATCTGGCCAGCAACTGTACCGGCGCTTTCCTGTTGGCTGAAGCCGGTTTACTGGATGACAAAACGGCCACCACCCACTGGGGCTTCAGCCAGGAATTTCGCCATCGCTACCCGCAGGTGAATCTGAATGAACGGGAATTGATTACCCGCGACGGCAACATTTTCTGCGCCGGGGGCGGAACCGCCTGGCGTGATCTGACCATCCTGTTGGTGGAGCGCTTCTGCGGTGCCGATCTGGCCCGGGAACTGGCCAGGGCGTTTGTCATCGATGTGCGTAACGATCTGCAAAGCATCTACGCCGGGCTGCCGGCACATACCTATCATCAAGACGATCAGGTGCAGGCCATTCAGGGCTGGATTCATGAGCACTACAAGGAAAATACCAGCCTGGGGCAATTGGCCGAACGCGTGCATTTGAGTCCGCGTCAGTTACAGCGCCGCTTCACCACTACACTGGGCGAACCACCATTGCAGTACCTGCAACGAGTGCGCATCGAGGCTGCCCGAAAAATGCTGGAACGAGGTACCAACAACCTGGCCAAACTCTCCGAGCAAGTGGGCTACCAGGATGTCAGCAGTTTTTCACGGTTATTCAAACGGCATACCGGCCTGTCCCCCAGCCACTACCGACAGCGCTTTGCCCGCACCGGCGCCCTGAATGACTAAGGAACCTCTGAATAACTCCTTGGGGCTGTTTCTGTTCGACCGTTGATCGCCTGCGGATTGCGCGGTGGAAAGAAACCGCTGAAAGTGGACTGATCGATGCGCGTGAAGACAATTGACGGAACCTTGACGCGTAAGCAGTGAGGATACTCACAGATAAACAAGGAGAGTCCTGTGAATAACCTGTCCATTCTACTGGTAGAAGACCATCGCCAACTGGCCCAGACCGTACTCGAATACCTGGAGCAGGAAGGCGCCAGTGTGGATTATGCCGGCAACACGCGGCTGGCCCGGGAGCTGGTTCAGGAACATCACTACGACCTGATGCTGCTGGACGTCATGCTGCCCGGCGAAGACGGTTACAGCTTCTGCCAGTACCTGCGCAAGGAGCTGGCGCTGGATATGCCGGTGATTTTCATGACGGCCCGGGATCAACTGGAAGACAAGCTGGAGGGGTTTGATCGTGGCGGCGACGATTACATCGTCAAACCCTTCGCCCTGCCGGAGCTTTCTGCCCGTGTTGCTGCCCTGGTACGCCGGCAGCGCAAGGAAGTTACCGCCAACACCCTGCAGATTGCCGATCTTGAACTGGACCCGGCCCGCCAGGAAGTACGCCGTGACGGCCAGTTGCTGAAACTTTCCCCCACCGCCTTTCGCATTCTGCGCATTCTGATGCGCGAATCCCCCAAGGTGGTCAGCCGGGAACAGCTGGAACACGAACTGTGGGGCGACCTGGTGCCCGATTCCGATGCCCTGCGCAGCCATCTGTACAACCTGCGAAAAGCTGTAGACAAACCTTTCGATATTGCCCTGCTCAACACCCTGCCAGGGGTTGGCTTTAGCATTCAGGAAACAACACAAACGCACAGCAACGCGCAGTAAACTTGCACTTGGATGGGCTCGAGGCAGAGAATAGGCAAAAAAGCGATTTTGCCTATTTATGCCAGCCAACCGTACCGACACTTCGTTAGCCAGCTATTCTTCCTGCCAGGAATTGCTGGACGCACATCTAGCCCAACTACAAAACCGTTTTGGTATGGCGCTGTGGATGATCACTCGCCTGCGCACCGATGAGTTGGTGGTATTGCGCTCCCGGGATAATTACTACGGTCTGGACCAAGGCAACCGTCTGCAGTGGGAGCAAAGCTATTGCGCCAAAATGATGGAACTCGGCGCCCCCCGCATTGCCGCCAACGCACAGCTCAATCCCGACTATAGCCATGCCCCGATCAACAGCGATCTGACCATCGGCGCCTATATCGGCCTCCCCCTGGTGGACCGGGATAACCAGCTTTTCGGCACACTTTGCGCCCTGGATCCGGAGCCCCAGAACCCTGCCCTGGAACAGGCACTGCCCGCCCTGCAACATGAAGCCCGGCTGATCAGTTTCCTGCTCGCCAATGCCCTGCGGGACGCGCAACAGCAGCGCATCAGTATTTTTGTGGAACACCCGGATCGTTGCCCACAGACCGGCCTGCCCGGTCCGCAGGGGTGGGCGGATATAACGAATGAGGAACAGCAACATTGCCGGGATTTCGGCACCGAATCGTGCGTGCTTTTTCTGCACGCACCGGAGGATAGTGACAGCCTGATGATCGCCGATTCCCTAGCCGCCCTGTTGCGCGAACAGGACAGCGTTGCACACCTGGGCGACAACCATTTCGGGATTCTTCTGGCCGACGCCGATACCAGCAAGGCCGAGAAAGTCATTCATCGCGTCCGGGACGCACTGAATGCCAAACAGTTACTGGTACAGATTGAACAGCAAACGTTGAGCGCGCTCTGATACCCGGTTAAAACTGAACCCGCACTTCCGTGCCCTTGCCCGGTTCACTGGCCACCATCAGCTCCCAGTCATAGCGCTCGCACAGGCGTTGCACAATAGCCAACCCCAGCCCGTGGCCACCTTCCACGCTTCCGCCTCGCTCAAAGGGCTGCATGATGCGCGACAACTCATCCGCATCCATGCCGGCACCGTAATCCACCACCTGCACGGCCTTATCCATCACCACGATGGTGACATCACCAGAACCACTGTAGTTAATCGCATTGCGGACCAGGTTCGTCAGCACGATAGTCAGCGCCGCCTCCGGGCAGTTCACGCTCAGTAGCGCCGTCTGCCGGACCTGCAAGCGGATTTGCTTGCGCTCGGCCAGGGGGTTCAGGCGCTCAATCAGGTTCACCGCCAAATCATTGACGATCACGTCCTCACTCTGCTGACTATGCTGCTCCGTGCGCGCCAACATGAGCAATGTCTCCAGGGTGGCTTCCATGTCATCGACGGTGTCGTCCATACGCCGAATCAGAGGGCGGTCGCCCACCTGGGTCACCAGTAATTCCAGGTTGGCGCGAAACACCGCCAGTGGCGTGCGCAATTCATGGCTGGCATCACGGGTAAACTGGCGCTCACGCTCCACAAACGACACCAACCGGTCGGCATAGCCATCCAGTGCCGCCACCAGAACCGCCACTTCGCTGCCCGAATCCGCCGATATGTCGCTGAGATCCGGGCGAGCCACACTGGGGTCATTCACCGGCGTTTGCCGTAATGCATCAGAAAGCTGGACCAGGGGAGAAAGTAAATCGCGGGATTTTTTCCAACCGAGAAACGAGGTGATGTAAATCACCAACAGCACCCCGGTTAACGGCAGAATGCCGAACAGGAACGCCAAGACCGACACGCGCTTTTCATCAAAAATCAGGTAAAGCCGCGCGCCGTCACGGTGCTCGATATACACAATGGGCCGCTCACCGGCCAGATCCACACGTTGGTAGCCATCAGGCAAACCCGCCAGCACCTGGGGAATGCTATCCTGCACCGCCTCACTGTCCAGCAGACCCAGCAGATGGCGGGTGTTGGGGCGCGGCTGGGCCGGATTTACCTCCACCAGCGACCAGTAGTGGTCGGCTTCCTTGATCAGCGCCTGTTTGACCAGCACATGCTCAATGATATTCGCCGTCGCCCATACGCCCAGAACGGTGGCCAGACTGATCAACAATAGCTGAACCAGGTAGACGCGGGTAAGACGATGTTGAACGCCGGTTTTTTTCATGCCTTGCTCGTTTTATAGCTATTCATGGTCGCCCGCGATAACAGCGCTCAATTCGCCACAGGCTTGGCGAAGCGGTAATGCGCAACGAACCACTCTTCGCCCCCACCATAGTTAAACAGCTCAGCACACGCCATGAAAAACATGCGCCAGCGTTGCAGCCAGATCTTGCCCTGGCCTTTACCGTAAATCTCATCCAACAACCGGGTCAGCGCGGCCTGCTTCTCATCGGCCAGCACCAACCAGGCCTCCAGAGTGCGGGCATAGTGGGTGCCGTTCACGGCCCAACGCTGCTCCTCCTGAAGATCACCGGCACAATGAGGCAGCCAGTCGTAAGCCGGCATCATGCCACCGGTAAAGAAGTACTTTGCCATCCAGTCCTTGCTGCCTTCGGTCTCGAACAGGTAGGTCAGATCGCGATGACAGAACACATGAATGAAAAGCTTGCCACCCGGCTTCAACCAGTCATGAATACGCGACATCAACGTTTTGTGATTGCGCATATGCTCAAACATTTCCACCGACACCACCCGATCGTAGGGCTGCTGCGGCTGATACACGGAGGCATCCGCGGTGATCACATCCACGTTGTCTAGGCCCCGCTCTGCAGCGCGCCCGAGGATAAACGCACGCTGGGACGACGAATTGGAAATCGCGGTAATCCGGCTATTGGGATACTGCTGCGCCATCCACAACGTCAGTGAACCCCAGCCACACCCCATTTCCAGCACATCCTGGCCATCTTCCAGCTCTGCCCGCTCACAGGTCATCGCCAGCATCACCCGCTCTGCCTCTTCCAGGGTACTTGAGGCATTCGGCCAATAGCCGCTGGAATACTTCAGATAGGGCCCCAGCACCTGCTCATAGAAGCGGGCATCCACTTCATAATGCTGCTCATTGGCCTCGTCCTGCCCCACCGCAACAGGCCCTTGGCGCAAGGCCTCTTCAAACGTCTGGCGGTTACTGCGCTGTTTTTCCTGTTCAAGGCGCTGCCCCAGCAGGCGGCGAATACCAAAACGCACCAGTCCATCGGGCAACAGCCCGGATTCCGCCATTTGAATCATCATGATTTGGGTCTCCAGGGAAAGAACGCACTCGTCGTGCGCTGATAATCACGGTAGTCATCGCCGCGGGATTTGAGCGCCTGTTTTTCGGTGTAGGGGATACCTGTAACGAACCACAGGAATACGAACATGGCCAAAGTCAACAACCACAGCCACCCCGCGTACGACGCTCCGATGGCAATCACGGGGTAACTGACCCAATGCAACCACTCGCAAAAATAGTTGGGATGGCGACTGTAGCGCCAGAACCCTTCACGGCAAGTCTTGCCCTTGCTATCAGGCCGCTTTTTGAAGTCTGCCAATTGCTTGTCTGCCAGGGCTTCCCCGGCGATGGCCAGCAAACCAACAGCAACGCCCAGCAAAACCAACGGGGGCGCAAACCGGTCCTGCTCGCCCACCACCCAGAACGTGAGCGCAAAGCCCCAGGCCAGTAGCGCCTGACCCCAGAAAAAAACCAGGAACACCGGCTGCGCTTTACTGCCCAGCGCCTCGCGCATGGCCGCGTAACGGCCATCTTCGGCGCTTTCCTGACTCACTCGCTGAAAAATATGGCTACCCAGGCGCAGCGACCACAGCAACAACAACACACCTGCCGCCACTCGGGGCACCAAGGCACCGTTTCCGGTTACCAGAAAACTCATGCCAACAATGCCCACCGACCAGGCCCAGAACACATCTACCCAACCGGCGTTGCGGGTCTGGCGTTGCTGTAACCACAGCACAGTGGCAACAATCAGCAAGGCGATAAGCAGTAAATAATGGATTTCAGGCATGTTCGGCTTCCTGTTTTGTCATCGTTGCAACCTGCGCCAGCAACGGTACCGCTATGGCCCAACTGATGCCGTAAAGTAGCGCCAGCAGCAGCCAGCCTTGCGGCGCTGTCGCCGCCCCCAGGCGGATCCCCATGGTGACGGAGAATACGCCCCCAAGGGCACCGAACAAGGCCGCCAGTACCGGCCGGCCACACAACCAGTTCAGGCTATAGCGAAAACTCACCGCAAAGCCAAGCCACAAGGCCCAGACCCAATGCGGAGCCCACCAGTGTTGCTCCCAGTCGCGGTACTGCAGCACATCCGCCAGCAACCACAACGGCTCCATCAGTACACACAATACGCCACCGGCAGCGATCAACCGCAGGTCTTGGCGCCACTGGCGAGTCAGTGCGACTTGCGCGGCGACCATGGCAACCAGCACGCCCCAGGCCAGCAACCCCACCCCCTGCGCCGCACCCATCACAGCGGCCGCCCAGAGCAACTGGAACGCAAAAAAATTAACGATGACCGCGCGTGTAGGGAGATTCATAGGTTCACAATGCGGCATCCCTCGTCAAAGCGCTGTGAATCGTGACGCCAAGCCTGCTCCCTCGCCACTCAACCCAGCCCTGGCAATGTCAGCTTCACAACCGATTCACCACACACCCGCCAGAATCCAACCATGAATGCTTTCAGTACATTATCGTTTTCGCTGCTGCTGGCGCTGCTTTTAACCGCCTGCAGCAGTACGCCCAAGGGGCCTTACGGGTATACCGATCGGTATCAACAGGCGCTCACGTCTGCACCCGCCGGGCACCCGGTTGATTCGGCGACAATCGATCGCTTTATTGCGTTCTTCAACCCGCTGGATGCCAGTACCATCCCCGCACAGATCGACACCGTCTACGCCGACCCCCTGTATTTCAACGACACCCTGGTCACGCTGACACAGCGAGACGAGTTGGCTGCGCATTTACAAGCCACCGCCGAAGGACTGAATAGCCTGTCCCTGACCGTCAACCACATCATTAACGACGGCAGCGATGTGTATCTGCGCTGGGTCATGGAGGCACGTTTCAGCCTGCTCGGCAGCGAACGCCTGTCTTACACCATTGGCATCAGCCAACTACGCTTCAACGCGCAAGGCCAGATCATTTTCCAGCAGGATTTCTGGGACAGCAGCCAGGGCGTTGACCAGCACTTGCCCGTAATAGGACCGATGACACGATGGCTAAGAGAGCACGACTAATCCCGGCCGGGCTGCTACTGGCTGCTGCTGCGATCGCCTCACCAGGTTACGCGAGCGAAAGTGAGCAACCCTGGCAGGTTTGCACCCGCAGTGATGTAAAAGCCCTGCGCTTCATCACGGTGGGCGAAGCCACCCTGTCCCGACACGACTGTCAGGCCAACGACCTGCAGTCACCGCCGTTGCGGCTGACCTTCCGCTATTTTCGTGACGTTCCCGGCGATGCCTTTGCCAAAGCCGCGCTGAACTTTCTGGAAAAAAACCTGCAAGCAACGGAATTCGACCGGTACCAGACCCGTTTCCAGGCATTCAACAGCCATTATCAGGACATCAGCGATGGCGACGCCTACAGTCTGACCTATCGCGAAGACGGCCTGACGTTGGCCCTCAATAACCAGCTCCTTGCCAGCGAAACAGGCACCACCTTTGCCCGCTACTACCTGCGCATCTGGTTTGGCGAGACCCCCTATTCCCAATCACTGAAGGAAAACCTGCTGGATCAGTGAGATACCCCGCCCCCTATTGCACGGCATGCAAGCAGACGTGATACTGACAAACATAATAATCAGCACGTTAATTGGGGATTATCGAGCATGGCCAAGCTTTTTCATGTGGTAGCGACGTCCGCCAGACTGGTCAGTCGTAGCGACCGCCGTTCCGCCCTGAAAGGCACCATCGCCATCACCTTGTGCTCAATCCTTGTCTCCCTTGTGCTCACCAGCATCGGCATCATGCTGGTGGGTGAACGCGACTGGTTATCACCGCTGGTTCTTGCCGCTCTGCTCCCGCTGTTATTGGTGACGCCTCCACTTTATCTGTTCAGCTGCCGGTTGATTGCGCTGGACAGGTACAACCACCAGCTGCAACAGCTGGCCCGCGAGGATCACCTCACTGGCCTCTTCAATCGCCCCCACCTGCTGGGCATGCTGGAACGGGAACTGGCCCTGAGCCAGCGACACAACTACACGGTTTCCATCCTGCTCATTGAAATTGAGGACTTCACCCAGCTACTGGATAGTTACGGACGCCACACCGGGGAAAAAGCCCTCCGCCTGTTTGCCGACTGCATTCGAGAAAAAATCCGCGAAAGTGATCTTTTTGGGCGGTTTGATGGTGCCCAGTTCCTGCTGGTGCTTCCCCACACCAATTTTGATGATGCCGCCCGCATGGGTGAAGGCCTGAAAGCCCTGGCCGGTAATCTCAAGCTTTCCAGCCCGAGAACCGCAGCACAGCCAGAAGAAGCGGTTACCGTCTGCGCACGTATCGGCGTTGCCAGCACCGAAAACAGCGGACGCAGCCTCAACCCGCTGCTTAACGAAGCGGACTATGCGCTCTACCAGAACCGCAACGAAGGGCGTGACAAGAAGCCCTCTCTCCCCCCATCCGAAGGCATCGCAGAATAGCGCCGTCGCTTTCCGGAGCCCCCTAGTATTAAGGACTCACGATAGTCACGAGCCTTAATACTTTTACACTACAACATTACAAAAAAGTGCCCTCCCGCTACCAAATAAATTCCATATTTGTAAATTTTTTTATTAATCTGAGTAGTGAGGATTTACATGGGAGACAGGCTAGCCAACACTGGCCCAGTGTTTGATCTGCCTACTGAATAAGACAAGGAAGGAGCTTATGAACGCTAAACGCTTTTTAGCGGCGAGCATTGCTTGCGCATCGGTCACCGCGACCACCACCGTCATTGCTGACGAGATCCCCGAACAGTATTTCTACTTCGGCGGGCACATCAGTGAAAACTGGCTGGATGTGGGCGACCACATTGACCAAAACACCAGCGAAAACGAAGTTACCCTTCCCGGTGCCCAAATGGGTTACCGTTTCAACCGTGACTGGTCTTTTCAGGGTTGGTGGGAGCGTAACAACTCCAACACCGATCTGCTTGGCGACGCGGACATCAACATCGCTCACGGCGCCATCCGCAAACACTTTGCCGGCAACTCCGCCTTCGAACCCTACGTGGGTATCGGTGCCGGTGAGTTCCGCACCGAGCCGAACAGCGACAGCTCCAACGATTTCAAAGAGACCATCGGTACTCTGGAAACCGGTTTTCAGACCATGCTGCACCCACACTTCCTCCTGGACGTGGGCGCTCGTCCTTACTACAGCTTCCGCACCGAACGCTGGGATGCAGAAGTCTATGCAGGCCTGAACTTCATCATTGGCGGTTCCAGCAAGAAAGAAGAGCCGGCGCCGGTTGAAAATGTAGTCACAGACAGTGACGGCGATGGTGTTCCGGATGAGCGTGATCAGTGCGCCAACACCCCGGCAGGCGCCCAGGTGGATGCCACCGGTTGTGAGCTGGATGATGACAACGACAGCATCGTCAACAGCATGGACGAATGTCCGAACACCCCGGCCGGTGCTCTGGTTGACGACAAAGGCTGCCAGCAATACCTGGACAAGGACGTAAAAGAAACCCTGTACGTTGAATTCGGCCACGATAAAGCCGAAGTCCGTCAGACTTCTTACCCGTCCCTGGAAAACTTGGCCGAAGGTATGCGTCAGTACCCGTCCGCCAACCTGGTACTGGAAGGTCACACTGACAGCACCGGTTCTGCGGCTTACAACAAGAAACTGTCCCAGCAGCGTGCAGATGCTGTGAAGACCGTACTTGTTGATCACTACAACGTAAGCGCGGACCGCATCACCACCGTAGGCTACGGCGAAGAGAAGCCTATCGCTGACAACAAGACCAGCGAAGGCCGCGCCGAAAACCGTCGCGTGGAAACCATCATGAAAGCCACCACCAAGGAAGCGCAATTCCAGTAAGGAATCACGCTGACTAAAAAAGGGGCCGGTTTTACCGGCCCTTTTTTTGTGCCGCGCTGCGGCCGCAACACGGTTCACGCGGGCATGCAACACGCTAAAAACGTGGCGGCCATCCGCGTTGTGGGAACGAAGCCGCTAACCGGTTTCGCCCAATCTCACCTATCGCTACTTTTTCCGGCGTTCAGCAAAAAAACCTTTGAGCAACAGCGCACTCTCTTCTGCCAACACGCCCCCCTCCACGTCCATCCGATGATTGTAGAAATCCACCGACGGCAGTTGTAGCTGGCTTTCGCACACCCCTGCACGCGGCTCACTGGCGCCATACACAAGCCTGCCGATACGCGCATGAACCATGGCACCAAAACACATGGTGCACGGCTCCAGGGTGACATAGAGCGTACTGCCACTAAGCCGGTAATTGCTCTCCGCTTGCGCAGCGCTACGCATGGCCACTATTTCCGCATGGGCGCTGGGGTCGCTGGCGATAATGGGCTGGTTATACCCCTCGCCCAGCCACTGATTATCCCGGACAACCAGCGCACCCACCGGTACTTCCCCGTTATCTGCCGCCTGCCGAGCCAGCGCCAGGGCCTGTTGCATCCAGTATTGATCGTCCACCCGCTCTCCTTTCCTGTCTCCATGCCCGTAAAACACGCAAATGGCATTCATACAGACGAAGTGTACCGCAAGCCCCACCAGCACAGAACGAAGCGCCCCATTCCGGTCGGTGCTGCCAGCCGCTGGCGTAGCCCCTGCTTTTCATTACAATCAGGGCACCGAACATATTGAGAGCTGTTATGACTGTCATTGGCACCCCTTTCACCGACAACGCCACCCGCGTCATGCTGCTGGGCTCCGGCGAGCTGGGCCGCGAAGTCGCCCTGGAACTGATCCGCTACGGTTGCGAAGTCATCGCCGTGGATCGCTATGCCCACGCCCCCGCCATGCAGGTGGCGCAACACAGCCATGTCATCAACATGCTCGATGGCGCCGCCTTGCGGGCTCTGGTCGAACAGGAGAAACCGGCGCTGATCGTTCCGGAAATCGAGGCCATTGCCACAGACGAGCTGGTCAAACTGGAAGCGGAAGGCTACACCGTGGTGCCCACTGCCAGGGCAACCCGGTTGACCATGAACCGAGAAGGCATTCGCTGCCTGGCCGCAGAAGAGCTGTCACTGCCCACTTCACCCTATCGCTTTGCCGATAACGAAGCCGACTACCAGCAGGCCGTACGCGAGATCGGTTTTCCCTGCGTGGTAAAACCGGTCATGAGCTCGTCCGGCAAAGGACAAAGCACCCTGAAAAACGACGCGGACGTTCTGCCCGCCTGGGAATATGCGCAGTCCGGTGGCCGCGCCGGCCAAGGCCGGGTCATCGTGGAAGGCTTTGTGGACTTCGACTACGAAATCACCCTTCTCACGGTACGCCACAAGGCCGGTAGCGAGATCAAAACCAGCTATTGTGCGCCCATCGGCCACCGTCAGGAAAACGGCGATTACCAGGAATCCTGGCAACCCCAGCCCATGAGCGAAGCCGCCTTGCAGGGCTCCCGCGATGTGGCGCTGGCGATTACCGATGCCCTGGGCGGCCTGGGTATCTTCGGGGTCGAGTTATTTATCAAAGGCGACCAGGTCTACTTCAGCGAAGTATCTCCACGCCCCCACGATACCGGCCTGGTGACACTGATTTCCCAGACCCTTTCCGAATTCGCCCTGCATGCCCGAGCTATTCTCGGCCTGCCGGTACCCGCGATCGAACAACGGGGCCCCTCCGCGTCATCCGTGCTACTGGTGCAAGGTCAATCCAACGCCATGCGCTACCATGGGCTGGACACCGCCCTGGCCGACACAGACACCGAGGTACGGCTGTTCGGCAAACCGGATATCAACGGCAGCCGACGCCTGGGCGTGGCACTGGCAAAAGCCGATACCATTGATGCCGCACGCAAGAAAGCAAACACCGCCAGCAACGCACTCAATGTGGATCTGTAACCCCTATTAACCACAAGGAATCGCACATGCAGAATCAGGACACACACAGCAAGGTGATTGGTTACTTACTCTGGATCTTCGGGTTTATGGGCGCCCACCGTTTTTACTATGGCCGTCAGCTTACCGGCACACTCTGGTTTTTTACTCTCGGGCTGTTCTTTATCGGCTGGATCATCGATCTGTTCCTGATCCCCGGCATGGACGACTCGGCTGATACACGCTACGAAGCCGGCAGCGTCGATTACAATGTGGGCTGGATCCTGCTCACCTTTCTCGGCATTTTCGGCATTCACCGCTTCTACATGGGCAAGGTCATCACCGGTATTATCTACCTGCTGACTGCCGGCCTGTTCGGGCTGGGGATTCTCTATGATTTCTGGACCCTGAATGGCCAGATCGCTGAGAAAAACCGTCTGGCCTAATGCATTTCAAGGCCTGATACCGAAAGCCCGATGCCGGACGAAGAAAAGCACTGACGGAACCGTCTTGTCTTCTAGCGTCCTGCATCGGGCTTGTATACATACAGCGTATTAATCAGTTCTTCATGGCGTACTTGCCGGCCCCCAGAAAGACCAGCGCGGCAGCGGTGAACAGATAGAACGCCTGCAACTCGATTGCCCAGCCGCCAGTGTTACTCAGGCTGAACAGTTCGCCCATATGCGCCAGAACCAGCGCGACCAGCATATTGCCAACAATCAACGCGGCACCAATACGGGTCTGATAACCGATAATCACCATCACCGGCGCAATCACCTCGCCAATGAACACCCCGTAGGCCAGAAACCCAGGCAGGTGGTGTTCCGCCAGCACACCTGCAATCCAGCCAACCCCGGCATGCAGCTTGTGCACGCCATGCAGCAGCAGCATCAAACCCAACGACAGGCGTAAGATCAACTTCCCTATATCCGGATTATTCAGCATGGTCAGGCTCCACCAATTGCGGTTTTGGAAGCAACCATTCTTCCCTTTCTTTCTGAAAAAGAAAAGGCCGCCCAGAGGGCGGCCAAGGTGCTAGCGAAATACAACTTTGCGCTAGATGGATACGCTAGATAGGCGTCCCCGTTACGCGATAAATATGGCCATCGTTCATACTGCTGAACAGGGCATCCTTTATCTTGCGCACAGCATACACTTGCTGCGCCTTAGTACTGGCATCCTGAACGCTCTCGGCGATCAGTGCGGCAGCCACCGTACTGTTACCGTTCACGCCATTGATCTGGACCTGCAGGTTCTGTTCGCCGGCCGCGGTGCGACCCTGAACATCCAATCTGGCCAAGGGCTCATTGACGATGGTGCCGGCATCGCGCCAGACATCGGCAAAGTCGATGGCATTAATGGCAAGCCGGGCATTACGCTCCTGGTTTCCATTCATGTTGCCATAGGCATTGCGGACATCGCCCATACGTTCTACCTGTAACATAGTAATCTCCTAGCGGGGGTTAACCACCCAGTTAGTGCCCAGGCCGATCACCGTTCCCCAGTTACTGCTTGAGGTACAGGTAATGGTTTCGCCATCCACTTTCACTGTGCCTTTATCGCTGTCGGAACCCCCGGCACCACCAAACTCAAACGGTCCGATGAAGAAGCCACCTTCACCCTTGATGGTTTCAGTCACTTGCTGGGCAAACTCGGAACCGGCATTGATGGTGATGGTTGGGCGATAACCGACGATCATCTGTGACACGACACGTGCCAGGTTGCCGCCCTTGCCAAAGTAATAG
Organism: Alloalcanivorax sp.; assembly: GCA_039983755.1. GTDB lineage: Bacteria > Pseudomonadota > Gammaproteobacteria > Pseudomonadales > Alcanivoracaceae > Alcanivorax. The sequence continues at coordinate 31,016 of JBDWVU010000007.1, forward strand.
GCATCGTCGCCGTTCTTGAAACCGGAATGACCCGGCATGAACGGACCATTCAGGTAGTTGGCCGGCATGGCCGCGTTAAACCAGTTGCCCGGGGTCACCGTGACGATGGAGACATCTTCAAAGGCAAAGCTGATGTCGTACTGGCTGGAGAAGTGCTCTGTCGACACTTTCTTGTATTCGCCCCCGGCTTCAAAGCCAAAGAAATCGAACAACCCGCCCAGTTCTGCTTCACCATAGACGGTGCTGTCTGACCATTGTTTGGTGGACGAATCCAGAGAGAAGGTTTTGGCGGAACCGGCGGTAGCGGCTCCACCGAAGTTGTTACCGGTGATCCGGTTAACGTAGTCCCAGGGGGTTTCACTGATCTGAAACGCGGATTGATCCTTCACCGAGTTGCCATCCTGGCCCACAACCGTCACCAGGTTATCGTCATAGCGCTTGGTCGCCTCACTGATCGGGCCTTTCAGCTTCTGCATGTATTCCGTGTAGTTGCTGTTGGCTTCCTTGAGTTGTGCTTTTGCCTGGTTCAACTGCGATGCGGAGGCCAGACCTTCATTGGCCAACCAGTCATCGAATGACTCGGTGCTGCTGGTTTGCTGTTTGAAGTTCTGATAAGCCACATTCACGCTGGACTGGATCTGAAACAGGTTGTGCGAAGCATCCGAGATCTTCTGCTGCAACGCCTGGCCGGCTTCACCGCCATCGGCCATAAGGAAGTTCAGAAACATGCGGTACTGGTCACCGAATCCCTGCTTCATGCCGTAGGTATTCGGATCCACCTGCGGGCTGGCGGGCACGATATTGAGAAACTGTACTTGCTGATACGGCAGCGATCCCATCGGCGGGTTCTTGCCACCCCAGTTCCACGGGGTCGGTCCGGTCAGCATTTGCGGTACGCCTTCGATCTTGATCTGATCCTGGAAGGCGGTCATGAATTGTCCCCAAAGCGTTTTCGTCATATCGCTCATAATCATTCTCCTGATGATATTGTTTATCGGGCATTTCCATGCCTCACGATGTGCCATTTGGCGCAATCAGTATCAGAGCGAAATATCAGCGTTGGGAAATTATGGATGGTGATGAAATCCATCATCACAAATGCATTATCAGCGATGATCACAACCATCATGAACGATAATGAATCGGAGAAAAATTACCGGGTAGGATGGAGGCCACCCGGCAACCAGGGCAACGATCTACTCTGCACCTTGGGGGGAGCCGGCAATAAAAAGAGAACAAGGACGATTCATGAGCCTCGACGCATCTCTGGTACCCGAGACCCTGCTCAACGCGCAACGCATCATTGCGCTACCTGAAAACCCCGACCATCTGCCTGCGGTGGACTGGAAGAAACTGGGCGCTCCGGATAACCGGATTCCCCACACCGAAGAAACACCCAGCCATCAAGCCGATTCTCCCTTACCCAAAGCCGACGTAGTGGTGATGACCTGGACCCTGGCAGAGTGGGCCGCCATGAATCAGGTACTCACCAACCGGCGTGATCCGCTCACCCCGGATCAGCTGCACAGCCATGAATGGCAGGAAGGCTGGCTGTCTTACCAGCGCGACTACTACCAGATTTATCAATATATGGTGGATGTCTCCAAGACCTTCCAGGGCGGCGCGCCTTCGTTGTATAGCGAAAGCTGGGGTAGCTTCCGCCAGGTCCGCATCGGCGACTTGAACGTCTTGCTGGTCAAATCCGGCATGCACCTGGCGCAGGATGGAAGCCAGCTGCCCCTGATCCGTCTTGTTGAACAAATCTGCCAGGAAGCGCAGCCCTCATTATTGTTGTCTATCGGTACCGGCGGCGGCGTACGTAGCGAAGACGCCCTGGGCAGCGCACTGATTACCAACCAGGCCTATTTCCACTGCCTGAAGCACTTTGCCAATGCCCGTTTCAACCACACTACAGTGGCGTCCACCTGGCAACCGGACAGCCGCTATCTACCTCTGGCCCAGGAAGGGGTACTCCACACCCGTGGACCAAAGATTCTGCCAGTGAGCCCACAGTACCCCGCCGGCGCTCATATCGATCCCGACCCGGCCGCCGCCCGGCTGAAAGTGGTCACGGAGCAGCCCATCATCACCACCGACACCTTCCTGTTCGGCACCACCGATAACGGCCTGGAAAAACTGGGTTGCATGGTGGAGATGGACGATGCCGTGGTCGGCATGGCATGCCAGCAACAGAAAACCGCTTTCGGCTTTGTACGCAATGTGTCCGACCCGGTTATCAATGGCGCCCTGCCCGCCTCACTGCAGGACAGCTGGGCCGGCTACATCTACCGGGAGCAGGGCCTCTACACCAGTTACAACGGCGCACTCGCCACCTGGGCCTTGCTGGCCGCCGAAGCCGACCGAAAGGAGACAGGACAATGAGTACAGCAATTCAATGGTTTTCCATGTGCGCACAGGAACAACGGGACCGGGTCACCCTGACGCCACTGGCGCCCTTCAGCGGCGAACAGATTCTGGGCAACGCCAGCAGCCTGTGTGCACGTGGTAGCGAGCTTTTCATCAGCCAGCACAATGGCATGCTGTCCATGGTGTTGGTAGATGAAAAAGCACACACCTTTAGCCCCATTATCGAGCTGGATGCGGAGAAACCCTATCAACAACTCAGCCCTTTTATGCTGGGCAACCAACTGCATCTTCTCGCCTACAACGATTCAGACGGTATTTTTGATTTCTTCCGCGTGATGCCCGACCACTTCGCGCACCAGTATCGCTTCCAGAAAACCTATGGCGACATCACCACCGGATTCACTACCGTACATGCCTTTGCTTACCGGGATAGCTGCCAGTTCATGGCCTACAATAAAAGCACCGGTAGCAGCCGTCTCTATCAACTCATCGTGCCTCCCAACACTTCGCTTGGTGTAGATATGAACTGGCAGAAGGAATGGGCAAAAGGCTGGGAGAATTTCAGCTTTTTCACGCTCGGCGGGGAAAACTTTTTCTTCAAAATGAACCCGCGCTACAACGCGGTTAACATCGACCATTACATGGACGACCCTTCCCAGGGTTCGCACCCGGTGGGCACCAAGCTTCCCCTGTCCATGGACACCACACAGACCGCCACGATTGCCCTGCAGGAAGGGCCCGGCTTTGTCGCCTACGAGACCGGTAATGGCCAGCTCACCGTCAACCGCTTCCACACGGACTGCCAGGGATGGACCTGCCAGGCCAAACAGGCGGTGAACGCCGGAAGCTGCCAGCTACTGGTGATCAACGCCCCGCAAGGGCCATTAATCGCGCTGATCTGATCAGTGTGTCATGTCGAAAAACCAGTCGATTACCTGTTCCACCCGGGATGGGTAATCGTGGCCTTTGATGGTAGTGATATAGATGTTGTTCATTAGAGGCTTGCCCGTTTCCACGCGGTGAAGACTGCCGTCTTCCAGCTGTGACGCGACACAATGGCTGGGCAGCACCGCAACGCCCAAGCCGCCCACCACCATATCAATGGCCCCGTGAATCGAATTGATCTCGCCGGCATAGGTCAGCGAATAGGCATTCAGATTACAGCGCTCCGGCAGAGCATGCTTGAGCCAGCGATCATAGTAATACCCTGAGCCGGGATAATTGATAAACGCCTGCTCCAGTATCACGCTTTCGCTGAGCCGTTTGCCACCCGCTGGTTCACGGCTTACCAGCACATACTCTTCCTGGCAGAACAACCGGTATTCCAGCAGGGGATGGTCATTTTTTTCCGTCACGAAACCAAAATCGGCCTGATCATCCAGCACCATTTGCACCACATCCTGGGTGGATGTGAGGGAGATTTTCAGCTCGATATCCGGGTGTGCCAGGCGCCGCTCCAGCAACATGGGAAAGTGCGGCGACATCAGGCAACTGGGCGGCATAGCATAGGACACCAACCCCACGATCCGGGTTTCCATGGCATGCACCTCATCCATGAACTGCTGGGTGGTGAGCATCTGGTGGCGAATGTACTGGGTCAGCGCATCGCCCGCATCGGTGAGCACCACCTTCTTGCCGATCCGCTTGAACAAGGTGACCCCAATCTGCTCTTCCAGCTTGGCGATAT
>JBDWVU010000008.1:0-191026 GCA_039983755.1 Alloalcanivorax sp.
GTACCGGGGTCTACCATTACAAATTGGAGCCCCCTCCTGCTTTCATCTGATACAAAACCTCGCAGCCATCCATGAACCACGAAAGCCCAATAGCCGGTCAATGAGGCACTTCCTGGCAATCCCTCTCCTCAATCCTCTCCAAAATCCAGGCCTCGATTTCATCAGATACCCAGCCAACCGTTCTTCCACCAAGCGGTACTGGCTTGGGGAATACACCCTCAGCAATACGCTTGTAGATCGAAGAACGGCCAAGACCGGTATCTCGTATCACTTCTGTTAGCCTCATGAATCGCATGAAATTCTCCTCGTCATTCGTTCATGCGATAGCGCAGCAACGTAAAAACTTACTCACCTCCTCTCTGGCTACAGCCAAAGTTCCTAAACCCATCGTCATAAAGCTTGGTATCCACCTTTGCCAAGTAGCTCATGCGCCTGAACACCTCATGATATTGCGCGGTATACATAGACGATCCTTTTGAAATCAGCTGGACCGGGCTATCAGGGAAATGGACTAAACCGATTCCTTGACTCCCAGTCAGACCAAGAGTGCGACCCCAAGCTCGCTGAATACGCTCTGCCATGTTGCTAACTGCTTGTTCTTCCGCCAACCACCAGGGGAAGTCCGGCTCTTGCTGACCTAAGATACGCCCCAACGCGGAGTAAGCATCCCTATTGACCATAATGGCAATATGATAATGGGGCTGCCCTTCCCCACCGAACTCGCGACACCAGATCATACGAACATGGCAGTCATGAACCCGTTTTCCCTGGCCGCGCTTACGCTTCGAGTCGCACCTGATCTGCGAACGAAGAGAGTTGATGAAGCCGCTTGCCTGCCCCCCTTTGGGACCTGACCAACCGTACGGCAGCCTAGCAACGAAATGGATGACACAGGTTCGTGGATGCTCATTTAAGGCCCGGTCCAAAGTAGACCGGATAGATTTGAGGTAATTCACCGCGAGTGGACGGTCAGGCCTTGCCAGTACCGGCAAGCCCTCCCAGACTGATTCATAGTGGAGTTTGAGGTTGGTGTTGCTTGAATGTCGTTTTCTCATTGTCTGGCACCTATGGTTTCTTCATAGGTACCAGCGCACTGGTTGAAATTTACTCATGAGCAGGCTGGTTTGGTCCAGCCTGCCTGTTACTCAACCAACTGCACTTACCAGCCTTCACAAGTGGGCTGGCTAAGTGACTTTATGACTATATATATCTATTACCGACACTCAGAGCGGGTTATCAAGTACTGAAAGCCCACAACAGGGCCTTTACCCCACAGACGGGAGCCCAAATAGCGCTATCCAGTTAAAACAATCGATTACGAGTTCTGGAACGGGGTTATCGTACCCAGAAGGCCCACAAACCAATAACACTATTGAGCTTGAAGGCTGACATCAATTCACAGCTTAAATCAGTGCTATCCACGGTATGTAACTACCCCTCATCCTCAATACCAACTTCCGTGTCTACAACCTCCTTTTTGGTCTTTACACTTGGCTTAACAAGCAGGCCAATTTCATACTGCTCTTTTGTAGACAAGTCTACACGGTTGATTTCCTTAGTTGATTTTACATAATCGATTGAAGCCCCTTGGTAAATCCCCGGAGTAACATTTCTGCCTGGCGGCGGCGCAACCACAGCCTTTAAAATCAACAACTTACCATTCTCTGTTGATCGCAATATCGATATCCTACCATCTGGTGGCATAAGCAAACGCATCACCCCTAGTTTTTTGCTTAGCACTTCAGATTTCATGCACGCAGCCCTCCATATCCAGCCAGATAGGAACATCGCCGCTCTAGTGGCCGCCTCATCGCTACCCTTTCTCTCCTTTACACATAGCAATGCCTCCATTTCTAAGCGCAGATTGATGCTTGGTTCTGGTAGAAATTGACTGCCAATGAATAAGTATCTATCGGTCAATATTTGACCTACATAATCGTCTAAAACAGCCTGCAGATATTCTTCAAGCCCATCGAGCACAGCATCTTTGAGTCTTTTAGCAACGTCATCTTCACACTTCACCGGCAACAAATAGTTTCTACGGTCATATTCAATGGCAACGTAGGAATCATCCTCACAACCATTACTGAGAATCCTTATCAACTGAGGAATCTCTCGGCCCGGGTGGTACTGATCTTTTTTTTGTATATGAAGGACAAACGCCCGACCACACCAGCTAGCCTCAAAAATAGGGTGAGCCAGGTTGAGAAAATAGATGCTCGGGCACTTGCCGATTCCTATATCACTCACAATCCCAGCAACCACATCTCGCATGTACCCTAAGCGCCAAAGCTTCCTCAAATGCCGGCGTACTCTTTGAACTGACATCCCCACCTGCTTGGCCAAGCCAAAAGTCGAACAATTTCTGACTACACCGCAGGAATCCGCCTCAGTCAGCAACACTATAAGAACCAGCTTGCTACCGACACTCAGGGCATCAGGGTTGGGAGGGCCAAAAGTACGACCTTTCTTTCTCGTGACCTCCAACCCTCCAGGTGAGGGAATACTGAGCAGTGACTTTACCAGCCCCTCATGTCCCACACTCACTGGCCCAACCTGGAGATTCAACCGATCGGCAACGAGCTTTGAAAGTCGATAATCGTAAGACGGCCTTCCGGTCCTACCTTCAACGCGCCGGGCATCAAGAAGACCTTGGTCAACCAGTACCCCTATCGAATGACGGGCTAATCTCTCACTAACTCCCAACTTCCCCGCCAAACGGTCCAGAGACGTTTGAGCCCATTCGCCTATACCAAATTGATAGATAAAGGCAGTCAAAAAATATCGCTCAGCGGCCTGCAGCTCTTCAGACGACAAGCAGTTAAAGCTGGATACTAGAGCATTGCCAAGGTACATATTTGCACAAATGATATCTATTTTTGCCCATTATCAATTATGATCATATTTACGTCAATTCATACGGTATGATTTACTTGTCATGAAAATCTCAAGCATTAGGAGCATTGAAAGTGAAGAAACCAATCCCACCGAAAGAGTGGCTTGGCTCCGACAAGGACAAGTCAGATTGGGCCAGGCACTATTTGCGAAACAACCCCCCATCAGCCCTTTCAGTAAAAGCTCCCCACGAAGAGAACGAGCCGACCTTGATGACACTGGAAAGAATTTGGAATAACGGATTGGGGGCAGATGCTTTTGCACGCATCAAACGAGCATGGAATGCTTACAGCTACCGGAAGAACAAAAACAAGCGGACTTTCAGTTTTGTGCTACCCGTAGAAGAAGCTCTGTTTTTGAAACGTACGTCCAAATATCTAAAGGTGTCACAAAGCGCCCACCTGACAGCTCTGATTTGCCAGGATAGAACACATATCGAGAAACTGAGAAATGAGCATCAACAAAGACTCGAAGGCGCCAGAAAAACGCGCAATTCACTGGTAGAGGACAGAAAAACCAAAGAGCTAGGTCGCCTGCGGAAAGAAAATACGAGGCATGCGGGCATTCTCAAGCAATATGAAGAACTTATAAGAAAGCTAGTAGAGAAAGACCTTGTAAGGCAGGAATTAGAAAGGCAGGGATTGCAGGACCCCATACAACTCGATGCGAACAAAAGGGACGACCTGGACTCTCAAGCCAAAAAGCTGGCAGCAAGACACCTTGAGGATGCTCGAATTGACGCGTCTCGCACTTCTAACTACTCAGCGCCCTGACACCACCTCCAAGTGATCCACCCAACGCTGCAACTACAAGCGTCACCCAGCCTCATAGCTATGGAGTACCCTCAACCCCTTTTCTAGAGTGATCCGGCACAGCTTCAGCCATCTTGCCGGGCATCCAATACGCGCCAGGCCTTTGTAAACGGACCGCCTGACCAATCAGGGAAAACTAAAGGTCAGTGGCGCGTAAAGTAAAGGAGACAGGCCAGCCACAGGGATTAGCTATTGAGAAACGGTGACGGAACGGTGACGAAACACAGAAAAGCATAAGCGACGCCTAAAAACCAAAAAGGCCAGTCATCCATGACTGGCCTATCTCTTTGTTTTTCCGACCTTAATTTGGTCGGGACGGGAGGATTCGAACCTCCGACCCCTTGCACCCCATGCAAGTGCGCTACCAGGCTGCGCTACGCCCCGAGATGTGCTTGGCAGACAGAGCGACCAAAGCGGCGAGCATAATAGCGGATTTGATTGGGGGATGGAACCAGTAACGTGTTGGTTGCTCAGGGTTTAAGCGATAGGGGGATGGTCGGGTTTGCCGCTGGCAGGTTCGCGCCTCAAGAGGCGTACTCGCTGCGCTCACCCTGCGGGCGTTACTCCGCTTCGCTGCGTTCCTACAGAGGATGGTTGCTTTGTAGAGAGGCTGTCCATCATGCAAGCATGGTTCCCCACTGGGGCCGCGGGGCTATCAGTTGGTTACGGAGGGCATGAAAAAAGCCCCGGGAGCGAGGCTGCCGGGGCTTTTTTGCCATCGGAGATGACGGGGAGCGGTTGGTGCTCGATCAGGAGGCCTTGAGCACGTCGAGGACCTCTTCCATCTCCACAATCATCTGCTTGATAAGCTGATGGTACTGGGTGGCCTGCTCCGCGTTGGCGCCGCCGGATAGCTGTTGACGGGCGCCACCGATGGTGAAGCCTTGATCGTACAGCAGGCTGCGGATCTGGCGGATCATCAGCACGTCCTGGCGCTGATAGTAACGACGGTTACCACGGCGTTTCACGGGCTTGAGCTGGGGAAATTCCTGTTCCCAGTAGCGCAGCACGTGCGGCTTTACGTCACACAGGTCGCTGACTTCACCGATGGTGAAATAGCGTTTTCCTGGAATCGCCGGCAATTCGTCGTTATGACTTGGTTCCAGCATAGGCCTCAACCCGTTGTTTTAATTTTTGTCCTGGACGAAAGGTAACAACCCGGCGGGCGGTGATGGGGATTTCCTCACCGGTTTTCGGGTTGCGCCCTGGTCGTTCGCTCTTGTCCCTGAGATCGAAATTGCCGAAGCCGGAGAGTTTCACCGGGATATTGTTTTCCAGTGAATGGCGGATCTCTTCAAAAAACATTTCCACCATTTCTTTTGCTTCACGTTTGTTCAGGCCTAACTCTTCGAACAAACGCTCGGCCATATCCGCTTTGGTCAGCGCTCCCATTAATAGCTCCCTGCCCTTCCTTAATTCAGTCCCTTAAGGCGGCGTTAAACTGTTGTTTTAACTGGGATACTACGGCATCCACCAGGTCATTCACCTCTTGATCCTTAAGAGTGCGTGAACGGTCCTGGAAGGTCAAGCCCAAAGCAAGGCTTTTACGATTTTCACCAATGCTATCGCCTTGATATATATCGAAAATCTTGACCCCGGTGAGACGTTCGTCACAGGCTGAGCGGACCGCAGCGATCAGCTCCCCTGCAGGAACGCTGTCTTCCACCACAAAGGCCAGATCGCGGCGCATCCGCGGCTGGTCAGACACAGCCGCAAAGCTGGGCAGGCTGCCTTGCTGCAACGGCGCTTGCGCCAGTTCGAAAGCGTACAGTTGACCCGGCAGATCCAGATCGGCGGCCAGGCGCGGGTGAATCCGCCCCAGAAAACCCACCACCTCACCATCACGCTTTAGTGCCGCGGTCTGGCCCGGATGCAGCGCCGGGTGCTCGGCGGGCTCAAAGCTGAACGCCTGCGCATCAGACAACGCCAACAATGCTTCCACGTCCCCTTTCAGGTCGAAGAAATCCACCGGGCGTTTGCCTTCCCAGTTCTGCGGCTGGGCACTGCCGTATAGCAGGCCGGCGATCATCGGCGTCTGCTCCAGGCCGCCTTCCACATCTGGCGCATCGGTGGGCACAAAACGCAGGCCCGTTTCGAACAGACGCAGGCGGTCAGCCTGTCGGTTCAGGTTGTGGCGCGCAGTGCTGAACAGGCCAGCCAGCAGCGTGGTGCGCATGACGCCCAAATCCGCAGAGATCGGATTGAGCAACGGCAGCGGCTCCACGCGGGGTTCGACTTTCGCCAGCAGACCCGGCTCCACAAAGGTGTAGGTAATCGCTTCCTGATAGCCGCGATCCATCAAGGTGTCCGCCAGACGACGCACGGCCACGATCTGTTCCGGCACGGTCTCGCCGGAAGGCGAACCCGCCGGCACCCGGCTGGGCAGCTTTTCGTAGCCATAAATGCGCGCCAACTCTTCGATCAGGTCCTGCTCGATGGCCATATCGAAGCGCCAGCTGGGGGCCAGCACGGTCCACCCCAGGCCGTCTTCATTCGAGGAGATATCCATGCCCAGACGGCTGAGAATGTCTTCCACCTGCTGGGCGGGCAAACCCATGCCCAACAAGCCTTCGATCCGCTCAGCCCGCAATGTCAGCTCGGCCTGCTTGGGCAGCTGCGCTTCATCCACCGCTTCGGTGACGGGGCCAGCCTGGCCACCCGCAATTTGCTGGATCAGGGCGGTGGCGTACTCAATGGCATCGCTCTGCAGTTGCGGATCCACACCGCGCTCGAAGCGGTGAGAGGAGTCGGTATGCAGCCCATAGGAGCGAGCCTTGCCGGCAATCGCCAGGGGGGCGAAGAAGGCGCATTCCAGGAAAATATCCTGGGTATCCGTGGTCACGGATGACGGTTTGCCGCCCATGACCCCAGCCAGAGCAAGCGCCGCGCCGTCGTCCGCGATCACCAGGGTATCGTCCCGTAGAGTCAGCTCCTGATCATCCAGGGTAGTAAGCGTCTCATCCGTTTTGGCCTTACGCACGGTAATACCACCGCTGAGCTTGGCCAGATCGAACGCATGCAACGGTTGCCCCAGTTCCACCAACACATAGTTGGTCACATCGACGATGGGGTCGATGGTACGCAGGCCCGCACGGCGCAGACGCTCCACCATCCACAGCGGAGTGGCCGCATTGACATCCACGCCCTTGATGACCCGGCCCAGGTAGCGGGGGCAACCGGCGTTATCGGCCAACGTTACGGTCAATGCATCATCAATGGCCGGCGCCACCTGGCTGATGGCCGCCTCGGTGAGCGGGCTCTGGTTCATCACGCCCACTTCCCGGGCGATACCGCGCAGGCTCAGACAGTCAGCCCGGTTAGGGGTCAGGTCCACTTCGATAACGGTGTCGTTCAGGCTCAGGTAGTCACGGAAGTCGGTGCCCACGGGGGCGTCTTCCGGCAGTTCCATAAGGCCATCGATCAGGTCTTCGAGACCCAATTCCGACGCGCCGCACAGCATGCCATTGGATTCCTGGCCGCGCAGCTTGGCTTTCTTGATCTTGAAGTCACCGGGCAGCACCGCGCCGACCTGGGCGAAGGGCATCTTCAGGCCTACACGCACATTAGCCGCACCACACACTACCTGCACCGTGTCCGAGCCATTGGTCACCTGACAGACACTGAGTTTGTCGGCATCCGGGTGCGGTTCGCAGCTTTCCACCTGCCCGACCACCACGCCAGTAAAACCCGGTGCGGCCGGTTCCACCGCGTCCACTTCCAGGCCGGCCATGGTCAATTGCTGCACCAGGGTGTCGGTATCCACGGCGGGGTTTACCCACTCCCGCAACCAGGCTTCGTTAAAACGCATGTCGTGATTCCTTTAACTTGTTCGCAGGAGGCGTTAGCTGAACTGGGACAAAAAGCGGGTGTCGTTTTCGAAAAACAACCGCAAGTCGTTCACGCCATAACGGAGCATGGTGATACGCTCGATCCCCATACCAAAGGCAAAGCCGCTGTACTCTTCCGCATCAACGCCACCCGCTTCCAGCACCTTCGGGTGCACCATGCCGCAGCCCATGATTTCGATCCAGCCGGTGTGCGAGCACACCCGGCAGCCATCACCACCACAGCTCACGCAGCCCACATCCACTTCCGCGCTGGGCTCGGTGAACGGGAAATAGCTGGGACGAAAACGTACCGGCAAGTCTTCCACTTCAAAGGTAAAACGCAGGAATTCCGCCACGGTGCCACGCAGATCGGCGAAGGTAATGCCCTTGTCCACCAACAGGCCTTCCACCTGATGGAACATGGGAGTGTGGGTCAGATCTGAATCACAGCGATACACACGGCCCGGCGCAATAATCCGGAACGGCGGCTTGCCCTGCTCCATCACCCGTACCTGTACCGGTGAAGTATGGGTGCGCAGCAGGCGCCCATCACCGAAATAGAAGGTGTCGTGCATGGCCCGTGCCGGGTGGTGGCCGGGGATATTCAAGGCCTCAAAATTGTGGAAGTCATCTTCCACTTCCGGGCCTTCGGAAATATCAAACCCCAGACGCAGGAAAAAATCTTCAATGCGGCGACGCATACGGTTCACCGGGTGCAAACCGCCCGGCAATTCCCCTCTGCCCGGCAACGTCACATCAACGGTTTCACTGGCCAGCTGCTCATTCAGTGCCGCCTCTTCCATGGCACTTTTGCGCCCGGCAATAGCGTCCTGAACCTTCTGCTTGCCTTCATTGATGACGGCGCCGGCCTGCGGGCGCTCTTCTGCGCTCAGCTTGCCCAGCCCCTTCATCAAGGCACTGATTTCACCCTTCTTGCCCAGGTACTTCACCCGCACATCGTCCAGCGCCCGAATGTCGCCAGCCTGCTCGACCTCTGCCAAGGCAGCGTCAACCAGGGCATTGAGATTTTCCATTTCAATTCCTCCGCTACACGCAGCGCGCTTCGTGCAATACGGCACCCCTTCCCCGTGTTGCACGAAGCGTGTTGCTTGTTGCGTCTCTTTTACCAACAAAAACGGGGGAAGAGCGCGAACTCTTCCCCCGTTGAATGCACTACTACGCAGCTGCGTAACAGTCGATCAGGCGGTGAGACTCGCTTTGGCTTTTTCGGCCAAAGCGCTAAAGGTTGCCTGATCACGGACAGCGATGTCCGCCAGTACTTTACGGTCGATGTCGATGGACGCTTTCTTCAGCCCATTGATCAGACGGCTGTAAGACAGGCCGTTCAAACGCGCAGCGGCGTTGATACGAACAATCCACAGACGACGGAACTGACGCTTGCGAACCTTACGGTCACGGTAGGCGTACTGACCGGCTTTGGTAACGGCCTGTACCGCTACACGAAATACACGACTGCGGGCACCGTAGTAGCCTTTAGCCTGCTTGAGAATCTTCTTGTGCCGACGACGCGCCTGCACACCACGTTTTACTCGTGCCATTGTTTAGTCTCCAGATCCGTAAAAGTTATGCGTAGGGCATCATGCGTTTAACAAGAGCCACATCATTCTCGTGGACTTCCTGCTTCGGACGCAGTTTACGAATAGTCTTGGAAGACTTTTTGGTCAGAATGTGGTTTTTAAATGCCTGCTTGCGCTTGAAACCGGAGGCGGTTTTTTTGAAACGCTTGGCAGCCCCACGGTTTGTCTTGATTTTAGGCATGGTACCTTCTCAAGTTGATGAATTAATTAAACAGTCGATCAGGACTGCTTCTTCTTTTTGCCCGGGCCGAGCACCATGATCATCTGGCGCCCTTCCATGTTCGGACGTTGCTCCACGTGAGCGTACTCTTCGAGATCCTTCTCGACGCGTGCAAGCAATTCACGGCCCAATTCCTGGTGAGCCATCTCACGACCGCGAAAGCGGATAGTGATTTTCGTTTTGTCACCGGCCTCGAGAAAGCGGATCAAATTACGCAGTTTTACCTCGTAATCGCCTACATCTGTGCCAGGACGGAATTTGATTTCCTTGACCTGAGTCTGGCGCTGTTTTTTACGCCCCTCTTTGGCCTTCTGTTTTGCTTCAAACAGATGCTTGCCGTAATCCATGATTCGGCAAACCGGCGGTTCCGCACCAGGGGAGATTTCTACCAAATCCAGCTGCTGTGAAGTGGCCTTTTCCAAGGCGTCCTGCAGGCTGACGATACCGACCTGCTCACCGTCCACATCAATCAACCGAACTTCGGTTGCCTGGATTTGCTGATTTGTATTGGCGCGCTGCTCGCGGCCTTTGCCTCCACGCTTAATGTCGTGAACCTCCAATCTGTGATCGAAAACGAGGCGAGTAGCCCCACCGCCTCAGTAAATAGGCGCGCATTGTATGCCACCACAACGGGCACAACAACCCCAACCCCATTTGGCCGGCGCACGCAACTGACTGAAACAGAATGAATTCTGGCTGGCTGTGGACGTTTATCCACGTTGGCCCCACATAACGTCGACCAAAAATCCAGCAAGGGGGCGTATTTTAAGCATATCTGGGCAGTTTTCAAGCAGCGAATCCTGCCAAATGCCCTGCGGCCAGGCATTCCATATGGACGTTCGTTCGCCTCAAGGGGGAAAATGAGCCACTTGAGCGCCCCACCCGCTCCCGGCGTCATTGGATCGCCCTCCCCCTATTCGATATATTTGAACCAGTTAACAATTATCCGGGGGGATAGCACTGTATGAGGGGGCGGTAAACGGGAATGTCTGCAGCCGATAAAAACCGACTTATCCATCTGTCGCGGGTAGAAAACGGCCGGTCCAGGTCCAGTACCGAACAGTTCGGACCGAACGACACCCAGGCAGACATACTGGATAATCTGGTCACCAGCCTTTACAGCTGTGTTGAGCACAAGGACGGCTTCGACCTCTTTCTGCGCAACATCCGCGACACCTTTGACCTGGCCAGCTGTTGCCTGGCCGTGATACAGAAAGAGCCGCAACTGAAAGGGCTGTATGGCTGGGCGGTGGGCTACCCGCCCGGCGTGGTCCCGCTGATGCTCAAGACCGGCCTGGTGTTCAAGGACAAAGCCATCGCCCGGGCACTGGAAACCGGCCCCAACGCCCTGTTCAGCTACGCAGATGGAGACCCGGAGAGCAACTTTCTGGCAGACATGCCCACCTTCTCACGCACCTGGATACGCGCCGCCGGTATTATCGACAGCGCCACCATCGCCTTTACCAACAAGTACCAGCAGCACGTGGTACTGGTATTCAATCGCCACAAAGACAGCCGGGTGTTCAGCAAGCCGGAAATGGCGATGCTCTCGCGACTGAAGAAACACGCCGAAATTGCCCTCGATTTGTACGAGCGCCTGCACCGCTCGGAGCAGAGCTTCAAGGACCTGCAAAGCAGCATCGCCGTATTGAAACAGCCTGTTGCCGTCTTTTCGCCGGTCTCGCTCTTGATCAGTGCCAGCCCGGCCTTTGTGGAGATAGGCAGCCGCTACAAGGCATTCACCATCAATCAGGATAGCCGGGAGATCGCCTTCAGGGATCAGCAGTTTGGTAAGGATTTCTACACCCAGCTGATGCTATTCATTACCGGCAAGACCGGCGCCCTGGACGACAGCGACACCCTTTACCTGCAAACCGACGCTCTGCCCCTGCGGGTCTCTATCACCCCGGTACACAACCGACAAAGCAACAACAGCAATGTTCTGGTGGAAATCTTCGACCCCAATGCCTGCCGCACCCCCAGCATTACCGAGATCCGCAAGGTCATCAGCGCCACCGAAGCCGAGGCCCGCGTCTGCCTGTGCCTACTCAAGGGAGCCAACACCGCCGAAGCGGCCGAGCAACTGGAATTGGCCATCAGCACCATTCGCACCAACATCAAATCATTGCTGCAGAAGAACAACTTCCGCCGACAGGTAGACCTGATCACGCACCTGATGCGGATTTGTTCTTAGGCTTTCCGGAGCCCATAAAAAAAGGCGGCCATAGGGCCGCCTTTTTTATTCTGCGTGGCTTATTCCCACTCAATCGTCGCCGGTGGCTTGGACGAAATATCGTAGGTCACCCGGCTGATGCCGGGGATCTCGTTGATGATGCGGCTGGAAACCAGTTCCAGGAACTCGTAGGGCAGGTGTGCCCAGCGGGCGGTCATGAAGTCGATGGTTTCCACGGCACGCAGGGCCACCACGTATTCGTAGCGACGGGCATCGCCTACCACACCCACGGACTTGACCGGCAGGAACACGGCAAACGCCTGGCTGGTCTTGTGGTACAGGCCAGCGGCGCGCAGCTCTTCGATGAAGATATGGTCCGCCAGACGCAGGGTGTCAGCGTATTCCTTCTTCACTTCACCGAGAATACGCACGCCCAGACCCGGCCCCGGGAAGGGGTGGCGGTAGACCATGTCATAGGGCAGGCCCAGCTCCAGGCCGATCTTGCGCACTTCGTCCTTGAACAGTTCACGCAGGGGCTCGACCAGCTTGAGCTTCATGTCTTCCGGCAGGCCGCCCACATTGTGGTGGCTCTTGATCACGTGGGCCTTGCCGGTCTTGCTGGCAGCGGACTCGATCACGTCCGGGTAAATGGTGCCCTGGGCCAGCCAGTTGGCATTCTCCAGCTTGCCCGCTTCTTCGTCGAAAATATCAATAAAGGTGTTACCGATAATCTTGCGCTTCAGCTCCGGATCCGCCTCGCCGGCCAGTTTGCCGAGGAAGTTGTCTTCCGCGTCCACCCGGATCACTTTCACGCCCATGTTGTCGGCGAACATTTCCATGACCTGGTCACCTTCCTGGTGACGCAGCAGGCCGTTGTCCACGAACACACAGGTGAGCTGGTCACCGATGGCCTTGTGCAGCAGCGCCGCCACCACGGAGGAATCCACCCCGCCGGACAGGCCCAGGATCACCTCGTCGGTACCCACCTGCTCGCGGATGGTGTCGATGGCATCGCTGATGATGTTGCTCGGCGTCCACAGGGCTTCACAGTCGCACTGTTCGCGCACGAAGCGCTCCAGCAGGCGGCCGCCCTGAAGGGTGTGAGTCACTTCCGGGTGGAACTGGATGCCGTAGAAGCGTTTTTCGTCGTTGGCCATGCCGGCGATGGGGCAGCTGCCGGTGGTGGCGGTCGCCACGAAACCCGCCGGCATCTCGCCGACACGATCACCGTGGCTCATCCACACATCCAGGTATTCCTTGCCCTGCTCTTCATGGTCGACAATGCCGTCCAGCAGGCCGTTCTTTTCCGCCTTGGCGACCCGGGCATAGCCGAATTCGTGCTTTTCACCGGCAATCACCTTGCCGCCCAACTGCTCGGCCATGGTCTGCATGCCGTAGCAGATACCCAGCACCGGGATGCCTGCGTCAAACACGGCCTGCGGAGCCCGGGGCGTCTCTGCTGCAGTCACCGATTCCGGCCCACCGGAAAGAATAATGCCTTTGGGCGCAAACTCGCTGAGCTCTTCAGCGGTCATGTCGAAGGCACGAATCTCGCAGTACACACCGATTTCCCGCACGCGGCGTGCAATCAGCTGAGTGTATTGGGAACCGAAGTCCAGAATCAGGATGCGCTGGGCATGGATGTCTGTCATGGGGATCTATCCCGGTGATTGCCGGCGGATTGCAGCCGGATCTTGTTAGAACGGGCCTGACGCCAAATGCCTGGCGCCTGACGCTTTAAAAACAAAAATCGGTCGAGCACGGCTCGACCGATTTCAGCATCTGGCGCCAGGCATCAGGCCCTTAGCCAGTTACACCAAAGTCCAAATTACCCCACCGGGTAGTTCGGCGCTTCCTTGGTAATCGTTACATCGTGCACGTGGGACTCTTTCATCCCGGCGTTCGTTACCTTCACGAACTCCGGCTTGGTGCGCATCTCTTCGATGGTGGCACAGCCGGTGTAGCCCATGGAGGCACGCAGGCCGCCCATCAGCTGGTGCACGATAGCGCTCATCGGCCCCTTGTAAGGCACACGCCCTTCGATACCTTCCGGTACCAGCTTCTCGATACCGGCAGCAGCATCCTGGAAGTAACGGTCGGAAGAACCGGTGGAGCCGGACATGGCGCCCAGCGAGCCCATGCCACGGTAGGCCTTGTAGTAGCCCCCCTGGAACAGCTCAACTTCACCCGGCGCTTCTTCAGTGCCGGCCAACAGGGAACCGATCATGATGGCGCTGGCGCCCGCAGCAACGGCTTTGGAAATATCACCGGAGAAGCGGATACCGCCGTCGGCGATCAAGGGCACGCCGGTACCTTGCAGCGCCGCGGCCACGTCTGAAATAGCGGTAATCTGCGGCACACCAATACCGGCCACGATACGGGTAGTACAGATGGAACCGGGACCAATGCCCACTTTCACCGCATCGGCGCCAGCGGCCACCAAGTCTTTGGCTGCAGCGGCCGTGGCGATATTGCCACCGATCACCTGCACCTCGGGGAAATGCTTCTTCACCCAGGCCACACGGTCAATAACGCCCTGGGAGTGGCCGTGTGCAGTATCCACCACGATCACATCCACACCCGCTTCCACCAGCGCGGCAACGCGCTCGTCGGTGCCGGCCCCGGTGCCCACTGCCGCACCCACGCGGAGGCGACCCTGGGAGTCCTTGCAAGCATTGGGGTATTTGGCCGCTTTCTCGATGTCTTTCACGGTGATCATGCCGCGCAGATCGCCGGCTTCATTCACCACAATGACTTTCTCAATGCGATGCTTGTGCAGCAGTGCTTGCACTTCGTCAGCGCCAACACCTTCCTGCACCGTCACCAGCCGGTCCTTGCCGGTCATGATGTCTTTAACGCACTGGTCGTAGTTGGTGATGAAACGGGTGTCGCGGCTGGTGACAATGCCCACCACCTTGTCACCTTCTCCGTTTTTCTCAACCACCGGAACGCCGGAAATGTTGTTCGCATCAGTGATGCGGATCAATTCGGCAACCGTGGTATCAGGGCTGACGGTAATCGGGTCTTTGACCACACCGGATTCGTATTTCTTGACCATGCGCACATTGCGCGCCTGGTCTTCGGTATCCATGCTTTTGTGGAGGATACCGACGCCCCCTTCCTGCGCCATGGTAATGGCCAGGCGATGCTCGGTAACCGTATCCATGGCTGCGGATACCAGGGGAATGTTAAGAGCGATGTCCCGGGTCAATTTGGATTTCAGGGACACGTCCTTGGGCAGCACATTGGAATGGGCGGGCACAAGCAAAACGTCATCAAACGTTAATGCTTCTTGGGCAATTCTGAGCATATTGCACCGTAGGAAGTGAGGGGGGAGCCTGGCGGATGCCACCGGGCGGAGCGGCAGCACCTAGAATGAGACAGGCACCCCGTTAAATTAAGCGGGCGATTATACGACATTACCGGCTAACCACACAATCACCGCTGGCAGGGTTCAAAAAAACGGGCTACCCTCCCGCGATGACCATTTCATCCCGCGCCGAACCGCTGTCTATCAGCCAGTTGAACCTGGATGCCCAGGGCCTGCTGGAAAGCTCTTTCCCCCTGATCTGGCTACAGGGCGAACTGTCCAACTTTTCCCGTCCGGCCTCCGGCCACTGGTACTTCAGCCTGAAAGACACGCGTGCCCAGATTAATGGGGCCATGTTTCGAAATCGCAACAGGTTGCTGGATTTTGCTCCCCAGAACGGCCAGCAGGTACTGGTGCGCGCCAAAATCACCCTGTATGTGCCCCGCGGCAATTTCCAGATTGTGGTCGAACACATGGAGCCCGCCGGCCAGGGCGCCCTCAAGGCCCAGTTCGACGCGCTCAAGGCCCAGCTTCAGAGCGAAGGGCTGTTCGCCCAGGACCGCAAACAGGCACTGCCCGCCTGGCCCAACCAGATTGGGGTGATCACCTCACCCAGCGGCGCTGCCATTCGCGATATTCTCCAGGTACTGCAACGCCGCTGCCCGTCCATTCCCGTGGTGATTTATCCGGCAGCGGTTCAGGGTGCCGATGCGCCGGCACAGCTGCGCCAGGCGCTGAGCTTGGCCGTGACACGCAACGAATGTGACGTCCTGATTATCGGCCGGGGTGGCGGGTCTCTGGAAGATTTGTGGGCCTTCAACGACGAAGGCCTGACCCGGGCCGTTGCCGAGTGCCCTATCCCCATTGTCTCGGCCGTGGGCCATGAAGTGGACACCGGGCTGACCGATTTTGCCGCCGACCTGCGCGCTCCGACCCCTTCCGCCGCCGCGGAACTGGTGAGCCCGGATCTGTCGGTGGTCAGCCAGCGGCTTGCCGGCCTGCACCGACGGTTACGATGGGTCATGGCGCAACAACTCCGCACCCCGCAGGAACGCCTGCGTCATCTGAGCCAGCGGCTTCGCTCCCCTCGCCAGCACCTTGAGCAGAGCAGCCAGCGACTGGATGAATTGCACAATCGCCTGCAACGGCAAATGCAGCACCGCCTCACTCTGCTCCAGGGCCGCCTGCAGCCCAGCCAGCAACGGCTCGCGCGGTTATCGCCAGAGCGGCTTCTGCTGGACCGCCAGCAACAGCTGGCGGCCTTGAACAAGCGATTGCCACAACCGATACAGCGGCAGATTCAACAACAGCAAGTGCAGCTGGCCGGGCTGAGTAAGCGCCTGCAAACGGCCAGCCCGCTGGAAACCCTGGCGCGGGGTTACAGCATTACCTTCAAAGGGGATGACGCGGTGCGCTCCGTGAGCCAATTACAGGCTGGTGACACCCTGACCACCCGACTGGTCGACGGCGAAGTTACTGCCCGGGTGGAACACGTCCAGGAGTCAGATACGGACTGAGTACCCGTGCCAACTGCTGGCGACGAAATGGCTTGGCCAGGTGGGAGTTCATACCCACCGCCAGGCAACGTTCGCGCTCCTCATGCATGGCATTGGCCGTCAACGCCACCACCGGCATCGGCGCCCGGCCCTGTTCCCGCTCCCACTGCCGCAATCGCCGGGTGGCCTCCAGGCCATCCATTACCGGCATCTGCACATCCATGAGGATGCAATCAAAATCACGCTGGCGCGCTTTTGCCAGCGCCTCCTCGCCATTGCTTGCTGTCACCACGGTGACGCCCATCTGCTCCAGAATGCGCCGCGCCACCATGGCATTGACCACATTGTCTTCCACCAGCAGTACCAACCCATGCAGGACATGTTGCTCCGGTTCCACCAGACTGGCCGGCCCCGTCGGCTCGCTGTCCGCTGGCTGCTCACGGCACAACAGGCGCAACGACAGCGTAAAGACGCTGCCTTCGTCCTCCCGACTACCCACTGACAGGGTGCCACCGAGCATTTCACTGAGCTTGCGCGCAATCGCCAACCCCAGCCCGGTGCCACCAAAACGGCGCGAGGTGGAGGAATCAATCTGTGAGAACGCCTTAAACAGGCTTGAACGTTTGGATTCTGGAATACCAATACCGGTATCGGCCACGGCAACACTCAGGTCCAGCCAGTCACCCCGGACCGGCAGCACCGATACGGTGACAGTGACGCCCCCTTCCTGGGTAAACTTCACCGCATTGGAAATCAGATTACTGAGCACCTGGCGCAACCGGGTCGGGTCACTCCTCGCCACCCTGCCTGCCAGCACTTCGTCGCCCTCAAGGCGCAGATACAGCCCTTTGCTTTCCGCCACATAACGAAAAGTAGCCACACAGTTCTGCAGCAGGGGGCGCAATTCGAAGAATGACGGATCCAGATCCATGCGCCCGGCTTCGATGCGCGAAAAATCGAGGATATCGTTAATCACATCCAGCAGATGGCCGGTGGATTCCAACGCCGCTTCGGTGTATTCGTGCTGCTCCTCGTTCTGAGCCGTTTCTTCCAGTAATTGCAGCATCCCCAGCACACCGTTCATGGGGGTACGCAGCTCGTGGCTCATCATGGCCAGAAAATCGCTTTTGGCCTGGCTGGCGGTTTCGGCATGGCGATGGGCCTGCTGCAATTCTGTCATGGCCGCCTGCTGCGTGTGCCGGGCGCCTTCCAGCGCGCCGGCCAGCTCGTTGATATTGTCCTGCAGCTCACCCAACTCGCCCTGCAAACGGCTGTTGCCCCGCACAGAGTATTCGCCCTGGCGCAGGGTCCGCAGCAGACCCGACAGGTAACCCAGTGGTGCGGCAATCTGGCGCGCCAGATAGTGGGCAATCCAGAGCCCCAGGATCATGGCGAAGAAGGCAGGAATCATGCTGGCCAGCAAAATTTCCTTTTGCCGTGCCAACAATCGGGCACTGGACATGCCAAGCACCACCTCACCAATGCGGTCGGGCCTGTCATCGCGCTCCACCGTGCCTTCCAGCATGCCTTCCGGTGCCACCGCCTGACGATAAATGCCGGAATAAAATTCGATGATCTCGTTATTGTTTTCCTCGCGGTCACGCCCCTCGTATAGCAGCACCTGACCATCTCCATCGCGGAACACCACGTATTGCAGATCCGCCCGCTGCATGGCCAGCTGAGCCTGGCGGCGCAAGTCCGTGTAATTGCCCGCCAGTACGCCGTACTCCGACGCCGAAGCAATCTGCTGAGCCAAAAAACTGCCCAGCTCATGCAGGTCCCGGTCCGCGTCCTCGAAGCGTTGCCACGTCAATGCCACCAACAACAGGCCCAGCATGAACAGTGCAGGAACCAGCCCCAGAACTTGCAATTGCTTGCGAATCCCCGGCCCTTTACGCGGTACATCGGCACGCGTCATGGCTCCTCCCCGGCTTTTTGCAGAGCATCCTGAAGTGCCCCACTATCCCGATAATGCATGTCAAAACTGCTGGCGACGTGCTCGTTGACCACCACGGACGGGCGGGCCACAAAGGCGGAAACACCCCACTGGTCCGTCTCGGCAAAACCGCGAAGCCGGCGAACCGCCTCGTTCACCAGGTCGCTGCCGCTGGCATAATACGATGCCACGCTGCCCGCATTCACAAACGTCAGGTCCGGGCCAAACACCGGCCGGCGCTGGCGGTAGCTGGTCAACAACACCAGCTTGGCGGCATCTGGCCCGAGCAGAGCGTCGTCCACCGGAAGCACAATGGCGTCGAGATGATTGAGATTCTCACGCAGGGCGTCACCCAGGTCCCGGGCATTTTTTACCGGCAGCAACTCCAGCTTGAGCGGCCCGCGAAAACCACGCACCAGCTCGGCAGGCCAGACGCTGTCCGCCCCCAGTACAACGCCAACCCGGCGGGCCAGAGGCATCATGGTCTGCACCAACTGCAACTGATTCGCCAGGCTGACACCCGCCCAGATAGCCGCGCACCGATGTCCTTCTTGCGCGGCCTTTTCACTCAAGCCACGACTGACATGGACGCCCAACAAGGGTTTTTCATGGGCCATGGCACGGGTAAAAGCGGCATCGCCGAGGGCGACCAGTACATCCGCCGCCTCGGGCTTATCGACGACACGCAGGTTCGCCGGTAAATCCTGTGCCAGCGAAAGCACAAACACATCCCTGAAGGGGCTGGGCTCGGCCAGCACATGTACCGTCTTCACCGGCGCCGACAACGCACCGCCAGCCATTGCCAGCAGCAAAAGAAGAACCAGTGCGCGTCCATGCCTGCTTTGCATCCGGCTATATCCTCACCGTCACACCCAGCCATATTCGATCTTGCTGGTAGTGATTCTCTGCAAAAACCACCGGGGCCTTATTCAGCCCATGCTGAACAACGGCCCGCCATTCCAGCTCCGTGGGGCCGGCACGGTGGCGAAAGCGGAGCTGCACATCCGCACGCTCAAAAACGTTATCGTTATAATCATTGGACAGATAATACGCGGATGAAAACGCCCATTGGCGACTGAACTGCCACGACCACAGGGCGCTACCAGAATCCCGGGCAGCCAGACGCCGCTCGGTCTTCACGTTAGTGTCGGTGTGAATGTGGGCGCCGGTAACACGGAACAAATGCGACACACTCGGGCGCCAGGAGAGCTGGGCTTCTGTGCCCTGATGGTTAACCCACCCTTCGTTGCTCGGTTCAAATTCAAACGGATTGAGCGCCGTGCTCAGCAGATTCGTCAGACTTTCCTGAAAATAACGCACATCCAGTTCTATCGCAGAAAACTGCCCGTAATAGCCAACCTCCCAGGAACGGATGCGCTCCGGCTCAAAAGTGCCAGGGCTTTGCTGGGTCACAAAAAAGTACGCCGGCGCCCAACCCAGCAATGCCTGGGTATTACCCGCAAACGGTGGGGACAGGGTTTGCGCCTGAATATTGATATCAGCGCGTTCTTCATAGATATCCGGTGTGCGTAGTGCTTCGGAATACACATAACGCAGATGGTGGCCCGGCAGCACCCGCCAGTTAACGCCGGCGCGGGGGCTGAAATGATCACCGCTGATCTGGTCTCGCTCCCAATAGCCGCCCAGGTTCACCGTTACCGGATCAAGGACATCCAGCGCCAGATTGCCAAAAAACCGGTAGCTGATATTGTCTTCCGTGCCCCCCAGATAACTGTCGGACTGCACCCGGTCATGGCGGATTTCTGCCCCACTGACCAGGCGCGCCCAGCGCGTCAGCTGCAGGGTATCCTGAATTTCCAGGTCATAACGCACCTCCTGGATATCCAGCTGGCTGCCGGCACAGAAAGGCGCACCGGCACCCTGCAAGGCCAAATAACGGTTAGTGGCATCGGCATCCGCCGGGAAGGCGGCAAAAGTCGCCCCCATGTCGCTGCCATTCTGCAAATACAAATCGCGCAGTTCCTGAGTAAAGAACAGACCGCCCCCGGGCCCGGTCTGGCCGGTCACGGGGTCCAGATAACAGACATTAAAGTCGGTGACTTCCTGATTGTACTGGCCGTAAGTATGGACCTGCAGCTGATGGGTCCGGCTGAAATTGTGCTGCCATTGCAGCGACACAAATGCCCGCTCGCCTTTCTGTACCGGGTCACCCTGATATTCGCCAATATCCGCAACACCCGCTTCCTGCTGGCGCTCCAGTCGGCTACGGCTGCCACCGGCCTGCACCATGAGCGTATTGCGGGCATCTGCGTCCCAGACCCATTCGGTGTTGAGTGTCTCAATGCGCTTGCCATCCGGCAGGCTCTCGCCTTCGAAGGGCTCGTCATAGCCGTTATCTGCCCGTCGCGACACAGAAGCACGCAGCGCCCCGTTTTCCAGCTGGTGAACACCAACCAGATGCGCATCGCGAATACCATTATTGCCGCCCTGCACGGTCACGCCGCTTTTGCTGATATCCCTTGGGTCGCGGGTAATGATGTTGATCACGGCGGTAAAGGCGTTGGCACCATACGCGGCAGCCGCCGGACCACGGGTGACCTCAATGCGCTCCACATCGCGGATATCCACCGGCATGTCGTTCCAGCTCACCCGCGACAGGCCCGGTTGATACTGGCTACGACCATCAAGCAATACCAGCATGCGCCGCTGATCGCGGGCCTGGGTGGGGTGGTAGGCTACCGAAGGGACATTGCCGTCCACCTTCACCGCAGCCATACCCGGGACCAGTTTCAGGACTTCATACAGCTCGCGGGCACCGCTGGCTTCGATCAGCGTGCGGTCAATCACTGTGACACTGGCAGGGGCCTCGGATTGAGGCTGACTCACGCGGGCAGGGGTAAGCACCATGGCGGGCTGCTGGGCCGGTTCCATCATCGGTTCTATCGCCTGCGCAGACGCGCAAAACACGCCCAAGCAACCGGCTATCCCCCAATACCCCCAGCGTTTGATAACGCATCCTCCGTGTTGCCTGCCCCGCCTTCTTCCTTGTTCAGTGAGGCGGATTATTTTTTCATTCGCTTGATCATCCGTTTGCGCTTATGCACCTGGCGATCGGTGAGCACATTCTTGCGCCCTTCATACGGATTAGTACCGGACTTGAATTCCAGACGGATCGGCGTGCCTTCCAGCTTCAGCAGTTCGCGGAAACGGTTTTCCAGAAACTTCTTGTAGCTGGCAGGCAGGGCTTCCGTGCGGTTGCCATGCAGCACCAGCGTCGGTGGATTGTTACCGCCCAGGTGAGCATAACGCAATTTTGCCCGAAAGCGCCCATTGCGTGGCGGCGGATGACCGTTGGTGATTTCTTCCATCATGCGGGTCAGTTCGTTGGTGCCGATCTTGATAAAGGCGCTGTCCCAGGCCTGCTCCACCATGCCCCAGAGATCCCCCACCCCGGTACCATGCAGCGCAGAAATAAACTTGATCTTCACCCAGGGGGCAAACTCCAGCCGTCGGCCCAGATTCACCCGCACCCGCTCTTTATGGTCCGCTTCCAGGCCATCCCACTTGTTGACCGCGATCATCAGGGCCCGGCCGCTGTCCAGGGCATAGCCCAACAGATGCAGGTCCTGGTCGGTAATGCCTTCACGGGCATCAATGACCACCACGACCACCTGGGCCGCTTCCATGGCCTGCAACGCCTTGATCACGGAAAACTTCTCGACCATTTCGAACACTTTACCGCGCCGCCGGACCCCGGCGGTGTCGATCAGGGTATAGGCTCGACCCATGCGTTCGAATGGCACCTCAATGGAGTCACGCGTGGTCCCGGCATGGTCGAACACCACCACCCGTTCTTCGCCGAGCATGCGGTTGATCAGGGTGGACTTGCCCACATTGGGGCGCCCCAGTACGGCCACACGAATGCTGTCTTCGCCGGGCTTCTTGGAGGTGCGATGTTCGCCTTCCGGCAACAGCTCCAGGTCCGTGAACCCTTCCAGAATATGTTCGATCATGCTGGTCACACCGCGACCATGGGCCGCCGCGATCGGCAGCACCTCGGTAAGGCCCAGCGCAAAAAACTCGGACATGGCCGAATCCGCGTCCACCCCATCGGTCTTGTTGACGATCAGGTAAGTGGGCTTGGGCAGCTTGCGCAACTCACTGGCAATCTGCTCATCGGCGGCGGTCAGGCCGGCACGGCCGTCCACCATGAACAACACCACGTCCGCTTCGCCCACGGCCTGCAGGGACTGGCTGGTCATTGGTACGTCGATGCCGTCATCGTTCTCGCCGATACCGCCGGTATCCACCACCGTGTACAAATAGCCGCCCAGCTGGCCATCCCCGTATTTACGGTCACGGGTAAGCCCCGGAAAGTCGGCCACCAGGGCGTCCCGGGTACGGGTCAGTCGGTTAAAGAGTGTGGATTTGCCCACATTGGGCCGCCCCACCAGGGCGATTACCGGCTTCATAGTCATCTCAACGAGGTTTCAACGGCGCTATGGTAACGCCAAAGGGGGGTTCAAACGAAAAAATCTGCGCGGGGCGCAGATTTTTCAGGGTCCGAGAAAACAGAACGGTTATTTGGGCCGCACCGTGTAGGCCGCCAGCTTGCCGTCGTAACTCAATACATACAGGGTGTCTTCATAGCTGACCGGGGTGCCCGCGAAGCCATCCCAGTCATGCCGCTTGCGCGCCACCAGGGTGCCATCATCCGCATCCATCCAGTGCAGGTAACCTTCAAAGTCACCCACTACCACCAAGTCACCCTGCACGGCGGTGCCGGTCAGGCGCCGGCCATACAGCTTGTCCTGCTGCCAGAGCACACTACCGGTGCGCTGGTCCACAGACCGGACCACACCACGGTCATCAGCCACAAACAAGCGGCCACCGCTGGCGCTAATCACCTGGGCACTGGACATTTCCTTGCCCCAGTACTGACGGCCATTAATCTGATCCGCCACTCCCAGTTTGCCCTGGAAGGCCACGGCGAAGACCCCGCCTCCTTCCACGATGATACTGCCATCTATATCGGTGAGACGATCCAGCTCGGAGCGGCCGGTGGGTTCAGCAATACGCTGCTCCCAGGCGGGTACGCCGGTCTCAGCGTCCAGGGCCGCCAGCTTGGCATTGGCAAAACCCGCATAAACACGACCATCCGCAATGGCAGGCTGGGCCAGGCCTCGCAGGGTCAGGGTGGGCACCGGGGTTTCATAATCCCACACCTGATTACCCGTAGTGGCGTCCAGCGCCGTTACATGGCCATCCTGGGTCTGGAAGACGGCGATGGTGCCGTTGCTGTTGGGGATCGCCAGCGCTTCACCGGAAAGCTGGGTACGCCACAGCTCTTCACCACTTTCCATGGACAGGGCCACGGCCATGCCTTCACGGGTGCCGTAGAGCACCATGCCATAACCGGCGTAAAAACCGCCGCCGATACGGTCTTCGGTTTTCACCCGCCACTGGCGTTTGCCCTTGTCACGACTGACGGCATACACCTCACCGAAAACATCACCGGCAAATACCTGTTGCTGGGTAACGGCCGGGCGCAGGGTCAGCTGGCTGTCTTCCACCCCGTTGCCCACACCTTCTTTCCAGAGCCGTTTTACCTTGTAGCTGGCATCAAAATCCGGCAGGTCATTGGGCTCAATGGCATTCGGGTTGGAGCTACAACCGGCCAGCAGCATGCCGGCCAGTACGATGGGGAGAAGGAAATATTTCATTTAGCTCTTCAGGTCATCCAGTTTCATCTGCACACGGTCTTTTTCACCGTTGTCCTGCAGGGCGTCCAGCGCCTGGGTATACGCCTCTGTGGCGGCCTGCTGGTCGTCACGGGCTTTTGCCAGGTCGCCACGCAGCTCCAGAGCCATGCCGTTAAAGGCAGCCGGGAAGCTGTGATCCAGCTCGGCGGCGGCTTTATCGTAGGCCTGCTGCTGCAGCAACACACGCACCAGGCGCAGGCGTGCCGTGTAAGTCAGCGCATCGGTGGCGCCGTTGTCAGCCACATCTTGCAGCAGGGACGCGGCTTTATCGTACTCGCCCGCCTGTACCGCCAGGCGTGCCTGGGCCAAGGTGGCATAGCCCGCATAGGCACTGCCGGGGAAATCGTCTTTCAGGGCTTCCGCCTGTTTGTTGACGGCGGCTTCATCCACTTGCTGCGCGGTCAGCGCTTCCACCATCACCTGATACTGCTTGGACGCTTCGGAGGACTGCTCCCCTTGGTGGCCTTGCCACTCACGCCAGCCAATCAGGGCAGCCACGGCCAGTACCACGGTAATAATCGCGGCGGTGCCGTTCTTCTGCCACCACTCTTTAAGCAGCTCCGCCTGTTCGTCTTCATCACGCATGTAATCTGCCACCCTGCTCTCCTTTCTTATTAATTGTCCGCCAGGAGCGCTACCAGCTCACTGGCAACCTGATCCCGGGATACTTGCTGCTGCTCGGCCTGGCCGCGCAGGGGTTTGACCATAACACTGTTACTGGCCAGTTCATCCTCGCCGATAATCAAGGCCACCGCAGCACCGCTGCGATCGGCTTTTTTCATCTGGCTTTTGAAGCTGCCACCACCGCAGTGCAACTGGATTGCACGGCCGGGCAAGGCATCGCGAAGCTGTTCGGACAATGCCATGGTGGATGCCAATACGTCCCCCATGGCCATCACATAGACGTCCACCGGCGCCGACAGTTCCGGCTTTTCCTGCTCGATAAGCAAAATCAGCCGCTCGACCCCCATGGCGAAGCCCACTGCCGGGGTCGGCTTGCCACCCAACTGCTCCACTAGCCCGTCATAGCGGCCGCCGGCACAGACGGTGCCCTGGGCGCCCAGGGCATCGGTGACCCATTCGAAAACGGTCTTGCCGTAATAATCCAGCCCGCGCACCAGATACGGGTTCACTTTATAAGCAATGCCACTGGCATCGAGCAAGGCTTTCAGCCCTTCAAAATGGGCGACCGCCTCGTCATTCAGGTAATCGGCCAGCTGCGGCGCATCCTGGAGTACCTCGCGGGTGCCCGGGTCCTTGCTGTCCAGCACGCGCAGCGGGCTGCGCTCCAGACGTTTCTGCGAGTCCCCATCCAGTGCGTCAAAGTGTGTTTTCAGATAATCCACCAGCGCATCGCGATAGCGCGCCCGGTCCGCACTGTCACCCAGGGAGTTAAGCTCCAGCGTGACCTTGTCGGCCAGACCCAGGACTTTCCACAGGCGCGCGGTAAGCAGGATCACTTCAGCATCGATATCCGGGCCGGACATGCCGAAGGTTTCCACACCAATTTGGTGGAACTGGCGATAACGACCGGCCTGGGGACGCTCGTGGCGGAACATGGGGCCGGTGTACCACAACCGCTGGGTCTGGTTGTACAGCAAGCCATGTTGCTCACAGGCGCGCACGCAGCTGGCAGTGCCTTCCGGGCGCAGGGTCAGGCTGTCACCGTTACGATCGTCAAAGGTGTACATTTCTTTTTCGACGATATCGGTGACTTCACCGATGCTGCGCTTGAACAGGTCAGTCTGCTCCACGATGGGCATGCGGATTTCCTGATAGCCGTAGCTGGCCAGCACCGATCCCACTTTTGCTTCCAGCCACTGCCACAGGGCGGTCTGTTCCGGCAGGATATCGTTCATCCCGCGGATAGAAGTGATTTTCTTGCTCACGAACATTCCTTAAAAAACGCAGAACGCTGGACGCCGGACGCTAACCCACGCCCGACCATGATCCCACGCCTTCTATTCACTACGGGCAATAATGCCCCTCTCTTCGTCTTCGCGCTGTTTCTTGACCTTGGCGCGCACCATTCGCTCCAGCTCATCGACCAGATCATCCGCAGTGATGTGATGGCTTTTTTCACCGTCGCGGTAGGCCAGATTATTGGGCGTGCCACCGGTGAGGCCCACATCCACTTCACGGGCCTCGCCAGGGCCATTCACCAGGCAACCAATCACCGCCAGATCAACGGATTCGTTGATATCTTCCAGTCGCGCTTCCAGCTCATTCACCGTCTTGATCACATCGAAGTTTTGTCGTGAACAGCTGGGGCAGGCAATGATGTTTACGCCTTTCTTGCGCAGGTTCAGGCTTTTCAGAATATCAAAGCCCACTCGCACTTCTTCCACCGGGTCTGCGGCCAGGGATACACGAATGGTGTCGCCAATGCCTTCCATCAGCAGCGAGCCCAGCGCCACCGCGGATTTCACCGTGCCGGAACGGAACGTCCCCGCTTCGGTGACCCCCAGATGCAGCGGCTGCTCCAGTTGTGAGGACAGTTTGCGATAGGCTTGCAGCGTCATGAACACATTGGAGGCCTTGACGCTGACCTTGAAATCCTGGAAATCGTAACGGTCAAGAATATCCGCATGGCGCAAGGCCGATTCCACCAATGCATCAGAGGTGGGTTCACCGTATTTGCGCTGCAGCTCTTTTTCCAGGGAGCCGGCGTTCACGCCGATACGGATTGGCAGCCCCTTGTCCTTGGCGCACTGAATCACCGCCTTGATACGGTCTTCGCGGCCAATGTTGCCGGGGTTGATACGCAGGCAATCCACACCCTGCTCGGCCACCGCCAAGGCTATCTTGTAGTCGTAATGGATATCCGCCACCAGCGGTACATCCACCTGCTTGCGGATTTTGCCAAAAGCCTCGGCGGCATCCATGGACGGCACCGACACCCGCACGATATCCACACCGGCATCCTGCAAACGGCGGATCTGGCCAACGGTGGCGTCCACATCACAGGTTTCGGTATTGGTCATGCTTTGTACGGAGATCGGGGCATCGCCGCCGACAGGGACATTGCCCACCATGACTTGGCGGGTTTTACGACGTTGGATTTTAACTTCCGGTTCCATGGTGTTTTCTACCCTCGCGAATCAGGGAGCGGAGATTCGCACAACTTTACCGGGGGAATCCGTCGGCAAGGTGACAGCGCTGCCGTTGACCAGCAGCTCGTCCACCGCACCGGCGTTACCGAGAGTCAGGCTGAACGGCGCTTTACCATCCAGCATCAGGGATGCGCCACCGGATTGCTCGCCCTGGCGCAGGGTGCGCCCGGTGGCATCCGTGACCTTGATCCAGCAGTTGCTGGTGAAACTGAGCAGCAGGCGATCCAGACCGTTGGCTGCGAGCATGGACGAGCCGTCATCAGCCTGCTCGGCCTGCTCGGCCTGACTGCCATCAGCCTGGGGATCGCTGGCGGCGTCGGCATCCGACGCATCGTCCTGCATACCGTCGCCGGTGACACCTTCGCCGTCAAGATCCGCGCCCGCCGGAGCAGCCCCGGAACCCATGCCATCGAAACCGTCAACAGCCCCACCAGAGGGCTCGGCGCCGACATTGTCATTCATGTTTTCCTGAGCGCTCTCCTGCTCTGTCGCCGGCGTCTTTTCCGGCAGCGCAGGCAATTCGCCGCTGGCAGGCCAGAGCGCCCATAACAACGCCACCAGCACCGCCAGCGCCAGTGCGATCAGCACAGGTTTACGCCAGGCTGAAGGCGGCGGCGCAATGGACGGCAACTGCAGCGGCTTGTCCAACACATCGTCATTCACCATTTGCTGGAAGGTGTTGGCGATTTCATCCGCCGGCAGTCCGAGCAGCCGTGCGTAGTTGCGCAGATACCCTTTAACAAAGGTTGCTTCCGGCAGGCGCTCGTAATCGTCCGCATCCAGGCTCTGCAGGTAGGTCAGCGACAAGTGCAAACGCTGGGCCGCCTGTGCCTGGGTCATACCCTGGGCTTCACGGGCTTTGCGACAACGTTCGCCGGGTAATACCACCATGTCATCGCTCATTGCTGCGCTCCTTTTGCTTGCTCAGCTTTCCATTCCTGCCACTGACGGTATTCGCCAGAGCGGCGGTACAAATTATCCAGCGCCAGCTCATAGCTGGATTGCTGGTTGCGGTAGCCCAACGAATTGGACAGTTGAATCCCCAGCCACAGGGCCCGGGCACTCTGACGACCAGTGCGCTGCACATATTGCTGGTAATAATCCCAGGCCAGGCGACCACGATCTTCATCGAAATACAGTTGCGCCAGCTCCAGGTTGGGCTGAACAGAACGCGGATTCAGACGCAAGGCCTTAACATAGGCGCTGCGGGCCTCCTCATTGTGCCCCAGTTTCTGGTAACAGCGACCCATGTTTTCCCAGGCGCTGCCGCGACCTTCATAGGACGGGTCGTTGGCGGCTTTCTTGAAACGCTTGAGCGCCTCCTTGTACTCACCACGGCCATACAGCAAGGTGCCGTAGTTGTTGAGAGCCGGGGAATAATGGCGATCCGCATCCAGCGCCTTGCGGTAATGGTATTCTTCGTTGGCGGGATCCTGCTCGTACTTGTAAAGCAAAGCCATGGCGTTGTGCGCCACGGCACTGTCATCATCCAGGCTCAACGCGCGGGAAAAATGACGGCGCGCTTCTGACGGGCTGCCTTGCTGCAGATACTGCAATCCGGCGGCCACACGGCTATTTACCGCTTCATCAACTTTTACCTCGGGTCCATCATCCACCGTCACACACCCGGCGGCCAAAAATCCTGCAAAACACAGGATAAAAATAACCTGAAAAAAACGTCTCATTAGGTCTGCGCTGTGTTGTTATCGGTTTGTTCGGCGCGGTGAAAAATGGATTCCTTCCAGCGCTCACTGCGCCGGGTACGATCCTTCACCTGCCCCACTAACTGACCACAAGCGGCATCAATATCATCGCCGCGCGTTGTCCTGACCGTGGTCATTACTCCATTGTCATTCAGGTACTTGTGGAACTCCAAAATATCGTTCTTGCGTGACCGCTCATAACCCGCATGCGGAAACGGGTTAAACGGGATCAGATTCACCTTCACGGGAATGCCGTTAAGCAGTTTAACCAATTGGCGCGCATGTTCCGGCTTGTCGTTCACATCCCGCAACATCACATATTCCATGGTGATGGTGTTATGGCGGTGGGTAATGTTCTTGCTGTAACTCTTGCAGGCCGCCATCAGGTCTTTCAGCGGATACTTGCGATTCAGCGGCACCAGCTGGTTGCGCAGTTCATCATTGGGCGCATGCAGGCTCACCGCCAGCGACACATCCAGATCCTCACTGAGCTGATTCATCTTCGGAATCACCCCGGAGGTGGACACGGTGATGCGTTTTTTACCAATGCCGTAGCCCAGATCATCTTTCATGATCCGCATGGCCGTAAGCACCTTGTCGTAATTGAGCAGCGGCTCGCCCATACCCATCATCACCACATTGGTAATCGGGTGCTGCCCCAGGTTACGGCGCGGGCCAAAGGCGCGGCTTGCCTGCCACACCTGACCGATGATCTCGGCGCTGGTCATGTCGCGCTGAAAGCCCTGTTTGCCGGTAGAGCAGAAGCTGCAATCCACGGCACAGCCCACCTGGGATGACACGCACAGGGTGCCGCGACGACCATCGGGAATAAATACGGTTTCCACGGCACCGCCGTTATCCATTTCGAACACCCATTTACGGGTGCCGTCACGGCTGATGCTCTCGTGGGTTACCTCCGGGCCGCGGATTTCCGCCACCTCGGACAATTTCTGGCGCAATGCCTTACCCACATCAGTCATTTGCTCGAAGGAATCCGCCTGATGGTGGTGGATCCATTTGAGCACCTGCTGGGCACGGAACTTTTTCTCCCCCATGGTCAGGAAGAACTCTTCCATTTGCGGGCGAGAAAGGCCGAGCAGATTTA
This sequence comes from Alloalcanivorax sp., assembly GCA_039983755.1. Lineage (GTDB taxonomy): Bacteria > Pseudomonadota > Gammaproteobacteria > Pseudomonadales > Alcanivoracaceae > Alcanivorax. Next base: position 29,912 of record JBDWVU010000008.1, read on the forward strand.
CCTTCTGTTGGGCAGTCATAGCATTCTCCAATAGGAAACCGGGTTTCCTTTAAACGCCAACCACGGCCCGGGGCCGTGGCTGGTATTGCACGCTAGCAGAGATTAGCTGGCGCGCGGGCAAACCTCTTCGTCGGCGAAGAAGTAGGCCAGTTCGCGGGCGGCAGACTCGGTGGAGTCAGAACCATGGACCGCGTTTGCGTCGATAGTTTCCGCAAAATCTGCACGGATAGTGCCGGCTTCGGCTTCTTTCGGGTTGGTAGCCCCCATCAGATCACGGTTTTTGGCAACCGCATCTTCACCTTCCAGCACCTGTACAACCACGGGACCGCTGGTCATGAAGCCCACCAGATCCTTGAAGAAAGGACGCTCTTTGTGCTCAGCGTAGAAGCCGCCTGCTTTTTCGTCGCTCAGGTGTACCATTTTCATGGCAACCACGCTCAAGCCAGCCTTCTCGAAACGGGTAACGATTTCGCCGATCACGTTCTTGGCCACGGCATCAGGCTTGATGATAGAGAGTGTGCGCTCAACAGCCATCAGTCAGTTCACTCCAGATTTGCGTTAAATGTGGTCCTCGGCAACAGCAAGGGCTGTCCGGGGCAATGACAGGGGTGATCGCTGACCGGTCAAAGCCGTCAGTTACACCACCCCTTGGAACCGGCGGATTATACGCAAGCGGGGCGAATTATGATACCGTTGCCGCCCCGTCGGAGGCGCCCATGTCCCGCTGTTGCCGGGGGCGCCCATTTTCTTCCTCGCCCCCTATTCGACAGCGCCCTGTAATGGCGTATAATACCCGACTAAATTACTCTGGTATTTCCAACACCACCTGAACCGCAGGCCCTGATCTATGAGCCAAGCCGAACTGGACAAGCTGATTCGCTCCAACTACGAGGCCGGTTTCACCACCACGGTGGACACCGAGACCCTGCCCCCCGGGCTGAGCGAGGATGTCATCCGTTTTCTGTCCGCCAAGAAAGGCGAACCGGAATGGATGCTGGAGTGGCGCCTGGACAGCTACCACAAGTGGCTGGAGATGACTCCCCCGGACTGGGCCCACCTGCATCACCCCCCCATCGACGTCAACGAGGTGTCCTTCTATTCCAAGCCCAAGAGCCTGGACGACGCCCCGAAAAGCCTGGATGAAGTGGACCCGGAACTGCTTGCCACCTATGAAAAGCTTGGCATACCGCTGCATGAGCAGGAAATGCTCGCAGGTGTAGCCGTGGACGTGGTGTTCGACTCGTCTTCCGTATTTACCACCTTCAAAGAGAAGCTGTGGGAAGCCGGAGTCATTTTTTGCTCCATTTCCGAAGCGATCCAGGAATACCCGGAACTGATTCAGAAATACATGGGCTCCGTAGTACCCAAGGGCGATAACTTCTACGCCGCCCTGAACAGCGCCGTGTTCTCTGATGGCTCCTTTGTGTACATCCCCAAGGGCGTACGCTGCCCCATGGAGCTGTCCACCTACTTCCGCATCAACGAAGCCAACACCGGCCAGTTCGAGCGCACTCTGATTATCGCCGATGAAGGCAGCTACGTGAGCTACCTGGAAGGCTGCACCGCTCCCCAGCGCGATGAGAATCAGCTGCACGCCGCCGTGGTCGAGCTGGTGGCCATGCCCGGCGCCGAGATCAAATACTCCACCGTGCAGAACTGGTATCCCGGTGACGAAAACGGCAAGGGCGGCATTTACAACTTCGTGACCAAACGCGGCGTGGCCCACGACAACAGCAAGATCAGCTGGACCCAGGTGGAAACCGGCTCGGCCATCACCTGGAAGTACCCGTCTGTGATCCTGCGCGGCGACAACAGCATTGGCGAGTTCTACTCCGTGGCGCTGACCCGCCACATGCAGCAGGCGGACACTGGCACCAAGATGATCCACCTGGGCAAGAACACCAAGAGCACCATTATTTCCAAGGGCATTTCCGCCGGGCGCAGCAGTAACACCTACCGCGGCCTGGTACGCATCAGCCCACGGGCAGAAAACGCCCGCAACTTTACCCAGTGCGACTCCCTGCTGTTGGGTGATACCTGTGGCGCTCACACCTTCCCGTACATCGAGTCGAAAAACCCCTCGGCCACCATCGAACACGAGGCCACCACCTCCAAGGTGAGTGACGACCAGATGTTCCTGTGCCGTCAGCGCGGTATCGACCCGGAAAAGGCGGTTTCCATGATCGTGAACGGCTTCTGTAAAGAGGTGTTCAAGGAACTGCCCATGGAGTTTGCCGTGGAAGCGGGCAAGTTGCTGGAAGTCAGCCTGGAAGGCGCAGTGGGCTAAGCCCCGACTCCACCGAACCACACCCTGAATTAACTCGGGCTGGATTCCCGGCCCAACCGAAAGGCGCATCGAAATATGCTGGAAATTCGTGATCTTCACGCCACCGTGGCGGACAAGCCGATTCTCAAGGGCCTCAACCTCACCGTGAACCCGGGCGAGGTACACGCCATCATGGGCCCCAATGGCTCCGGCAAATCCACCCTGGCCAACGTGCTGGCCGGCCGTGACAATTACGCAATCACCGGCGGTGAAGCCCTGTTTGAAGGCAACAGCCTGGCTGATTTGGAACCGGAAGAGCGCGCCCAGGCGGGCCTGTTCCTGGCCTTCCAGTATCCGGTGGAAATCCCCGGCGTCTCCAACATGGAATTTCTCAAAGCGGCACTGGAATCCGTACGCGGCGCCCAGGGCAAAGAAGAGTGGGATTCGGTCACCCTGCTCCGCCAGGCCCGCGCGGCCTGCAAACAGGTCAACCTGGATGCCAGCTTCCTCAAGCGCGGCGTTAACGAAGGCTTCTCCGGCGGCGAGAAAAAGCGCAATGAAATCATGCAGATGCTGCTGATGGAACCGAAGCTGGCGCTGCTCGATGAAACCGACTCCGGCCTCGACATCGACGCCCTGCAAACCGTGGCCAAGGGCGTCAACTCACTGCGCAGCCCGGAGCGCGGCATCGTGCTGGTGACCCACTATCAGCGCCTGCTGGACTACATCGTGCCCGACTTCGTGCACGTGCTGTCCAACGGCCAGATCATCAAATCCGGTGGCAAGGAACTGGCCCTCGAACTGGAAGCGAAAGGCTACGGCTGGCTCACCGGAGAAGAGGAGTCCGCATGAGTCTCTCTGCCTCTGCCCTGGCGCAGGAACTGAAAACCCAGGCGCTGACCAACGCACAGCGTAGCGGCAGCGAAGGCGACGCCCTTGCCGCCCTGGAAGCGGCCAGCTTCCCGGAGCGCAAGACTGAGCGCTGGAAGTACACCTCGCTGCAGGCACTGGCCGATGGCCATCTCAATGCTATCGCCGACGGCGAGATAACCCAGCCGCTGCCAGCACTGTCTGACTATGTCGTCACCGTTAACAACGGCCAGCTGGTCAGCCACAACCTACCCGATGGCGTAACCCTGTCCCATGATGGCCCTGCCATCAACGGCCTGCAGACCCCGTTTGCCTTTTACAACAGCGCCGTTGCCAGCCAGCCGGTAGTACTCACCGTGGCCGCCAACACCCGTATCGAGCAGCCTATTCACGTGCAGATCCAGTCTGCCAGCGACACCCCGGCGCACTGCAACCCGCGCCTGGTCGTGGTACTGAATCAGGGCTCCGAAGCCGCCGTGATCGAGCATTACCATGCAGAAGGTCAGGCCCTGAGCAACGCGGTGACCGCCCTGGTCACCGCCGACAATGCCCAGCTGACTCACTATCGGCTGCAAGGCGAGCAGGCCAACACCCTGCATATCGGTACCCTGATCATCGACCAGCAAGGTGTCAGCAAGGTTGACAGTTACCAGCTGATGACCGGCAACCGCCTGCGTCGTAACGACGTGCGCGCCCTGGTCAGCAAAAGCGGCGCCGAACTGAACATGAAAGGCATCTTCGTGGTGCGCGACAAGACCCACGTGGACAACCAGCTGTGCGTAGAGCACTCGGTGCCCAACTGTGAATCGGACCAGAACTTCAAAGGCCTGGCCGGCGAAAGTGGCAAGGCGGTGTTCAATGGCCGCATCCACATTCACCCCGGCGCCAGCGGCACCAATGCCGAGCTGTCCAACAAGAATCTGCTGCTCAATCCCGGCGCCGAAATCAACACCAAGCCGGAGCTGGAAATCTACAACGACGACGTGAAATGTGCCCACGGCACCACCGTCGGCCAGCTTGATGCCGCGCAGCAATTTTATCTGCAATCGCGCGGCATTCCGGCCGCCGAAGCCAAACGCATGCTGAGCCTGGGCTTTGTTAACGAACTGCTGATGACCCTGCCCCACGAGAAAGTGGCCGAATGGGCCACCCCCTGGCTGGAAGCCGAGCTGGCTCACACCACGCCGGCGGGAGAGTCTGCCGCGTGATGGATATCCAGGCCCTGCGCGCACAATTTCCGATTCTCGATCAACAGGTGAACGGCAAGCCGCTGGTCTATCTGGACAATGGCGCCACCACCCAGAAACCGGTGGCGGTGCTGGAAGCGCTGGATAACTACTACCGCACGGTAAATTCCAACGTGCACCGTGGCGCTCATTACCTGAGCGACGAAGCCACTGGCCAGTTCGAAGGCGCCCGCGAAACCGTAGCGACCTTCCTCAACGCCAGCCGCGAAGAAATTTTGTGGACCAAGGGCACCACCGAGTCCATCAACATGGTGGCCCAGTGCGTGGCCCGTGAGCGCCTGCAGCCCGGCGATGAAGTGCTGATCGGCACCAGCGAGCACCATGCCAACATCGTCCCCTGGCAACAGGCCTGCGCCGCCACCGGCGCCACACTGAAAGTGATTCCGCTGCGTGACGACTGCAGCCTGGATCAGGACGCCTTTGCGCAGCTACTCAGCGAGAAAACCAAAATCTTCGCCATTGGCCATGCCAGCAATGCGCTGGGCACGCTAAACCCGGTGAAAGAGATGGTGGCCCGGGCCAAAGCTGCCGGCGCCATCACGCTCATCGACGGCGCCCAGGCCGTGGCCCACTTCCCGGTGGACGTGCAGGACCTGGACGTGGATTTCTACGCCTTCTCCGGGCATAAGCTGTTTGGCCCCACCGGTATCGGCGTGCTCTATGGCCGCCGCGCCCTGCTGGAAGCCATGCCGCCCTACCAGACCGGCGGCGAAATGATTGAAACGGTCAGCTTCGAAGCAAGCACCTGGAACCAGCTGCCTTACAAATTCGAAGCCGGCACCCCGAACATTGCCGGTGCCATCGGCCTGGCCGCCGCCATTGAGTGGCTGAACCAGCAGGATCGCCCGGCCCTGGCGGCCCACGAAGACGCCCTACTGGCCCGCGCCACCGAGCGCGCCCAAGCCTGCGACGGCTTGAAAATCATCGGCACTGCCACCAGTAAAGTGAGTGTACTGTCCTTTTTGCTGGACGGTGGCCACCCGGCCGATGTGGGCATGCTGCTGGACAAACAGGGCATCGCCGTTCGCACCGGCCACCACTGCACCATGCCATTGATGGATACTTTGGGTATTCCCGGTACTGTCAGGGCCTCATTCTCGATTTATAATACGCTGGAAGAGGTGGATCGCCTGTTCGAAGGTCTGGAGAAGGTCAAAACCTTCCTGTGACATCAGGCACACCTGATCCGGTTTTTTCGCGTCAAACGTCGGGCGTTCAGCGTCTGGCGTTTCATGCAAGGTAGGTAACACATGACCGTTCAGACATTCCAACCCGGCCAGGTCGCACTGCACCTGACTGAGGACGCCAACCAACAGGCCCTGCGTGAAATCCAGCGAGCCGGCGCCAGCGGCATCCGTCTGGATCTGGACGAATCCGGTTGCTCCGGGTTCATGTACACGCTGGACTTCGTGGAAAACGCCAAAGACGGCGACAAGCTGTTCGAAATCGATGGCGTGAATCTCTATGTGCCGGAAAAATGGCTGCCCATGCTCAATGGTCTGGTTATCGACTACGTCACCGAAGGCGTCAACAGCCTGTTCAAGTTCCGCAACCCCAACGCCACCGGCGAATGCGGCTGCGGTGAAAGTTTTACCGTCGACGACGTCTAACCACCGGCCCGGATAAACAATGGCAGACCAACGCACGGTAGTGGTTCAGCGCGACGTTCCGGCCCGCAAGGTACCGGACGGCACCCGCATCACCATTCCCAAGAACAGCTTCGTGAACCTGCGCCAGGCGCTGGGTGGCACCTATACTGTCACCATCAACGGCAACATGGCGCGCATCGACGGCACCGACGCTGATGCCATCGGCCAGGAACCGCTGGAGCTGAATTTTGCGCCCGCCAACGGCGACGGCAGCGTGCGCGACGATGACCTGAACAACGTCCTGGAGACCATTTTCGATCCGGAAATCCCGGTGAGCATCATGGCTTTGGGTCTGGTCTATGGCTGCGACGTCATCCAACGAGACGGGCAGAACGTGGTACAGGTACGCATGACCCTCACCGCCCCCAACTGCGGCATGGGCCCGGTGCTGGTGGGCGACGTGGAAGACCGGCTCGGCAAAGTCCCTAACGTGGACAAGGTGGAAGTGGCCCTGGTGTTCGACCCGCCCTGGAGCCGCGAGATGATCAGCGAAGAAGCCCAGCTCGAACTGGGGATGTTCTAAATTTACGCCAGACGCTTGACGCCAAACGCCAGACGAGGAAAACCATCACCGGTTTAGCGTCAGGCATCAGGCGTCCAGCGTCAGGCCACGGAGCTCAACGACGTGCAATTTGATATTCGCAGCATCAAGCTTGGCAAGGACGTGACCGCCGAGGACATTGCCGAGGATCTGGAATTTCTGGATGACTGGGAAGAGCGTTATCGCTATATCATCGACCTGGGCAAGCAGCTGCCAGGCTTGCCCGACGAGCTGAAAACCGAAGACCGGTTTGTGCGCGGCTGCCAGAGCCAAGTATGGCTGGAAACCGATTACGACAGTGATGCCGACACCCTGTATCTGGCGGTGGATTCCGATGCGCTGATCGTGAAAGGGCTGGCGGCCATCGTGCTGTCGGCGCTCAATCAGCAATCCCCCCAGGGCATTCATGACTACGACATGGACGGCTTCTTCGACCGTATCGACCTGCTCGGCCACCTGAGCCCCACCCGTGGCAACGGCCTGCGCGCCATGGTCGCCAAGATCAAACACCAGGCCACCCAACTGGCTACCTAACCCCCCGCGTCCCCTTCTCCGTAGGAGCGGCTCTCGAGCCGCGAACCTGCTTGCGAAAGCCTTTCCGGGTGCGGTTGGCGCCTCAAGCAGCGCGCCTACAAAACCTAGCCCACGTCCTGAGCAGAAAAACACTGCGACTGCAGCTGGAACAAGAACCGACACTCCCCTTCCTGCTCACCGTCCTCTGCGGCTAGCAGCAACGCCGTCTCCTGAAAATGCTCAGCCAGCCCCTTCACCGCCCCCAGAATCATCGGCGCCATATTACGGTGTGAAAGGTAGTGAATTTCCAGCGTGCCTTCACCGCACTGGCGCACCTGAATATTCGGCGCACTGGCGGCCGGGTCCTTGAGTTTCAGCACCCGCTCATGGATGGTCTGCATATTCATCAGCAGCGCCTGGGTGCCCCAATCCGCCGGAATCATGGCCTGGTACATGCGCACCAGCGGGCCGATTACCCACTCACCAAAATCCGCCAACAAGTCCTCCCGGCGCAGGCCGGTGGCATTCACTGCCGCTTCCAGCAACGCCTCCATTTCCGCATCCGGGTACAGGGCCACCGGCAGGTAGGTTTTTCCGTCAAGCCCGGCACCGGCAATCACATCGCCCCAGGCATCCGCACCGAGAAATTCATCCAGGTAAGTTTTGAAGTTGGAAACGATGACACCATGCATGGCACGTCCTCGCGATCAGTGCGGTGAATCCTCACTGAGAGCAAAGCAAGAGCCATACCGGAAAACGGGCCTCTGAGCGGCCCGGAAACACCGCTGGGCAAGGCTCGCCCAGGCGATGGAGACAACACTGTGCCGGAAACCGTCACATTCTTCCCCGGACGGTCCCCGATCGCTGCTGTCAGGCGGACACAGTACGCAGTCGCGCCACCGCGTCGGTCACCGATGCGATGGCGCGCTCAATATCCTCGTCCGTGGTAAAACGCCCCACGGAAAAACGCACCGATCCATGGGCCAGCGCATCCTCAACCCCCATGGCCTTGAGCACATAGGAAGGCTCCAGCGAGGCAGAGGTACACGCCGAGCCGGACGACACTGCCACGCCATTCATGGCCGTCAGCAGCATTTCACCATCCACGCCCTCGAACGCCACATTCAGGTGCCCCGGCAAGCGCGGAGCGCCCTCACCGTTCACACTCACGCCCCCCAGGGCCTCGATGCCTTGCCACAGGCGATCACGCAGCCCGGCGATACGCGGCCCTTCCTCGTCCTTCAGCGACCCGGCAAGGGTAAAGGCTTCGCCCATCCCCACAATCTGGTGCGTCGCCAGGGTGCCGGAGCGCATACCACGCTCATGACCACCGCCGTGAATTTGCGCGGCCACCTTCACGTCTGGCGAACGGCGCACATACAAGGCGCCGATACCCTTGGGGCCGTAGACTTTGTGAGCACACACTGACACCAGATCCACCGGCAGGGTTTTCACGTCGAGCGGCAGCTTGCCGACAGACTGGGCGGCATCCGTGTGGAACAGCACGCCACGCTCGCGGCACAGGGCACCGATGGCGGCGATATCATTGATCACCCCGGTCTCGTTGTTGGCGTGCATCACGCTCACCAGCACCGTGTCCTCACGCATGGCATCCGCCACGCTCTGCGGGCTCACCTGGCCGTCTTTCTCCGGTTTCAGGTAGGTCACCGCATGGCCCTGGCTTTCCAGCCAGCCACAGGCATCCAGCACCGCCTTGTGTTCGGTGGCACTGGTAATCACATGGCCACCACCACGGGCATCGATAGCCCCTTTCAGCGCCAGGTTATTGGCCTCGGTGGCACCACTGGTCCACACCACTTCGCGGGGGTCCGCATTCAACAGGTCGGCAACCTGACGGCGGGCAGATTCCACCGCTTCTTCCGCCAGCCAACCGTACAGGTGGCTGCGTGATGCGGGGTTGGCAAAGGTGCCCTCAGGGCCAAGATGACGGACCATAGCGTCCACCACCGCCGGGTCTACCGGAGTGGTCGCCGCATAGTCCAGGTAAACGGCATTGCTCATGATGGGTATCGTATGGCTGGTATCGGGTTACTGAGGCCGGCAGCGCGCCGGCACACAATCAAAGACTGCTGACGGGCAAGCGCTGCTGCTGGCGATCCTGGCGCTGGGCCACATGCCGCACTTCCTGGCGGACCACCAGCTCTCCCAGCGTAATACCGCTGAGAAAATCCTGAATCTGATCGGACAGATCGCACCACAGGTGATGGGTCAGGCAGGTATCGCCTTCCTGACAATCCCCATGGCCACCACAACGGGTGGCATCCACCGATTCATCCACCGCCGCAATCACCGCCGCCACGTCAATCTGCTCACTCTCCCGGCTCAGCTGATAGCCGCCACCGGGGCCACGCACACTGCTCACCAGCCCATTACGGCGAAGCTTGGCGAACAGCTGTTCCAGGTAGGAAATGGAAATACCCTGACGCTCGGAAATATCCGCCAACGACACAGGCCCCGTCGCTGCATGCAGCGCCAGATCCAGCATGGCGGTTACCGCATAGCGGCCTTTGGTCGTCAAACGCATATCCACACCTTTCTTGCGTGTATTTAAAGAGTGAGAGTAGTAATCCCGAGCAATTTGGTCAAGTATTCTTGCTCTGCAAGACTAACGAACTCAACCATCAAATGATAGTGATTTTCATTTACAGGGCAACTATGGCAGATTCCCGGCCCCACAGGCAACTTCTGATCAAACATTACCCAGCCTCACCGGCAATGCTTGACACCCGCCCCCACCTCACGGAAAATTCGCGACCTCAAATGGCAAGGTAGCTCAGCTGGTTAGAGCACAGCACTCATAATGCTGGGGTCGGCGGTTCAAGTCCGCCCCTTGCTACCAGATAAAGAAAAAGGGTTAGAGAGCAATCTCTAACCCTTTTTTTGTGCCTGCCTACAAGTTGCCCACCTTTGACCACACCAGAATGTAAAAGTAACACCGCACCAATGGCAAAGTGATTGCTTATTTTATAACCATCGATATCATCCAGCAAAGTAACGGTACAGAGTGACAACATGGAGGCGTGTCACCTATTGGGCGCGCCACCCACCCCAACTAACAAAAAAAATGGGGCCGCTGTGAGATACCTACTTGGCATCAGCTTATTAATAGCCTCGATAGTTACTGCTTGCTTAAACATCTATCGTGAATTTTTTTTCTTCGACATATTGGCATGGATATTATTCTTCTCGAGTGCGTGCATTTTGCTCTTGCCTATCGCTTTAAAAAACGATGACAACAAAAAGCCACCTCCGTCATAAATCGATTAACGCTTTTATGTACACACCGCTATTACAGTTTGTGTAGGTCGTGTTAGCCGCAAGGCGTAACCCGACAGACCGCACAAGCCAATGCGAACCTCAACGGCTTGGCGCTACAGCCTGATCACGCGGGACACCTTTTCAGCATCCTCACCAGACACACCGGCAACCGACGCGAATTCCTGCCATCGTTCAACGGCGCTAATCACTTCGCGGGCAGCTTTCTGCACTTTGCTTTGCGGCAACGAGAAAATTCGTCCCGCCTGTAGCGCCTCGGTCGGTGTGGGCGGGTACGCCTGGTATTGGTAACTGGCCGCATGGTGCATATTGATGGTGAGGCTCGGCACCAGATCATAGGCCGGCGCCAGGTGATACCCCTGCTCACTGTGCATCAGGCTAAAGTTGCGCTCGTGATCATCGGTGTTGTTGATACCCCGGTTGAACAGCATCAACTTCAGCAGCTGCGTCAGGTCCTCCTCCACCCGGCAGGAGTACTTTTTAACCAAATCGCACACATGGTCATAACGAAATGCATGGCCCAGATCCATCTGCGAGGCGGGCTCCTTGAGCAGCCCGTTAACGGTGATCAAGTGCTTTCTCGCTTGCCCATCAATATCAAAACGCTCCAGCAACAGCACCTCGCGCCCATTGATTCCTTCAATAATCTTGCCGCCCTTCATGTGAATCCCTGCCGCCTGCGCCATGCGCAAGCAAGCCAGTTCAACCCTCGCATTGTTATAGCGATCCTGGGTTATGCGGTTGAACTTGGCCAGGTATTGGCCCGCGTCATCAAACAGCAGTGCTTTCGGCCGTGCGCCGCCCACACCGGTGCCCGCATTGGCCAGATACACCAGGCTCATTTCATCAGGCGCCACGCTACCAAAGTCCATCTGGTCAATCTGTTGTGCCGCCTGCTCCGCCGCCCGGAGGTGCTCAATCGCATGGCCGGCATCGAAGCGTGGCGCCTCACCTTGCACCACCAGAGAAAGCGCACCAACACGGCTATGGCCAAGCATGGCCAGCGTGTCGATGATGCTATGGGCATTCAGTGCCTTCTTGTCCCGCAAAAGGGCCAGCTGGACCAAAACCTTCCGGCCCCAGTCATCAGGCAGGTAATCATCCAGAAAAGCAGGACTTGCCCCCCGGTGGCACTCAAATTCAAAAGCGGCAGCACGCAGCGGAAGCTGAACAGGATCAAGCGGGAACGCCAAGCGGTGGTTCAAATAGTCAGGGCGATACCGAAACCCGACCCGGGTCAGGAAACCGGACTCCTCAAGCAGCACCACCTCAGCGGCATGGACGATGCCTGTCTGCCGGGTATTCAGATACAGGTCATAGCGCTGCCTAATCATCGAACAGACTCTGCGTTGGCTTCAGCAAGGTATGGAAAGGCGCATCCAGGCCCAGCAACGCTGCCGCCTGAAAGTATTTACCCAGAGACACACTGAGATCCCCCTTTTCCATCCGCTGCAACGTTGCCCGGCCCACGCCAATGCGCAGGGCAAAATCGTCCAGGGTGTCATTGGGGTAAGCCTTCTGTCGCGCCTGGCGCAGGTTTTGGCCTATCTGGGTGAGAGTATCCATATCCACAAAATACTTATATATGAGTAAAAAGCAATGAAAGTTACCATAAATACTCATATATGAGTACATGACAATCAGACAAAAGCTAATAACCTGCCCTTGGTACACGCTATCACGCACGCAGGGGCGCCCTTCCCTATTTCTGCTCGAACAGAACTTGCATATAATGAACCCTGTTCGGAAAGTTCAGCAAATAATACGTTTCAATCTCAGGGAAGGGATATGAACACACCACCACGCCAAGGCTGGCAGCTTGCTCTGTCTGTCGCTCTCCTCTTTAGTTTATCCAATATAGCTCTAGCCGATACACCGCTTGAACGACGCGTCGCCAAATACAAACCCATCTGCGCAGACTACGAACGATCGAAGAAATATGTGGAATGCCATCGCCCGCCTGGTAGCTACCAAGCCGCATACCAAATGACTGGTGAAAGACGGAAACGGGCACTGGAGCAAGGCCGCAAGGCAATGAAAATGAGCAGTGATACAGACAGGCACATGCAGAACAAGTATCGCTACCGCTGAGATCCAATGATGAAATACCTAATCGCCACGCTACTCCTCACTACTATTTCACTCGCCCAGGCGGATATCAGCACAGAGATCGGCAAGGCCATCGGAAACTCAGCTGCTAACGGGACCGCACGAGCCATTGCCGAAGAGCAACGCAAAGTATCCCAAGCCGCATTAATGACCGCCCTTTGTGAAAGTGAAGGCAGTTATAGCGATTCCGCGCTTTGCTTTATGACCCCGTCAGGGAAACGAGTCTGGGAACTGGAAGGAACCGAACGTGCCTACTGGATGGAAGTAGGCCAAAAACACCACAAAGAAGCCATGTACCAAAAACGGCAAGAACAGAAACGCCAGCGGGAAAAGACAAAGCAACAAGTCGATGCCTATAAAATCAACTTACAGCTTTGTCAGTTCTGGCGAGATCAGCCTGATTCTGAGCGGAAGAGCGCTAAAGAGAAAGAATACTGCGGGGTTAACGATTAATTAAACCGACTTTTCCCCTATAAAAATAAAAACGCACCACTATTAGACAAAACCAAGAAAACCTAATAACCGGGCATCACATCTCTGTAACGTTTAAAGTAAAAAACATTCTTCAAAATTCTTTCTTTAGCCTCTAGAGAAGTGCGCGACGACGGCATATCTAGAAATTCCAAAGCCTCACCAAGGTTTGAAAACTCAAAAACATTTCTCAATAAAAAATATATCATTTGTTTAAAGTAATACTGAGCCTGAAAACAATACATTTTTGCCCTGTCAGACTGATCTCCTGCATGCACATTAGAATTTCTATATTCCCGCAAATGCTCAATTATCTGCTCATGGTATTCTTGATCATCAAAAAGAAAAGAACATCTACGAGAAATCCGATCACAGTTCGATTCATAGGGAGAGACCAATGCCTCCAAAGCACCCCATATCTGAATAAGAGCAGAGTTATGATTTGGATCGTCAAGCGCCCTAACATATCTTACCAACGCATTTTTTACGTCACGACCATAAGGCTGATTATTAATACCATCAACAATGAAACGAAAATTTTTATTGTAGACAGTCCCGCCCTTAATATTAAAAGGCCTTTGCTGTTTAAAATTAGGCTCATACCAAACCATTCCTTGTGTTGCAGATGATCCATTTTCTTTATGGAGAGTGTGAACCTGACCAAGCCTTACCCTGTTAACTGGAGAACCTTGATCACCAAACAACTCCTTCTCCGCATTAGCGAACATACAAAAAACCGACCTAATAGCATCAAGAGCGTCTAATGCTTTCGTTGACGCACCTCTATATGACTTTGACTTAACAGTCAAAATAACCTTTCTATATCCCGCATGATCAGGCAAGAAACTCTTGTTATTCTCTAAAATAACGTCATTCCTACACGAATATTTTTTCGGATATCTATCAACAAACCGCATTTTCACTCCCTCAAAAAAAAATTGTTTAAAAGGAAGATCCCCGGTAACAGAAATCGAAGTCAAAAGATGGTATCGAATTTCCTTTGTTGATAACTCTTCTCTAACAATATTATTAATATTCTTAATAAGGGTTTCTTTAGTTATGTCACCTTCCAAGGCAGCTCTATCAATAGCTTTAGAAACAACATGATCAATTGGAATTTCAGAGCTTACTGACTCTGGAAATTTCAACATAGAAAAAATTGCGGAAAAAACATCGTAATAATCAAAGCTATCAAATGAAACCCTTCCATCATTTCGTATAGACTTTGATCTATTCAACCTATCAAGCAACCTATCTGGCCGAATACTTTTACTCTTCTTCCACTGAACCTTCATGCCTTACCTTTATAAAATGGGAAAGAAACAACATACTGAGTTTAGACTGCCTTCTATCAAGACGCCCCGCACGCCACCGTTCTTCCTATGATTATTTGAATTGACTACAGTATCGCCGTTCAGTCAGTTACCGGCAATCAGAGCCAACCAACCCCATGCAAGTCACTGAAAAGCCAATATAAGTCATCTACAGAAAGGTTAAATTCGCTCTCATAATGCTGGGGTCGGCGGTTCAAGTCCGCCCCTTGCTACCAGACAAAAAAGGGCCTGACGGAAACGTCAGGCCCTTTTTTGTTTTCTTGAAACGCGCCCCCCCCTACATAAACTGATACTGCAAACCGATGGTGTAGGCATCCACCTTCTCATCATCGGCATCGTAGCGGTTTGCTTCGCCACGGAATAACAAGTTATCCAAGCCATAGGTGAAGCCCGCGCCCCAGACCGGATCAAAACCGGAATCATCGTCGCCGTGATCAACGTCAGATTCCCAGGCCCAGCCGCCAGCGCGTACAAATAACTGGGTGCCAGTCGCTACGTCGAAAAAGCCCGCAAAAACCGCCTCGCTTCCGGTAAGCATCACCTCTGCCTCTGAACCGGCGAGCTCTGCGCTGTATTCCCCGAGGTAGGTATGGGCAATTTCACCGCCCAGGTGAATGCGATCACGGGCTACCGGGAACGTGAGCCCTGCGAGGATGGAAAAGGTGTGATCGGTGGAGTCGACATCAGTGCCGGCAGGAAAATCCCCGTCATCGTAATCCAGATCGGTCCAGCCTCCTTTCAAGGCGCCGTGCACATTGAGGTCGGCAGCTGCAGCGGTAGTCGCCAGCATCATGCTGCAAGACAGAACAAGAAGATTTCTGAGTAAAGCCATGAGTCGCTCCCTGCGATCATTATTGAATTATCCGTTGAGTCTACCGCGATTGTGCTGCGTCAGGCAGCAGCCCGAATCGCCGTATCGTTGCCCTTTTGTATCACCCTTTGGTGGGTAATCGCACCCGGCCTTTCTATTACGCCGTCACCGCATGGCTCACCCGGTATTCGCCCGGGCTAACGCCTGTCCATCGTTTAAAGGCACGATTGAAATTCGCGGATGAGGCAAACCCCACCAGATAGGCGATTTCGCCCAGTGTCAGGTGACGCTGCTCGATATATTCCAGCGCCAGCTTTTTGCGGGTCTGTTCCAGAATATCCTTGAAGCTGGTGCCCTGCTCACTGAGTTTTCGCTGCAAATTGCGCAAGCTCATTCCCAGGGTGCTGGCAATATCGGCCTGGGTGGGCGAGCCCAGGGCCAGCTTGTCCTGAATGCGGCACTTCACCCGGTTGGCCAGGTCATTCTGGTCGACACGGGACAGGTACTCGTCGAGCATTTTTTCATGGCTCTGGGTCAGCATCATGTTGTGGGTAAGCAGTTTCTGTGCGGCCTGCTCCCGATCGAACACCACCACGTTGCAGCCCGCATTGAAGTGGATATCACAGCCGAAAAAGTCTTCCAGATAGGCCGCTCCCTGTTCCGGAGGGGGCGTATGAAAACTGACGTGCAACGGCCGCAGTGTCGTCTCCACCGCTTCACGGGCAAATGTCACCAGGGTGGCGAAAAATATCTCGATTTCCCAACGCCCCAGCGCCGGCTTGCCGGTCACCTCGTTAAACACCGGCATGGTGCGGATGGCAAGGCCCGCCGGGTCTTCGCGCACGTCGGCCCAGCAGGCATTCGAGAGCACGCGCTTGTAACGCACGATGCGTAGCAACGCATCTTCCAGGGAGGCCGACGACATCATGGCGTAGCCCAGCGCGTGGAACATGCCGGGGTGAAAATGCTTACCCACCTGAACACTGAAATCTTTTCCCGACAGGCGGGCATTGCAATAGGCCACCAGAGAGGAAAGCTTGCCGACGGCGATTCTGGATTCCAGGTTCTCCAGATCCGCTGCCGCGATACCACAGGCATCGAACGCCGCCTGCACGTCGATACCATGGGCCTGCATGGTCTTGGATATGGGGATCACCCAGCCGCTCAGGGCTATATATTCGCTTTGCACGTTTTCAGCCTTTATTGCCCCGACGGCCCCTACTGGCGTCGGTATTACACCCTTGCTCTGAGCTCCCATTTTACCGCCACGGCGCGATGGGACAACAGATTGGCGTGGACAGCCATGGCGATTTCCGATCACCGGGGTAAGGTGTTGGCCGACGATGCGGGTGCTGCGCCACCGTCTGACGCGCTGCCCCATCAGCAGCGCAGCCCCCCTCGGGACCATTTCAGATGGACGGCAGGCCAGCCCCCGCCTTGCTGGCGCAGAGCAGCGGTTCAAGCTCTCGCCCGGCACAATAACAACGATTCAACGGCAGAAATGCCCATATTAATACGCGCACAACACTATCGGGAGACGCAATCCATGAGCACCCCTTCACTGAACGAGCAGTTCACCAATACCGCCGAATTTATCGAGCATAACTGCCAGCGGTATGCGGACATGCCTGCCTACCACTGCCTGGGCCAGACACTGACCTTTGCGGACCTGGAAGAGAAGTCCCGCCATCTGGCCAAGTGGTTCCAGCATGCCTGCGGACTGCAACAGGGTGACCGCGTTGCCATTCAGCTGCCCAACCTGAACCAGTATCCGATTGCCGCGTACGCCGCTTTCCGGGCCGGCCTGGTGGTGGTGAACACCAACCCGCTGTACACGCCGCGGGAAATGCAGCATCAATTCAGTGATTCCGGCGCCAAGGCGCTGGTGGTGTTTGCCGACGCGTTGGACCGGCTGGAAGCCATCAAGGCCGACACCCGGATTGAACATATACTGGTGACCGGCCCGGCAGACCTGATTGCGCCGCCCACAGAGGCCCAGCACGGCTATCACGATTTTGTGGGCGCCCTGGAACAAGGCGCCACCCTGCCCGATCTACAGCCCGTCAAGGCTCAGCGTGAGGACATCGCCGTGCTGCAATACACCGGTGGCACCACCGGTGTGGCCAAAGGCGCCAGCCTGACCCACGCCAACATTCTGGCCAACGCGGCGCAGATGGAAGACCGCCTGGGCGAACGCTGTGAAGCCGGCAAGGAGATTTTTGTCTGCCCGCTGCCGCTGTACCACATCTATGCGTTCACCGTGAACATGCTGGCCCTGTTCAACCTGGGCGCCATGAATGTGCTGATTCCCAACCCGCGGGATCTGGACGGCTTTGTGAAAACCATCCAGCCGTTCAAGTTCACCGGCCTGGCCGGTATCAATACCCTGTTTGTCGGCCTGTGCCGCCATCCGGATTTCAAGGCTCTGGACTTCTCCAGCCTCAAGCTCACCTTCTCCGGCGGTAGCGCGCTGACCAGCTCCGCCGCCAAGCTGTGGCAATCGGTAACCGGCTGCCCGGTTACCGAAGGCTGGGGCCTGAGCGAAACCTCACCGGTGGCCACCTTGAACCAGTTCGGTGCCGAAGAGCTGGGCACCGTCGGCGCGCCCTTGATCGGAACCGAAGTGCAAGCCTGGGACGAAGAGGGAAACAAGCTGGCCATTGGCGAAGTGGGCGAACTGGTGATCCGCGGGCCACAGGTGATGCAGGGTTACTGGAATCGTCCGGAAGAAACGGCCAAGTCCATGAAGGACGGTTTCTTCCGCACCGGTGACGTGGGCGTGGTGCAGGAAAACGGCAATATCAAGATTGTCGATCGCCTGAAAGACATGATCATCGTCTCCGGCTTCAACGTGTACCCCAACGAAATCGAAGACGTACTGAGTCGCCACCCCAGCGTTGTGGAAGCGGCTGTCGTCGGCAAGCCCGATGACAAGACCGGCGAAGCGGTGTGTGCCCATGTGGCCCTGTCGGAAGACGTGCCGGTGGACGACATTATTGCCTTCTGCCGCGAGGAGCTGACCGCCTACAAGGTGCCCAAGCACGTGATCGTGCATGCGGAATTGCCCAAATCCACCGTGGGCAAAATTCTGCGCCGCGAACTGCGCGACCAGTAATTTTCAAAAGCCGCTCTACGGCGCCGGCCTTAGCTGCATTCACGCAGTAAAAGGCCGGCGCCGTTTTTTTATTCTACATCGCGCCTTCGGCTCTGCTTCAGGGGCGAATTACAAAATAATAATCCCCGCTGAGCTGCAAACGCAGGCAACCTGGCTCCCCCTGCAGCGGGGTATCCCAATGCACCTCTTGCACTCCCAGGTCGAAAGCCGCCGTATTCCGGGCAATGGATTTAAGGCGTTCAATATCGCTGGACTCGGTAATCAGTACCGGGGGAAAGGCGTGATGATCACTGCCGTTTTTTTCGCGGAACAGCTTCATTGTTGTCTCCTCGCCCTTGCGTGCCCATTGCTGACTCGCAAACGCTGAAACGCATCCCGAAGCGGGGGCGCAGTTTGTTATCGTTGTGACTGGCCTTTTATTAGTTACCGGAAGCTCCAGGGCACCGCAATGCCCGTTTATCCGTTTGCTGAAAGCCCGGCATGCCCGCAGTTCAGCATGTCACCCGGGCAAAACGATTGCGCAAACTCTTCGAGCGTCACGGGACGGTGCCGGAGGGTGGCGATGTCGCCCCCAGCACCTTGCCATCCACTGTTTTCCCGTAGCGGGCATAGTCATGCTGGTGGAACTGCTCCGCCGTGTCGCTAACGGACCCGTTGAAGCGGGGATCCTGAGGCCGTTCGTGGCTATTGATAAACAGGGCAACATCCCAGGCCTGCTGCTCACTGAGAGCCGGGTTACCCAACGGCATGGCCGCCTTGATAAACCGGGCCGCTTTTTCCACCTGATGCATGCCCGCGCCCCAGTTATAGGAACGCGGCCCCCACAATGGCGGAAAGCCCACACTGCCATCATTGGCCATTTGCCCGGCTCCGTCAGCGCCATGGCACAGCGCACAGTTTTCAGTAAACACCGCCTGGCCGCGCTCGAATGATGGCGCCTGCTCGGGCTTGCCGATGGCCGGGAAGCCTTTGCTGTCGAGTTTTTCACCGGTTCGCGTGCCCTGTGCCAGCCAGAAAGAGTAGCTTTCCAGCGCCTGCAGCACTTCACCGCCCCGGGGTGGCGCCTTGCCGTTCATGCTGTAGGTAAAACAGCCCTGTAACCGCTCGGCAAAATCATTCACATGGTCGTTTTTACTGCGGTAGGCCGGGTACATGGGCCAGGCCGCTCGCAGGGGGGCCGTCTTCTCGTAGCGGCCCGCATCGAAGTGGCAGCTTTTGCAGCTCAGATCGTTGCCCACATAGGCGCTGGCATAACGTTTCGGGTCCATGAAGATCTGCTCGCCCTTGCGCACCAGCTCGCCAAAATCATTATCCGGGATGGCGGAACGGGGCGGAGGCCCAGGGTCGGCGGTCGCGTCCATCGCCGGTGAAGGCGTGTCCTGGCCCTGATCCGACACCGCCGGTGGCGGAGTCACCGGATCACTGGTCGCGGTGTAATCGGTTCTTTCTCCAGTAAGAACGTTACCGGCTTCCCAGGCAATGGCCGCGAGGATGGCGCACACTGCGATGACGATGAGCACGGTGGGCTTATTCATGGCCAACCTCCGTTGGTGACTGCACGGAAAAGTACTCTGCGACTGCCGCCAGATCATCGCCGGTAAGCGTTTTGGCAATTCCGGCCATCAAGCCCATGGGGTCTCCAGTGCGGGCTCCCGTACGCCAGGCTTTCAGTTGATCTTGCAGGTAGCGGGCTGGCTGGCCAGCCAGTGATGGAAAATCATCACCGATGCCCACCCCGCCGGGGCCGTGACACTGCACACAGGCCGGGATGCCTTGTTCCCAGCGCCCCTGTTCCGCCAACGTGCGCCCCGCATCGTTAATGTCCGTCACGGCTGACAATAGGGGCTTGTCGCCGGGTTCGACCTGGCTGAAATAACCCGCCAGCTCAGCCCGCTGTGCCTGTGTGAGCGCCTTGGCCAGGGGGGCCATGACCGCATTCTCACGCTCACCACTGGCGAAGGCGTCCAGCTGCCGATGCAGGTAGGCCTCGCCCAGCCCGGCAAGCCGTGGGTAATCGGCCACCCCACCTTTGCCATCCGCCCCGTGGCAGGCGGCGCAGGTACTGAGCTGCGAGGAAAGGGCGCTGGAAGCCTGCGGAGGCTCTTGCGCGTGCGCGACCGAAAACACCAGCATCACCATGCTGGCAACGAACCCCACCTTGACCATGTTCTGACTCTCCCTGTGCCTGGCAACTGCTTTAACGCTAGCACCAACAGCACAGGCGTTTCCACACCCACAACAAGGAGATAACCATGCCGGCCATCGGCCCGTTCAGACAAAGCCCGGCGGAGCGCACCCATTGCACTCAAAAAGTGGGGATTCAAGGGGCAACGAGAGTCAGCGCTGTGTCAGCGCCTGCGGCCAGCCAATACCGATGTGTTTTGCCCGACCCCAGACGCCCGCTGCCGAACGCCTGAAAGCCTTCACAAAGTGGCCGGGCGAACCCTCTATTCAGAGAATAACCAGGTGATTCGGCAATTCGTTTTTCTGCTCCGTGGCGGGCACATGAGCCGCCAGCTTGTCACCGCAGGCGGCCACGCATTCCTGGAAGCCTTTGGCCACATCACCGCGTTTCAGGTCCGCGATAAAGGCATCCACCATGCTTTGCCACTCGCTGTCGGGCACATGCTGGGCGATCCCCTGATCCGCAAGAATCTCCACATAGTGCTCGGCCTCGCTGACAAAGATCAGCACGCCCGTGGCACCTTTGGTGCGATGCAGCCCCTGCTGCAGAAACGCCTGGCGCGCCAACCCGGCAGCACGGGCCTGCTGTAACCGCCGCGGCACCAGCCGGAACTGGATTGGCTTCACGCGGAACAGCACCGCCAGCCCCAACAACAGGCCCCACTGCAGCAGCAGAGCTTCAAACGGGGTGAGCCACACGGGGAGGAACAGCAGTACCGCCGGCACCAGCAAGGACAGCAGGGCCGCCCACATAACGGTGACGTAGCGATAATCATCCGCCTGCCGGGCCAACACGGTAACCAGCTCCGCGTCAGTGCGGGTTTCCTGTTCGCTGATGGCGCGGGCCAGTGCATCCTGTGCAGTGTTATCCAACAACATTACCAACCTCCCGAGGCGCCACCGCCTCCAAAACCACCACCGCCGCCGCCGAAGCCGCCGCCACCAAAACCGCCACCGCCGAAACCTCCGGCGCCCATTCCCATGGGCAGGAACATCAGACCACCACGACGACCGCCACGGCCACCGCCGCCACCAAAGGAGAGCAGGAAGGTGAGCACGATCATGACGCAGAGAATCAGCAATGCCTTGCCGCTGGACACTTTCTGCCGGGGTTGCTGTTCCCCCTGGTACTCGCCCTTGATCGCTGCCTGGATGCTGGTTACCCCCGCCTGAATGCCGCCATAGAACTGGCCTTGACGGAAAGCCGGCAGGATTTCCTGCTGGACGATAACACTGGAAAGCGCATCCGTGAGGACACCTTCCAGACCATAGCCCACTTCAATGCGCACCTTGCGATCATTGGGGGCGACGATCAGTAGCACGCCATTGTCGTTCTCTTTGCTGCCGATGCCCCATTCTCGGCCCAGTTGATAGCCATAATCGGCAATGTCGTAGCCCTGCAAATCGGGCAGGGTAACCACCACCAGCTGATTGGACGTGTTCTGTTCTGCGGTGGCCAGGGCCTGGGTGAGGCTCTGGGTCTGGGCGGGGGTCAGCAACCCCGCTTCATCGACCACCCGACCGGACAACGCCGGAAATTCCGGCGCCGCCCACAGCGAGGTGCTGAGCAGCAGAACAATCAGTGCGAAATAGCGCATTAAACCCTGCCCTAGTTAAAGTTCACGGAGGGAGCCTGATCCGCGTCTTCGGCGGTGGCTTCATAGGTGTCACGCTGTTCCATGTCGCTGTACAGGAAGCTGTGCCACAGGCGACCGGGGAAGGTGCGGATTTCCGTGTTGTATTGCTGCACCGCAGCGATGTAATCCCGGCGCGCCACACTGATACGGTTTTCCGTGCCTTCCAGCTGCGATTGCAGGGCCAGGAAGTTCTGGTTGGCCTTCAAATCCGGGTAGCGTTCTGCCACCACCATCAGCCGCTGCAGGGCGGACCCCAGTTGACGCTGGGCCTGCTCGAACTGCTTCAGCTTTTCCGGATTATTGAGCATGTTGCCATCCACCTGGATGGAGCCCACCTTGGCCCGGGCCTGGGTCACCTCCACCAACACTTCCTGCTCGTGGCTGGCATAGCCCTTGACGGTATTGACCAGGTTGGGGATCAGGTCGGCACGGCGCTGATACTGGTTTTCCACCTGGGACCAGGCGGCTTTGACCTGCTCGTCATAGGTAGGAATGTTGTTGATGCCACAGCCGCTCAACCAGCCTGCCAGCAATACCAGCATGGCGCTGCGCCACACCGTGGCCATGCGCGGCATAGCCCGCGCGGTCAGTGTCTTTGTCATCGATCCGGTCTCCTTGATGGTGTTTGTGTTGTCAGAATCGTCACGCCCCTGTGAGCGTCTCGATCCAGACCGACAGCGGCTGCTGCCGTTTTTCTGCTTGCAGGGCCGCCAGCAACCGTTGTTTGTCGCGGCGACTTAACCGTTTTATCCGTGCCTCCAGCTGGCTGGCGGAGGCCCTGTCGCCCCCCGGCAGCAGCAACACCGGGCGCACCGGGCGGCGGGCCCGGGTATAACGCGCCCCTTTCGGGCTGGTGTTGTGCTCGTGAAACCGGCGCGCCGGTTCGGTGCTGATCCCGGTATACAGGGACCGGTCCGCACACTCCACCATATACACCCACCACTGTTGCATGGTTTTACACCCACCCCTGCGATGGCTGGTATGATGCCAGAGACACTGCGCGCACTTAAGCGCCATTACAACAAACCTCAAGCGACAAGGATGCAATTATGGTGACCTATCTTTATTGGTTCCTGGTGGCAGCATTGGTCATTGGTACGCTGTTCGGTCTGGGCGTACGGCTGGGAAAATGGAAGCCCGCGCTGATTATTGCTGTGATCATCTGGCTGACCGCCACCATCGCCTACTACTTCTGGCTTCAGCAGGTCTTCGTAAAACGCTTTGGCGGCACCATGCATATCACCGTGCCGGAAGAGCAGTACCACATCAGCGCCACCTGGAAAGATGACAACCTGTGGATCGAAAACTACAACCCGGAAACCAACGAGTGCATTTTCCGGGAATATTCCCGTGGCAACATGCTGGAAGGGAAAGTCATCATCAAGAACTGTAGCCCGCTGCAAAGCACCGGCATGGTTCTACCTAAAGATTCCGCTGTGCAGTAACCGCAACGCCCCGCGCCAACCGTGACTCTGTGCAGGGTTGGCGCTATCCTGCAGCGCTTTACATCGCACAGGACTCCCCCATGAGCACCTCCCTAAGCACCTTGCTGGACACCCTGAACAACGCCCCCGAAAACGTCACCTTCGACGCGGTACAAGCCGTCATCGCCGAGCACTATCACTACACCCCGGCCACCTTCATCAATGGTGAGGGCGATGACAGTGTGCGTAACGAAGCCGGCACCAATGAAGGCTCGTGCAAGATTTTTGCCTTTGCCAAACACCAGCAGCTTTCCGATGCGCAAACCTTGGCCTGCTTCGGCCATTTTTACCGCGAGCATGTACTGGGCAACCCGGACGGCAGCGACCACGCCAACATTCGCACCTTCATGCGCCACGGTCTGACCCAGGTAACATTCGACACTCCCGCACTGACGAAAAAACAGGATCAGTGAAAACCGCACCGGGCACCAGGGCAGTGAACAGCACGTCGCATTACGGTCAGAAAAACCTCTTCGCGCTTTCTTGACCGGCCTTCGCGGTACTCTAAACGTCGATAATTCGGCCCCCGATGACGCGAATAAAGGATGCCTAGCATGCCCAGTCTCCTGCGCCATACCCTGACCATACTTGCCCTGCTGGCAACCTCGCTGGCCAGCGCCGGCCCAGCCTGCGCCCCGGCCCTGGATGCCTCGGCGCGCAAGCTGCACGCCAGCAGCGATCTGGATTTATGCGCCCTCACTGCGGGCAAGCTGACACTGGTGGTCAACACGGCCAGCCAGTGTGGCTACACCCCGCAATTCAAAGGGCTGGAAGCGCTTTACCGGAAGTATCGCGAACAGGGCCTGGTGATCATCGGCTTCCCCTCCGACGACTTTCGCCAGGAACTGGACAACGAGGCCGATACCGCCAGCGTCTGCTATGTGAACTACGGCGTCAGTTTCCCCATGGCCGCTACCAGCCAGGTCAAGGGCAATGCCGCCAACCCGGTGTTCAAGGCATTGAATCAAGCGGCTGGCGAACCCACCTGGAACTTCAACAAATATCTGGTGCCTGCCAGCGGCGACAGCATTATCCATTTCCCCGCGGCGGAAAAGCCTCTGGGCGGCAAGCTGGAAGCGGCCATCCGGCAAGCGCTACCCGGCTCTCAAGGCCAGACGGATTAGCCACTGTGGTGGTGGCAGCGTTCATACGAGCCTGCTATTGTGATTGATCAACCCATCAGCCCCGATGAGTCCCGTGAAAGTTCGTAACAGCAAGGAACAACAACGGTATCGCCTGGAACGCGACATGGAACGCTTTCTCTCCGAAGGCGGGTCCATTAATGAAGTGCCGAACGGGGTGAGTGGCGCCGATGCTGTTTCCGGCAAAGGCCACCAGACAGTGCTGTTTAATGGCCCACGTCAGGCGCAACGCACTGACCTGAGCCAGGTGGCGGCCACCATTGATTCACGCAAGCACAAGCCACGTCGCCAGCGCCTGAATGCCCGACCACAACGCAAACTGGTTTATGACGACTTCGGCGAACCGCTGCGCTGGGTCTGGCAGAATAAATAACCCGCCTTACGGCACCCTTATGGCACATCCAAGGACAGGTCTATGAAACGGTTTTTCCTGCTGGTATCACTGATTGTCGCTGGCCAGGCCGGCTACGCCGATATTATTGAAACCGAAGTCACCCTGCCTGACGGCCTGGGCAAAGGCATCATGTACCTCAACGATGACCAGAAAGACCCTGGCCCCGGGGTGATCGTGGTGCACGAGTGGTGGGGCCTGAACGACTATGCCCGTAACCGCGCCCGCATGCTGGCTGAAGCAGGTTACACCGCATTGGCCGTGGACATGTACGGCACCGGCGAAGTCGCCACCCACCCCAAAGACGCCAAAAGCTTCATGGAAACTGCCCTGGCTGACCCACAAGCCATGAACGCCCGCTTCCAGGCCGCCCGCACCATGATGCTCAAACAGCAGCAGGTCGCACCGGGACGCTTGTTCGCCATTGGCTACTGTTTTGGTGGCGCGGTGGTGCTGGAACAGGCGCGTCAGGGTACTGACCTGGCCGGGGTAGCCAGCTTCCACGGTAGCCTGGGCACAGAGAACCCGGCCAAGGCCGGCGACATCAAGGCCCGCGTGCTGGTCGCCACCGGCCAGGCGGACCCCATGGTACCCGCAGAACAGGTCAGCGGTTTTGTCAGCGAGATGACCACCGCTGGCGCAGATTTCCAGCTACTCAGCTTTCCCGGCGTGAAACACAGCTTCACCAACCCGGGGGCAGATGCCGCCGGCAAACGCTTTGAAATGCCGCTGGCCTACAGCGCCCATGCGGACCAGGTAAGCTGGCAGGCACTGGTCGACTTCCTGGAACACGAGGAATAATCACCCGCACCAGAATTGCGCATCACCGCGCACCATGCACCATGCCGGCACCCATTCAGGTGCCGGCATGATCATCCTCCTCACACACACTCCCCTCTTTTCTTTCTCCCGCTTCCGCCTCAGCCCACGGCTCGCGCGGGCGCACGCCTTTTCCCCTCCTCGCCAGGCCCATCTTGGCACTTCCTTTGCTTTGTTACGCAAGAGGAATCGAATGGCCTTGTTGCCATTAGGGAGCCTCTAAATGACGCCTTGCATGCAAGGTCTTTCAGAGGCTCCCGACTCAACACAATGTGCACCAATAGACCGCTAGGGTTCCGGTCGACTGCGTCAGCAGCCGATGCCTGGTCCGAGAGCAGTCGACCTTCTTGGCGCCGATAGACCCGCAACAACGTCTATCGGCAGGGGGTTACACGGCGGGACAAAAGCCCGGGAGGACACGATGACAACCTTGTCATTGGATTCCTCATCGTCCGTAGCCAAGGAGCTCCACCATGACCCGTTCCGTACGAAAGACCGCTGCCGTTGCAGCGCTTGCCCTGTTCACCTCACTCACGCCGGTCACCGCGCTGGCTAAAGATTCCTTCAGCATATGCTGGTCCATCTATGTGGGCTGGATGCCGTGGGATTACGGCGCCCAGCAGAAAATCGTGGATAAATGGGCCGACAAGTACGACATCGACATCGACGTGGTGCAGATCAACGACTACGTGGAATCCATCAACCAGTACACCGCCGGCGCCTACGACGGTTGTGCCATGACCAACATGGACGCCCTGACCATTCCCGCCGCCGGCGGCGTGGATTCCACAGCCCTTATCGTCGGCGATTTTTCCAACGGCAATGACGGCGTTGTGCTGAAAGGCGCTGACACGCTGGCTGACATCAAGGGCCAGGACGTGAACCTGGTGGAATTGTCTGTTTCTCACTACATGCTGGCCCGGGCACTGGAAACCGTGGGGCTGAGCGAAAGAGACCTGACCGTGGTGAACACCTCCGACGCCGACTTGGTGTCTGCCTACACCAGTGATGACGTCACTGCCGTGGCCACCTGGAATCCGTTGCTCAGCGAAATCACCCGCATGCCGAACAGCCACAAGGTGTTCGACTCCTCGGAAATTCCTGGCGAGATCATCGACCTGATGGTCGTTAACACGGAGACCCTCAACGCCAACCCGGATTTCGGCAAAGCCCTCACCGGTGCCTGGTACGAAATCATGGCGACCATGTCTGCGGACGATGATGCCGGCAAAGCGGCCCGCACTTTCATGGGCAAAGCCTCCGGCACCGACCTGGCTGGCTACGAAGCGCAACTGGCATCTACCCGCATGTTCTACCAGCCCAGCGAAGCCGTTGCCTTCGTCAACAGTGCTGAGCTGAAAGACACCATGCAGAAAGTGGCGGAGTTCTCTTTCCAGCACGGCTTGCTCGGTGAGGGCGCACCGGATGCCGGCTTCGTCGGTATCGAAACCCCGGCCGGCGTCTATGGCAGCGACAGCAATGTGCAGCTGCGCTTCATCCCGGATTACATGGCCATGGCGGCTGAAGGGAAATTGTAGCCCCCTGCCCGCAGCACGCAGCACGCATCATAAATGCCGCGTGTTGCGTGAGGCCTGAGCGCGACATCAATCACCGGGAACTGCCATGAAGAAACTGATTAATCGCCAGCCGGGAAATGTGGGCCGCTGGGCACTGGGGCTGCTGCCCTTCGCCTTGCTACTGGTGCTCTACATGCTGGCCTCTGATGCACGGCTGGCAGACAACCCCAACGACAAATTGCTGCCCCCGCTCAACAGCTTTGTGGACGCCATCCAGCGCATGGGGTTTGAACCCAGCAAACGCACTGGCGACTACCTGCTCTGGGCCGACACCCTGGCCAGTTTGCAACGGCTTGGCATCGGCGTAGCCATTAGTGCCCTGGTAGCTTTGGTTGTCGGCATTGGCAACGGCACCATTCCTTATATTCGTTCCACCCTGTCGCCACTGGTCACCGGATTATCCCTGGTCCCTCCCATGGCGATTCTGCCCGTGTTGTTCATTATTTTCGGATTGGGCGAACTGGCCAAAGTGATGCTGATCATCATCGGCATCACACCGTTTTTAATCCGCGACCTGCAACAACGGGCACTGGAAATTCCCAGCGAACAAATCATCAAGATGCAGACGCTGGGCGCCAACACCTGGCAAATCATTACTCGCCTGGTGTGGCCACAACTGATGCCACGGCTGATCAGCGCCGTGCGTCTGTCACTGGGCCCGGCCTGGCTGTTTCTGATTGCCGCCGAAGCCATCGCCGCCACGGAAGGGCTGGGCTACCGGATCTTCCTGGTACGCCGCTATCTGGCCATGGATGTGATTCTTCCCTACGTGGTGTGGATCACCCTGCTGGCGTTCGCTATCGATTTTCTGCTCAACCGCTATTCCCACTGGCGCTACCCCTGGTTCCACCAGCAGGGCTTTCAGGGAGGGCAGGGATAATGGCGATTATCGAAATGAAGAACCTGTGGAAAGAGTACGGAGACCAGGTTGTGCTGGAGCGTCTCAACACCACAGTGGAAGAAGGCGAATTCATCACCATCGTCGGCGCCTCCGGCTGTGGCAAGACCACCTTTCTGAAGTTGCTGTTGGGCACAGAACAAACCACCCGTGGTTCGCTATTGCTGGATGGCAAACCTCTGCCAGCCGAACCGGATGAAAGCCGTGGCGTCGTGTTCCAGCGTTACTCCGTACTCAGCCACCTCACTGCGGTGGAAAACGTCATGCTCGGCGGCGAACTGCAACATAACCGCTGGCTGGGTTTCAGTTTTGGAAAGCGCCACAGGCAACTGAAAAAGCAGGCACTGGAAATGCTCGACAGCGTCGGCCTCAGCCACGCCGCAGACAAGTACCCCCACGAACTGTCCGGCGGCATGCAACAACGCCTGGCCATCGCCCAGGCACTGATTAAAAAGCCCCGCATCCTGCTGCTGGACGAGCCTTTCGGCGCTCTGGACCCGGGCATCCGGGCCGACATGCACAAACTGGTGCTGTCACTGTGGAAAGAACAAAAGCTCACCGTATTCATGATCACCCACGACATTAACGAAGGCTTTTATCTGGGCACCCGCCTGTGGGTATTCGACAAACCCCGCCTGGACCCACAGGCCCCCGGTGCCTATGGCGCCCGCGTGACCTATGACCTGCCTGTGGGCGACTGCCAGACCGGCACCCTCACCTCCATTAACGAAAGCGTGGACAACACCAGCCGCGCCATCGACCGTTTTTAAGGCATTCACCATGACCGATGCACTCTCCACCCCAACCCCCAGCCATGCCCTTTACACCACCACCCTGCCCGGTAGTGCCCACTGGTCGCTGCGGGTACGCCGGGGCATGCAACTGCGTTTTACAGATTTGGAAGGCGGCGCAAACCTGAGCCTGCTGATGTACAACCCGGAAGACCTGCTGGAACGCTACAACGCCCCTGACACCCTGAAAGGCCAGCACACCTTCAAACTGACCCGGGGCAACTGCCTGTATTCCGACATGGGGCGGGTATTTGCCTCCATCGTGGAAGACGACTTCGGCTGGCATGAGTCCGTGTGCGGAACACTCAGCGAGAAAGCGTTGCAAGAAAAGTACACCGCTCGCGCTTATCAGGATCACCACAATCAATGGACCCTCAGTGGTGAACACAGCTTCCTTACGGAGCTGGCGAAATACGGCCTCACCGAACGGGACATGGCCGCCAATCTGAATCTTTTTTCCAAAGTCGCCACCGATAAAGACGGCAACCTGATATTCGATTCATCTGCGGCCAAAGCCGGGGCCAGTCTCACCCTGCGTTTTGAAATGGACACCCTGGTCATCCTGAACAGCTGCCCCCATCCGCTCAATCCTGCGAAGGATTACCCGATGAAGCCGGTAGGTGTCGAAATGTTCAAAGCACCGCCAGTGCCCGACGATGATTACTGCAAGAATTTTCGTCCGGAAAACGCCCGCGCCTTCGAAAACAACCGACTTTATTACCTGGGCATGTAAAGCCCGCCGCACGTAACAGGCATTACGCAACAAGGGAAAAAACATGATCAAAGAAAGCCAACGTGAACCGAACCAGGCCAGCTTTCGCGAAGTGGTGGCGGCAGGTGATTACTTCATTCATACCGTGAAGCAGGGCCAGACCGTGCGTTTGCTGGATCTGGAAGGCAACCAGGCCGCCGACACCCTGTTCTACAGCGCCGCTGACCCGGCAGAACGCTACAGTGCCATGGACACCATCCGCGAACAGGGCAATGTCTACCTCACCGCCGGCACCACGCTGATGTCCAACCGGGTGAACCCACTGCTGGAAATCGTGGCCGACACCTGTGGCCGCCACGACACCCTGGGCGGCGCCTGCGCCACGGAAAGCAATACCGTGCGTTACGATCTGGAAAAGCGCTGCATGCATGCCTGCCGTGACAGCTGGATGCTCGCCGTTAACCAGCATCCGGAATTTTCTCTGGGCAAACGCGACATCACTCACAACATCAACTTCTTCATGAACGTTCCGGTCACCGCAGAAGGCGGCCTGAGCTTTGAAGACGGCATTTCCGCACCAGGAAAATATGTGGAGCTGACCGCCTGCACGGATGTGGTCATCCTGATTTCCAACTGCCCGCAATTGAACAACCCCTGCAACGGATACAACCCGACACCAATCGAAGTACTGATCTGGAACGATTGATCGCGCCTGCCGGGACGACCCGGATACAGCGCAAGGATTCATAGCGGGACGGCCCGCTACCGCCAAGAGACACTCTCATGTTCAACAAAGTGCTGATTGCCAACCGCGGCGCCATTGCCACCCGTGTTATCCGGACCCTGAAAAAAATGGGCGTCACCGCCGTGGCCGTTTTCGCCGAAGCCGACCGGGATTCCCTGCACGTCACCCAGGCCGATGAAAGCTACTGTCTGGGCGACGGTAGCGCCAGGGATACCTACCTGAATCAGGATGCCCTGTTCGCACTGATGCAGGAGCATGGCGTGGACGCGGTGCACCCCGGCTACGGTTTTCTTAGTGAAAATCCGGATTTTGTCAAAGGTTGCGAAGCACGGGGCATTGCCTTTATCGGGCCCACACCGGAACAGATGAGCACCTTCGGCCTGAAACATACCGCTCGCGCACTGGCAGAAAAGACCGGTGTCCCGCTGCTATCAGGCACCGCCCTGCTCACCGATAAAAGTGCAGCGCTAAATGCCGCCGACACCATTGGTTACCCGATCATGCTCAAGAGCACCGCCGGTGGTGGAGGCATCGGCATGCAGGTCTGCGAAACCGCGGCCAGCCTGGACAAGGCCTGGGATACGGTGCGACGACTTAGTGCCAATAATTTTTCCAACGACGGCGTCTTCATCGAAAAATATATCGCCCGTGCCCGCCATATCGAAGTGCAGGTTTTCGGCGATGGCCAGGGCAACGCTATCACCCTGGGCGAACGGGATTGTTCCGCCCAGCGTCGTCACCAGAAGGTACTGGAAGAAACCCCCGCACCCAACCTGCCAGATGCGGTGCGCGCAGACTTGTACGCCACCGCAAAAACGCTCATGGAAGCCGTTCATTATCGTAACGCCGGCACTGTCGAATTTATTCTCGACCAGGACAGCAACGCCTTTTATTTTCTGGAAGTGAATACCCGCCTGCAGGTAGAGCACGGTGTCACCGAACAGGTATATGGCGTTGACCTGGTGGAATGGATGGTGCAACTGGCCGCCGGGGAACTGCCCGCGCTGGATCAACTCGGCCCGGACCTGACCGCCTGTGGTCACGCTATCCAGGCGCGGATTTACGCGGAGGATCCGAACAAGGATTTCCAGCCCAGTGCCGGCTTACTGACCGCCGTGCAGTTTCCCTTTGCTGACGGGCAATCGCGCCGCATCGACCACTGGGTGGAAGCCGGGATCACGGTTTCTCCCCTGTTCGATCCCATGCTGGCCAAAGTGATCGTTCACGAAGCCAGCCGCGATGCTGCTCTGGCGGCATTGAACAACACTCTCGCGGAAACCGGCATCGAAGGCATTGAAACCAACCGGGATTACATCCGCGCCATTCTGGCCGACCCGATCTTTGCCCAGGGTGAAATGACCACTCGCTACCTGAACGATTTCCGCTATCAGCCCTTCACCATGGATGTACTGGCCAGCGGCACACTCACCACCGTGCAGGACTACCCTGGCCGCAGCGGCTACTGGCCCGTGGGCGTGCCGCCGTCCGGGCCGTTCGACAATCTCAGTTTCCGTCTGGGCAACCGCCTGCTTGGAAACGAAGAAAACGCCGCCGGACTCGAATTCACCCTCAATGGTCCCACGCTGAAATTCAACCAGGCCACCCGCATCGCCCTCACCGGTGCGGACATGCAAGCCACACTGGATGATCAGCCGGTTGCCACCTATTGCGTCATTGCGATACAGCCCGGGCAGATCCTCAAGCTGGGCAAGGTCAGCGGCGAAGGGGCCCGCGCCTATCTGGCCGTGGCTGGAGGCCTGCAGTGCACGCCCTATCTGGGCTCGCGCAGTACCTTCACCCTGGGGCAGTTTGGCGGCCATGGTGGCCGCGCCCTGCGCACCGGCGATGTTCTGCATTTCCAGAAAGCAGCGCCGGCACCGGCCTCAGCAACCGTGCCGGACTCCCTCAAGCCCGCACTCGGCAACCACTGGACCCTGCGCGTGATTTACGGCCCCCATGGCGCCCCGGACTTTTTTACCGACGACGACATGGCCATGTTTTTCTCCACCGACTGGCAGGTGCATTACAACTCCAGCCGCACCGGGATTCGTCTGGTCGGCCCCAAGCCCACCTGGGCACGCAGTGACGGCGGCGAAGCCGGCATGCATCCCTCCAACATTCACGACAATGCCTACGCGGTGGGCACGGTGGACTTCACCGGTGACATGCCGGTGATCCTCGGTCCCGACGGCCCCTCCCTCGGCGGTTTCGTCTGCCCGGCTACCGTGGTCCTGGCAGACCGCTGGAAACTCGGTCAACTGAAAGCCGGTGATACCTTACGCTTCAACGCCATCAGCCTGGCCGATGCGGATGCCCTGGCGGAAGAACAGGACGCCTGTATAGCCGCCATGACGGCCCCCGTGAAACAGGTGGAAAGCGCCGCCATCACCACACCGGTTCTCAACACCCTGTCGGCGGACGAGGCCGGTGTGGAGGTGGTCTACCGCGCTGCGGGCGATCGCTATCTGCTGGTGGAATATGGATCGCTGGTTCTGGACCTGCGTTTGCGGTTCCGAGCCCACGCCCTGATGCTGTGGCTGGAAGAACAAAAACTGGATGGCGTTATCGAACTGACGCCAGGTATTCGTTCCCTGCAAATTCATTTCGATCCACTGCGACTACCGCGCCATGCATTACTGAAAACACTCGCCGATGCCGAGCACGCCCTGCAACGGCAGGACGACCTGGAAGTACCCTCACGCATTGTCCATATTCCGCTAAGCTGGGATGACGAGGCCTGCCATCAAGCCATCGAAAAGTACATGCAGTCCGTACGCAAGGATGCCCCCTGGTGTCCCTCCAACCTGGAATTTATTCGCCGCATCAACGGGCTGGATAGCGTGGACGAAGTGAAAGAGATCCTGTTCAGCGCCAGCTATGTGGTGATGGGCCTTGGGGATGTGTATCTGGGCGCCCCGGTGGCAACCCCCTACGATCCGCGCCACCGCCTGGTCACCACAAAATACAATCCCGCCCGTACCTGGACTGCAGAAAATTCTGTGGGCATCGGTGGCGCCTACCTGTGCGTCTACGGCATGGAGGGTCCTGGCGGCTATCAATTTGTCGGGCGCACCCTGCAAATGTGGAACCGCTATCGCCAGACAGAGGCGTTTGATCAGCCCTGGTTATTACGTTTCTTCGATCAGATCCGCTTCTACGAAGTGAGTCATGAAGAACTCAACCAGATACGCCGCGACTTCCCCAAGGGGCAGTACCCAATTCAGGTGGAAGAGACCACGTTCAGCCTGAACGCCTATCAGCAATTTCTCGATGACAACCAACAGGATATCGCCACCTTCACCGATGCCCGCAACCAGGCATTTGATCAAGAACTGCAACGCTGGGTGGAAAGTGGCCAGATCAACTTTCAGTCAGAACAGGATCTGGACGCGGACAACGGCGCTGACGATGTGGAAGGTACACCCGTGGAATCCCCGGTGGCGGGCAGTATCTGGAAACTGAACGTGCAGGAAGGGAGCAACGTGAACGAAGGGGATGTGGTGGCAGTACTGGAATCCATGAAAATGGAAATCGAAATTTACGCCCCCGCCACAGGTAAGGTTGTTGCCCTAACCCGACAGGAAGGCCAGCAAATCAATGCCGGCCAGGCGATCATGGTATTGGACTAGAATCAGGCCACACAATGGTTACCCTCAGCGCGGTTCATGCAGAACAAGAGGTATTGGGCATCAACCCCTTTCCTCCTGATATAAACGTCGATAAGGAGCAAGATGTTCCGTCTGGCTGTTGACCCAGGTTTGCAGGGGCTCAGGCATAGAGGAAGGCCAGTCCAGACCGTACGCCGGGGGCATAAATAGCGGCGCCAGCAAGCTGGCTGCTGCCAGGTCTGCCCGTGAGAATTGCTCGCCCACCAGGTAGGTGCGCCCCTGGTAAGCCTGTGACAAGGTCTGGATAGACTGCTCCAGGGCCACACGGCTGTCGCTGACATGGGGCTCGCGGATTTGCATCCCCTTGCGCATCAGCCCTTGTAATTTCGGGAAAATCGCCCGCAAAAATGCCTTCCCCCAGAACGGCCCGCCCTTGGCAAAAAAGGGAATTACCAGATTCGGGTGGTCCAGCAAGGTGTGATAACAGTAACGGCGAACGTGCGGCCCAATATTGTCGTCGCAGAACGTTTCCCAGCGCAGCGCTTCTTCTCGTGCCTCCTGGCTCTGCGGGGTCAATGAGCGGGCCGGGAACTGCGTATCCAGGTAGCTGATAATGGCCGCTGAATCTTGCACGTAATGCCCGTCGTGCTCCAGCACCGGCACACTGCTGAACGGCGCCACCGCCTTCATCTTCTTCAAATGCAGGCCTGGCAGGTGGTTCTTCAGCCGGTAATCCACGCCTTTGTAGTCCAGTGCCCAGCGCACTTTCTCGCAATAGTGGGAAATCGGGAATTGATGCAGGACGATGGCCATACAGGCATCCTCTTATTGGTCGAATAGCGAATTGCATGAAGGAATCAAGGGTGTGGGTCAGACGTTATGACCGCCGTTAATATTTTCTGCACCGTCTTTTTCATGCCAGCAGACAATCTCTTTCACCGCCGCCGCCATGAAATCACCGACCCACTGGCACTTTCTGCCGGGCACCAGTTTACCGGCAAGGTATAGCCTGCGCCGCCAGGAAGAGACATTGCCTCAGCCGCTTTCATTACTGGCCTCCTGACGGCGGGGGCGTTTCACCAGTTCACCCTGACAATGGGGACAACGGCTCGCATGGATGGTGCAGCAGTCCACACAGAAGGTGCATTCATAGGAACAGATATAGGCTTCTGCATCGGCCGCCAGGGAACACTGGCAACTTTCACAGCTGGATCGCATCTCAAGCATCTGGGTCACCCGGTTAGTGCGCTTTGACTTTCTCTTTACCGCAGCGATCACAGCGGTATACCGTCACCAGCTTTCCCTGCTTCACATCAAACTGCTTTTCCTTGCAGATCACCCACTTGTGAAAGTCGTGCTGACACATGCCTTTTCTTGGCGTTTTCTTTTGTGGTTTCTTGAACGGCAGAATATCGCCCATTAGCTCAACACCGTGACTACAACTGGTAACCAGAGCATACCGTAAATTAGGTTCATCGCGGAATTGAGTGTTCAGCCGGCTTCAGAACTTGTCGCACTATCCCGCCCTGGCAACCGCTGGACGCCGGATGCCCGACGACAGACGCTTGCATTCAAAACCTGAAAACCTTGGCCGCCATGCTCTCTGCGCCGATTACTGCCTGAATGACGGCCCTGACAATCCCTCAAAACACCCCTCAAAAGAGATACCGTAATAACGACAGTCGCTCAGGCTAAGGGGCTTTACGTCAGGCATCCGGCGTCGAGCGTTTGGCAAAGTGCCGGGTATTCGCGATAAACACATCAGACGACGAGAAGCGTGTTATTCACTCTAATCCGGGAAGAACCGCAAATTAGCCGTTTCAGTTAAAGCGAGATCAGCAGCCCCAGCCCAAGCACGATTTCTATTCCCATGAACAATGCGGGATAACGATCCAAACGGCGATCCACCAGCCAGGACAACAACCGGCCAGCCGCCATGCCCAGCAAGGCCAGTGACAGGGTCACCACCACCCCGTCACGCCATTGCGGCTGATCCCGGCACACCACCAACAGCACAGCCATGGCAACGCCATAACCGCCATACACAGCGCGGACCTCATTGCGAGCTGGGACAGGCAGCGCTGTTATCGCCACCCACCGCGTTATCGAATGGGGCGACACCAGCGCCACCGCCCCCATCAACAGAAAAGCCAGCGCAACCATTTCAATCATGATCTGGCGCCCTTCTGTTGCTGTAATGCCTGTCGCTGCAATCCGCGCCACTGACACAGGGCGCAGAACGCGACCAGCAACGCCACATCCAGCAGCAGGACATGGCCCCAGAATGACAGCCACGATGCCCCCAGCAGCATGACTACCGGCGTTGCCAGCACCCAGGCCAGATCCGCCAGTGTCACCATTTTAGCCAGCCCGGGCGATATGGGTTTGCGCGTGGCCACAAAGACCACGTCCGCCGCAAAAAGTAACAAGGCACCACCAAGGATCTTCAATATCAGAGGACTGAAGTCTCCCATCAGCGACGCCAGCACATCAGGAGCCAGCAATAACGCCGCCCCGAGCAGTGCTGAGCAGGCGGCATTGAATAGCAGGGCATTTTTGAGTGACGTCCAGGGCATGTTGCACCTCCAGGTTTCAGGCCCGCCTGACGGATTACCGTCGCGGGTCGGTTAGTGATAAATTCAGCCTCTGCCGAATAAGGAAGTGAAACAATTACCTCAGGGGTAATGGCGCCGCCTGGCAACCACCGCCATGCTGATCCGCATAGGAGAACCTCGATGCAAACCGGCCAGATACTCGCAGAACTGCGCAAGGCACGCCGCCTCAGCCAGCTGGACCTGGCATTGCGGGCTAACGTATCCAGCCGGCACCTGAGTTTTATCGAAACCGGGCGTAGCCAGCCAAGCCCTGCCATGCTCAAGCGCCTGGCACTGGAAATGGCGTTGAACTGCCGGGATACCAATCGGCTACTGCTGGCTGCCGGTTACGCACCGGCCTTCACCGAGACTGATCTCCACAGTGACAGCATGGCACCGGTGCGCGAAGCACTGAGCGTCATGCTCACCAACCACAACCCCTTGCCTGCCGTCGTCCTCGATGCCCACTGGAATGTGCTGATGGCCAACGAGGCCCAGCAGCGGCTGATGGGCCTGATGATCCAGGAACGCGGCCCCTTTCCACAGACCGCCAATGTGGTCGAACTGGTGTTCCATCCCCGGGGTTATCGGCCGTTTCTGCGCAACTGGGATGAGGTGGCCGCCTTCCTGCTGCGCCGCCTGCACCGTGACCAGCAAGCTCGCCCTGACCCGGCACTGGCCACATTGCTTGATCGGCTGGCGGAATTGGCCGATCTGGACGCCCTGCTGCATCAACCACCCGGTAATGATCACAGCGCGCCCATGATGGCCCTGGACATTGAGCTGGCCGGCCAGCGGCTACGCAGCTTCTCCACACTGGCCAGCTTTGGCACCGCGCTGGATGTGGTCATGGAAGAACTGCGCATCGAACATTACTTCCCTGCTGATGAGGCCACCCGCCGCTGGTTCCGAAATCAGATTCAATAGGCCTCACCCATCGAAGGGGGGCGTACAAACCCGTATAATTCGCCCCCCAAGCAATCACCGGCAGCAACAATGACTGACTTTATCCCCGGCCAACGCTGGCTGAGCGAATCCGAAACCGAGCTGGGCCTCGGCATCATCAAGGAATTGGATTACCGACTGGTCACCGTGGAATACCCGGCGGTAGAGGAAGAGCGCACCTACGCCAAGAACAATGCCCCCCTGTCACGGGTCACCTTCGACAATGGCGACATCATCCGCACCGCCGATGAGATGGAGCTGGTGGTCACCGAGGTCAACGAGCTCAACGGCCTCAAGGTCTACATGGCTCACCCCAAGGACGGCAGCCCGGACGATATTCAGCCAGTGCCGGAAACCAACCTGGGTCACACCCTGCGCCTGACGGCCGCACTGGATCGTCTGCTCTCCAACCAGCTGTCTTCCAATCGCTGGTTTGAACTGCGTATCGACGCCCTCAATGCCCATTGCCGTCAACAGCAATCCACCATCAAGGGATTGCGTGGCCCGCGCATCGACCTGATTGGACACCAGCTGTATATCGCTGACCAGGTGGCCAACCGTTTTGCCCCACGGGTATTGCTTGCCGATGAAGTGGGCCTGGGGAAAACCATTGAAGCCGGCCTGATCCTGCATCAGCAATTACTCACCGGCCGGGCCAAGCGGGTGCTGGTGGTGGTGCCCTCCCCGCTGGTTCACCAGTGGTTTGTGGAAATGGTGCGCCGCTTCAACCTGCACTTCTCTATCTTTGATGCCGAGCGCCTTAACGCCCTGCAGCCGGAAACCAGCATCAAGGACATGCTGGCGCAGATTATTGAAGAGGAAAACGCCCCGGACGACGACGCAGACGAAACGCCAGGCAATGTCAGCGCCGCCTCCGGTGACGACAACCCGTTCCTCAGCGAGCAGCTGATTCTGTGCAGCACCGACTTTCTCAGTGAGTGCGATATCGAGCAGCTAGCCGCCGCTGATTGGGATTTGCTGGTGGTGGATGAAGCCCACCACCTGGAGTGGTCCGCTGGCCAGGCCAGTGAGGATTACCAGCGCGTGGAAACCATTGCCCAACAGGCGCGTGGGCTCTTGCTGCTCACCGCAACACCCGAGCAATTGGGCCTGGAAAGCCATTACGCTCGCCTGCGTCTGCTCGACCCGGAACGCTACCCCAGCCTGGACGCTTTCAAGGAAGAACAGGCGCACTACCAGGACGTAGCAGCACTGGCCGGTCGATTGCACGACGAACCCAGCTGGGATGCAGCCCTGAAGAAAGAAGCCGTTGCCCTGCTCCCGGATATGAATATTGACGAAGCGGATCGCGACGCGATCCAGACGGAACTGCTGGATCGCTCCGGCCCTGGCCGCGTCATGTTCCGTAATACCCGCCACAACATCGCCGGCTTCCCGGCCCGCCACGTGCACGGCATTCCGCTGACGCTGCCGGACGAATACAAATACGACAGCGACGAAGAAATTGACGGCCACCTGCACCCGGAAACCCTGTTCCACGATGACCGCTGGTGCAGCCTGGATCCCCGCGTCAACTGGCTGGAAAACTTCTTCAAACAGCATCGCCACGACAAGGTGCTGGTGATCTGCGCCAGCAAGCACACCGCCACCGACCTCCATGCCCACTGCAACTACAAGCTGGGTATGAACGTGGCCATGTTCCATGAAGACATGGACCTGATCGAACGGGACCGGGCCGCCGCCTTTTTTGCGGACGACTTTGATGGCGCCCAGGCGCTGATCTGCTCAGAAATCGGCTCCGAAGGCCGTAACTTCCAGTTTGCCCACCATCTGGTGCTACTGGACCTGCCGCTTAACCCGGACCTGCTGGAACAGCGTATTGGCCGCCTGGACCGTATCGGCCAGACCGAAGACATCCAGATTCATGTGCCCTACTTTGAGCAGCACGCTCAGGAAGTCCTGTTCCGCTGGTATCACGACGGCATGAATGCCTTCGAGCACACCAACCCGGCCGGCCACGACATCTATCTGCGCAGTCGCGACGCGCTGGAACCGCTGCTTACCGGCGACCCGGAATACACCGCCATCGAAGCGCTGGTCGACGACACCCGCACCATCACTTCCGAGCTGCATACGCTACTGGAGACCGGCCGCGACCGACTGCTGGAGCTGAGCTCCTTCGACAGCGAGCGGGCCGAAACCCTGATCACCGACCTGATCGCCGCGGATGACGACAGCCCACTGCCTTTCATGCAGCGCATCTTTGATCGCTACGGGGTGGAACAGGAAGATCATTCCGACACGGCCATCATCCTCAAACCCGGCCCGCACATGCGCGATGCGTTCCCTGCCCTGCCGGAAGAAGGCGTGACCATGACCGACAACCGGGCCACCGCACTGGCCCGTGACGACATGCAGTTTCTGACCTGGGAGCATCCCATGGTCACCGGCAGCCTGGAGATGATGCTCACCGAACACCGTGGCAAAGCCGCCGTCAGCCTGCTCAAAAATCCCAAAATCAAGGCTGGCACCCTGCTGATCGAAGCCATCTATACCGTTGATGCCATTGCCCCCAAACAGTTGCAGGCAGACCGTTTCCTGCCCACCACAGTGATTCGTCACCTGCTGGATGGCAATGGCAAGAACATCAGCCAGGCCATCAGCCACGACGGCCTGAGCCAGCAATGCCACAAGATGGACAAGCCACTCAGCCGCAAGATCGTTGGCAGCCAGAAACCCCTGCTGGAGAAATTGCTGAAAGCTGACGAAGCCAACGCCAGTCAGGAAGCGGAAAGTATTATTGCTGCTGCCCAGGAAATAATGCGTGCCGAACAGGCCCATGAGTTGGCCCGCCTGAAGGCGCTGCAAGCCAAAAACCCGGCAGTCCGCCATGAAGAAGTGGAGGCTCTGGAAGCACAGACACACGCCCTGGAAAAGTGCCTCAGCGAAGCGCGCTGCCAGCTTGAAGCCGTGCGAATTATTGTTTCGGGAGGAGACTAACCATGAGTGATCTATTGCGTTGCGTTGAAATTGAACCATCAGCCCAAGCCACCGCCAGTGTGATCTGGCTACACGGCCTGGGCGCCAGCGGTCACGATTTTGAGCCCATCGTTCCCGAGCTTCAGCTGCCTGCTGGCCTGGCCGTGCGGTTTATCTTTCCCCATGCCCCGCAGATCCCTGTGACCGTCAATGGCAGCATGGTCATGCCCGCCTGGTACGATATTCTCGCCATGGATATCGACCGCAAAGTGGACGAAGCCGGCGTTCTGGCCTCAGCGGACGCGGTAGATGCACTCATCGAGCGGGAAATCGCCCGCGGCATTCCCAGCGAACGCATCATTATTGCGGGTTTCTCACAAGGTGGCGCCGTGGCCTACCAGGCCGCCCTGCGCCACCCAAAATCCCTGGCCGGCCTGCTCACCCTGTCCACCTATATGGCCATGCCGGTGACCCCCAGCAACGCGAACGCCTCGCTGCCGGTAATGATCTGCCATGGCAGCATGGACCCGATGGTGCCTGAGCAACTGGGCCAACGGGCAGCGGCAACCCTGACCGAACTGGGCTATACCCCGCAGTACAAAAGCTACCCCATGGAGCACATGGTCTGCCTGGAACAGATTCGGGATATTGGCCAGTGGCTGACGGAACGCCTGAAGCCTGAAGCCTGAGGCCTGAGGCCTGACAGCGACGCTGAATGTCTGATTACGGCTACGCCTAATCAGACCTGCTCGCCCTGGCGGTTTCACCCGACGCTCTACGCTTTACCCTTTTTGACAATTCCTGCGCGTTTTTTGCACGTTCCCCCATCATACTGGTGCCAATACTCTTTCAAATAAGGGGAACCGTATGAAGACAACGTCAATATTGACCCTTACTACCCTGCTTGGCCTGAGTGTAGCCCCCACACTCGCCCAGGCCCGCCCGCCGTGGGAGGCAACCCAACAACACAACGATCGTGTGCGTATTCAGCTTGTGGACAGTCGCCGTGATTACTCTGAATATCGCTACACTAGCCACGAGCGTGAAGCACTCCGTCAGCGCCTCAGCCACCGGGAGTTTGACTCCCTCCCTCCCGGGCTACAGAAGAAAGTGGCACGTGGCGGAAAATTACCACCGGGCTGGCAAAAAAAACTGCAGAAAGGCCAGCGCCTGCCCGATTCGCTCTACTACAACAGCCAGCGCTTACCCTCATATGACGGCATTCGTCACATCGATGGTGTCAGTGACGTGATTATTGATAACGAAGTGGTTCGAGTGATTGATGCAACCCAAACAATTCTTGATGTATTCGGAATTAACCGTTGATATAACGTCATCGCAAAGGCCGCAGGCCCTGGCAACCGTTGGTTGCCAGGGCCTGCGGCTGCCACTTTCATTCAAAACCAGAAAAGCAGGCCTCTAGCTCTCTTCATAGAGAAACGTCAGCCCTCCTCCCTCAAAGGCATACATCCCGAGATAGCTGCAGCCTCTCAAACTGTGTGTTTTTGCGTCAGACATCTGGCGTTGAGCGTTCGGCAAAGTGCGAAATCTTGGCGATAAGCCAATCAAACGCTTAGAAGCATCTTGTTCACTCCAATCCGCGAAGAACAAAAAAAGCCGCGCCCTTTCGGGGCGCGGCTTTTTCCTGTTGCCTGTCGCGTGATGCGTGTGTGGCCGTCTCTTAAAGCCAGTACACCGTGATAAACAGGAACAGCCACACCACGTCCACAAAGTGCCAGTACCAGGCACCCGCTTCCCAGGCGAAGTTGTTCTCTTCATCAAAGTGCCCCTTGATCACACGCAGCAGGGTCACAAACAGGAAGATGGTACCGATGGTCACGTGTGCACCGTGGAAACCGGTGAGCAGGAAGAACAGGCTACCGTAGATACCCGCATCCAGGGTCAGACCCAGCTCGGTGTAAGCGTGGATGTATTCTTCCACCTGCAGGAACAGGAAGATGATCCCCAGCACCACTGTGGCCGCCTGGAAAGCGATCAGGGTGCCGCGCTTGCCTTCCAGCAAGGCGTGGTGAGCGATAGTCAGCGTGATTGACGACACCAGCAGGATAGCCGTGTTGATGGCCGGCAGCCCCCACGCGCCCATGGCCTGGGTCGTATCACCGGCCGGGGTCACAGTCAGCGGCCACATGGCCTGGAAGTTCGGCCACAGCAGTTCGTGGGTCATGGCGTTGCTGCCTTCCCCGGACAACCACGGCAGGATCAGCCAGCGGGTGTAGAACATGGCCCCAAAGAAGGCCGCAAAGAACATCACCTCGGAAAAGATGAACC
The DNA here is from genome assembly GCA_039983755.1 of Alloalcanivorax sp. Classification (GTDB taxonomy): domain Bacteria; phylum Pseudomonadota; class Gammaproteobacteria; order Pseudomonadales; family Alcanivoracaceae; genus Alcanivorax. Next base: position 72,891 of record JBDWVU010000008.1, read on the forward strand.
ACAACATGCCCTGACGGTAAGAACCGCCCAGCTGATTGCTGTGCAAACCACCAACGGATTCCTTGACGGTGTCACGCCACCACAGGGCGATCACTACCAGCAACCAGGTCAGGCCCAGGAAGAACAGAGGCTTGCCGAAGAAACTGGGCTCCATGTCCGCCATGGTGCTCTGCTGAATAAAGTTTGCACCGCCAATGGCGGTCATGAACAAACCGATGGACGCGGTCAACGGCCAGGGGCTGCTCTCGGGAACGTAATACTTTTCAGTAGCCATTAAAAAATCTCCTCTACAACCGGCTGTTCTAGTTAGCAGCCACGCTGTTGTTTTTACCGGCGACCCGCTCTGTCACATCGAAGATCGTATACGACAGAGTGAATTGGTTAATGTGACTGGGAATTTCCGGGTCCAGATAGAAAATCATCGGCATGTCTTTACGCTCACCCGCCAGCAAGGTTTGCTGATCAAAACAGAAACACTGCGTCTTGTGCAGGTATCGAGCCGCTTCCCCCGGTGTTACCGACGGGATGCTCTGGGTAATCATGTCCGATGAAGTCGGGTTGCTTGCGAAAAAATGCACCAGCGTAATTTCCCCCGGATGCACCTTTACCCGCTTGGTCTCAGAGGTGAACTCCCCACTGATTCCGTCGCCCTTCTGGGTAATGAATTCCACTGTCACGGTACGGTCTGCCACCACAGTCTCAGGCGCTTGAGTGGCGGCCGTACTCGATGTTTTTCCATTCAGTCCGGTGACATCACAGATAACGTTATAAAAGGGCACCATGAGGAAGGCGAAGCCAAACATGGCCACCGCCCAGATCAACAGCTTTTTCAGCGTGCGCTTGTTGCGCTGTTCAACACTGAGCTGTTCGTCGCTCATGGTGTCCTCCGTCACTCTCTGTTACTTGACCACCGGCGGGGTGTCATAGGTGTGGAACGGCGCCGGTGACGGCACTTCCCATTCCAGGCCTTCGGCACCTTCCCACGGCTTGGCCGGGGCTTTTTCGCCTTTCTTCATGGCACACAGCACGGTCACGGCCAGGAACAGCAGCTGTGACAGGCCGAACCAGAAGCCGCCAATGGAAATCCAGAAGTTGTAGTCCGCAAACTGCAGCGCGTAGTCAGCGTAACGACGCGGCATGCCGGCCAGGCCCACGAAGTGCATGGGGAAGAACAGCAGGTTGGCGGAAATCAGGGAGTTCCAGAAGTGCAGTTCACCCAGGGTCTTGTTGGGCATGATGCCGGACCACTTCGGCAGCCAGTAGTAGGCAGCAGCGAAGATGGAGAAGATCGCACCGGTCACCAATACATAGTGGAAATGCGCCACCACGAAGTAGGTGTCATGGTACTGGAAGTCCACCGGGGTAATCGCCAGCATCAGGCCGGACAGACCACCACAGGTGAACAGCACCACAAAGGCGATCGCCCACTTCATTGGCAGTTCGAAGGTCATGGACCCGCGCCACATGGTAGCGACCCAGTTGAACACCTTCACGCCGGTCGGCACGGAGATCAGCATGGTCATGTACATGAAGAACAGGGTACCGGCCAGCGGCATGCCCACGGTGAACATGTGGTGAGCCCAGACGACAAAGGACAGCAGCGCAATGGACGCGGTCGCGTACACCATGGAGGCGTAACCGAACAGCGGCTTGCGGGCAAAGGCCGGGATGATCGCTGACACGATACCGAAGCTCGGCAGGATCATGATGTACACCTCAGGGTGCCCGAAGAACCAGAACACGTGCTGGAACAGTACCGGATCACCACCACCGGCGGCATCGAAGAAGCTGGTGCCGAAGTGACGATCCGTCAGCATCATGGTCACTGCACCGGCCAGAACCGGAATAACCGCTATCAGCAGGAAGGCAGTGATCAGCCAGGTCCACACGAACAGCGGCATCTTCATCAGGGTCATGCCCGGGGCACGCATGTTGAAGACGGTAACCACCACGTTGATGGCGCCCATGATGGAAGAAATACCCATCATGTGAACCGACAGAATGAACAGGTCAGTCGACGCCGGGCCGTACTTGGTCGACAGCGGCGCGTAGAAGGTCCAGCCAAAGTTCGGGGCGCTGGGGTTGCCGGCACCGAACGCGCTCATCACCACCGAACCAATCAGGATGGTGAAAGCGAAAGGCAGGATCCAGAAGGACCAGTTATTCATCCGCGGCAGCGCCATGTCCGGCGCACCGATCATCAAGGGAATCATCCAGTTGGCCAGGCCAACCGTGGCGGGCATCACCGCACCAAATACCATGACCAGACCGTGCACGGTGGTCATCTGGTTGAAGAATTCCGGATCCACGAACTGCATGCCGGGCTCGAGCAGCTCGGCACGAATTACCATGGCAAGGAAACCGCCGGACAGGAACATGGCGAAGCTGAACCACAGATACAGGGTACCGATATCTTTGTGGTTGGTGCTGAACAGCCAACGTTTCAGGCCGGTCGGGGCGTGGTGATGATCGTGATGATCATCATGGGTTGCAGCTGCAGTAGACATTGCTATCCCCTCCCTTATTCGTGGTCGTTAACGTCGGCGGGCTGAATCAGATCGCCGGTGTCGTTGCCGAAAGCATTACGCTCGTAGGTGATCACCGCCGCAATCTGGCGAGGTGTCAGCTGAGCCTTGAAGTTGGGCATGGCAGCACGGCCATTGACCAACACATCAATGTGCTCGTTCAGGTGCTCTTTCTTGGTAGCGAATTCCGTACCGGCAAACGCCAGGCCGATACCGCCTTCACCATTGGCACCGTGACACAGGGCACAAGCGCTGTCGTAAACCTGCTTGCCTTCTTCCATCGCCTGATCGATACCGGCAAACGGTGTCAGATCCGGGCCAGAGGCAGCCTTTTCTTTCTCTTCGGCAATCCAGGTCTTGAACTCGTCCTGGGTCACCACTTCTACAGCAATCGGCATGAAGGCGTGGTTCTTGCCACACAGTTCCGCACACTGGCCGTAGTAAGTGCCTTCCTTACCTTCCGGTACCAGCGCCCAGGTTTCGTTGACGAACCCGGGAATTGCATCTTTCTTGCCGCCGAAATCCGGCACCCAGAAAGAGTGGATCACGTCATCGGAGGTCACCAGAAAACGCACTTTCTGGCCCGACGGAATGATCAGCTTGTTGTCCACTTCCAGGTTGTAGTTGTGGTCTTTCTCGGGAGCGTCCTTGCCGACCAGATCTTTCGCGGTGCCATAAGGGAACAGGCCACCGGAGAGAACCGGGTTGTTGTACTGTTCCGGCGGCGTGGCCAGGTTGGAGAAGAAAGACACACCAATGTCGTTGTCGTCTTCGTACGTCAGGTACTCGTAACTCCACTTCCAGCGATAGCCAGTCACCTTCACCGTCAGTTCTGACTCAGCGGTATCGTCCAGCTGAACCAGTACGCGGGTGGCCGGCACGGCCATGGCGATCAGGATAACGAAGGGGATCACTGTCCACAGCACCTCGAAAAACACGTTTTCGTGGAAGGTGGAAGGATTCGGGTTCTTGGAACGGCGGTGGCGGATCATCGAGAACAGAATCAGGCCACAGACCAGAAGACCGATAACGGTCACGATCCAGAGAACGGTGGTGTGAAGATTTTGAACTTCCTGACTGACCTGGGTTACCCCCGGTCGCAGGTCGAGATCGGAACGTTCGGTCCAGTCGCTAGCGAAGGTCATGCCACTGATCATCAGTGACGTCAGACCCGCCGCCGCGCGGTGGAACAGAGTTGACTGCATGCGTTTGCTCCCTGTTTTCCCCAGCGCTACCCCGTTACAGGCACGCTTGTTCTTTGCCGTTACCGGCGCCTGGAAAGCGAGTTTCAGGATTGATGCGGCGAAACGGTCACCAGACCTTCCCCACTGACATCGACGACCAAGGGGGCGGCCGTTTAACGTGTCACATGGGAGGCAAAACCCAATAAAATCAAATAGCTATTTACCGCCATGCTGATTTCACTGAATTGCCGGAGGTGTGGCAAATTGTCCCACTGCATTTATGGGCGCCAACTCTAGTCATTCGCATGGCTAAAGTCCAGCCGAAACGTAGGGTTTATCAAGCCTTTCAGGCAGATACGAAAGCTGAACGCTATGCTACACTCCGCCTCTATTCCCCTACCCAGCGTCCCTTTCTGCCATGTCAAAACGCCGTCCCATTTACCGCGTCATATTCCAGAATCAGGGGCAAACCTACGAAGTTTATGCCTCCGAGATATACCAAAGTGATCTGCACGGCTTTATCGAGGTAGAGGAATTCCTGTTTGATGAGCGCAGCGGTGTGCTGGTGGATCCATCGGAAGAGAAGCTGAAGAGCGAGTTTTCAGGGGTTCTGCGGTCGTACATCCCCATGCATGCGGTCATTCGCATTGATGAGGTCGAAAAGGAAGGGGTCGGCAAGATCACGGAATCACGCACAGAGCCCCGCAACAGCAACGTTTCCCCTTTCCCCATGCCGCCAGGTCCGGGCAAATAGCCGCGCCTGTCTCTGCAAAAGCACTGCACCCCAAAAAAAGAAGGGCGCCGGTTAGACCGAGCGCCCAGAGGGTTGCCTGATGTTACTAAGAGGAGAAAACGTATTTTGCCTACTGAATTAGTCCGCGCACGAATGCAAAGGTTCCCGCGGGACTGAAAAAACCTTCCCGCTAGCGAGAAACATCCCGGGAGGCATGATGACTGCCATGGAGAGGGCGGCAGAAAGAGCGGCCAGTGGAAACGTCAGCGCGAGCACTGCGTGCCAGCAGCATTGCCTGCTCAGCCCGCGCAATCATGCGAACAAACAGAATCAGCGCAAACCGTGTCATCCATTCCATCGTCATTTCCTCTAATCGCCGTTCGACTTCTATCACCGCCTGATAACACCAGCGGCCGACAGAGCCCGCCCAGGAATCCAATAAAGGAAGCGGGGAAGTGCGTCCGTGCTCCCTGGCCATCCTTGCTGGCCCTTCTCCGCGCATCTCACTCAAGGCGAGTTACCGTATCAGAGGCGCCTTTTCCGTCTTCGTTCACCGACCGATCGCGTTTTTACCGCCCTTTTACAAGCAGCGCCCTGCCCTTTGCCAAGCCAGCCGCTATTCACCCTGGCGAGCAGGCGCTACCTCGCCAGCGTCAATCGGCTCGCCATACCGCAGGGTCGGGTTCACGTCGTGTGGCTGCACCCACCCCATATACATGCTGAGGATAATGAACAGAAACACCGCCACGGAAAAACCCACACGCCAGGCCAGCGCTCGCATGGTCTTGCCTTCCTTGCCCTGCCCCTTCACCAGCGACATGAGCGCACGCCCCAGAGAAATCACTGCCGCCAGCAGCAGAATGACTACAATCAGCTTTACCCACCACATACTCGTTATCTCCTTGAACGCATTACCAAGGCGTATAAACACACAGCCCGGATTCCCTGGATGAAAAGCCCGGCCAGCTATGTACAATGTGCCGCCATTACTGTGTGGACGATCCGGGATGATCTCAGGGCCGCCTTTATATGCGGCTATTGTAATGGCCGACTCCGCCAGTGCACGCACTATCTGGCCTGTGCTGGCCGTCCACGGATCGGGCAAGCCAACCGTTTTGCTACGCTACTGCTGTCATGAGGGCAGACCACCATGCCTCACACTCACCGCCGTGCCCCCTGGATCGCACTGATCGCCACCCTGATCGTGTCCGGAGTGTGCCTGCGACTGGCTTTCTGGCAGCTGGAGCGGGCCGACGAAAAGCGACAATGGCTCACCGAACAGAGTGAACGGGCCACCCTGCCACCGGCAGACCTGCCCACCCTGCAGGCCGCCGGTGATCCCATGCACCGCCGCGCCTCCATTTCCGGCCACTTTGATAACGCCCATAACGTGTTGCTGGACAATCGCACCCTGAACGGCGTGGCTGGCTACCACCTGCTGACGCCGTTTGAAACCCGCAAAGGGCGCTGGGTACTGGTCAACCGGGGCTGGCTCCCCCGGGGCAACAACCGCGCCAATCTGCCCGCCATTGCCCCGATCACAGGAAGCCTGACCGTCACCGGCGCCGTATACCGCCCGTCCCGTGATGTTTTTGTGCTCAAGGACATGCCATTGCCCGACAATCAGTGGCCATTACGGGTTCAGAAAGTGGATTTTGACGCTATTGGCGAACAACTTGGGGTAGAATTGGCGCCCTTTGAAATCCGGGTCACCCCGGAACTGGCGCTGGGCGGCAACACACCGCTACCCCGGCACTGGCAGGACGTGACGGTGATGGGCCCGGAACGGCACAAGGCCTATGCATTACAGTGGTTCGCACTGGCACTGGCCGCCCTGCTGATATATGTTGCCGCCGCACTCCGAAACTGGCGCAAAGCACGCAAGACGCGAGAGGAATTGTAGGGGCTGCTGAGGTTTCATTCTTACCTCTGTTGTGCCTGAAAATGCGCCAATCTAGGCGCGAGGAGAGAAGTTTGGTTGCTCCAAATGAACGACACGCAACAACGAGTGGCGCTTTTTCAGGCGCAACCCGTAGGGCTGGGCTCCTTTTGCCGCCCAGCTGCGTTGGCGGTCGCTCATATAGAAACACTATGCCACGCTCCCTTCGCCTTGCCGGGCGAAAAAATGAACTCCAGCAGAGGCAAGAATGAAACCTCAACAGCCCCTCATGTCTCCACGGACCAAGAGCAGGGTCACCTTGTTAGCCATCGTTGCGCCCTTCGTCCTGTTTTTTCTGGCTGGGCGTTTCCTGATTGATGTCGAGGAGCTACCCAAGGTCAACAAGGGCCAATTGCTGGTTCCACACATCGACATGGCCGCCCTCAACGCCACTGACAGCAATGAGCAGCCCTACGACGGCAATGACATGAGCACTCAGTGGACCCTGCTCTATGTGGCCGGGGAGGACTGCGATACTCGCTGCAAGAACGGCCTCTATTATCAAGTACAGCAAGTGCGCCTGACCCTGGGCGAAGACATTCAGCGAGTGCGTCGGGTCATTTTGCATACCGCCCCGGCCGGCGCCGAGTTGCAGGCGTTCCTCACCGACAAGGTGGATGGCATGGTTTCTATCCATGCGGCTCCCGCCGATGTCACCCAGGCCCTGGCCCCGGTGTATGCCCCCGAGACCAGCCAGCCCATTGGCGATATTTTTCTGGTCAGCCCGGACGGCCAGATATTCATGCGTTACCCCACGCACGAAAACATGGATGCCACCCTCGAAGAGGCGGAGAACATCCGCGTCGATCTCAAACGGACCCTAAAAGGGTCACTGATCGGTTAAGGCAGGCTCTTGATTATGCAAACCCCCACCGCATCGCAGCGCTGGCTGCGCCGCTTCTCTATTCTGGCTGTGCTGATGGCCGCCGGCGTAATCATTTTGGGCGCCTGGACCCGACTGTCCGATGCCGGCCTTGGCTGCCCGGACTGGCCCGGTTGCTACGGCCATCTGGACGTGCGCAAAGCCATCGCGCACGTGGCCACCACCAACGAAACCACCCCCGGCGCATTGCGCGAAGCGCACAAGACCGTGCCGGAAATGGTGCACCGCTATTTCGCCTCCACCCTGGGGCTGGTGATGATCATCATCGCGGCCTTGTCCTTTGTTAACCGCAAGCGGGAAAAGCAGCCGCTGAAGCTGCCTTTATTCCTGGTGGCACTGGTTATCTTCCAGGGCATTCTCGGCATGTGGACGGTGACCATGGGGCTGCAGCCCACTATCGTGATGCTGCACTTACTCGGTGGTTTTACCACCTTCACCCTGCTGGTTCTGCTCACCGCCCGGGTGTTCCGTTGGCCCAGCTTCCTCAATGACTGTGATGTGCTGACCCTCAAGCCGCTGGCATCGATGACCCTGGCCGCCGTTATCCTGCAAATCGCCCTGGGCGGCTGGACCGCCAGCAACTATGCCGCCGTGGCCTGCACCGACCTGCCGGTGTGCGAAGAAGGCTGGCAGGATCGACTGGATTTCAAGGAAGCCTTTATTTTCTGGGGCCACGAACACGACAAGCCCGACTACGAGTACGGCGTCCTCGACAACGACGCGCGCACCACCATTCACGTGATGCACCGCTTCGGCGCCCTGGTGGTCACCCTGCTGATGCTGCTGTTGGTGGGCAAGATTCTGCTGCGTGCCCGCAGTGTGTTCTTCCGCAATTTCGCACTGGTGATGCTTGGCATCCTCAGCCTGCAGATCGGCCTTGGCCTGAGTAATGTGATGTTTGCGGTGCCGCTGGATGTGGCCGTGGCCCACAACTTCGTCGCAGTGATACTGTTGGCCAGCCTGGTGCTGTTCATCCGCGCCATTAACGTGAAATGCGGCAAGCGCCAGCCCCCCAAACAGCAAGGAGCCCCGTCATGAGTGAGTCTGCCCACTGGCGCGACTATCTCGCCCTCACCAAACCCGGCGTGGTCATGCTGCTCATGGTCACCGCAGTGGCCGGCATGTTCCTGGCCACCGAGCCGGCCGGCATGGTGCCGCTGGGCACCTTCATCCCTGCGTTTGTGGGGCTGTCTCTGGCCATGATGGCCTCCGCCGCCATTAACCAGATCATGGATCAGAAAATCGACGCCATCATGAAGCGCACCGAAAAGCGCCCGCTGGTGGCCGGCAAGCTGACCCCGAAAGCGGCCATCACCTTTGCGGTGCTGCTGGCGGCGGCCTCCATGATCATGCTGTATTTTCTGGTGAATCCGATCACCGCCTGGCTGACCCTGTTCGGCTTTGTCGGCTACGCCTTTATTTATACGCTCTATCTGAAACGCGCTACGCCACAGAACATCGTGATTGGTGGTATCGCCGGCGCCATTCCGCCACTGCTGGGCTGGACCGCCGTCACCGGCGAAGCCCACCCCTACGCCTGGCTGCTGGTGCTGATCATCTTCGTCTGGACGCCGCCGCACTTCTGGGCCCTGGCCATTCACCGTCGCGACGAGTACGCCAAGGCCGACATACCCATGCTGCCGGTGACCCACGGCATCCCGTTCACCCGCGAGTCGGTGCTGTACTACACCATCCTGCTGTTTATCTGCACCCTGTTGCCGTATCTCACCGGCATGAGCGACCTGATCTACTTGCTCAGCGCCCTGATTCTCGGCCTGGTGTTTCTTTACCACGCGGTGCGGCTGCGCTTTTCCGAAGACCCGAAACTGCCAATGAAAACCTTCGGCTATTCGATCACCTACCTGTTCGCCCTGTTTACCGCCCTGCTGGTGGATCATTATCTGCCTGTGACGCCGCAGACCGTGGCCGGGTGGCTGGGGGCGTAAAAAGACCAATTGAGAATTGATAATTGAGAATTGATAACGGCGCGGAATGGCCGGCCAGGAATCTGAAAGCAAAGAGGCCGCGCCCAAAGTCTGGGCGCGCCCTCTTGCGTCTGAGAACCTCAAACCTGGCTCGCTCCAGTTATCCATTATCAATTGCCTCTCGCATCCCGCCCCACCTGTGGCGTTATACTCAACCCTGTAGAGCACCAAAAAGGAAGAGAAACATGACAGCCCGCAGCATGGATGACTGGCTCGACGCCTACGGCGAGAGCCACCAGAACCCCACCAACAAGAAAGTGCATTTTGTCTGTGTGCCGGTGATTTTCTTCACCATCATCGGCTTTCTCTGGGCCATTCCTGCGCCCTTTTTCACCAGCTTCTGGGCCTGCCTGGCGCTGGTCTTCGTGACCCTCTACTACGCCCGCCTGTCCCTGCCCATCGCTGCAGGCATGCTGGTATTCAGCCTGCTCTGCCTGGCCGGCCTCAGCCTGATCGCCTCCGCCGGCATCAGTGTCTGGCTGTTTTCGCTGGTGGTCTTCATTCTCGCCTGGATTGGCCAGTTCTGGGGACACAAGGTAGAGGGCCAGAAACCCTCCTTCTTTGAAGACATCCAGTACCTGATGATCGGTCCGGCCTGGATCATGGGTTTTCTGTATCGCAAATGGGGAATTAAATACTGAGGCATTCTTGCAGGGCCGCTGTAGGAGCACCTCTCGAGGTGCGAACCGAGCGACAGCGAGGGTGAATTCCAGGCCTGTGCCGACAGTTTTATCTGATAACGCTTTGGAGCAGGCATTATTGCCATTCCTTCGCCCAGGCTCAGGTTCGCACCTCGAGAGGTGCTCCTACAGTAACTTCTCCGTACCGCCTTTCCCCATTCGTACTTTTGCAGTAGTTTATAGGCCTACAACAACACCGCTTGGGGAAGGATTACCTGCATGGGCACTTTGATCTTTTTCGGCATCATCATTGCCGTCATCATTTACATCATTGCCGTCTACAACCGGCTTATCGCCCTGAAGAATCGCTTCAAGAACGGCTTTGCCCAGATTGATGTGCAGCTACAGCGCCGCCACGACCTGATCCCCAACCTGGTGGAAACCGCCAAAGGCTACATGAGCCACGAGAAAGAGACGCTTACCCAAGTCATCGAGGCCCGCAACCAGGCCGTTAGCGCCAAACAGGCCGCCGCCGCCCACCCGGACGACGCCAGCGCCGTGACACAACTTGGCAAGGCGGAATCCCTGCTGTCCGGCTCACTGGCCAACTTCTTTGCGCTGAGTGAAAACTACCCGGACCTGAAAGCCAACGACACCATGGCCCAGCTGATGGAAGAGCTGAGCAGCACCGAAAATCGCATCGGTTTTGCCCGTCAGGCATTCAACGATGCGGTAATGAACTACAACACCTACCGCGAACAATTCCCGCAAAATTTTATCGGCGGCTTGTTTGGGCGCTTCAGCGAAGCCAAGTTGCTACAAATTGAAAGCGAACAGGCACGCAAGGCCGTGAACGTCAGCTTCTAACCCGGCCTTACCATGGATTTTTTCCAACACCAGGAACGGGCCCGGCGCAAAACCGGGCTTTTGGTTCTGTATTTCATCCTCGCGGTCATCGCCATTGTGGTGTGCGTGAATCTGGCTGTGTTGCTGGCGCTCTTCTGGGGCGATTTTCAGTCAGTCTCGCCCGGCCAATGGTTTAGCCACCCCTTCATCCACTGGATTACCGGGCTCACGCTCGCCGTGATGCTGTTTGGCTGCCTGCTAAAACTCTGGCAACTGCGCAACGGTGGCCAGGGGCTGGCCGAGATGCTCGGGGCGCGCCATATCACCATGGACAGCACCGCCACCCGGGAAAAGCAGCTGATCAATGTGGTCGAGGAAATGAGCATCGCCTCAGGCATTCCTGCACCCCAGCTCTATGTGCTGGACAAGGAAACCGCCATTAACGCCTTCGTGGCCGGCTTTCGGCCCTCGGAAACCGTACTGGTGGTCACCCAGGGCACGCTAAATGAACTGAATCGGGATGAATTGCAGGGCGTCATCGCCCATGAATTCAGCCATATATTCAACGCCGACATGCGCCTTAATCTGCGTTTGCTAGCCGTGCTGGCAGGCATTCTCGCGCTGGGCAAGGTAGGTGAGTACCTGATTCGCGGGCAACGCCGCTCCTCCTTAAGCCGTTCATCCTCCAACCGCAAGGGCGGTGGCGGGCTGATATTTGCCGGGCTGGCCCTGATGGTGATCGGCTATGTGGGCCTGTTCTTCGGCCGCCTGATCAAGGCCGCCATTTCCCGACAACGGGAACTGTTGGCCGACGCCTCCGCCGTGCAGTTCACCCGCAACCCGGCCGGGCTCGGCGGCGCGCTAATCAAAATCCGCAACGGCAACGGCTCTCACCTTGCCACGCCCCACGCAGAAGACATGAGCCACATGTGCTTCGGGGAAACCCTGCACTTTCGCCTGCGCAACCTGCTGGGAACCCACCCTCCGCTGGATGAGCGTCTATCCGCCATAGGCAGTGACTGGGTGGCCCGCGCCCGCAGCCGTGCCCGGGACACGAGCACTCATGGCCCACAGAGCCCAGCAGCGGCTGGCCCTGTCGCTCCACAGGGGGCTTCTGCCTTCGCCGGTGGCGGTACACCGGAAGGCTCCAGCCCGCCGCCCGCAGCGGCTCCGGCACACTCTACGTCTCTCTCTCCCTCACAACGGGTAGGCACCGTCAGCGAACCGGATATGGGTTATGCCCGCAGCCTGCTGGAAGCTATTCCCGAGGACCTTCGGCGTCAGATACGCTCGCCCCAATCGGCGGAAAGTGTGCTTTACGCCTTGATCCTCAGCACCTCCACCAGCGACACCGAATCACTGCTGGATGCATTGAACGTCAGCGACCAACGCCAAGCCCTGGTGACATTAAGCGAGACAATCAGCGGCCTGGGGTCGCGCCTGCGTCTGCCGCTCATTGATCTGGCCTTGCCCGTCCTCAAACCGTTGCCCGCCGATGCCCGGGCCCGCATCCTTTCGCACCTGACGGCACTGATCGAAGTCGATAACCGCTACACCTTTTTCGAATGGGCGCTGGTGGGGCTGGCCCACCAGCAACTGGGCGACCACTCCGGCAAGAACCGCCGCACCCGCTTCCGCCGCTACGGCGCCCTGGCCGCCGAGCTGCAACTGCTGTTTTCCGTGTTGACCTGGGCCAGTGGCGCTGAAGATGGAGAGGCCCGGGCGCTGTTCCAGCGCAGCACCCACGGATTACTGCCCGCCGGCCGCACCTTGCTTCCCCTGACCCGTTGCGGCAGCCACAAGCTCGGCCACGCCGTAGACCGGCTGGCCGACCTGTCCCCCCTGCTCAAGGGGCCGGTTATTGATGCCGCTGCTGACCTGGTGCTGGCCGACGGCAAAGTACAAGTGCAGGAAGCCGAACTACTGCGAACCATCGCAGCACTGCTCGAGTGCCCGCTACCTCCGCTGTTTGCCAGCTGAACCCGTCGGTATACGGCAGACCGGGCCGTGCCACCATCGCCCCTTATGGGCCCACTGACAAGATTCCATCAGCTTTACTGACGGACACCCTCGGTTATGCAAAACACTGAATTTGCTTCAAATTGTCAGTTTTAACTTACAGCTATCCGAGCAACTTCCCTATGCATTGGCGGGAAAGTACGGGCAGAATACGAACATCTCCGAAACACTGCCGTTGATCGGCAGGTTTATGATTAGCGTCACATTTTAACGGACGATCAACCTCATGGGACGAGGACAAGACAATGAAATTCAGTAAAGCAAGCACCCGCAATACCTGGGAATCTGTGGCCCACGCCACCGAACAGGTTCGTAACGGCAGCCTGGACCCGGCCCTGTCCGCCTGGGTTGATGCGCAAGGCTTTGCGCTGGATGAAACGGTCTTTTCCTCTGTATGCCGTTTCGATGACGGTATCTACACCGGCACCCTGGTGGACCACCACGGTCATGCCTGGGAATTCTTTGCCGACCTGAACGATCCGCAAAACTGCGATCTGGAAGACGTGACCGAGACCCTGGGCCCGAAATCGCCGGATCACCCCCAGGCGGATCTGTGTGACAGGGTCACCATGGCGCTGCTGTACCAGCGCGAACAGCAGCTGGCCGCCTGACCGCAGTCAGCCGACTCCCCGCGTTATACGCCGTCGCGCCGAAAGGGCAGCAGAGTCCGCGCTTCGTCCTGATAGCGCTGCACATGCAGCGCCTCTTCCTCACAGAAATCCCCGATCGCCCGCTGAAACGCAGGTTCGCGCAAATGGTGCATTGACCAGGTAATCACCGGCTCGAAGCCACGCAGAATCTTGTGCTCGCCCTGCACGCCCGGATCAAATTCCAGCAGCTGCTGCTCAATGGCAAACTCGATGCCCTGGTAGTAGCACATTTCGAAATGCAGGCAATCGCGCTCCTGCAGGCAGCCCCAGTAACGGCCGTAAAGCTGGGTGTCGTCGAAGAAATACAGGGCCGCCGCGATCGGGGCCTGCGTATTGCTGTCCCGGGCCAGCACCATCATCAGCTGGCCCCCTTGCTGCTCTGCCACCGTCGCGAAAAAGGCCTCGTTCAGGTACGGCATCTGCCCGCGCTTGAGATAGGTGCTGGCATAGCAACGGTAGAACAAGGCCCAGTCATCCGGCTGGATCTGCGCCCCCTGGCGCCGCTCGACCTGGATACCCTGCTCCTGGATTCGCCGCCGCTCCTTGCGAAGATTCTTGCGCTTGCGCGACTGAAACCGGGCCAGGAACCCTTCGAAATCGGCATAGTCACGATTGAACCAGCGAAAATGACAGGCCTGACGGGACACCAGCGGCAGCTCTGCCAGCGTCTCGCGGCTGGCCTGGTCCGGGAACAGCAGGTGCCAGCCGCTGGCCTGCTGCTCTGCCATTTCCTCGCTCACTGCCTGCCAAAGCCCGTCCGGGCTCCAGTCGCCCAGCCAACGAGGCCCCACGACCGGGGTGAACGGTACCGAGGTCACCAGTTTGGGGTAATAAGCCAACCCATGGCGTTGATAGGCGTCCGCCCAGCTGAAATCGAATACGTACTCGCCACGGGAATGATTGCGCCCGTACAAGGGCAGCCAGGCCCCTTCACGCTCCACATGGCAGGGCGACCAGCCGGTCTCAGGGGTGGTGGCGCCGCACTGCTCCAGCGCCTGAAAAAAAGCCGGGTTCAGGAATGGATATGACGTCAAAATGACTCCAACATGAGTTTCACCGCCAGCTTGGGTACAATGCCCGGATTGTGCGGTGCCTGACAGTCATTACCGGCAAGCCCTGCCAACAAAAAGGGCGACGGTAACGGGGGTTTTACCCGGGCACCTTAGCCGCACAATACCGCCTCGTCATCTGGCGGTTTTTATCCTTACTTTTATCACTCATTGCTTAAACAAGGTAACGTCAATTCCATGAATGTCTCTAAACCGCTGACTATTTTTTACGTCATCGTCACCCTGTTGCTGGCCATCCCTGGCGCCTGGCTTCTGTTTGCGCCGGAAATGGCCCTGGTGACCATCCACGAAAACCTGGCCACGATTCAGTTTTCCAACATCCACAGTCAACAAACCGGCCTGGGCCTGTTGCTGGCCGCTGCCGTGAACCTGGTCTGCCTGTTTGGCGGTCGCCAGCGGCTGCCGCTGCACGTAGCCGTGTTTTTCTACCTGGCCGGTCTGGTCGCCAGCCATGGCAATACCGTTTTCACCCACCAGGCGTGGCTGTGGATCCCGGTCCTCGCCTACCTGCTGCCGATGATTCCCTTCAGCAAGCTGGTGCCGGCCAACCTGCCCCTGCCTTCTTTGCCGGGCAGCAATGGCCAGCAGCGCGGTGAGGTGAAATGGTTCAACCCCAACAAGGGCTTCGGCTTCATTCTTACCGACAGCGGCGAAGAACTGTTCGTGCACTTCAAAGCCGTACAGAACGGCGGCCGTCGCAGCCTGCGCACCGGCACCAAGGTACGTTTCGATACCCGCATGTCCGACCGCGGGGAACAAGCCGATAACGTTTATATCGAGCAGTAAAGCAACATAAGCCGCATCACGCGGCACGCAACAGGCTGCACGCGGCGTGTTGCGTGCCGCGTGATGCCTGCAGCGGAATAACAATAATGACACTAGCAACGGCTGATTGGGTGGTCCTCGCCGGCTACCTGTGTGTGGTGCTGGGTATCGGCCTCTACTTTTCCCGCCGTAACACCAACACCGAAGAATACTTTGTTGGCGGCCGCCGCTTCCGTGGCTGGGTGATCGGCCTGTCCCTGGTGGGCACATCGATCAGCTCCATCACGTTCCTGGCCTACCCCGCCGACGCCTTCAAGACCGACTGGCTTCGTTATCTGCCCAACCTGGCCTTGCTGCCCGCCATGCTGGTGGCCGCTTTCGTGTTCCTGCCGTTTTTCCGGCGCGGCAATATGACCAGCGCCTACGAATTTCTCGAACAACGCTACGGCCCGTCCATCCGCGTGTATGGCGCCGTGGCGTTTCTGGTGGCGCAACTGGTGCGCCTGGCCATGATTCTGTGGCTGCTGTCGCTATTGATCCAGCAGGTCACCGACCTGTCACCGGCCACCGCCATTGTGCTGGGTGGCCTCTTTGTGGGGTTGTACACCGTGATCGGCGGTATCGATGCGGTGATCTGGACCGACGTGCTGCAAACCGTGATTCTGCTGCTCGGCGGCATCATCTGCCTGTGGGTGATACTGGATGCACTGCCCGGCGGCCTGAACCAGGTCTTCGAGCAGGCCGGCAATGCCGGCAAGTTTGCGCTGGCGCCGTGGGAAAACGGCGCCCCGGGTGACACCTCCTGGTCGTTCTCCCTGAGTGAAAAAACCGCCACCATGATGTTGCTGATCGGGCTTACCAACTGGCTCACCGAATACTCCAGCAACCAGAACACCGTGCAGCGTTACTGCGCCTCCCGATCTACGCTGGAAGCACGGCGCGGGCTCTGGGTCTACCTGTTCACCGCACTGCCAATCTGGGCATTTTATATGTTGTTGGGCACCGCGCTCTGGGTGTTCTTTCAGGCATACCCGGACCCGCATGCCAGTGCCATTCTGGCCGGCGATGCCCGGGCGGAAACCCTGATGCCGCATTTCATTACCGGCTACCTACCCGCCGGTGTGGCCGGGCTGGTCATTGCCGCCGCCCTGGCGGCGGCAATGAGTTCACTGGATTCCAGCATCAATTCGATCACCACGGTCAGCGTGGTGGACCTGTACCGCCGCCACCTGCGGCCCGGCCGCGATGACCGCCACTATTTGCAGGTAGCCTGGGCTATTGCCATCGCGGTCACCGGGCTAATGATTCTCGGCGCGCTGTGGCTGAACCAGGCGGACACAAAAACGCTGCAGGACACCTCCACCATTTTGGTATCTCTGCTGGGCGGCGGCATGCTGGGTTTGTATCTGCTGGGGTTCTTTAGCAAGAAGGGAAATGCGCGGGCCGCCTGGTGCGGCATCGGCTGCACGCTGGTATTCACCGGCTGGACGATTCTGACCAATAACCAGCTTCTGCCGGAGGCGCTCAGCGCCCCCTTTGATCTGTATTACACCGGTCTGATCGGCAACGTGTTGATGTTCCTGGTCGGCTATCTGGTGGCGCTGTTCTGGCCCGCCGCCTCAGTGGCACCGTCTGCGTCCTTGCCTGCTTCCGAAGGCTGAACCGATGACTGCGGCGCGGGCATGGCCCGTGCCCGCAGCAGTCGGTCCCGCAGCAACCAACCTGCCGCCCAACACACCAGCCAGGGGTCGATCAGGTAATCCCACAGATTGTCACTGATCAGCAGGCCGGCACCAAAGGCGCACTGAGCCGCCACCAGAATCAGGCAGGACGCATAGGCCCGCGTGACCCACGCCAGCAAACCGACCAGCAACAGGGCCGTGCTGAACCCGAAATGGCCAAAACCCAGCGCGTAGGGATCCGCGTAGCTGGAGCCCATGCTCATCGGGTAGAACCACAACGCCATCAATACCAGCATCAGGCAGGCCGTGCGCAGTTCACGCACCGGCAGCCAGTAATGCCCGGCAATACGATGCTGAATGGCCAGCACCGCCAACAGGCCGGAAGAAACACTGAAACCCGCCAGATAACTCAGCACCCAGGCCCCCGGCCCCCACGGGTACGGCAACAGGGACCAGACAAAAACCAGACCGGCCAACACCACACGCCCGCGCAAGGACAGCAGGTTGGCACTGATACGCAACTGCACCGCTACCAACACCAGTGCACAGATCACCAGATCAAGTGACATTATCGAGCTCCCTGTTCTGGTTGTTGTTGCGACGCGCTGCCCTCTGGGGCATCCGCTTTCAGCCAGGCATGGCGGATCGCCGTCTTGTTCCAGGTGTATAGCAAATGCAGGTCCCCGTTACGGGTACGCACCATGTACGGGTAATCGTACTGAAACTCACACCCTCGGTGGGGCTGGCACTTGTTGGCTTTTACCCGCTCCAGGAAAAGGCGCTGATCTTCAGGGATCGCTTTGCCAACAAATTCATCATCGACCAGGTCAGCAAAGGCATCCGGCTTCAATGCGTTGCCCCGCCACTGCTCGCGATTATGGAAAAACCAGCGATCTTCCCAATGCTGCCCCGCGTCACGGGTTTCACGAATGCACAGGTCATCGCGCTCTTCACGGTTACAGTTGGTCGCCACCAGCCAGTGCCCCGGCCCCATGGCGACACCGCCCACGGCTGAGCTGGGATTGTCCACCGGCGCATATTCCAGCGGAGACCAGCGCCAGCCACCATCACTGCTGGAAGACTGATACAAATACCCGTTGTTCGGTTCGTTCTCATTGCGCAGGAAAGAGACCGCATGGTTGCTGTCATCCACCAACACCAGCGGCTGAATGGCCTTGCGCCCATGGCCGATGCGGGCCTTGCCGAGGATACGGTTATCCCGGTCCAGGCGCAGGATTTCACCAAACTTGCCAATCATCTCGTGGTAAACCGGCAGACCGATAGAACCATCGCTGTAATGGATTGGCGGGGTTTTGACCAGCGTGCTGATATTCAGGAACGGGGTCGCCACCAATGCCGTATCAAAATCCCAGCTGGCGCCCAGGTCTGATGATTCCATCACCACCAAACGACTGGCCGCCCAGCCACCGAAACTCACTGCCACCACAAACAACCGCATGTGGCCGTCATCATCCAGCACCGGTACCGCATTACCCAGCTTGCGGATGTGGCGCCCCCAGCCACGGGACATCTGCTCGCGGGTGACGGACACCGTCTCGTCGGACCAGGCACCGGACACGGGATCAAAGATCGCGGAATTAATCGACACATCTGCCGCCCCCTCACGGGTGCCGGCGAACCAGAAGGCACGCAAGCGGCCGTCGGGCAGCTCCAGCATGGAGGCTGCATGCACCATGCTGGTATCCGCATCGGACGCAAACCGGGTTTGCCACTGGGAATCAGAAGGCACCGGGGCAGGCGCCTCCGCCAGCAACTGTGGGGCCGGCTGCCAGAGCCGTGCCGGTGTTGCCGCAAAATAGCCAGCCACCAGGGCGGCACCGACCAAAAGATGAAACGCTCGCTTAAGCATAGGGAATCGTCACAACAGAAATATGCAAATGCTTGTTATTGGGTGCTTGATTGGCACAAAACGCGCCGGGCGACAGTCTAGCAGCCGTTCACAAAATTGCCTGCCGTTAATGCGTATTTGCCGCACCGACTGTCAGTTAGCGCGGAGAAACCGCACGGCAAAGCGGTCAAAATGTGTTCAGGCCTATAATGATAATGTCATAATGACGTCGCGTTATATGCACAAATCAATTCCAAGAATAGCGAACAAGGACTCTTCGCCCCCTATGCATAGGCTTCGACCTTTTTGCCTCAGTTGGCTTCTGCTTGCACTTTCTGCATTGTTTTCTGCCTTTTCCCCGGCATGGTCTGAACCGGTCTCCAGTGATGTTGACGCCGATTGGACACTGGTCAGTGACCGCAATGACATTCAGGTGTACATGAAACACCGGGATGAATCCCGTTTGAAAACGTTTCGCGGCATCACCCGCTTTACCCTGAACGACGAATACTCTCTGGTCGCACTGCTTAACGATTATCCTTCGTTCCCCAAGTGGCTTCACTTTGTCGACAGCGCCGAAGAATTCGGCCGCACCAGCCCCCTGGACCGGCAGCTGCGCTTTACCACCCAATTGCCCTGGCCACTGGCCGACCGGGAAGCGGTGCTGCGTGCCAAAGTGACACAGACCCTGAATACCGAGCAGGAATCGGTGATGATCACGCTGATTAACCAGCCCGATGCCTTGCCCCCCAACAATAATTACATCCGCTTCCCGGAAATGACCGGGCTGCTGGGTTTTACCCGGCTGGGCAACCACGAAGTGGAAATGACCTATGAACTGATTCTGGATCCCGGCGGCTACATCCCCGCCTGGATTGCCAATATTCTGCTCCGCGATGCACCTTACTTCACACTTGAGCGCCTTCGCCGCATCGTCAACAAGCCGGAATACCAGAACCATTATTACGACTACATTGATCTGCATGGCCCCGGCCGTCCGCAAGATGCCAGCCCGCAAGCCGCCCCATCACCTGCTCCCGCCCCGTAAAGGGGCATCATCAAAACGTAACAAAGTGCTTATCCACCTGTCATTTTCGGCCAACCCTCCGCTACTATAGGTTTTCATCTGCGCACACCCCGGAGAGCGGCACCTGATGACAAGGCTGTTTTTCTTTCTCTATAGCTGGCTGATCTTTGTACCTCTGATGGCAGCTACCACTCTGCTTGCCGGGCTGACCTGCCTACTGCTCATTCCCTTTCTACCGGCCGACAAGGTCGCCAAACTCAGCGCCATTCCCTGGGCAAAGCTCTGCCTGCTTTATAGCGGCGTGCGCGTCGATGTGCATGGGCGCCATCATCTATTGCCCGGGCAAAGCTACGTGATCGTTGCTAACCACCTCAGTCAGTTCGACATCTTTGTCCTGTACGGCTATCTGGGCGTGGATTTTCGCTGGGTAATGAAACACGAACTGCGAAAAGTCCCGATCATCGGCATCTGCTGTGAAAAACTCGGCCACGTTTTCATTAATCGCGACAACACCGAGGCGGCCATTGCGTCGCTCAATACGGCCCGGGCACAGCTGGCCAACGGCGCCAGCGTGCTGTTCTTTCCCGAAGGCACCCGCAGCCGCGACGGGCAGTTGAAACCGTTCAAGAAAGGCGCCTTCAAAATGGCCCAGGAACTGTGCATACCGGTACTGCCGGTCACCCTGTCCGGAACCTTCGACATTTTGCCTGCCGGCACCCTGCGGCTTCACCCCGGCGCCACCGCCCGCCTTATTCTGCATCCGCCCCTCAGCGTGACCGGCAACAGTGAAACGGAGCTACAAAACCTGGTCCACCGGAGCCGGGCAGCGATC
This sequence comes from Alloalcanivorax sp., assembly GCA_039983755.1. Lineage (GTDB taxonomy): Bacteria > Pseudomonadota > Gammaproteobacteria > Pseudomonadales > Alcanivoracaceae > Alcanivorax. The sequence continues at coordinate 93,500 of JBDWVU010000008.1, forward strand.
GCGACCCCGTTAAGCGATAGCTGCCCCCAGCCGTCGCTCTGACAACGGCTAGACCGCAGCGACGGCCCACCGTGTCGCCAATGCCACGACACCTGCACCTTGTCTGACAAGATTGGCCCATTCTGCAGTGACAAAGTGTCTACACTCGGTCGCCAACTTGAGTTGAAAGTTAAAAGTTCAACGCTGAACCGACGAGTAGAGTCAGTCCCAACAGGACGGATCGACGGCCGCGAAAAGCCGCAATGGCTTGCTACCTGACATGGCGATGCAGGCCCTGACAACCTCTCTCGCGCTTTGCACTTTCAACTTGCAACTCGTTTATACATGCCCTCTCCTGCGGGAGCGGATACAGGAGCCATCATGAAGAATTTCAAAGATAAAGTTGCCGTCATCACCGGTGCCGGCTCCGGCATCGGCCGGGCACTGGCCATGGAACTGGCCGCTTCTGGCGCAAAACTGGCTATCTCGGATATTAACGAAGCGGGCCTGAAAGAAACCGCCAACAACCTGAATCTCGGCGAAGATCGCCTGATGACCAAGATATTGGACGTGGCCGACCGCCAGGCGTTCTACGATTTCGCCGATGATGTGGTCAACCATTTTGGCCAGGCCAACATGATCTTCAACAACGCCGGTGTGGCACTGGGCGCCACCGTGGAAGACATGAACTACGACGACTTCGAGTGGTTGATGAACATCAACTTCTGGGGCGTGGTTTACGGCACCAAGGCGTTCCTGCCCTACCTGAAGCAAGCCGGTGAAGGGCATATCATCAACGTATCTTCTATCTTTGGCCTGGTGGGCATTCCCACCCAGTCAGCCTACAACGCAGCCAAATTCGCGGTGCGTGGCTTCACGGAATCCTTGCGTATTGAGCTGGAAATGGAAGGCAGCCCGGTCTCCTGCACCTCCATTCATCCGGGCGGCATCAAGACCAATATTGCCAAGGCCGCGCGCATGAGCGATGGCGTTGAGCGAATCACCGGTGCCAGCAAGGAACAATCCATCCAGGATTTCGAGAAAATGTTCCGCACAACGCCGGAAGAAGCCGCCAGCACCATCCTCAAGGGTGTCCGCGCCAACAAGCGTCGTGTTCTGATTGGCTCAGATGCGGTTGCCGTCGACACCATGCAACGCCTGCTGCCCACCAGCTACCAGAAGCTGGTCGCCATGGGTCAGAAATACATGAGCAAGAAATAACAGCCAGGGAGTCACGCTTTTCCCTTGCCAGAAAAAGCCTTTGATGGTGCCATGGCTTCTCACTCACAGGAGTAGCCATGACATCCTCAGAGGTTCCTTTCTCTCAGGCGGCCGAAAACAACAAAGGCCCCATCCTTCAGGTTTTGCAACAACACTGCCAGGCCCCCGGCACCTTGCTGGAAATCGGCGCCGGCACCGGGCAACACGCCGCCTGGCTGTCCGTGCAGCTGCCCCACCTGCAATGGCAACCCTCTGACGTACCCGACAATCTGCCCGCCATCCGCCATTGGTTGAGCCAAACGCCGAACCCGGCCAGGCCGCCCCTGGCGCTGGATGTTACCGGCGAGTGGCCTGCTGGTCCGTTTGATTATCTGTTCACTGCCAATACCTTTCATATCATGGCGCAGCCGCTGGTCGCCCGCTGCATCGCCGAAGGCTGCCTGCGCCTCAACGAAGGAGGCCGATTCATGGTCTACGGCCCCTTCAACTACGACGGGCAGTTCACCAGTGATTCAAACCGGCAGTTTGACGGCTGGCTGAAAGCCGCCGATCCGCAGCGGGGCATCCGCGACAAGGAATGGATCGAACAGGAGTTTGCCCGCCACGGCCGGCAATGCCTGGCAGACCATGAAATGCCGGCCAATAACCGGGTGCTGGTGTTTGGATAAGAAACGACGGTTTCAGGCTCGGGCGCGGCGAACCCCGCGCATTCTCGGCTTCAGGTAAATCACGCCGAATATCATGGTCATCAAGGCATCACGCCAGTGAAACAGGCCTTTGCCCCGCAACCACAGGGCAAAGCCCAGGCATTCCAGCGCATGCAGAATCGCCACCACCGAACCGGCAATAATGAGCAAGCGGTCAAAGGGAGCGGGTAAATCCATGAAAATGGCTAACAGTACCCCCACCCAAAACACTACAATAACGCCGCGAAGCAAGCCCATAACAAACATCCTCTGACAGCGCTGGCTATTTTTTCTACACTGTGATGTTTGGAGACGCCTTCAAGGCCCTGCCAGACAGGAACACAAGGCGACTGCACTCACAAAATCTCTCGCATTCAGACTGAGCGAATACATGCAAAAAGACAAGGCAAGCTCCTGGAGCCTGGAGCAATTTCAGGTCCCGGAAAAGGAAGGCGAGAGCCGCTTTCACGATTTCGACCTGCACCTGGACCTGATGCACGGTATCGCTGATTCCGGTTTTCAGTACTGCACTCCCATTCAGGCTGAAGTACTGACCCACACCCTTGCTGGTGCCGATGCCATCGGCCGGGCCCAGACCGGCACCGGGAAAACCGCCGCCTTTCTGATCACCGTGATCAACGATCTGCTCAAGCACCCTATCGACGTGCAACGCTTTGCCGGTGAACCCCGAGCCCTGATCGTGGCCCCCACCCGGGAACTGGCCATGCAGATTGAAAAAGACGCCAAGGTTCTGGCCAAGCACACCGACCTGCAGGTAATGAGCGTGGTCGGCGGCATGAACTTCAATCGTCAGCAGGAACGCCTGCAAAACAAGCTGATTGATATTCTGGTCGCGACCCCCGGGCGGTTGCTCGACTTCGCCAAACGCCGCGACCTGTGGCTCGACCGGGTAGAATTCCTGGTGCTGGACGAAGCCGACCGCATGCTGGACATGGGCTTCATTCCCGATGTGAAGCGCATTGTGGGCATGACCCCGAAAAGCCAGTACCGCCAGACCCAGCTGTTCTCCGCCACCTTCAACGACGATGTGATGAACCTGTCCCGCCGCTGGACCCAGGACGCGGAAGTGGTGGAAATCGAACCCACCCAGGTCACCACAGACACCGTGGAACAGAAGGTCTACATCACCAACACCGATGACAAGTTCACGCTGCTTTATAACCTGATCACCGGCATGGACATGGACAAGGTCATCGTATTTGCCAACCGCCGGGACATTACCCGCCGGGTCAGCGACCGGCTGCACAAGAAAGGGCTGAAAGTCTCCCTGATTTCCGGCGACGTACCCCAGACCCAGCGCAGCAAGACCCTGGAGCGCTTCCGTGCGGGCGATCTGCAGGTGCTGATCGCCACCGACGTGGCAGGCCGGGGCATCCACATCGATGGTGTCTCCCATGTGGTGAACTACAATCTGCCGGAAGACCCGGAAGATTACGTGCACCGCATTGGCCGAACCGGCCGCGCCGGCGCCAGCGGCATGTCCATCAGCTTTGCCTGTGAAGACGACGCCTTCCTGCTTCCGGAGCTGGAGAACGCCATCGGCATGAAGCTGGAGTGCGAATACCCTCCCGCTGATTTGCTGGCCGAGAAAGAAGCGGCCAACGCTGCAGCCCAAGCAGCAAACCAACAGGCCGCCGCTGCCGGGCAGGAAACAGAAACACCCGCCCCGAAAGATGACAAAGCAAGGACCGACAATGGCAACGCGAATCAGCCCCACTGACGGCAAGGCCCTGTTTGAACAGGGTGACGCCCTGTTCATCGATATCCGCGATCCGGCCAGCTTTGCGGCCGGGCATCTGCGCGGCGCCGTGCATTTAAGCCAGGCCAACGTGGATCTGTTTCTGGCCAACACCGCCCCGGACCATGCGCTGGTGGTGTATTGCTACCACGGCAACAGCAGCCAGAACGCAGCAGACTGGCTGGGTGAACAAGGTTTCAGCGACGTGGTTAGCCTGGATGGTGGCTACGATGTGTTCCGGCAACAATTTCCGGAGTGCCTGGAAGAAATGGCTTAGTTAGCCTCGCGGGAAGCAACACGCCGCATGCTACACGCCAAACCGGAAGGCACAGGGCGGAGATCACTCAATACACTCTCCGCCCGTGCCGCCCAAGCTCACTGGCTTCTTACTTTCTACAGCGTTCAGCGTGTTACGTGAAGCGCCCCTAAAAACGATAGCCCACGCCGACCATGTAGACCCAAGGGTCAATTTCCACATCGATCTTATCCACCCGGGCGTCGTTCACATACAGCCGCGCTTCGGTATCAATATCGATATTCCAGACGCTAGCATTGAGCAGCCAGTTGTCATTGATGAGAAAATCCGCCCCCACTTCCCAGGCGAAGCCCACGGAATTGCTCAACTTCACATCCACATCAGCACCGCCTACCAAAGGGCTAACTACCGCATCATCAATGCTGTCATCGAAAAACAGCGTGTAGTTCACCCCAGCCCCAACATACCCACGCACAGGGCCCAACTGGGGAGCATAAAACTGCGCCAGCAACGTCGGTGGCAAATGGCTGGTTTCACCAATCACCACTCCGCTTCCCCCGGTATCCAGAATGAGGTCATGGGTAAACGGCGTTGCCCCGACCAGTTCAACACCAATGTTGTCTGTCACCATGTAAGCGAACGTCAGCCCCAGCTGGGTATCATCATCCACATCAACCCCCAGCCCACCAACCGCTGGCAATGCCGGATCGAACGCATCACTGCTAACATCAGGGACAACCTTGATGCCCCCCATGCGTACGATGAAATCACCGGATTCATGTGCCATCGCAGGCCCGGCCAACAATACTGATGACAACATCAGCACACTTTTTCCCTGTCCGCGCAGTTTCATACTCTTCCCCTCTGTTAACAAAACCCGGAGTGAGTCCCCTCACGGGCCATCACGGCACCATTGAACTCCACACTCGGGTACCAAGCATTGCGCTGCATCAATAAAGAATCAGGCTCCTGCCCAGCTGCCTGCCAAATGCTGTCGCAATACTTTGCGGGCCCCGCCCCCGCCAGTGACTGCCAGACTGAATGGCCAGGCACATTGCCGGTCCCGCTCGATTCAGAATAGACGCCCCTCAAAATGCAACCTTGTGCATACCGACAAAAACAGCATAAATTTTGACCAGCGGTAGCAAGCCCCCACCCTCTCTTGATTCTCACCGACAAATCCCTGACCTGATCGCCATCCATACCTGAAAGCTGGCGTGGTAATTTCCCCGATGCTGACGTTTTCCGGCTAGCTGGTATATGGCATACAAAACCGCCCCTGCACTACGCGTAACGTTTGCACTAGCGCCCCAGGCAACAGTCTTCCCGGTTACATACAGTGTCGTACGAATGCCGCAATATGGTTGTCTGAGCGGTGTGCTCTACCGCGAGCAGGAGCCTGCGTGATATACGCCAGGCCCAGGATCATCCCCAATATCCAGAACCGAATAACAATGAGGTTGTATCACATGCCCTCCAACGCACTGATTAACGCGCTGCGCGATGCCCACAAGGCACATCTGACCCAACAGCTTCAGGCCCCGGAACACTGGCAGGACCTTATGGCTCAGGCGGGCCACCTGCTTACCGACATTCCGCTCGGCAACCTGGTAGACCAGGACAGTCTTGTAAAGGTCGTCGATCAGTGGCTGCAGGAAGCGCTCAGTGCCCGCGGATTGCAGGATGTCATACGCGACGTGAGTCTTGCCGTGTGGGAAGCCGCGGAACAGGATGACGCCACCATTGGTGAGCTACTTCGCGAAGAGCACTTTGAGGCTATTCTTGAACAGGTACTGAAACTGCAAAGCCTGCGGGAAAAAGCCATTCACGCAGCCATGAGCCATCCACTGGTCAGCGAAATGGTCAGTGAAATGCTCTATACCGGCATCAAGAATTTCCTGCTGGAAGAAAATGCGCTGGCAAAACTGCCCGGTGTTAGCAGCATGATGAAGATGGGCCGCAAGAGTGTGGTCGGCAAAGCCATGGGCGGCATGGAAGAATCCATTCGTATCTACCTGCAAAAAAATATTCGCGTCACCCTGAAAACCGGTGAGCAATGGCTGAACAAGCAACTGACCAATAAGCGGATTCAGCAACTGGCCCGCGATGGCTACCGCCGTGTCGCACCACTTAAACCTGCGAATTACATGAAGATGGTACCTGAAGGCACCGTGACGGAAGTGGTAGCGCAAAGTTGCGCGATTACCGATGAAAGTGCCCGCCTGGCGTACACCCGTGGCCTGGTTAGCGTAGGTATCCATGCGGCCGTGGCATCGCTGATGGACAAACCGCTGAAAACCGTCCTTGAGGGCATGCAGATCAGCGAAGAGCGAATCCGCGAGTTCGCCACGCCAGCCCTGGCACAGGGCGCCACAGTTCTGGTTGAACAAGGCATACTGGAACCCTTCATCGAGTGGGTGTTGGACGATTTCTATCAGTCCGAGGCGTGTAAGAAGATAATTGATAATGGATAGTTGAGACTTGATAACGGCGCGATCTGCGCAATCTTGACTGAAACAGCAGAGGCCGCGCCCAGAGTCTGGGCGCGGCCTCTTAAGTTGGGGTCATGCCAATCATTCATGGCGCGACGTTATCAACTATCCATTCTCAATTATCAATTAAAGAAACGACTCCGCGTATTCAGCCAGCTTGGACCTGGGCACCCCGTTCAACTGCACCGAGCCACCATGCTCGAACCGCTTGAAGCGTTCGGTCATGTAGGTCAAGCCGGAACTGGTTGGCGACAGGTAAGGCGTATCGATTTGTGCCAGGTTACCCAGGCACACCACCTTGGAACCTTCCCCGGCCCGGGTAATGATCGCCTTCATCTGGTGAGGTGTCAGGTTCTGGCTTTCATCGATCAGGATCAGGGATTTCTGGAAACTGCGCCCCCGGATGTAGTTCATCGCCTTGAACTGAATGTTGGCTCGCTCTTTCACGTATTGAATGCTCCCGGACGGGTTTTCATCGTTCAGGTGAAGCGCCTCAATGTTGTCATTGATCGCTCCCAGCCACGGATCCATTTTTTCCTCTTCGGTGCCTGGTAAAAACCCATGATCTTCCGCCAGTGGCGGCGTGGAGCGGGTGGCAATAATCTTGTTGAAGCTCTTTTGCTCCACAGTCATTTCAATGGCCGCCGCCAGGGCCAGAATGGTTTTACCTGACCCGGCGGCCCCGGTCAGAGTGACGATGTGCACATCCGGGTCCAATAACATCTGCAGGGCAAGGGCCTGCTGAATGTTCATCGGTTTCAGCCCCCAGGCCTCCTGCTCCATCAGGCTGTCCGCCTTGTAATGGCGGAGTGTCACCACACCGTTATCCACCGTCATCACCCGGCCAACAAAGCCTTGTTCATCGATGATGTACTGATTGGGATAGACCTCTTCACCCAGAATTTCACTGACCAGCAGCCCATGCGACAGATGATGCAGGGTATCCACGCCTACCTGCTCGGTTTCCACCTGAGTGACCTGATCCCAGAACGAGCCAGGCACTTCAAAATAGCCCCGGGTCAGCTGCTTGATGTCCGACACCAGTTGGTCGTTGTGATAATCCTCCGACTCGATACCGCAAGCCCGCGCCTTGAGGCGCATGTTGATGTCCTTGGTCACCAGAATATAGCGGCGATCCGGGAACTGACTCTTCATGGCGACCACATCATTGATGATACGGTTGTCATTCAGGTCACTGGGAAGCGGCGCAGAGGCTTTGTTCTGCTCTGCCATCAGGACTGTCAGGGTGCCCTGGGGCGCGTTGTCGCCACCACGGGGAATCGGGATCCCTTCTTCCACCTGCTGCGGAGTCGCACTGCCCAACACCTTGTCGATCTGCCGAATAGCGGCTCGGCAATCCGCCGCCGTATGCGATTTTCCGCTCTTGAGCTTGTCCAGTTCTTCCAGCACCGTCATGGGAATCACGACCCGGTGTTCCTCGAAATTGAGTAACGAATTGGGATCGTGAATCAACACATTGGTATCAATAACGTAGGTTTTTTTCTGGTCTTCTTCGAGGGTTGAGCTGTCGTTCTGGCTGGCGCTCGCGTGGTTAATGGAAAGGGTGTGGAGTCTGGCCGCGCGCTCTTCCATGCGTATCCCCTGTGCAGGTTATTACGGTACGGTTGATTCGTTTTGGCGGCTGTAGCTTGGACGTCAGATCTGGACTGCGAGAGTGACGCCTGCGCCTTGCCGCCACGGTTTAAGCCCTTTGGCGGTTCAGTTGCATTAAGCTGCTTCAGCTTTTGATCGCGATCACTCCCACAACGGTGGGAATGGAATTACCATAACCCAGCTTTTCACAAACGATCAATAGTCCATTGGCCAATCTTTTTATCTCCTTGCGTTCATCGTGGTAACGCTGCCGTGGGTGTTGCCGGCCACGCCTTGGCTACAGCCGGATATTTTCTGTGATAAAAACGGGCTGGCCCGGATACAATTGAAACCTGAATCAACGCTGCCCAACGCCAAAAGGAGACTCCATGTCGCTTGAACATCCCCAGGTCATGATGCCGCCACCCGCCCTGTTCCTGGGTGGACTGCTGATGGGGTATGGGCTGGACCGTGCGCTGTCCCTTCCGGCGGTACACTTCCCCGGCCAACACTGGGTCACACTGGTGTTTGTGCTTGTGGGTATCGGGCTTGCCGCCAGCGCAGTGATTCAGCTGCGCCGGGCCAGCACCACACTGATGCCCCACCGGGCAGCCAACACTCTGCTCACCGGCGGCGTGTTTTCGCTCAGCCGCAACCCGATCTACCTGGGCTTTGCCTGCTTGCACCTGGCCATGGCGCTGGCTCAGCACAGCACCGGCATGCTGGTGATGTGGGTGCCTGTCATCTGGGTTATCCAGCAACACGTGATCGCGGCGGAAGAAACGTTTCATGCCCAGCAGTTCGGTGAGCAATGGCAGGCATATCGGAAAAAAGTTCGGCGCTGGCTGTAAAGTTACCGCCATCCTCATCGCTCAGCTCTTCCAGGGGCAGTGCCGACTTTAACCACTCCACAGGCCCCAGCTTGCCATGCTGAAGGCGCATGTGACGCGAACCAAAATGACCGGGCACCAGGGTGCTTGGCCGTATATCCAGCGGCAACCAGCCAAGGCGGCGATAGAGCTCCGCCACCAATTCGGAGCAAAACCAGCCTCTCTGATCAGGCCGACGGGTGAACCCGGTGAGCACATCCAGCGCATTGCAGAGCACATAATTTTTGTAGGGACGGTGCAGAAGCCGGCGCGCCATGCGTGCCACCATCCGGCGCTGGCGCTCGGAGAGGTCCGGGCCGTGCCGGCGACGCACCGCCACGGCCCCCGGGTAGTCCCGGATTTTTCTGTGCAATGGAACAAGCGCCACACCCGCAACCGGGTGCCCCAGAGTCACATCCGGAGACTCACTAAGCGTAGTGGATTCCAGCACCAACGGTTCCGGCTGGCCGGGCAGGTGGAGCACCATGCCAATGTGACTCCAGGGGCTGCGGGTGAACACCCGGATTACATCACTGGTAAAACCACGGCCGGAGAACAGCAGCAGGTCACCGGTGCGCAATGTATCAACAGAATCGTGAGGCTGAATGTCTGGCTTGGCCACAGTCGCCCTTCCGTTGTGATGACATCCGGACGAAGCATTCCGCCCGCCAGGTGATGAAACATCCTGTCCTTCACGCTAGAAACCCGCCATGACAGTCTGCTGACAGCACGATCACACTTTGGTGAAAGGAAAAAGAGAACCCAAGCTTCAGTCTTGTGGCTTCTGTCGTCACATTTCTGTTACCCAGTGCCGTTAAGGTAAGCGTCACTGTGGATGAAAGTGACCTATGGAAGAAAAGCTCTACCTGCTGCAACGCCACCTGCCGGAACTGCTGGAACTGGATGCATTAATCCGTCACGGGGAACGGCATTTACGTGTCACCACCGTGCATCAGGTACCCATGGGTGACTTGACCCTGCCAGTTCATGTGATTGAGCTGGGAAGCCGGTCGCCCAACGCACCGGTGGTGGGTTTCTTCGGTGGAGTCCACGGGGTCGAACGGATTGGCAGCCAGGTGTTGATGTCCTGGCTACACAGCCTGATCCATCGACTGCAATGGGATGACCAGCTGCACCGGCGTCTGGAAAAAGTCCGCCTGGTATTCATGCCCATGATCAACCCTGGCGGAATTTGGCGCCGCACCCGCAGCAACCCCAATGGCGTGGACCTGATGCGCAACGCCCCGGTGGACGCCATGGGCAAAGTCCCCTTTCTGGTAGGCGGTCATCGCATCAGCAGGCATTTGCCCTGGTACCGAGGGAAAAGCGGCGAGCCCATGGAGCCCGAGGCCCAGGCAGTGATCCGCACCGTGCGAGAGAAGCTGTTTTCCTCACCGTTTTCCATGAGCCTGGATTGCCACAGCGGCTTTGGCCGCCGTGACCGGGTCTGGTGCTGCTATGCTCGCAGCCATCGACCTATCCCGCATATCGCCGAGGTATACCGGCTTAAGCAGGTCTTCGAGCAAACCTACCCGAATCACCATCCCTACCTGATCGAGCCGCAGTCGATTAACTACACCACCCACGGGGATCTCTGGGATTACCTCTACGACGATGCCCAGGAACAGCAACCGGATCACACCTTTCTGCCCTTCACCCTGGAAATGGGGTCCTGGCTCTGGGTGCGCAAGAACCCGCGCCAGATGCTGGATTTCTTCGGTTACTTCAACCCGATGATCAGCCACCGCCACCACCGGGTGCTGCGCCAGCATTTGCCCTTCTTCGAGTTTCTCACCGCCATGGCCAGCAACGCCGGCAACTGGCTACCCACCCCGAGAGAGAAGCAACAACTGACCCGGCAAGCTATCGAATACTGGTTCAGCAAGGGCAATGCCTGAACTCTACCTTGCCGCCGTCAGGTCGCGGTTGGCCCCACCCTTGCATTGACCTGGGCATACCGGGTGCCCAAAATTGGGTCAACCCATGCGTTCGGCCCAACCACACAGGAAACGTTTATGAAACGCCTTGCTTCTGCCTGCGTCATTTTGCTGGCCGGCTGCCAGCACCTCAATTATCAGGCACCGGAAGGAGACAACACTGCCAGCGTCACTTTCACCGGCAACAATAATCCTGCCCAGCCCGTGGTTTGCGTACCCGGCAAAGGCTTTAAACCCACCGAATACGCTCTGGCCAAGAACCCTCTGGGTGGCGAAGCACTGAGTGATCTACTCGAGTCACTGAAAAAGAGCCCAGAAGTGACCACCACTGTGAACGCAGAGGCCGCAACCCGCATAGGAGTAAGCTACGACCAGCGCCAGACAGACAAAAGCCGTGATCGTTGTCGGGTTGCCCTGCAGTTTGATGCCGTGGCCGGGCAACATTACCAAGCCAGCTTTCTGTACGAAAACGACCAGTGCGGCCTGTCACTGACCGATCAGGACGGAAACCCCGTTGATGCCGTTCTCTCCGACTGGCAATGCCCATAAATATCGCACCAATGCGGTGCAGCGCACTGATTTAGCTCACCGCATTCTTCCTCTTCGCGTTGTTACGCTTCCCTTTCAACCGCTAACAACCCTCAACCCTTTGTTTTTTTTGAATAAAAATAGTTGGCACACTCTCTGCAACACTCTTGTCGAGCCGATATGGCGGTGCGTCACCAACGCACACTGAACAAATTAGACTTGTTAAGAGGGTTGCACATGAAAAACGTATTGGGTCTGAAGAAAACCATCATTGCCTCTGCTATTGCCGCAGCCAGCGTGGTGGCTCCGTCTATCGCCATTGCTGAAATTGGCGGCAGTCTGGGTATTTCCAACATGTACTTCTGGCGTGGTCAGGACATCTCTGCTGGTGGTGCGCAAGTGTTTGGTAGCCTGGACTACGCCCACTCATCCGGCTTGTACGCCGGCGTATGGGGCAGCTCTGAAACCGACACCACCGAATACGATCTTTATGCTGGCTACGGTAAAGAATTCGGCGACTTCAGTTTCGACATCTCCTACATCGACTACAACTACCCGAACGATACCGACAGCGACCTGGAAGAAGTCATCCTGGGTCTGGGTTTTGCCGGCCTGAGCGCCACCGGTTACTTCGGTGTGGGTGAAGTGGGTCACGGTGCTGATGCCACCGACAACGAAAGCAACTACTTCACTCTGGGCTACAGCTACGACAAGTACGGCATTCTGGTCGGCACCTGGGACAACGAAGCTGAAGATTCCAACTACACCCACGTCGACCTGAGCTACGCCCTGACCGACGAGCTGAGCTTCACCGTGTCCAAAATCGTTTCCGCTGACGACTGTGCGATTGGGACAGGCACTTATACCGCCACAGGCACCTGCGTAGGCGATAGCGACGACGTACCGGACGACACCCTGTTCGTTGTGTCCTACGCCTTCGCAATCTAAACACGGCACCAAATCGGGCGACTCCGGTCGCCCCACTGTTTACGCCGCAGGGCTCTCCCTGGTCCTCGCAAGCACGCAAGCAACCCTGCGGCGCTTTTTATTTTACCCTTGATACTCAACGCCCGATGCCTGACGCCTAAAAGCAAAGAATGAGCGGCGTGACCCACAGCATAAAACTTCCCGCATTTTTTCTTCTAGTGCCCAAAATACACCACCAGTGCATCATGATCTGAAATTGGCGCCACACCCTGGCTGCCATGCAAACTGCCATAACGCCCCGCATTACCACGACTCACCGCGACCTTGCTAACAGAAGGCTTCAAACCGGGTGACACCCAGATATGGTCCAGCGCTTGCGGGCGACAACGGTGGCGGAAACTGTAGCGTTCCTTTTCAGGCAAGAACGTCCAGAGATTGAGCAAGCCCGATTGCTCAAAGCGTTCATAGCTGGCAGAAAATCTGCCAGCTCCCCAGGTGGTGTTGAAGTCCCCCGCGATGATCACCGGCGAGGTCTGCGCCGTTACCCAATTGGCCAGCAACGCCGCTTGAGTTTGCCGTTTTTCATGGACCCAGGCTTTCTTTAAATCCCGAGCACTGCGCCAATGCACGACCACCAACTTCCCCGCAAGTGGGGCCTCAAGCGCAAGCAACAGAGGCGGCCGTGAATACAGCGCATGGCCATGAAAGCGCTGATCCGTAAACAGCGTACGCACCGCGCCGATTTTTACCGGTAGGCGATACATCACCGCCACATCCATACCGGAAGGGTCATTGCCTTCGCGCAACACCGAACGATACCGGTAACCCCGCTGCGCCAGCCGGTCCACCAGCCGATCCAGCACTGCCTGGTTTTCCACTTCCTGGAGCGCCAGAATGTGCGGCGCCTTCAGCTCCTCAACAATAAATTCCGCTACTGCATTCACCCGTGCTTTCAACAGAACAGACGTCACTGGGTCATCCAGCTCACTATTCTTGTGATCATCGCGCAAGCGCCACAGATTCAGGGTTGCCAGCGCCCATGTCTGGTCAGGCGCCGCAGGCACGCCACGGGCAGGCGCAAGCCGGGCACAATGTGCCGGGGCCAACAGCGGGAAAGTAATGAGGAAAATCAGAATCAATAAACGCATGCAGGCAGTGTATGCCCACCACCGCCTGCGCAACAGAGGCACAAGCGCAAGCGCTTGTAGGTCACCTTTACCCAAGAGCACAGAGAGCCGGAAAGGCGTAATCCAACAGCATGTTCGCTGGACGTAATGCGTCGCGGATCAATGCCAGGACAAGCACGCACTGGCAAAACAGTAGTGCCCGTCTAATTGGCGCTCAAAAAAAACCCGCCGGAGAGGCGGGTTAAACAACACAGTCAGGGTCGATATACCACTTTTAATTGTGGCGTAACCTCTGTTTCGTCCACGTACCCGATGAAATTTCGATTACTGCCAATCAGCATTACCATCTCGCGATTGCTGGACACTTCCCGGGGCGGCATACCACGGCCGGTGAAAATCATCCTGGCCCAATAGCTTTTCATCTGCTCTGCGCTTTTGCCCAACACTTGCTGATAAAAACTGGCGCGCTCAGTGCTTTTGGCTGGCAGGTCCAGAGGCTTCAAGGCGACCCCGGACGCGCGGCGAGTCAAACCATTAAATAACTGGCGCACTTCGTCCTGGGTCAGCGCGGTCAATTCGCTGCTGGCTGAAACCACCACAACCGGCTCGGCGTGCAGCGTGGCAGACAGCGTCAGGAGCAATGAAATTATCCATTTCTTCATTATCATTCTCCCTTAAAAGACCAGATCGGCGCTGAGACGCACAATGGTGGCATGATCATCTTCCATCTCTGCCCCCGGGTCGGTGACAAAGAACCCAGTGGTGGAAACCTCATCATCGGAAAAGTCGTAGTAGTAACTGAACTCCCCTTTCAGGGCGATGGAATCGGTGAGCGAGTAACGTAATCCTGCCGTCCAGCTTTTCTGCTGCTCGGCCAGGCCATCATTGATCGGGCCAGGCAAAGAGGAATCCAGATCACGGGGATCCACTTCCGCCCAGGTCACCAGCGGCATCCACTTGCCCATATACTTGCCCAGGCTCACATAGGCACTTTGGCTGCTGGGGTACCAGTTACCAAAGTCCAGACGGGCCACCTCGCCAGACATGAACCAGCTACCGTCATCATATTGCAGGCCAAGGCCGGCAAAGTAGGTGTACACCTCGTCAAAGGACAGCCCCAATGCGGTAGCAGGAATCAGCGCATCCAGATCATCCTGCCCCACGGACACATCCGCCGCAGAGTAGGCCGCACGCACGGTCCAGTCACGCCAGCGGCTGGTCAGGTTCATGCCGGCGAGATCGTCAGCCTGGTATTGCGCATTGTTGGTACGCGGCCCGCCATCCACGGTGCTGGAACCCCAGAAACCGCTAAGCCGATGGCTGACCGGGCCGGTATTGAAGCCCCAGGTCGCTTCCAGTGCTTCCATGGTTTTGATGGGCGCCAGCTGATACACCTCGGAAGGCAATGACACCCACGGATAGGCATAACCTACATCCACATACTGTGAGTGCAGATAAAACGGCGCCACAATACGCCCCGCCTTGACGCTGACGCTCTCGGTAACGTCGTAGTCCAGGTAGGCCCACTGCACTTCCGCATTGAAATCATCGGCACCGGAGGCAAACAGCTGGACAACCGCCTCGGCCTTGTCGGTGAGCTGGGCGTTAAACTGTACGCCGGCACGGGTAAGGGAATCATGACTCCACTTATCACCGGAGCCATCGATGTAGCTGCCGTCGTCACCCAAGGTGGTGTCCGCCTCGGCACGGCTCATGCCGGCGGAGAGGAATCCGTTGATACGCAGCCGCTCGGGCTGTGTCAGGCTGCTTTCAACCTGTTGCTGTTCCAGCTTTTCAAGCCGCTGCTGGTAATCACGCAGCGTCTGCTCCACGTCGCTTTCAGCAGCAATCGCCCATAACGGGACAGCACCCAGCGACGCACCGAGCACGACGGACAATACCTTTCTCATAGTCTCCCCACAGACACTTCGTCTTTTTCATTAAAGTTTTACTACGACGAAAGAATGGCATTATCCGTAATTACGGCCGGGATTCAAGACTCCTCTGGCGCCTCGCGGCGCACCGGCAACGCCGAACACAGTGCGTCCCCTTCGGCTTGCAGCAAGCAAACCGTGACCGACTCCCCGGGCTGCGGGACACGTTGCAGCTTCATCAGCATCAAATGATCCCCCCCGGGGGCCAGGGAGAAAGAATCCCCCGGTGCCAGCATGATGTGGTGCAAGTGCCCCATCTTGCGTGTCCCGTCATCCAGGGTTTTCATGCTGTGCAGCATGGTATGGCCCGCAATATCACTGCGTGCCCCGGTAATTGTTACGCTGGTGTCCCCGTTGTTGGTTACGGTGAGGTACCCGGCCATGGTCGGCGATACCGGCGGCACCGCTCGCAGCCAGCCACCGGAAATACTCACGTCGGCGTTAGCGACGCCCGCATACAGGGCTGCCGCCAGGGCCGCACCCTGACATGCCGTTCTACAAAAGCGATTCAACATCCGCTACCACCTCGTCAACTTTGAAATCCGCCGGATACAACTTGCGCACCCGCGCCTGGTCATCCAGCAGGTAAATGTAATCACTATGAGTGAACAGGTACCCCTGTTCGTCAGCTTCCTTATCCTTGATAAAGACCACACCGTACTGCTTGGCCACCTCACGAATTTGTTCCAGGCTACCGGTCAGGCCGATCATGTCCGCCTTGAACCAGGGCAGGTATTCCTTCAGGTGGGCCGCCGTATCACGCTCGGGGTCAAAGGTAATAAACACCGGTTGCACCTGATCAGCCACGCCCTCTTCTTCCAGATGGCGGTAAACCTGTGCTACTTGAGCCAATACCGCCGGGCAGATGTCCGGGCAATGGGTGTAACCAAAGAACAGAATCGATACCTGGCCCTTCAATTTTTCTGCCGAAAAAGGCTCCCCATTCTGGTCTGTCAGGGTGAAATCGCCCCCCAGCCGCGTATTCACTGGCAGGTCGCTTTCCTGCTTGCCACAGCCGGCCAGCACCAACGCTGCCAGCAATGGCAGCACATACAGCAGTTTTCGCATGAATTCTCCGGTTCGCAGTTTGCAGCAGTCAGCGGTATAATCCGCGCCCATTTTCACTCTATTTGACGGTTAGGCAACCCATGGCACGTAAGCTGTTTATCCAGACCCACGGCTGCCAGATGAACGAGTACGATTCTACCCGCATGGTGGACCTGCTCGAATCCAGCCACGGCCTGGAGTCCACCGACAACCCGGAAGAAGCGGATGTGCTGCTTCTCAACACCTGCTCTATCCGGGAAAAAGCCCAGGAAAAGGTCTTCCACCAGCTGGGCCGCTGGAAAAAGCTGAAAGACGCCAAACCCGACATGATTATCGGCGTGGGCGGCTGTGTGGCCAGCCAGGAAGGCGATGCCATCCGCGACCGTGCGCCCTATGTGGACGTGGTATTTGGTCCTCAAACCCTGCACCGCCTGCCCGGCCTGATTACCCAGGCCGCCAGCACCCGCGAGCTGGCCATTGATGTGACCTTCCCGGAAATCGAAAAGTTCGACAACCTTCCGGAGCCCAGCGTAGACGGCCCCTCCGCTTTCGTTTCCATCATGGAAGGCTGCTCCAAGTACTGTACGTTCTGTGTGGTGCCTTACACCCGCGGCGAAGAAGTCAGCCGTCCGGTCCAGCCGGTGCTCAGTGAAATCCAGCACCTGGCAGACATGGGCGTGCGCGAGGTCAACCTGCTGGGCCAGAACGTGAATGCCTACCAGGGCGTGGGCGCCGATGGCGATACGCTGGATCTGGCTGACCTGATCCGCCTGATCCGTGACATCGACGGCATCGATCGCATTCGCTACACCACCAGCCACCCGGTGGAATTCTCCGATGCACTGATTCAGGTGTACGAAGACGTGCCGGAACTGGTCAGCCACCTGCACTTGCCGGTGCAATCCGGCTCCGACCGCATTCTCGCCATGATGAAGCGCAACCACATGGTGCTTGAGTACAAGAGCAAGCTACGCAAGCTCAAGCGCATCCGTCCGGACATCTCCTTCAGCTCGGATTTCATTATCGGCTTCCCTGGCGAAACCGACCGGGACTTCGAAGACACCATGGACCTGATCCATGATATCGGCTTCGACATGTCCTTCAGCTTTATCTACAGCGCCCGCCCCGGCACCCCGGCGGCGGACCTGCCCGATGATGTGGACATGGACGTGAAGAAACAGCGCCTGGCGATTCTCCAGCAGCGCATCAACCAGAACGCCCAGGACATCTCCCGCAAAATGGTGGGCAGCACCCAGCGCATTCTGGTGGATGGCTTCTCCAAAAAGGACCCGGGCCAACTCAAGGGCCGCACCGAAAACAACCGGGTGGTGAACTTCCAGTGTGATGACACCGACCTGATCGGCCAATTCGTGGATGTGACCATCGCCCAGGCGTACAGCAATTCCCTGCTGGGCACCGACCCGCGCAACCCGGGCTAGCCCGGGCTAGCCCGGGCCTTGCCGGGCTCATATCGTTATAGCGATTCGTTCCACCCGAACAGCTTTTAATTAGCGTCTGGTTATATAGACTTGAACCTCATTCGTGTTGACCAACGCTGATCTATTTGTGAGGACAAACCATGCGTGTGTGGATTTCCGCTCTGCTGCTGGCCATCGCCGGCGCCGCCAGTGCCCAGCAGACCCTGCTGAACAGCTCCTACGATATCGCCCGCGAACTGTTTGCCGCCGTGAACCCGAAATTCCAGGCCCACTGGCAGGAAATGACCGGCGAAGAGGTCTCCATTCAGCAGTCCCACTCCGGTTCCTCCAAACAGGCCCGCGCCATCCTGCAGGGCCTGAAAGCCGATGTGGTGACCTTTAACCAGGTCACCGACGTCAACGTGCTGCACGACAAGGGCAATCTAATCCCGGCGGACTGGAACACCCGTCTGCCCAACAACTCCAGCCCCTACTATTCCACCACCGCTTTCCTGGTGCGCAAGGGCAACCCGAAAAACATTCAGGGCTGGGCCGACCTGGCGAACAAAGACGTCAGCGTGGTGTTCCCCAACCCGAAAACCTCCGGCAACGGCCGCTACACCTACCTGGCCGCCTGGATGGCCACCAGTGATCGTCTGGACGGGGATGAAGAAAAGGTCCGCGACTATATGGCCCACTTTCTTGCCAACGTGGCGGTATTCGATTCCGGTGGGCGCGCGGCCACCGTCACCTTTGCCGAGCGTGAAATCGGTGATGTGCTGATCAGCTTCGAGTCTGAGGTGAACAACATCCGCAAGCAGTACGGCAGCGAGGACTACGATGTGGTGGTCCCGAAAACCTCCGTGCTCGCCGAATTCCCGGTCACCGTGGTGGACAAGGTGGTGGACCAGAAAGGCACCCGCAAAGTGGCCACCGAGTACCTGAACTTCCTGTACAGCGAAGAGATCCAGCGCCTGCTGGCCGGCTTCAACTACCGGGTGCATAACGACACCGTGGTAAAGGAAACCGCCGACCAGTTTCCCCCGGTGAAGCTGCTGGAAGTGGCAGACTATTTCGGCTCCTGGGCGGATGCCCAGAAGACCCACTTTGCGTCTGGTGGCGAGCTGGACCGCTTGCAAGCCAAGGCCCGGAGCCTGCGCTAAACCGCGCTAACAGACAGTGCCCCTACTGCGAACCCAACACTCCGTTTTACCCGGCTTCACGCTCAGCTTCGCGCTGAGCGTGTTGTTTATCTGTCTGGTGATTCTGGTGCCCCTGTCCGGGCTCGCCATCCATGTTTCACAGATGAGCTGGGCCCAATACTGGGGTGTGGTTACCGACCCGCGCTCACTGGCCAGCTTCCGCGTGACCCTGCTGGCCGCCGCCGGCGCCAGCGGCATCAACGCCGTGGTCGGCCTGCTGCTGGCCTGGGTGATTACCCGCTACCGCTTCCCCGGCCGACGCCTGATGGATGCGCTGGTGGACCTGCCGTTCGCCCTGCCCACCGCCGTGGCCGGGCTGACGCTGTCGGCCCTGTTTGCCGCCAACGGCTGGCTGGGGCAATGGTTTGAAGCCATCGGCATCAGCGTGGCCTACACCCCGCTGGGCATCATGATCGCCATGAGTTTCACCAGCCTGCCCTTCGTGGTGCGGGCCGTGCAGCCGGTGCTCGAAGACCTGACGCCCGACGTGGAAGAAGCCGCCGCCACCCTGGGCGCCACGCCCATGGCCACCTTTACCCGGGTGATTCTGGCGCAGCTGATGCCGGCACTACTCACCGGCACTGCCCTGGCCTTTACCCGCAGCCTGGGCGAATACGGTGCGGTGATTTTTATCGCCGGCAACATGCCCTTCGAAACCGAAATCCTGTCGCTGCTGGTCAACATCCGTCTGGATGAGTTCGACTACGGCGCCGCCAGCGCGCTGGCCTCGGTGATCCTGATTGCCTCGCTGGTGCTGCTCTTTGGTATCCAGCTGGTGCAATCCCGTCTGACCCGTCGCTGGAAGGGGCACTGACCATGCATGAACGCCCCCGCCACTGGCACCAGTGGCTTCTCATCATGGCCGCCTTTGCTGCGGTCGCCATCCTGCTGGTGATGCCACTGGCGCTAATTTTCACCGAAGCCTTCAGTCAGGGCTGGGCCATGGTGCAGCAGAACCTGACCAACCCGGACATGCTAGGCGCCATCAAGCTGACCCTGATCGTCGCGCTAATCACCGTGCCGGTGAACCTGCTATTCGGCATTCTGCTGGCCTGGTGCGTTACCCGTTACGAGTTCCGCGGCCGCAAACTGCTCAGCACCCTTATCGACATCCCCTTCGCCATGAGCCCGGTGGTCGCCGGGCTGTGTTATCTGGTGGTGTACGGGGCCCAGAGCGTGGTGGGTAACTGGTTCAGCGGCATGGGCGTGCAGCTCATGTTCGCTCTGCCCGGCATGGTCATGGTCACCGTTTTTGTTACCTGCCCCTATGTGGCACGGGTGCTGATTCCGTTAATGGAATCCCAGGGCCAGCACGAAGAAGAAGCGGCCATCATTCTTGGCGCCTCCGGCTGGCAGGCCTTCTGGTATGTCACCCTGCCGAAAATCCGCTGGGCGCTGCTGTACGGGGTGGTACTCACCAACGCCAGGGCGGTGGGTGAATTCGGTGCGGTGAGCGTGGTCTCCGGCCTGATTCGCGGGCAGACCCTGACCCTGCCTTTACTGGTGCAGATGTGGAATCAGGACTACAACACCGTGGGCGCCTTTACCGCGGCCGGCCTGCTGGCCGCCATGGCGCTGGTTACCCTGCTGCTGAAAACCGTGCTGGAATGGGCCACACAGCACAACACGGACAATGCCACTGAACAGAAAACCGAACAGGACACCCCATGAGCATTCGTGTCGAACAGATTCAAAAGCGTTTCGGCGATTTCACCGCGCTGAACGACATCAATCTGGATGTTCAGGAAGGCCAGCTGGTCGGCCTGCTCGGCCCCTCCGGTTCCGGCAAGACCACCCTGCTGCGCATCATCGCCGGGCTGGAAAAAGCCGATCAGGGCAAGGTGCTGTTCCACGGCAAGGACGTCACCAACCTGGACGTTCGCAAGCGCAAAGTCGGCTTTGTGTTTCAGCAATATGCCCTGTTTCGCCACCTCACCGTGGCCGACAACGTGGCCTTTGGCCTGCGCATGCTGCCACGCAAGGAGCGCCCCGCCCGCGCGGCGATCCGCCAGCGGGTCAATGAACTGCTGGATCTGGTCCAGCTTGGCCACCTGGCCGGTCGCTACCCGGCACAATTATCCGGCGGCCAGAAACAGCGCGTGGCACTGGCGCGGGCACTGGCCCTGAAACCGGACGTGTTGTTGCTGGACGAACCCTTTGGGGCTCTGGACGCGAAAGTGCGCAAGGAGCTGCGCCGCTGGCTGCGTCATCTGCACGAGCAGATTTCAGTCACCAGCATCTTCGTGACCCACGACCAGGAAGAAGCCATGGAGGTGTCGGATCAGGTGGTGGTGATGAGCCAGGGACGCATCGAACAAATGGCTTCACCGCTCACCGTCTACGAGCAACCGGCCAGCCGTTTCGTATTCGATTTCCTGGGACACATCAATGCATTGAAAGGGCACTACGACGGCCGCAGCTGGCAAGCGGGCAACGCGCAACTGCGCCTCACCACCGAAGGCGCTTGCCCGGATGGTGAACTCACCCTTTACCTGCGCCCCCACGAAGCGGACCTGAGCAAAACCCCCAGCGACAGCGCCAACCTGCCCGTCAAACTGGGCGCACGCAGCGTGTTTGGCGGCACGGTAACACTGGAACTGGAAGCGCTGGACTGGCCAGCGGAGGTGATGGAAGTGGAACTGAGCCGGGACGCCTGGCAAGCGCTGAATGCACAACCGGGGGATACCCTGTTTGTGCATCCGCGCCAACTACAGACCGTCACCTGCGACGGCAATCTGGGGCCCCGGGTCACACCTGCCTGACCCGACGCCCCGCTTCAGCAGCCAGGCCTCAGCGTATGCCGCCCGTGACCAGGCCATCCTCTTCAGAAGGGGCCAGGTAATCCGGCAACAACACCACGGACTCCGGTTTGGTCTGCGCATAACTGGCATCCGGTGTCACATCGCCGCCCGGGCTGGACAGGATGTTATCGAAGCGCAGCACCTGATCCTGGGATTTTTCCGCCACGTACAAGCTGCTGCCATCGAAGGCGATATCCACCGGATTGCCCAGCTGGGTATTGCCCACGGTGGTGCCATCACCATTATCAATGCTAACCGCCACGTCGGTATTGCCATCCGCACGGTCAGCTTTCTCGATCACATACAGCTTGCCATCGGTGCCCACAGCCCCGCTGCCCACATCAGAAACGATCAAGGTTTTGCGATCGGCTACATAGACAATGCCATGCAGGTTGGTCGGCGCCGCAATGGCACTGCCACCAATGGTCGGAGTGATGATCCGGTCCGGATCTTCCGCTCCCTGATTGGCCAGGTAATCGTCAAACACCGCCACCGTGCCATCGGTCAGCGCCACAAAGAGCTGGTCGTCCTTGGGGTGGTAATCCAGATCCCAGGGCGCCACCGCCAGGGTGGTGGTGAACAACGGAGGCGCATCCCCCCCCGACTGGGCACCAAAGACTTTCACCGCCGGGTCACCGTTATCGGTGATCAGCAGAAGCCCTGCTTCGTCCGCCACATCAAACCCTTTCGGGCTGACCAGCGTGGTCGTGGCACCGGACACAATACGGTCCCGGCTGAGCGAAAACATCTCGCCATCACGCTCGGTGCCCAGGCGGTTCACCACCACAATCCGGCCGTCCATGTTGGCGCCATCATCGGCGGTCAGGTAGACATCACCCAGCTGGTTAACGCTGACGCTTTCCAGTGACTCGCCCACGGTGAAGTCCCGTTGCACGGTGGTCAGGTCGGTATCCAGCACCACCACATCCGGATCACCCGCCAACGGCCCATTGCTGGACACCAGCACACCATTGATCGTGATGCCGCTGTCATCGATATCCGAGACATCCGCTTCCAGGCGCGGCGTGGAGATACGCACCAGCGATTCCGGTTTCACCGCAGACACCGTGCGGTTGGGTGCCACATCGCCGGACTGACCCGCGAAGATATTGTTGTAGACCAGGATGGCATCGTTGGACTTCTCGGCAATAAACGCCTTGTTGCCTTCCAGAATCAGGTCCACCGGGTTACCCAGCATGGTGGCCGGCCCTGCCAGTGTGCGATCCGGGGTCACCATGCCAGAAGCTGAACTGGCGTTACTGATCACGTAGACCTTGCCATCGTCGGCCACCGCCGCATCACCCACATCGGTGACGACCAGGGTGTCGGTGTCCGCGCGATAGGCGATGCCATGAATATTGGAAATGCTGGTCCCGTCACCGGGAGTAATAGACCGGGCCCCCGTGGCATCAAAGCCGCCCGCCACATAGTCATCCACCACCAGGATGGTGCCATCGGTCATGGCCAGGAACAGAATGTCCTGGGTTTCGTTATAGGCCAGGTCCCAACAGTTGGCAGGTAGCGCAGTAGAGGCCAGCGGCTGGGCCATGTCGCCTGCGGCCGTACCAAACACTTCAATGCTGTTGCCACCCACATTGGCGGCGAACAACAGGCCTGCCTCATGAGCCACGGCAATCCCTTTGACAGTGGCGGAACCGGGCGCATCGATATCGCGCTCCAGAGCCGGGTCAGTCAGGCTGCCGTCTTCTCGCTGGGCCGCCAGGTGAATTGTCTGAAAAGTGCTGGGCATTGCCGTGTCATCAGCCACATACAGGTTACCCAGCAGATCCTGCGCCATCCCTTCATTGCCGCCGGATGAAAAACTCGCCTCCACGTTCAACGCCGGGTTCAGCCGATCGATTTGCCCCCGATTGGTCGGGCCGTTGAGCATCACCAGAATCGGTGCTGAACGGGCTGAAGGCGGTGTGACGCCATTATTACGGCTACTGTCACCCCCGCAGGCGGACAGAGTGATTGCCGCCGCCAGAGCGGTGAATCCAACGTTGCGGTACGTGCCGATGTTCATCCTGTTACTCCTTTACCATCCATTGATAACAACCCATCGAACCACTGAAGCATCAGTGGAGGGCCCGGTGCTGGCCCTCCCAGTAATACGCAGGCCCGTTGCGAATGGATGCAAACAAGTCGAAAAAATCGCGTGACAAAGTGTAACCAGCCACCCCGGCGCCGACGCAGGCTGGCCCCCGACTGTCAGACACAGCCTCTGCGCCCCTTGCAGCCGCGGGTGTCGGCGGCTACGCTGCCCCTGCGAATTCGCTTCCCCGGAACAACGCTTCGGGGTATTCTTTTCAGACATTACGAGACACTCTCTAAACTGCCCGAAGGGCCACCTTTTCCATCTTGGACACACCACTCGTTTCACAGCACATCAGCCTCGAACCCAACGATTCCCGTCGACTGGCCAGCCTCTGTGGCCGCCTGGATGAGCACGTCAAGCAGATCGCGCAGCGGCTGCACGTGGAAATCCTGAACCGCGGCAACCAGTTTCACCTGGCCGGGGACGCCGACGCCGTGGATGCGGCCGGGGCCATTCTCAGCGAACTCTACGAACAGACCCGCGACGGCACCGAGCTGACACCGGAAATGGTGCACCTGCATCTGCAGCAGTCCAACGTGGCTGACCACGCCGGCAACGGCCCTGCAGACAACACCGTGCCGTTTCCCAGCGACGACATGCTGATCCGCACCAAGCGGGTACGTATCAAGCCCCGCGGCGCGCACCAGCGTGAGTACGTCAAACAGATTCGCAAACACGATATCAATTTCGGCGTGGGCCCGGCGGGCACCGGCAAAACCTGGCTGGCCGTGGCCTGCGCAGTGGATGCTCTGGAGAAAGCCGAGATTCAGCGCATTCTGCTGGTGCGCCCGGCGGTGGAAGCCGGTGAAAAACTGGGCTTTCTGCCTGGTGATCTGGCAGAAAAAATCGACCCCTATTTGCGCCCGCTTTACGATGCGCTTTACGAAATGATCGGTTTCGAAAAAGTGGCCAAGCTGATGGACAGAATGGTCATTGAAGTGGCGCCGCTGGCCTACATGCGCGGGCGCACCCTGAACAACAGTTTCGTGATTCTGGATGAAGCCCAGAACACCACCCCGGAACAAATGAAAATGTTCCTTACCCGGATCGGCTTTGGCACGCGCGCGGTCATTACCGGCGACGTGACCCAGGTGGATTTGCCCCGCCATCAACGTTCCGGCCTGGTCAACACGCTGGAAGTACTGGATGGGGTCAACGGCATCGGGGTAACCCGATTCGATAGCCGCGACGTGGTCCGCCACCCGCTGGTTCAACGCATTGTAGAGGCCTACGACCGTCATGAACGGGATACCGACACCGACCGTTGATATCCAGTGGGCCAGCGATGCCCCGGACGCCCCCGACGAACCCCATTTATGTGAATGGGTGCGCCATGCGGCCATTGCCGCCGGTGGCGTGGTGGGCGATATCACCCTGCGTATCGTAGATGAAGACGAGATTCGCACCCTCAACCGCGACTACCGCGACAAGGACGCCACCACCAATGTGCTGTCCTTTCCTTTTGACATGCCCGAAGGGCTGCCGGAAGGCGCAGTAGAACCGCTGCTGGGGGATATCATTATCTGCGACGCGGTGGTGTGCCGCGAAGCCAGCGAACAACACAAACCCCTGGATGCCCACTGGGCACACATGGTCACCCACGGTGTGCTGCACCTGCTCGGTTATGATCATATTGACGATGACGATGCACTCGTCATGGAAACCCTGGAAATCCGCGCCCTTGGCGAGCTGGGTTTTCCTGATCCTTACAGCCCTGCCCACGACGAAGGTCAGGCGCCACCTGAAAACACGGAGTTTAACCCCTGATGTCGGACGATTTTTCGGATAACGGTACCAGCCGAAGTTGGTTGGAGCGTGTCGGCCAGTTTTTCTCACCCACTCCGGGAGACCGGAGCGAACTACTGGAACTGATGCGCTCCATGCGCGACACCCACATCATCGACGGCGACACCCTGGGCATCATCGAAGGCGCCATCTGCGTGGCAGACATGCAGGTGCGTGAGATCATGATTCCCCGCTCGCAAATGGTCAGCATCAAGGCCAGCTCCGACCCACGGGATTTTTTGCCCACCATTATCGACTGCGCCCACTCCCGCTTCCCGGTACTGGGCGACGACCCGGATGAAGTCATCGGCATCCTGCTCGCCAAGGATCTACTACCGTTAATCCTTGATCCCGCCCGTATGGAGCGTTTTGCGATCAAAGATCACATCCGTTCCGCTATGGTAGTGCCAGAATCAAAACGTCTGGATTCGTTGCTGCGTGAATTTCGTATCAGCCGCAACCACATGGCCATCGTGGTCAACGAGTACGGCGGCGTGGCCGGGCTGGTCACCATTGAAGATGTGCTGGAACAGATCGTCGGTGAAATCGAAGACGAACACGATATCGAAGAAGACGACTACCTGATCAAGGATCTGGATAACAACGAATACACCGTCAAGGCGCTGACACCCATCGACGACTTCAACGAACACTTTCATTGCCATCTCAGCGATGAAGAGTTCGACACCATCGGGGGACTGGTGATGCAGAAGTTTGGACGCCTGCCGGGCCGTGATGAAAGCATCACCCTGGAAGGCTTCCGTGTCACCGTGCTCAGTGCCGACGGCCGTACAATACGACTGTTACGGGTGACACCGCCGGGGGATAACAACAATGACGAAACCGACCACGGCGCAGACAGCGACTGACCAGGCGACACCTGCCTGGCGCAACGCCCCCTGGGTAATGGCGGTGCTGGCCATTACCCTGCTCGCCGGCCAGTTCTTCAATAACGGCAACGCCGTCCAGCCCGTTCTTGGCTGGTACCAGAGCAGTGGCCTGAAAACCCTGGAATGGGACAACTACCTCTCCTGGCTTCGCTTCAACAATCAAAGCGACCTGTCTCAACGGCTGGAACAAAACGCTGGCATGGACGCCCACGTCTACGGTGCCGTCCTGTTCGCCGACGACTTCGTGACCGACAGCAAACGCCGCGCCCGGGATTTCTGGTCGTCCGCCGAGATCGAACAATGGAACCGCCTGCGCGAGCAGATTCCCGCGCAAGTGGCTGCCAGCAATCTGTACCGCTGGGGCCTGCCGGACAGCTCACCGCGCCCGGCTCGTTTCTTTACCGCACCGTTCACCGGCGGTTCGCTCTGGCTGAGCCTGGCGACCCTATTGCTGCTGGCACCGCTGGCCCCCACTCTGGAACGCCGCCTCGGCCATGGCCGGGTATTCACCCTATGGATACTCGGCTGCCTGCTCAGTGGCTTTGGCTACCTGTTGCTGGCGAGCCCGGGGCAGGTTCCGTTCCACGGGGCCACGGCGTCATTGCTGGTCTGGTTCGGCGCCTTCTTTGGCCTGCAACGCAGCACGCTGCAGCTGCCTCTATGGCATCCCAAAGAGAAGCAGTGGCAACACCTGCCGGTATCGCCCTACACCTTGCTGCCTCTGCCCGTGGCGGTCATGGCAGCGTTGGCACTGTTCAGCCCCCCGTTGCTCGCCAATCTCAGTGCAGGCCTCGCCGCCTTTGTCGGCGGCTTGTTGCTGGTGCAGATCCTGCGCCCGCAGCCTGCCGAAACGCAGCAGGAAGACGATACCCCCACGGACCCACAACAACTGTCCTCACTGACACGTGGCTGGGACGCCCTAGGGCAATTAAACGGCGACGTGGCCAGCACGGCCTTCGCACAAATCCTTGCCACCGAACCGGATCATTTCGACGCCCTCACCGGGCAATTCACCGCGCAACAATTACTCAGCGATAACGCTGCCTGGACCACCGTCGCCCAGCAACTGTTCGCCCACCCGGCCACAGAAAAAGGCCAGGCCATTCAGGTGGCGCAATGCTGGCAGCAGTACCGGCAACGCGGCGGCAACGCGCTGCCCGCCGCCATTGGCTGGCCACTCCTGCAAACATTAACGCGGGCAGGTGAGTTTCAGCAGGCAGAAAAGCTGGCGCGGGAACTGGATGATCATGCACTCAAGGCAGACGCCATCGCTCAGCTGCGTGACACCTTGATTCAGGAAGGACTGGCGCACCGGGCAAAGGCCCTGGCGTGATTAACACTGGGCGCTAATTCTTTACTTCTTACCCCCAAGCATCCCGACACTCCGCCACTTTCTGGCGCAGCCGGGCATCGCGGCAGTGACTTTCCACAAAACGCAGGTACTGCTCGGCCTTGCCGGCCAGGCTGAACGCTTCGGCCAGCACTTTGGCCAGCAACAGGTAGGCCTCCCCAAGATCGGTAAAATCCGGGTGTTTCTGGTGGAGATCCTTGAGCAAGGCAACCGCCAGTTTCGGATCGCGGGTATAAATGCCTTCAGCCAATGCCAATCGTAGTGCTGGCGCCGCCGGCAACCACTGCGGGTCGCGCAGGCGCTGGCGAGCGACCAGTGCCATGGCATCACCCCAGGCTTCAGCACCAATCAGCCAATCCAGGTAAGGCTCCGCCAGAGCAATCCGTTCTTGCTCTTTACCCAGCACCGCCAGCAACTGGTCGTGATGATGCCAGTCCCCCACTGTGGCTTTCTTCGACTTGATGACTTTCGTGGTTGTCAGCAGCACCTTGTCGAACCGACCGGCGCACAGCTGGGTGCGTTGCCGACGCTCGGCCAACGGCTGGGTGACACGCCGCCCTCCCTGATTCAGCCCCCACTGCCGGCCATGACGGGCGGCGATATCACCACACAGCCCCGCCAGCACCAGCCACCACCAGGCGGCCAGCAATCCGGCCACAGCGTGCACCAGCGGCACAGGCAATACGTCCATGGCCACCACTACCAGCGCCACCACCAGCCCCCCCCCCAACGACGCAAACCCGGCCGCCACGCCATAATCACGGGGGGCAGAGGCGATATAGGTGGCTGCCGCCGCATAAGCCCCAGGGGCTGCGCCCTGCACCAGCACTGCAAGCCACAGCGCCGGCACCAGCAGCATCCCGATCATCGCCACCAGCAGGCCACCCGGCACCGATACCGTCACCATCAGGCCACCCGCCAGGGCGATGACCACTACCGCCGGCAAGGTTTGCCACAGTGCACTTTTCCAGACGTCACTTTCCCCCAGACAATCCCAGCCAGGAAACGCCGCCTTGCGGGTTTTACGGGGGCCCGCCCGCAGCGCCATCAATGCCGCCGCAAAGGCAAAGGAGGGAAGCCCCGCCAACAATGCCACCGGCACCATCGTCCATAGCGGCGGTAATAGCGCCGCCAACACCGCCCAGATCGCCATCAGGGGCAACAGCGGTAACGCGAAGGGCTGCCGCAGATAGCTGTCCAGGCGCTGCCACAGCGGCCCCACCTGACTCTGCCCTGCTGGCGCCAGATCGTGATTGCACAGCAAGCAACGGGCCTCCATACGGTGGTCCTCGTCACCCTCCACACATTGCTGACACAGATGCAGTCCATCATGGGCGCAATACCACTGCGCCTCCGTTCCCGGATGGTACTTGCATGGGTGTTTCACTATGATGCCCCCAGACTTGTCATTCCGGTTTAACCGGTTATTTTGCCTGCTACTTTATTCGTATTATTGAATCGACTCTAGTCCAAACCGCCAGGCGGCCTGCTCGCCAGCATGAAACGAGGAACCCCATGCGAGATCGTCTGCTGGCCCTGATTGCCGGCCTGCTTTTTCCCCTTGCCTTCGCTCCCTATGATCTCTGGCCACTACTGTTTGTCAGCATCGGCGCCGGTTACTGGTGCCAGCAGCGGGCCGGTTCTGCCCGCGAAGCGCTGTTGCGAGGCTGGCTGTACGGGCTCGGCATGTTCGCTTTCGGTATTTCCTGGGTGCATGTGTCCATGCACGACTACGGCTTCATGCCGCTATGGATGGCCATCCCGTTCACCGGCATCTTTGCCACCTTTCTGGCCCTGTTTTACGGGCTCACCTTTTATGCCAGCTGGCGACTGGGGCGTTCAGCGCTGGTGTTTGCCGGTAGCTGGCTGTTGCTGGACTGGGTGCGCGGTGTTTTCCTCACCGGTTTTCCCTGGTTGTATGCAGGTTATGCCCTGATCGACACGCCATTTGTCACCCTCGCCCCTATTGGCGGCGTGTGGCTACTGACGCTCACCACCGTGCTGATCAGCGCCTGTCTCATTCGCCCGGCAACCCACCGGAGGAGCTGGTACACCAGCCTGGCCGCAGCCTGTGCCCTGCTGGTACTCACCGCCGTGTCCCACACTTTGTCATTCACGGCGCCCGGCGGCACGCCCCAGAAAGTCGCGTTGGTGCAGGGCAACATCCCGCAGGACATCAAGTGGCAACTGTCCATGCGCGAGCGGACCCAACAGATTTATCAGGAGCTGACCCAGGCGATTCCCGCCGACACCCTGGTGATCTGGCCGGAATCCGCGCTCACCAATTTCTACCAGAACGTATCCGGATTCCTGGAGCAGGAAGGTCAACAGATTGCCGAGCGCCACGGCGGCTTCATCACCGGCGTTCCCTGGCGGGCGGCCAGCGATAGCGGCGTGACCTACCACAACAGCATCGCCTCCATCCCGCTTGATCCCGGTGACGGCAACCCGCGCGTCTACCACAAACAGAAGCTGGTCCCGTTCGGCGAATATGTGCCCATGCAGTCGCTGATCCGCGGGCTGATTCCGTTCTTTGATTTGCCCATGTCCGGCTTTACGCCGGGCAGCCCAGCGCAACCAAATCTGACCGCACTGGGCCACACCGTGGCGCCGTTTATTTGCTACGAAATTCTCTACCCGGAACAGGTGGCCACCCGCAGCCACGATGCCGATGTGCTGCTGACCATCAGCAACGATGCCTGGTTCGGCACCTCGGCCGGCCCCCTGCAACATTTCCAGATGGCCCGCATGCGCGCCGCAGAAACCGGGCGCTGGCTGCTGCGGGGGACCAACAACGGCGTTACCGCCGTGATTGATCACCACGGCCAGGTCATCGATACCCTGCCCCAGTTCACCCGTGACGTGCTCTACAGCGAATACCACCCACGCACCGGCATCACCCCGTTCATGAGCACCGGCGTGTGGCCCTGGCTGCTGCTCTCGGGACTGCTGATGCTTGCAGGGAGGCTATTGAGCATCAAGAAATGACCACATATTACATTTAGATATAAGCTTATTCATTATTTGACTTTAGGGCCTGCAAGATCTATAACGTTGTCACCTTCGTACTCAATAGGGAGAGCACCATGGCACGCCCTGAAGTCAAAGCCTTCTTTGATCAAGACACCAACACAGTCAGTTATGTAGTAACCGATCCGGAAACCCGTCACTGCGCCATCGTGGATTCCGTGCTGGATTTCGCACCCAACGCAGGTCGCACCGAGCATGCCAGCGCGCAGAAAATCGTCGACTACGTACAGCAGGAAAACCTTACGGTTGAGTGGATGCTCGAGACCCATGTTCATGCCGACCATCTCTCTGCTGCCCCCTGGATACAGGAGCAACTGGGCGGCAAGTTATCCATCGGCGAACATATCCGCACCGTGCAAGAAACCTTCGGCAAGGTATTTAATGCCGGTAGCGATTTTGCCCGCGACGGTCGGCAATTCGATCACCTCTTCAAGGACGGCGAAACCTATAAAGTTGGCAACATTGAAGCCCGGGCAATTCATACCCCCGGCCATACTCCGGCCTGCATGAGCCATATTATTGGCGATGCAGTCTTCGTCGGCGACACCCTGTTCATGCCAGACTACGGCACGGCCCGTTGTGACTTCCCCGGTGGCGATGCCCGCACCCTGTATCACTCCATCCAGAAGCTGCTGGCGCTGCCGGACGAAACCCGCATGTTCCTGTGCCACGACTACCTGCCGGACAACCGCAGTGAGTTTGTCTGGGAAACTACCGTGGGCGACCAGCGCCAGCACAACATTCATGTGCACGAAGGCGTGAGCGAAGAAGAATTCGTCAAGATGCGCGAAAGCCGTGATGCCACCCTGGACATGCCGCGCCTGATCCTGCCGTCGGTGCAGGTCAACATGCGCGCCGGGCACCTTCCTCCCGAGGAAGACAATGGCATCAGCTATCTGAAAATCCCGCTGAACGCACTTTAAGGGGGCCCACCATGCCACTGGATGAATCAGCAACATGGGATGTGGTGATTGTGGGCGGCGGTGCTGCCGGCTTGGCGGCAGCCGCCAGCCTGCTCAAGCGCAAGCCGTCCCTGTCCCTGGCCATCGTCGAACCCAGCGACCGCCACTATTACCAGCCCGCCTGGACCTTGGTGGGTGGCGGCTGCTTCAACCCGTCGGACACCTGTCACTCCACCGCGGCACTGATTCCCCGCAATGCCAAGTGGATCCGCAGCCGGGTCACCGGGTTTCAGCCGCAAGACAATCAGGTCCTTCTGGAAAATGGCCAACAGCTCGGTTATCGCAGCCTGGTGGTCGCTCCCGGCCTGGAGCTGCACTGGGGTGCCATCGCCGGCCTGGAAGAGACCCTGGGGAAAAACGGCGTTGCCAGCAACTATCACTATGATCTGGCCCCCTACACTTGGGAATGCGTGCAGAACCTGAAAAAGGGCCGCGCCCTGTTCACCCAACCGCCCATGCCGATCAAGTGCGCCGGCGCACCGCAAAAGGCCATGTATCTTTCCTGTCATCACTGGGAGGAACAGGGGTGTCTGGGCGACATCGACGTGCAGTTCCACAATACCGGAGGTGTGCTGTTCGGGGTGGCAGACTTTGTCCCGCCGCTGATGGAGTATGTGAAGCGTTATAACGCCCACCTGAACTTCACCAGCGAACTGATCGCCGTGGATGGCCCCGCAAAAACCGCCACCTTCCGTGAAACCCTGGAAGATGGCAGCACCCGCGAGCGCACCGAATCCTTCGACATGCTGCATGTGGTGCCGCCCCAGCGCGCGCCGGAATTTATTCGTAACAGCGAGCTGGCCAACGACGCCGGCTGGATCGCCGTGGATGAAGCCACCCTGCAGCATCCCAACTACCCCAATGTCTTCAGCCTGGGCGATGCCTGCGGTTCCAGCAACGCCAAGACCGCTGCGGCGGTTCGCAAGCAGGCGCCGGTAGTGGCGGAGAACCTGCTCGCCCACCTGGACAGCAAGCCCCTGCATGCCCGCTACGCCGGCTACGGCGCCTGCCCGCTGACCGTAGAAAAAGGCAAGGTGGTGATGGCCGAGTTCGGCTATGGCGGTAAACTGCAACCCAGCTTCCCCCTCAACCCCGCCGTGGCACGCACCAGCATGTGGTGGCTGAAACGCTATGCCATGCCGCGGATCTATTTCAGCATGATGCTGAAAGGCCATGAGTGGTTGGCGAAACCGGAAAAGCTGTAATGAAACTTCCGCAGTGGATGGGTGCCTCCCAGTGGTTACCCACCTATAACCGGCAGACCGCAGCCCAGGATGGCGTGGCTGCGGTCATCGTCACCATCATGCTGATTCCCCAGAGCCTGGCCTACGCCATGCTCGCGGGGCTGCCGCCGGAGGTGGGCCTGTACGCCAGTATCCTGCCGCTGGTGGCCTATGCCCTGTTCGGCACCAGCCGTACCCTGGCCGTGGGCCCGGTGGCGGTGGCCTCCCTGATGACCGCGGCCGCAGCCAGCGAGATCGCCGCTTCCGGCAGCACCGAGTACCTCACCGCCGCCATTCTGCTGGCCACGATTTCCGGGGCCTTCCTGGTGCTGATGGCCCTGTTCAAGCTGGGCTGGATCGCCAACCTGCTATCCCACCCGGTGGTCAGCGGCTTCATCACTGCCTCGGGCATACTGATTGCCGCCAGCCAGCTCAAGCACCTGCTGGGGGTGCCCCTCAGCGGCCACAACCTCTATGAACTGGGTCAATCCCTGTATCACCACTTGGCAGATATCCACTGGCCCACGGTGATACTCGGCGGCTCGGCCACCGTCTTCCTGTTCTGGGTTCGCAAGGCCTTCAAACCGCTACTGCTGAAGATCGGTTTCAAACCCTTCTGGGCGGACCTGACCAGCAAGGCCGGCCCGGTACTGGCGGTGGTGGTCACCACCCTGATCACCGCCGGCTTGCAGCTGGATGAAGATGGCATGGCCATTGTGGGGGACATCCCCGGCGGGTTGCCCGGCTTCGTCATGCCCAGTCTGGACATGACCCTGTGGCAGCAGTTGCTGGTCCCCGCCATCCTCATCAGCCTGATTGGTTTTGTGGAATCCATTTCCGTGGCCCAGACCCTGGCCGCCAAACGCCGTCAACGCATTAACCCGGATCAGGAACTGATGGGACTGGGCACCGCCAACCTGGCCAGCGCCTTCAGTGGCGGCTTCCCGGTCACCGGCGGATTTTCCCGCTCGGTGGTGAACTTTGATGCCGGCGCCCAGACTCCCATGGCCGGCGTCTTCACCGCCGTGGGTATCGCCATGACCGCTCTCTTCCTCACCGGCCTGTTCGCCTTCCTGCCCAAGGCCACCCTGGCAGCCACCATCGTGGTGGCTGTGCTGTCGCTGGTGGATATCGCCACCCTGAAACACACCTGGCATTTCTCCAAACTGGATTTTGCCGCCATGATGATCACCATTCTCGGCGTGCTGGGCTTCGGCGTGGAGGCCGGAGTGATGGCGGGCGTTATCAGTTCCCTGGTGCTTTACCTGTGGCGTACCAATCAGCCCCATGTAGCCGAGATCGGCCTGATTCCGGGCACCGAGCATTTCCGTAACGTCCAGCGCCACGATGTGGTGGTCTCTCCACGCATTCTCAGTATTCGCATTGATGAAGCCCTGTACTTCGCCAATATCCGCCGCCTGGAAGACCAGATCTACGATGCTGCCCTGCAGCGCCCACTGACCGAACATGTGATCCTTAACGGCGCCGCCATCAATCATCTCGATGCCAGCGCCGTGGATGGGTTACTCAGCCTCAATCAGCGGCTCAGCGATGCCGGCGCTACCCTGCACTTCGCCGAGATCAAGGGGCCGGTAATGGACCAGCTGAAACGGGCCCATTTCCCGGAACAACTGAAAGGCAATATCTACCTGACCCAGTTCCAGGCCATCAAAGCCCTGGCGCCGGATTGTCTGGAAAAGAGCAACCTGCCCCCGGTATAACCCGCCGGGGACTTGCATGCCAGAGACACCCCGGTAAGCTGTTGGCAAATCAACAAGGAGCCCCTATGGCGACCCCCAAGAAACTGACTGACGACCTTTTTGTCGCTGGCCAATTGCAACCCGGCGACATGGCCGAACTGGACAAAGCCGGCTTCAAGATGGTGATCAATAACCGCCCGGACGGCGAAGAAGAGGGCCAGCCCACCAGTGCCGAAATGGCAGTGGCAGCAGAAGCCGCCGGTCTGGAATATGCCCATCAACCCGTGGTTGGCAGCAACATCAGCGAAACCGACATCGACGGCTTCGACGCCATTGTCTCCTTGGCCGAAACGCCAGTACTGGCCTTCTGCCGCACCGGTACCCGCAGCACCACCCTGTGGGCTCTGACCCAGGCCAGCGAACAGGACAATGCCAACATTCTGGCCACTGCGGAACAAGCCGGGTACGACCTGAGCGCCCTGGCGGATCGGCTCGACCAGCGCCGTAACCAGTAGTATGCCGCGAGCCTTTGACCTGCTGCGCTGGCTTCCCGCCAGCGACTGGCTGGCTGGCTACAACAAGGACGAAGCCGCCGGCGATGGTATAGCCGCCATCATCGTCACCTTGCTACTGGTTCCCCAGGGGCTTGCCTACGCATTACTCGCCGGCATGCCTCCGGAAACCGGGCTCTATGCCAGCATCGTGCCGCTAATCATTTACGGCCTCTTCGGCACCAGCCGTGCACTCTCCGTGGGACCGGCAGCACTCACCTCGCTAATGACAGCCTCTGCCGCCGGCGCCATTGCCGGTGGCGACCCGCAGCTGTTCATTCAAGCCGCCATCGCCATGGCGTTATTGTCCGGGACCTTGCTGCTAGTAATGGCCGCCCTGCGCATGGGCTGGCTCACCAATCTGCTCAGCCACCCGGTGATCCTGGGGTTTGTCAGCGGTTGTGCGATCATTATTGCTGCAAGCCAGCTCAGCCACCTGCTCGGCGTCGACGCCAATGGCGAAAACATTCTCGCACTGGGGCGCAGTCTGCTGCCCCGTCTTTGGGAAATACACTGGATCACCGTGGCCATGGGCGCCCTTGCCATTGCCTGCCTGATCATCCCAAAGAAAATGGCCGGCCCACTCAAACGCTCCGCCCTGCCGGGCTGGCTTAGTGTCTTTCTGGGAAAGTCGGGCCCAGTGCTGGCCGTACTGGTCACCTCCCTGGTGAATATCGGCCTGGGGCTGGATCACCAAGGCCTTGCTGTGGTCGGCGCCATTCCCGACGGCCTGCCACAGCCGGGGTGGCCGAGCCTGCAAGCCGCGCAATGGCATCAGGTTCTGGTCCCTGCCCTGCTGCTGGCGCTGATCGGTTTCGTGGAATCCATTTCTCTGGCTCAGGCTTTAGCCGCAAAACGCCGCGAACGCATCGACGCCAACCGTGAGTTACTGGGCCTGGGGCTAGCCAATGTGACCAGCGGCCTGTCCGGCAGCTTTGCCGTCACCGGCAGTTTTTCCCGCACCACCGTCAGCTTCGAAGCCGGCGCTCGCACCCCCATGACCGGCCTGCTCGCCGGGCTGGCCATAGGCGTCGTGGCCCTGTGGTTTACCGGGCTATTCACTCGCGTCCCACAGGCCGCTCTCGGCGCGATTATCGTCATGGGCGTGCTCTCACTGATAGAGCTGCGGGAACTGAAAAATCTTTGGCATTCCAGCCGCCCGGACAGCCTGGCCATGGTCGCCACCCTGGCCGGTGTGCTGTTAGTGAATGTGCAAACCGGCCTGCTGATGGGAGTAGTACTGTCACTGATTCTGTTTCTGTGGCGGGCCAGCCAGCCCCATGTGGCTGAAGTCGGCCTGGTCCCCGGCACCCACCATTTCCGGAACATAGATCGCCACAACGTTGTCGTGGAAAACACCGTGTTGTCCATTCGCGTGGACGAGTCCCTGTGGTTTGGTAATGCCCGCCCCATGGAAGACCTGCTCTACGACCGGGCCATGGCCCGCCCCGAGGTGCGTCATATGGTGTTGATGTGTTCCGCTATCAACCATCTTGATGCGAGCGCGGTGGAAAGCCTGGAAGGCCTTAACGAACGGCTGGACGCGGCCGGAGTCCAACTGCATCTGTCTGAAGTTAAAGGTCCAGTGATGGATCATTTGAAAAAAACTCGCTACCTGAACACTCTCAGCGGTCAGGTGTTTCTCAGCCAGTATCAAGCCGTTGAAGCCTTGGCGGGAGTCCGCACGTCATCTGATACCTGATACGCCAGACATCTTGCTTCTAACGTTCTCCAGAGTTTCAGATTTTATCTTGGGCGTTTGGCATCCGGCATTTGGCGCTAGGCATCTACCCCTACAAATAGCGAACGTGATACCAGACCAGCGCCAGCCACTCGTACCAGATCTCCGGCACCATGGATAAGGCCCCCGCCGACGGCAACCACTCCTGCTTCGGCAATCGCTTGCTCCACGCCGCCTGGGCCAGCACGCCCTGACTCTGGAAACACAGCAGGGCCCGGGGCAAGTGAGCACGGTCGCTGACCAGCATCACCTCATCCATGCGCCGCTCGGCCAACAACTCACTGCTGAAGCAAGCGTTTTCCCAGGTAGTGCGACTGCGAGTTTCCTTGATCACATTGAGCGTCGGCCAGCGGCGCAGGGCCTGCTCGGCCATCAGGTCCGCTTCACTGGGCTCGTTGTCGTGCATGGGGGTCTGGCTGATACCGCCACTGACCAGCAGCGGCAAGCCGTGCTCGTTGGCCAGTTCCGCCGCCAGTTTCAACCGCCGCAGCCCACGGGTGGTCAGGGAAAACCGGCCATTGCGCTGGCGCCGACCGGCGCCCAGCACCACCACCGCCTGGGGGGTAATGCCAGTAATCCGGCGCGGCAACGGCGGCAGGAAACTGCGCACCACCGCCGGCAGGCTTGCCCCCACCAGCACCAGCAGCATCAGGTACGTCAGCACCATGGGCCGGCCCTCACCACATCCACACCCGGCAGGCGCCCCCGCCTGCGGTATTTATCGTTGAGATTGCGCATATGGACACCCGCGCATTGAGAAATCCGGGCTAAGCTCATGTATCCTATGTCCCCTTCACGACCGGGATGTTCCCCAAGGTCGCCCTGTTCCCGTTTGTTTTTATGGTCAAGAAAAGAGAGCCGATGGACGCACAGTATCGCCCCGATCAGATCGAAGCCCAAGCCCAGCAGTACTGGGATGACAATCAAAGCTTCAAGGTCACCGAGGATGCCGGCAAGGAAAAGTTCTATTGCCTGAGCATGTTCCCCTACCCGTCTGGCCGACTGCACATGGGCCACGTGCGTAATTACAGCATCGGCGATGTGGTCAGCCGTTACCAGCGCATGCAGGGCAAGAACGTCCTGCAACCCATGGGTTGGGATGCCTTCGGCCTGCCGGCGGAGAACGCGGCGATCAAGAACAAGGTGGCCCCGGCCAAGTGGACTTTCGAGAACATCGACTACATGCGCGGGCAGCTGCAGCGCCTGGGTTTCGGTTACGACTGGGACCGGGAGCTGGCCACCTGCACCCCGGAATATTACCGCTGGGAACAATGGTTCTTCACCCAATTGTTTGAAAAAGGCCTGGTGTACCGCAAGCAATCCACCGTGAACTGGTGCCCCCACGACATGACCGTGCTGGCCAACGAGCAGGTCATCGACGGCTGCTGCTGGCGCTGCGACACCCAGGTGGAACAGAAGAACATCCCCCAGTGGTTTATCAAGATCACTGACTACGCCGATGAGCTGCTTAACGATCTGGACCAGCTGGACGGCTGGCCGGAACAGGTCAAGACCATGCAGCGCAACTGGATCGGCCGCTCTGAAGGGGTGGAGCTGGACTTCTCCATTGAAGGAGAAGAATCCCTGCGCGTTTACACCACCCGCCCGGACACGCTCATGGGCGTGAGCTATGTGGCAGTGGCAGCCGGCCACCCGCTGGCGCAAAAAGCGGCGGCAGCCAACCACGAAGTGGCGGATTTCGTCAAAGAATGCCAGAACACCAAGACCGCTGAAGCCGACATGGCAACCATGGAAAAGAAAGGCATCTACACCGGCCTCACCGCGACCCACCCGATCAGCGGTGAAGCGGTGCCAGTATGGGTCGCCAACTTCGTGCTGATGGGCTACGGCACCGGCGCGGTCATGGCGGTGCCCGCCCACGATCAGCGTGACTTTGAGTTTGCACAGAAATACGGCCTGCCCATCACTCAGGTGATCGAGCCCATCTCTTCAAATGGAGAGGACGGTGACGCCATCGACCTGGCACAGGAAGCCTTCACCGAGAAAGGCAAACTGGTGAACTCCGGGGAATTCACCGGCAAGACCTCCGCCGAGGCCTTCGACGCCATCGCCTCCTGGCTGAACGAGCGCAACCTGGGCGAGAAAAAAGTGAACTACCGGCTGCGCGACTGGGGTGTCTCCCGTCAGCGTTACTGGGGCGCGCCCATTCCCATGGTGGAAACCGAAGACGGCACCCTGCACCCCACCCCGGACGACCAGCTGCCTGTGGTGCTGCCCACCGATGTGGAAATGGATGGCGTCAACAGCCCCATCAAGGCCGACCCGGAGTGGGCCAAGACCACCTTCAACGGCCAACCCGCCCTGCGTGAAACCGACACCTTCGACACCTTCATGGAGTCCAGCTGGTACTACGCACGCTACTGCTCACCGCAGAGCGACACCGCCATGCTCGACCCGGCCGCCACCAATTACTGGCTGCCCGTGGACCAGTACATCGGCGGCATCGAACACGCCATCCTGCACCTGCTCTACTCGCGCTTCTTCCACAAGTTGCTGCGTGATACCGGGCTGGTGAATTGCGACGAGCCCTTCAAGCAACTGCTGTGTCAGGGCATGGTGCTCAAAGACGGCGCCAAGATGTCCAAGTCCAAGGGCAACACCGTGGACCCGCAGCAAATGATCGAAGAATACGGCGCCGACACCGTGCGCCTGTTCATGATGTTTGCCGCCCCGCCGGAGCAATCACTGGAATGGAACGACGCTGGCGTGGAAGGCGCCTTCCGCTTTATCAAGCGCCTGTGGCGTCTGGTGGCCGAACATGTGGAAGCCGGTAATGCAGGCACACTGGACGTAAACGCACTGGATGACACAGGCAAGGCGTTGCGCCGCAAGACCCACGAAACCATCCAGAAAGTCAGCGACGACTATGGTCGCCGCAGCACCTTCAACACCGCCATTGCCGCGGTGATGGAATTGATCAATGAAGTCAGCAAGTTCGACGCTAACAGTGATAACCGCGCTGCGGTAAAACACGAAGCCCTGGAAGCGGCCGTGCTGCTGCTGGCCCCCATCATTCCCCATGCCGCGCACAGCCTGTGGCAGGCCCTGGGCCATGAAGAGGCAGTGATTGATGCCAGCTGGCCCAGCGTGGATGAAAGCGCGCTGGTGAAAGACAGCATCGAGCTGGTGGTACAGGTGAATGGCAAGGTTCGCGCCAAGCTGAATGTGCCCGCCAACGCCGACAAGGAATCAGTAGAAGCCCTGGCGATGGACGAGCCCAATGTGCAGAAATTCACCGAAGGAAAAACAGTGCGTAAAGTGATCGTGGTGCCGGGTAAACTGGTCAACATCGTCGCCAACTGAGCGCACTGCAACGCAGCGGACACCGTAGGGTGGAAATGGCCGCAGGCCATCTCCACCAGCCCGCCAGACAACCAAGAGAGCACGCGTCCCATGAGGGTTACCGTTAACGCCATTACCACCCTGCTTCTCACCCTGCTGATCACGGCCTGCGGCTGGCAGCTACGCGGCGCCACCAGCGTGCCCACCATGGAAAGCCTGAGCCTTGTTGGCGCCAGCACAGAGCTGAACTACAGCCTGGAAGACGAACTGGAAAACCAGGGCGTACTGGTGCACAACGAGTCCCCCTACCAGCTGATCATTGATGACGAAGAATGGATGCGTCGCACCTCCGCGGTGGATAATCAGGGTCGGCAAGCGGAAATCGAATTGCGCTACACCCTCTACTGGCACCTGCGCGATATGAAGACCGGCGCCCTGCTGACCACCCCCAAACGCATGATGGCCCTGCGCAGCCTGCCTTGGTACCCGGAAAATGCCACCGCCTCTTCCGACGAAGAACAGCTGGTCCGTGATGACCTGTATGAAGACATGACTTTCCGGCTGATCAACCAGATCGCTGTGGCGTCCAAGGGGTGGGAGACCTACTGATGCGCCTGCGTCCCGAGCAGCTTGGCAAGCATCTGTCCGCGACATTACTGCCCGTCTATCTGGTGGCCGGCGATGAGCCGCTGCAACAGGGAGAACTGCTCGACGACCTGCGCCGGGCAGCCCGTGACCAGGGCTTTGACGAACGCCAGCGTTTTTCCAGTGATACCGGTATCGACTGGAACGCCCTGCTCAATGAATCGCAAAGCATGAGCCTGTTCGGCGGCCGTCGCATTCTTGAGCTGGTTCTCAACGATAAACGCCCGGACAAGACCGGCAGCCAGATTCTTCGCGATGTTCTCGCCGGCCTGAAAGGCGGAGCCAGTAGTGACACCCTGTTATTGATCCGCTGCTCACGGCTGGACCGTCGCAAGGACTGGAACAGCGCCTGGGTAAAAGCCGTGGATGAAATGGGTGCCGTGATCGAAGTCTGGCCCGTTGAAGGGAAAGGCTTGCGCAACTGGCTGCAGGAACGCCTCACCAGCCGTGGCCTGCGCGCCAATGAAGATGCCCTGGCCCTGCTGATCGAACGCAGCGAAGGCAACCTGCTGGCCGCCGCCCAGGAAGTGGACAAGCTGGCTTTACTGGTAGAAGACGGCCAGGTCGGCCCGGAAGACGTTCAGCAGGCGGTGGGCGACTCCAGCCGCTACTCGCCCTTCGACCTCACCGAGGCTACCGCGCAGGGTGACAGCCAGCGCGTCATGCACATTATCCAGACCCTGCGCGCCGAAGGCGTGGAGCCACCGGTGCTGCTGTGGGCCCTGAGCCGCGACATCCGCCTGCTCGACGGCATGCTCGGCGGCGGGCCGCCCCCGCGCCTGCCTCCGCAACGGGTACGCGCCATGCAGAACCAGGCCCAACGGCTCAACCCACAGCAGCTGCGCATCGCCCAGGCCTGCGCCATCCGCGCCGACCAGTGCGTCAAGGGCATGGCCAAGGGCGACCCCTGGAAACACATCACCTCCCTGGCCCTGCGCCTGGCGGGACACCCCCTGCCGCGCAGCATGGAAAGGTAAAAAAGACAGCTGCAAGCGACAAGCTGCAAGCTGCAACGCGAAGAAGGCCCTCTGCCTCATGAATCCCACAGGACGCCGCGCTGCCAGGCTGAATGCCTATCTGCAGGAGTGCCTCTTGAGGGACGAACCGAGCGTAGCGAGGCAAGAGACAGGGGTTACTGCATTCTTTTCTGAAACCTGTCGAGCCCTGACATTCCTGATCGCTCTCCGGTCGATTTCCTTGCTTCGCAAGGTCGCGCCGCCAGCGGCTTCGTGGAAAACACCGGGGTTGAGGAACGTTTCAGCCTTACCCATCCAACCAAGCGTCGCTTGTAGCTCGCAATCCCCCCAATTTGGCACAATATGCCACCCACCACTGGCAACATTCTGCTAGCCTGTTCGTCTTCTTTTTTTGTCAGGCCAGAACAACAATGAGCGAACCACGGGACACGTCATCGATCAGTTTTACCGCCCTCTATACCGGGCACGTCTGGGCGAAAGACGGGCTCTCTGCCCCCTTCTTCCGCACCCGCGGTGGCGCTTTCCTGTATGGTGCTTTGGCACCGTTCGAGTATGTGGGCCGGAAGATTGCAGGCGGCAACATTCGCACTTTCCTGCTGCAACGACACCTGCTGATCGACCACCGTCTGCATCAGCTGATCGAAGACGGCGTCACCCAGGTCGTCGAGATCGCCTGCGGCCTGTCCCCCCGTGGCCACCGTTTCTGTCAGCAATACCCGCAGCTGACCTACATCGAGACCGACCTGCCGGACATGGCCCGGCGCAAACGGCAGCTACTAACCGAGCAGGCGGTACTGAGCGAGCGCCACAGAGTCATGCCGATTAATATTTTTGCTGACGACGGCGACTTGAGCCTGGCCCACGTGCTCGGCCAGCTGGATACCAGCAAGCCAATTGTCGTGATCACTGAAGGGCTGGTGAATTATTTTCCGCTGGCGGTCATTTCCGAATTCTGGCGCAAACTGGCCACCGCCCTGCGGGCCTTTCCACAGGGCACTTACCTGACCGACAACTACCCGCTCTACCATGGCATGCCGTTCTACCACACCCTCAAAAACCTGGGGCGTCTGCTTGGCGCCATATCGCGCAGCCAGGTGGGCTTTCATTTTCATTCCGATGAGCAAACCGTCAGCCACTTTCTGCAGCAGGGTTTCGATGGCCTCACCGTACACAACCCCGCTGATTTTTATAGCCAGCTTCCCATTCCTCAAACCCGGGGCAATCCCATGGTGCGAATTCTGGAAGGCGTGGTATCGGCTTGATATGCAACGCTCTCTACATAAAAGGTTCATCGCGAAATTGAGTAATCAGCCGGCTTCAGAACCAGTCTGATTATCTCGCCCTGGCCACCGCTGGACGCAGGATGCCCAACGACGGACGCCTGCATTCAAAATGCTAAAACCCTTGGCCGCCATGCTCTCTGCACAAAATGCATTACCCGATTATTGCCTGAATGATGGCCCTGACTGTTCCTCAAAATACCCCTCAAAGGAGATACCGCAATAACGAGGCCACTCAGGTTATGGGGGTTTACGTCAGGCGTCCGGCGTCGAGCCTTCGGCAAAGTGCCGGG
Source organism: Alloalcanivorax sp. (assembly GCA_039983755.1). GTDB lineage: Bacteria > Pseudomonadota > Gammaproteobacteria > Pseudomonadales > Alcanivoracaceae > Alcanivorax. Next base: position 137,105 of record JBDWVU010000008.1, read on the forward strand.
TATTCGCGATAAGCCCATCAGAGGGCGAGAAGCGTGTTATTCACACTCAATCCGCGAAGAGTAGTCATAAAAAAACCGGCATTAAATGCCGGTTTTTTTATGGATGCAGAAAACGTTTTCAGAACTACCCATAGATACGCCGCACTTTTTCATCCTTGTCCCGACGCAAAAAATATTCACCCTGCTTCAGTAACTGGGTAAACCGCTCCGCCGCCTGAATATTACCGTGCTTGAACAGACAGCGCAGATAACCCGCACCGTCATAATCGAACACCAGCAACTCCAGCTTCAGATCCGGGCTATCCATATACAAGGTACAGTCGCGCGCGTGGTCTGCCAGGGAGAAACCCGGCTCGTCCAGTTTCAACAGACAACCGAAGAAATTGATATCCACGACAGTGACGGGCTTGTTGAAACGAAACCGGTCGCCCACCCGGGATTCGCTGGTGACATGCCCATGATTATTACACGGCACCAGGCGCTCAGCTCGACGGCGCTCGATCTGGCTGTATTCCCCTTTGCTGAAGCGGCGAATGCCCCCGACGGTTTGCAAGGATTCACCACGCAGGAAGGTCGAAAACAGGTCGAGGGAGACTTCGCGCTTCTCCAGCTGCGGCAGGTGATCGGCCCCCTTGATCAAGGTGAACTGGGCATTGGGACAATTTTCCGCAAAGGAGGCGTTTTCCCAGGGCAACGTGAAGCTGTCGAACTCACCGGTGGTGACCAGGGTGTCGCATTCCGGGTAACCAAGCAGCCCTTCCACAGACAGCAAACGCCGACCGTTGATTTTGTAACGTTCGCACTCGTTATCCGACAAACGTTTCATCTGCCGGTAGAACAGCTTGCGGGCAGTGGGGCTGATGCCGGTGTCGTCCATGCGGTCGTAGTTGACCAGATACAGCACCACCGCCTGGCTGAACTCATCCATGCGTCCCTGTTCCAGAACCCGCACGGATTCTTCCACCAGCATTCGCCAGCTCTTGCGCGGGCGCGTCACGATCCCCGCCACAATCAGCTTGTCGGTGGCTTGCGGGTACTTGTAGGCAAAGGTGCTGGCAATCGCCGAGCCCAGCGACAACCCCATCAGATGGACCTTTTTCAGGCCGGATTGCAGGCTGAACTCATAGAGCAGATCGGCCAGATCTTCCATGCTCAAATCCGGGGCGATCTGGGTGTTGTTACCCAGCGACGGCAAGTCCACCAGGATAACGGGGAAGTCTTCGTAGATGCGTTCTACGCAATACTTGTAGGAGGTGAAGTTCTGAAAGGCCCCACCTACCACCAACAATGGCGGCTTGTGTGCGTTGGCAGGACTGGAGAATGCCAGGTAATCGATGCGCCACTTGCCGACCCACAGCTGGATAGCATCGGCCTTGATCGCAGAACGGGTGTATTCCTGATACTGAAAGCCCATAGTAATTGGCTCCATTTGGCCCACGTTGTTCTTGTTTTATGTAGCGTCCGTACCCGGCGCCGGTCTTTCTTTTTGCGTATGACAATATTATTCGTGTCATTAACTGCACCACACAAAATGGCACAAACGTACCAATGAAATCAGCCATTTAACGGCATCTGTGTAGCAAAGGATTTCAATTCTTCACCATTTGTGAGCAAGCGTAAAGCACCAGTTGTCGCTATAATGCCGCCTTTCGCGGGCGGAAAAATCAGTCTCGGCTGGCCGCTAATCCAGTCCAGAAGGCCAGCGGCCCACTGATCACCGGATTTCCCCTACCTGCCAAGCGGTGTTATGCCGCACAATGGCGAGGTAACGCTTCACCGCTCGCAAGACACCAACAGATCGAACGCAGAGAACTGACCGCAGACAATTATGGATATCCAGCAATACATGCAACGCCTGGGCGAGCAGGCCCGCCAGGCCTCCCGTGCCATGGCCCGCGCCAGCTCCGGCGACAAAGACAAGGCGCTAGCCGCCATTGCCAACGCCCTGCGCGACCATCGCGACGCCATTTTGCGCGCCAACGAAAAAGACCTGGACGCCGGCCGCAGCAACGGCCTGGACGCCGCCCTGCTGGACCGCCTGGCCCTGACAGCAGACCGTTTCGACGGCATGGTGGAAGGCCTGGAACAAATTATCGGCCTGGCGGACCCGATCGGTGTGATCACCGACCTGGCCTACCGCCCGTCAGGCATTCAGGTCGGCAAAATGCGTGTACCACTGGGTGTCATCGGCATCATTTACGAGTCTCGCCCGAATGTGACCATTGATGCCGCCGCGCTGTGCCTGAAATCCGGCAACGCAGCCATCCTGCGGGGCGGCTCGGAAGCCATCAATGCCAACCAGGCCATTGCTGAGTGCATCCGCGAGGGCCTGCGCGCCGCCGGCCTGCCGGAAGCCGCCGTCCAGGTGGTGGAGACCACCGACCGCGCCGCCGTTGGCGAGCTGATCAGCCACCCCGAATATGTGGACGTCATTGTGCCCCGGGGCGGCAAAGGCCTGATCGAGCGCATCAGCAACGACGCCCGCGTGCCGGTCATCAAACACCTGGATGGCAACTGCCACACCTACATTGATGAGCAGGCGGATATCGCCAAGGCGATCAGCGTGGCCTTTAATGCCAAAACCCAGCGTTACGGCACCTGCAACACCACCGAAACCCTGCTGGTGGCCAACGCCATCGCCCAGCAGGTACTCCCCGAGCTGGCCGCCCAATATCGGCAGGCCGGCGTGGAGCTCCGTGGTTGCGAGCAGGCCCGTGATCTTCTGGAAAGCGCGGGAGTGACCGACATGCAGGCGGCCACGGAAGCCGACTGGGAAGAGGAATACCTGGCACCGGTATTGGCGGTAAAAATCGTCAAGGACATTGATGAAGCCATCGAGCACATCAACCGCTACAGCTCGGGCCATACCGAAGCCATCATCACCGAGAACTACACCCTGGCCCGCCGCTTCCTCACCGAAGTGGACTCCAGCTCGGTGATGGTGAACGCGTCCACCCGTTTCGCCGACGGTTTCGAATACGGCCTGGGTGCGGAAATCGGCATCTCCACCGACAAAATCCATGCCCGCGGCCCGGTGGGCCTGGAAGGGCTGACCAGCCAGAAGTGGGTGGTGCTGGGTGATGGGCATATACGGTTGTAAACGCCCGGCGCCGGATGCCAGACGCCTAACGTCAAACACGGAGGCGTGTTTTGCATAACGTCGGGCATCCGGCATCTGGCGTCCGGCCTCTGGTTCTCTTCGGCGGCACCTTTGATCCGGTTCACCGGGCGCATATCAGTGCCGCCCGGGCTGTGTCCAGGGTGCTTGGTGATGCCCCTGTGCATCTGCTTCCCAATGCGGTGCCTCCGCATCGACCGCAGCCCTTGGCCAGCGGCGAGCAGCGCCTGCGTATGCTGGAGCTGGCCTGTGCCGACCACCCGCACCTTTATCCCGATGGCTGGGAACTGGCCCAACCGGGCCCCAGCTACAGCCTGGCCACCCTGCAGCATTTTCGCCAACAACACCCCGATCGGCCGCTGGTCTTCATGATCGGCGCCGACAGCTTTGCCAGCCTGCACCAGTGGCACCAGTGGCGCGACTACACCACCCTGTGCCACCTGGCCGTGGTACCCCGCCCTGACAGCCCACTGGCAGACGATGCCGCCCTGGAAGCTTTTCCAGAAACCGACGCCCAGGGCCTGGCACAGCAGCCCTGTGGCCTGCGCCTCATGCTCAAACGGCCCTTTCTGGACGTCTCTGCCACCGCCATTCGTCAGGCACTGGCAGAAAAAGGACGCTGCCCGGCACTGGATGACGCCGTGATTACGCATATTCACCGCCACGACCTGTATAATGTGGCGAAACTTACTCCCTTTAATCAATCATGAGGCCCCATGAGCGCTGACACCCCGCTACTGCAACTGGTCATCGACGCCCTGGAAGAAGTCAAAGCCCAAAACATCACCCCGCTGGATGTACGCGAAATCACCAGCGTGGCTGACAATATGGTCATCGCCAGTGGTACCTCCAACCGCCACGTGAAAGCCCTGGCCGACAGTGTGGCCGATGCCGCCAAGAGCGCCGGCTTCCCGCCCATTGGAACCGAAGGGGAAAACACCGGCGAATGGATCCTGGTGGATCTCGGCGATGTAATTGTTCATCTGATGCTGCCCGCCACCCGCGAGTTCTACGACCTGGAACGGCTGTGGAAAAACCCCCAGCACCACCCGGACCGCGACCAACAGCAAGACTCGTAATCCGTGCGCATTGTTCTGCTGGCCATCGGCACCCGCATGCCCGCCTGGGTGACCGAAGGCTACAACGAATACCAGAAGCGCATGCCCCCGGACATGCGCCTGACGCTGGAAGAGATCCCCATGCCCAAACGCGGCAAAGGCGATGCCGGCAGCCAGATTCGCGCGGAAGCGGATGTTCTGCGTAAACGTGTAGAGAAATACCCCGGCGCAAAAACCGTGGCACTGGAAGTCAACGGCCGAGCGCTGGACACGCACGCACTCAGCCGTAAACTGGGCGAGCTAAAAGATGTGGGCCAGGATCTGGTACTGCTGGTGGGTGGGCCCGACGGCCTGTGTCCACAGCTATCAGCCACTGCCCATGAGCGCTGGAGCCTGTCCAACCTGACACTACCCCACCCGCTGGTGCGAGTATTGTTGGCCGAACAACTTTATCGAGGCTGGACGCTACTGACCGGGCACCCCTATCATCGCTGATCGTTATCGCCTCACACAGACGCCAACATGCGCCGACCATTAACGCTGAAAGACCATCACCACGAACAGCGCATTTTCAGCGTGCGCCTTGTCGTGGGCGTTTTTCTGGTGCTGCTGCTTACCGGCGTACTGATCGGCCGCATGATCTGGCTACAGGTCATCGAGCACAACCGCTACACCACGCTCAGTGACAATAACCGGGTTCAAACCCAGGCCGTGGCCCCGCCTCGCGGGCTGATTACCGACCGCCACGGTGAAATCCTTGCCGATAACCGTCCTGACTTTTCCCTGGAAATCATCATTGAGCAGGCCGGAGACCTGGATCAGCTGCTGCTTGAGCTGGGTAACCTGATTGAGCTGGATGAAGGCGACCGGGAACGTTTCGAGAAGCGCCGCCTTACCGCCCGCCGCCCCTGGGAACCGGTGCCATTGCGCGGCCGGCTCACGGAAGAGGAAATTGCCCGTCTGGTGGTCAACCAGCACCGGCTGGCGGGCATCCGCATCTCGGCTGACCCGATTCGCCACTACCCTCACGGTATTCTGTTTTCCCACGTGCTGGGCTACGTAAACCGGATCAACGTCCAGGACCTGGACGCCATGACGCTGGACCAGCAACGTAACTATGCGGGCACGCATTTCTACGGGCGCAGCGGCATCGAACGCTTCTACGAAGACACCCTGCACGGAGAGGTCGGCTATCGGCAGGTGGAAACCAATGCCCGCGGCCGGATTCTGCGCGTGCTGGAAGAACAGGCACCGGTGCCGGGCAGTCCCTTGCGCCTGCGCCTCTCCATGCGGGTGCAGCAGGCCGCCTACAACGCCCTCGGCGAACGCCGTGGCGCCGTAGTTGCCATTGATCCCCGCGACGGCAGCGTACTGGCGTTTGTCAGCCGCCCGGGCTTTAACCCCAACCTGTTCGTCACCGGGATTTCCCACAAGGATTACTCCGCCTACCGCAACGACCACGACAACCCGTTGTTCAATCGGGCATTGCAGGGGCGCTACCCCCCCGGTTCCACCATCAAGCCCATGTACGGTCTTGCCGGGTTAGATGCCGGAGTGACCAACTGGGAACGCACCATTTCCGACCCCGGCTACTATCAGCTGGAAAACGATCCTCACCGCTACCGGGACTGGAAGCGCTGGGGCCACGGCCAGGTGGATATGCGCAAAGCCGTGGTGCAATCCTGCGATACCTACTTTTATGACATGGGCTTTAAACTGGGCATCGAACGCATGCACCGCTACATGAACCAGTTCTCGCTGGGCCAGCCCACCGGCATTGACCTGTACAATGAATCCTCCGGCATCATGCCCTCCAAGCAATGGAAAAAGGCCGCCCGTGGCCGCCCCTGGTTCCACGGCGACACCATCAACGCCAGTATTGGCCAGGGTTTTGTCCTTGCCACGCCCCTGCAGCTGGCCAACGCCACGGCGATCATGGCCACCCACGGCAAGCAGGTCATCCCTACCCTGGCGGGCAACCAGCAGCCGGTGGAGCGAACCGATATCATTCTGAATGATCAGGACAACTGGGAAAAAATGACCGAAGCCATGGTCGGTGTCACCGAGCTCGGCGGCACCGCACGAGCCATGGCCTCGAAGGCAAAGTACGCCATTGCGGCAAAATCCGGCACCGCTCAGGTCTTCTCGGTGGGCCAGGACGAAACCTACAACGAGGACGAGCTGGCAGAGCGTCTGCTGGACCACGCCCTGCTGGTATCGTTTGCGCCCGCGGAAAAGCCGGCCATTGCCGTGGCCGTGCTGGTGGAAAATGGTCGCCATGGGGGGTCTACCGCCGGGCCAGTGGCGCGCCAGGTCATGGACGCCTGGCTGCTCGACCAAGAGGGAGCATTGAAGGTGCCGCCGGTGTTCGCCAACACCCCGGTCACCCCGCCCTCCAATACCGTCGCCGACGATTCGGGTAAAGAGGATCGCCCATGAGCCAGCGCGAATTTATCCGCCAGATGCCCGGCCAGACCGGGGCCAGCCTGTCTCCGGGGCTGGCGGTCCGCCTGCACCTGGACCCGCCTCTGCTGGTCGGCCTGTTGCTGCTTATGTTCGGCGGACTCACCGTTCTTTACAGCGCCGGCGGCGAAAGCATGGATCTGGTGGTGCGCCAGTGCATTCGTTTTGGTGCCGGCCTTACCGTGCTGTTCCTGTTGGCCCAGATTCCGCCCCGCAGTTACCGGTTCTGGGCCCCGGTGATTTATTCCATTGGCCTGGTGCTGTTGGTACTGGTGCTGGTCGTCGGCACAGAAGCCAAAGGGGCCCAACGCTGGCTTTCCATTCCCGGCGCGGGCCGCTTTCAGCCGGCGGAGGTCATGAAGCTGGCTGTGCCTGCCATGGTCGCCTGGTATTTCACGGAACGCACCCTGCCCCCCAAACTCACGGATGTGATTGCCGCCCTGCTGTTGCTCGGGGTGCCCGCCATGCTGATTGGCCTGCAACCGGACCTGGGCACCGCCATCCTCATCGCGGCCAGCGGGCTGGTGGTGCTGTTCATGGCCGGGCTCTCCTGGCGACTGATCGCCGTGGCGATCATCATTGTGGTCACTGCCGCGCCGCTGATGTATTTCTTCGTGATGCACGATTACCAGCGGAACCGGGTCGACACCTTCCTCAACCCGGAAGCGGACCCCCGTGGCACCGGCTGGAACATCATCCAGTCGAAAACCGCCATCGGCTCCGGCGGCGTCAATGGCAAGGGCTGGCTCGACGGCACCCAGTCGCGGCTGGACTTCCTGCCGGAATCGTCCACTGACTTCATTCTCGCGGTACTCAGTGAAGAATTCGGCCTGGTTGGCGTCAGCATCCTGTTGATGATGTACCTGGTGATTGTCGGCCGCGGCTTCTTTATCAGCTGGCAGGCCCAGGACACCTTTGCCCGGCTTCTTGCCGCCAGCCTGGTGATGACATTTTTTATTTATGTTTTCGTGAACATTGGGATGGTTTCAGGACTCCTACCTGTCGTAGGTGTTCCTTTGCCCCTGATTAGCTATGGCGGCACCTCGGTTGTGACACTGCTGGCCAGTTTCGGGATGCTAATGTCGATTCACACCCACCGACGGCTGATGAGTTACTGAACGCGAGGAAGAAGGCGGCCCGGTTTTTCGGCCGTCTCACCTCGACAACGCAGTCCATGGAAATAATGAAAACAGGAGATTCCCCTTTGCGTCGTTTCTATTCATGCATGCCAGGCATTGTTTGCTCCGGCACTTTTTACTCGACACTTATGGCCGCCGCCCTGACCTTCACGGCCCTGCCGGCCCAGGCCGAACATACCTGCCCGGAAAACAACGACTACCTGCAGCGTGAACAGGCCAAGACCCTGATTGCCGAGCTGGTTTCCCAGGGGCAGGACGAAGAACGGGTGCGCGACGTCCTGGGCAGTGCGCAATGCCAGCCCAAGATACTCGAATCCATAGCGCGGCCGGCAGAACACACCCATACCTGGGCTACCTACCAGAAAATTTTCCTGCAGGAGAGCCGGGTACACAAAGGCGTGGAATTCGCTCATACCCACGCCGACACCCTGACCCGTGCAGAACAGATCTACGGCATCCCCCGGGAAATCATCCTCGCCATCATCGGAGTGGAAACCCGCTATGGGGATTACATGGGCACCTACCGAGCGGTCGATGCCCTGACCACCCTGGGCTACGACTACCCGCCGCGGGGCAGCTTCTTCCGCAAGCAGCTCAAAGCCTTGTTCGAACTGGAGCATAACGCCCACATCGATGCCAAAACCATCACCGGCTCCTACGCCGGCGCCATGGGCTACGGCCAGTTCATCCCCACCAGTTACCAGGCTTATGCGGTGGATTTCGACAATGACGGTGTCACCGATCTGGTCAACAACCCGGTGGACGCCATCGGCTCCGTGGCCAACTATTTCAGCGAGCATAACTGGAAGCCAGGCCTGCCCGTGGCGGCCAGAGCACAGCTGGATGGCACCGGTTACGTGTCGCTGGCCAAGAAAGGCTACAAACCGTCCTTTACGCTGGCGCAAGCCAATGCCGCCGGCGTCACAGCACTGAGCTGCAACACCGGGCGCCTGGTCAGCGAATACTGTTTCGACCTGCCCGCCAGCACCCGGGTCGCCCTGCTTGATCTGGAAGGCACCGACGGTGCGGAGTTCTGGCTGGCCACCGACAATTTTTATGTGATTACCCGCTACAATCACAGTCGCCTGTACGCCATGGCCGTGCTACAACTATCACGACAACTGGCGGCCGCACTGGAGGATAGTCAATGAAGCGTCTGGCTTGTGCCGTGATCACTTCCGCGTTCCTCGGAGCCTGCGCCACCGCTCCGGGGCCCGCTGGCGACAGTGAAACCCCCGCCGTCAACAACGGCGCGCCAGGCTCGGACCGCTACAGCCTGCAGCAGGACACCGCGCCGGAAGAACCCCGGGATGTTTCCCAGCTGCCGGAACCGGTGCCCAAAAAGGAACCCCGCAGCCGCTACGGCAACCCGCAATCCTACAGTGTGTGGGGCAAGACCTATCAGGTGCTTCCCCAAGCGGACGGCTACGTGGCAGAAGGCAAAGCCTCCTGGTATGGACAGAAATTCCATGGCCACCGCACCTCCAGTGGCGAATCGTTCGATATGTACCAGTTCACCGCCGCCCACCGCAGCCTGCCCTTGCCCACCTATGCCCGGGTCACCAACCTGGATAACGGCAAAAGCCTGGTAGTGCGCGTCAATGACCGCGGCCCCTTCCACGAAGACCGCATCATCGACCTGTCCTGGGCCGCCGCGGTACGTCTGGGTATAGAGCAGTCCGGCACCGGGCGGGTACGGGTCGAAGCGATCAGCAGCCAGCAACAACCCGAAGGCCCCAGTAGCACGGTGCCCACTGCCGTGCGTGCAGCACTGGACAGTCCACCTCCTTCAGCAGCGAGCGGCAACGCCAGCGCCAAAACGGACACCGCCGACGCTGGCGCAAACAAAGGCGGCAGCCTGTTCCTGCAGGCAGGCGCCTTCTCGGACCGCACCAGCGCACAGCGACTGCAACAGGAACTGGTCAACCAGCTGGGCGTCGACACCCGCATACAGCACTCGGAGGGTGACCTGTTCCGCGTCTGGATCGGCCCCTATGAGAGCAATCAGCAACGCCAGCAAGCGCGCGAGACGGTGGCCAACGCCGGTTTCGACCGGCCCATGCCCGTCAGCCCCTGAAAACGCCCATATCAGCCGTTTCTCCGGTTAACAGACCTGCGCCAGTCCTCTAGAATGCAGCCATCAAGTAATGGCACAACGCATCTTTATGGTCTTTATGGAATTTTTTGCCTTTTTCGTGTCCAACTACCCCTTCGGGCTCTTTCCCGGGCGGCGCCATGACACGACCGGCGCATTACTGATTCCCTGAACCATCCAAGGACAACCAACAGGCAGGATACCCATGCGTCCCCAGTCTTTCCGCTTTACCGTTTTTGCTCTCTGTGCCTTGCTCGGCACCGCCCTTTCCTTGCAAGCCCAGGCACAAATGGTCCCCCGCGCACCGCAGATCGAAGCCAAGGGGTACCTGCTGATGGATGCCGCCAGCGGCCAGGTCATCGTCGAACACAATGCGGAACAGCGCCTGCCCCCGGCCAGCCTGACCAAAATGATGACCGCCTACATCGCCGAAGAAGAACTGCAGAAAGGCAACATCTCCGAGAAGGATATGGCGCCGATCAGCGTTCAAGCCTGGCAGATGGGCGGCTCACGCATGTTTGTCCGTGAAGGCACCCGTGTCCCGGTGGGCGACTTGCTCCGCGGCATCATCATCCAGTCCGGTAACGATGCCAGTGTGGCCATGGCCGAATACATTGCCGGCTCTGAAGATGCCTTCGCCGACCTCATGAACCAGCACGCCAATCGCCTGGGCATGGACAGCAGCCACTTCATGAATGCCACCGGCTGGCCGGCCGAAAACCATTTCACCACGGCCAAGGACATGGCGATCCTGGCCCGGGCCATCGTGCGTGACTTCCCTGATCACTACGACCTGTACGCCAAGAAGGAATTCACCTACAACGGCATCACCCAGCAGAACCGCAACCTGCTGCTGTGGCGCGACCCGACCGTAGACGGCCTGAAAACCGGCCACACCGACGAAGCCGGTTACTGCCTGGTGTCTTCCGCCAAGAAAGACAACATGCGACTCATCGCCGTGGTCATGGGCACCACCTCCGAAAGCGCCCGCGCCCGCGAATCCCAGAAACTGCTGACTTACGGTTTCCGCTTCTTCGAAACCTACAAGGCATACAGCGCCGGTGACGTGCTAGACACCGTGGATGTGTGGATGGGTAAGCAGGATCAGCTACGCTTGGGCCTGGCGGAAGATCTGGTACTGACCATTCCCCGCGAAAGCCATGAAAACCTGAAAGCGGAAATCAGTGTCACTCCGCAACTGAAAGCCCCTATTCTGGAAGGCCAACAGTACGGCACCCTGACCGTGAGCATGAACAACGAGGTTCTGGTCAAGAAGCCCCTGGTCGCACTGGAACCGGTTGAAGAAGCGGGTATTTTCACCAAGCTCTGGCACCATATTCTGCTGTTCTTCAAAGGTCTGTTCTGATAACGCAGAACGCTTGACGCCAGGCACCTGATACAAGAGGAAACCGTCGCAGTCCGTTTCGTTATATTGAGCTGGCACTGCGTCGGTTTTGCATCCGGGCCTGGCAGGTGCGCTAGACTGGTACCGTCACTCTCACGTCGAGCCCTTTCACCATGCCTCAGGTTTATCTCAACGGCCGTTTTATGGCCCCCGAAGACGCACAGATCTCGCCGATGGACCGGGGCTTTCTGTTTGCAGACGGGATTTACGAGGTCATCCCTGCCTATAACGGCGTGCTGTTTCGCTTCGAAGAACATCTGGCTCGCCTGGAACGCTCTCTGACCGAAGTGGAAATCCACAACCCCCACAGCCGCGCACAATGGCGCGCACTGTGCGAGGAATTACTGCGCCATAATGGCGACGGAAACCTCTCGGTTTATCTGCAAATCACCCGCGGCGCCGCCGAAAAGCGCGACCATGCGTTTCCCTCGCCTGCCGTCGCCCCCACCGTCTTCATGATGACCAGCCCGATCGCAGTACCCGCCGCCGACAGCCCGGACACCGCCATCGGCGCCAAAGCGATCACACTGGATGATATTCGCTGGGCCCGGTGCGACATCAAATCCGTCTCCCTGTTACCCAACAGCCTGCTCCGCCAACAAGCGGTTGCCGCCGGCGCGGTCGAGGCCATTTTGCTGCGCGACGGCTTTGTCACCGAAGGCTCGGCCAGCAATGTCTTTGTGGTCAAAGACGGCAGCATTGCCACCCCGCCGAAAAGCCACGCCATTCTCGGCGGCATCACCCGGGACCTGGTGGTAGAGCTGTGCCATCAACACGGACTAGCGCTGCAAGAGCGGGAAATCACCGAAATGCAGCTACGCAAGGCGGATGAAATCTGGATCACCAGCTCCACCAAGGAAGTGGTACCCGTGACCCACCTTAACGACGCTATAATAGGTAATGGCCAGCCAGGCCCCCAATGGAAGATCCTGGCCCGGCACTACGTCCAGCATAAACGCCGGCTTTGCGGGCTTGATACCCCCGAAACACAAAACTGACAGGAGCAGCCCATGGCTATTCAGGAACACCTGTGGGAATTTCCCCATGACATGCAGTTAAAGGTCATGGGCGCCGTCGACGCCCCCCTCGAGGACGCCCTGATCGAGATTCTGACCACACATCTGGATGATTTTGACGCTGACAAACACCTGAGCAGCAAACCCAGCAGCAAGGGCACTTTCATCTCCTTTACCGCGCAGGTCACCATGCGCAACCGGGAGCAGGTGGAAGCCATTTACAAGGCGCTCGACGATTCCCCCCACGTGAAAATAACCCTGTAGCGTCGACATTTCGCCAAAAGCCTCAACCGCAAGCCATCAGCGCACACAACCAGTGTGCACTGGTTCGCATATTGGCATTACACTGCGTTACTTGCCGTCACAGCCCGACACCGAAGCCCCACCAAGCCACCATAGGTTTGGAACGAACGTCCCCGTAATGTTGACCGCATAACAACAACACGGGGATAACCACCATGAAAATACTGTCACTGCTTTGTCTGTGCAGCTGCCTGCTGGTACTCACCGCTGTTGAAGTGCAATCCCCCTCCCCGGATCATGTCAGCGCCCGCACCCCCGCGACCAGCGCCATATCTGCCTCGGAAAACATCATTCCTGCCATGCCACGCAGCCCGGATATTCTGCAGAGTGTTCATGGCACACCGGTACATTTTGACGCCTTCCAGACCATCAATCTCAACGATGATGACGACATCGAATTCGGCATCAGCGTCCAGGAACTGAACCTGCATCTTGTTAACCAGCGGACAGGTAATCGTCTGATCTAAGTAAGGACACTTCTGGTTCATTTGTTGTTACCCCGTGAGGGGTCTGCCTTCAGCCCGGCGCTTTGCCGGGCTTTTTTATGCCGCTCTGCGGCCGCAATACAAATGCAAAATGTAGATACCGTCTCTCTCCATACCCTGCAAGTCCTCTCTATGCGACCTGCGGGGTATATTCCTGCTGGTGCTTGATCACGCCATAGGCGATTTGCACCATCTTGCGCATGGCGGCAACGACTATCGCCATGCCTGACTTGCCCTTGGCTTCCATGCGCCGTCGTAACGCCCGGATATCCGGGTTGTACGTGCATGCAGTGACCGCAGCCATATACAGCTTGCCGCGCACGTTGGAGCGGCCTGCTTTGCGGATCCTTGCCGGTTTTCTCGAGTCGCCAGATTCGTTGTGCATTGGCGTTAATCCCACGAAGGCCGCACACTGTTTGGCCGACTGGAAGCGTCGGCTGTGTATCAGTGACAACAGCTCCCTGGACATCACATCACCCACGCCCTTGATGCTATCGAGCAAGGCACGGTCTTTCTTCAGCAGGGGATGGCCATCAATGTGGTCATCGATATCCTGTTTCAGCTTGCGGATCTCTTCCTTCAGCGCTGCGATCATATCCTTGATAGAGGCGATCACCCGGTCGCTGGATTGGTTAAACTCCGCTTTTTCCAGCCTGTTTTCTTCCCGCTGCTGGTCTTTCTCCAGAGCCTCCAGACGAGCGCTCAACGCCCTTAATTGCCTGATCTCCGGCGCTTCCGGCTGCCACTGATGAAGCCGCTCATGCTTCTCCTTCGCGTACAGTGCCAGGCACAGCGAATCGAGCTTGTCTGTCTTACTCAAGAACCCTTCGCTCTTGGCGAAGTCTCGGGTACGCGCCGGGTTCGCCACATACACTTGCATGCCGGCTTCATGGAGGGCATAGGTCAGGTTCTCGTGGTAAACACAGGTTGCTTCCAGCACCACATGGATTTCGGAAGGGTTTGCACCGGTTTGTTTGAGCAACCACTGCACAACGGCCTTTTCCTGGTCTCGCTTATTCTGGAAAACCCGCGTCTTCACCTTCTGGGGCTGTGTTTGGCGTAGCCAAAGTGTGTCGAATTTCTTCTTGCTGACATCAATTCCAACAAACTGCATCTCTCGTGTCTTCCCTTGCTTATGCGGCTTCATCCCGCTGTGGGGAGAGCCCGGATACCGTTCAGATTTAAGAGAATATGGGGCGGAGCCAGATCTACAGAACAGGGTCTATGCCCTCAGGAGTTCCACAGGCTTTAACCCGACCCGTGAGTGCCGGTAGCTAATCAACACTCATGGAGAGATACAAGGAGTTCCCTTCCAGGGGGCGAACCACCCTGCAAAGCGGCAAAACGCTCGATTCGCCTTTTAACCGGTGATCATTAATCGCTCCGTTCATACTTCACCCCCTATGGGGCTACGTGCGTATCCTCGCTTCGTTCGGTTCGTCCCCTGGAAGGGAACTCCTACAGCGTCTTCGTAGACCGGTCGATGTCTTAATTCCATCAAGCGTAGCTCGTCGCTTCTGGTGTGCGGCATGCACCAAGCCTTATACTTTCCCCATGGACGCACTGATTCGCTACTTCCCCCAGGTTGACTACCCCCCCTGCTGGCAGGCCATGCGGGATCTCACTGATCGCCGTCACGCCCAACAGAACGACGAACTATGGGTGTTGGAACACCCTCCGGTCTTTACCCTGGGGCAGGCAGGCAAGCCCGAGCATGTGCTCAATGCCGGGGAGATTCCGGTGGTGAACAGCGATCGCGGCGGACAGGTCACTTATCACGGCCCCGGCCAGACGGTGATTTACCTGATGCTGGATATCAAACGGCTGGGGCTGGGAAGCCGCGGGCTGGTGACTGCTATCGAGGAAGGCATCATCGATTTTCTTGCCAGCCTGGGTATTGAAGCCGTGAACCGGGATGACGCTCCCGGGGTCTATGTGAACGGGGCCAAGATCGCGTCCCTGGGGCTGCGCATACGCCGTGGCGCAACCTATCACGGGCTCGCCATCAACCGGGACATGGACCTGGCGCCCTGGCAGCGGATCAACCCCTGCGGGCACGTGGGCCAGCCCATGACCACCCTGCAAGCGCAGGGCGTCAATCTGGATCGCCACACCATGGAACAACAACTGGTGACATTATTAGCCAAACGTCTGGGCCTGACGCCCCGGACAGCGCCCCCACCAGACTGGTACAATGCACTTCAGGAGAACGCCATCACTGACAGCGATCCTGACAGTGCCCTGGCAGCACCGTCCCCACGACGGTAACCCACAGACACAGATGCCTGCCCCACCCTTTCGGCAGCACCCGACGGCAATGGAAACCCCATGAGCGAACAGGCCCAAGCCAAACGCAAAGTGCAAATCGGCGACAAACTGCGCGGCGCCGACAAGGTCCGCACCATCCCCATGGTCAACGAAGAAAGCGGCTATCAACGCAAGCCGGACTGGATTCGTGTGCGGGTTCCCGCCAACGGAGAAATCCAGCGCATCAAGTCGCTGCTGCGCAAACAGAAACTGCATACCGTTTGCGAAGAAGCCGCCTGCCCCAATTTGCCGGAATGCTTCGGCGGCGGCACCGCCACCTTCATGATCATGGGTGACATCTGCACCCGTCGCTGCGCATTTTGCGATGTCGGGTTTGGCCGGCCCAACGCCCTGGATGCCGAAGAGCCCCTGCACCTGGCAGAGTCGGTGGAAAACCTGGGCCTGAATTATGTGGTGATCACTTCTGTGGACCGGGATGATCTGGCCGACGGCGGCGCGGAACATTTTGCCGAATGCATCCGCCAGGTGCGCGCACGCACCCCAGATACCCGCATCGAAATTCTCACCCCGGACTTCCGCCCCTGCCTGGATACCGCCGTGGAGATTCTCGGCGAGACCGCACCGGACGTGTTCAACCACAACATTGAAACCGTCCCGGAACTGTACAAACACATCCGCCCGGGTGCCCGGTACCAGCACTCTCTGGATCTGCTCAAGCGCTACAAGGCGCTGCGCCCGGACGTGAGCACCAAAAGTGGCATCATGGTGGGGCTGGGCGAAACCTTCGAACAGGTCATCAATACCATCAAGGATCTGCGCGCCCACGACGTGAACATGATCACCATTGGCCAGTACCTGCAGCCGAGCAAGCATCACGCCCCGGTGGAACGCTTCGTGCACCCGGACGAGTTCCGCGAGTACGCCCGCGTCGCCAACGAGCTGGGCTTTACCTCGGTAGCCTCCGGCCCCATGGTACGCAGCTCCTATCATGCTGATTTACAACATAAAGGCATCGATGTGGGCCTGCACAAGCCCTGAGCCCCCGGCCGCCCCCACCGGGGCGGCCGTTTAAATTTACATTTCCCACACTTGCGGCCCACTGACCCGGCCCCGGCTTTGCATTACGCTAGGGAACCTCTGAATAACTCTTTGCGTACTCAGTCTTTCAGGCTGGTTCGCAATCTAGGCGCGCTTTTGAAGGTGTATGTCCATCCATCGAAAAAGTGCAACAACGAGTGCGGGCCAGCCTGGAAGACCCGAAGGGCGTGGCCTGAAGCGCACATCTGCTGCGCCTTGCCTCTCGGAAAGGGAACCACCCTGACCATCGAAACAAGACACAGCAGCTGCACGCTTCAGGCCACGCTGAGCATGCAAAGAGTTATCCAGAGGTTCCCCAACCCGCGTTTACCCCGGCGGTTGTTGCCGTTACGATTTTGAAGGTCCCCGTGTCATGCCGAGAAGTGTAGTCCGCAGACAATCCCTCGTGTTTTTCTTGCTGTCCATCTCCCTGGTCAGCGCCCTGCTTGCCCGCCCCGTGCAAGCGGAAGTCCCCGTGCCGGTAATGGCCCCCGTGCTGGATGTGGCAAAAGAGCTGCAATTGCCCGAAGCGGATCTGGCCGTGGCCTCGATTCCACTGGATGGTCCCGGGCAAGCCCGCTTCATGAACGCCGACATGCCATTGAATCCCGGTTCCATCATGAAGGTCATCACCACCTACGCCGCACTGGAATTGCTGGGCCCCACCTTTCAGTGGCACACCCGCCTGTATACCGACGGCACCATTGAGGGTGAGACACTCAACGGCAACCTGTATTTTGTCGGCAGCGGCGACCCCAAACTCACAGAAGAACGGCTGTGGCTGTTACTGCGGGAACTGCGGGCCATGGGCGTCAAACACATTACCGGCGACCTGGTTCTGGATGGCAGCGTCTTCAACCTGCCCAACGGCATCGCCGACTTCAACGATGACGGCGACAACCCCAATGCGCCCTTCCTGGTGGAGCCCAATGGCCTGCTCACCAACCTGAATGTACTGCGCATCCGGGCCCGTGCAGACAACCGGGGCATTCACACCTGGACCGAACCCGCGCTGGACGGCATCACCATCGACAATCAGCTGGTGTTCCGCGACTACGGGCACTGCCCGCGACGCTATCAATTCGACTATGAACCCCTCGTGGCTGAAGACGGCACCACCACGATTACCGTCACCGGCGTACTCCCCAAAGGCTGCAGCACCAACAGCTACCTGTCCGTGCTCAGCCAACAAGCCTATACCGGTGCCCTGCTGACCAGCCTGTGGCAGCAGCTTGGCGGCACCCTGGCCGGTACGACGCGGGAAGGCCTGCGCCCACGGGAAGACACCGAACTGCTGGTGACCACCTCCTCGCGGGATCTGGTCACCATGGTCCGCGACATCAACAAGTGGAGTAACAACGTGATGGTGCGCCAGGTGTTCCTGACCCTGGGCGCCAAACGTCGCCAGCCCGGCGACAAGGATGATCTGGCCGCTGCAGAACGGGAAATCCGTGCCTGGCTGGCCAGCAAAGGCATCGACAACCGAACCATGGTGTTTGAAAACGGCGCAGGACTGTCACGCATCGAGCGCATCACCGCCCGGCAAATGGCGCTGTTGTTGCAACATGCCTGGGAAAGCCGCTTTGCCGCAGAACTGATCGCCTCCCTGCCACTGGTGGCCATGGATGGCACCATGCGCCGCCGGCTGGGCAACGCCGATATGGCCGGCATGGGCCACATCAAAACCGGCTCACTGCGTAACGTCCGTTCCATTGCCGGCTTTACCCGCGATGAGGACAACACCACCTGGGCAGTGGTCGCCATGGTGAACAACCCCCGAGCCTGGCAGACCGAGCCGGTGCTGGATGCGTTCATTGAGCAGGTACACCTGTCTACACGACCGGAAGCCATCAACACCGCCCGACAGTAGCTCTCTTGCCCCGCTGTGATCCGGCCTTGTCGTGATCGCAGCGGTTTCTCTGCTATGCTCCCAGCACACCGACTATCAACGCCCCAGAGGCGCTGAAACCTGGCAGAGAGCCCTTATGATTACAGTGCATCACCTGGAAAACTCCCGTTCCCTGCGTATCGTCTGGCTGCTGGAAGAACTGGGGCTGGACTACGAGATCAAGCATTACGCCCGCAACCCGAAGACCATGCTGGCCCCGGCCGAGCTGCGCGAGATTCATCCTTTGGGCAAGTCCCCGGTGATCACTGACGGCGACACCGTCATTGCTGAATCCGGCACCATTATCGAATACCTGGTGCAACGTTATGGCAACGGCCAATGGCAACCCGCCCCCGATGATGACCAGTGGCTGAACTACCGGTACTGGCTACACTACGCCGAAGGCTCCTTGATGCCCTTGTTGGTCATGAAGCTGATCTTCAGCCATATTGCCAAAGCCCCCATGCCTTTTTTTGCCAAACCCATCGCCAAAAAAATCAGCGGCAAGGTCACTGGCACCATGCTGGATCCGCAGCTGAAAAATCATCTGGCCGTCATTGAACAGCACCTGGCAACGCACACCTGGTTTGCTGGCGAGACCCCGTCCGGCGCCGACATCCTGATGAGCTTTCCCCTGCAGGCGGCCTCTGCCCGTGCCGACCTGAGCCAACTGCCGTCGATCCAGCGCTTTGTGACACAGATGGAAGCACGCCCGGCCTACCAGAAAGCGGTGGAACGGGCCGGCCCGCTGACGCCGATGCGTTAACAGGACGACTATGACTCAGGCACCAGAAGACGCCATTCTGGCCAGCTGGGCGGCCAATGCCGCCCCCTGGATCGCCCTGCTGCAAGGCAGCGGTATCGCCAGCCGCCAGACCACCAATCCGGCAATCATCAACGCCATTAGTCGCTACCAGCCAGACTCGGTGCTGGATGTGGGCTGCGGCGAAGGGTGGCTCTGCCGGGCACTGGCCGCAAAAGAAAGCACCCCGCCCCCTGTAATCACCGGCGTGGATGCCATTCCGGCACTGGTGGAAAACGCTCAGGCACAACACTCCGACGGCATCTACCGGTGCAGCGACTACACGCAATTACCCAACGCACTGAGCGGCCAGACATTTGCCGTCATCGTGTGCAATTTTTCACTCTTCGGCGAGGATTCCGTTGCGCAGTTACTGGCAACGCTAATACAACACCTGCGCGCTGACGGCACCCTGTTGATACAAACCCTGCACCCCCTCATGGCCTGCAACGGAGACTACCGCTCAGGCTGGCGCACCGGTAGCTGGGCCGGCTGTAGTGACGCCTTCCATGACGCCCCACCCTGGTATTTCCGCACCTTGTCGGACTGGCTGGCGCTTCTCCAGCAACAGGGGTTGCGTGTTCACATGGAAGAACCGCTGGATCCACAAACGCACACGCCACTGTCTGTCATCTTTCACGCCCACAGGCCATAACCCTCGCAGCCCGGCTACAGTAATCCCACAAGCCATAACAAACTCACGATGGTTAACCTTGCCCGTGCTTTATAGGATTGCCACAGAATCGTTCGCACTCCAACAATAATCACAGTGTGGCTGCCCCATGATACTGCTCTATTTTGCTGTCAGCTTTGTTCTCGGCCTGCTGCTTCTGCAGGGACTGAACCGGCTCCTGCGCCGCCCTTTCCCAGCGTCCCAAACACCTTCGCCCATGAACGTTTCACAGCCCCCCAACCGGGCCTCTTGCGACGCGGATAACACGCTTCCCGCACTCAACCTGACGCCATTCGCCACCCGGCAGCCCGCACAACATCGCTAGCCCTTCACAGACACACCCGCTGAACCACGCTACACCGCTCACGTCCTGAAGGTGGGTTAAGCGCAAATACTCAAAAACTGTTAAAGCCGCGAACCAAACGGGCCAAACGCATATCCAAGCAGTAATATAGAAGGGAAACCTGCAAGGGAGTGAGAACCATGAAGACCTATTTCGCCGCCGCAGTACTCGGCTGCACCGTCGTGTTTTCCGGCTGCCAGAGCCAACCGGAAGCGCCGATTAACCCTACCGCACAGAAAGAAATCTACAGCGGAATGCTTCCCTGTGCAGACTGCTCGGGCATTCGCACTACGCTCACCCTGTACCGCGATCAACACGACAGCCCTACCCGTTTCGAGCTGCGTGAAGAGTACATGAGCGGCTCCACCGTGAAACTGAATGCCGTGGAACGGGGTGACTGGGCATCGCGCAAATACCAGGAAGGTATTACCCAGGAAGACGTCTACACCATCAACCCCGAGGCCGATGACGACGCCCAGCGTCAATATCTCAAGGACGCGGTCAATGCCATTGAACAACTGGACCAGTCTGGCAACCGGATCGAATCGAACCTGAATTACCGTTTGCTCAGCAAATAATCCGTATTCACGGAACAAAAAAGGCGCTTCGGCGCCTTTTTCATGCTCCACCCCCTTGCCAGCCCCTTTACCTGCGGCATTTTGCCGCTACCTGTGAACGCATCCCAAATAGGAATGACTTGCATTAAGAGCGAAAAACTCTTACGATTGCGAACCCTATTCGACCCTTGGCGCTAATGTAATTGCCGCGCTTCCTCCTGTGGCCCTTGTCATCAGGTTTCCATTGTCACGCGGCAGACTACGTGAGCCTGCTTGTACCCAAGACCGGGCATCCGATTATGTGCCCATAGCTGGAGTTTTCCATGCCCCCGATTTCCCTGCACTTGCCGGAATGGTTCGTCAGTGGCGGCGCCACCATGTGGGTCCTCGCCCTGCTGTCCGTTATTGCCCTGGCAACGCTGATCTCCAAGATCCTGCAGTTTGCCCGCATTCGCCCCGGCAATAGCCGCCAGGCAGACCAGCTGCTCAATGCTCTGCGTCAGGGCAAGCAACCCGGCGAGCCGGCTGGCAAACTGAACAGCCCCATCGACCGGGTTCTGTGGCAGTGCTGGCAAAACCGTAATCTGGACGAAGCCGCCTGGCAGGAAGAAAGCCTGCGCCTGGCGCGCAGCGGCCTGGATGAGTTGCGCGGCGGCCTGCGGGTGCTGGAAGTGATCAGCGCCATCGCCCCGTTGCTGGGTCTGCTGGGTACCGTATTCGGCATGATCGGTGCTTTCCAGGCATTGGAAACCGCCGGCTCACAGGTGGATCCGTCCATTCTTTCCGGCGGTATCTGGGAAGCCCTGCTGACCACCGCCGCCGGCCTCACCGTGGCGATCCCGACTCTGGCCGCGTTCCACTGGGCCGACCGCAGCATCGAACAATGCCGCGAAAAGATGCAGGACCGTCTGTCCCGCCTGAAAGTACTGCGCAACAACCACACGGCTCCCGAACCTCTGGAAGAGGATCGCGACCCGTCGGTGTCGCATGCATATTGAACCGGAGCGTCATCGCACGCCCTTTATCAGCCTGACACCCCTGATTGATGTGGTGTTCATCCTGCTGGTGTTCTTTATGCTTGCCACCCGTTTCGGGCAATACCATGACTTGCCCGTGAATGTGCAGCCTGCAGACAGCACCGAACAGCCGGATGAACACTGGCTGGTGATTGAAGTGCAGGCCAGCGGTATGCTGACCCTCAATGGTGTCAGCTTTACCCCGGCCGCCGTGGCAGACCGGCTGGACACCAGCAAGACAAAAGTGTGGGTCACGGTGAACCCGGACGCCACCCTGCAACAGGCACTGACCGCCGTGGACGCCATGAAGGCCGCCGGCGTTCACGATGTTCAACTGGAGCTGTTGCCATGATGATCATGGAAACCTCATCACGCAGACCGCCCCTGGAGCCGGTACTGCCACTGATCAATGTGGTCTTCCTGTTGTTGATCTTCTTCATGCTGGCCGGGCAATTGGCCAAGCGCCCCACCGTGGCGGTGGAAGCGCCCATGAGCCAGACCGCCAACGGCGAGGAAGCCCGGGACAAGCTGCTGCTGGTGATGCAGAACGATGGGCAATGGTTTGCCGAAGACAGCGCCGAACCGCTAAGCGAAGAAGCATTACTGGCCCTGCTTGGCGACCACCCGGAAGAAGCGGAAGTGCGCCTGCTGGCCGACGCAGGAATAACCATGCAAGCCCTGCGCGAACGCCTGGAAACCCTGCAAGGCATGGGTGTGGAGCAGGTTCGCCTGGTCACCCAGAGCGATGCCGCTGAAAGCGCAAGCGAGGAGGCACCATGAAACCTCGCAACCTTACCGCCTGGATTATCTCTATTCTGGTCCACGTCAGTGTGCTGGTCACCGTCGGTGCCATGACCCTGGCTGGCGGCCGCCCGGCCAAGCCCGGCGTGAGCGAAATTGCCATCAACCTGTCGGCACCACCGGCCCCGAAACCCGCCGCGCCAGCGCCACAGCCCAAGGCCCAGCCTGCGCCGCAGCCCAAACCGAAGCCCAAACCCAAACCAAAGCCGAAACCCAAGCCCAAACCGGTAGCAAAGCCAAAACCGAAACCGGAACCGGAACCCAAACCAGAGCCCGTCCCCGAGCCGCAAGTGGCCGAAACCTCGCCCGCGGAAACCGAGGATAAAAACGCCGACGAAGAGGTTTCAGCACAACCTTTGACCCAGGGCGCCAAAGGCATGGCAGGCGACCCCGGCAAAGGGGTCCACCAATCCGGCGATACGGAAAATGCACTCAACAAGTACCTGGCCAAAGTGCGCGATACGATTGATTACAACAAGCAGTATCCGCATCGGGCCAAGATGCGCCGCCAGCAAGGAACCGTAAAAGTGTCCTTCGTGATCAATGCCTCCGGCCGCGCTGAGCAGGTAGAAATCACCGAAAGCTCCGGTAGCCGCATTCTCGATCGCGCCACCAGGGAACTGGTTGCACGTCTGCGCTTTGATGCCCCGCCCAAGGAACTGGATAGCGGCAGCGTTCCGGTAAAGGTCATCGCCCCGGTAGACTACGACCTGAGCAACAGCTGAACAGAGCGGTGCCCTGCACCGCCACAGTTGATCCCCTCCCCGCCAGTCATTACTGTTGAATCCAATAATGTTAAACCGATGGCGGAACGGCATCCGTTCCTGTTCTGCCCCCTTCGCCTTTTCTACCGGACTACCAAGGAAGGTCTGTGAGCCCATTAACTCTGGCATTACTTCTCAGCCTGGCCGCCGGCCTGAGCATGGCCGTCGGCGCACTGATTGCCGTCAAACAACATATCGCCCGTGACTGGCTACGCCAGGAAGTTCGCCATACCGTGATTGCCTTTGGCGGTGGCGCCCTGCTAGCAGCCGTGGCGTTGGTGCTGGTGCCGGAAGGGGCAAAACATCACACCCCGTTCTCCGCCACCCTGATGTTTGTCGGTGGCGGCGTGGTGTTCATGCTGATCGATCGCGCGCTCGCCGCCAAAGGGGGCGCCATGTCGCAATTGCTCGCCATGCTTCTCGATTTTGTTCCCGAAGCTATCGCACTGGGCGCCGCGCTGGCAGTGGGAGGCGGCCAGGCGTTTCTGCTGGCGTTCCTGATTGGCATGCAGAATCTGCCGGAAGGATTCAACGCCTACCGTGAAATACGTGATAGCGGCGGGCTTGCCCCGGGCAAGATCATTCTCGCTTTTGCCGGGCTATCCCTTCTTGGGCCTGTCAGCGCCTGGCTGGGCTTTGCGGTATTGGTAAACATGCCAGTCATACTGGGCGGCATTATGCTGTTTGCCAGCGGCGGCATTCTCTACCTGATTTTCCAGGACATCGCCCCGCAAGTTCCACTGAAGCGGTCCTGGGCGCCGTCACAGGGCGCTGTTGCCGGATTTGCCTTGGGTTTGGTGGGGCATCTGTTGGTGCAATAAAAGCAGCGACCAGCACTGAGCTACTAGCTTCGAATGCCGTACGGGCTGGAAGCTCACGGCTCATAGCTCGATGCTGATTTACTCCCCCCAGCGTTTCACCAGGGTCTGCTCCAGACCAAGGTGATCAAGCAACCGTGCGACCATAAAATCCACCAGATCGTCCACGCTTTGTGGCTGGTGATAGAAGCCCGGCGCGGCCGGCATGATAGTGACACCGAGGCGGGAAAGTTTGAGCATGTTTTCCAGGTGAATGGCGGAAAACGGTGATTCGCGGGGCACCAGAATCAACTTGCGCCCTTCCTTGATCGCCACATCCGCAGCGCGCTCAATCAGATTATCACTGGCGCCCGTGGCAATGGCAGACAGGGTTCCCGTGGAACAGGGACACACCACCATGGCCGCTGGCGCACCGCTGCCGGAGGCAACCGGCGCGGTCCATTGTTCCAGCCCGCAGACGACCAGCCGCCCCTTGTCGGTCTTTACCCACTCACGCAGGGCCTGCTCTGCCTGACCGGTGCCCGCAGGAAGCTTCAGTTCGGTTTCCGTACCAATCACTACCCGCGCGGCCTTGGACAGCAGCACAAAAACCTCGCAGTCCGCGTCCAGCAGACACTGCAGCAATCTCAGGCCATATGGCGCTCCGGAAGCGCCCGTAAAGGCAAGCGTAATGCGTTGAGTCATGAGCCCATCCCGACGCCTCTGGCCATCATCGCCGCCAGAATCGGCATCAGAATGACCAAATGAATTTCCGCCACCAGCACACCGCGCAGGTTGCGTTGCAGCTTGTCATCGATTTCCGGTACGTGGCCGGCTTTCACCGATTTTCGCCAGCCCAGCAACACCTTGGTGGGATACAGGCTTAGCAAGGCGATCAGCACAAACAGCGTGACCTTGCCATGGAACCAAGGGTTCGCCAGATAGAAGTTCCAGCCTTTTTCCGTCCAGCCCGCCCGGGCCAGGCCACTGATCAATACCACCAATGCCGACAAGCCGTAGCCGATATCCAGCCACAATAACGTGCGGACATTGCGTTCATTGATCCCCGTTCGCCACAGCAACAGCTCGCCATACAGGCAAGCAAACAACATCAGAATGCTGAGGTAATGGACCGAAGCCCAGAGTACAGACCAGAACATGGCAACCTCCTTGAAACCGCATCACGCCGCACGCTTCAAGCTACAACGCGTATTAGCTTGTACTGTTCACAAACCTGCCCCCGCGAATAGAGTCAGGGCGCGTTGCCGCTTGTGGCGTAAAGCGTGCAGCGTTTATTCAGCCAGCGCATCCAGCAGCTTCTGGTGAATACCGCCAAACCCGCCGTTGCTCATCACCACCACATTCAACGGCTCACCTTTGTGGCTCACTACTTTGGCCACAATTTCATCCAGCGACTCACTGACCGATGCGGGCACTGGCGACTCGCTCAGTACCGAATCCAGCGACCAGTCCAGGCCCGGCGGTTGATACCAGATTACCTCATCGGCACAGCCTGTGCTGCCTGCCAATGCCGCCTTGTGATTTCCCAGACGCATGGTGTTGGAGCGAGGCTCAATGATGGCGAGAATCTTGCCGTCGCCTACCTTGCGCCGCAGCCCATCCAGGGTCGTCGCGATGGCCGTGGGGTGATGGGCAAAGTCATCGTAAACCCGCACCCCGGCTATCTCGCCGCGCAGCTCCATGCGCCGCTTCACACCCACAAATTCCGATAGCGCCGCCGCGCCATCGGCCAGGGTCACTCCTACATGGCGGGCTGCCAGTAACGCGGCCATGCCATTATTAACGCTGTGACGGCCAGTCTGGTCCCAGCGCACCTGTGCCACCGGCTCACCGTTTTCCAGCACGGTAAAGACCGAACCGTCATCCTGATCCAGCCGGAAGCCCAGCGCTTCGTCTTCGCCGAAACGCTCCACTTCACTCCAGCATCCCCGATCCAGCGTCTCCTCCAGTGCGGTTTCACCGTGGGGCAGGATCAACCGTCCGGTGGAAGGCACGGTGCGAATCAGATGATGGAACTGGGTCTGGATTGCCGCCAGATCCGCAAAGATATCCGCGTGATCAAATTCCAGATTATTGAGAATCACGGTACGCGGGCGGTAGTGAACAAACTTGCTGCGCTTATCGAAAAACGCCGTGTCGTATTCGTCCGCTTCCACCACAAAAAAAGGCGTCTCCCCCAGTCGCGCCGACACCCCGAAATTGCCGGGCACACCGCCAATCAGGTAACCGGGATTCAGGCCCGCATATTCCAGGATCCAGGCCAGCATGGAACTGGTGGTGGTTTTGCCATGAGTCCCGGACACCGCCAACACCCAACGCCCGAGAAGCACCACTTCTTCCAGCAACTGCGCCCCGGAGGTATACGGCAAGCCACGATCCAGCACCGCTTCCACCGCCGGATTCCCCCGACTCAAGGCATTCCCCACCACCACCAGATCCGGCGCCGGCTCCAGCTGGGCCGGATCGTATCCCTGGGTGAGGGTGATACCGGCCGCCTCCAGCTGATCACTCATGGGCGGATAAACATTCTGGTCACTGCCGGTGACGTGGTGCCCCTGGGCCTTGGCCAGCTGCGCCAGCGACCCCATGAAGGTGCCGCAAATACCGAGAATATGAATATGCATGGGAAGGAACTGCCAACATTAAGATTCCCTGCACCATAACGGCAAGGGCCCCCAAGGTGAAGAGCCTGCGCAGCGGAATTCACCTCAAGCCTGTTCGCCAGGCTCCCCTGCCCCGACCAGCACCCGGTTCCTGCGCGAATGGCCGAGCATGGCGGAAGGGGACATGCCCAGCATATTCTGAAAGACATGGGACAAATGGGACGAATCGGAAAACCCCGCCGTCAATGCCGCATCCGTGAGCGAACTGCCCATGGACATCATCGTCGAGGTCACAAACAAACGGTGCCACAGGCGGTAGCGGCGGATAGGAATCCCGGTGGCATCCTTGAACACGCGCTGCAGGCGCGCCCCTGACAACCCCACCTGGCTGGCAAGATCATCATTGGAATAATTCTGGGCCGGGTCCGAACGGATCAGCTCGATAATGCGGGCAATGCGCGCATCCGGCCTGAACCCTTCTACCTCGGTACTGGCTGCGGGGAAAAGCAGATCCGCCAACTGCCCATACACTTCATCGGCATCCAGGCTATCGCGATATGCCTGTTTCAGTACCGAAAGCTGCCTGCCCTGCAGCGAAGAATCAGAGTAAAAGCCGGGCTCGCGCCATTGCATCAAACGCTGATGAAACAAATAATCCCGGCCCAGCGGATCCAGAAAACAACAGGCAATCTGCTTTCCCTGTGAATCGGCAGAAAACGAAACCCCGGCAGGCAGAAGCAGTGTCCGTGCACGGCATATCTCTCCACTGACCTTGAGCAGGACATCATCTTCCAGCCCGAACAACAGGGTATGCGCCCCGGCTGAAAACGTAATGCCATTGTCGAGGTAGCCAACATAGAGCGTTCTCAAACGCCACAGATACAGCGTGGAAGGTGGCATGTCGGCTTGTTCATTCAGATTATTATTCTTGTCTTCCATATTTTTTCTCGACTGAAGAACAGTCTCTTAAGACATACTGGATCGAAAAAGCAGTGCCTGTGAATCCCGTCACAGAGCGCAAAAAACCCGATTCGACCACGCCCCATTCCTACAAGTCAGTATCACCAAACCTTCATATAGTCCAGTCGTCGACAAACAAAACCAGCAGCCATGGCGCCGGCTGCATTCTAATAAACAGGAGAACAAACATGTCGATCACAGCCCGCGGCCTGATCATGGCCACCGTTCTGATATTAAGCACCAGCCAGGCCCATGCCTGGTCCTGGTTCGGAAAAGACACACGCTACGCCGACACCCGCTACCCCATCGTTCTGGTGGGCGGCATCATCGCGTTCGATGACATTGCCGGTATCGATTACTTCTACGGTATCGCCGATGACATGCGCGACTACGGTGCGGATGTGTACGAAAGCAACGTCAGTGCCCTGCAAAGCAATGAATACCGTGGTGAAGAACTGATTACCCAGATCGAAAACTACCTTGCCGTCACCGGCGCGCAGAAAGCCAACCTGATCGCTCACTCACAGGGCGCCCCCACCGCCCGCTATGTGGCAGCAGTGCGCCCGGATCTGGTGGCGTCGGTTACCTCCGTACACGGAGAGAACCGCGGCACCCGGGTTGCCGATATCATTCGTGGAGTACTGCCCGAAGGCAGCGTATCGGAAGGGCTGGCCGACATGATCGCCGGTGGTTTTGGCGCCCTGTGGGAAATGGCATCCGGCGGCCCCAATGCCAATGACCAGTCCGCCACGGCAGTACTCGCCGATTCCACCACCGCAGGCATGGCCGCGTTCAATCAGCGCTACCCCCAGGCCATGCCCAGCTCCGCCTGTGGTACCAGCGGCCAGCATTCCGTCAATGGTGTGCGCTACTGGTCCTGGGGCGGTACCGGCGTGCAGACCAACCTGTTCGACCCCTTCGACAGCCTACTGGTCAGCGTCACCCAAATGGCCTTCGACGATGGTGAAAAACACGATGGCGTGCTGCCCAAGTGCGGCATGTATCTGGGCAAACCCATCCGCCATAACTACAACCACAATCATGCGGATGCCATCCGCCAGCTGTTCGGCCTGATGGGCTGGGAAACCGACCCGAAGACGTTATACCGCAATCAGGCCAACCGCCTGAAAAACGCTGGCCTGTAACGCAACCATCCCCGCAGGGACCTGCTTCCCTGCGGGGCAATCCGGATCGAGACAAGACCATGACACGCACACTTGCACTTCTGGCCACCGTCTTTGTATTGGCCACCGGGGTATTCTGGGGGCTCAAACGTATTCCTGTGCCCCAGCACCACGCACAGCCGATACCGCATCAAACCGATACGCAAACGAACACTTCCCGCGGGCCCGACATAGCAACAGCGCGTATCACCAAACCAACACTGGCCGACACGCTGGCCAATACATCGCTGGCCGGCACACAGGTGCCTGGCAACCTGATGACCGACGCCCGGGGGCACCTGATCGTAGACAGCAACAGCAAGGCCATCATGGATTATTTTCTTGCCTTGAATGGGGAAATGCCGGACGCGGCAATCCGAAAAGCGCTGGCACAATGGGCAGAACAAAACGCGGGGACCACCGCCGCGGCCGACTTGCTGGCTTTGCTCGATCGTTATCAGCATTACCGCAGCGAGTTCGCCAGCGGCGATTACGCCGCCCGCTATGCCGGTCATGGCGACGACGACATCCGCCACAAGCTGCAACTGCGCCAGCAACTGCGCGCCGATACCCTGGGCGCCGATACCGCCAATGCCCTGTTCGCGGATGAAGACCGTTATGACCAATTCAGCCTGAATCGACACGACATCATGACGTCAGACCGTTCCGATGAGGAAAAGGCGGCAGCCCTGAGAGCCCTTCGCAGCACCCTTCCGGAGACGCTGGCAAAGCAATACCAGCAGCAGTATGACCTGCAGCACCTTCCGGCCCGGGAACAGTCGATGAAACAAGAGGGAGCCAGTGCCGAAGAGCTGTATGCATTCCGGCAACAGCAATTCGGCGATGCTGCAGCCCTGCGTCTGCAGGCACTGGAGGCAGAGCGTCAGGCCTGGCAACACCGTTATCAGGATTACACGCTACAGCGAGACAGGATCCATAACGCTGCCCTGAGCAGCGACGACAAACAAAAGCAACTGGATGCCCTGCGGCGCCGGCTCTTTTCCGCCAGCGAACAACAACGTGCCGCCGCGCTGGATCGCTTGCAGTAACCAGAAAGGCGCTCACCACTAAATGCTGCGATGAACCATAAAAAAAGGGCCGCTCCATGCGACCCCGCAAGGGAGGTTTACTGCCGTAGCAAACCTTGAAACGTTAGTGGCTGATCATCCAGGGCCGTGCCGACGGGAACATCTTGTTGCCTTCCGCCGTGTAGAACAGCTTGGATTTGCGCTTGTGATGACAACCCCCCTGTTCTTTCTCTGAGCGCTCATTGCCCTGGCGCGGTTCATGGGCGGCCTTTTCATTGCGCTCAAAGGCCTGGCGTCTTTCCGGTGCCATATCCAGCACCTCTGGTGCCACCATGATCACCCGGGCGGAGAGCGCACCACAGGTGGGACAGGGGGCACATTCACCCGACGCCTGCATGGGTACCAGATCGTGAAACAGGCCGTGCTCGGAACATTTGTAGTCATAAAGCGGCATGATCAGCTCTCCTGTTTATTTATCTTTGGACAGCGGCACATCGGTGCTGCCGGCAACACTGTGCTGCGGACCATCCATCCCCGGCTTGATATCGAAGTCGAAGATATCCGTTGGCAGCCAGAGGGTGGCACAGGCATTGGGCACATCCACCACGCCACTGATATGCCCCTGTACCGGCGCGCAGCCGAGCAAGGCATAAGCCTGGGCCCCGGTGTAGCCGAATTTCTTCAGGTACTCGATGGCATTCAGGCAGGCCTGACGATAGGCCACATGCACGTCCAGGTAATGCTGCTTGCCCTGCTCATCCACAGAGATCCCTTCGAAGATCAGGTAGTCGTCATATTTTGGTGCGATGGGACTGGGCTTGAAGATTGGATTCTTGATGCCGTACTTCTCCATGCCACCCTTGATGATATTCACCCGCAAGTGAATCCAGCCGGCCATTTCGATAGCACCACAGAAGGTAATTTCACCGTCACCCTGGCTGAAGTGCAGGTCACCTACGGACAAGCCGGCATCTTTCACATAAACCGGGAAGTACACCTGGGAACCCCGGGAGAGATCCTTGATGTCACAGTTACCGCCGTGCTCGCGGGGCGGCACGGTACGGGCGCCCTCTGCTGCCGCCTTGGCTTTTGCTTCGCCGGTCAGCTTGCCCATGTGGGCGGTCTCGGCATAAGGCAGGTTCGCCAGGCCCGGCACCCGATCGGGCTCAGTATCGTAGAGTTCTTTCTCTCGGGTATTCCACTCATCCAGCATTTCCTTGGAGGGCAGACACCCGATCAGACCCGGGTGAATCAGGCCGGCAAATTCCACATTGGGAATATGACGGGACTTGGTGAACATGCCGTTGAAATCCCAGATGGATTTCTGCGCTTCCGGAAAATGCTCCGTCAGGAAGCCGCCGCCATTTTGTTTGGAGAAGAAACCATTGAAGCCCCACTGGCTTTCTTCAAAAGTACCGATATCTAGGATATCCACGACCAGCAGATCGCCCGGTTCAGCCCCTTCCACACCCACCGGGCCAGTCAGGAAGTGCACCTGAGTCAGATCCACATCACGCACGTCGTCAGCGCAGTCATTATTCTCGATCTGGCCGCCAGTCCAGTCATGACATTCGAGGATAAAGTCATCACCCGGCTTCACCATTTTTGCCATGGGAATATCCGGGTGCCAGCGGTTATGGATGTTCTCGTTTTCGTGGGGCGATTGGTTCAGGTCAATCTTGATAATGGTTTCAGCCATGGTCAGCTCTCCTCCGGGTTAGCCACAGGAATCGCCCGTCTTTGCAGGCAATCCCGTCGTTGCGAAACCACTATCGGTAATTCCCGAAACGCCCACCATTCGCCAATGCCCTGCAGCGTGTACGTCATTTGACGTATTGATGGGCCGCTCTGCGGCGGCAACACGCTTCATGCATCACGAAACACGCGAAAGGAGGGACGACGGAGTAACGCTACAGGAACTCTAGCGAGTGTTTTATCCACACAAAAAGGCCCGCCCGGATTTCCAGGCGGGCCTTTTTTCATCAGGCATCTCTATACCGGAATCACGATCAGCGAACCGCTTTCCATCCGCGCTTCGAAGGTGTCTGCCCCGGGATAGTCCAACATCACCCGGGCCAGCGGTGGCGACAGTTCATTGCGAATGCGGCGGCCCATTTCCCGGGCACCGAAGCGGGCGTCCAGAGAACGACAAAGATGACGCCGGGCGCCCTCCCCCAGACTCAGCACCACCTTGCGTTTCTGCAGCTGGTGGTTAAACCGGACCAGTTCGATATCCAGCAGCTGCACAGCTAGATCCTTGTCGAGAGGATTGAAGGTAATGATGTCATCGATACGGTTGAGGAATTCAGGATCAAAGCGCTGATGCAGCGCCAGATCCAGCACATCATGAATCCGGCGACGAGCATTGCCCCAACTCCACCAGCGTTTCTGTTGCTGGCGACTCAACATGGACACTTGTGACGCCCCCACGTTACTGGTCATAAAGATCATGCTGTTGCGAAAGTCGATTTCACGGTTACCGGCACTGAGCCGCAAGCGCCCTCGCTCCAGCACATTAAGCAGCGTCCTGATCACTTCCGGACTCGCTTTCTCCAACTCGTCAAACAACACAATGCCGGGTTTGCTGAAACTGCCCTTTATGGCATCTTCATCAAACAGTGTCTGCCCTTCCTTGCTGCCCACATACCCCGGCGGCGCACCGGTGAGTGAGGCGGCATAGTGCTCCTGGGCCAGAGTGTTCATATCGATACGGCACACAGCATCAGGGCTGCCATGTATGGCTTGCGCCAGCAGCCGCACGGTTTCGGTTTTGCCTACGCCAGTGGGCCCGACAAACAGCTGCACCGAGAGCGGCCGGTCTTGCGCAACAATGTCGGCCTTGAGCACCTGCAGCAGATTCTCAAGGTTTGCCAGCACATGGGGCTGGCCGACAATGCGTTCACGCAGATGCGTCATCACCGTTGCCGGATCGAACACGAAACGACTCATGCGACCTACGCCATCAGGATTGACTGACCAGCGCTGCCGGTCCGCCTCATCCTGATTGGCCGCCAGTTGCTCATTGATAAATGGCATCAGCCACCTGCTGTTTTTTCTTTCCCGTCCACCGGTAACTCACCCACCGGACACTCGGCCACGCCCACTGTCTTGCGGGTCATGGCTTCCACATTCTCCTGTGCCTTTTGCGCATCCATGACCCAGGTGCGGTAGAAATCAAAGGGACAGTCCGCAACCCCTTTGTCACCATCGCCGGACGCATGCATGCCGGTATAGCCACGATGCAGCAACTTGAAAAGGTGGTTCTGGGATTGGTCATTGGCACGGGCATCGCGAATCTGGCTGACCGACAGCTGGGCATACTGCACCCCCATGTCTTCCTCGCCACATTCTCCCAGCGTGCGACCATCGAAACCGATAATGGCGGAGTGTCCAAAGTAGGAGTACACGCCGTCGAAACCGCTGGCGTTGGCCACCGCCACATAGCAGTTGTTGGCCCAGGCCATGGATTTGGCCATCATTACCTGCTGCTCTTTTGCCGGGTACATATAGCCCTGACAACGGACGATCAACTCGGCCCCCTTCATGGCGCAGTCGCGCCAGATTTCCGGGTAGTTGCCGTCATCGCAGATGATCAGGCTGATCTTCATGCCCTTGGGCCCTTCGGTGACATAGGTGGTGTCACCGGGGTACCAGCCCTCGATGGGACACCAGGGAATACACTTGCGGTATTTCTGGACGACGTCCCCTTCGTTATTAATCAACACCAGAGTGTTATAGGGCGCCTTGTCGGGATGCTCTTCATGTCGCTCCCCGGTGAGGGAAAACACCCCCCAAGTGTTGGCCTCGCGGCAGGCCGCGGAAAAGATGGCCGTCTCGTCACCGGGCACGGTGGCGGCGGTGTCCATCATTTCATCATTGTCATACATGATGCCCATGGTGCTGTATTCGGGAAACACCACCAGATCCATACCCGGCAGTCCCTGCTTCATGCCCTTGATCATGTCGGCAATCTTGCGGGCGTTCTCCAGCACCTCGGCCTTGCTATGCAGCCGCGGCATCTTATAGTTCACAACGGCTACGCCAACGGTATCGTTGCTACTGGAAATATCCCCGTGTCGCATGTCGCTCTCCTCCGTCTATCTCTGCCGAGACCGCTTACACCGCCAGATAGGCAGCAATCTTTTCCTGGTTTACATCCACGCCACTTTCTTCGTGGACGATCTTGCCCTTCTCGATCACAAGGATGCGGTCGGCCACATCCATGACGAAGCTGAGCACCTGCTCAGACACCACAATGGACAGGCCACGCTCGTCACGGATACGTTTCAGTGTTTTGGCCATATCCTTGATGATGGAAGGCTGAATCCCTTCGGTGGGTTCATCCAGTAACAGCACCTTGGGACGGGTAGCCAGCGCGCGGGCAATAGCCAGCTGTTGCTGCTGACCACCGGACAGATTCCCGCCGCGGCGGTTCTGCATTTCCTTCAGCACCGGGAACAACTCATAAAGATCTTCCGGCACTTTCTTTTCCCCAACCGCCGCCAGACCGGTTTCGATGTTTTCTTTCACGGTGAGCGTGGGAAAAATCATTCTGCCCTGAGGTACAAATCCCAGACCGGCCTTTACCCGCTGAAAACTTTTCATGGCCGTCAGGTCCTGGCCAGCCAGTTCGGTCTTGCCGCCGCGCATTTTTTCCATCCCGATCAGGGATTTCATCAACGTGGTCTTGCCCATGCCATTACGCCCGACCACCGCAACAATTTCGTTCTCGGCGATGTTCAGATTCATGTCACTGATAATGGTGCTCTGGCCGTAAGCCACCTGAAGATTTGATACGTTCAACATAGTCGGTACCCCGCGTTAGCGTCAGTGTCCCAGATAGACTTCGATGACTTTTGGATCCTGTTTGACGTGATCAATGGATCCCTCGGACAACACCTGGCCCTGGTGCATGACTGTCACCCGGTCAGCAATATCGCCAACAAACTGCATGTCATGCTCGATCACCAATACCGTGTGATTTTCGGTAATCACCCGCAGCAGTTCGGCGGTTTTTTTTCGCTCTGCCACGGACATGCCCGCCACTGGTTCATCCAGCATCAGCAAATCCGGCTTCTGGATCAGCAGCATGCCAATCTCCAGCCATTGTTTCTGACCGTGACTGAGCAACGCAGCTTCTTGATGCAGCATGTCGGAGAGGAAGATGGTTTTGGCTACCTCCTCCACCGCCTCTATCACTTCGGCATCACGCTTGAATGCCAGCGCCCCGATCACCGAACGTCCGGCGGGATAGGACACTTCCAGGTTTTCGAACACGGTCAGATCTTCATAGATAGACGGGTTCTGGAACTTGCGCCCCACCCCTGAGCGAACAATGTTGTGCTCGCTCATTTTTGTCAGTTCCTTGCCCCGGAACTTGATGGAGCCTTCAGTGGCCCTGGTCTTTCCACAGATAAGATCCAGCACCGTGGTCTTACCGGCCCCGTTGGGACCGATGATCACGCGGATTTCTTTTGGTTCCAGATAAAGGGACAGATCATTGACCGCCTTGAAACCATCGAAGGAAACAGTCAGGCCTTCCACGGCCAGAATGAAATCGTTATTGCTCGGGCTCATTTGGCTTCCTCCACAGGCTGGGTTGGCGCATTACCGCTACCACGACGCAGCAACGCAGGCAGTTTGCTTTCCAGCGGCATCACATAACGGCGGTAAAGACCTGCAAGACCATCCGGGAAGGCCAGTACCACGGCGATGAACAGCACGCCCAGGCCATACAGCCACAGCTCCGGGAACGACTCGGAGAAGAAGGTCTTCGCCGCATTCACGATCAGCGCACCGTAGATGGCACCCAGCAGGGAGTTGCGGCCGCCGACCGCGCACAGGATCACCATCTCGATGGAAGGCACGATGCCCACAAAGGACGGCGACATGAAGCCCACCTGCAGGGTGAACATGGCGCCACCGATACCGGCAAACATGGCCGCCAGACAGAACACGAAGATCTTGAACGAGGCCACGTCATAGCCGGAGAAGCGCACCCGGTCTTCCTGGTCACGCATGGCCAGCAAGATGCGACCCAGCTTGCTGCGCATTACCCAGGCACCGATGATCAGGCACAGGAACAACATGCCCACACACACGAAGTACAACAGGGTCTTGGCCTCGTCGGTGCGGATGTCCCAACCCATCAGGGTACGCAAGTCGGTGATGCCGTTAACGCCCCCGGTGAAGCCCTGCTGACCGATGATCAGGATGGTCAGGATGGCGGCGATGGCCTGGGTAATGATGGCGAAGTACACGCCACCCACCCGGCGCTTGAACATGGCCACCGCGATGATCAGCGCCAGCAGCGCCGGTACCGCCACCACGGCAATCAGGGTGAATGAAAAGCTGTGGAAGGGTTCCCAGAACCACGGCAGCGCGGTGAGCTGGTTCCAGTCCATGAAGTCGGGAATCCCGGGGGTGGACTGAATGGCTGTGTTCTCCGGGCTGGAGGCTTCCAGCTTGAGGAACATGGCCATGCAGTATCCGCCCAGCCCGAAGAAGATCCCCTGCCCCAGGCTGAGGATGCCACTGCGGCCCCAGCACAATACAAGCCCCAGTGCCGCGAAGGCGTAGGTCAGGTATTTGCCGATCATGTTGAGGCGAAAGGCATCTAGCGCCAGCGGGAAAATGACAACCAGCAGAAATGCCAGCAACACGTAGTAAATGCCCTCGCGGGACGTCAACCAGTCAAAAAAACGATTCGCTTTCATGGCAGCCTCCTAGCGACGAACTTTCATGGCGAACAGACCTTGCGGGCGCAGCATGAGAATGCCGACAACAACCAGCAGGGTAAGTACCTTGGCCATGGAACCACTCAGGAAGAACTCCATGGTGGACTGGGCCTGGGAAATGGTGAATGCGGAAGCAATAGTGCCTAGCAGACTCTGGGCGCCACCGAATACCACCACCAGGAAGGTATCGACAATGTACAACTGGCCGGAGGTCGGCCCGGTAGAACCGATCATGGTAAAAGCGCTACCCGCCACACCCGCGATGCCACAACCCAGCGCGAAGGTCACCCGGTCAACACGACCGCTGTCGATACCCACCGCTTCTGCCATTGGCCGGTTCTGTACCACGGCGCGTACCTTGCGGCCCCAACCGGAGCGGTACATGAGCAGGTAAACGGAAAAGGCAATCAGCAGGGCCAGCACCATCACGAAAATCCCGTTGATGGGAATTTCCACCAGATCGGTGACGGCGATGGACCCCATCATCCAGTCCGGCAGGCTGACGCCCACCTCACGGGCACCGAAAACGGAGCGATAGGTTTGCTGCAGAATCAGACTCAGCCCCCAGGTTGCCAGTAGCGTATCCAGTGGGCGGTGATAGAGATGCCGTATCATCAACCATTCCACCAATGCCCCAAGTGCAAAGGTGACAACAAAGGCCAGGAACATGGCCACGAAAAAATATCCCCCGTATAAACCGGGCAAAACACTTTCAAACACCTGGGCCGTCAGATACGTGGTGTAGGCACCAAGAATCATGAACTCACCATGGGCCATGTTGATCACGCCCATTTGCCCAAAAATAATCGCCAGCCCCAACGCCATCAGCACAAAGATGGAAAACAGCGACAGGCCGGCAAACCCCTGCATGGCGAAGATAGAGGTCAACTCCGTCATGGTGTAGTCAGCGAACATGGCAGGTACTCCCGAACAGTGATTGGCGTACTGTGATTAGGAAATGCGGCAAGACAAAAAACAGAACTCAGGAAGGAAAAGCCGGTGCCCGATCGAGCTGGGCACCGGTTAACGCAAGTGCTTACTGGTAGCCTTTAGGGAACGGGTCCGGTTCCATCAGCTCTTCAGTTTCGTAGATCAGCTTGTACTGACCGTCAGTCTGAGCCTGACCAATACGGGCCTTGGACCACAGGTGATGGTTCTCGTGGATGCGCACATACCCTTCAGGAGCAGTGGTCAGCTCGATACCGGGAGACGCAGCCTGGACCTTTTCGATATCGAAAGAGCCGGCTTTTTCTACCGCAGCCTTCCACAACCAGGGACCAAGATAAGCGGCCTGGGTTACGTCACCAATCACGATGTCATCGCCCCAACGTTCCTTGAACGCTTTCACGAAGGCCTGGTTATTGTCGTTGCCAAGGCTCTGGAAGTACTTCATGGAGGCGTAGGCACCTTCCACGTTCTCACCGCCAATACCCAGGATTTCATCCTCGGTCACGGAGATAGTCAGCAGCAGGGGCTTCTCTTGGGTCAGATCGATACCGGCCGCTTTCATCTGCTTGTAGAAGGCCACATTGGAACCACCCACCACAGACGCGAAGATCACATCCGGCTTCTTCAGCTTGATCTTGTTGATCACGGAGTTGAACTGGGTGTGACCCAACGGGTAGTACTCTTCACCCACCACTTTCAGGCCCAGCTTGTCGATATGCTTGCGGGCAATCTTGTTAGAGGTACGCGGCCAGATGTAGTCAGAGCCGAGCAGGTAGAAGGTTTTGGCGCCCTTCTCTTCTGCCAGCCAGTCGATGCTCGCCAGAATCTGCTGGGTCGCTTCCTGACCGGTGTAGATAACATTGGGAGACTGCTCCAGACCCTCGTAGAAAGTCGGGTAGTAGAGCATGCCGTTGTGCTGCTCGAAGACCGGCAGCACCGCTTTACGGGATGCTGAGGTCCAGCAACCGAATACGGCGGCCACTTTATCCCTCACCAGCAGCTTGCGGGATTTTTCCGCGAAGGTCGGCCAGTCACTGGCACCGTCTTCCTGGATGTATTCGATCTGACGACCGAGCACACCGCCGGCGGCATTAATCTGTTCAATCGCCAGCTTCTCGGCCTGCACGGAACCGGTCTCACTGATTGCCATGGTGCCGGTGATGGAGTGAAGGATACCCACCTTCACGGTGTCATCGGTCACTGCCAGCCCGGTGGTATTGGCGTCATCTGCCAGCGCAGTATTGGACAGGGCGAACAGCGCCGGCAGCGCCATCAAGCCCCCCAGCAGATGCCGGCGCGTCCAGGACGACCGGCGCGATGTTCGGTGCATGGAAGATTGGGTTTTGCTCAATTTCATGGTTTACCCCTCGTCAGCGAAATTCACGGGAAGCACGTCGTGTCCCTCGCCAACGAGTATGGAAATCTGCCCCCTCACATCCCATTCGGTGATTGCGCCATCGCACTACGTCATTTGACGCATTCCGGGGTTGGCCAATCAGCCATAGAGTAATGCGCGTACATGGGTGGGCACGTTTTGTGCATTGCTTCCTGCATCACCATGGAGCAACCGTAAACGCCCAGCATTCAACCCGGCATCCGTGAAATGGATCTCCTGCTGCCGACAACGGAAACGTTATGCCTATCGAGCAGCGCATCTTCCGCGTGCGACGCAGTTACAACCAGTGGGTTGCCAACCAGACCCTGGAGGACTTCTCCCTGCGTTTTACCGGCAAGGGAGCCCGCCGCTGGTCTGCTGGCCGGGTTGCAGGCACCGCGATTGGCGCCATTACGTTCCTGGCCCTGGAGGCCATCGGCGGCGCCATCACACTGAATTACGGTTTTACCAATGCCGTGACCGCCATCTGCGCCGTCATGGGGGTTATCTTTCTGCTCAGCCTGCCGGTGAGTTATTACGCCGCCCGCTACGGGGTGGATATCGACCTGCTTACCCGGGGGGCCGGGTTTGGCTATCTGGGCTCCACCATTACCTCGCTGATATACGCCTCATTCACCTTTATTTTCTTCGCACTGGAAGCGGCCATCATGGCCATGGCGCTGGAAATCCTGTTTGGCATCCCCCCCACTATCGGCTATCTGCTCAGCTCCCTGGTCGCTATCCCGCTGGTGATTCACGGCATTACTACCCTCACCCGCTTCCAGCTCTGGACCCAACCATTCTGGGTGTTCCTGCAATTGCTGCCGTTTGTTTTCATCCTGCTACAGGACCCCTCCACCCTGCCCCGCTGGGCGTCCTTTGAAGGCCTGGACAACGATGGCGGCGGCTTCAATCTGATCATGTTTGGCGCCGGCTCCACCGTACTGTTTTCCCTGGTGGCGCAGATCGGCGAGCAAGTGGATTTCCTGCGCTTCATGCCGGAAGCCAAGAAGGGCAAACAAATCCGCTGGTGGCTTGCATTGCTCTGTGGCGGGCCCGGCTGGACCGTGATCGGCGCCCTGAAAGTGCTGGCAGGCTCCTTCCTGGCTGTGCTGGCGTTTTATCATGGTCTGCCTCTGGAGCAGGCCCAGGAACCCATGCACATGTACCTGGTGGCCTTCAGTCACATCACCACCAACCCCACCATGCTGCTGGCGTTGGCAGGCATCTTCGTGATCCTCTCCCAGCTCAAGATCAACGTCACCAATGCCTATGCCGGCTCCATTGCCTGGTCCAACTTTTTTTCCCGTCTCACCCACAGCCATCCCGGACGAGTGGTGTGGCTGGTGTTCAATGTAGTGATCGCGCTGGTGCTGATGGAAATCGGTATCTACCGGGCGTTCGAATCCATTCTTGGCAGTTATGCCATGGTCGCTGTGGGCTGGATGGGTGCACTGGTGGCGGATCTGGTGGTCAACAAACCACTGGGCCTTAGCCCGAAACATATTGAGTTCAAAAGGGCTTACCTCTACGACCTCAACCCGGTTGGCTTCGGCTCCATGCTTATTGCCACCGGCATCGGCCTCAGCGCCATGACCGGCCTGTGGGGAGACACCGTCCATGCCCTGGCCTCCTTCATCGCCTTGGCCAGCACCTTCATCACCACGCCATTACTGGCCCTGCTCACTCGTAGCCGCTACTACATCGCCCGCACTCCGGACTCCACCCGGGAACTGGAAGGGCACGCCTGCTGTATCTGCGAGCATACCTTCGACCGCGAGGACATGGCTTTCTGCCCGGCCTATAACGGACCGATCTGTTCACTTTGTTGTTCGCTGGATGCCCGCTGCAACGATAGCTGCAAGACCAACGCCCGCTTCTCCGAACAAATGATGGACTGGGTCGGCGGCTTTCTGCCTGCCGCCCTGATCAGCCAACTTCGCTCCCGGCTGGGACATTTCCTCGGGCTGCTGATCACCATCACCCTGATCATGAGCGGGTTGCTGGCCCTAGTTTACTACCAGATCCCGGTGAGCGATGCCTTTGTTCAGACGCTGATGGCCGACACCCTGACCAAGGTATTTGCGATCCTGATCATCATCAGTGGCGTGATTGCCTGGCTGTTTGTACTGGCCCACGAAAGCCGGGTGGTGGCCCAGGAAGAAAGCCGCCGGCAAACCCGCATGCTGATGGAAGAGATCAAGGCCCACGAAAAAACCGACCTGGCACTGCAGGCAGCCAAGGAACTGGCGGAAGCCGCTAACCAGGCAAAAAGCCGCTACCTCACCGGGCTAAGCCACGAACTGCGCTCCCCCCTCAACGCGGCCTTCGGGTACGCCCAGCTGCTGGAACAGGACCCAAGCATCCCGGAGAACCGGCGCGATGCCATTGGCGCCATCCGGCGCAGCACTGAGCACCTGTCGGATTTGATTGAGGGGTTACTGGAAATTTCCAAGATCGAAGCCGGCCGACTGGAGCTGTATCGCAACCAGGTATGCGTGCCTGAACTGATCGACGAGCTGGTTACCATGTTTCAGTTGCAGGCCGCAGAAAAAGGTATCGGCTTTGAATTTCGCAGTAAGAGCCAGATGCCCACCTGGGTGACCACCGATGAAAAACGGCTACGACAGATCCTGATCAATCTGCTTTCCAATGCCATCAAATTCACCCGTGAAGGCCTGGTCACACTGACCTTTCGATACCGTAATCAGGTGGCTGAATTCGTTATCGCGGATACCGGCGTCGGCATTGATGAAGAAGACCTGAAACGCATCTTCCGGCCCTTCGAGCGGGTGCGAAAACCCGGTATCCCCAGCGTCCATGGCACCGGCCTGGGGCTCACTATTACTCAGCTGTTAGCAGACATTATGGGCGGAGACATCCAGGTAAGCAGCGTGCCCAGCCAGGGTAGCGAATTTCGCCTGTCCGTCATGCTCTCCAGGCTTAGCAGCCCCGCCCCGGCCCGCCAGGAGCGCCAGCCCGTTGCCGGTTATGCCGGTGAGCGTAAAACCCTGCTGGTTATCGACGATGACCCGTCACACCGCGGCCTCATCAGTGATCTTCTCACACCATTGGGCTTCATCATCAATGAAGCCCAGGATGGGGAAACCGGCATGCAACTGGCGCGGCACATTGCCCCTGACCTGGTACTACTGGACATTGCCATGCCCGGTCTCACCGGTTGGGAAACCGCCCAGCACATGCGCCGCCAGGGCTACCGCGGGCCGGTGGTTATGCTTTCCGCCAACGCCCGCGAAAACAACCCGGACATGGCCGACGGCCTGCATAACGACTACCTGACCAAACCACTGAAGCTTAATAGCCTGCTGGACAGCCTGGCCCGCCACCTGTCCCTCACCTGGCTACATCGACAGGACGCACCACAAAGGCGCATCGACGTGGTGCAGCAGACGAGCCCGGTGCAAACACTGGACCCTGCGCTGCGCGACGAACTTCTCGCCCTGGCCGAAATCGGCCACCTCACCGGCCTGCGCGACCGCATCGTGCAGGCCCGTGATGGCGGCCAACTGGATCATAAGCTGGCTGAAAACATGCATTCACGACTCAAGGTATTCGATTTTCAGGCCGTAATCCGATTACTGGAGACCACCCCATGACAGCCGTACAACGTAAGGACCTTATACTGGTCGTGGACGATTCCCCGGATTCCCTCGGCATGATCCATCAGGCGCTGGACCAGGCCGGGCTTACCGCACTGATTGCCCTGGAGGGCCTGCAGGCGCTGAGTATTGCCGAAAAGATGACACCGGACCTGATCCTGATGGATGCGATCATGCCCAACCTGGATGGTTTTGAGACCTGCCGCCGCCTGAAACAACATCCAGGCCTGGCCTCGGTCCCAGTGATCTTTATGACCGGGCTCACCGATAGTGAAGACGTGGTGCGGGGGCTTGAAGCCGGTGGCGTGGACTACATTACCAAGCCGGTGCGGCCCAACGAACTGATCGCCCGGATTCGCGTACATCTGAACAATGCCCGCATGACCCAAAGCGCCCACACCACCCTGGACCGGCTCGGCCAGACCAGTTTTTCCACCGACTCGGCCGGGCAGTGGCGCTGGGCAACCCCA
Organism: Alloalcanivorax sp.; assembly: GCA_039983755.1. Lineage (GTDB taxonomy): Bacteria > Pseudomonadota > Gammaproteobacteria > Pseudomonadales > Alcanivoracaceae > Alcanivorax. Next base: position 180,098 of record JBDWVU010000008.1, read on the forward strand.
CTGGCCGACCTGTTACTGGAAAAAGCCAACGTGAATCGCAGCGCCCTGGCCGAGCCGATACAACGCTGGCTGAAGCATCAGCCCGAGCGAGGCCAACAACTCAACCAACTCCCGGGCAACCTGGGATTACGCTATCTGGGACATTCGGCAAGTGGCGAGGAAAGCGGCGAGCACCTGTTCCGGTTGCTCCATCATGACAGCGATGCGGAACTGGAATTACTGAAAAACGCACTACATGTGACCCACCGCGAGGCCCAGGTGCTGGTATGGATTGCCCACGGTAAAACCAACCGGGAAATCGCCCAGATTCTTGAGCTCAGCCCCCGTACCGTGAACAAACACCTGGAACAAATCTTCCGCAAACTGGGCGTGGAAAACCGCACCGCCGCGGCGGCCATGGTCATTCAATACCTTACCCAGATTCACTGAGCCCCGCTCACCACCTCAGGCAACAACAGCACCACCCCCGCATAACTGGCCACCAGCAACGTCATGGCCACCCCCAGCCCAAGGAAGGGGCCCACGTTCAGGGAACGGTGATAGATAAAACTCTGCGCCGCCAACTGCCAGCTCACCAGCACCAGATACAGCAGTTCGATAGCACTCAGCGACTGCTCCATGCTGGCATTCAGTGCCAGCAACGGCAGGCTCAGGAGGGTCAGAATCACATCCACCCCCACCAGAGACAGGGCCGTCTGCAACCAGCGCCCCTGCAGCCCCTTGAACGATAGCAACAGGCCAGTGCCCGCCAGCACCACCGTCAACGACAGCATCTGGCTGCTCACCAACACCCCAATGGGCAATGCGGTCTGCAAGCTGCCTACCAGTAGCTGCAGCACGAACCAGCCGGCCAGCACCAGAGCCAGCAACGATGGGGAATACGGGGCATTCTCCGGGCTGGCACGAAATATGGCCAGCCGCCAAAACAGGGTCATCAATACAGTCATGGATCCTCCGGGCCGCTATTCTTTCAGAGCCGGGGAGAAACAGCTACTAGCGACGAGCGTCTAGCTACGAGAAAACATAAAACCACTGCCGCTATTCCTCCTCCCCCCGCTTAGTATCGCGGGCACAGCGCAACACGCAGGCACCTACCCATCCCGCGTCTCGCAGCTGGAAGCTCGTAGCTTGTCTTTGTTTCGTCCGACAACACCGGGTGTGTTTCATGGTCTCCTTCGCTAGAATGCACGCAAATTGAATAAGGGGTCTCACATGGCGCGTAAAAACGCTTTCTACGCTCAGTCCGGCGGTGTCACCGCCGTCATCAATGCTTCCGCTGCCGGCGTCATCGAAGCCGCCCGGGAAAACAAAGATGTCATCGGCAAGGTTTATGCCGGCCGGAACGGCATCATCGGTGCACTCACTGAAGAGCTGATCGATACCAGCAAAGAAAGCAAAAGCGCCGTTGAAGCGCTCAAGCACACCCCGGGCGGCGCCTTCGGCTCCTGCCGTTACAAACTGAAAGACCTGAAGACCTCCCAGCGCGAATACGAGCGCCTGATCGAAGTCTTCAAGGCTCACAACATCGGCTACTTCTTCTACAACGGTGGTGGCGACTCCGCTGACACCTGCCTGAAAGTCTCCCAGCTGTCCGAAAAGATGGGCTACCCGATCCAGGCCATCCACGTGCCCAAGACCGTGGACAACGACCTGCCCTTCACCGACGTGAGCCCCGGCTTCGGCTCGGTCGCCAAATACACCGCGGTAAGCTGCCGCGAAGCCGCCCTGGACGTGGCCAGCATGTGCGCCACCTCCACCAAGGTGTTCGTGATGGAAGTCATGGGCCGCCACGCGGGCTGGATTGCCGCGTCCGCCGGCCTGGCCAAGGAAGACGCCGATGATGCGCCGCACCTGATCCTGTTCCCGGAAATTGCTTTCGACAAGGCGGCCTTCATGAAGAAGGTGGACGCCACCGTCAAGAAAGCCGGTTACTGTGTCATCGTGGTCTCCGAAGGCGCCCGCTACGAAGACGGCACCTTCCTGGCCGATGCCGGCAACACCGACGCCTTCGGCCACAAGCAGCTGGGCGGCGTGGCGCCGGTGATTGCACAGATGGTGAAAGACGAACTGGGCTACAAATACCACTGGGCGGTGAGCGACTACCTGCAGCGAGCAGCACGCCACATTGCCTCCGCCACCGACGTGGAGCAGGCCTACGCCGTGGGCCGTGCCGCAGTGGAATTCGCCGTGGCCGGCAAGAATGCGGTCATGCCCACCGTGGTTCGCAAGGACACCAAAAAGTACAGCTGGACCATCGGCGAAGCCCCACTGAAGAAAGTCGCCAACGTGGAAAAGAAAATGCCGCGCAAGTACATCAGCAAGGATGGCTTCGGCATCACCCCCGCCGGCCGCGCCTACCTGGAGCCGCTGATTGGTGGCGAGTCCTACCCGCCTTTCAAAAACGGCCTGCCGCAGTTCGCCAAGCTGAAACTGGCCCCGGTGGCCAAGAAGCTGAACGACGCCTTCGAGGTGTAAGCGCATCCCGATACGACAACGCCCCGCATTGCGGGGCGTTTTTATTTTAACTCCGGACTCACGCCTTCAACTCCACTAATGCCCCCTGTAGGAACGTAGCGGAGCGGAGTAACGCACGAAGTGCGGCCTGAAGGGTGAGCGAAGCGAATAAATTCCCTTCCAGGGGACGAACCGTACGAAATCGACCGAAGGTCGGTCAGGAATTTCAGGTTTCGACAAACTGAATGAAGGCATGAGGTGAACGTCAACTGTTTCCCTCGCCCAAGCTCGGGTTCGTCCCCTGGAAGGGAACTCCTACAGGCGGACTGGAATCGGGCAGCCAGCGCTACTTCTCCATCGCCGCCATGTCCATCCACATCATTTCCCACACATGCCCGTCCGGGTCCGCCAGGTTGCGGTTATACATAAACCCCAGATCCTGAACCGGGTTGATATCGGCGGTGCCGCCGTTCTCCGCAGCGGCCGCATTCACGGCATCCACCGCATCGCGGCTGTCAAAGGAAAGAGCCAGCATCACTTCACTGGAAGAGGAAGGCGGAATCGGCCGGTCCGTAAAGGTCCGCCACTTGTCGTGGGTCAGCAGCATCACATGGATCGCTTCGCTCCACACCATGCAGGCGGCCGTCTCGTCCGTGAACTGCGGATTATTCTCAAACCCCAGTGCAGAGTAAAAATTCATGGCGACCGTCAAATCCGCCACAGGCAGGTTCACAAAGATCATTCGAGTCATGGTGCTGTCTCCTTGATTAGTCATTTGGGAGTCCCTGGCACAATGTGCCGTCATGATCTAATCGATTGGACCAGTACGATTTCGACAGCCTGGTGTGTATTTTTTTCGTGTTCGACCATTCGCTCATCAACACTCATAGTCATACTGCCCGAACACCGCGTTATGGCTAAACCGGTAGTCTTCCCCCGCCTTGATGGCTTTCAAAAAAGCTTCCTCCTGCTTCAGCGTCACAGGCGCAAGCAACTGATCCGCACCCCCTCCTCGATACTGCTTCTTGCCCACTGTTTGCGTATCAATCACAAACCGGGACATATTGCTCCAGTTATGTAACGCGAAGTCGAAATCATGCCAGCTGATGGAGCAATTACCCGCCATGGTCTTCTTCAAGGCTACTTCGGCACTTTCAAAACGCGGGGCCTCCGCGAACACGAACGCCAGCATTTTAAGGATTTTCTGCTGCTGAATTTCCTCCTCCACGTCCTGGTAAGTCCGGGTTACCCCCTCCGCGTAAAACTTCAGGAAATCCTGGTCAGCGATCAAACTGAGGGAGTGCTCGAAATTGGTCTTGTTGAGCGTCAGTGGCAAGCGGTTGTTATAGCGAACGATATGATCCGGCAACGGCAGTTTGTTGATGGTGAGCAGGTAGAGATTTTTCGTGTTCATGCCGAGGGTGTTTACCACTGGCTTCTTGCCCGGGCAGCGCTCGGTAATATGGATATCCAGGATGGTATTGTCATTGCCCAGCCTCGGCCGGATCTCCTCGGTGACAAAAGCCACAATGTGGTCAAGTGCGTAGGCTTCCCCCCGTTCGGCAGTAAAATCATAGCGGCAAGTGTTGGCACTGGCCGTGGCAGACATCCCCAAGGCGAATACCATCGCCATAATGCGTTTCAACATGATCCCTCCGGTTTTATTGGCTTCCCTTCCCGTGGCGGCGAGGCGCAAGACCGCCCACCAATGCCACGTTTTTCATAAGCCAATTAACCAGAAAAGCCCCGCCTTCACAAATGGCGGGGCCTTGGCACGCAACCACTCAAAATTCGGACAAGGCCTTCTGCAAGGCCTCCAGCTCTGTTATCTCATCCGCGATTTTTTTCTGGTACTTGGCGACCTTTTCCCCGTCACCATCAGCCCGGGCCTCGTCGAGGTCTTTCTGATAATCCAACAGATCACTTCGCGATTCTTCAATATCGTCTTTTAATTCCTGGTGCAGGGAGTCATCCGTGCAATGATCCCGGGCTTCGGCAAGGGCTTTTTCCAACCCGGCGACCTTATCTGCATTGGCCTGCTGCTCGGCGTTATCTATCTGCGTTTCAATCTCACAGAACTTCCGCTCGCAGCCGGCCAACCCATCGCAACGGGAAGAGGCCGCCACAGGTGCGGAAAGTGAGCCAACCACTAACGCGGTTAACGCGGGTACCGTGAATGCAAATCTGGTTGTCGATCTGTCCATTATCTTCTCTCCCTGAATGGCCCGTGGGTATCGGTTGATTCCAGTCCGGTGTTGTCGCGGGCAGGTATTGACCATGCCGAACCCGGCTTTGCCGGGTTTATTGACGTTACAAGATCGTGCCCCGCTTGCACATGATTGCCATCAGATCACCGGCTACACTGGGGCCATGATGCGTTTTGCTGTAGTAATGCTTGCGGGGCTGCTGTCGTTACCGGGCGGGAGCCCGGCCGATGACAGCAAGGTGACCGTACTGGTAGTACGCCATCGCTGGCATACCGGTATTGCCTTCCCTGCGGCGCAGCTCGACCCTGCACTGCAGTTTCTCCCTGCCTACTTTTCGAAACCCGCCTACTATGAAATGGGTTGGGGTGATGATGCCTTCTACCGCCAGGACAACAGCACCTGGCGACTGGTCCGCGCCATGCTGTGGCCAACGAACAGCGTACTGCATGTGGTCGCACTGGACCGGCACCCCGAAACGCTCCCCCACGGGGACATTCAGCCGCTGTGCGTCAGCAACACGCAACTGGCAGCGCTACAGCGGGCAATCGCCAGCGACTTTGTGCTGGACGATAACGGCACCCCCTCCGACGCTGACCCCGGGCTGTATGGCGACAGCCGTTTCTTTCCCGCGCACGGTACCTTCTGGCTCGGCAATACCTGTAACAGCTGGACGGCCCGGCGACTCACCGCTCTCGATATTCCCATGGGCTACCTGACGCTGACCGCCGACGGCGTCATGCAGCAACTCACCGGACACACCGCCTGTCGGGAACCCGACCCTCATTAAACAAAATGGTTGAATATCAATTTTTGCCTCTATACATTCAACCTCATGGTTAAACAAAACGATCAACATTTGGATGCTGTCTTTGCTGCTCTTGCCGACCCCACCCGGCGAGCCATGCTGCAACAACTGGAACAGGGCCCTTGCAACGTGGGCGAACTGGCAGAGCCTTTCGCCATGTCGTTCGCTGGCGCGTCCAAGCACGTCAAAGTGCTGGAAAAGGCCGGGCTGCTCATCCGGGAGGTACAGGGCCGAAGGCACCATTGTCGACTGAACGCCGCCCCCATGGCGGAGGCAGAGGCCTGGCTACAACGCTATCGGGTGTTCTGGAACGACAAACTGGACGCGCTGGAACAGGCGCTCAAGGACGGAGACTGACCGGAGGTTTGTGATGGAAACCGATGTACGATTCGACGATGCCACTACCCTGACGGTAGCGCGTACCCTGCCCGGCCCCATTGAGCGGGTATGGGCTTACCTGACCGACCCGGACAAACGCGCTCGCTGGCTGGGTGGCGGCACCCTGGGCGAATTTGTGGGTGGCGCAGTGGTGATTCATTTCCGTCATCAGGATTTGTCGGAGGATATCCAGCCGGCCCCGGACAAGTACAAATCCATGGAAGACCAGGCCACGCTGACCGGCATCATCACCCGCTTTGAGCCACCCCATGTGCTGGCCCATACCTGGGGTGACAATGAAGGCGAAGTCACCTTTTCCCTGAGCGAGCAAGACGATCAGGTTCATCTACTACTGACCCACCGTCGCTTGCCCGCCGACGAAAACACTCGCATCAGTGTCGCCAGCGGCTGGCACACCCATCTGGGCATTCTGGTCGAAGACCTGACCGGCCAACCCCGCTCGCCCTTCTGGCCAACACACACACAATGGGAAGCGCACTATCAGCGGGTTTTGCAGGAAAGCGAGGCCCCGCATGACTGACACGCTAACCGTGCAACTGATGTTTCAGGGCCAGGCCAACGCTGCCCTCGATCTCTACGACAGCGCCATCACTCCGTTCGAACTACTGAGCCGAACCGTCTACGGCCCGGACGAGATGGGTGAAAACGGCCAGGTGAAAGCCGCCTGGTGCCGTATCGGCAACGTGCGGATACATTGTTTTGACAGCCCTGTGCCCCACGATTTTGATTTCACCCCGTCCGCCTCGCTCTGCCTTGCCCTGAAGGACGAACAGGCAGTGGCCGACACGTTTGCAAAACTGGCGGACGGCGGTACCGTGCTGATGCCTCTGGACAGCTATGATTTCAGCCCCTGGTTCGGCTGGGTGCAGGATCGCTTCGGAGTGTCATGGCAATTGTCTGTCACCACACCCGGTGAAGCGAATAGCCATGGCTAAGAGCGGTCATCACGCTCGTTCTTGCGGGCGTGCTCCAACAAGTCCTCCACGTACTCCTGCTCTTCATGCAGGTCATCCGTAACGGGCGGTGCATGGGGCAAAACCTGATTCAGAAACACGGCCACCAGCCCGCACAGGCTGATGCCCTGCAAGGTAAAGTCACCGTTGCCCATGACCATGCCGCCGATACCGAAAATCAGGGTGACTGCCACAATCACCAGGTTGCGCTGAGCGTGCAGATCCACCTGCGCCTTGATCAGGGTATTCATGCCCACACTGGCAATCGACCCGAACATGAGAATCAGAATGCCGCCCATGACCGGCGTGGGAATACTTTGTAGCAGCAGGCCGAACTTGCCGATGAACGCCAGCAGAATGGCAAAAATAGCCGTCCAGGTCATGACCACCGGATTAAACACCCGGGTGAGCATCACCGCACCGGTGACTTCCGAATAGGTCGTATTCGGCGGGCCACCAAACAAGGCCGCCACCATGCTTGCCACGCCATCGCCAGTGAGCGTGCGATGCAGGCCGGGTTTGCGAATGTAGTCCTTGCCCGTGACATTACTGATGGCCAGCACATCCCCCACATGCTCAATGGCAGGCGCCAACGCCACCGGCACCATGAACAGGATGGCGGGCCAGTAAAACGTGGGCGCAATAAAGGTCGGCACTGACAACCAGCCCGCCTGATTCACCCCGGAAAAATCCACCATCCCCATGGCCAGTGCGGTGAGGTAACCCGCAACCACGCCACACAGGATCGGCAGCAACCGAAACAGGCCATGTCCCAGCGTCGCCACCAACATGGTGGTCAGCAGCGACACCATGGAAACCAGCAGGGCATCCCCGTAAGGGAACATCTGCATCTCGCCATTACCGGACATACCCATGGCGAAGTTCACCGCCGTGGGCGCCAGGCTAAGCCCGATCACCATGATGATGGGGCCGGTGACCACCGGCGGCATCAGGCGATGCAGAAAGCCCGGCCCCCGCCACTTCACCAATGCCCCCAGAATCACATAGACCACAGCGGTACAGAACAACGCCCCCATGGTGGCCGGCACGCCCCACTGCTGTACCCCATGGGAAATGGGTGCCACAAAGACAAACGAGGACGCCAGAAAAACAGGAATCGAGCGGCGGGTAATCCACTGGAACAACAATGTGCCCAGCCCCGCGGTAAACAGCGCCACACTGGGATCCAGCCCGGTCAGTAACGGCATTAATACCATGGCCCCAAAAGCCACAAACAGCATCTGCGCGCCGATGAGAATAATCTTCCAGTTCCAGAATCCGCCAGTCTGGTTCATGGAGTGCTCCTGTTGGCAATAATCAGGGGAGTGCCGGTTACTTGGTTCCGAAAATCTTGTCTCCGGCATCGCCCAGGCCCGGCATGATGTAACCGTCCTCGTTCAGGCCCTGATCCACCGAAGCGGTGTAAAGGGACACATCCGGGTGCGCCTCCTGCACCTTGCGAATGCCTTCCGGCGCAGCCACCAGCACCAAAGCCCGGATCTGGGTACAACCGGCTTTTTTCAGCATATCGATACAGGCCAGCATGGAGCCCCCGGTGGCCAGCATGGGGTCGATCACCAGCGCCATGCGCTCGTCGATATCGTGGGCCAGCTTCTCGAAATAAGCCACCGGCTCCAGCGTTGCCTCATCCCGATACACGCCCACCACGCTGACCTTGGCGCTGGGGATCAGCTCCAGCACCCCGTCCAGCATCCCCAGCCCGGCCCGCAGAATCGGCACCACGGTGATTTTCTTGCCTCTGATGCGCTGGGCCGGCGCCTTGCCCATCCAGGTATCCACCTGATAGCCCTCCAGCACCAGATCGCTGGTGGCTTCATAGGTCAGCAGGCTACCCACTTCCGCGGTGAGCTGGCGAAAACTGCGCGTACTCAGGCTTTTCTGGCGCAGCAGGCCAAGCTTGTGTTTAACCAGCGGGTGGCGAATTTCGTGGACACTCATGGCGGCAGGCTCCTTGATACAAGCTGAACGGGACACGGATCACTCCGGCAATGGCGATATTGTGACGGCTACAGCGAAAATGTCACCGGTGCACACGCTGTCCCGCACCGGGCCTATCGTCGGCGAGGAGCGAGTGCTAACGTCAACAAAAAGAAAAACAGGGAGAAATCGTGAACAAAACCCTTGCCGAAATGAGCCAAAAAGCGTTTGTTTATGAGTGTGCCAGCCGAGCTCTGGCGGCCAGTTTTTCCAATCCGTCCGCCAAGCCGTCCATCGCCAGCATGGTTCGCGACGCCGAAAAACTCTGGGAGGAACTACAGGAATGGGAAAATCGACAGGAGTCACCATCATGAAACGTTATTTGATCGCACCACTGTTTGCCGTGCTCGCCCTGCTGTCTGCCCCGCTATGGGCGGCTGACAGCATTTCTGTGGCACAACTGAAACAGGATATGCAGGCAGGAAAAGGCCCCATCATCATTGATGTGCGTGACGAGGATGAATATCTGGCCGGGCATATTCCGGGCGCCATCATGGTGCCCGCCAAGCAGATGGAGCACCATCTGGACATGATGGAGCAATACCGCAAGGAACAGATCGTTCTGTATTGTCAGTCCGGACGCCGTGCCAGTGCCGCCGCCACCGTGCTGGAGAACGCCGGCTTCAAGCATGTGAAGCTGCTGCAAGGGGATTACCCCGGCTGGGAAGCCGCACAATAAGCACCAACTTGCCTGCCAAAACGCCATCCGGCGCCTGCAAACGCCTGTGGAATAAGGATATTCCTATTCCATAGGCGGGTTCGACCTTCGCCCATTAGCCGCAGCCCGCTGCCATTGCTATAATCCGCCCCCACCACCAACCCTGTTGAGAAGGACAGACCATGGATTTTGCTAAGGTTCCCGCCGGGAAAGACCTCCCCGAAGACATCTACGTGGCCATCGAGATCCCGGCCAATGCTGACCCGATCAAGTACGAGATCGACAAAGACAGCAACGCCATTTTCGTAGACCGCTTCATGGCGACCCCCATGTTCTATCCGGCCAACTACGGCTACATCCCCAACACCCTGTCCGAAGACGGCGACCCGCTGGACGTACTGGTTGTGACCCCCTACCCGGTGGTTCCCGGCTCCGTGATTCGCTGTCGCCCGGTGGGCATCCTGAACATGACCGACGAAGCCGGTAAAGATGCCAAGCTGGTGGCGGTTCCGCACACCAAGCTGACCAAGATCTACGACAACGTGAAAGACATCAACGACCTGCCCGAACTGCTGCTGGCTCAAATCAAGCACTTCTTCGAGCACTACAAAGAGCTGGAAGCTGGCAAGTGGGTGAAGGTTGATGGCTGGGACGGCGCCGAAGCGGCCAAAGCCGAGATCATCAAATCTGTCGAAGCTTACGAAAACGCCAAGTAAGTCGACACAAAACTGGCAGAACAACGCCAGCGACAAAAAGGCCGCGCCCGGTTACTGGGCGCGGCCTTTTTGTTTTGAGAAGCACGGGGCAAGACTTGCGAGTTTCGAGTTTCGAGTTTCGAAAAGCAAAAACCGGAGCTCCTGGCCTGTAAAGGTTTTGATCTTCGCAACTCGAAACCCGTTACTCGCCTCTCACACCCGCGAGTGCTGCTCCCGGTAGCCCTTCGGAGTCAGCCCACTCCAGCGCTTGAACGCCTTGGAGAAGTTCGCCACATCGTTATAACCAAGGTGATAAGCCACCTCGCTAATGCTCTTCTCCGCCTTCGCCAACAAACGGCAAGCCTGCCGGTAGCGTTCTTCGTCCTGCAATTGGCGATAGCTCAACCCGGCCTGCTGCAGGTGACGCTTCAGGGTGCGGGCAGACACCGCCAGCCGCTCCGCCATGCCCTCAAGCGACGGCAACGGCGCCGCATGGTCCTGTAACGCTGTGCGGATTCGTTCCGCCATCACTCCATCTTCTTCGGTACGCCACTGACGGAACTCCATCTCGCACTGCTCGCGGGCAATCGCGGCCACCTGCGGGTCCGCCAGACGTGGCCGGGCCTCCAGCGCAGACAAGGGAAACACCAGCGCGTCTTCCGACTGATCAAACCGCACCGGCACCCCCACATCGTCCCGCAGCGCCGCCAGCCAGGCTGGCGCAGGGCCGCGACGGTGAATCTCCAGTCCCTCCGGCAGT
>JBDWVU010000009.1:0-111593 GCA_039983755.1 Alloalcanivorax sp.
GTCGCTGGCGGCGCGATTACCTGATCCAGGCTATCGCGCCGCCAGCGACGCTCCTACGAATGTGTTAGAGGGTATCCAGCAATGCCTTGATCCGCTGGGCACCTTCAATGCATTCCTCCAGCGGGGCCACCAGTGCCATGCGTATCCGGTTTTCTCCCGGGTTTTTACCATTGATGGTGCGCGATAAATAGCGGCCGGGTAACACGGTGACGTTGTGCTCGGCCTGCAAGCGCTGGGCGAAGGTTTCGTCACTGATGGGCGTTTTAGGCCACAGATAGAAGCCCGCTGCCGGGGCGGATACCTTAAGGGGGCCGCCAAGAATGTCCAGTACCGCGTCGAATTTTTCCCGATACAGTACCCGGTTGGTTTGTACATGCTTTTCGTCGTTCCAGGCGGCAATGCTGGCCAGCTGGTGATGAATGGGCATGGCGCAACCGTGATAGGTGCGGTAACGCAGAAAACGTTTCAGCACTTCACTGTCTCCGGCGGCAAAACCGGAGCGCAGGCCGGGCAGATTGGAGCGTTTGGACAGGGAGTGGAAGACCACGCACCGGCGATAATCGTGACGGCCCATCTCGGCGCAGGCTTCCAGTAGCCCGGCGGGAGGTTTGTCGCGATAGATTTCCGAATAGCACTCGTCGGAGGCGATGACAAAGTCGTATTTATCCGCCAGCTGAATCAGGGCCTTGAGCTGGGCCTTGCTGAGCGTGGCCCCGGTGGGGTTGCCGGGGGTGCAGATGAACAGCAGCTGGGTACGAGTCCAGGTGTCTTCACTGACAGCATCGAAGTCTGGCTGCATGCCTGTGGCATCGGTGCAGGGCAGGTACATGGGCTCGCCACCGGCCAACAGCGTGGCGCCTTCGTAAATCTGGTAGAAGGGATTGGGCATTAGCACCAGCGGCTGGCGCTGGCGATCCACCACCGCCTGGGTAAAGGAAAACAGGGCTTCCCGGGTGCCGTTTACCGGCAACACCTGGCTGGCCGGGTCGATGCTTTGCAGGTGAAAGCGGCGCTTGAGCCACTGGCCGATGGCCTCACTCAATTCCGGGATGCCGGCGGTGGTTGGGTAGTTGGATAGCCGCGCGGTGGAGTCTTTTAATACCTGCTGCACAAAATCCGGCGACGGGTGTTTGGGCTCGCCGATGGACAGGGCAATGGGCGACTTGTCCGATTGGGGTAAGCCGCTGAACAAGGTCTTCAATTTTTCAAACGGGTAGGGGTGCAACCGTTCCAGATCTGGGTTCATAGGGTCAGGTGTTTCCGTTGTTCTTGTCGTCGAGTTCTTGCTTGAGGGTCTGCTGCAGTTCCTGGCACAAAGTCGGGTCGGAAACCGGTTCGCCATCAAGGTCGGTAATGAAGAATACGTCTTCGGCGCGTTCGCCCAGGGTGGCAATACGGGCATTCTGCACCAGGATCTCGAAGCGCATGAAGATGCGCCCGATGTGAGCCAGCAGGCCGGGGCGGTCCAGGGTTTGGATGTCCACGGCGGTACGATCGTTGACGATGTCGTTGCTGATCACCACCTGGGTGGGCACATCAAAGTGCTTGTTGCGCCGGGGCATGCGGCGGCTCACGGTGGTGGCGTAACGGTCCGGGTATTTCAGGGTTTCGGTGAGCGTTTTGCGGATCTGCTCGATGCGCGCCCAGTCCTCGCCGATGGGTGTGCCGTGTTCGTCCAGCACGATGTAGGTATCCAGGCTGAAGCCGTCCACGCTGGTAATAATGCGCGCGTCCATAATGGTCAGGCCCAGGCTGTCCAGGGCGTTCACGGTGGCGCTGAACAGGTTGCGGGTGTCCGGGGTGTAGATGAAGATCTGCGATCCGCCGGCCAGCACGCTCTGGCTGGATTCACGAATCAGTACCAGTGGATCGTCCGGGTCTTCCCGGTCGAGAAGCGCTTCGGTGTGCCAGGAGATGTCCCGCGGGGTTTCGCGCAGGAAGTATTCATCGCCGATGTTGGCCCACAGGGCTTCAATCTCGGGGCCATCATGGTCCCGGTCCGTGAGCAGGCGCAGGGCGGCGTCGCGGGTTTCGTCGATCCAGTCCTGTTTTTCCACCGGGTTGTTCAGGCCACGGCGCAGGGCGCGCTTGGTTTCGGTGTACAGCTGGCGTAACAGGGAAGCGCGCCAGGAATTCCACAGGGTGGGGTTGGTGGCATTGATGTCCGCCACGGTGAGCACGTAGAGATAATCCAGGTGCACCAGATCGCCCACCTTGCGGGCAAAATCGTAGACCACGTCCGGGTCGGAGATATCCTTGCGCTGGGCTGTCACGCTCATGGTCAGGTGGTTGCGCACCAACCAGGCCACCAGCTTGCCATCCCATGCAGTGAGACCATGGCGTTGGCAGAAGGCGATGGCATCGTCCGCGCCGAGTTCGGAGTGGTCGCCACCACGTCCCTTGGCGATATCGTGATAGAGGCCAGAGGCGTACAGCAGTTCCGGTTTGGGTAGGCGGTAGAAGACCTCACTGGCGAGGGGGAATTCCTCGCGCAGGTCTTCGTAGCGCAGCCGGCGCATGTTCTTGATCACCAGCAGGGTGTGGGCATCCACGGTGTAAATATGGAAGAGGTCGTACTGCATCATGCCGATGATGCCGCCAAATTCCGGCAGATACTTGCCCAGGATGCCGTAGCGTTTCATGCGGCGCAGCTGGGAGAACAGGGCATGGGGGCTGCGCAGCAGCTGCATGAACAGGTCTGTGTTGACCGGGTTATTACGGAAGGCGTCGTCGATCTGGCGGCGATTGTAGATCAGCGCGCGGACGGTGGAGGCGCGAATGCCTTTCAGGTCCGGGTTCTGGGCCATCAGCACAAAGGCTTCCAGCAGGGCGCTGGGGTGTTGCTCAAAGACATCCGGGCTGCTGATTTCCAGGTAATCGTTGCGGACCTGGAAGCGGCGGTTGAGTGGGCGAACTTGCTCTTGGGTGTCGCTGCGCAGAATCACTTCATCAAAAAGCTGCAGCAGCATTTCGTTGAGTACTGACAGGGCAAGGGCTACCCGGTAGAAGCCCTTCATGAAGTGCTCAACCCCCAGGTTGGCGCTGGTGTCCTCGTGGCCTAGTCGGCTAGCCAGTTGTCGCTGGTGATCGAACAGCAGACGGTTTTCGTTGCGCTCGGTTTGCACATGCAGCTGCCAGCGCACTTCCCAGAGGTAGTCCAGGCATTTGCGCAGCACGCCGTATTCTTCCGGGGTCAGGAAGCCGTCGCTGACCAGAGCTTCCAAGCTGTCGGCGTTGAAGTGACGCTTGGCGACCCAGGCGATCATCTGCACGTCGCGCAGGCCGCCTGGAGCATTTTTCAGGTCGGGTTCGAGATTGTATTCGGTGTCATTGAAGCGCTTGTGTCGGGCGGTCTGTTCTTCCCATTTGGCGGCGAAGAAGGCGGCAGAGTCCCACATGTGCTCCGGGCCGGTGCGGTCTTCCAGCTGCCCGCGCAGGGTGTCGTTGCCGGCGAGAGTGCGCGCTTCCATGATATTGGTGGCCACGGTAATGTCTTCCCGCGCCAGCTCCACGCATTCGTTCAGGGTGCGCACAGCATGGCCGATTTCCAGGCCCATATCCCACAAAAAGGCCACGAACCGCTCAAGGCTGTCGCACAACGCCTGCTCCGGAGTGTCGGCGAGCAGCACCAGCAGATCCACATCGGAGCAGGGGTGCAATTCCCCCCGGCCGTAGCCGCCCACGGCAACCAGCGCCACATCATCCCGTTCGGACAGGCCAAACAGGGACCAGGCGGCAATCATCACCTGATCCACCATTGTGGCTCTTGCCTGGACCAGTTCGGTAATGTTGGTGGCTTCAAACGCCTGGTTCAGGCGTTCTTGCCCCTGAGCCAGATATTGTCGGGCGTATTGGCCGGGTTGGGCGCTTTCCTGCAGAGCGTCGAGCAGGGAGTCCTGGGATATTGCGGGTAGCAATGACACTTAATAGAGGTCCGTTTCTTCGCTGCGGGCGGTAAGCACTTCATAGCCATCGGCGGTTACGGCGATGGTGTGCTCCCACTGCGCGGACAACTTGCGGTCTTTGGTGACCACGGTCCAGGCGTCGGGCAGCAGTTTATTGGCGGCTTTGCCGGCGTTGATCATGGGCTCGATGGTGAACACCATGCCTTCCTGTAATTCAAGACCCGTGCCAGGCTTGCCGTAGTGCACCACCTGGGGTTCTTCATGGAAGCCTTCGCCGATACCGTGACCGCAGTATTCCCGCACCACAGAGAAGCGTTCGCCCTCGGCCATTTTCTGAATCCGATGGCCAATGTCGCCAAGCTGGATGCCGGGGCGGACCATGCGGATACCGGCCAACATGCATTCACGGGTGGTTTCCACCAGCCGGCGGGCGAGTACGGAAGGTTCGCCCACGTAAAACATCTTGGAGGTGTCGCCATGCCAGCCATCCTTGATGACAGTGACGTCAATATTGACGATGTCGCCGGTTTTCAGTGCCTTGCGGTCACTGGGGATGCCATGGCAGACCACATGGTTCACCGAGGTGCACACCGATTTGGGGAAGGGCATGCGGCCGGGCGCGCCGCCATAGCCCAGCGGAGCAGGAATCGCTTGCTGCTTGTTGACGATATGGTCGTGGCAGATGCGGTCCAGTTCCTCGGTGGTGACCCCCGGTTTGACGTGCTCTCCGATCATTTCCAGGACTTCGGCGGCCAGTTTGCCCGCTTCACGCATTTTGGCAATCTGTTCGGGGGTTTTTATGACGACATTCATGAGACTTTGAAAAACTCCTGCTGTTTCAGTGAGTTGGGCGGGGCTTGGGCAAGGCGCCAAGGGCCGGGTACGCACCTTTGCGTTGCCTGTGAGGGGCGGCTGTGGTATAAAGCGCGCGCTTTCCCGCTCTGCGTCGGCCAACAAACGACGGTGTCGCATTGTAACCGCCGATGAGTGGGGAAGGAAATCACACATGCCCCGTCACATAGCCCTGGGTGCCTTCTGGTCTTTAAGTCAGACCGATTTGGTTGGGTTTATGCGGGGGCGTGGAGGCCTAACCCAAAGTGGAGTACTAACAATGTCTAGCGTAACTATGCGCGATATGCTGAAAGCGGGCGTGCACTTCGGTCACCAAACCCGTTACTGGAACCCGAAGATGAATGCTTACATCTTCGGCGCCCGCAACAAGATTCACATCATCAACCTGGAGCAGACCCTGCCCCTGTTCAACGACGCCATGGCGTTCCTGAACAAGCTGGCTGCCAGCAACAACAAGATCCTGTTTGTTGGTACCAAGCGTGCGGCGCAGAAAGCGGTGAGCGAAGAAGCTCAGCGTTGCGGTATGCCCTATGTGGATCACCGTTGGTTGGGCGGCATGCTCACCAACTGGAAAACCATTCGTCAGTCCATCAAGCGTTATCGTGAGCTGGAAGCCCAGTTCCAGGATGGCACTTTTGACAAGCTGACCAAGAAAGAAGCCCTGATGCGTAAGCGCGAGATGGACAAGCTCGAGCGTTCCATCGGTGGTATCAAGGACATGGGCGGCCTGCCTGACGCACTGTTCGTGATCGACGTGGATCACGAAGACATCGCGCTGCAGGAAGCTCGCAAGCTGGGGATCCCGGTTGTTGCAGTGGTTGATACCAACTCCAACCCGGACGGCGTTGATTACGTCATTCCTGGCAACGACGACGCAATCCGCGCCATTCAGCTGTATGTGAAAGCCGCAGCTGACGTGATTCTGGAAGGCAAGCAGTACGCCCAGAACCAGACCGGTGGCGAGAGCGAGTTCGTCGAGGTAGCAGATGAAGCCCAGGGCGAAAAAGCCGAAGGTTAATCTATCGGTGGGCGAGCCGCAGGCTCGCCCGCTTTACCGAAACATACCAAAGTTAAGAGGATAATCATGGCTGCTGTTACTGCTGCAATGGTTAAAGAGCTTCGTGAGCGTACCGGTCTTGGCATGATGGAGTGCAAGAAGGCGCTGGTTGAAGCAGATGGCGATATCGAAAAAGCCATCGACGATATGCGTAAATCCGGCCAGGCCAAAGCGGCCAAGAAAGCCGGCCGCACCGCTGCTGAAGGCGGTGTGGTGATTGCTACCAACGACGCAAACACCGTTAGCGTGATGGTAGAAATCAACTCCGAAACCGATTTCGTTGCCCGCGATGAAAATTTCCTGGGCTTCTGCGACAAAGTGGCTGGCGCTGCTCTGGCCGCAGGTGAAACCGACGCCGCCAAGATTGGCGAACTGACCCTGGACGACGGTGCGACCGTTGAACAGGCCCGTCAGGCGCTGGTTCAGAAAATCGGTGAAAACATCCAGATCCGTCGTGCTGCCAAGCTGGAAGCGGAAGGTGCCATTGGCGCTTACGTTCACGGCGGCCGTATCGGTGTTCTCGTTGCCCTGAAAGGTGGCGATGCCGAGCTGGGTAAAGATGTTGCCATGCACGTAGCTGCAGTTAACCCGATGGTCATCAGTGGCGATCAGGTTCCTGCTGAAGTGCTGGAAAAAGAGAAAGAGATCATCCGCGCCCAGCCTGATATGGAAGGCAAGCCGGCTGAGATCGTTGAGAAAATGCTCGGCGGCCGTATCAACAAGTTCCTGAAAGAAGTGAGCTTGCTGGATCAGCCGTTCGTGAAAGATCCGAATACCACTGTCGGCGCGCTGGTTAAAGCGGCCGGTGCTGAAATCGTCGCTTTCGAGCGTCTGGTTGTCGGCGAAGGTATCGAGAAAGAAGAAGTCGACTTCGCTGCCGAAGTGGAAGCTGCGGCCAAAGGCTAAGGCTGGCGAGTTCGATGTGAAAAAGGGCGCCTTGCTGGCTTGACTAGCAGGGCGTTTTTTTCGCCTGTTGAACGGCAGAAAGTGAAAAGCGCTTGCAACCATCGTGCGGGGCGGTACTGTGCTATGCAGCACAGGCTCGTGCGTTTGAATGCAGTGAAAGGCCGGCCTGGGCCGGTGAAAATGATGACGATGGCGGGTTATTCATGGGTGGCGGTTTCGTATGAGTGGTGGAGAGAAAGACATGCCGACGAACAAGGAGCGCTCACCGCGCTATAACCGTATTCTGCTCAAGCTGAGTGGTGAGGCGCTGGCGGGTGAAGAGGGGTTCGGTATCGACCCGAAGGTACTGGATGCCATTTCCCTGGAAATCGGCCAACTGGTTGGTATCGGTGTTCAGGTCGGGCTGGTTGTTGGCGGTGGTAATCTGTTCCGTGGTGCCGCGTTGCAGAGCGCGGGCCTGGACCGGGTCGCCGGGGACCATATGGGCATGCTGGCGACAGTAATGAATGGCCTGGCCCTGCGCGATGCCCTGGAGCGTTCCAATATCCGCACCCGCTTGATGTCGGCGATCCCCATGAGCGGCGTGGTGGAACACTATGACCACCGCAATGCCAACCGCCACCTGAAAAACGGTGAAGTGGTCATTTTCTGCGCCGGTACCGGTAATCCTTTCTTTACCACCGATTCTGCCGCCTGTTTGCGCGGCATAGAAATCAGTGCAGATGTGGTATTGAAGGCGACGAAGGTGGATGGGGTCTATAATGACGATCCGGTGAAAAACTCGGACGCAGTCAAGTATGACACCTTGACCTATGATGAAGTGCTGGATAAAAAGCTGGGTGTCATGGATCTGACGGCCATTTGTCTGTGCCGTGATCACGCCATGCCGCTGCGTGTTTTTGATATGAACAAGAAGGGTGCCCTGCTTAACCTGATGCTGGGCGGTAGTGAAGGTACCCTGGTGGAAGCCGCGCAATAAGCGCTGGCGATAGCCGCTGATAGAAGCGAGGAACAACGGTGATTGACGATATTCGCAGTGATGCGCAAAGCCGCATGAAAAAGAGTCTTGAGGCGCTGGATACGGCCATGAAACGGGTGCGTACCGGCCGGGCACATCCCAGCCTGCTGGACAATATTACCATTGAGTACTATGGCGCAGAGACGCCCCTGAATCAGATGGGTAATATCTCGGTGGAAGAGGGCAGAACGCTGACGATTTCACCGTTCGACAAGTCACTGATCCCGCAGATTGAGCGGGCCATCCTGATGTCTGATCTGGGCCTTAACCCGTCCACCTCCGGTACCCTGATTCGTTTGCCGCTGCCACCGCTGACCGAGGAAACCCGTCGGGATCTGGTCAAGGTCGTGCGTGCAGAAGCGGAGCAGGCGAGAGTGTCCATCCGTAACATTCGCCGCGATGCCAACAGCGACCTGAAAGAGCTGCTCAAGGAAAAAGAAATTTCCGAAGATGAACAGCGCCGTGGCGAAGAACAAATCCAGCAGCTCACCGACAAGATGGTGGCGGAAGTGGAGAGTGTTCTGAAAGAGAAAGAAGAGGAATTGATGACCGTTTAATCGCTGCTTGCGAACGGTGATCTGACTGACATTTCGGGCTGCGCGTCAGCCCGTTTTTATTATTGGCGGATGCAGTATGGCCGACAATCAACCGCATTCCAGCGCCCCCGATCTCGATTCCCACCAGGGTAGTGTGCCTCGCCATGTGGCGATCATCATGGACGGCAACAACCGCTGGGCCCGTAAGCAGGGTTTACCGGGAGAGGAAGGGCATCGCGCCGGTGAGGCAACGGTGCAGGCGATCATTCGTCAGGCTGCCCAGCGGGGCATAGAGGCGTTGACGCTTTTCGCGTTTAGCTCTGAAAACTGGCGCCGGCCCCAGTCCGAAGTGGATCACCTGATGGCTTTGTTCCTGAAGGCATTGGGTGGCCGGGTTGAAGAGCTGCACGGCCACGGTGTACGTATCCGTTTTATTGGTGACCGCTCGGCGTTCGCGGTGGATCTGCAGGACGGCATGGCCGAAGCGGAGTCGTTAACCGGCGCCAACAGCCGCATGACTGTGGTGATCGCGGTGAATTATGGCGGGCAGTGGGATATTGCCCAGGCTGCCAGGGCAATGGCGGAAAAAGTGGCCGCCGGTGAGATGCAGCCGGAGCAGATCAGCGCGGAGTCCATGGCGCCGCAGCTGTCCATGGCGGATTTGCCGCCGCCGGATTTGCTGATTCGCACTGGTGGCGACCAAAGAATAAGCAATTTTTTGTTATGGCAACTGGCTTACAGTGAACTGTATTTTTCACCGTTATTGTGGCCAGATTTTGACGCTGATGCCTTTGATGCAGCGTTACAGGATTTTGCTGGCCGCCAGCGACGCTTTGGTCGTTCCGGTGAGGAAGTGGCCAGCTTGAGTGGAGAACAATAATGCTAAAGCTGCGCGTGATTACCGCGCTGGTGCTACTGCCAATCGTGCTGGGCGCCGTTTTCGGGCTGGACCGTCTGTCGTTTGCCGTGGTGGCCGGCATTTTCTTTATTCTCGCAGGCTGGGAATGGGCGGCGATGATGGGCAAGGTCAGCCTGGCTGTGCGCCTGGCCTGGGTGGCGGCATTGGCTGTGGTGATGGTAGCAGCAGAGTATTTCCATCCTGCCTGGCTGCTTAACGCCATTCCGGTGTGGTGGTTGTTGGCGTTGGTGCTGGTGGTGGGCTACCCGGGTAATGCCCGGCTATGGTACCGCCCTGCGTTGATGGCGCTGGTAGGCCTGTTGCTGCTGGTGCCGTCCTGGGCTGCCGTTGTGCAGTTACAGAGCAATGGAGCCCTGGGCCTGGCGGGCCCCTGGGCGCTGATGTTTATTCTTCTGTGGGTGTGGGCGGCGGATACCGGTGCGTATTTTGCCGGCCGTACCTTTGGCAAACACAAGCTGGCACCGCTGGTGAGCCCAGGCAAGACCATTGAAGGCCTGTTGGGTGGTGTCGCTCTGGCTCTGGTTGTTGTGGCCGGTGTGTACGCTGCAGGCCTGCTGGAGGCCAAGTTGTGGCCGTTAATGCTGGTGGCCTTGTTTACTGTGCTGGCGTCAGCCCTGGGCGACCTGTTTGAAAGCATGGTAAAACGCGAGCGCGGCTTCAAGGACAGCGGCACCATCCTGCCCGGTCACGGCGGTATGCTGGACCGCATCGATAGCGTCACAGCGGCCATGCCCATCGCTCTGGCCGGGTTCAACTGGTTTGCCCTGCCGGGAGGCAGTTTGTGACACCCTCTGCAAGCGATTCACACCGCGTTGCTGGTTCTGGCAGGCAGCGCCTGACGTTGCTGGGGGCCACGGGCAGCATCGGCCAGCAAACCCTGGATGTGGTGGTGCGTCACCCGGAGCGCTACGAAGTGTTTGCGGTTACCGCTGGCACCCAGTGGCAGGCCATG
Source organism: Alloalcanivorax sp. (assembly GCA_039983755.1). Classification (GTDB taxonomy): domain Bacteria; phylum Pseudomonadota; class Gammaproteobacteria; order Pseudomonadales; family Alcanivoracaceae; genus Alcanivorax. Next base: position 10,146 of record JBDWVU010000009.1, read on the forward strand.
GCGCGGCTGTGCGAAACGGTACAGCCGCGTTATGCGGCCATGGCAGACCCTGCCGCCGCCACGGCGCTCCGGAACCATCTTGGTGAGGTTGGGTCACAGGTAGAGGTTCTGGCGGGCCCTGGATCCCTCTGTGAGCTGGCTGCTCACCCGGATGCGGACACAGTGGTGGCAGGCATTGTCGGTGCTGCCGGTGTGCGTCCGACTCTGGCTGCGGTGGAGGCAGGCAAGCGGGTGCTGCTGGCCAACAAGGAAGCGTTGGTCGTAACCGGGTCCTTGTTTATGGACGCAGTGAAGCGTCACGGGGCCACATTGCTGCCGCTGGATTCCGAGCACAACGCCATTTTTCAATGCCTGCCCACCGAAGGGGTCAACGCTGGCGTAGAGCGTTTGTTACTGACCGCATCTGGCGGCCCCTTCCGGGAGTTCACCGCCGAACAGTTGAAGGCGGTCACCCCGGAGCAGGCGATCAAGCATCCCAACTGGGATATGGGGCCGAAGATTTCTGTGGATTCCGCCACCTTGATGAACAAGGGGCTGGAGTTTATTGAGGCTTGCTGGTTGTTCGATGTGCCGCCCGCCATGGTGGATGTGGTGGTGCACCCCCAGAGTGTGATTCACTCCATGGTCGCTTACCGGGATGGCTCGGTGTTGGCGCAAATGGGAACACCGGATATGCGTACCCCCATCGCCTGTGGCCTGTCGTGGCCGGAGCGGGTGGAATCCGGGGCCAAACGGTTGGATTTTGCGGCGCTGGCCGGGCTGGATTTTGAATTGCCGGACCTGAAACGGTTTCCCTGCCTGGGCCTGGCGCGTGATGCCATGGCGGCCGGCGGGACCGCAACGGCGGTGCTCAATGCCGCCAATGAAGAGGCTGTGGCGGCTTTTCTGAGCGGTCAACTCGATTTTATGGGCATTGCGGATGTGGTGGCGCGGACCCTGGAGCAGCAGGATGCGCCAGCCTGCCGGGATGTGGATGCGGTCATGGAGATTGACCGCCAGGCGCGGCAGGTTGCCTGCCGTTGGATTAAGGAGCGTGGATGCTGACGTTGCTGGCATTCGTCGTCACGATTGTGATCATTGTGGCTTTCCATGAATGGGGCCACTTTCTTGCTATGCGCGCCTTTGGCGTCCGTGTTCTGACCTTTTCTGTGGGCTTCGGCCCGAAAATCCTGCGTTTTACCGATAAGAAGGGCACTGAGTGGGTGATCAGTGCGATACCCCTGGGTGGCTATGTGAAGCCGCTGGATGTCCGTGAAGATGAGACGGCGGACGGTGCGCCGGGCGAATTTTCCGCCAAGCCGGCCTGGCAGCGCGTGATTACCTATGCGGCGGGCCCGGTGTTCAACTTTATCCTCGCCATGCTGATCTACTGGGTGTTGATGTTTGGCTATGGTCAACGCGGCCTGGAAGCCGTGGTGGGCCCGGTGACGCCGGATTCCGTCGCCGAGCAGGCCGGTTTTGTGCCCGGGGATCGCATCGTTGCAGTGGGCAACAGCGAGCTGCAGGGCTGGCGCGCCTTCTACAACGAATTGATTCTGCATTTGGGCGAGCCGGATACCTTGGCGATCACCGTAGAGCAGGCAGGAGGTGGCACCACGGTTCGTGAGCTGGATACCTCGCCCTGGTCCGCGGATCTGGACAAGCCGCCCCTGGAAGCCCTGGGACTCAATCAGGCCGTGGTTATCGGTGAGCTTCAGGCGGGCAGCCCGGCAGAGCAGGCCGGCCTGACCGGGGGGGATCAGGTGCTTACGCTGAACGCCGAACCGGTATTCAGTTGGTCCCAGTGGCAGGAAAGTATCATGGCTGCACCGGGTGAGTCCCTGGCTGTCGGTGTACTCCGCGGAACGCGCATCGAGACGCTCCAGGTAGTGCCAGCCACGGTGACTGAAAACGGTGAGTCCTTCGGCCGTATCGGCGTGGGCCTGGGCGGCGTTTACCAGCAGGAATTTGGTGTGCTGGGCGCCGTCGGTGCGGCGGGCGGCCGCTTCGTTGAGCAGGTCAATGTGGTGGGCGCGAGCCTGGTGAAACTGGTTACCGGCAAGCTTTCTCTCGATAACCTGGGCGGCCCCATCACCATTGCCCAGGTAGCCGGCGAAAGTGCGTCCATTGGCATTGCCAGCTTCCTGGCATTGCTGGCTTACCTCAGCATCACGCTGGGGGTGATTAACCTTCTACCCGTACCAATGCTTGATGGCGGCTGGATTTTCTTTGGAATCATTGAAATGATTCGCGGTCGCAGTTTACCTGAGCGGTTCTTGATGGCCGCACAAGGTGTTGGGCTGACGCTCGTGGTCAGCTTCATGTTATTGGCCATTTACAACGACTTGGTGAAGCAGTTTTCATGAGATTTGGGGACATTCTGAGCAGCCCCCTGAAGGGCCTGCTAGCGGTTTTTTGCCTGTTGGCAGCGCCGCTGCTAAATGCGGACACACAGCTACCGTTCAAGGTCCACGATATTCGTGTAGAAGGCCTCCAGCGCCTGCCCGTGGAACGGGTCTACGCCTCCCTGCCGATTCAGGCCGGTGACACGGTTAACCGTAGTCAGGTGGTTGATGCGGTTCAGCGCCTTTTTGCCACCGGCAACTTTGAGGATGTGCAGCTGGGCCGTGACGGTGACGACCTGGTAGTGGTTGTTGCCGAGCGCCCAAGTATTGCGCGTATCGAACTGTCTGGTAACAAATCCATTGATGAAGAAAATCTGCGCAAGGGCCTGACAGAGGCGGGGCTGGCTGAAGGCGAAGTGTTCCAGCGTTCTACCTTGCAGGCGATTGCGGGCGAACTGGAGCGCCAGTACGTCAGTCAGGGCCGCTACGGGGCAGACATCAAGACCGAATCGGTGGCGTTGCCGCGCAACCGGGTGGCCCTGAAGATCGAAATTTATGAAGGTAAAGCCGCGAGAATTCGCAATATCAACATCGTAGGCAATCAGCTGTTTGACGATGAAACCTTACTGGAAGATTTCGAGCTGCATTCTTCCGGCTTCTGGTCGTTCATCAAGGGTGATGACAAATACTCCCGGGAAAAACTGGGTGGCGACCTGGAGCGGCTGCGTTCCTATTACCTGGATCGTGGTTACATCAACTTTTCCATCGAATCGACCCAGGTGTCCGTGACCCCGGACCGTCGTAGTGTCTTTATCACCGTGAATGTGGCCGAAGGCGAACAGTACACTGTCAATGAGGTGAGTCTGGCTGGTGATCTGGTGGTGGAAGAGGATCAGTTGCGGCCCTTGTTGATCGTGAAGAAAGGGCAGGTGTTCAGCCAGCAACTGGTGACCTATACCAACGATCTGATCAAACGTCGTCTTGGTAATGAAGGTTACACTTTCGCGGAAGTTAACGGCCGTGACCATAATGCCAATGATGAAGACAACACTGTCGACGTGACCTTCTATGTGGATCCGGGTCGCAAGGTCTATGTCCGCCGGATCAACTTTAGTGGTAACGCCAAGACCGACGACGAAGTGTTGCGCCGCGAGTTGCGTCAGTTCGAGCAAGCGCCGGCTAACACTTCATTGGTTGACTTGTCTCGTCAACGGTTGCAGCGCCTGGGTTACTTCAGTGTGGTAGAAGCGGACACTCCGCGGGTGCCCAATGCGGATGATCTGGTGGATGTGAACTACCAGGTCGAAGAGCAGCCTTCCGGCTCCATCGGTGCCAACGTGGGTTTCTCTGACGCCTCCGGTTTCATCTTCGGTGCCAACGTGACCCAGAATAACTGGCGCGGCAGTGGTAACCGGGTGTCCTTTGCGCTGAGTCGCTCCGACATTCGCGATTCCTACAGCTTTTCTCATTACAACCCGTACTACACGCTGGACGGGGTGAGCCGCGGCTTCAGCCTGTTCTATTCCGAAATTGATTTCGATGAAACGACGGTAGCGTCCTACGCGGCGGATCGTCTGGGTGGCTCGGTGACGTTTGGTTATCCCATCTCGGAATATTCCCGCTTGAGTTTCGGGGCAACTTACGAGAAAACGGATATCACCGTTGGCGATTTTGTGGCTGTGGACATTGCCAACTACCTGATCGAAAAAGGCACCAAGTTTAACGAATACAAGGCCAATGCGTCCCTGCAGACCAGCACCCTGAACCGGGGTATTCTTCCCGATCGCGGCTGGTCCAGCACGCTGGGGCTTGAGGTCGCTGTCCCGGGGTCAGATGCTGCTTTCTACAAGCTGAACTGGACCGGGCAGAAGTATTTCCCCATCACCCAGCGCTGGACCCTGCGCACCCGTGCAGACGTGGCCTATGGTGATGGCTACGGCGACGACACTGTGTTGCCGTTCTTCGAGAACTATTATTCTGGCGGTATCGGTTCCGTGCGTGGCTACGAGTCCCGCTCTCTGGGGCCACGCTCTGAAGGCCTGAGTTATTTCCTCAATGGCACCACGGATCCAAGCCCGGATCCCATCGGCGGCAACTTCCTGACAGAAGCGAGCATGGAACTGATTTTCCCGACGCCCTTTGCGCCGGAGTCACGAAGCGTGAGAACCTTCCTGTTCGTGGATGCGGGGAACGTGTTTGAAACCGAGCGGGATGATATTTTTGCGGACTTTGAACCGCAGGATATTCGTACCTCTGCCGGTATCGGGCTGACCTGGTTGACGGCCATCGGGCCGCTCAGTTTCAACCTCGCCAAGGCGCTGAACGACCAGCCTGGCGACGACACGGAAGTATTCCAATTTTCTCTGGGACAGACTTTTTAGGAGTTTAATAATGATGAAAAAAACACTGGTAGCACTGACACTTATTCTGCCTTCACTGGCCATGGCTGATGCCTCCGTTGGGGTTCTCGATCCGATTGCGGCATTGCAATCGTCGGATAACGTGAAAGCGAAAATGTCATCCCTGGAAAATGAACTGTCTGCCGATGAGCAAAAACTCAACTCTCTGCAGAATGATGTGCAGAAGCTGCAGCAAAAACTGCAAAAAGAAGCCATGACCATGTCAGCGGATCAGCAAGACACGCTGAAGACGCAAGGTCAGCAAAAAATGATCGAAATCCAGAGCTTGCAGCGCAAGCTGCAAAAGCGTGCCAATGAAGCGCAGCGTGAGATTCTGGAAGAAATGCAGCCGAAACTGAAAACCGCCATGGAGGCCGTGGCCAAGCGTGAAAAGCTGGATGTGGTTCTCAATGCCCAGGCGGTGATGTACACCAAGCCTGACCTGGACATTACCGAGGCTGTGGGCAAACAACTGAACAGCATGAAATAATGCTGACCCTCGGAGAGCTTGCAGAAAAGCTGGGTGCGGAGCTGGTCGGAGAGGCCAGCCACGTAGTCGATGGTCTGGGCACGATCCAGTCCGCGTCACCCAGCCAGCTTACCTTTCTTGCCAACCCTCGCTATCGGTCGTTTCTGGAACAGACTGGTGCGGGGGCGGTGCTGATCCCTGAATCCCAGCGGGCATACTGTCCGGTGGCGGCCCTGATCGTTAAAGACCCGTACCTTGCCTTTGCCAAGGCCAGTGCGTTTTTTGAGGTTGCACCACAACCGCTGGCGGGTGTGCATCCTGCTGCTGTGGTTGATGCAGCGACACAGATTGCTGATTCAGCCTCTATTGGCCCGAACGTGGTGGTGGAAGCGGATGTGACGGTGGGAGAGGGTGCTGTCATCATGGCGAACAGCGTGGTGGGGGCAGGTTCCCGTATCGGGGATCAGTGTCGAATTTGGCCAAATGTTACAATTTACCATGGTGTCACACTGGGTCCGCGCACTATCATACACGCCAATTGCGTGATCGGTGGCGATGGTTTCGGTTTCGCCTTTAATGGCGCGGGCTGGACCAAGCTTCACCAGGTCGGTGGCGTCACCATCGGTGCCGATGTAGAAATTGGCGCTGGCACCACAGTGGATCGTGGGGCAATCGAAGATACCATCATTGGCAATGGCGTGATTCTGGACAATCAGATCCAGGTCGCGCACAACGTTGTCATTGGTGATCATACCGCTATCGCCGGGAAAGCTGGCATCGCTGGTTCAGCCAAAATCGGTTCCTTCTGCCTGATCGGTGGAGCGGCCGGTATCGCTGGCCACATCGAGGTGTGTGACAAGGTGCAAATTCTGGCCATGTCACTGGTCTCCAGCTCTATCAAGGAACCGGGTACCTATGGTTCTGCGTTGCCCGTGGATAGCCAATCCCGCTATCGTAGGAACGTGGCGCGTTTCCGGAATCTGGATGATCTGGCCCGCCGTGTGCGCAAGCTTGAGCGTTTAAGCGACTAATTATCCGCGATTTGCGGTACTTGCCTGTGTGGAACACATGATGATGGATATTCAAGCGGTCAGGGAATACCTGCCCCATCGTTACCCTTTTTTGTTGATTGACCGGGTGTTGAATCTCGAGCCCGGGAAGCGGATCGAAGCGTTGAAAAACGTGACGATCAATGAGCCGTTCTTCAATGGCCATTTTCCTGACGAGCCCATCATGCCCGGCGTGTTGATCATCGAAGCGATGGCGCAGGCTGCAGGCATTCTGGGTTTTGTGACGGAAAATAAAAAACCCTCAGACGGCTACATCTATCTGCTGGTGGGGACTGACAAGGCGCGTTTCAAGCGTCGTGTGATCCCGGGGGATACCCTCCACCTGTTCGCCGAGTATGTGGTGGTAAAACGCAATATTCTGAAATTCACCTGTGAGGCGCAGGTAGATGGGAAAACGGTTGCGAGCGCAGAAATGCTCGTTGCTGAGCAAAAAGTCTGATCCCCACCCGTACGCCAGTGCTAGGCTGGCGTATACTGCCTGCCATCATCAAAATAAAAGTGACTAGTCCATGATTCATCCGACCGCCCTTATTGATCCGGCCGCGGAGCTTGCAGAGGATGTGCAGGTGGGCCCGTACTCCATTATTGGTCCCGACGTGAAAATCGGTGCGGGTACCGTAGTGGCGTCCCATGTGGTCATCAAAGGGCCGACAACCATTGGTCGCAATAACCACATCTTCCAGTTCGCGTCCGTCGGCGAGGACTGCCAGGACAAGAAGTACAACGGGGAACCGACTCGTCTGGAAATTGGCGACGACAATGTTATCCGTGAATCGGTCACCATTCATCGCGGTACCATTCAGGACAATTCCCTGACCAAAATCGGTAGCCGTAATTTGCTGATGGCCTATGTGCATGTGGCGCATGACTGCATGATTGGCGATGACTGCATTTTTGCCAACAACGCCTCGGTGGCGGGCCATGCCCACGTGGGCAATGGCGTGATCCTCGGCGGTATGACCGGGGTGCATCAGTTCTGCAAGATCGGCTCTTACGCCATGACTTCCGGTTGCTCGCTGGTATTGAAAGATATTCCGGCTTACGTGATGGTGTCCGGCAACCCGGCCAGCGCCCGCAGTATGAACTTTGAAGGCATGCGCCGTCGTGGCTGGTCCAAAGATGTGGTTAGCAGTCTGCGTAAGGCCTATAAAGTGGTCTACCGCCAGGGGCTCACACTGGAGCAGGCGCTGGCCGAGCTGGAAGCCATGGAGCCGTCGGATGCGCTGCAGATCTTCATCGATTCCCTGAAAGCCTCTGAGCGCGGTATCACCCGCTGACATGGCACAGCGCAAGGACGCACCGCTGGTCGCACTGATTGCCGGGGAAGCTTCCGGGGATATTCTCGGTGCGGGCCTGATGCAGGCCCTTGCTGCCCGTTATCCCGGTGCCCGGTTCATCGGTGTCGGCGGCGAAGAGATGGCCCAGGCAGGGCTCACCAGCTTGTTCCCCATGGAAAAACTGTCGGTGATGGGAATCACCGAAGTGCTTTCCCATCTACCTGAATTGCTGCGTCTGCGTAAATCCCTGGTCCGCTTCCTGCTGGAACAGACACCGGATGTGGTCATCGGGATTGATTCCCCGGATTTCACTTTGCCCATTGCGCGTCGGCTCCACGATCGCGGCCTGAAAACCGTGCACTATGTGAGCCCGTCGGTTTGGGCCTGGCGGCAGGGGCGTATCAAGGGCATCAAGAAAAGCATTGATCTGATGCTGACCCTGTTGCCGTTCGAAGCCCGGTTCTATGAGCAGCATCAGGTGCCGGTGGCTTTTGTGGGGCACCCGCTTGCCGACCGAATACCCCTGGAGACGGATGTGCCGGGAGCTCGCAAGGCACTGGGCCTGGATCCACAAGCGCGCATTCTGGCCGTGCTGCCGGGCAGTCGGGGCGGAGAGGTGGGGCAGTTGATGCCCGCGTTTCTGGAGGCCATGGTGGTGTTGAACCAGCAGGATCCGGCGCTGCATTATGTGATTCCTGCAGCCAATAATGCCCGCCGTGAGCAAATTCAGGCACTGCTGGACGCCCAGCCTGATTTGCCTGTGTCGCTGGTGGATGGCGAGAGCCGTACGGTAATGGCCGCCGCTGATGTGGTGCTCATGGCATCCGGCACCGCTACCCTGGAAGGCTTGTTGCTGACCAAACCCATGGTGGTAGGCTATCGGGTCGGGGCGGTGACCTACGCCATCGTCAGCCGTTTGATAAAGAGCGAATTCGTTTCACTGCCGAACCTGTTATGTCGGCAGGAAATGGTGCCCGAACTGATTCAGGAAGCGCTGACCACGGACGCGATCGTCACTGCCGTACGCCGCTGGTTCGATCAGCCTGAGCTGGCCCAGGCCCTGAAAGCCCGCTTCCAGGACGTACATCAACAGCTTCGCGGTGGCGCCAGCGAGAAAGCGGCGGCGGCCGTTGCCCAATTGCTGGAGGCCTGATGGCACAAACGCAGCAGCGTGATCCCTTTGCCGAGTACGCCCTGGCAGACCCCTTTATTCCTTCTGCCTTTCTCTGGCAGCCCGGCATGCATGTGGCGGGCGTCGACGAAGTGGGCCGTGGCCCTTTGGTCGGTGCGGTGGTGACCGCGGCGGTTGTCCTGGATCCGCAGCACCCCATAATGGGCCTGGCTGACTCCAAAAAAATCAGTGAAAAGAAACGGTTGGCGCTGGAAGCTGAGATCAAGTCTCATGCTCTGGGCTGGGCCCTGGGGCGGGCTGAGCCGATTGAAATTGACGAACTGAATATTCTGCATGCCACTATGTTGGCGATGCAGCGAGCCGTGGAGGCTTTACCCCTGGCGGTGCAGGCGGTGCTCATTGATGGCAATCGGGTGCCGACGTTGCCCTGCCCGGCGGAAGCGGTGGTAAAAGGGGACGGGCGCGTACCGGCCATCTCTGCCGCTTCGATTCTCGCCAAAGTGGCGCGAGATCGCGAAATGCATGCGCTCCACGAACGCTACCCCCAATATGGCTTCGACCGCCACAAAGGCTACCCGACAGCGGTACACATGGCGGCCCTGGAACAACATGGCGCCCTGGCCGAGCATCGCCGCTCCTTTGGCCCGGTCGCCACCGCAATTGCACAAGGGAACCTGTTTTGAGCGATCCCCGTTTTGTCCACCTGCGCTTGCATACCGACTATTCGCTGGTCGATGGCGTCGTGCGGGTCAAGGAACTGATCAAGACCTGCGTGAATGACCAGATCCCGGCGGTGGCGGTCACCGACGATTCGAACCTGTTTGCGCTGATCAAGTTTTATCAGAATGCCATGAATGCGGGGATCAAGCCGCTGATGGGCGCCGACCTGTGGGTGCAGGGCACACACATAGAGGAGCCCGCTTGCCTGTCGTTTCTGGTGCTCAATGAAGCGGGCTATCAGAACCTGACCCTGCTTATCAGCCGCGCCTGGCAGACCAACCAGGACCGGGGCCGAGCGCTGGTGAAGCCGGAATGGGTAGCAGAACTTAACGAAGGCCTGATCGTGCTTTCTGCGGCCTCCCAGGGCGAAGTGGGACAACTGCTACTGGCTGAAAAGTACGAGCTGGCGCAGCAATATGCGAGCTGGCTGGCCTCTGTGTACGGCGACCGTTTCTATCTGGAAGTGCAACGCACCTCGCGCCCGGGCGACGAAGATTGTCTGCATGCCAGTGTTGCGCTGGCGGGGCAGCTGGGACTGCCCGTGGTGGCAACCAACGATGTACGCTTTCTGCGCCGGGAAGATTTCGAAGCTCACGAATCCCGGGTGTGTATCCACGACGGCAACACCCTGGACGATCCGCGTCGTCCGAAGAAATACTCCGAAGAGCAGTACCTGAAGTCCGCCGAAGAAATGGCGGAGCTGTTTGCCGACTTGCCCGAAGCGCTTGAAAATACGGTGGAGATCGCCCGCCGCTGTACGCTGGACATTCGCCTGGGGGAAAACTTCCTGCCGGATTTCCCGATTCCGGACGGCATGACCATCGAGCAATACTTTGAAAAAGTTTCCAGTGACGGGCTCGAAGAGCGTCTCAAGGTGTTGCTGGATAACGATGATCCCGAGTACGCCATAAAACGAAAGGATTACGATGACCGGCTGCGGTTCGAGCTGGATATCATCAACCAGATGGGCTTCCCCGGTTACTTCCTGATCGTTGCCGACTTTATTCAGTGGGGCAAGGACAATGAAGTTCCCGTGGGCCCGGGTCGGGGCTCCGGTGCCGGTTCCCTGGTGGCCTACGCCATGAAGATTACCGACCTGGATCCCATCGGCTACGATCTGCTGTTCGAACGTTTTCTTAACCCGGAACGGGTCTCCATGCCCGACTTTGACGTCGACTTCTGCATGGAAAAACGCGACCGCGTAATCAACTACGTGGCTGACAAGTACGGCCGTGATGCGGTGAGCCAGATCATTACGTTCGGCACCATGGCCGCCAAGGCGGTGGTGCGCGACGTGGCGCGGGTACAGGGCAAGCCTTACGGTCTCGCCGATCGCCTGTCCAAGATGATCCCGGGTATTCCGGGCATGACGCTGACCAAGGCGCTGGAGCAGGAAGAAACCCTGCGTGAATTCCTGGAAAGCGATGAAAATTCCGACAAGGACGCTGCCAACGAAATCATGGAGATGGCCTTCAAACTGGAAGGCCTGACCCGGAACGTGGGCAAGCACGCCGGGGGCGTGGTGATCGCCCCGGGCAAGCTGACGGACTTCGCGCCGCTGTACTGTGAAGAAGACGGTACCAACCTGGTAACGCAGTACGACAAGGACGATGTGGAATCCGCCGGCCTGGTGAAGTTTGACTTTCTCGGCCTGAAAACCCTGACCATCATTGATTGGGCCGTAAAAGCCGCCAACGTGAAGCGCGGCCGTGAAGGTCTGGACGATCTGGTTATTGACCACATTCCGCTGGACGACGGCCCCAGTTTCGACCTGCTCAAGCGGGGCGATACCACGGCGGTGTTCCAGCTGGAAAGTCAGGGCATGAAGGAGCTGATCAAAAAGCTCCAGCCCGACGTATTCGAAGACATTATCGCGCTGGTGGCCCTGTATCGTCCGGGGCCGCTGGAATCCGGCATGGTTGATAACTTCGTGAACCGTAAGCACGGTCGCGAACCGCTGGCCTACCCGGATCCGCAATACCAGCACGAGTGGCTGGAGCCGATCCTGAAACCCTCCTACGGGGTTATCCTGTATCAGGAGCAGGTGATGCAGATTGCCCAGGAGTTGGCCGGCTACACGCTGGGCGGCGCTGACATGCTGCGCCGGGCCATGGGCAAGAAAAAGCCTGAAGAAATGGCCAAGCAGCGGGTCATCTTTGAAGAAGGGGCTAAAGGTAAGGGTGTGGACCCGGACCTGGCCATGAAGATCTTCGACCTGGTGGAAAAATTCGCGGGCTACGGGTTCAACAAATCCCACTCCGCCGCCTATGCACTGGTTGCCTACCAGACTGCCTGGCTCAAGGTTCACTACCCGGCGGAATTCATGGCCGCCACCATTTCTGCGGATATGCAGAACACCGACAAGGTGGTGACCTTCATTGATGAATGCAAAACCATGGGGTTGCAGGTACTGCCGCCGGATGTGAATTCCTGTGGTTATCGCTTTACGGTGAACCCGGAGGGCGACATCGTCTATGGGTTGGGTGCCATCAAGGGGCTGGGTGAAGGTCCCATCGATGCCATCGTATCGGCACGGGCAGATGGCGGTGAGTTCAAGGACCTGTTTGATTTCTGTCGCCGCATTGACCTGAAAAAAATCAACCGTCGTTCCCTGGAAGCCATGGTGCGCGCCGGGGTGCTGGACAAGCTGGGGCCGAAAAGCAGCTTCCACGACCGCGCGCAGTTGCTGGCCACCTTGCCGGACGCCATTGCCGCTGCAGATCAGGATGCCCGCAACGAAGCGGCCGGCATCATGGATATGTTCGGGGCCGTGGATGACAGTCCGGCCACGGCGGTGGAATGGAAGCCGGCCCGCGCCTGGAACGACGAAACTCGCCTTAATGGCGAGCGTGACACCCTGGGCCTGTTTTTGACCGGCCACCCCATCGACCAGTATGAAAAAGAAGTGCGGCAGTTCGTGACCGCCCGAATCAATTCCCTGCAGCCCACCGGCAAAGGGGAGGCCGCCACCATCGCCGGGCTGGTAGTGGCGCTGCGTATTACCCGCAGCAAACGCAGTGGCGATCGTATGGCGTTCATTACCCTGGATGACAAGACCGGTCGGGTGGAAGTGTCTGTCTTCGGCAAGACCTTTGCTGAATACGGCGAGTTGGTGCAGAAGGATACCCTGCTGATCTTCAAGGGCGGGGTCCGCAACGACGAATACACCGGCGGCTTTAATCTGGTCGCCGATGAAATTATGGATATGCGCCAGGCCCGGGAAACCTTTGCCCGCCGTTTGCGGGTGGCGGTGCCAGTGGCGGATGATTTGCCCCAGCAGCTCCAGCAGATGCTGTCGCCGTACCAGGGGGGCAACACGCCGGTGCTGCTGGATCTGGACCACAACATTGCCGCGGCCAGTTTCTGGCTGGGCGATGAATGGAAAATCAGCCCCCACGAGTCACTGGTGGAGGAGCTGCGGGTACGCTTTGGTGAAAACGCAGTGCGGATGGAGTATTAGCGCTGCAGGCAACACGCAGCACGCTTCAACACGAGAAAGGTGCGTTGTGACTGAGGTGCCGGGTTCCGCGATTCAAACGCCTGGACGCGGCGGCAGGGCCACTCTTTGCGCTCGATGCTCTCCCGCGTTGTCGCGTGAAGCGTGGGGCGTGCAGCGTCTCCCTTTGAAACAGTTTGCAACCTAGCCATGTCGGCCATGTCTCGACGTTGTCATTGGGTTGCGGCTACACTTGTTGCATTCTTTTATGGGCAGGTTGCGTTCGGGGGTCGCCGGCGTAGCGTTTCTGCCGTATTGGCGCCAGGGAACGGCCATTCTGGTCCGGGCGCATGCTGATAACACCTTGAACAGGCTCAGAATATGAATCCCAATTTCCTCGAATTTGAACAACCGATTGCCGACCTGGAAGCGAAAATCGAGGAATTGCGTTTGGTGGGCAGTGGCAGTGAGGTGAACATTTCCGAGGAAGTGGCCAAGCTGCAGGAAAAAAGCATTACGCTCACCGAAAGCATCTTCCGCGGCCTCAGCTCCTGGCAAATTTCCCAGCTGTCCCGGCACCCCAAGCGCCCCTACATGCTGGACTACATCAAGCGGATTTTTACCGATTTCGATGAGCTGCATGGTGACCGTGCCTTTGCCGACGACCCGGCCATTATCGGCGGCATGACACGCCTGGCCGGCCAGCCGGTGATGGTGATTGGCCACCAGAAAGGCCGCGAAGTGAAAGAAAAGGTGCGCCGTAATTTCGGTATGCCGAAGCCAGAAGGGTATCGCAAGGCGTTGCGCCTGATGGAAATGGCCGAACGCTTCAAGCTGCCGGTGCTCACCTTTATTGATACCCCGGGTGCTTTCCCGGGCATTGATGCCGAAGAGCGCGGTCAGTCTGAAGCCATCGCCCGCAACCTGCGTGTCATGTCCCAGCTGAAGACGCCGATTATCGCCACCGTCATTGGCGAGGGTGGTTCCGGTGGGGCACTGGCCATCGGTGTCTGCGACCATTTGCAGATGCTTGAATTCTCCACTTATTCGGTGATTTCCCCGGAAGGCTGCGCCTCAATTCTCTGGCGCAGTGCCGACAAGGCGCCGGAAGCGGCGGAAGCCATGGGCCTGACCGCCGGGCGCCTGCACGAGCTCGGCATCGTGGACCAGGTGATCAAGGAACCGCTGGGCGGCGCCCACCGCGATCACGATCAGGCCGCGGATGCCGTGCGCAAGGCGCTGGAAACCCAGCTGGAATCGCTGCGTGCCATGGAAATGGATGCGCTGATCGACCGCCGTTACGAGCGCCTGATGAGCTACGGCAACGTGGTCAGCGATCCCGCTGACGAATAACCATGTCCGATGCTGCCGGGTTCAGCCAGTCGCTGGCTGAACAGGCCCCCGACGGGCCTCTGCTGCTGGCCCTCAGTGGCGGTCTGGACTCCTCCCTGTTGCTTCACCTCTTGGTAAAAGCGGGTCTGGGCCCGCGCCTCTCCGCTGTTCATATTGACCATCAATTGCAGGCCGATAGCCAGGGCTGGGCATGCTTTTGCCAGGCGCTGGCGGATCAGCAAGGTATACCGCTCGCCATCGAAAAGGTGGCTGTCGAGATGGCCAATGGGCTGGAAGCCGGTGCTCGCGATGCCCGTTATCGTGTGCTATTGCCGCTTGCCCGCGCCCAGGGCGCAACACTGGTGATGGCACATCATCGCAATGACCAGGCAGAAACCCTGTTGTTCCGGCTGCTGCGTGGAGCGGGTGTGCAGGGGCTGTCGGCCATGCGTGAGCACAGTCAGCAACAAGGTGTGTCCCTTTGGCGGCCGTTGCTGGGGGTTGGCCGGCAGACGCTGGAGAGCTGGGGGGCGGCGTTATCGCTGAACTGGCGCGAAGACCCCAGCAATCAGGATCAGTCCCTGCGCCGTAATTATCTACGCCACACCATTTTTCCGGCACTACGCGATCGCTGGCCCGGTGCCGATGGCACGCTTGCCCGGGCGGCAGATCATATGGCGGAAGCCGGTGAGCTGCTCAGTGAAATCGCGGTACAGGATGCGGATAGCCTTGGCGTGGCCGGGGCGTCTTTTCCTCTGACCGATTTGGCCGATTTGTCCCTGGCGCGGCAGCGCAATGTGCTGCGCTGGTGGCTACAGCAAAACCGGGCCACCGCGCCCAGTGCCGCGGTGCTTGAACAGTTGCGGGTGCTGCACCTGGCTGCGGGGGATAGCCAGGCGCGGGTTGAGTGGGGTGGATACGCGGCACGCTTGTACCGTGGGGCATTGTATCTGGCTTCACGTGAGGCCTTTCAGCCCTGGCAGGGCGATGTGCTCTGGCCGGAAGGGGCGCCGCCGCCGGCCTTGCCCCACTGGCATTGGTCAAAGCAAGGTGCTGAGGGAGATATTTGGGTGCTTCGTCCACCGGGCAATCTGCAGCTCAGGGCATTGTCCGGCTCTCTGGTCGTGCGCCGCAATGGATTGCATCAACAGATCAAGGAGCTCTGGCGCGCGGCGGGCGTGCCGCCCTGGCAGCGGCGTCAGTGGCCATTGTTGCTCCGTGATGGGGAGGTGGTGAGTGTGCCGCTGGTGGGGCTGGCCGATGGTGAAGAGAGCGACAACAGTGAGCGGTGGTATTTGCTGCCTTCAAACGAAGCACCTCGCTAGCAAGCACTCCCGCATGAGCTACAGACACCGGGCGGCTGTCCGTTCTGGCGCACAGTAAAATACGACGTACCTGCTCGTCTCAGTATTCCGCCTCTGCCAGACTTGCGCTGACTGATCCCGAGTCTCTTGCTTATTCAACCCTACAGCCGAAAAAGGGAGTGCCATGCAGGCCCTTCAGCAACACTTGCAGCAGACCTTTCAGCTTCAGGCCTTTCGCCCCGGGCAGCAGGCGGTTATCGACGCATTGCTGGCCGGGCGGTCGGCGCTGGCGGTGTTTCCCACTGGCGGCGGTAAAAGCCTGTGTTACCAATTGCCGGCGTTGATGTTCAGCGGTGTGACCCTGGTGGTGTCGCCGCTGATTGCATTGATGAAAGACCAGGTGGATCAGCTTCACCGGCTGGGTATTGCTGCCGCGCGGCTGGATTCCAGCGTGGATGCAGAGCAATTGCAGGGTATCTACCGGGGGCTGGATGACGGCAGTATCAAGCTGCTGTACGTGGCGCCGGAGCGCCTGGCCAATGAGCGATTTCTGGCGCGTTTGAAGCGGCTGTCGATCAGCATGATGGCGGTGGATGAAGCGCACTGTGTTTCTGAGTGGGGGCATAACTTTCGCCCGGATTATCTGAAACTGGCGCAGCTTGCCGGCGATCTCAATGTGGGCAGGGTGTTGGCGCTGACCGCGACGGCCACGCCCCAGGTGGCAGAGCAGATCCGCGACAGTTTTTCCATTGCCCGGGAAGATCATGTTCAGACCGGCTTTTTCCGCCCCAATCTGGCGCTGAGTATCCGGCCCCACAATGCCTCCGAACGGGATCAGGCATTGCTGGCGGCATTGCAGTCCCGACCGTCAGAGCCGGCCATCGTTTATGTCACTTTGCAGAAAACCGCCGAACAGGTAGCCGGGTTCCTGCAGACGAAGGGGCTGCCAGCACAGGCATACCATGCGGGGCTCAAGGATGACGAACGCCACCGGGTGCAGGAAGCCTTCATGGCCGGGCAGGAAAATATTGTCGTTGCCACCATCGCGTTTGGCATGGGCATCGACAAGGCCGATATTCGCGCTATTTATCACTATAACCTGCCCAAGTCCCTGGAAAACTACATGCAGGAAATCGGCCGGGCAGGGCGGGATGGCGAACCCTCCGAGTGTGTATTGCTGGCCGGTTCGGACGATCTGACCGTACTGGAGAATTTCAGTTACGGGGACACCCCGGACAGTACGTCGCTGGCCGGGTTGATCGACTGGCTGATGGCCCAGCCCGAGCAGTTCGACCTGTCGGTGCATGAGTTGTCCGGGCAATTTGATGTTCGTCCTCTGGTGATCAATACACTGCTGACCTATCTGGAGCTGGAAGGCGTGGTTCGCTCCACGGCGCCATTTTATACGGAGTACAAGCTGGCTTTCCGGACGTCCCAAGATGACGTGATCAGTCAATTCAATGACGACCGGGCGGATTTCCTGCAGCGGGTTTTCGCGACCGGGAAACAAGGGCGCATCTGGCTGAGCCTGAAGCCCATTGATGCTGCCGCAGAGCTGCAGGTTGATCGGCTTCGCATCCTCAAGGCGCTGGGCTATCTGGAACAACAGGGAATGATTGAGCTGCGTGTGGCCGGGGTGCGCCAGGGATACCGGATGTTGCAGCGCCCGCAGGAGCCTCAGGCATTGACCGCCAGAATGGAAGAACAGTTTCGCGTGCGCGAACAACGGGATATCCAGCGGTTGCAGCAAGTGTGTGACTGGGCCGAGGGCAAGGGCTGTTATCAGCAGGCCCTGGTGAGCTATTTTGGCGAACGCTTGCCCGAACCCTGTGGGCAGTGCAGTCATTGCAAGGGCGAACATTGGCCCATGACGGCACGCCATCGCCGTGTACCTGATACGGCGGTGATTCAGGCAGTGAGACAGGAAGGGCATGGGGCGCTGGCCTCGCCCCGGCAACTGGCGCGTTTTCTTTGTGGTATCAGCAGCCCCCGGGCCAGCCGTGCCCGTCTTGGCCGGCATTCCGCGTTTGCATCGCTGATCGATGCGCCTTTTGCCGATGTGCTGGCGGCATGTGAGAAGCCCTGAGGCTGGCCTCGGGCTTCCTGCCTCCTGCGCTCGGTGGTGCGCAAGAAGTGAGTCGGCCCCTGAACCCTGCTGCTCTCTCAGTCGCTTGGCCAGCCATTTAAACAGGCAGTGCGTAATTCGGCGTAGCCGATGTGGGTATCACCACCTTTTTACGCTCTCGGGAGCGATTCCGATTGAGGGGCGGGGCGGCTTCTGTTAACATTTTCTCCCGTCCTGATGTAGCGCAAGCTCCTGAATTTTCAGGTGTTCAATCGTCTCTTGCGAAGCTGGCCAACCCGATTCACGAAAGCTCCTTGCCCGTCTGTAACGTGCAGGGTGTTTTTTTTATGGGGGCCGGTACACACTGACGATGGTGCTATCAACCCACTAGCGATCTGGTGAGTGCATGTCTCGTTTCATCTTTGTCACCGGCGGTGTGGTGTCGTCTCTGGGGAAGGGGATTACCTCTGCGTCCCTGGCCACTCTGTTGGAAGCCCGCGGCCTCAACGTCACCCTGATTAAAATGGATCCCTACATTAATGTGGATCCTGGCACCATGAGCCCTTACCAGCACGGTGAGGTGTTTGTGACCGACGATGGCGCCGAAACCGACCTGGATCTGGGTCATTACGAGCGTTTTATTCGCACCCGCCTGAACCGCCGCAACAGCTTTACCACCGGCCGTGTCTATCAGCATGTGCTGGATAAAGAGCGCCGCGGCGAATACCTGGGCGCCACCGTCCAGGTGATCCCCCATATCACCGATGAGATCAAGCTGAAGATCCGCGAAGGGGCGGGCGATGCGGATGTGGCCATCGTGGAAATTGGTGGTACTGCGGGCGATATCGAATCGCTGCCTTTCCTGGAAGCGGCCCGACAGATGCGCGTGGAACTGGGTTCCAGCCAGTCCCTGCTGGTGCACCTGACGCTGGTGCCGTACATCGCCACCGCCGGGGAAATCAAAACCAAGCCGACCCAGCACTCCGTGAAAGAGCTGCGTTCCATCGGCCTGCAGCCGGATATTCTGGTGTGCCGTGCGGATGATCCGATTCCGCAGAGCGCCCGGGAAAAAATCGCCCTGTTTACCAATGTGGAAGCCCGGGCGGTGATTTCCTCCCCGGACTGCAAGACCATTTACCAGGTGCCCCGTGGCATGCATGAGCAGGGCCTGGACGCCATCGTGGTGGAAAAATTTGGCCTGGATCTGCCCGAACCGGATCTTGGTGAGTGGGATCGTGTGGTGGAAGCGCAGCTGAACCCGGAAAACGAAGTCACCATCGGTATGGTGGGCAAGTACATCGAGCTGGTTGATGCCTACAAGTCGCTCAATGAAGCCCTGATCCATGCGGGTATCAGCAACCGCGCCAAGGTCAATATCCTCTATCTGGATGCGGAAGATATTGAGCGCGACGGCACCGGTGTGCTGGAAAGCCTGGACGCCATTCTGGTGCCCGGCGGTTTTGGTGACCGGGGTACGGAAGGCAAGATTGCCGCAATCCGTTATGCCCGCGAGAACAAGGTGCCGTATCTGGGTATCTGTCTGGGTATGCAGCTGGCGGTGATCGAATATGCCCGTCATGTGGCAGGCATCGAAAAAGCCCATTCCTCAGAGCTCAATCCGAACACGCCGGACCCGGTGGTGGGGCTGATCACCGAATGGACCACAGAAGATGGTCAGAAAGAGCAGCGCTCTGCGGACTCCGATCTGGGTGGTACCATGCGTCTGGGTGGCCAGGAGTGTGTGCTGGAAGAAGGCAGCCGCGCGGCCCAGTGCTATGGCAGCACGCGTATCGTGGAGCGCCATCGCCACCGCTATGAGGTAAACAACAACTACCTGCCGCAGCTGGAAGCGGCAGGCTTGAAGATCGTCGGCCGTTCCGTGGACGGTGAATTGGTGGAAGTGATCGAAGTGGGCGACCATCCGTGGTTTGTGGCCTGCCAGTTCCACCCGGAATTCACCTCCACCCCCCGTGACGGGCACGGTTTGTTCAAAGGCTATGTGGCAGCCGCTTTGGCGGAACAGCAGGCCCACAAGGAGGCGTGATCGGTGAGTAATCAGAAGACCATTGCCCTGAACGGGCTGGAATTCGCCAACGACAAGCCCATGGCGTTGTTCGGCGGCATGAATGTGCTGGAATCCCGGGACATGGCCATGCAGGTGGCGGAAGCCTATGCGGAAGTGACCAGCAAGCTGAACATGCCCTGGGTGTTCAAGGCCAGTTTCGACAAGGCAAACCGGTCTTCACTGAGCTCCTACCGGGGGCCTGGCCTGGACGAAGGCCTGAAGATCTTCGAAGAAGTGAAAAAGACCTTCAACTGCCCGGTGATCACCGACGTGCACGAGCCCTACCAGGCGGCGCCAGTGGCGGAAGTGGCGGATATCATCCAGCTGCCAGCTTTTCTGGCCCGGCAGACGGATCTGGTGGTGGCCATGGCAAAAACCGGGGCCATCATCAACATCAAGAAGCCCCAGTTTCTGGCCCCCCACGAAATGTCGCACATCCTGCACAAATGTGAGGACGCCGGTAACGATCAGCTGATTCTTTGCGAGCGCGGTTCCAGCTTTGGTTACAACAACCTGGTGGTGGACATGCTCGGCTTCGGCATCATGAAGCAATTCAATTACCCGGTGTTTTTCGACGTAACCCACGCTTTGCAAAAACCCGGTGGCCGGGCTGACAGCGCCGACGGGCGTCGTGCCCAGGTGGCAGAATTGGGTCGCGCCGGCATCAGCCAAGGCATCGCCGGGCTGTTCCTTGAGGCTCACCCGGACCCGGATAATGCTAAATGCGATGGCCCCTGCGCCCTGAGGCTGGATCGTCTGGAGCCATTCCTGACACAGATGCAAACCCTGGATAATACCGTTAAGGCACTGCCTGCCTTCGAAAATAACTGATTTGAGTTTGGAGATTTACCGACATGTCCAAGATCGTTGACATCAAGGCCCGTGAAATTCTGGATTCCCGCGGCAACCCGACCATCGAAGCCGATGTGGTTCTCGAATCCGGTGCCAGTGGCAGTGCCTGTGCGCCCAGTGGCGCCTCCACCGGCTCCCGCGAAGCGCTGGAACTGCGTGACGGCGACAAGTCCCGTTACCTGGGCAAAGGCGTCACCAAGGCGGTGGGCAATGTGAACTCCGCTATCCGTGAACTGCTGGTAGGCAAAGACGCTTCCGACCAGAAGGCGCTGGATCAGGCCATGCTGGATGCCGATGGCACCGAGAACAAGGCGAACCTGGGTGCCAATGCGATTCTGGCTGTATCCCTGGCAGCGGCCAAGGCGGCGGCAGTCGATCAGGGTAAACCCCTGTACGAGTATATTTCCGACCTGCAGGACGACGATAACGAATATTCCTTGCCCGTGCCGATGATGAACATCATCAACGGTGGTGAGCATGCCGATAACAACGTGGATATTCAGGAATTCATGATCCAGCCGGTGGGCGCGCCCACGGTGGCAGAAGCCATTCGCTACGGGGCGGAAATCTTCCATGCGTTGAAAGGGGTGCTGAAGAAACGTGGCCTGAACACCGCGGTTGGTGACGAAGGCGGCTTTGCGCCCGACCTGCCCAGCAATGAAGCCGCGCTGGAAGCCATCATGGAAGCCATCGAGATTGCCGGTTACAAGGCCGGTGATGATGTGACCCTGGCACTGGATTGCGCGGCCAGCGAATTCTATAAAGACGGCAAATATGTGCTGGCTGGCGAAGGCCGCAGCATGAGCTCCGAAGAATTTGCCGACTACCTGGCAGAGCTGTGCGACCGTTATCCGATCATTTCCATCGAAGATGGCATGGACGAATCCGATTGGGATGGCTGGAAAATCCTCACCGAAAAACTGGGCAAGAAAATCCAGTTGGTAGGCGATGATCTGTTCGTGACCAACACCAAGATTCTCCAGCGCGGTATCGACGAGAACGTGGCCAACTCCATTCTTATCAAGTTCAACCAGATCGGCTCTCTCACCGAGACTCTGGACGCCATCAAGATGGCCAAGGATGCCGGTTACACTGCGGTCATTTCCCACCGTAGTGGTGAAACAGCGGATACCACCATTGCCGACCTCGCCGTGGCGACGGCGGCGGGCCAGATCAAAACCGGTTCCCTGTGCCGCTCGGACCGTGTTGCCAAGTACAACCGTTTGATTCGCATCGAGCAGGAACTGGGCCGTGCGGCTTACCATGGCCGTAAAGAGTTCAAGCTGCTCGGCTAAGCGATGCCAGCCCCCAAGGCAAAATCCAGCGCCGGCAACAGCAAGGGCAATGCCGAGCGGATGACACTGAAACTGTCACCCGCCCGGCAAATCGCTCTGGCATTGCTGGCGCTGCTGTTTTTGGGCCTGCAGGTCCGTTTGTGGTTTGGTGAAGGCAGCCTTCGGCATGTGGCCGCGCTGGAAAAGGACGTGGCCGTGCTCAAGGAAAGCAATGCCAAGCTGGCGGAGCGCAATCGCCTGATGGCTGCTGACGTGAACGACCTGAAACAAGGTACAGAAGCGATTGAAGAAATCGCACGCAAGGACCTGGGTATGGTTCGCAAGGGGGAAACCTTTTTCCTGATTCTTGAACAGCCCCGGGGCACCGAGTGAATCCTGTTATTTCCGGCCCGCTGTATGCCGTGGTTCCTGCTGCCGGGGTGGGGAGCAGGATGGGCGCGGGCTTTCCCAAGCAATATCTTTCCCTGGCCGGTCAAACCCTGGCCGAACATACTCTGAACCGATTGCTGTCGTTCGCGCCGATCCACAAAGTGGTGGTGGCGGTGTCCGCTGACGACCCCTGGTGGCCCACGCTGGCGGTATCGCGGCACCCGCGTATCCAGACGGTGGCCGGTGGTGATACCCGGGCCGATTCGGTACGCAACGGCGTTGCGGCAGTGCTGGACGAAGGTGGTGCCGACGCCTGGGTGCTGGTGCACGACATGGCTCGCCCGCTGATCCGGCTCTCGGATATTCAGTCTCTACTGGACCAGACCGGCCCCCAGGGCGCCATCCTCGCCTTGCCGGTGGTGGATACCATCAAGCAGGCCGCAGAGGAACAGCATATTGCGGCCACGCTGGACCGTGCGCATATCTGGCGGGCGCTGACACCTCAACTGTTCCCGGCGAAGGCGCTGCTGGCGGCATTACAGGGTGACTTGGCCACCATTACCGATGAAGCCTCTGCCATGGAGCGTGACGGGTGGCAGCCTGGGCTGGTCGCCGGTCACAGCGACAATATCAAGATAACCGTCCCCGACGATCTGCCACTGGCCCGCTTTTATCTGAGCCGGCAGCAGAATGATGACAGCAGCGAAGGAGAGCCGTGGTGAGCGTGCGTATTGGTCAGGGGTTTGACGTCCATGCCTTCGATGAGGGCGATCATGTCATGCTCGGCGGTATTGCCATTCCCCACAGTCATGGGCTCAAGGCGCATTCCGATGGCGATGTGGCCCTGCATGCATTATCCGATGCCTTGCTTGGCGCCTTGGCGCTGGGGGACATCGGCCACTATTTCCCGGACACCGACCCACAATGGCAAGGTGCTGATTCCGGCCAGCTGCTGAGTGCCATCTATGGGTCGATCCTGGAGGCGGGGTGGCGGCTGGGCAACGCGGACCTGACGGTGATCTGTCAGGCACCCAAGCTGGCGCCGCACATTGCCGCCATGCGTGAGCGCATCGCCGAATTGCTGCAGTGTGATCCGGGGCAGGTGTCGGTCAAGGCGACGACCACGGAAAAACTGGGCTTTACCGGGCGTAAGGAAGGCATAGCGGTGCAGGCCGTAGTGCTGCTTGAGAGCCAGTGAGTGCGGTGTCCGAAATGACTCATCAAGGCTTGCCCTGCGCCCACGGTGGTCCGGTGTGTCAGGGCGTATTGAAGGCCCGACCAGACGATTTTTACGTTGCAGAACAGATGCACGTGACACCGGAAGGCCAGGGTGAACACCTCTGGCTGGAAATTGAAAAAACCGGCTGGAATACCGAAGACGTGGCCATGCTGCTTGCCAAGCAGGCCCGCGTTCATCGTTTATCGGTGGGCTACAGTGGCCTGAAAGATAAACACGCGGTGACCCGGCAATGGTTCAGCCTGCATTTGCCGGGCAAGGACGATCCGGAGTTCGATTGGCCCGAAGGGCTGACGGTGCTGCAAGCCGGTCGTCACCGTCGCAAACTCAACCGTGGTACCCACCGTGCCAACGACTTTCGGTTGCGCGTCACGGCTTTCCAGGGCGACCGGGAAGCACTGGAGACCCAGCTGCACACCATCATGGCGGAAGGCGTGCCGAATTATTTCGGCGAACAACGTTTTGGTCGGGGGGCCGGGAATCTGGTGCGTGGCACCGAATGGTTGCTCGGCGGGGAAGCGCCACGCAAGAAAGCGCTGCGGGGCATGTGGTTGTCCGCCGTGCGCAGCAATCTGTTCAATCAGGTATTGGCTGAACGGGTACGTCGCGATTGCTGGAACAGAGTGCTGGCCGGCGATATTTTGCAACCGGAAGGCAGCCGCGGATTATTTATGGCCGATGATGATTGCGACGCGGTGGAACGGGTTGCGAGCGGGGAAGTGCACCCCACCGCCCCTTTGCCCGGCCTGCCCGGCATGGCATCATCTGGCCCCTGTAATAAACTGGAGCAGCAGATACTGGCGCCCCATGCCCCGGTGATTGAGGGCCTGCGCCAGATCAAGGTAGAAGAAGCCCGCCGTAGCACAAGGCTGCCGGTACGGGACTTGCAGTGGGTCTGGCATACAGACCCGGAACGGGAAGGGGAAGACTGCCTGGAGCTGGCGTTTACGCTACCTACAGGCGCTTTTGCCACGACAGTAATGGCAGAGCTGATCAGTTCACCGGCTGATTGACTCGCATTGAGGCAAACGAACACAGATGGATATCCAACTCAGCGGCATCGGCATGACGTCTGCACGGACCCGGGATCGGTTAGTGCAGCGCTTGCGTGACGCCGGTATTCAGGACGAGCGCGTACTGGACGCCATCCGCAATACACCACGACACCTGTTTATCGAAGAAGCCCTGGCGCACCAGGCCTATGACGATACCGCCTTGCCGATCGGTCATGGGCAAACCATTTCCCAGCCCTGGGTGGTTGCGCGCATGACTGAGCTGCTGATTGCCAACGGGAAGCCGCGCAAGGTGCTGGAAATTGGCACCGGTTGCGGCTATCAAACCTCGGTGCTGGCGCCGTTTTGTGATGAGCTGTATTCGGTGGAACGCATTCGTCCCCTGCAGGATCAGGCCCGCAAACGCCTGTTGCAGCTGGGTCTGGCCAAGGTGCAGCTCAAGCATGCCGATGGCGGTTTTGGCTGGAAGGCAGAGGCACCGTTCGATGGTATTCTCGCGGCGTGCGCCCGTGCGGATATTCCTGACGATTTGTTGTCTCAACTGGCAGACGGCGGCCGCCTGGTGATGCCGGTTGGCGGTGATCGCCAGCAAATTCTCACCGTGGTCGATCGCGAGGGCGATCAATTTCATACCCGGACCCTTGACCCGGTACGTTTCGTGCCGTTCCAGCGTGGGGTGATGCGATAAGGCAGCTGTAAGGCGTGATCAGAATTGGTTCTAGCGAATAAGCTCTGCCCGCGCACCACAACAGTTTGAAGGGTGAAATTCGGTAGTGGGGCAAGACAATCCCAAGCTCGTGTTGCAACGTGAAAGTGGTAACTTGCTTCCCGGTCCAAATGGTTCTGCTGATTAGAGAAGCACGTACTCCAGCGTGCAAAAACACTCATCCCGAAATCGCGTTGTTGCGTGCAGCGTGATGCATGAGGCGCAAACATGATTCGACCCGGTATTTTTTTTCGCGGCATGGCCATGGGAGCTGCCGATGTGGTGCCTGGCGTTTCCGGTGGCACCCTGGCCCTGATCACGGGCATCTATGAAGAGTTAATCAACACCTTGGGCGGCATTACTCCGCGGCTGCTGACCGTATGGCGGCAGCAGGGATTCGTTGCCGTCTGGCAGCAGGCCAACCTCACGTTTCTGTTCACCTTGCTGGCCGGTATCTTCACCAGTATTGCCGTGTTGGCACGCTTGATTACCTGGTTATTGGACACCCATCCGGTGCCGGTATGGGCCTTTTTTAGTGGCCTGATTCTCGCCAGCATTTTTCTGGTCTTGAAACCCTTGCAACAGCGTGGTCCGGTGCAGATAGGTGTCTTCTTGTTGGGCACCGGCGTGGCAGTGGCCATCGGCCTGGCCCCGGCATTGTCGGCTGCTGGTAGCGGCGCGCTGGTGTTTTTCTTCAGTGGCATGTTGGCCATCTGCGCAATGATCCTGCCGGGCATTTCCGGCAGTTTTATCCTTCTTTTACTGGGCATGTACCAGCCTGTGCTGGAAGCTGTGAAGCAGGCTGAGTTTGGCTTGCTGCTGGCATTTCTGTCGGGATGCGCGGTGGGGTTGCTGAGCTTTGTGCATGTGCTCAAGTGGACGCTGCATCGTTTCCATGACACGGTCATGGCGTTACTGGCCGGCTTTATGGCAGGTTCATTACTGAAATTGTGGCCCTGGCGATTGAGTGGTGAGCACGGCCTGGGTGACACCTGGTTGTGGCCATCACAGTATGCTGCGATTACCGATCAGTCCGCACAGCTGCCTTTGGCGCTGACCATGGTGGCAGTGGCGGCCGGGCTGGTGTGGTTACTTTATCGGGTGGCACCGGTGCATAATGTTGCGCATACACCGCAAGGCTGAGTATCGCCGCGCGGTCGGTTTACGCTTACTGAGCAATCTGGATTCTGGTTTCCTGGCAACGGGGTGGTTGATGGCAGTAGATCTTCACACAGGCACCGACAGTCACTGATGCGCACACTGGCAGCGTTAATGGTCTGGATTTTGGTCAGTGGCTGCAGTGCCGGCAACTTTGCACCGGTGGTGGATATTTATGGCCAGGAACCCAAGCCGCGCAAAGTCACCTCCGGCACCCACCATGTGCGTGAAGGGGAGACCCTGTACTCCATTGCCTGGCGTTACGGCTGGGATTTTCGAGCGTTGGCCAGGGCCAACAATATTCCGGCGCCGTACACCATTTATCCCGGCCAGCGTATCTCGCTGGGCATCAAGACCTCCAGCCCGACGGTTGCCAGCAAGCCGGCCACCTCTTCTTCCAAACCGGTCAGCAAACCGGCGGCATCAAAACCCGCTTCCAAGCCTGCTCCGGCGGCAAAACCTGCCTCCAAACCCGCCACGAAGCCGGCAGTCCCGGTCGGCCCGGTGGAGTGGCGCTGGCCTGCCAGCGGCCAGGTGGTGGAATCATTTTCTAATGCCAGCCAGGGACGCAAGGGCATCGCCATTTCCGGGCGTCGCAACAGCCCGGTGGTGGCCGCCGCCCCGGGGCGTGTGGTCTACCGGGGCAGTGGCCTGACAGGCTACGGGAATCTGCTCATTATCAAACACAGCGAACGCTGGTTAAGTGCCTATGCCCATAATGATAAGATGATGGTCAAGGAAGGGGATACGGTGAAGGGCGGTCAGCAGGTTGCCACCATGGGCGCCAGTGGCACTTTCCGCACTCAGCTGCATTTTGAAATCCGCAAAGACGGCAAACCCGTAGACCCCATGGGGTATTTGCCCAAGCGCTGATTCCCCCGCACCGCTTTTCCCAACTGATTAATGGAATACACATATGCGTCGTGATGATCGCCGTGAACACCGCTTGCTGCTGATGGCAGGGCTGGCATCCGTGCTGACGGCGCTGATTCTGATCGCGGCAAAAGCCATTGCCTGGCTGATGACCGGGTCTGTCAGCCTGTTGGCCTCGCTGGTGGATTCGGTGATGGATTCCATTGCCTCGCTGATCAATTTTTTCGCCATTCGTTATTCCCTGGTGCCCCCGGATGAAGAACACCGCTTCGGGCACGGCAAGGCTGAAGCGCTGGCCGGGCTGGGGCAGGCGGTGTTTATTGCCGGCTCTTCGGTGTTTCTGATTCACCAGTCCGTGAGCAAGCTCATGGACCCGCAGCCCATCAGCGAGAATGGCACGGGTGTGGCCGTGATGGTGTTTTCCATCGTGCTCACATTCGGGCTGTTGCTAATCCAGAAGTATGTGGTCCGGGAAACCGGCTCCACCGCCATTGAGGCGGACTCGCTCCATTACCTGTCGGATCTGGCGGTGAATGCGGGGATCATTATTGTGCTGGTGGTCAGCCAGTTTGGCTATCTGTGGCTGGACGGGGCGGTGGGCCTGGTGATTGCGATCTTTATCCTGTTCAGCGCCTGGCACATTGCCTATGAATCGGCGCAGCTGTTGCTGGACCGGGAGATCCCCGGAGAGGTGAGGGAGGTGATTACCGCGATTGTGGCAGATCATCCGCAGGCGCTGGGGTTTCATGATTTGCGCACTCGTCAGTCCGGGCGCACCCAGTTTATCCAGCTACATGTGGATATGGATCAAAACCTGACATTACTGCAGGCCCATGACTTGGCCACCCGGATTGAAACGCGTATCCAGGAGGCGTTTCCCATGGCGGACGTGATTATCCATCAGGATCCGGTGGCCGTTGGGCCAAAAGTGACTCTCGACGATCGACCTCCAACCTGACAGTTCCTCCCAACCCCGCGCCAATGCTGGGCTGTACTGTGCGGTCAAACCGGGCTGTGCAGGTAAACACATTGTTTTCATAGGGGCTTTTCAGTAGCTTCATCACTGACTTGTTTGTGTTGAGGACAGACCATGAAAAGCCCCCATTCCGCCCCCAGCGTGGCGGCAATCTGGCAGCAGGGCATGGCCCGACGGCGCTTTCTGAAATGGAGCCTGCTGGGCTCCGCCGGTGTCGCTGCCGTGGCCGCTGGCGGTTTTGCCTTTCTGCGCCGTTCTCCGCGGGATAACCAGCCTGCGCCAGGGTGGGCCAGCGGGCTTTCTGCTGCGGAATACCACCTTTTTGATCGCGCTCGCCAGGTGCTGTTACCGGTGGACGGCACCGCGCTAACCCCCAGTGATCAGGTGCCGGTGGTGTCTAATGTGCAGGCACTACTCAACAATCTGGATCCGGCCACGCGCAAGGAAATGGGCACGGGGCTGGGCCTGTTTGATAACGCGGCGGTGCTCAGCCACGGTCGCCGTTTTGTGGATCTATCCGACGCGGATGCGCGCGCCTACTTTGATAGCTGGGGGCGCGCCAGCGTGATTCAGCGCACCCTGGCCACGGTGATCAAGCAACTGATCTACAGCGCTTACTGGCAGGAACCGGCCACCTGGGCGGCGACGGATTTTGATGGCCCGGTCAGCGACAAGTGGGGGCTGGCCTATCTCGGCAACGCGCCGTTACCGGCGGATGATGCACTGCGTGCCAACCAGCCGGAGGGGCAGGCATGAATGACACCATAGCAACAACAGCGGACAGCACGGCGGGTTGGCAGGCCACAGGCCTTGCAGTTCACCAGGCCAGTGACCTGATGGGTAATCAGCCGGAGGGCGAACGGCTGGAGCTTGAGGCGGATGTGGTGATCGTCGGCTCCGGTGCGGGCGGGGCGGTCAGTGCCTATGAGCTGGCGCGGCGGGGCTTCAAGGTCGTTGTTCTGGAGGCCGGGGCCTATGTGCCCTCAAAGGATTTCACCGAACGTTTCAGTGAAAGCCTGGATACCCTCTACCAGGACCATGGTGGACAGACCAATAGTAGCGGCGATTTGCTGGTGTTGCAGGGCGCCTGTGTGGGCGGCTCCACGGTGGTCAATGGTTGTGTGTGTTTCCGTACACCGGATTTCATTCTGCAGGATTGGCAGCGGGATTTTGGCCTCAATGAGCTGACAACGGCGGAACTGACACCCTATTTTGACGAAGTGGAAAAGAACCTGGCCGTTCATGAAAACGGTGAGCATGAGATTCCCCGACACGGGCGCCTGATCCGCGCCGGTGCCAACAACCTGGGCTGGTCGGTGAAACCGCTGCAGCGCAATATCCGCCAGTGCGGGCTGACTGGGCACTGCCTGTCGGGCTGCAAGACCGAGCGCAAGCAGTCCATGCTGGTGACTTACCTGCCCTGGGCCACTGCCCATGGGGCGCAGATTTACGCGGATACTCGCGTGGAGAAAATCCTCACCGAAAATGGCAAGGCCAGCGGTGTGGAGGCGACGGTAACCCACCATGACGGTTCCATCGCTGCCCGCATGACGGTGACAGCGCCCCGGGTAATTGTCGCGGCAGGGGCGGTGCAGACCCCGCTGCTGCTGCTGAAAAGCGGGCTGGGTAACCGGTCCGGGCAGGTAGGCAGGAACTTTGCCTGCCACCCATCATTGTACGTTCCCGCCCGCTACCCGGAGCCGGTTTATCCCTGGCGTGGCGCCATGCTCGGCGTGTATGTGGACGAGTTCATGCACCCCGACAAGGGGGGCTTCGTGTTGGAAGATGGCGGGGCCGGGCTGGTGGAGCTGACCATGGCGGCGGAACCGGGTACCGGTAAACCGTTCATGGATTACATGGCCGATGCCAAGTATCTGGGCGGGTTGGTCACGCTGATCCACGACCACAATGTGGGCACCATTGAATGGGACGGGGAGCGCAAGAAGATCAACTATCAGCTCAGCGATATGGATTTTCCCTCCATGCAGCGTGCACTGAAAGCGGCTGCTCGCCTGCATCTGGCGTCGGGTGCCGAAGAGGTTTATGTCCCCGCCAGCGATAACCGGGTGATTCGCAGTGAGGCAGATATCGATGAGATGGTCGATACGCTGGAAAACCTGCCGCAGCACCTGCGCATGGTCAGTTATCACCCCCAGGGCACCTGCCGGATGGGGGCCGACCCGGATAACAGTGTGGTGGGTAGTGATGGCCAGAGCCACGATGTACCCGGGCTATACGTGGCCGACGCCAGCTTGTTGCCCACCTCCATCATCGTGAACCCACAGATCACGGTGTATGCGTTGGCCGCCCGTATTGCCCGCCAAATGGCATAAGGACAGCGGGCAGGGATGCCCGCAGGCCCGCTCTTCGCCATAGCGAATTTCCGCTTGATCATAATGCCCACCCCCGGTTGCGCTGGGGGCTTTGGCGTTTGTAACGGTTTGTTATAGACTCGGGGGATAACAACCATGGCAAATACCGCTCCACCAATAACAACAAGGGCCTGAAAGAAAACAGGCCTGCCCAGGAGAGGGTCTGAATGAAGAATAATAACCGTGCGCCGCTGCCCGGCTTTCTGGGCGGCCTTGAGCCAC
This sequence comes from Alloalcanivorax sp., assembly GCA_039983755.1. Classification (GTDB taxonomy): domain Bacteria; phylum Pseudomonadota; class Gammaproteobacteria; order Pseudomonadales; family Alcanivoracaceae; genus Alcanivorax. The sequence goes on from JBDWVU010000009.1 coordinate 40,812, forward strand.
TGAGCCGCCGCGGGTTCCTGCGCACCAGTGTGCTGGCGGGTGCCGCGTTCACCACCGGCTGTTCCAGTCTGTTCGGCCGCCGTGAGGCACCGGAAACCCTCGAATATCACAGTCTCAAGGACGACGAAGTCGAGGTGATCACTCGCCTTACCGAGGTGATGATCCCCGCTGATCGTTATGGGCTCCCTTCCAGTACCGATGTTGTGCCTACCATAAAAAACGTGGATGCCATGGCCCAGCGCATGCCACCTCAGACCCGCGAACTGCTGGGGCTGGGGATTTGGGTGTTCAACAACCGTCCCATGGTCAGCTTCAAATTCAGCCGTTTTACCAGCTTGTCTGATGACAAGGCGCTGGCTTATGTGGATGCCATGCAGGAAGGCTCGTTCTTCGAACGCGGGCTGATGACCACTCTGAAAGCGCTGGTGGCGTTGAACTACTGGCGTGACGAGCGCACCTGGCCGGGGCTGGAATACCACGGACCGGTGACGGAGTTGTGGGGTGTACGACGATTGGGGAATGCCCCGTTACCACGGGCATAAGGGCGGAGAATAATAATGGCGTTTGTACGAGTAGCCCGGGACGGGGTGCCTGTCACCCAGGCAAAAGATGTGGCACTGGATGCCAGCCTGGGTAAGCGATTTACACTGAAAACCGATGTGGTGGTGGTGGGCTCCGGCGCTGCCGGTTCCATGGTGGCCTATGAAATGGCCAAGGCTGGCCGGGATGTGCTGGTGCTGGAATCCGGTCGTTACTACCCAAGCTCGCAATTCACCGAGCATCTGGGTGACACCATGACCAAGATTTATCAGGATCAGGTGGGCCAGGTAAATACCACTGCGGATATCATCTTTGTGCAGGGCGCCTGCGTGGGCGGTTCCACCGTTATTGGTGCCTGCGTTATGGAGAAGCCTGGTGATGAGGTGCTCGATGGCTGGGCCAGCAAGTACGGGCTGGAGAATCTGTCTGCGGAAAAATTCAAGCCGTATCTGGACACTGTGGCCGACCAACTGCAAATTCATATCAACGAAGCCCATGAGATCAATGCCTGCGCCCACAAGGTGATTCAGGGTTGCGAGAAGATGCAGTTTTCCTGGAAACCGGCGCAACGTAATGTGAAGCAGTGCGCGCTGACGGGGCACTGTCTGGCGGGGTGCCCATCAGACCGGAAAATGAGTTCTTTGGTTACGCATCTTCCCTGGGCTGCGGCCCATGGAGCGCGGATTTTCTCGGACACGGAAGTTATCAAGGTGCGGACCCGAAATGGGCGCGCTACTGGTGTGGAAGCCCGGGTGACGGATCCGGATAGTGGCGCCCATGTTGCAGATATGCAGGTGGATGCGGACCTGGTGGTGTTGGCCGCCGGGGCGATTCACAGCCCGCTAATCATGCAACGCAGCGAGATTGAAGATCGCAGTGGCCAGCTGGGGCGCAACCTGTCTATCCAGCCGTTTACCCAGGTGATGGGCAAGTTCAAGGAGCCCCTGTATGGCTTCCGTGGTGCCTTGGTTGGGGTGCAGGTCGACGAATTTACGGGTACAGACGGTTATACCATCTTCTCGGGTCTGGCCGAGCCTGAATCCCTGATGGCGCAAGGCGATATGAAAGCCGGCAAGGCGCATATCGATTTCATGAAAGACTACAAGTATTACGCCGGGGTGAATGCGTTCAGCACTGACCAGGGGAGAGGGTATGTGCAATGGGACGGCGACGCCTATACCGGCGGCAAGACCATCCACTGGAATCCCAATCGTGAAGAGTTTGAAAACATGAAGGCCTCAGCGGCGCTGGCCGCGCGTATTTTCTTCTCCGGCGGGGCGGAAAAGGTATTCATGCCCACTTTCCAGAGCCTGGAAGTGGATTCTGTTTTCAGCCTGGATGAGAAACTGGCAGAAGTGGATTATGGCATCAAGGGAATGTATACCTTCCGCTCCAACAGTTTCAGCCCCCACGGCACCTGTCGCATGGGAGCGGATAGTTATGAATCCGTGGTAGCCCCAAACGGTGAAGTCCATGGTACTGCGGGGCTGTTTGTGGCAGATGCGAGCCTGATTCCGGAGCCTATCAGTGCGCCGCCGCAGTGGACGGTTCAGGCGTTGGCCAAGTATGTCAGCGACCAGATCAATGCCAAGGCGAGTAGCTATTTTATTGGTTGATTCGCTGGTGACAGCTGCAAAAAAAACGCGCCCTTGGCGCGTTTTTTTATGCATGATTGCTGCGGGCTAAGCAAAGCCGAGCTATATCAGTTTGAAAATGTACCTCTTGCCGGGCAGCGGAAGTCATCCTCGTTGATTAAAAAGACGAGCCCCTCAGATCAGCTCTTGCCGCTATTGAGCGAAGGACCGCTTTATTGATAAACAGATACATTTTTGACGTGAAACCCGTGGGGATTGGCGCCTATGCCCATCGTCACTTGTGCTAGCATAAAATCACATTCCAAATTTCGATGGAGAGACACCATGGTGGGGTTTGAATTTGCCACCACGCACCGCGTGCTGGTGGAAGCGGGTGCCGCAAGCCGCTTGCCTGAACTGTGCCAGCAGCTGGGTGCAAGCCGGGTCATGTTGGTCACTGATCCGGGAATTCGCAGCACCCCCTTGCTGGGACCGGTGCAAGAGAGCTTTCGCAGCGCCAATATGCCGTTGACGATTTTCGACCAGGTGACTGCGGACCCTGCGGACTCGGTCGTGCTGGATGCTGCTGCCAGTGCCAAAGACGCCGGCGCGGACCTGGTGATCGGTTTTGGCGGTGGTTCGTCCATGGATGTGGCCAAACTGGTTGCGTTGCTGTCACACCCCAAGGCCAGCCAGCAATTGTCCGATATCTACGGCGTTGGCCTGGCAACGGGCCCGCGACTGCCGTTGGTGCAGGTGCCGACGACTGCTGGGACAGGGTCTGAAGTGACGCCGGTGGCAATCGTGACGACCGGTGCGACCACCAAGGCGGGCGTTGTGGCGCCGTCATTGTTACCGGATCTGGCTGTGCTGGACGCCGAGCTGACCCTGGGGCTACCGCCTCATGTGACGGCCGCCACCGGCGTGGATGCCATGGTGCATGCCATCGAGGCGTATACCAGTGCGCACAAGAAAAACCCGTACTCCGACATGCTGGCCCGTGAAGCGCTGCGCCTGTTGGGGGGCAATCTGGCCACGGCGGTGAAGGAGGGCAGTAACCTGGTTGCCCGGGAAGCTTGCCTGCTGGGTGCAATGATGGCGGGGCAGGCCTTTGCCAATGCCCCGGTAGCGGCAGTGCACGCACTGGCTTACCCTCTGGGAGGGCATTTCCACATTCCCCATGGTCTGAGTAACTCTCTGGTGTTGCCGGAAGTACTGCGTTTCAATTTGCCCAAGGCGGCGTCGCTCTATGCCGAACTGGCGCCGATTCTCAGTGATCGCCCCTTTGCAGACCATGAAGATGGCGCGGGAGTATTGATTGCGGCGCTGGAGTCGCTGATCCGTGATGTTGGTCTGCCGGTGCGCCTGCGTGATGCTGGTGTTACCCAGGACAGTCTGGAAACGCTGGCCTCGGATGCCATGCTGCAGCAACGGCTGCTGGTGAATAACCCCCGAGAAGTGACCGAGGCGGATGCCTTGAATATTTACAACGCCGTTTATTGATCAAGAGACGCAGTACGCGATACGCAGCATGCAACACGCGCTGGGATTCGTCGTGTTGCCTTTCTGGGATGAGTACCAATGAGTGATAAACCAAGCCGCCCTCAGCGTGAGGAATACGGCTACCTTTGCCCGGTGGATAGTCGCTGGAGCGATAACGATATCTACGGCCACATCAACAACGTGGTGTATTACAGCTATTTTGATTCCACCATCAACCGCTACCTGGTCGACGAAGGCGGCCTGGATATTCATGAAGGCGAGCACATTGCCTATGTGGTCAGCTCTGGTTGTGACTATCTGGAAGCGGCGGCGTATCCGGAATCATTGGTGGTGGGGATGAAGGTGGACAAGCTGGGAAACAGTTCTGTGCGCTATGGATTGGCACTGTTTGGCAGTGAAGGCCCGGCGAAGGCTACCGGCTTTGTGGTACACGTGTTCGTGAATCGAGCAACAGGGCGGCCTGTAGCTATTCCTGATGCCCTGCGCGAGGCGTTAGCGCGACTGGCACAATAGTGCGTTATCGTTATCTCAAAAAGGCGGTACGCAGAACAGCTTGTTCATGTGGGTCGACTTGGGCGTAGCCGTAAGCCGACAATCAGCCGTTTGCGGGGATGTCGGATTACGCCTTCCAGACGAATGCGATCTACAGGGTTAATAACAAAAAGGCGGAAATGGAGGTGAGTCCATTTCCGCCTTTTTCGTGTTGCCTACGGCGTGTTGCGTGCCGCGTCTTAGTTAGGGAAGAAGTTCAACTTGTAATCGCCTTTCCAGGTTTCCACATTCATGGCGCCGAAGTTCATTTTCCGGGCCACCAACAGGATTCGCCGTTCCAGCTTGTCGTCACCCAGTTGGCTCGACTTGATCTTCACGTTCAGCACGTCGCCGCTGGGGGCGATGGTGAGCGCAAGTACCACGGTCCCTTGCAGGGCAGGATTGCTGCGCAATGCGCGCTGGTACTGGCTGTTGAACTTGCCAGCATAGCGGTCGAATACGCGGCGTAACTGCTCCTGGGTACGACGGCTCTTGCCATCGCTGCCTTTGCGCGAGGTGCTGGCCACTTCGCCGGCCTGGGCGATCTTGCTGTCCACCTGCTTGCCACCACTGCCCACGGTGCCGGAAGACAGTGTGCCACCGCCTCCGCCGCCACTTGAGGCACGGGCTACGGCCACGCCACCGGAGCCGCTGCCGGCACGGGTGCCGATCAGATCACGCTCAGCCTTGGCTGTAGTGTTGCCGCCGGTTCGCAGGCCGCTGCCAGAGTCCACCAATGGGCCGATATCGTCCAGCCCGGCCAGGGAGTCACCCAGGTCCTCTTCCAGTTTTGCCTGTGCTTTTTCACGGGCCTGCTGGCGCTCCTGAGGTTCCGGTACCGGTTTGGGCTTGGGCTCGGGTTTCGGCTCAGGCTTGGGATCCGGTTTGGGTTCCTCTTTCTTGGGCTCTTCCTTTTTCTCTTCCGGCTCGGGTTCCGGTTCGGGCTCCGGCGGTGGTGGTTCCTTTTTCTTCTCCATGACCAGTTGCGCAAGGCGCTCAGGAATTTTCTGCTGCTCACGGCGGTCCGGTTTCTCGATGGTCACCGCGTTTACCATGATCATGATCAGCAGGGAGAGAATCAGCAGAACGATAACGATGCCGTAGAGGCGTCGGTCTTCCCCTTCCTGTTTGTCCCAAGGCAGTGAGCCGTCGATCAGTATGCGCAGCTTGTTATTGTTTTTCTGCGTCATTCTTCTTCCTCCTCTGCGACTTTCAGCACAGCGAAGGCGACTTGTGTGTATGGGGTTTCCATACAGCTACGCATCAACTTCTTGATCACCGAGTAGGGCACCGAGCGGTCGGCAAGAATCATTATTTCCCGGTCTTCGTCCGGGCTGACTGCCAACCCCTGTGAAGCACGGAAATTCAGCTCTTCCACCAGGGCAGCCACGGTGCGCTCTTCCTGATTCCTCACCGTTTCGGTATCGGCGATTTTCTGCCCAGCAACAATGATATCCATGGGGCTCACCTGAATGGTCAGCACCTCGGTGGGCAACTCCTGGGCAATGGATTCCGGTAACTGGATATCCTGATTGTCCGGCAGTTTGGCCGCATTGTTGTTATTCACCAGCAGAAAGATCAGCAGGATGGTGAAAATATCCATCAGGGATGTCAGGTTCAACGTGGCAACGGCCTTGTGCTTGCCGTGGTGCCGGGCCATGCGGCGAGCGCGGGATGATTTCTTCATGCGTCACCTCCCTTGCCGGCGTCATTGGCGCTTTGATCCTTTGGCGCTGAACCGATGCTGATGCTCGGGAACAACTCTTTCTTGATGGTCTGGCCGTTGACCTCGCTGTTGTACAGACGCACAGCGTCCATGGTCTGGATCATCACCTCATAGGGGGTGTCATCCTCGCACAGCAGGGTAATGGCGGTTTCATTGGGAAACTTCTCTTTTACCTTCACCAGGTAATCGTGCAAGCCGGTGCTGTTGGGTGTCTCGCCATTGTTTTTCACAATTTTGAGCACCGCGCTGGTATTGCGGTCGACCACTTCGTAGCGGTTGCCGTAAATCAGCACTTCAAGCACCAGCTTGTCTTTTTCGTCGTCTTCCGAGGGGGTGCTGCTGTCATTCACCGCGGGCAGGTCGAGTTGCAGGATGGATACCTGCGCGAAGACCGCGTTGATCAGCAGAAAAGGAATCAGCACTACCATCAAATTCAGGAAGGCAGTGATGTTCAGTTCCACCTCGGTGTCGTGCGAACGTCGTCTGCGAAAACGCATACCAGATCCTTACACCAGGTTAGCGAAAACAAGAAATCGGCTTATTGGCCGTCGTTCTTGCGCTCTTGCTGGGCAGAAACCTGGCGGAATACGTTAACGAATTTCACCGAGGCCATTTCCATGCTGTCGACCAGTTTGCCGGTCATGGAATTGATAAAGGCGAAGGCCAACAGCATGGGGATCGCAGCGATCAGACCGAACGCCGTGGTATTCATGGCGACAGAAATGGAGGCAGATAGCAGATCGGCTTTCTGGGCCGGGTCAGCACTGGCGACCGCGGTAAAAGCGCTGATCAGACCAAGAATGGTACCGAGCAGGCCGAGCAGGGTAGCGATGTTCGCGAAGGTGGCAATATAGGGGGTGCGTGTTTCCAGGCGCGGGATAATTTCCATCAGGCCTTCTTCCATGGCCAGCTCGATATCATCGTGACGCTTGGCGGACTTGGCACGCTCCAGACCGTAGCCAATCACCTTGGCCATACCCGTGTTGCTGTTACTGACCACGTCCAGCGCCTGGCGGAACTGGCCCTTGGCAATCAGCGGGTAAACGTCTTTCCAGGTCTTCTGGTTTTTTGCCTTGGTGGCCTGGAGGTAGATGATGCGCTCCAGAGACAGGGCCAGGCCCAGTGCCAATACAATCAGAATGGGGTACATGAAAAACCCGCCATCCTGAATAAATTTGATAGAGGTCTCAATGACACCCAGATTTTGGGCGGCAGCGGCGGTGGTGGGCATGAACTTCTCCTGCGATGTTTCTGTTTAGCGTTATTGTTGGGCGCAGCGACGTGTTTGGCTGGTATGAACGTGCTGGCGCCTTTCCCCAAAGTGTTCGTTTTTATCAGAAAAAAAGCGTGCGCGCACGCTAATGCTATTTACCGTGTTTGTTTATTCCAAAAACAGGCCGTCATTGTCCGGTTCCTGGGTCAATAGCTGGTGGTATTCGATTTCACGCATCAGCACTTCCTGGTCCAGTGGCTCCAGCACCCGGTTGAGCAATGACGAGGTGGGGTCTTTCTTTTCCAGTTTCACTTCCCGATCTTTCCAGGGCACCACGTTCAGCACAGTGGGGGCTTCCTGGGTGCCGATGACGTTGGTCGACGGTTCGCTCGGGTCATCGGCGGCATGGCTGGCTGTGGCCAGCAGTAGTGCGGTAAGGGGCAACAGGCTTCGCATCAGTTTATCTCCCCGGGGTTAAGGGTAGAGCCGTTCTCGGCAACCGGTTGGCTGGGTTGCTCTGGAGCACGACGCTCCAGATCGACAATCCAGTTGGCAACGTTTTCGTCCGGCAGTTTCTGCAGGTTCTGATAGGCACGGAAATGATTCAGGGCCAGGTTCATGTCCTGCAGGTAGAGCTCACCGAGTACAGCCAGATTGAAATGGGCGCGGGCATATTTGGGGTCAAGCACCAGCGCGCGCTCATAATGAATACGCGCGTTATCGAACTCGCCTTGTTCGCGCAGGGCCAGGCCAAGCCCATTGTGGGCGTAGGGATTGGCATCATTGATGGCCAGGGATTGCTCGAAAGCCGCCTGGGCCTTGTCGTAATCCTCCAATTCCATCTGTATCAAGCCAATGTTGAGCTGTGGCCCGGACAATTGTGGGTAGCGTTGCGCCAGAGACTGGAACATGACCAGTGCCTGTTGGTTGTTGCCCGCCATGCGGGTTTGCAGGGCACGGGCGTATTCGCCCATGGCCTGTTGCGCAATTTTCTCGACTTTCGGGTCGTGGGGCACCGGTGGAATATGCACCGCATCGCTGTTGGCAGCAGCGCCGCCACTTTTCTGCTGTTCATATTTGCTGGTGTTGCCTTCGGCGGTACCGTCCAGTCCGCCGCCGCCCTGGGTGGCACAGCCCGCGAATAGCAGTACCAGCAAGAGGCAGGCGCCGCGTGTTGCGTTAATAAATGATGTCGACATAGCTCTCAACCTGTTCAAACTTCGCATAACGGCCGGGAATCAGCTCTGCTAACGCGGTAAAGCTCTTTTTTACCCACTGATCATAGATGTCATCGGTGACCAGGTTGGCATTTGCGATAAGAATATCGATGGCCTGATCCTCGTAAGGCAGGGCCTTGTCTTCAAGCAGCATGGTGTATTCTTCGAGCTCCAGCTCATCCATGCCGTTGGGCCGCTCTGACTTGATCAGGTCCCGGGCCAGCACGCGATACATCTCGCCAATCTTGTAGTTGGCGGCGGTGGCATACTCGGCGACGCCGATCTGGGCCACCGCTTGATAATCCGTCAGCGCTTTTTTCATTACTGTGGTTTTCGCAGCCAGCGATGTTTTCAGTGGCTGTTCAAGCTTGATGCGGTTGAATTCCTGGAAGTTCGGTTCAGCCAGAGTAAAGCTGGCGTAGGCGGCCAGCCAGGCGACGCGGTCGTCGGCATTGTTGCCGGCATCACGGTAGCTGGTGACCAGTTGTTTCAACCAGTAGGTTTCGCGCTCGCTGTTGGCGGTTTTGCGGTTCAGTTCCACCAGCCTGAATTGTGCTTCGGAGCGGAAATCATAGGGTTGCGGCCATTCCTGCAGGTACTGCTCGTAGAGTGCAATAGACGCTTGCGGTTTCTCGGCCCGGTCCTGCATTTCTGCGGCGCGCCACATGGCCTGGCGGGCCAGTTCATCGTTCTCGCCTTTATGGTTAGCGGCGATCAGGGTCAGCTCACCGGCAGCGGCGGTATAGTTGCCTTGCTGTTCATAGGCCACCGCCAGTTTGTCCGGGATGGTATCGGCCAGCGGATCATTCGGGTAACGCTGACGGAAGGCTTCCAGTACGGGAATGGCATCGGCGCTACGCTGCTGCTGAATGAACAGGGTGGCGGCGTCAAATTCGGCATTCTTGCGTACGGCGGCTTCCGGTACGGCCTGGCCAACGCGCAGGAAGGTGGCGGCGGCCACATCCAGGTTGCCCTGGTCCCGTTGTTGCTCGCCCTGGCGGTAGATGCTGAGCGCCAGTTTTTCGCGGTATTCAGCGCGTTGTTCCGGCGGCACTTCCAGTAGCAGAAGCTTGTTATAGGCCAGTTCGGAAACCTTGAAGCGGCCCAGATCGAATTCGCCGTTGGCAATGGTAGCCCAGCCGTAGCGAAGCATTTCCGGCGCCGGAGCGGGATCGCGACTGACCAGAATGCCGGCGGTTTTTACTGCACCTTCCACATCACCCAGTGCCAGCTGATCTTCAGCGGTGTTGTGCAGCACATTGGTTGCCTGCGGGTGTTGCGGGAAACTTTGTCCAAATTTCTGGGCGCTGGCGATTTTCTGTTGGCGCCACTGGGTTGACTGTTCCGGTTCCAGCTCGCCATCGAGAATTTTCTGGTAGGCAACCAGGCCGGAGAAGGCGGCGTCACCACCGGTGGCGTATTCGGGGTAGCCATAGGCGGTGCGCTCGAATTGCGCAATCGCAGCCGGGTAGTCGTTGGCGGCAAATAGCACATCGGCGTAGCGGTGGTTCACGTCACCCTGATTGGCGCTGACCGGCGGGGTATCCAGGTATTCCTTATACCAGCGTGCCGGGGCCAGGTAGTCCGCAGGCTTGCCGGATTTCTGGGCGAGCACATGGTGGTATTCGGCCAGGTCGAGGATATGCCCCTTGAGCAGATCCACATATTGCTGGCGGATATCCGGGTGGCGGTTCCAGTACTCGCTGTTCACCCCATAGTGATCGATGAATTTTTCTTTCGCCGGCAGTACCAGTGTCGGGAAACCCCCTTTCTGGTAAGACTCGATCTGCAGAGTGGAGAACTCCGGGGCCAGGCGGGAATCCGGGTATACCTGAACGAACATGTCGTAGGTTTCTGCCGCATCGCGGAAACGTTCCTGGTTCAGGTAAACGTCACCCAGGGTGCGGTAAATCTCCGGCTCGTAGTCCCGGTTACCGTTGCGGGCAAACCAGGCTTTCACTGACTTGGCGCCATTCAGGTTGCTGAAGCTGAGGCTGACAACCCGTTGAGTATCGCCGAACAGCTTGCTTTCCATGCTGGTGTCATCAGCCAGTACGGCCTTGCCGTTGAGGTTGTCCAGCAGGGTAAAGAAGCTGTTCTGGGCGCGTTCGTATTCGCCCAGTTTGTAGTAACTCCAGCCGTGCTTGTACAACGCCTGGTTATAGAATTCATTGCGCTCGCCCCGTTCGATGACGTCGGCATAGGCTTTTTCTGCGTATTCGTAGTCGCCTTCGGAGAACAGCATTTCGCCGCGACGGAACTGGGATTCCAGTGCCCATTCGCTATTGGGGTATTGCTCTACCAGGGAATCGAGACTGCTGCGGGCCTTGTCCAGGTCGCCATCCATGGCGTAGGCCTTGGATAGCAGGTAATAGGCTTCGGCGCGTTCGTTGGCATCGTTGGTGCTGTTCAACAATTCCTGATACAGCTGAATGGCGGTGCTGTAGTCCACATCCTCGTCGGCCAGGGTGGGGGACATGGTGCCCGCCAGATCCAGCAGGGCCAGCTTGCGCTCGGTGTCGTCGGTGGTTTTCACCTGGGACATGGTGTTGTCGTAGACGAGCTGGTCGACTTGCTGTTCCAGCTGCGCCTCTTCTTGCTGGGCGATCTGCATGTCCTGTTCGGTGGCAGATGCCAGTGCAAGGTCGGCCATGCGCCGCAGGGTCTTGGCCCGGCGCGCCGGATCATCGAACAGTTCAGCCGCCTGACGGTAGCTGTTCAGAGCATCCTGGGTGGAGGCGCTTTCCAGTTGCTGCTCTTCAATGACAATGTCTGTGCTTTCCAGATCCGCCAGGGTGGTCCCCCCGAAACGGGCCTGTTGCTCCAGGGTGCCACTTGGCGGTGCGGATGCGCAGCCCCCCAGGGCCACCATCGCGGCTGCCAGACTGTGCAGGCGAAATCGTTTCACGATCCTTTCCTCTGGTTCTTCTCACCGGAAACAGACGAGTCTTGCAGGCGGGCAATGGCCAGGTGTGCTTCGGCCAACTGGTCAGCCAGCTTTTGCTGGTTGGCGTGGAGCAGGGCGAGGGCGTCGGCCTGCATGTTTTGCTCCAGGGCCAGCAAGGTGTCTTCTGTCAGGTGTTTTATTTGTTTTATAGTCTGCTCTTGTGCGGCGAGGCGCTGGCCTACGTCGTCACGGGTGCGCAGGGTGGCATCGCGGATTTGCTGGCTTATGGCCGCAATTCGTTGTGCCAGTACCTGGCTTTCTTCGCGCAATTGAGTAGCAGCTTGCACTTGTTGCTCGCGCTGTTCCACCGACTGGTGGGCAATATCCCAAAGTAACAGGCCGCGGACCCGACGCAGGCGAATGGCGTTGTTGTGATCAGAACCGGGGATGCGACCGAATTGGTGGGCGAGGGCATCGACTTTCTTCCACATGATGGCCTGTTCAGCATTGGCCACATCGGCGGGGTTTTCCATATCCACATAGTTGGGGATGCGGTTGGCCAGTTTGTCGCTGGCCTGGCTGAGCGTTTCCTGGCGGCTCATCAAACCGGTGACCTGGCCACGGACATGGGGCAGGTTGCGGTTCAGTGTGTCGCGTTGTTGTTGGTAGCTTTGCTGCAGCGCGGGAAGGGAGTCCTGCCAATGCTCCACCATGGATTTGATCTGTTGAATTTGCCGGTAGTGCTCAAAGCGCTGGGCAAAATGGTTGCTGGAAAAGAGCTTGTATAAATACGACAGCTCACCGCCTTTTGCCATGTCGTTGGTGTTGGCCGGCAGCAGGCCGGCCGCGTTTTCGTCTTCAGGCAGTAAGGCTTCGGACCAGCCAGGTTTGGCGATGTTATCGATGGCGCGCTGAATGTCCTTAAGGCCTTCGCGGTATTGCGTGGCAGCATACTGATAGCCCGACAGGGCCTGGGGCAGGCCGCCGAGCTCTTCGTAGGCACGGGGGGCCAGCATCAACGCTTCCTGCACGGAGGGATGACTGCTGTTACGGCGCACAGCTTCCAGCCACAGGGGCAGGGCCCGTTTTACGTCGCCGGCGCGGTAGTTCGCCAGACCAAGCGCGAGCAGGGCATCTTCAGAGAATGGGCCGTCGCTGCGTACCTGGCGCAGGTCGGCGCGGGCATTCTCCAGGTTGCCGTCTTTGAGTTCTGTCAGGCCTGATGCCAGTGCGGCCCGGTCGCGCAGTGCCAGAGCCTGATCGCTGCTGCCACCGGCGGAGAGCAAGGATTTAAGCAACTCCAGGCCTTGAGCCTGATGGCCGGCCCGGATCAGCGCTACCCCCATGTTGTAGCTGGCGTAACGCCCTTCGTCAGTGTTCAGGGGCACCGAGTGGAGATAGTCCAGGGCACCGGTAAAGTCGCCTTCAGCCATGAAGATATTGGCCAGCATCAGGCGGCGGCGCGCCTCATCGGCAGGTTCCAGCCCTTTCATATTGTCGCCATCGAGGATCATGGCGGCGTCGGTGTAGTTGCCTTCGCGGTAGTGCAGGGCGGCTTTGTGTAACCAGGTCTGGGCACGGGTGCGGCTGAGAATGTCCTTTGCCAGCAGCCGGTTGAAGATTATCTCGGCTTTGCCTGGTAGCCCGTAGGTCACATAGAGGTCGCCAAGGACCAGTTCAGCGTAGTCGGTCTCTTCATTGAAAAGTTGCTGCTGTTGGTTGACCAGCAGCAGGTTGATGGCATCGAAATTGGCTTCGCGATAGTAGTCATACATGACTTCACCGAACGCCAGATAACGGTGCTCTTCTTCGCCAAGGACCTGTGGGCCGGTGTCTATGTCATCAAAGAATTCGACTTTTGCTGCCTGGGCTGGCGTCAGGTTAACCGCAAGCAGAGAACACAACAGCCACCGTTTCATCCGGGGTCGTGTCATTGCTGATTCCACTCACGGAATTCGAATTTGTGCTGTTGGCTATTCAGGTCATCGACCACCTGCATTTCCACCATTTTGCGGCCGGGGCCTTTGGTGAAGCTGTAGCTGGTGGTTTTCTGGTAATCCTTGCCGAGGGGGTCGTAGCCGGTAATGGTGGCTTCCATGACGTGGCGGCCGCTGGTCAGGTTGCCGGTATACAAGCGCTGGATGCCGCCCTTGGTGAGCGACTCGAATTCCTGGTCGGAATAAAAGTGGTAACCAACATGATCACCGTCGATGGTCAGGTTGATATCGACCAGACGAATCGGCGTGCCTACGTCTACCGAGACAAAGATGCTGGTCTGGGGGCTGGCGTAGAGCAGCTCCTGCTCCAGCAGGGTGAGATCCCGGTTCAGGTTGAGAGCTTCGCTCTTGAGCTGGCGAATCTGTTCGGACAGACCATCGTCGTCAGCCGCACCGGCAATGGAACACAGGCTCACTAACACGGCGCCGCAGAGGGGCAAAAATGCTTTCATGGGTGGCGATCGCTTCTTTTGTTGTTATGGGCCGCCAACGCGGCATTCTTTAGTGCCTAGTTGTAATCAGAAGAACGGCTTAAATCAAGGGTAACCATCGGTCATGATTGGCCCTTAGCACCACCGACGGAGGCCTCTATAGTCAAGTTTATGGATAGCAATGATACGAATTTGCCACTAGTGCTGCGACGGGCGCTGTCCGAACGGGGCTGGAACGAGCAGATACGATACCGGCCTAGTGTCGGTGGAGATACTGCCAGCAGCGGTTTGTTAACGCATTTCGGGGGCCGTTGTTTTGTGAAAATACACCCGAATGCCGCATTGCTGGCAGCGGAAGAAGCCGGGTTGCGGGCCTTGGAGCCGTGGTTACGGGTGCCGCAGGTACAGGGCCGGTACGCTGATGAGGTGGGCGGGGTCCTGTTTCTGGAAGCTCTGGCGCTGGAGCCACTGGGGCAGGACGGGTGGCGGGCTGCCGGGCAAGCCCTGGCCGGGCTTCACCGCGGGGCCACGCACACCGTTTATGGCGGTGTGGCGGACAACTTTATTGGTGGCATGGTGCAGCACAACGGCGACGAAACCGAATGGCCCCGTTTTTTTGCCCGTCAGCGGCTACAGCCGCAGTTACAATGGGCAACGCAGCAGGGGTTACCCGCGCAAGCCAGCCGTGCTGTGGGCCGGGTGATTGATCATCTGCCCCATTGGTTGCCGCACAGGCCGGTCTGTGCGCTGTTACACGGGGACCTGTGGATGGGGAATCTGGGCCAGCTTGGCGGCGCAGAGCCGGTGTTCTTTGATCCAGCCTGTTACTATGGCGACCCGCAGGTGGACCTGGCCATGCTGAACCTGTTCGGCCGACCGCCCGAAGCGTTTTATCATGGCTACCAGGGGCATTTGCCGACACCGGAGCAACGGGCACGGTGGCCAGTGTATGACCTGTACCACTGGCTGAATCACTTCAACCTGTTTGGCCATTGCTATGCCTCCGCCGTCACCGATACGGCCCGGTTGCTTTGCCGGGAGCTGGAATAGCGGGCTCCAATGCTGATGTTTAACCCAAGGATACCGATGCACATTATCGCCGATGCCAACATGCCCGGTTTGGAGCCTTGCGAGGCCTTTGCCACCGTTGAGCGAGTGGACGGCCGCACCCTGACCCGGGAACAGCTGGGCGAGGCGGAGATTCTGCTGGTGCGGTCTGTCACCCGTGTGGACGCCACCTTGCTGGCCGGTTCGCGGGTACGCTTTGTGGGCTCTGCCACCATCGGTACGGACCACGTGGACCTGGCCTATCTGGCGCAGGCCGGTATCCAGTTTGCCCATGCGCCGGGCTGTAACGCCCGCGCGGTGGCGGAATATGTGCTGCAGGCGGTGTTGTTACTGTGCGCAGCGCAGGGCCGCAGCCCACAGGAAACGAGTGTGGCGGTGGTGGGCCTGGGGAATGTGGGGCGTCGGGTGGCGGACTGGCTGGGTGCGCTGGGTATGACGGTGCACGGCTGTGACCCCCTGCTGGAGCGCGCCGGTTACGCCGGGCCGGTGAGCCTGGCGCCGCTGGATCAGGTGCTGGATGCCGATATCATCACCTTGCATGTGCCGCTGACCCAGACGGGGGATGACGCCACCTTGCATTTGCTGAATGCGGACCGGCTTTCCCGATTGGGGCCGGAACAGATGCTGATCAATACCTGCCGTGGGCCGGTGATCGACAATGCGGCATTGTCACAGCAGCTTGCCGAAGACACAGGGCCGTTAACGGTGCTGGATGTGTGGGAGGAAGAGCCGACGGTGCCGCCGACGCTGTATCAGCAGGTACTGATGGGCTCGCCGCATATCGCGGGTTACAGCCTGGAAGGCAAGCTCAAAGGGACCCGCATGCTCTATGATGCGGTGTGCGAATGGTCGGGCAGGAAGGCGGTGGCAGAATCCGCTGGGGCGGATGCGCCGGTGCTACGGCAGGCGGTGGCGAGTGATGCGGATCTGTTGACGTTACTGCAAGCAGCGTATCGGCTGGAAGATGATTACCAGCGACTGGGTGACAGCTTGAATGAAGCCGCACCTGCTGCGGCCTTTGATCGCCTGCGTAAACAGTATCCGGTCCGTCACGAACTGCACCACTGGCAGCATGAGGGGCCTGTCGCGGATGCCTGGGCGGCGATTATCAGCCGACTTTTTGAGCCCGATGGTATTGGGCGGTAGGGTACTGCCACTGATCTTCCAGGTGCTCGCAGGCACGCTGGATCATGTCTTCAGTAATGGGGATTTCCCGGCCGTCCTCATCGATGATGGCCGCGCCGTGGAAGTGCGATGCTGAGGGTGTGTTGTTCAGGTTCATGTTTCATCCCTGCTTGTGCAGTTGGCCTTTAAATTTACTTAGCGACTGTCGGTGACAGCAACGCCATTTTTGTATCTGGATATGACCCTTTTATGAAAGTCGATCAAGGTCTTTGTCTCGGTGTACTGGTCAATCCTTACGCCGGCCTGGGTGGAAGTGTGGCGCTGAAAGGCAGCGACGGGGTGCAAACCCGTGATGAAGCTTTGCGTCGAGGCGCCGAACCCCAGGCACCAGATCGGATGAGCCGGGCGCTCAAGGTGCTGTCAGCGGCCACCAAGGTGTCCGTTCTGACCTGGGGTGGTGACATGGGCGAGAACAGCTGCCGGTCGGCAAATGTGCCTTGCACTGTGATTGGCGAGTCGCCCATGCCCAGCAGCCCGGATGATACCCGTGCTGCCGCTGCTGCCCTGAAAGCGGCCGGGGCTGAACTGATTTTGTTTGCCGGTGGCGATGGCACCGCCCGGGATCTGGTGGATGCCATTGGGCTGGGCACACCTGTTTTGGGCGTGCCGGCGGGCTGCAAAATGCATTCTGCCGTGTATGCGGTGAATCCGGAGGCGGCGGGAAGCCTGCTGGCGGAGCTGGCCGCTGGAGGGCTGGTGGCGCTGGAGAGTGCCGAGGTGCGGGACATCGACGAAGCCGCGTTCCGCGAGGGTGTGGTCAAGGCCCGTCACTATGGGGAGCTGCAAGTGCCGGCAGAAGCCCGTTACCTGCAGCAGGTGAAATGCGGCGGCCGGGAAGTGGAAGACCTGGTAATTACCGAAGTGGCGGCCTGGGTGGCGGATAGCCTGGAAGACGACACATGGTACCTGATGGGGTCTGGTTCCACGGTGGCGGTGGTGATGGAACAGCTGGGGCTGGAAAATACGCTGCTGGGCGTGGATCTGGTCCGTAATGGCGAAGTGGTCGCGGCGGATCTGGGAGCCAGGCAGTTACTGGCGCACATTGGCGATGCGCCGGCCAAAGCGGTGATCACCGTGATTGGCGGCCAGGGTCACTTGTTCGGCCGTGGCAACCAGCAATTCAGCCCTGCGCTGATTCGCCGGCTGGGTAAGGAGAATATCCAGATACTGGCTACGCGAACCAAACTGGAAACGCTGGAGGGTAGGCCCTTGCTGGTAGACAGTGGTGATCCTGACCTGGACAAACAGCTGTGTGGCTTATGGCCGGTGACTACCGGGTATGAAGATCAGATCCTTTACCGGGTGGGAACGAATGCGTCCTTAATTGACAGTTGATAGTGGGCAGCTGCACGAACGAGCGTTGTTATCAACTAAAAGCAAAGAGGCCGCGCCCATGGCCAGGGGCCCGGCCTCTTTAATTCCAGGACCAATCAACGTTCAAGCTCGAGCTATCAACTGCCAACTTTACCCCTCACCCATGGCGCTTTTCCTGCAGCGCCGCGATGCGGTCATCCAGCGGCGGGTGCGAAGAAAACAGGGCTTTCAGGCCTTGCTTTACACCAGAGTTGATGCCGAAGGCCACCAGGGTGTCGGGCATCTGGTTGGGGACCTTGGACTCTGCTTTCAGCCGTTGCAGGGCAGAAATCATGTCGCGTCGATCAGCCAGTTGAGCGCCGGCCACATCGGCCCGGTATTCCCGGAAGCGGGAGAACTTCATCACAATCGTGCTGGCGGCAATGCCGAAGATAATTTCTGCCACGATCACCACGATGTAGTAACCAAAGCCCAGGCCGCCGCCACCATCACGGCGCAGGAAACTGTCGATGACATAGCCCACCACGCGAGCGGCAAAAATCACAAAGGTGTTTACCACGCCCTGGATCAGGCTGAGCGTCACCATGTCGCCATTGGCCACGTGGCCGATTTCATGGGCCAGCACCGCGCGGACTTCCTCGGGGCGAAAACGGCTCAGCAGCCCCTGGGAAACCGCTACCAGAGCATCGTTCTTGTTCCAGCCGGTAGCGAACGCATTGGACTGCTGGGCCGGAAAAATACCCACCTCCGGCATCTTGATGCCGGCCTTGTCTGACAGCTCTTTCACCGTATCCAGCAGCCAGCGTTCTGCCTGGTTGCCCGGCTCCTTGATGATCTGCACCTTGGCGGACCACTTGGCCATGGGCTTGGATGTCAGCAGTGAAATCAATGAACCGGCGAAACCGAATACCGCACTGAAAATCAGCAGGCTGGTCAGGTCCAGGCCACCGCCGCTCTGGGCGAAATAGCTATTAACGCCAAGCAGGCTAAGGGTGATGCTGGCGACCACAATAACCGCCAGGTTGGTAAGCAGATAAAGCGCGATGCGCATCATCGTGGGGTTTCTCCATCAGGTAGGTAATTATTTATTGGGGGCGGGGCGCAGAGGGTTCAAGCCTTGGGCTATAATTTGCCTTTACCGGCTGAACGGAAGCCATCCTGTGTCTTCCGGCAGCATGCTGTGTCCACCTTTATGCCTGTATTGATCCCTATGCTCTCGTCCCAGTTATCAGACCTTCTTGACCCGTATCTGGTTCCATTGTCCCAGCCAAAACATCGCCTTTTTCATGGCCGTGGCAAAACGGTGCCATCGCTGGAGTGGCTCACCGTGGACTGCTTCCCGCCGGTGCTGGTGGCAACGCTATTTCGCCCCCAGGACGAAGCGGTGCTGGCGGGCCTGGAGGCCAGCCTTGGCGGCGCGTTGGCCGGGCTGGGGTGTCAGACATTGGTGTTCCAGCACCGGTATGACGGCAAGGCCGAAAATGTGGTGGTAGCTGGTGAGCTACCGGACAGCCCGGTCGCCACAGAGCAGGGGCTGGATTACAAACTGGATTTCCAGCGCGGCCAGAACCTGGGTTTCTTTGCCGACATGGCTGAGGGGCGTCGCTGGATTCGGGAACGGGCGGAGGGTCGCAAGGTGCTCAACCTGTTCAGCTTCACCTGCAGTTTTTCGGTGGCGGCGTTGGCTGGCGGGGCGCACTCTGTGGTGAATATTGATCTGTCCGATGCCGCCTTGACGCTGGGCAAACAAAACCATGCCTTGAATGGTTTCCAGGACGCCAGGGTGCATTACTTGCCCCACAATATTTTCCGCAGCTGGAAAAAGCTGCATAGCCTGGGGCGTTACGATCTGATTGTGGTTGACCCGCCCAGTGCCCAGAAAGGCAGCTTCATGGCGGAAAAGGACTATCCGAAGGCCCTGCGTAAACTGCATAAATTACTGGCACCGGAGGCCGAGCTGTTGATTTGCCTCAATGCGCCCTGGCTGGATTACGCCTGGCTGGAACAGTGTGTGGCAGATAATTTGCCGGGGGCGGAGCTGCAAGCCCGGCTACCCGGCGCCAGCGGTTTTGACGAAGCGGGGGAGCCGGCGCTGAAAACGCTCCATTATCGTTACCAGCGCCCCGCGACGCTGGATGTGTCTGCCGATGCTGGACAGGGTGCGTAGCAAGGCCTGTATGGATGTGCTATCTGTGTAGTGGCCAGTGACCGGGTGGTACTTAATGGATGAAGGAGAGCGACATGAAGCAGATTTATCTTGCGGTGGTAGTGGGTGCGTCTCTGGGCCTGTCTTCCTTGAGTCTTGCCGATGAACGGCCGCCGGAGGGTGCCAAGCCCATGTCCGAATTGGCAAAGATGATTGAAGAGCAGGGGTATTCCCCGATTACCGAGATTTCCTTTGATCGGGGTCAACTGGAAGTGGAAGCATACAAAGGCGCCAAAAAGCGTGAACTCAAGGTAGATCCCAAAAGCGGCAAGATCCTCTCTGATCGCCGGGATGATTAGCGCCGTCGACGGCAGGGACTGAACCCCTTCGCTGCGAGACCATGAGCACCAACGCTCCGCTTCACTGAAGCCCGCTAAATGTCCCGACAGCAAAAAGGCCCACATGGTGTAGGCCTTTTGCGTTGGTGCGCGGTAATTTAAAGGGGGCGCAGTTTATTTGGCGCCGATCGGGGCGAACTCGTCCTTGTCCACCGGCTGCGGATTGCGCGACAGCAGGTAGCGCACCAGCGCCGTAGTGCGAGCGGAGTCCTGGGCACGTATCGCCTGAATCAGTTGTTCGGCAACCGTGGCTTTTTCCAGCTGCACTGTGGCGGGAAGTTGCGGATCGGTTTCTTCGAAACGCAGATCGCTGAGAGCGGTGAGCAATACAAAAGCGCGGTTGCTCAAGACGGCCTGTTCCAGACCTTCCTGAAAAATGGTGGCCTGGTAACGCAGGTAGCCTTCTTCGGCGAGCCACAGCATGGCGCCCAGGCAGCTCATGTGGCGAGTGCTGTGCAGGCCCACATCATCCACCTCGGTGGGGCCGATAATATCTTCCACGTACAAGGCGCACGGGCGAGGGAAACTCATGTAGCTCTGCATCAGAATGCGGGCCACATCGTGGGTGAAATCATCGATATGCAGGTGGGACATGGGCTTACCTAACAGACGTCATTGTATTGTTCTTATGGGGCGCCAGACGCTCAGCGTCTGACGCAGTCATACGTTACTTCTTGCGTGCCCGGTCAAGATAACGGGCAATCCGGCCGATGGAATCTTCCAGATCATCCGGGCGGGGCAGGAACACCACGCGGAAATGGTCCGGGTCGGGCCAGTTGAAGGCGGTGCCCTGAACAATCAGCACTTTTTCTTCGCGGAGCAGGTCCAGCGCAAAGGCTTCATCGTCTTCGAACGGGAAGACCTTGGGGTCCAGCTTCGGGAACAGGTACAACGCGGATTTGGGTTTCACGCAGCTCACGCCGGGAATCGAGTCGAGCATTTCCCAGGCCAGATCACGCTGGCGTCCCAGACGCCCGGTGGGCAGCACCAGATCACCAATGCTCTGGTAGCCACCGAGAGCGGTCTGGATGGCATGCTGGCTGGGTACGTTGGCACACAGACGCATGCTGGCCAGCATATCCAGCCCTTCGATATAGCTTTCCGCCCGCTGCTTGGCGCCGGAGATAACCATCCAGCCGGCACGGAAACCGGCAGCACGGTAGTTCTTGGACAGGCCGTTAAAGGTGATGAACAGCAGATCATCGGCCATGGACGCAATGGAGGTATGTTCTTCGCCGTCGTAGAGAATCTTGTCGTAGATTTCATCGGCGAACACGATCAGGTTGTTCTCGCGGGCGATCTGCAGCAACTCGCGCAACATGGCCGGCTCGTAATTGGCACCGGTGGGGTTGTTCGGGTTGATGATCACCAGTGCCTTGGTGTTCTTGTTCACCTTGGCGCGAATGTCTTCCAGGGATGGCTGCCAATCCTGCTGTTCATCGCAGAGGTAATGCACCGGGGTGCCACCGGATAACCGCACGGAAGCTGTCCACAGTGGGTAGTCAGGCGCGGGCAGCAGCACTTCGTCGCCGCTGTTGAGTAGCGCCTGCATGGCCATGACAATCAGCTCGGACACCCCGTTGCCGATGATCACGTCATCCACGGTGACGCCTTCAATGCCCTTGGTCTGGGTGTATTGCATCACCGCCTTGCGCGCCGGGAACAGGCCCTTGGAATGGCAATACCCGGTAGAATCCGGCAGATTGGCGATCACGTCCTGAAGCAGTTCTTCGGGGGCTTCGAAACCGAACGGCGCCGGGTTGCCGATATTCAGCTTGATTACCCGGTGGCCTTCGTCTTCCAGGCGGTGCGCTTCACGCAGCACGGGGCCGCGAATGTCGTAACATACGCCTTTGAGTTTGTCGGATTTGCTGACGTGGTATTGATCGCTTGTCATGAAGTTCCCGCAGGTCGACTCGTAGAGGGCAGGGAAGTGATTCTACAATGCGTCCTTTTCACTGTATATCTGGCGCCTGCATAGAAAGGTGCAAACCGGAGTAGAGCGTGACCCCATTCAAGGATTTACTGGCCCTGGCGGTGAACCGCAAAGGCTCGCTGAAGGCCGTGCAGTCAGAACTGCCTGCCGTGGCCGATGCACAAACTCTGCGTGGCCGTGATGATGCATTTTATATGTCAGCGTTAACCCGCCGTATTTTTCGTGCCGGCTTGAAACATTCCCTGGTGGACAACAAGTGGCCGGCATTCGAGGAGGCCTTTTTTGGTTTCGACCCGGAGAAGCTGGTGCTGATGCCGGATTCCATGCTCGACGATCGCATGCAGGACACCCGTTTGATTCGCCACTGGGGCAAGATGAAAGCGATCCGTCACAACGCTCAGCTGGTGCTCGATCTGGCCGAAGAGTACGGCAGTGTGGGGAGCTGGCTGGCGGACTGGCCAGCAGAGGATACCGTAGGCATGTGGCTGTTGCTGAAGAAGCGGGGCAAGCAGTTGGGTGGCAATTCCGGTGCCGCGTTTTTGCGTATGGTGGGGCGCGACACCTGGTATCCCACCGGCGATGTGGTGGCGGCCCTGAAAGCACAGAACATTATCGACAAACCCCCGGCGAGCCAGCGGGACCAGAAAGCCGCCCAGGCGGCTTTCAACACCTGGCAAGCGGAAAGCGGTCGGCCCCAGGCGCATATCAGCAAGGTGCTGGCGTTTACCGTGGGCTGAGCCAATTCTGGAACTATCGTGCTTTATTAACAGCGGCGGGCGGCTTGATGGAGGCGAAAACATAAATGATAATGACTCGCCTTCAATAAATTGAATCGAGTTCACGCCTATGCCGCGCACTTTCCTGGCCCGCCATTTCTTCGGGGCCCTGCTCGCGTTTTTCTGTTTTTCCCTGCCTGCCTATGCCGCCAACCAGACTGCCCTTGTCCAGCTGGTCGAGTATGTGGGGGCGGACTATATCAATGCTGTGGTGGATGGCGAGATTGTCAGCCCGGAAGAATATGCCGAAATGTCGGAATTCTCCGTGCTGTTGGCCGAAGGGGTGGCAGAACTGCCGGAGGCTGAAGGCAAGCAGACCCTGCAAAGCCAGGCCAGTGATCTGCAGCAAGCGGTGGCCGATAAAGCGGCGGAGAGTGAGATCAAGGGTCTGGCGCAGTCTATCCGTGCGACCCTGGTGAGCGTCTACGGTATTCCGGTATCCCCCAAGCAGGCCCCCGATCAGGAGCATGCGGCGGCGTTGTACCAGAGTCAGTGCGCGGCCTGCCACGGTGCGCAAGGCAAGGGCGATGGCCCCGCAGGGGCGGCGCTGGAGCCGGCGCCCACGGACTTTACCGAGGTGGAACGCTATAACGGCCGTTCACTGCTGGGGCTGCATACCACCATCACCCAAGGGGTCGACGGCACTGGCATGGCGGCTTACGCAGATACCCTGAGCGATGAGGACCGCTGGGCACTGGCTTTTTATGTGGGGGCCAAGGCGGTCACCGATCAGGTGGCCGAGGAGGGCGAACAGGTTTTCAGCACCGTGCCTGGCATGAAAAGCGCTCTTACCCTGGACACCCTGGTGGCCCAGGCTCCGGAAGATGTGCTCAAGGAGCAAGGCCCGAAGGCCTATGCGGCCCTGGGGTACCTGCGCCGCACCCCCGGTGCCCTGTTCAACAAGAACCGTTTCATCGCCTTGAGTCATGACAAGCTGACCGATGCCGACAAGGCGTACCAGGCCGGTGACAAGAAGGCTGCCAAGGCGGCGGCGTTGTCGGCCTATTTGGACGGTTTTGAAATGATTGAGCAGCAGCTGGCTGCGGTGGACAGCGAGCTGATGCGCAGTGCGGAATCCCGCTTTATGGCGGTACGCGAAGCCATCGACCGGGATCGTGAGGCCAGTGAGGTGAGCGACAAGGTGGCGGCGGCCCAACAGGGCCTGGCCCAGGCCAGTGACGCCTTGTCCGGTGACGGCCTGAGCCCGGCGGCAACGCTGTCTGCCAGCTTCTTCATCCTGTTCCGTGAAGGTCTGGAAGCCCTGCTGGTGGTGGCTGCCCTGTTGACGTTTACCCGCAAGGCCAACGCGGTGAAGGCGACCCGTCATATTCACTACGGCTGGATCACGGCGTTAGTGGCCGGCGGCCTGACCTGGTACGTGGCCAACACGCTGATTACCTTCAGTGGGGCATCGCGGGAAATGACCGAAGGCTTTGCCGGTGTCGTGGCCGCGCTGATTCTGTTTTATGTGGGCTTCTGGATGCACAGCAACAGCAATAGCCAGAAGTGGATGGGGTACATCAAGAGCAAGGTGGACAATGCCCTGGGCGGCGGCACCATCTGGGTCTTGGCCTTCGTGTCCTTCATTTCCGTGTACCGCGAAATTTTCGAGACCATCCTGTTCTACGAGGCCCTGTTGAGCCAGGTGACGGCGGCGACTCAGCCTTACCTGTTTTACGGTATGGGGGCGGCCATTCTGGCGCTGGCGGTGGTGTGTTTCCTGGTCTTCCGCATTGGCATGCGCTTGCCCCTGAGTCTGTTCTTCCGTGTGACCAGCATCGTCCTGCTGATTCTGTCGGTGATTTTGCTTGGTAACGGCATTGCCGCCCTGCAGGAGGCCGGGTTGATCCGTGCCTTCTATCTGGGTGTGCCCACCATCGAATGGCTGGGAATTTACCCCACGGTGCAAGGTGTGGTCGCACAATCAGTGGCGGTTATCCTGGCCGTGGTTTTCTGGCTGCGTGGGCGTAACGCCCGGCAGGGCTGAGCCCCGTACGTGTGCCGGGTGTTGTGGCCCGGATTGAAAGAGCCGCCTTCGGGCGGCTTTTTTGATTCCAGGGCTTGCCGGTGCCTACAGTCAGTGGTGTGAATCGCGTAGACTTTTCGTTCCGTTAGTTCAGGACATTTCATGCCTCATATCAGCTTTCTTGGCATCGGCCTGATGGGTGCGCCCATGGTGGCGCGACTGCTGGATGCCGGTTTTTCCCTCACCCTATGGAACCGTACCCCTGACAAGGCGCAGCGGTTTGCCGACCGGGCGCGCATTGCGGCCAGCCCGGCGCAAGCCGTGGCCGAAGCAGATGTGGTGATCACCATGCTGGAAGACGGTGCGGTGGTGGATCAGGTGCTGTACCAGAGCGATGCCATTGCCGGGTTGTGCCCGCAGGCGCTGGTCATCGACATGAGCTCCATTGAACCCGGTACCGCCCGGCGGCATGGCGCGCGGGTTGCGCAGCAGGGCGGGGGGTATCTGGATGCGCCCGTGTCCGGCGGGACCCGGGGAGCAAAAGCCGGCACGTTGTCGATCATGGCGGGCGGGAGTGATCAAGACTTCGACCGGGCAGGGCCGATTTTTCAGGCCCTGGGCAAGGCGACGCATATTGGCACGGTGGGCAGCGGCCAGCTGGCGAAACTGGCCAACCAGGCGATTGTCGGCATTACCATCGGCGCGGTTTCAGAAGCCCTGTTGCTGGCCGCCAAGGGAGGCGCCCGCCCGGACAAAGTGCGTGAAGCACTGCTGGGCGGGTTTGCGGGCAGCAAGATTCTTGAGCAGCATGGCGAGCGCATGCTGGCTCGGGATTTCGAACCCGGCGCCCCGGCGCGGATCCAGCTAAAGGACTTGCGCATGATTCTGGATGAGGCCCGTGCCGAAGGGCTGACTCTGCCCCTTAGCCAGCGGGTATTCGAGGAATATCGCGCCTTGCAGGCCAGCGGTCATGGCGATGTGGATCACAGTGGCTTGTTGCTGGAGCTGGAAAGGCTCAATGGCGTTCGCTTGTCCTCTGGCACGGGGGAGGAAGATCCCGAAGAGGAGAACGGGTAATGCCACGCTTTGCCGCCAACCTGTCCATGTTGTTCACCGAGTTACCGTTCCCGGACCGCTTTGCCGCTGCGGCGGCTGCCGGCTTCAAGGGGGTGGAATACCTGTTCCCGTATGACTGGCCTGCTGACCAATTGGCATCCTTGCTGGCGGATAACGGACTGACTCAGGTGTTGTTCAACCTGCCGGCCGGGGACTGGGATGCCGGAGAGCGCGGTATTGCGTGTTTGCCGGATCGGGTCGAGGCGTTCCGAGAAGGCGTGTTTACCGCCATGGACTACGCCGAGGCGTTGGGCTGCGGGCAGGTGAACTGTCTGGCCGGCCTGAAACCGGCAACGCTGCCAGCAGAGGCAGCCTTTGCAACCCTGGTGGAGAACCTGCGTTTTGCTGCGGACCTGTTCGCCGCCAAGGGGCTGACCCTGACACTGGAAGCGATCAACTCCCGGGTGGATATGCCCGGTTTTCTGGTGGATACCTCGGCCATGGCCATGGCGGTGATCGAGGCGGCGGGCCGCGACAATATCCGCCTGCAATACGATCTTTATCATATGCAGATTATGGAAGGGGATTTGTGCCGTTCCCTTTCGCGACTTTGTCCCCATATAGGACATATTCAGTTTGCCGATAATCCCGGGCGCCATGAGCCGGGCAGTGGCGAAATTCATTTTGATACCGTGTTTGCTCACATCGACTCGCTGGATTATGCGGGCTGGGTGAGTGCGGAGTACCGGCCCCGGGCCGACACCACAACCAGCCTGGGCTGGTTTAACGCAACTAAACAGGAACCGTGATGCAATTCAATTGGGGTGGAAAGATCATCCTTGGCCTGCTGGGCATGCTGGCGGGCGGGCCCATTGGCCTGGGTATCGGCGTGCTGATTGGGCATATGCTCGACAAGGGTGCCGAGCGGGTACAGACCTTCAATCCGTTTCGGCCCTATGGCCCCGGTGAGCAGTCGCAGGTCCAGGCCGCGCTATTCGATACGGCGTTTACGATCATGGGGCATCTGGCCAAGGCCGATGGCCGTGTCAGCGAAGACGAAATTGCCCAGGCCAGGGCGGTGATGGATCGCATGCAGCTGTCTGAAGAGCAGCGCAAGCAGGCCATTGCCTTGTTTAACCAGGGCAAGCAGGACGATTTTCCGCTGGACCAAACCGTGGCCGCGTTTGCGACAACGGTGAAACATCGCAAGCAACTGATTCTGGTATTGCTGGAAATTCTGCTGCAAACCGCGCTGGCCGATGGCGAGCTGGACCCGGCCGAAGAAGCGATTCTGGTACGGGTGGCGGAAGGGCTGGGTGTGCCGCGTGCCCAGTTCCAGCAGATTCTCAATATGCTGCTGGCCCAGGCGCAGTTTTCCGGCGCCCGTGGCGGGCACTCCTATCAGGGTGGCCAGCAGGCTGCCGGGCCGTCGCGTCCGTCCCTGTCGCAGGCGTATCAGGTGCTGGGTATCACCGATAGCGCCAGTAACCAGGAGATCAAGAAAACCTACCGCAAGCTGATGAGTCAGCACCACCCGGACAAGCTGGCCGCCAAAGGCGTGCCGGAAGAAATGATTCGCGTGGCCACGGAAAAAACCGCAGAAATCAGCAAGGCCTACGAGATGATCAAGGAACACCGCGGCTTTAAATAAGCAGACGCTGCAGGCCTCACGCAACAAGCAACACGCCGGCGGTGTTACGTGCAGCGTGAAGCCTGTTGCGCCTCCCGATTCAATAACTGGCGCTGGGGAGCCGGTCGATTTTCGGAATCGACCAGCCGCTGCTGACCAGATCGGATTCCCCGGACCACCAACGATTCAGCAAACGGGTTGGCAGATCGGCGCGGGCGCGGCCACTGAGCCGTTGCTGGGCTTCATGGTAGGCCGGCTGGTAGCGCAATCGTTCGGGTAGCCGGCAGGTCAGATCCATCAGCCGGTGAATGTGTTTTTGGTAGCTGCGATGGGCATCGAGGCCTGTTTGTGGCAAGCGAAACTGTTCGCGCAGGTGCTCGGGGATCTGGAAAGACGCCAGGCCGAGATAACTCCCGTAGGGGAGTCGGCCGGGGTAGCCCTGTTCGCGTATCAGGGTATGCCCCAGCTGGCGACGATGGCGGGGAATGTCGCCGTTGCGGGCCAGCCGTTTGCTCCACCAGCGCTGGTGAGCATGCCAGTGCACCGGTAATCGCTGTGGCGGTATGCCCAGCGCTTCGGCCATCACCATGGTCTCTTCGAACAGCCTTTCCTGGTGGGCGGTGGACAGCGGTTCAATGACGCTTTGATAGATCCGCAGGCACGAATCCATCCACGCGCTAAGCATGTATAACAGGGTGTCGCTGTCTTCCAGATCGAACAGGGTTTTGCGGCGGGTACAGGGGCTTTGCAGGGTCAGTAACGCCTGGTCAAGGTTGCCGAAAACCAGCTTCAGCATGAACACCTGCGTGTGTTGCAGGCGCTGAATCATGTCGTTCCCGGATGTGGTCAGTTGCGCTGTGCGGCTGTCTGCCAGCGCCAGGAGTAATACGCGACCTTGTGCCAGGCACATGAGGTTTTCGCGCATCAGTTGCCAGCATATGGAACCGGGGCCGAACAGGCCGGCATCAGGGTGGTGGCAGCGGTCGGTGATGCGCATCAAACCGTGTTCCAGGTGATCTCGGGTGATTAATTTCGGTAATGCCATGTGCATGCCTCCGTGGTGCAGATGGATAAGATTTACCGACTACCACCAAACACTGCAGGGCAAAGCTGCAGGGGGACAACGTAGTGCAGAGTGCGACATGGCCGTACCGCCATGCTTACTTTTATCTTACGGCCACGGGCGATTGAATCTAATCAGAAAATGTGGTGATTTGAGTGTTAAGGGGAACGGTGAACCGTTTCTGCTTGTCGCATAAACAGGGCCGGTCGTGTTGGGCTGGCTTGCCATTTCCATTTAAGGAGCGACTTTCATGTTGGGCGAAAATCACAGCATTCATCACGAATTTCCCGATTTTCACCAGAAGATAGACGAGCTTGCTAACGCCGATCCTTCGTTCAAGGCGCTGATTCTGGAGCACGATAAACTGGATAAACAGATACGGGGGCTGGAGATGCGCGAGAGCCCGATTTCGGATCCTGAGATGGAACGGCTAAAGCAGGACCGCATACGGCTGAAGGACGAGGTCTACCACCGGTTAAACCATCACTGAAAGAAAAAGCCTCTGGGATCAGAGGCTTTTTTCATTTACTTCATTAACAGTCTAGCTTTTGGTTCGGTGAGCAGATTTTTTGCATAGACACCCGGCGGCAAGCCATTGCTGTCCTGGCTATAATACATTCGGGTGATGAAATAAAATTCCTTACCAAACGGAATGTCAGTCAGTGAAAAGCCCACATTGGGCAATTGCCCGGCAAATCTTTCGGGTTCGTTCACCTGGCTGGCATCGTCCTGATAGAGCAGCCGGGCGGGAGTATCAAAGCCCTTCACGAAGGCCAGCTGGGCCAGCATGTCGAAGCCCCGCCCGGTGCCAAACCAGATCCAGTTGTTGCCTTCCAGTGGCATGGCGAGCATGGCTTTTTCCGCGTCCGACAGCACTCCATCGGTAATGCCGACGTGGTTGCCGGTCCAGCTGGTAACCAGTTTGCTGTCGTACAGGCCGTTGCCGTCCAGCGAAATATCCAGAGCAGGGCGCGCCAGCACAGTGTCGGCAATGCCGGGCAGGGTGAAGCGGCTATGGATATCGACCTGTTGCGGCATCACCAGAAAATAGTTGTGAATGCGTAGCACCGGCACTCGTGCGACCTTGACGGAGGTAGTGGCATAGACCATGGCTGCCAGTGGGCCGCTGATGATCTGTTGTACTTTTGGGTCCAGGTTATTGTTGTTCAGGGTAATGCGATTGTTTTCTCCGAATACGCCAGCGCTGAGGCGCAATTTGAGCGTATCAAGAATGCTCTGGCGCTTGCCGTTTTCCCCTTCGAAACCGCGAAAATAAAAATCGTTCCACTTGAACAGATTCTGGTCCGCCATGCTCAAGGCAAAGTCGGTGCTTTTGATGGTCATGCTTTCGGGGTCGAACTGCACATAGCGTTCTGTGCTTTGCAGATAGGCGTTCTTGACCAGGTAAAAATGGTGTTCCTTGTCGTTATGGGAGACCAGCAGTTCTGCGGCGACGTTTTCCGAAACATTACCGCTTAATGCCGGGCCACCGTCTTCGAAACGCAATAGCAGCCGGTCTTCTGCATCGATGCGGCGCGGATCACCAATCAGGTGTGTGCTGTCATCTTTCTCAAAGTAGGGGTAGCCCTCTTTGGACCATTGGACCCACTGATGGGGAACCGGTACAAGGCGACCTTCTTTTACCGCGAAGAAGGAGTACAGACCGGTTTGCTTGCCGATCAAGGGTTTGAAGTCGGCGCCGGTGAGGGTAATGATCTGGGCCCAGAGGGCTGATGAGGCGCAAAGCAGCAAGAGTGTCGCCAGCGCTCGGGTGACGGTATTTTTTATCATTATGGTCTGTCATGGCTGTCGGTACAGCGTCCATGATGCGCCTTTGCGCCGGGCCGTCAATGACCCGGCGACCGGAGGGTCAGTTTTCAAGCTCAATTCGGTGGGCGAAGTGGGCCAGGGCCTGCGGATTGGCCAGGGCGTTACGGTTGGTGACGGGGCGTCCATGGATCACTTCCCGGACCGCCAGCTCCACGATTTTTCCGCTGACCGTGCGTGGGATTTCAGGTACCGCCAGTATGACCGCAGGCACGTGGCGTGGCGTGGCGCCCTGGCGAATGGCTTTGCGGATGCGGGCCTGGAGTTCGTCATTCAGGTCGACCCCGTCTGCCGGAACCACAAACAACACCACGCGCACATCACCGTCAAATTGCTGGCCGACCACAATGGCTTCGCGGATTTCTGGCAGGGTTTCCACCTGGCGATAGATTTCTGCGGTGCCGATGCGCACACCGCCGGGGTTGAGTACCGCATCGGAGCGGCCATGGATAACCAGCCCCTGATGGCTGTTATGGGGCACCAGCTGGGCGTAATCGCCATGGGCCCAGACGCCGGGGAAACGGGCAAAGTAGGCAGCGTGAAAGCGCTGGCCGTCCGGATCATTCCAGAAGCTTACCGGGCAGGACGGAAAGGGGCTGCGGCACACCAGCTCGCCTTTGCTGTCGGCCAGGGGCTGGCCGTTGTCATCGAATACGGCCACATCCATGCCCAGGCCGAGGCATTGCAGCTCGCCGCGATACACCGGCAGCATGGGGCTGCCCAGTGCGAAACAGGAAATAATGTCGGTACCGCCGGAAATGGAGCTAACCAGTAACGATGGCTTTACCTGCTGGTAAAGGTAATCGTAGCTTTCGTGGAGTAGTGGCGAGCCGGTGGAGAAAAGGGTGCGCAGGGTGCCCAGGTCGTGGCTGTCTTTCGGGCGCAAGCCGGATTTTTCCACCGCCTGAACAAACTTGGCACTGGTGCCGAAGTGAGTAATGCCCTCCGCATCAATCAGATCAAACAGCCGGCCGGTATCCGGGTAGGCCGGGTTGCCGTCATAGAGCACCAGAGTGGCGCCGGTATGCAGGCCGCAGATCAGCCAGTTCCACATCATCCAGCCGCAGGTGGTGAAATAGAACAGGGTATCGGTGTCGTGCACATCTCCGTGCAGGTGCAGCTCTTTGGTCTGCTGGAGCAGGGTGCCGCCGGCTCCGTGGACGATGCATTTGGGCTGCCCGGTGGTGCCGGAGGAATAGAGAATAAAAAGCGGATGATCGAAGGGCAGGCGCATAAAGTCTGGCGCAGGGCCGGCGGCGTCCAGCCAGGCGCCCCAGATCAGGGCGCGGGGAACGCTGCTGCTATCGCCGCGCCCGGGCACCACAATCAACAATTCCGGTTTCAGGGCGTCATGCAGTGCGTCTATGCGCTCGCCCAGGTCGATCCACTTGCCGTTGTAGTGGTAGCCATCACAGGCCAGCAGCACCTTGGGCTCGATCTGGCCGAAGCGGTCCAGCACCCCGGAGACGCCGAAATCCGGGGAGCAGGAGGACCAGACTGCGCCGATCCAGGCGGCGCCGAGGGCAGCGATCAGGGTTTCGGTGCGGTTGGGCATAAAGCCCGCTACCCGGTCTCCGGGTTGAATGCCGGCGGCCAGGAGTTGAGCGGCCACTTTGCCGGCGGCCACCCGCAGTTGCGCATAGCTGATGACACTGCGGCTGCCATCTTCCAGTACGCTGACCACGGCGGGGTGGGTGTCGTTGCGTTTGAGCAGGTTTTCCGCGTAATTGAGTTCGCCGTGGGCAAACCAGCGGGCGTCCTGAAAGCGTTCGCCGGGCGTCAGCACGGTATCGCCGGGCCGGCCGACCACACCGCAGTGATCCCAGACCTGTTGCCAGAAGGCGTCGGGTTGCTCCACAGACCAGCGATGCAGGGCCTGATAATCCGTTAAGGGCAGGCCACTGTGGGTGCGTGCCTTTTGCCAGAAAGCGGCCAGGTGGGTGTGCTGGCTGTTGTCATCAGGCTGCCAGAGAGGGGCGTTCATGCTGTCTCTCCCTTGCTGTCGGTATTCGCGTGGGTTTCATGGGCACTGAATTCCACCAGCACCGTGCCTTCGCTGACACTGTCGCCAGCGGCGACGGCAAAGCCGTTCACGGTGCCGGGCACGGTGGCGCGCAGGGTGTGCTCCATTTTCATGGCTTCCAGTGTAATCACCGCATCGCCGGCTTCAACGCTATCGCCGGGGGCAGCATGCAGGGCAACAATGGTGCCGCTCATGGGGGCACTGAAGCCGCCAGCATCCGCATGCTGGGCGGTATCACGGCTGGGGTTCAGGGTGACCGGGTAGGCCTGGCCGCCCACAAAGAGCATAACGGTGTGGGTATTTTGCCAGGCGAAGCGGGCCGCCAGACTATCCGTTCCCCAATGCAGGCTGAAACGTTGGCCGGCGGGAGCCACGCTAAAACTGACAGCAGCGCGGCGGTCGTCGATGGCGGCTTGCTGGCCGTCTTCGCGTACGGTGAGTTGTTCCCCGTTTGCTTCCACCCGGGTTTGGCGCAGGTGCTGATTCAGCGGGCGCCAGCCATTGAGGGATTGCCAAGGGCTGTCACCGGTGGCCTTGTGCGCCTGCAAGCGCGCCGCAGCCAGGGCCAGCAGGGCGGGGTCGACGGCGGTGGCCTCCATCAAATGCGGACGATGTTCCAGCAAACGGGTATCCAGATCGGCCTCGGCGAAGGCGGCATCGTTGAGCACCCGGCGCAGGAAGGCGGCGTTATGGTGGATGCCCTCCAGCTCCAGGGCGTCCAGTGCCTGAATCAGTTGTTGCCGGGCGGCGTTGCGGTCCGTGCCGTGACAGATCAGCTTGGCGATCATGGGATCGTAGTGTTCGTCCACGCGATCGCCCTGTTCGTAGCCCGCATCGACTCGGCTCTGGGCATGAGGCCAGCGCAGGTGACGGAGCAGGCCGGAGGAGGGCAGGAAACCCTGTTCCGGGTTTTCCGCATAGAGACGGACTTCCATGGCGGCGCCATGGCGCTGGATTTGCTCCTGCTGTTTGGGTAGTGGCTCTCCCGCTGCCACGGACAGCTGCCAGGCCACCAGGTCTTCGCCGGTGATCATCTCGGTGACCGGGTGCTCTACCTGCAGGCGGGTATTCATTTCCATGAAAAAGAACTGCCCGCCGTCAGCGTTGCTATCGGCCGCAGGAGGCGCATAAAGGAATTCCACCGTGCCGGCGCCACGATAATCAATGGCTTTGGCGGCTTGCACTGCGGCATGGCCGAAGGCGTCGCGGGTGGCCTCGTCCAGACCCGGTGCCGGCGCTTCTTCAATGATTTTCTGGTGGCGGCGCTGTACCGAACAATCGCGTTCAAACAGGTGAACAGCGTTGCCATGGTTATCGGCAAACACCTGCACTTCCACATGGCGGGCGGTGGCCAGATAGCGCTCCAGCAGCACCCGATCGTCACCAAAGGCGTTACTGGCTTCGCGGCGGGCGGCGGCCAGGGCTTCATCGAATTCCTCAGCACGGTTGACCACGCGCATGCCCTTGCCACCGCCGCCGGCCACGGCCTTGATCAGCAGCGGGAAACCGACTTCGTTGGCGGCAGCGGTCAGCTCGCTGTCGCTGGCGCCTTCTTTATCGAAGCCGGGCAGAACCGGCACGCCACTTTCTGCCATCAACTGGCGAGCGGCGGCCTTGTCGCCCATGACTTCGATGGCGCGGGCATTGGGGCCCACAAAGATGATGCCGGCCTGGTCACAGGCAGCGGCAAAGGCCGTGTTCTCGGACAGAAAGCCGTAGCCGGGGTGGATGGCATCGGCACCGGTGGCCTGGGCCGCCGCGATCACCTTGTCGATGACCAGATAGCTGTCGCGGGCAGCAGCAGGCCCGAGGCAAACGGCCTGGTCCGCTTCCATTACGTGGGGCAGGGTAGCATCAGGTTCGGAATAGACCGCCACCGTGGCTATGCCTTGTTGGCGGCAGGTGCGCATGATGCGACGAGCAATTTCGCCGCGGTTGGCGATCAGGAGTTTTTTTATCTTTGCCATAGCTATGCCTATATCGGTGGCAATGTCGTTTTAGTAGCGTCGTTTGCGTCGCGATCGGGATGAGTTAAAAGTTCAAAGTTCAAAGTTTAAAAGCGCGGAATGGACCGTTATGTTTTTTTAGGCAGTGCCCGCGATGTAAATGGTTTGAGCGCGGAGCACCTAAAACCTGAATGGGCACAGAATCAGCTTCGCGTTTCAACTTTTAACTTTAAACTTGCAACTGCCTTTCATCGCGCCGCCAGCGACGCTCCTACGGATAGTGGGTCAGATCCAATTCGGTTTCCGTTTTTCCAGAAAGGCGCTGAGCCCTTCCTGGCCTTCATCGCTGGTACGCAACCGGGCGATAAGGGCGGCGGTGTGATTGAGCATGGCGTCGTCGATGGGCCCATCACTGACGCGGGCAATCAAGGCACGGCTTTCCACCTGTGCCAGCGGGCCGCCGCTGAGCAGAGACTGCACCAGCGCATCAACGGTGCTGTCGAGAGCGTCTTCGCTGACGACCTCGTGGACGATGCCGATCTGTTGTGCGCGGTCAGCCGGGATCACTTCTGCGGTCATGAAATAGCGGTTGGCCTGCCGCGGACCCATGGCGCGAACCACGTAGGGGCTGATCACCGCCGGTACGATGCCCAGTTTCACTTCACTGAGGCAGAAACGGGCGTTGTCTGCTGCCACGGCCATGTCCGCCGCGCAGATCAAGCCCAAGGCTCCACCAAAAGCGGCCCCTTGTACGCGGGCAATGACCGGCTTGGCGCATTGATCAATGGCCTGCATCAGCGCGGCCAGGCGCAGGGCGTCCTGCTGATTCTGTTGCGCATCCAGCTTGCCCATGGCACGCATCCAGTTCAGGTCCGCGCCGGCGGAAAAGTGCTTGCCGGCAGCCTGTAACACCACAACGCGCACGCTGGCATCGCCGCCAACATTTTCAAACGCCTCGGTGAGCGAGGCGATAATGATGTCATCGAAGGCGTTACGCTTATCCGGGTTATTCAGCGTAATCCGGGCAACGTGTCCTTCAATGTCTGTCGTAACACTCATGTCTTGCTCTCTTTAGCCGTGTTGCGTGAAGCGTGAGGCGTGCAAGGAGTCTCTCAATCACATCCGGAACACGCCGTAGCGTGTTTCTTCAATCGGTGCGTTAAGGCTGGCGGAAATGGCCAGGCCAAGCACGTCGCGGGTATCGGCGGGGTCGATGACGCCGTCGTCCCAAAGGCGGGCGCTGGCATACCAGGGCTGCGCCATTTCTTCATAGCGTTCGGTCATGTCCGCCTGGAATTGTCCCGCCTCTTCATCGCTCCATGCCTGGCCCTTTTTCTTCAGTGAGGCCTGTTTCACCTGGGTAAGAACACTGGCGGCCTGTTCGCCACCCATTACCGAAATGCGGGCGTTGGGCCACATGAACATGAAGCGCGGGTCATAGGCGCGGCCGCACATGCCGTAGTTACCGGCCCCAAAACTGCCGCCGGTGATAACGGTAAACTTGGGCACGGTGGCACAGGCCACCGCGTTGACCATCTTGGCGCCATGCTTGGCAATGCCTTCGGCTTCGTATTTCTGGCCGACCATGAAACCGGTGATGTTCTGCAGGAACAGCAGGGGAATCTTGCGTTGGTTGCACAGCTCGATGAAGTGCGCGCCTTTCTGGGCGGATTCCGAGTACAGCACGCCGTCGTTGGCGAGAATGCCCACCGGGTAGCCGTGGATGCGGGCAAAGCCACACACCAGGGTGGTGCCGTAACGGGATTTGAATTCGTCCAGTTCCGAGCCGTCCACCATGCGTGCAATCAACTCACGGGCAGGCATGGGCTGGCGGGTGGTGGTGGGGATCACACCGTACAGCTCCTCGGGAGCATAGGCGGGCGGCTGCACGGGCAGGCGTTTCACCTGATCCGGTTTGTGCCAGTTCAGGTGGGCGATGCACTGGCGCGCCAGCTCGAAAGCATGGGGTTCGTCTTCGGCCAGGTGATCCGCCACACCGGATTGTTCGCAGTGCAGGTTGGCACCCCCCAGATCTTCGGCAGTGACCACTTCGCCGGTGGCGGCTTTTACCAATGGCGGGCCGGCCAGGAAGATGGTGGCCTGTCCCTTCACCATGATCACTTCGTCGGCCATGGCGGGCACATAAGCGCCGCCGGCGGTGCAGGAACCGAGCACTACACTGATCTGCGGGATGCCACGGGCGGACATGTTGGCCATGTTGAAAAAGATGCGGCCGAAGTGTTCGCGGTCCGGGAATACCTCGTCCTGACGGGGCAGGTTGGCGCCGCCGGAATCCACCAGGTAAATACAGGGCAGGCGGTTTTCCGCAGCAATCGCCTGGGCGCGCAGGTGTTTTTTCACGGTGAGCGGGTAGTAGCTGCCGCCTTTTACGGTGGGGTCGTTGGCGACGATCATGCATTCCACACCCTGCACCTGGCCGATCCCGCCGACACAGCCGGCGGCGGGCACGTCTTCGCCGTAGACGCCTTCGGCGGCCAGGGCGGAGATTTCCAGAAACGGGGACCCCGGGTCGAGCAACAGATTGATGCGCTCGCGCACCGGCAGCTTGCCGCGCTCACGAAGCCGCTGCTCGGCGGCTTCGCCACCGCCATGGGCAATGTGATCGAGCTTGTCCTGCAATTGCTGACGCAGCTGCAGGTTGTGTTCCCGGTTCGCCTGGAAGTCCGGGCTGTTGGGATTGATCTGGCTATTGATCTTGGGCATGGAAACTCTCGCTGGACGCCAGACGCAAGACGCCTGACGCCGTAGTGTTTGTCCGGCGTTGGGCTTTAGGCGTCAGGCCGTTTCATTAAACAACTCGCGGCCAATCAGCATGCGGCGGATTTCGCTGGTGCCGGCGCCGATCTCGTAGAGCTTGGCGTCGCGCAGCAGGCGACCGGTGGGGTACTCGTTGATGTAGCCGTTGCCGCCCAGGGTCTGGATCGCTTCCAGGGCCATTT
Source organism: Alloalcanivorax sp. (assembly GCA_039983755.1). Lineage (GTDB taxonomy): Bacteria > Pseudomonadota > Gammaproteobacteria > Pseudomonadales > Alcanivoracaceae > Alcanivorax. The sequence continues at coordinate 77,725 of JBDWVU010000009.1, forward strand.
TGGTGGCGTTCTCGGCGCAGTAGAGAATCACGCCGGCGGCATCCTTGCGGTTGGTCTCGCCGCGGTCGCAGGCCTTGGCCACGTTGTAGAGGTAGCTGCGGCTGGCGTTGAGCATCACATACATGTCGGCGATCTTGCCTTGCATGAGCTGGAATTCACCGATGGCCTTGCCGAACTGCTTGCGCTCGTGGACATAGGGCACCACCACATCCATGCAGGCCTGCATGATGCCGGTGGCGCCACCGGACAGTACGGTGCGCTCGTAATCCAGGCCGCTCATCAGCACCTTGACGCCTTCGCCCACGGTGCCAAGCACATTTTCTTCCGGCACGTGGCAGTCTTCGAATACCAGCTCACAGGTGTTGGAGCCGCGCATGCCGAGCTTGTCGAGCTTCTGGGCCTGGGTGAAACCGGCAAAGCCGCGCTCCACGATAAAGGCGGTGATACCTCGCGGGCCGGCGCTGGTGTCGGTTTTGGCATAAATGACATAGGTGTGGGCGTCGGGCCCGTTGGTGATCCACATCTTGTTGCCGTTCAACACGTAGTGGTCGCCTTGCTTATCGGCACGTAGCCCCATGCTAACCACGTCGGAACCGGCACCGGGCTCGCTCATGGCCAGGGCGCCGATATGGTCGCCGCTGACCAGTTTGGGTAGGTATTTCTCGCGCTGGGCATCGGTACCGTTGAGGTAGATCTGGTTGACGCACAGGTTGGAGTGGGCGCCGTAGGACAGGCCAATGGAGGCGGAGGCGCGGGAGATCTCTTCCATCACCAGAGTGTGGGCCAGATAACCCATGTTGGCGCCGCCATATTCTTCGCTGACGGTGACCCCGAGTACGCCCAAATCACCGAGCTTTTTCCACATGTCCAGGGGGAACTGGTTGCTGCTATCCACTTCGGCGGCAATGGGGGCGATTTCTTTCTGGGCGAAGTGGCGCACGCTGTCACGCAGAGCGACCAGGGTTTCGTCCAGGCCAAAATTGAAGGTGCTGTCAAACATGATCGGGGTTCTCCAAAGCGGTGAGGGCGTCTTCGCAGCGCTGGTCGGCGTCGTCCAGTTCCTGCTGTAGTGCCTGAATATCTCTGAGTTGCTGGTTCAGTTGGTCCCGGCGTTGCTGAATCTTGTCTTGCAGGGCCAGTAGCTGATTGCGGTTATCGCCGCTGGGTTGATACATCTGAATCAATTCCCGGGACTCGGCCAGGGAAAAACCCAGCCGTTTACCGCGCAGGATCAGCTTCAGGGTCACCCGGTCGGCGGGGGAGTAGACCCGTGTCTGCCCGCGGCGGGCCGGATTGACCAGATTCTGGTCTTCATAAAAGCGAATCGTACGGGTGGTCACGTCGAATTCCCGGGCCAGCTCGCCGATGCTGTAGGTCTGTTTTTTGCTCATGGCGAAATCCTAGGGGAAGTTTACGTTAACGTAAAGTATGCGTTTTGGCCTTTTTGGTGCGTGACACCATGTTTACCGGTGCCTAGACTCCGGGCTCAATGTAAGGGGACGGTGGGAATAACAATGAAAGAGACGTGGAGTCGTTGGGTGGTGGCACACCCGGTGTGGGTGCTGCTTATCTGTATTGCGCTGTGTGCGGCCATGGCCGCCGGGCTGCAGAGTTTCCGCAACAATAATGATCCGCGTATTTTCTTCACTCAGGAAAACCCGGATTTCAAACGGTTCGTGGCGCTGGAGGACAGCTTTACCGCCAATGAGGTGGTGCTGTTTGTGGTGCACCCGAAGAGCGATCAGGTTTTCGAAGCGCAAACCCTGGAAGCCATTGAGGCGCTCACTGATGATGCCTGGACGTTGCCTTACTCCACCCGGGTGGACTCCCTGACCAATTTCCAGCATACCGAGGTAGAAGGCGACGAGCTGTATGTGGCGCCGCTGGTGGAAGATGCTGCACAAATGGCACCGGACGAGATTGCCCGGGCCCGTGAGATTGCGTTGAAAGAACCGGCACTAGTGGGGCGGCTGGTCTCTGACCGTGGGCATGTGGCCGGTGTTGTAGCCACGGTGACCATGGATGAGGGCAACACTGAAGCCCCGGTGATTACCGCCGCTGCCCGCGACATGGCGCAGACCTACCGGGAGCGTTACCCGGATATCGAATTTATGGTCACCGGCACGGTGGTGTTTTCCCAGGCCTCGGCCGATGCCACGGAGCAATCCATGGCGACCACCTTGCCACTGGCCTTTGTGGTGATGCTGCTGTGCTTGTGGCTGATTTTGCGCAGCGGCATGTTTGTGGTGGTGACGGTGATGGTGATCGGTTTTTCCATCGCCTCGGCCATGGGGGTGGCCATGTGGCTGGGGATCGAGTTTTCCCCCATCGTGGGCATGGCCCCGGCCATGATTCTGACACTGGCCGTGGCGGATTCGGTGCACATCCTCGCCAGTTATCGCCATGAGTGCCTGGAAGGCAAGGCGCGGGCGGCTGCCATGCTGGAAAGTTTGCGTATCAACATGCAGCCGGTCTGGCTGACCAGTTTTACCACGGCCATCGGCTTCGCCATCCTCAACTTCTCCGAATCCCAACCGTTCCGTGCGCTGGGGAATGTGGTGCTGATCGGGGTGCTGTTGGCGTTTGTGTTCTCGGTGATTTTGTTGCCCGCGCTGGTGATGTTGTTGCCGCACCGTATCGAGCCGGGCAAGCAGCGGGATTTTGCGCCCTTGATGGGCGCCCTGGCCAGGCACCTGAGTCGTCACTTCAAGCCCTGGTTGCTGGGTATGTCGGTGGTCGTGGTGGTGCTTACTGCCGCCATCGGATTGAACCGCATCAATGATGTGTTCAACGAATATTTCGACGAGACGTTTGAGGTTCGTCGAGTTAACGATTTCGCCATGAACAACCTGACGGGCATGCATCGTATCGACTATGCGGTGCATTCCGGCGAATCCGGCGGTGCCATGGAGCCTGCGTACCTGCAGCATATTGATGATTTGACCGTGTGGCTGGAGCAACAGGATGAGGTGGTATATGCCACGGCCTACACGGATGTGATCAAGCGATTGAACCGTGACATGCACGGCGGCGATCCTGCCTGGTACCGCATTCCCGAATCCCGAGAGCTGATCTCCCAATACACCTTGTTATATGAGCTGTCGCTACCCCAGGGTCTGGGGCTGGAGGACCAGCTGGATATCGACAAGGAGCAGGCCAGGGTCATCGTGATGCTGGAAAATATCGGTTCGCACCCGGTGCTGGAATTCAATGATCGGGTGGAAGCCTGGATGCAGGATAACTGGCCGCAAGCCATGCAGACCCAGGGCACCGGCATGGACATCCTGTTTGGCCGGGTCACCATGCGCAATATTCAGAGCATGCTCAGCGGCGCGCTGATTGCTTTGATCAGCGTGTCGGTGTTGCTGATTATTGCGTTGCGTTCCGTGCGGTACGGCATCCTGTCGCTGTTGCCCAACCTGTTGCCGGCGGCCATGGCCTTCGGGCTGTGGGGGTTGGTGAATGGCGAGATCGGGCTGGCGGTATCCGTGGTGGCCTGTATGACGCTGGGGATCGTGGTGGATGACACTGTGCATTTTCTGAGTAAATACGTGCGTGCAAAACGTGAATTGGGCCTCAAAACCGAACAAGCGGTGGAGTATGCATTCCGTACTGTCGGCGTAGCACTGGTGGCCACATCCGTGGTGCTGGTGGCGAACTTTGCCGTCATCGGGACCAGTCATTTTTACCCCAATTCCAGCATGGGACAGTTGTCTGCGATCACCATTGCCATGGCCCTGATTGTGGATTTCTTCTTTTTCGTGCCATTACTGGTTGCGCTGGACCGCCGCAAGCGGACCGGAGGCAGCGTGCAATAGGCTCTAGCCAGTCTGATGAGGCGGTGTTAACGTAGCGCGAAACCGGGTAAATCCAGTTTCTGCGGAACAAAACACAGTGCCATACAAGAAAGATCGAAAGGTTCTTAAACGCGTAGATTACGGGGCCGCCAAGAACTCCTTGATGGGAGTCCTGGCGGCCCTTCTGGTTTATGCACTTGTCTTTGCCTGGGGCCAGGTCTACCAGAGCTTCGAACTGGAAGCGCTGATAGGCGGCGGTGCCGTCCTGTTGGTCACCGCTTACCGGCTGTGGCTGGTGGCGCGTTTCGATGCGCTTTATGGGGCCGGCCCGGCCCGCTGGCGGCGTCTGTTCGGGCTGGGCCTGGCGCTGCACGCCTTGTTATGGGGCTTGCTGCCTGCCTGGTTGATCTGGCGGCTGGGCACCGGCTTCAATTTCTTCGTCGTCATTCTCTATAACGTGGGTGTGACCACGGCCCTGGGTAGCTCCTGGATGGCCGGGTTGCGGGTTCGCCAAGCCTATATTGTGCTGATGTTCCTGCCCACGTTGGCGGTTTTATTGTTCACCGGCACCTTGCATGACTGGGTGCTGGCGACACTGATTGGTGTTTACGCGTTCTATCTGTTCCGGCTTTATCGGGGCCAATACGAAACCTTCTGGCACGCAATGACACGCGAGCGCCGAGGGCCTCTGGATCGAAAGCAGCCGGTGCGCAGCAGTACCGAAGTGCAGCTCAGCCTGGTATATCGGCTGGCCCATGAGTTGCGCACCCCCATGAATTCGCTGATGGGGATGATGTCGCTGCTTGAAGACACGCGGCTTAATGATGAGCAGAAAGATTACCTGCAAGTGGCGGGGCAGAGCGGCAAGCTCCTGCTGTCACTGATTGATGACGTGCTGGATTATTCCCGCATTCTTTCCCGTCGCATTACCCTCAATTCGGATTATTTCGATTTCCGTACGGCGATCGAGCAGTCGCTGGAAGCCTTTGGCCCCATGGCCCAGTCCTCCGGGCTGGAGCTCACCTGCGTGATTGACCGCATGCTACCCAAACGCATCCGGGGCGATCGCGAGCGCCTGATGCAGGTGCTCAATAACCTGTTCAGCAACGCCATCAAGTTCAGCGAGCGGGGCGAAATTCGTCTGGATGTGGACTTTACCGTGGAAGGTGAAAGTGGCGGCGTGCTGCGCGTGCGCGTGAGTGATCAGGGCGCGGGCATGGACCCGGAAGCCCTGCGCCACCTGTTCCAGGATCGTTTTATTGAAGATGGCCAGGACGTGTACAACAGCCACCACACCGGGTTCGGCCTGTTGGTCTGCAAGGGCCTGATTGATGCCATGGGTGGCGCCCTGGGGGCGGAAAGTGTGCCTGGCGAAGGGTCAACCTTCTGGTTCACGGTGCCGGTGCAAATGCAGCCGGACATGCGCGAAGCGCAGAGCCTGATACGGGCGCTGGATGGTGCCCAGGCCGTGGTCGTCGGGGCCGCTTCAGGCACCGTTGCCAGCATTCAGGAAGAGCTGGAAGCGCTGGACTGCCAGGCGTCTTCTGCGATGGGGTACGATCATGCGTTGCAGGCCCTTCGTGCAGGGCACCGCGAACAAAGCGATTTTGATGTGTTGTTTGTGGATACCTGGTCGCGGCCTGAACTGGCATTGAACCTGTGCCGCAATGTGCTTGAGGATCCTTCGCTGCGTCCGGTACGCCTGGTGCTGATGGCAACCATTGAGGAGCGCAGCCACACCGCAGTGCAACAGCTTATCGACAAGCATGACCTGGTGGTGCTGGTGCGCCCGGTTCATCGTACTGTATTGCGCCAGGGTCTGGCCCGACTGGTGGGCCTGCAGCGGCAGATGCCGGTGGGGGATGCTCCGCTGCAGACGCCGGAAGAGCGCCAGCGGCGCAAACGTTTCCGGCTGATGCTGGTGGAGGACAACGAGGTAAACCAGCTGGTGACCCGGGGCATGCTAAGCAAACTGGGTTTCCAGGTGAAAACCGTCAGTAACGGGGAAACCGCGCTGGCGTTGCTGGACCAGGAATCGTTCGATCTGGTGTTGATGGACTGCATGATGCCGGAGATGGACGGCTTTGAAGTGACCCGACGCCTGCGTGAAATTGAACAAAATAAAGCGACTTTGCGCACGCCGGTTGTGGCGGTGACTGCCAATACGGCGGAAGGGGTTCAGGCCCGTTGCCTGGCTGCGGGCATGGATGATTTTCTTGCCAAACCGGTACATCTGGATGCACTGGAAACGGTGCTACGGCGCTGGCTGCCAGAACAGCCCGCCAAAGACGAGGAAGAACAATGACAAGAAAAGCCTTGCTGTTAGGGGCAACCGGGCTGGTGGGGCGTGATTGCCTGGAAAGCCTGCTGGCCTGCGATGACTATGAGCAGGTCACTGTGCTGACACGCCGGCCCTTATCCGTCGAGCACCCCAAGCTGGACGTACATTTAGTGGAATTCGATAATATCGAGGCATGCCAGGACCGCTTTCAAGTGGATGATGTTTTTTGCTGCCTGGGCACCACAATGAAAAAAGCCGGGTCGCGGCAGGCATTCCGTCATGTGGATCATGATCTTGTCGTGCTGGCCGGAAACATGGCACGCCGGGCTGGCGTACAACGTTTTCTGGTTGTGTCGGCGGTGAATTCCAATGCCCGCTCCCCGTTTTTTTATTCGCGGGTAAAAGGGCAGATGGAGCGTGCGCTGATGAAACTCGACTTGCCCTTGCTGGCCATTGTGCAGCCGTCGTTACTGCGCGGTGAACGTGAGGACAAGCGCCCGGCAGAAGACTGGGGCAATATTTTCAATCGAGTGATTGAGCCACTGACACGCTGGACTGATGCCCACTGGTTGCCGGTGGATAGCCGCAAGGTGGCTGATGCCATGGTCGGCATGGCATTGATGGGGCCGGATACCGGCCTGTACCGGTTACGGTACCGGGACATTCTGGTGTTTGCCGGTAAATTTCATGAAAAAGTGACCAAGGCTGCCTGAAGCTCCTTGGTCGCCACTGAACAAAATAACCGAAGGAGTCAGTATGACCTTTGTGACCTGCGATCTGTGTGATGACAATGCGGACAGTGTCTCCGTGGTAACCGGCCTCAACTGGCTCAGTTACGGTGGCCGTGCAGCGTTTGGCGGTGAAATCGTTACGGTGAAATGCTTCGAAGACAACAGCCGGGTCAAGGAGCACCTAGGCACCGATGGTAAAGGCAAGGTGCTGGTCGTCGATGGTGGTGGCAGCCTGCGCAATGCGTTGATCGGTGACATGATCGCGGAGAACGCGGTGAAGAACGGCTGGGAAGGCGTCATTATTTACGGTGCCTGCCGTGACGTGGATGCGCTGGCGACACTGGATATCGGTGTCATCACTCAAGGTTGTGTGCCAATTAAATCCGTTCGCCGCGACGAAGGGCAGCTGAATATCGACATTACCTTTGGTGGCGTGACCTTCCGCCCGGGCGAATTCGTCTATGCGGATAACAACGGTATTATCACCGCACCGAAGGCGCTGGTGTAGCGTCAGCGGTTAGCGATTCTTGTCGCCAATGCTGCTATAAAGAACAGGGAATACCCGTGGCCGGCATGATGCCGGCTCTCACTGCACAGGGAAGAATTATGCTCAAGTCCATGCATGTGGCGGAGTACATGAGCCGCCGTCTGGTCACCTTTTCCCCCGATATGTCTGTTAGTGAAGCCATTCGTGTATTGCTGGAAAATCAGATTTCCGGTGGCCCGGTGGTGGATGAGACGGGCCGTGTGGTGGGGGTCTTTTCCGAATCCGACTGTCTTAAGGGCGCGCTGGAAGCAAGTTACCACGGTACAGAAATCGGTTCGGTAAAGGAGTACATGAGTGTGGATCTGCAGACCGTGGAAGGCTCGGATTCCATTCTGGATGTGGCAGAAATTTTTCTTGCGGATCACCGCCGCCGGCTACCGGTGCTGGACAGCGGAAAACTGATCGGACAGATCAGTCGTCGGGATTTACTGCGTGCCATGGATGACTTCGGTCGGCGCCATACGCTGTAACGATTGCGGCGCATTCATTTTTGAACGTTTTTTTAACCTTGAGCCCTAGGGGGAGTAACCATGAACCAACCATATCAGGCACCCAATGCAGATGTTGCCGTTGCCGGTAACCAGGACGCCTATCAGCCCAAGTTTCTGTCTTTGTCAGGGCGTATCGGCCGTATGCGCTATTTCGTGTATGCCGCTGGTCTGACCTTGTTGTTCTATCTTGTGGTCGGGGTGGCAGCCGCGATTCTGATTCCAGGCATGATGAGCGCCGGGGACGCTGCCATTGGCGTGGGTGCAATGATCATGGGGCTGATTGCCACCGTGGCTTTCATCGGTGTGATGGTGATGAGCTGGGGCTACATGGTACGTCGTCTCAACGACATCAACGCCAGCGGCTGGTTGAGCCTGCTCATGCTGGTGCCGATTGCCAATCTGGTGCTGGGCCTGGTGATGTTGTTCAAACGCGGTAGCGAAGGCAGCAACCAGTACGGCGCCGCTCCGGTCGGCAATTCCGGTGGCGTAAAAGCTGCCTTTGTGATTGTGCTGTTGTTGATGGTGGGCTACTTCGGTGTGCTGTTCCCGCTCACCATGGCCAACTATGCAGAGTATGCACAACAGGCCCAGATGCAGCAGATGGATTATTCCGAATACTGATTGCGCCGAGTAGCGGCACAAAAAAAGGGGCTCCGAAGAGCCCCTTTTTTATTACCCGACCTGAGCCTTACGGCAGCAGGTGAGAAACGGCGTCACGTTCTTCCGCCAGTTCCTGCTCGGTAGCTTGCATCTTGCCACGGGAGAAGTCGTTGACTTCCAGGCCCTGAACGATAGTCCAGTCGCCATCCTTGCAGGTGCAGGGGAAGGAGTAGATCAGGCCTTCCTGGATGCCGTAGGAACCATCGCTGTAGATACCCATGGAAACCCAGTCACCTTCGTCGGTGCCCAGTGCCCAGGAACGCATGTGGTCCACAGCGGCGTTGGCAGCAGACGCGGCAGAGGAAGCGCCACGAGCCTTGATGATGGCAGCACCACGCTGTTGAACAGTCGGGATGTAGTCGTTTTCGTACCAGTCCTGCTCAACCTGATCGATGGCCACGTTACCAGCCACTTCGCAGTGGTGCAGATCCGGGTACTGGGTGGAGGAGTGGTTGCCCCAGATGAGCATTTTCTTCACGTCATTGACGGTTTTGCCCAGCTTGTTGGCCAGCTGCGCCATGGCACGGTTGTGGTCCAGGCGGGTCATGGCAGTAAACTGACGGGGATCGATGTCCGGCGCGTTGCGCTGGGCGATCAGGGCGTTGGTGTTGGCCGGGTTGCCGACAACCAGGACTTTGATGCCCTTGCTGGCGTTGTCGTTGATGGCTTTACCCTGGGCGGAGAAGATGGCTGCGTTAGCTTCCAGCAGGTCTTTACGCTCCATGCCTGGACCACGCGGACGAGCACCAACCAGCAGCGCGTAATCGGCGTCTTTGAAGGCCACGTTGGCATCGTCGGTACCGGTAATGCCGGCAACCAGCGGGAATGCGCAATCTTCCAGCTCCATGATGACCCCGTTCAGGGCTTCCAGAGCAGGGGTGATTTCGAGCAGCTGCAGAATAACGGGCTGGTCTTTGCCGAGCATATCGCCGGAAGCGATGCGGAACAGCAGGGAATAGCTGATTTGGCCAGCGGCGCCGGTGACGGCTACGCGTACGGGTGCTTTCATGAACAATCTCCTAGCTTTAATTCGGGAGAACTTATGTGGGCTGAAACCGAGGGGACCGCTGAGCAAGGTCCATGGGTCAGGGTCCCGGACGGCGCGCATTATAAAGGACCCGGCGGCTAATCGCACGGAATCAGGGGGAGATATATGACGAACTGGGATGTGTTGATTGTCGGGGCCGGTCAGGCGGGCTGCGCAGCGGCCTGGGATCTGGCTGCGGCCGGGTTGCGAGTGGCCGTGATTTCCCGCCCCCAGTCACGGGGAAAACCCTGTGCGGGCGGGGTCACGGAGAAAGCAGTGGCGCGCTACCGATTCAGCATTGCGCCGGTGGTACGTGAAGCCGTTACCTCGCTGGCGGTGAGTCATCGGTCCTTACCGGTTCGTCACCTGAGTACCGGCACGCCGTTCTGTGTCATGACCGAACGGGCGGAGCTGGATGCGTTTTGCCGAGAGCAGGCAGTGCAGCAAGGTGTCGTGTTCCATGAGACTGCGGGCCTGCGGCTCGTAGAGCAACGGCCAGGCGGGGTGCGTGTTGAAACCCGCGAGGGAGACTGCTTTTCTGCACCCTGGTTGATCGCAGCGGACGGGGCCAACAGCGCCGTGGCGCGGATGCTGGGGGAGCGCCACGTGCCAGGCGCCATGGCCATCGAAGGATGCGTGCCGCGGGAAAAGGTGGGCGATTATCCGCCCATGACGCTGGATTTTGGCGTTATTCGCGGCGGTTATGGCTGGCTGTTTCCCAAGGGCGACCATGTGAATGTGGGGCTCTATGTCTGGCGGCAGGGGGTGGCGGCCCCGGAACGTGCGGCGCTGCAGCGCTATTGCCAGGCACGCCTGGGGGCAGTGGCGGAGCATGTGGCGGGCTATCCGCTGGGCACCTGGCTGCCGAAAGCCCGGCTGATCAATGGCCGTGTGCTGTTCGTGGGCGATGCGGCGGGTTGCACGGAGGTGTTGCTGGGCGAGGGAATCTACGGCGCGGTACTCAGTGGTCAACTTGCTGCGCAGGCGGTACTGGGCGAAAGACCTGACGTGTCCTATCCCCGCGCAATGGCGGGTTGGCGAGAAGAGCTGCAACACGTCACCCGCCTTGGGCAGCTTTTCTATGGCTTGCTCCCGGTGTCCACGCGGATGTTACAGGGGCGGTTGGGCGCCACCCTGGTCAACGGCTTTGCACAGGGGCTGACGCTGGGCCAGTGCAAACGCCAGTGGCGGGGTGCTCAGTCGTTGAAGGTTTGATTGCCCTGGCTATCGCGGTACTGCACCGGCGTCATATCAAACCAGCGTTTAAAGGCACGGTTGAACGCGCTTTGTTCGGAATACCCCAAATCCAGCGCGATCTGATTAACGGAACGTTCGCTGTGTAGCAGCCAGTCGCAGGCAAGGCGGCGGCGCTCATCTTCCAGCAGGCTGGAAAAATCCGTGTTCTCGGCCCGTAGCTGTCGGCGCAGGGTCCAGGGTTTGACGCCCAACTGATCGGCGATGGGCTCCAGCTGCGGGACGCCTTGTTGCAGGCGTTTCTGGATTTCCAGGCGCACCTGTTCCAGCAGGTTGTCACGGGCGTGGTACTGGGTAACCGCCCGTTGCATGCGTGAGCGGGCCACCTTGTGCACTTCTGGGTCGGCATCGCGCAGGGGCAAATCCAACAGATGGCCGGGTAGCACAATGGCATTTTCCGGCTGACCGAAAGTGACGTCGCAACGGAAGATGCGCTGGTACTCGGCTTCGTCGCCCTGTGGCGGGTGTTTAAAGAGAATGCGTGCCGGGTTCAGTTCCTGGCCAATCAGCCAGCGCCCGTAAACGATGGCAGCGGCGAAATTGGCGTCTACCCGGGCCGGATAGGTGGGCAGGTCTTCCAGATCACTTTCCCACATCAGCCACAGCGTTTTATCGCCATGGTGTTCGCGCCACTCAAAACGCAATTGGGCGTATTCGGTGGTGACTTTCATAAAGGGAATCATCAACTCGATGGCGTCCCCCAGCGTGGCGCTGGACATGCTGGCGTAGCCCAACTCGCCCATGAAGCGGGGGCGAATCCCTTCTCCCATGTGCAGACCAAATAGCGGATCTGCACTGTCGACGATGGCCTGTTTCAGCAGCTGGTTCTCGATGGCCATGGAAATGCGTGACTGTGGATCCTCCAGATCGTTGTTGCTGATACCGGACTCCACCAGGGCATAGCTCAGGTCTATGCCGGCGCGCAGGGCTGCATCCAGCAGATATTCCAGCCAGAAAGGCGCGACAGTTTTATGCTTCAGAGAGGCTGAAAAATTGGCGGACGGCATGGGCTCGCAATTGTTGTTATCTGGTACAGAGCCACTTAGATAACGAGACACGGCGCGGCAAGTCAACACTTGGCGTGGGCTTAAGGGCGTATTGCTGGTTTATTGACCGTATTGGCGGGCTTATGGCCCAAATGGGTTGAAGGTACGAACGAAAAGCGGGAGAAGAGGGCGAGGCGGAGTTTGTGCCGGGAGCGGCTGAGCCTCTCCCGGCAGATCGGGGCTTACTTGGTTTCTTTGGCCAGTTTGTTGACCTTGCGGGTCAGGGAAGTCAGCTTCTTGTTCAGTGCTTCCACTTCGCCGCGGGTCGGCAGGCCCAGAGCGGCGGCAACTTTGCTGCGCACTTCGTCCAGCTGGGAGGGCTGGGCTTTGGTGGTTTTCTTCTGGGGCTTGCTGGCGGCTTTCTGGCGTTTTTCACCGGTTTTCACCAGGTTCTGGAACAGCTCGTTACCGTTGTTTTCCAGGCGGGTATAGGCGCCGCGGACAGCACTGTTCACTTTTTCCAGAGTCGCTTTGGCTTCGGTGGCCACTTGCTCATAACGTTCGTTAAAGCGTTGCTCGATGGTTGCGGTCTTGCTCATGGGGGCTTCCCTCCGTAGAAAATTCAATGGATTTATAAAGCCCTCGAGGTGCCTCTATGAGGGCGTGAACAAGTGTAAGTCACTAATAAGGCAAGATTGTTAATGTTGTCTAACAATTAAACAGACGTATTGGCCTACTCATTAGTATGTATTTTGCTAGGGTGGGGCGCTGGTATTGGGCGCCAGGCAAGTGGCGCTGTCCGCCAGCTATGCATGGCTTGGGTAAAGCGTGCCCGCTGGCGTTTATCGTTGCTGAAGCGGGTTAATTTTCAGGCCGGCGCCAGCTGGCAAAACAGGAGTGGTAGATGACGGCAGTAACCCGGCAAGGGCGTTACCAGGGGCTTGGCAATAAGGGCGTAACCGAATACCGCGGCGTGCCGTTTGCGCGTGCGCCGCTGGGCGAGCTGCGCTTCAAGGCTCCGCAACCCCTGGCTGACAGTGATGCGGAGCAAACGGCGGATCATTATCCGATGCCCTCGCTGCAAATGAAGAACCCGGTGATGGGGATTCAGGAATCCAGCGAAGATTGCCTGTACCTGAATATCTGGGTGCCGGACGGCGAAGGGCCTTTCCCGGTGATGGTGTGGTTCCACGGTGGCGGCTACCTGGCGGGCTCGGTGTCTCAGGTTCTCTATAACGGTGCCGAACTGGCGCGTAGCCAGAATGTGGTGGTGGTGAATGCCGCCTACCGGCTGGGCGCCATGGGGTTTGCAGATTTCTCTGCGGTGGCACCGGAGCTGGATGCAGATACCAACCTGGGCATGCGCGACCAACTGGCCGCGCTGCAATGGGTGCAGGACAACATCGGTGCCTTTGCCGGTGATTGCGGGCAAGTGACGCTTTTCGGTGAGTCTGCCGGGGGCTTCAGTGTCGGCGCGCTGTTGGCCTGCCCCCAGGCGAAAGACCTGTTCCACAGCGCGATCACCCAGTCTGGTGCCGCCGATTTTGTGCTCGCCCCGGATCAGGTGCGCAAGGTGACCGACGCCTTTGTGGAGGCGCTGCCGGGGGCTGGCAGTGCAGCCGAGAAACTGGCCAGTGCCGATAACAAGAGCTGGATCAAGGCCCAGAACGCTGCCGTCAAGGTGCTGGTCGATCGTGGGTTGCGCACAACCACGCCGCAGTTTGCCATGAACTTTCTGCCCATGGTCGACGGTGATTTGCTGCCGGCACTGCCGATCGAGGCAATTGCCGCTGGTGCCGCTGCGGACAAGCGCCTGCTGGCCGGTGTCTGCCGTGATGAATTCCACTTCTTTCAGTATGCCGGGGTGCTTGCGGGCACGACCACCATGGATGCGTTGAAGCAGATTGACGACGACGAAATTCTGCGGCGCTTTGAGCGATGTGTGCCGGGCAATGGTGCCCGGGCACTGGATTATTATCAGACGACGGTGACGCCGGATAGCCGCCGTAGCCGGCTGGACTTGCTGTCGGCCATGGAGTCGGATCGCCTGTTCCGGGTGCCCACGGTTCGGCTGCTTGACGCACAGAGCCGCCACAACGCCCAGTGCTGGGGCTTCCAGTTTACCTGGCAAAGCGAGCCTTTTGGCATTCCTCTGGGGGCCTGCCATGTGGTGGATGTGCCTTTTGTGTTCGGCGTTACCGATACGCCAGCAGGCATGTATTTTACCGGTGGCACAGACGAAGCGCGGGCGCTGTCCCGGCAGGTGCAGGATGCCTGGGGCGCTTTTGCCCGTGGGGATTCACCGGGTTGGGATGGCTGGCAGAGCGACCGTCAGGTTTGTCAGCTGGGTCCGGGAGAGCCCCGGGCGGCCTTGCTGGATGAGGCCGGTGAGCGGCTCTGGCAGGAGATTATCCCTGCGGTTTAATACCGGCGCTGGCCGCTTATTTTCTCTGTGCTCCCAAACCCCGTAGAATACGCGCCCCGCAAGGGGCGTTACGCCCTGATGCAACTGGTATAATCAGCCCATTCGTCGTGTTTTTTCGAACGGCCCCGGCCCGGTTTTATGTGTGAGGTGGACCATGAGTGTAGCGACATTGATCGAGCGCAAGGTTTTCGAGGCGGTGCCTGTGGCACATTTCGCGCTGGAAAATGAAAGCCACAAGCACAGCGTGCCGCCGAATTCGGAAACGCATTTCAAGCTGGTGCTGGTCAGCGATGTTTTTGACGGCATGATGCCGGTACGTCGCCACCAGATGCTGTACAAGATTCTGGCTGAAGAGCTGGATGGCCCGGTGCATGCACTGGCATTGCATACCCACACTCCAGCGGAATGGCAGGCAAAAGGGGGCGAGATACTGGCGTCACCGGATTGTCTGGGTGGCAGTAAACACGATCCGCAGATGACGGCGGGAAAGAACACAGCGGGAGAGAAACAGTGAGTACCCAGCATCGGGTGGAAACCCCGGACAGCATTGTCGTTGCAGCCCTGTACAAGTTTGTTCGGCTACACGGGTTCGAACAACTGCAGCAGCCGTTGCTGGACCTGATGCATGACAATGATGTGCGTGGCACCCTGTTGCTCGCCGATGAAGGCATTAACGGCACCATTTCCGGCCCGCGGGCGGGCGTGGATGCGGTGCTGGGCTGGCTCAAACAGGACGAGCGGCTGGCAGCACTGGAGCACAAGGAATCCTTTCACGACGAACACCCGTTCCTGCGCACCAAGGTGAAGCTGAAGAAAGAGATTGTCACCATGGGCGTGGAAGGTATCGACCCGACTCGCACTGTGGGCACCTACCTGTCGCCGGAAGAGTGGAATACGGTGATTTCCGATCCCGATACCGTGTTGATCGATACCCGTAACGACTATGAAGTGGAAGTGGGCACGTTCAAGGGGGCCATTAACCCGGAAACGCGTACCTTTCGGGAATTTCCGGAGTACGTGAAGGAAACCCTGGACCCGGCCAGGCACAAGAAAGTGGCCATGTTCTGCACCGGTGGCATCCGCTGCGAGAAGTCCACGGCGTACCTGAAAGAGCAGGGCTTTGAGGAGGTGTACCACCTGAAAGGGGGCATTCTCAAATACCTGGAAGAAATGCCCAAGGAAGACTCCCTGTGGGAAGGGGAGTGTTTTGTGTTTGATGAGCGGGTGACCGTAGACCACGATCTGAACCCGGGTGAATTTGATCAGTGTCACGCCTGCCGTCGACCGATCAGCGATGAAGACAAACGCAGCGAACAGTTCCAGCTTGGGGTGTCCTGCCCGAAGTGTTACGACGAATCCTCCCCCGAACAGAAGCAACGCTTTGCGGAACGGCAGAAACAGATTGAACTGGCCCGGGCCCGTGGCCGCCAGCACCGTGGGCAGAACCCGCGTAAATCTTCCTGACAGTGCTTCACCGCTGACTTAGACTGGGCGATTCCCGGTGTGTTGGCGGAGTGCTTGATGCGGATCCTGGTTTTTCTTTTGATGAGCGTGCTCAGCGCCCCGGTGCTGGCCGGCAACGCCCAGGTGGCGGTGGCCGCCAACTTTGCACAAACGCTCAAACAACTGATCACGCTGTACACAAAGAGCCACCCGGATGACCGGATCGGCGTGACCGTGGCCTCCACTGGCAAACTGGCGGCACAAATTCGCCAGGGTGCCCCTTACGATATCTTCCTCGCGGCCGATCAGCGCCGCCCCGCTGAACTGGCGCAAGAAGGCTTGTTACTCCCGGCGTCAATCCGTACCTATGCCCAGGGCATTCTGGTGCTGTGGACGCCGACCCGTGGCGTTCCATTGGGGCCCGAGAGTTTGCGTCAGGGTAATGTGCAGCCATTGGCGCTGGCGAATGCGCGTACCGCCCCCTATGGCGTGGCGGCGGAAGCGGTCCTGGCGCGGGTGAATCTGCCCGTGGCCGTCAAACAGGTAACCGCAGAGAATGTGGGGCAGAGCTATCACTTTGCCCATAGCGGGGCTGCCGCGGCGGCCTTCGTGGCCCTGAGCCAGGTACAGCAGCAGGGCGGAAGCCAGTGGCGTGTGCCGGCGGACTGGTACGCCCCCATTGTTCAGCAGGGTGGACTGCTTGGTACCAATGCCACCGCGCAGCGCTTTTACGACTTCCTTTTCAGTCCCCAGGCGCAGACGCTGATCGACCTGGCGGGTTACCGGGTGCCTGACGATGCTCTCTGAGGGGGATTGGCTTGCTCTGGGCGTCAGCATTCAGCTGGCGCTGCTGACCACCGTGCTGCTCATGGCGCTTTGCACGCCACTGGCCTGGTGGCTGGCCCGCCGGCGTTTGCCTGGCCAGGCTCTGCTGGAGGCAGTGCTGGCATTGCCACTGGTGCTGCCCCCTTCGGTGCTGGGTTTTTACCTGTTGATCGGACTGGGCCCGAACGGGCCTGGGGGTTGGCTGGCAGAGGTATTCGAGCAGCGTTCACTGGCGTTTACCTTCACAGGGCTGGTGATCGGCTCTGTGCTCTATTCGCTGCCGTTCGTTCTGCAACCGTTGAAAAACGCGTTCTCCGCCATTGATTCACAGCAACTGGACATGGCCGCCGTTGCCGGCGCGCGGCCCCGCGACCGGTTTTTCTCCCTGGTGCTTCCCCAGTGCCGGGAGGGGTATGCCAGTGCTGCGATTCTGGGCTTTGCGCATACCCTGGGCGAATTCGGCGTAGTGTTGATGATCGGCGGCAGCCTGTCCGGGGAAACCCGGGTAGCCTCTGTGGCCCTGTATGAGCATGTGGAAGCCGGCGATTATGTCAGTGCCCATCGGCTAGCGGCAGTGTTGTTGGGCCTGTCGCTATTGCTGCTGTGGGGACTGTTCCGCTGGCAGCGTCGCCGGCCAAATCTGGGGGCCATGCCATGAGTCTGGAGCTGTCAGTACAGGGCCAGCGGGGCAGTTTTCGATTGCAGGTGGAGGCGACGCTGCAGCCCCGGGGGGTCACGGTGTTGTTTGGGCCTTCCGGGGCGGGCAAGAGTTCGTTGCTTCGCATGGTGGCCGGGCTGGACCATTGCGATGGCGTGATCAGCTTTGCCGACCAGACGTGGCTGTCGGCAGACGTGGAGCTGGCGCCGTGGCAGCGGCCCATTGGCATGCTGTTTCAGCAGCCCACCCTGTTTCGCCACCTTACCGTGCAGGGCAATCTGGATTATGTGGCCCGGCGCCGCCAGAGCCCGGAGGGGCAGCAAGCGCAGGTGATCGAACAAACCGGCATTGGCCCGCTGCTGGCCCGGCGGGTGGAGGGGTTGTCTGGTGGGGAAAGCCAGCGGGTGGCGCTGGCGCGGGCCTTGCTGGGGGCGCCGCAACTGCTGCTGCTTGATGAGCCGCTGTCGGCCCTGGATGAGGCACACAAGCGTGAACTTCTGGATCTGATTGCCCTGGCCGCGCGCACCGTGCCGGTGCTGTACGTGACCCACAACATGGACGAGCTTCTGCGCCTGTCGGATCAGGTCTGGTTGATGGAGCGCGGCCGCATTATTGCCCAGGGGACAGCCAGCCAGGAGCTGTCGCGGCTGGATGGCTCCCTGGCTCAACGCGCGGATGCCACCGCGCTGTTGGCCGGCCTGGTGGCGGACTATGCCCGCGAGGATCATTTGCAGGGCATTGCGGTGGGGGATGCCACGCTGTGGTTACCTGCCGAGCAGCCGTTGCTGACCGGCGAATCTGTACGGCTGCGTATTGCTGCCCGGGATGTGAGCCTTTGCCTGAGTGCGCCGGGCGACAGCAGCATTCTCAATATTCTGCCGGCCCGGGTGATTGGCTTGCGTGAGGTGGGGCCCGGGCAATGCCTGGTTCAACTTGCCCTGGCCGGGCAGTGCATTCTGGCCCGGATCTCCGGGCGTTCTGCTCGTCAGCTTTCCCTGTTTCCCGGTGCCGACGTCTATGCCCAGATCAAGGCCGTGGCGCTGGTGTAGAACTGCCCAGGGTGGCCCCAAGGGACGCGGGGCCTGATGGCTGCCCCGTGTCCTTCTTGTCATGCTGGTGATGCTCACCCTCGCAGCCGGCCTGGCTACGCCAGTCAGCGGCCAACCCGAATCGTAGCTCGCCGGTGGTGATGGTGCTGGTGCCCGAGAAGAAAAACATGACAACCGTAATCAATTGCAGGCACAGGATGACTCCCGGCGTCCACAGAGCGCCAAGCCCAGCGTGGAGTAACGGCTGTAAATCACCATGTGCGGGCAGGGCGATGCTGATAGCCACACCGTACAGTGCTGCGAGCAATGCCATCAGTTGATAGACCGAGAACAGCTTGCTGCCCCCACGGTAATCCGCCCGCAGTGTTTCCGAATACACTCGCCAAAGCTGGCTGCCCACCAGGCTCAGGGCAAAAGCCAGGGCAAATAACTGGTGGAAGAACAGGGCGCTGCATAACAATGCCAGCGCCGTGTAGAGCACGCAGGTTACCGCCTGAATGGGAATAACCTTGACGGCTTCCATTTCCCCGGCAAAGGCGATTTTCTTGGTTTTGCCGATAAAGACATGATTGAGCGTGGCAAACATGCGCCGGGCCCAGGTGGGGGCATCGTTGAGCGCTTTACCGTAACAGCAGCCGAAACTGATACAGGCCAGTCGACCGATTCCTTCCCCCATCACATAGGCGATGGACATGGCTGCCAGCATGGGCAGAGTGGGCAGCGGCGTGTCCCACCAATACTGGCTGGCCTTGTCCGCCAGCCACAGGAATATGGGGGCAATGATAATACCCACGAAACTGGCGCCGCCGACGGTAAAGCCGTGGCGATTTTTCTCTACCACCGTGGCGATAATCTTGGCTGCTGGCAGGCAAATGGCGAGTACCCCAAGGGTCAGGACTACGGTGGTCATCAGCGAAACGCCGACGGCGGCAGTGAGAAGAATAAAAGTGGCCACGCCGAACCCGCCGGCCAGGCCGGTAAATAAACCGTAGAAGGTCAAATTCAGGCCCTGCCAGGAACCGTCACCGTTTTTCTTCAAGGGGAGGGACGCGACAAATTGCCAGCGCTCCTCGGGTAGGTGGCGGAACAATTGACGAAATCCAAGCCCGAACAGCAGGGCACAGACGAGCAGAAACAGATCTGCAGCCATGAGCTAGCTCCTTCGACGGTTTTCGCCAAGGGTGTCGCCACAAGGGTGCGAATGAATGACAGCGCGGTGACGCTTCAATGACAGCGTGCAAGGGGTATGCGCAAACAGGATGGATACGAAGGAAATGTTGCCGGGGAAATCAGTCGCGGTTACGCAGAAAGCTCTCTGCCGCTTGCACGATCAACTCGGTGACCGAGCGGTCTTCCATCAACGCCTGCATTTTAAGTCGCTTGTGCAAATCGGCGGGAATGTCGGCGGTGAGGCGCCGGTAGCCTTCACGAACCGCACCTTGCCGCGCCGTTGCCTGCCGCGAGGTGCTGGCCACTTTTTTCGGGGCAGCAGCCCGCTTGCGGGGGCGTTTTTTCTCTTCAATAGTAACGAAATCGATCTGTTCCATGGGTGCTGCTGTGGGCCGGCAAAGATGGTGGTCAGGTTACTGGAAAGCGGTGTAAATGGACAGGATTGGCGCTTAAATTTATAGTGCAAAAATTAGTGTAAGAAGAAGGTTGGACGCTGGGATAGCTGACAACGAAAAGCAGAAAAATACTGGGGACGACATGGAAAAGGTGGATGTGCTGGTCATCGGCAGTGGCTTCGGGGGCGCTGTGATGGCATGCCGCCTGGCTGAGAAGGGAAGCAAGGTGGTGGTGTTGGAGCGGGGCAGGCGCTGGTTGCCCAGTGAGTACCCGTCCGTGTCCCAGACAGACTGGCTTTGGGATGAAGATGAGCCGGAAAAACAAAACGGCTGGATTGATTTTCGCAATTTCGGTGACATGAGTATTGCCATGGGAGCCGGGGTTGGCGGCGGTTCGCTGATTTATGCCAACGTCAGTATTGAAGCCAACCCCGAGGCCTTCGAGCAGGGTTGGCCTGAGGCGATTGATTACGCCACCCTGAAACCCTATTACGACATCACTGGCGTAATGCTCAATGTGCAAACACTGCCTGCGAGCCAATGGACGCCACGCACTCACCTGATGAAAGAAGCGGCGGAGGCGGTCGGCGCCGGGGACCGCTTCACCGTGGTGCCCCAGGCGATTACGTTTGATCCAGAGTGGCGCGCAGAAAACGACGATTCGTTCGATTACCGCCATAGTAAAAGCTGGGTCAACGCCCAGGGCAAAGAGCAGGGTACCTGCACCCATTGTGGCAATTGCGATCTGGGTTGCCCGGTAAAAGCCAAAAACACACTGGATCTGAATTACCTGGCGGCGGCGGAAAGTGCTGGCGCGCAGATTCGTCCGTTGCATCACGTGCGCACGATTCGTCCGCTGGCCTCCGGGGGCTATGAGGTGCAGGCCATGGATCTGGATGCGCGGGGCTGGCGTGGTTTCCGGGCTGACAAGGTGATCGTGGCTGCTGGCTCCATGGGGTCCACCGAACTGTTACTGCGCTGCCGGGATCAGTTCAAGACGCTGCCAAAACTCAGCCGTAAGCTCGGGCACAACTGGAGCAGTAACGGCGATTTCGCCACGGCGGCCTTCTATGAAGATCGTCAGATTTCACCTACCCGGGGCCCGACCATCACCAGCGCCATCGATTACCTGGATGGCTCGGACAATGGCGCCCGCTATTTTGTGGAAGACGGCGGCTTGCCGGATATTCTTGGCAGCTGGCTGGAGCGTTTGGGCAAGCAGTCCCGGTTTGCCGGCAGCCGGCTGGGTGCGGCCATGCTGAAATATGGCGACAGCAGTAACCCCTTTGGCAAAATGATGCCCTGGTTTGGCCAGGCCATGGATGATCCCGGTGGCACCTTTTCGCTGGGCCGGCGCTGGTACTGGCCATGGAAGCGTGATCGCCTGAAGCTCAAGTGGGATTATCGCAAGGCAGAAAAGGCAGTGCAGGGGTTGGCCGATCGGCATTTGTCGTTGACGGCAGCCACCGGCGGCAACCCGATGACCCCGGCCACCTGGACCTGGTTCAAGAATCTGGTCACTCCCCACCCACTGGGCGGCTGTAATATGGCGGATTCTGTGGAACAGGGGGTGGTGAACCATGCCGGGGAAGTGTTCAACTATCCTGGTCTCTATGTGGTGGATGGCGCCATGGTGCCCCGGGCTCTGGGGCTGAACCCGTCACGGACCATTGCGGCGCTGGCGGAGTATTGTGCGGCGCAGATGGATTGAATCTGCCTGAAAACTGAATTGCCTGAAGGGAGAAACGCAACAGCATGAGTGATGCTCGTTTCCATATCGTGTTTTCCGGGAAGCTGGTCGGCGGTGCTGACCTGGCAACGGTGAAGAGCAATCTGGGGCGTTTGTTCAAGATGGACAGCGCCCGGGTTGAGAAACTGTTTTCCGGTCAGCCGGTGGTGATCAAGAAAGATGCCGATCAGGCCACGGCCATGAAGTTTCGGGCGTTGATGAAGCAGGCCGGCGCGGAGTGCGACATCCGGCCTGTATCCGCGGGTGGCTCACCACCGGCGCCCGCCGCTGCGCCGGAACCTGCGCCGCAGGCTCAGCCCTCTGCCGTTGAGTCGCGCTCTCCAGCCGGGGAGGGCGGCGCTCAGGAGCAAAGCAGCGGAGATCTGGAGACCGTGGGTACTATCCGTACTGGCGGAACCGGATTTGCCGGGGCGTTCACGGTAGCGGATGTGGGAGAGGATATGGATAGCGGGGAACAGGCTCCGCCTCCACCTGCCCCTGATGTGAGTCACCTGAGCATGGCCGCGCCGGGGGAGAATCTGGGGCAGCAGAAGAAGGAGGTGCCGCCAGTGCAAGCGGACATAAGCCACTTGTCACTCAAGGACGATTAGGGCGCCGACGCAGCCTGCAGGGCGGCGCTTCCACGGTTCATCTCATTAAGCTGGTCCAGCAGTTTGTGGCGGCCTTGCAGGGCAGGGTACACCGGGCTTTCTGCGGGCACGGAAACCATCAGTTCCTGCAGTTTCTGCCGGGCGGCAGGAATATCGCGTTGACGGATCAGCTGATTCAGTTCGGCAAATGCCTGGTTGTCCTTGTCCATCTGATCCAGCTCGGCCAGCTGCTGCGCATTGCCGGTAAGGGCGCGGGCCCGCTTGATGGCAGAGCGCGCTCCCCGGGTATCACCGAGATTGAGCAGCTCTTCGATCGCCATGAAATTGGCGCTCAAATCCACGGGGGCGGTGTCGTCCTGGCCATGATTGCCGGTATTGTTTTGAGCCGGCGATGGCTTCTCTTCAGTCGCGGCTGCAGGCGTGCTCCGGGCTTCAGGAACTGCTGTTGCCTTGCCGGATGTTGTCAGCGCCACCTGCCACTGCCCCAGCTCGCAGCCTTGCGCGCCGGTGACCGATACCGCCCAGGTGTCCCCCGCTTTCATGCCCAGGCCGGTCAGGGTTTTTGATGACCAGGTACGCCAGAAATCCGAACCAATTTCCAGGGTCACATCGACAAAGGCTTCACCATTGAGTGACCAGTGATGGTAGAGCGTCTGGTCGCTGCCATCGTGGACTTCGGTATAAAAAAACAGCTCGGCCGTATCGGCAGGTGCCTGGCTGATTTCATCTGTAGGTTCGCGGTTCTCAACTGCCGTGGTGAAGCTGGCCCGGGCCAGTGTCGGGCAGGCCGGCCGGGATTCTGTTTGGGCGGATGCCAGTACCGGCGCCAGCAGGCTGGCCAAAAGTATGACGCGCACGCGTTCCCCCTGATCATTATTGTCTGGTGCCACCTTTTTTGTCTCGGTGGTTTAGTTTGCAAGACTAGAGCGTTGCTCTGGCAAGGGCATGGAACTGGGTCACGTTACGTCTGACGGCAGTGATCAGTGGAGCAAGAGGCCGGGTCAACGGAAAGGGGTGCGGCCTGAAAGACAGAGCATGCAAGGGCTATTCAGAGGTTTCCTGGGATTCGCCGCCTTCATCCGGCCCGTGGAAACATAAAAACAGCTCTTCGATCAGTTCCGGGATGCCGAGGGCCATCTGCCGGACCACTTGGGTGTTCTCCCACAGGGCATCCAGCTCTTCATCTTCATCAAGACCGGAAATCAGAATGAAGGGCAACAGCAGATTGACGATGGTTTCTTCGTCGTTTTCATACCAAAGCGATTCGTTCACGAACACGCCGGTCATAAAGCCGGCACACCAGCTGGCCAGGTCCTGGCCATCTTCTTCCTGATAGGGATCGAGCAGGCAGGGCAGGTTCACTGTTTCGCCGCTGAGTAGCTGGGTCACCAGACGTTGGCGCAGTTGGTTGAGGGCGGATGCCACCTCGTCCGGGACCGGCATTTCCAGCTCATGGGCGTAGTCGACCCGGGAATCGTCATCGCCCTGCGGGCCAGCGGCCAGGGCACACAGCATGCCGTGAATTTCCGTCCAGGTGGGTGCGTCTTCACCCAGGCTGGCGAAGTGCTGGCGGACGGTGTTTTTCAGGCTTGGATTGGTAATCTCTGACATGCTTTTCTCCCGGTGGCGAGCAAGCATACCGATAGACGCGCCGGGCCTCCACCGTCCTGTTGCGTTTGCCAGTCGAATGCTGGATTCATGTTCAGCACCTAGCTGGCTAACTCGATGCGGTTTCTGCCCAGGTCCTTGGCTTCGTAGAGGGCGTTGTCCGCACGTTTGATAAATTGCTCAGCGCTTTCGCCGGGTTGGTAATGGGTGAGCCCGGCGGAAAATTCGCTGCTCAGGTTTGCTGTGAAGGAATAGTGCTGTTGCGAGAACTGGCGGCGCAAGCGCTCCAGTGCGGCCAGGCAGGCCTGGGTACTGGTGTGGGGGAACAACACCACGAATTCCTCGCCGCCATAGCGGGCCAACAGGTCAGACTTTCGCAGCCCCTGGGCTGCCAGTTGTGCAAAGCGGTGCAGTACTTCGTCTCCGGCGTGGTGGCCGTAGCTATCGTTGACCTGCTTGAAGTGGTCCAGATCCAGAATGGCCAGGTGCAGGGGGCTTTTCTCCCGCGCGGCGCGTGACATTTCCTCTTCCAGCCGTTCCAGAAAATGACGGCGGTTGTAGAGTCCGGTCAGGTCGTCGCGCACGGCAATGGCACTGAGGCGGTCGTGGGCTTCGCGCAGCCGTTCGCGCTGTTCTCGTACCCGCAATTGCAGGTTGTGGATATACCCGCCCATATAGATAAACCAGCCCAGACCCAGGGTCAGGATGATCCAGTGCCCGATCAGGTAGGAGAAAATCGCCTGTTGGGGAGCGTTTATCCATTCATAGATCTGTAACCCGCTGAAGCAGAGCAGGGTGAAGGCGGCCATCAGCAACATGCGTCGGCGGTCCAGTGCGAACACCCCAAAGGTCATGACCATAAAGTAGATGCTCAGCATGGCGCCGCGCAGTTCGCGGGAGTAATGCAAAATGGTGGTGGTCAGCAGGATGCCCACGGCCATTTGCAGAATGGTCAGGCTGGGGTCGCCAAAGCGGTCGCTGACGCCACTGCGAATAAGCAGATAGAACAGCCCATTGATGGCAAAGACCACCGCGAAGAAGGTCAGGTGCGGTGTGTTGGGTTCAAAAGCGGTGAGCTCCACACCAATGAAGGTGCCTGCCCACAATAAACAATAGGAATAGATCGCCATGACTTGGCGTTTTAACCGGACCGCGCGCTCCGGGGGATCTTTGGGTATCAGTGTTAACACGGGCAACAAGCGCCTAGCCGAGTGATTGTTGTATTTTTAGCCAACTTTACCGTTTTTATCGTCCGGGGTCACAGACCTGTCATTGTCGGTGGTAGACAGCTGGTGACAAACTGTTGTTCAAACAATCGTTTGCTTGCCGGGATGAGGCCCTTGTATGTCCACACCGCTTTTTGACCTGACATTAACCGAAGAACAGCGCATGACCCGTGAAGGAATGCGCAAGATGGTTCGTGACTCCCTGTTCCCGCAATCGCGCGCAGCGGATGACGCAGCGAAGGCGAATGGTGAACTGTTAGACAGCATCGCCGGTTTTGGCCTGGCGCTGATGCCCATGCCGGAAGCACTGGGCGGTGTGGGCATGCCGCGTTCGCCGCTCTCCAATGCACTGGCAGTGGAAGATCTGGCCGAGGGGGATATCTCTCATACCCTGGCGGCCTTGCAGCCCATGGCTGCCGTCAACGCCCTGGTGGATTTCGGTAGCGAAGAGCAGCAGGAGCGCTGGTTGCCTGCCATGGCGACGGAAACCTTTACCGCTGCAGCCATCGCCCTGACGGAACCGCGCGCCACTTTTGAGCCGTCGTCGCCAGCCACCACGGCACAAAGTGTAAACGGGCAAGTGGTGCTCAATGGAGTGAAGAGCCTGGTGCCGTTGGCCGAGCAATGTGAGTGGTTTGTAGTGGTGGCGGCGGAAAAGGGAGAGGTATCCGCCTTTATCGTTCCGAAAGACGCGGCCGGTCTGACCATTCAGGCCGAGGCGTACATGGGGCTGCGCAGTGCGGAGCCGGCCACGCTGACGCTGGAATCAGTGACCGTGCCGGAGGCCGACCGGTTGGCCAATTTTGATCTGGATCGGCTGCTGGATCTGTCCCGTATTGGCCAGTGTGCGTTGGCGGTGGGCTGCTGCCAGGCGGTGATGGACTACGCTATTCCCTACGTGAATGAACGCAAGGCGTTTGGCGAGCCCATTGCGTGGCGTCAGTCTGTGGCATTCATGGTGGCTAACATGGCCATTGAGATCGAAGGGATGCGGTTGATGATGCTACGTGCCGCCAGTCGGGCCGAACAGGGGCTGGATTTCCATAAGGAAGCCTATCTGGCGCAGCTGCTGTGCATGGAGAAGGCCATGGAAATCGGCACCAACGGCATCCAGCTGTTTGGTGGAGCGGGCTTCGTTCGCGATTACCCGCTAGAGATGTGGTACCGGAACTTGCGCAGTATTGCCGTGCTTCACGGCAGCCTGATGGTGTAGGAGAAGAACATGATTAATCTGGAATTGCCGGAAAAGCTCACACAAACCCAGAAAATGGCGCAGCAACTGGCCAGCGGCGTTTTTCGTCCCATCGCGCGCAAGTACGACGCTATTGAGCACTGTGATACGCCGGAAGAGCTGAAACCCGTGGCGCAAATGATGGCGGCCATGCCCCGTGCTGGAGGCAAGAAAGACGGGGGGAGCGACGGGATCAAGAATGGCAGCAACATGATGGGCATCATGGGCGTAGAAGCCATGTGCTGGGGAGATGTGGGCCTGATGCTGTCGATCCCTGGCGCCAGCGGGCTTGGCAATGCTGCGATCATGGCGGTGGGCACCCCGGAGCAGAAGGAAAAGTACGGCAAGCTGTATTGCGCCATGGCGATTACCGAGCCGGGCGCGGGTTCCGATTCCGCTGCGGTTGCGACTACTGCAGTGGCCGATGGGGATGAATGGGTGCTTAACGGCGAGAAAATCTACTGCACTGCCGGTCAGCGCTGCGATGCCATTGTCGTTTGGGCCACACTGGACAAATCCCTGGGCAAGGCGGCGATCAAGTCCTTTATCGTGCCCCGTGATAATCCCGGCGTGCAGCTGGTGCGTGTGGAAGACAAGATGGGCCTGCGGGTGTCGGATACCGCCGCGCTGGCGTTCAACAATTGCCGGATTCCCAAGGATCATATTCTCGGTTCCGCCGAGGTGGGAGATACCGAGGAGGCACGCAAGAAAGCCTTTGGCGGGGTGATGCAGACGTTCGATAACACTCGCCCCCAGGTGGCTGCCATGGCCTTGGGAGTGGCCCGTGCGGCGCTGGAAATAACCCGTGAAGTCTTTGAAAAAGAAGGGGTTGAGGTCAACTTCTCGAAACTACCTTATAACTCAACGGCCCGTGAGCTTGAGCTGTACCGGCTGGAAGCGGACCTGGAAGCGGCCCGCCTGATGACGCTGAAGGCCGCCTGGATGGCCGACAATGGCCAGCCCAATTCCCGTGAAGCTTCCATGTGTAAAGCCAAGGCGGGGCGTATGGGGAACGATGTGACACTCAAGTGTGTGGCGTTGTGTGGCGAGCTGGGTTACTCAGAGCGCACCCTGCTGGAAAAACTGGCCCGCGATTCAAAGATCATCGATATCTTTGAAGGCACACAGCAGATCCAGCAGCTGATCGTGGCGAGACACCTGCTTGGGCTGTCGTCGAAAGAGCTGAAATAAATAATCAGCTACAAGCGAAGAGCGCGGTTTACCGCGCTTTTTGTTTTGGGGATGGGGCATTAAGCTTGGCCATTGTCGTTGATTAAGGGAGGTTCTATGTCTGAGTCGCTGGCTGGCAAGGTTGTCTGGATTACCGGGGCATCCTCCGGGATTGGTGAAGCCCTGGCGAAGGAATATGCCCGTCGCGGAGCCAGGCTGGTGCTGTCCGCTCGCCGGCAAGAAGAGCTGGAGCGAGTGTGTGGCGGGCTGGTGAACAGCGAAGAGCACGTGGTGCTGCCGCTGGACCTTGGCCAGAGTGAGACCATGGCGCCGGCGGTGGAGCGGGTCAGGCAGGCCTGCGGACGGCTTGATCAGGTGGTGCACAATGGCGGCATTTCCCAGCGCTCACTGGTGGCCGACACGGATCTGTCCGTGGATCGCCAGATCATGGAAGTGAATTTCTTTGGCACCGTGGCGCTCACCAAGGCCGTGCTTCCCTGGCTGAAAGAGCAGGGTGGTGGACGTTTTGTGGTGATCACATCGCTGGTGGGGGAGCTGCCAACGCCGCTGCGTAGCGCCTATAGCGCCAGCAAACACGCCCTGCATGGTTTTTTCGAATCCCTGCGGGCGGAAGAGTATGATCAGGGCATCCGTGTGACGCTGGTGATGCCCGGGTTTATTCGCACCCAGGTGTCGATCAATGCGCTCACCGCGGATGGCAGTCGCCAGGGCACCATGGACGACGCCCAGCAGACCGCCATGGCCCCGGAAGAATGCGCCAAACGGCTGGTAGAGGCCGTGCAGCGGGGCCGTGATCAGGTTATCATCGCCGGCCGCGAAGGGGCGGGCATCTACCTGAAACGCTGGGCTCCCTCGCTGTACCGTCGATTGATCCGCAAAATGAAGGTCACCTGATGTCACAGGACAACACCGATACCAAGAAACGTACCCGTCTGAACAAGCTGCAGAAGAAACTGCGGCGGGAAACGGGCCGCGCCATTGCTGATTTCAACATGATCAGTGAGGGTGACAAGGTGATGGTGTGTCTGTCCGGCGGCAAGGATTCCTACACCATGCTGGAAATTCTGCGCAATCTTCAGCACTCCGCACCGGTGAATTTCGAGCTGGTGGCGGTGAATCTGGACCAGAAACAACCCGGATTCCCGGAGCACATCCTGCCCGAGTATCTGGAAAAGGAAGGCGTGGCGTACCACATTCTGGAAAAAGACACCTATTCCATCGTCAAGGAGAAGGTGCCGGAAGGAAAGACCACCTGCGGCCTGTGCTCACGCCTGCGCCGGGGTAGCCTGTACGGGTTTGCCGAGGAAATCGGCGCCAACAAGATTGCCCTCGGTCACCACCGCGATGACATCGTCGAAACCCTGTTCCTGAACATGTTCTACGGCGGCAAGATGAAAGCCATGCCCCCCAAGCTGCGCAGCGATGACAACCGCAATGTGGTGATCCGCCCGCTGGCCTATTGCCGCGAGAAGGACATCATTGAGTTCTCCACCCTGAAAGAATACCCGATCATTCCCTGCAACCTCTGTGGTTCCCAGAAGAACCTGCAGCGACAGGTGATCAAGGACATGTTGCAGCAGTGGGACAAGCAGCAGCCGGGGCGTATCGAGAATATCTTTGCTGCGGTGCAGAATATTGCGCCCTCGCAGCTGGCAGACACCCGTCTGTTCGACTTTGAAAACCTGGAACAGGGTCAGCAGCAGGGCGGTGAGCAAGCTCACCGTCTGGATGTGGTTAATCTGTTCGGCTGATCAAAAAAACAGCAGTCTCGAGTTTGTTTACCGCTAAGCATGATTCACGGCGCCGTTTCCGGTAAAATGCCGTCGCCTTATTTCAGGGCGCCCGTCTTTACGCGCCTTGAACCGTTTCCCCGGGCTTTCGCGATAATCCAGGCGGCGGCGTGTTGATGCCGACCGGTTACCGGATTTTCCCCGAACGTCCCGATTAACCAAGATTCTCTCGACCAGAAGGGTAGGAGCACCATGACCGATCGTATTCAGAAGGGTGGCCTGGAAATCGCCGCCGAACTCCATGATCTGGTAGTCAATGAGATTGCGCCGGGTACCGGCGTCGACCCGGAACACTTCTGGGCCGAGCTGGAAAGCATCCTCAATGACCTGGCCCCCAAGAACAAGGCGCTGTTGGCCAAACGTGACGACCTGCAGAAGCAGATCGACGCCTGGCACAAGGCCCGCACGGGGCAAGCCATCGACATGGCTGAGTACAAGCAGTTCCTGACTGAAATCGGTTACCTGCTGCCTGAAGGTGAAGACTTCAACGTCACCACCGAGAACGTGGATGCCGAAATTGCCACCATCGCCGGCCCG
The DNA here is from genome assembly GCA_039983755.1 of Alloalcanivorax sp. GTDB lineage: Bacteria > Pseudomonadota > Gammaproteobacteria > Pseudomonadales > Alcanivoracaceae > Alcanivorax. Next base: position 107,387 of record JBDWVU010000009.1, read on the forward strand.
CAGCTGGTGGTGCCGGTGAAAAACGCGCGCTTTGCCCTGAACGCCGCAAACGCCCGCTGGGGCAGCCTGTACGATGCCCTGTACGGCACCGACGTAATTTCCGACGAAGGCGGTGCCGAAAAAGGCGGCGCCTACAACCCCAAGCGTGGCGCCAAGGTGATTGCCTGGGCCCGTGATTTCCTGGACAACTACTTCCCGCTGGCCAGCGGCTCCCACAAGGACAGCACTGGTTACGCCATCGAAGACGGCAAGCTGGTTGTGTCCCTGGGTGCGGAAAAAACCGGCCTGAAAGACGAATCCCAGCTGCAGGGCTACCTGGGCGACGCCGCTGCACCCACCGGTGTGCTGGTGAAGCACAACAACCTGCACGCGGAAATCCAGTTCGACACCAGCCACCCGATCGGAGCTGACGACGCGGCCAACATGAAAGACGTGCTGCTGGAATCGGCCATCACCACCATTCAGGATTGCGAAGACTCCGTTGCTGCCGTTGATGCGGAAGACAAGGTTGAGGTGTACCGCAACTGGGCCGGTCTGATGAAAGGCGACCTGGAAGAAAGCTTCCAGAAAGGTGGCAAGACCCAGACCCGCTCCATGAATGCGGATCGTGAATACACCGCGCTGGACGGCTCTTCCCTGACCCTGCACGGTCGCTCATTGCTGCTGGTTCGCAACGTGGGCCACCTGATGACCAACCCGGCGATCCTGCATAACGGGGAAGAAACCCCGGAAGGCATCATGGATGGCATGGTTACCGTGCTGGCCGCCATGCATGACCTGAAGAACATCAACAAGGTAAGCAACAGCCGCACCGGGTCCGTCTACATCGTGAAGCCGAAAATGCATGGCCCGGAAGAAGTGGCCTTTGCGGTTGAGCTGTTCGAGCGTGTAGAAAAAGCTTTAGGTTTGGCTGCTAACACCTTGAAAATTGGTATTATGGATGAAGAGCGCCGCACCACTGTGAACCTGAAGGAGTGTATCCGTCAGGCCAAGGAGCGTGTCATCTTCATCAACACCGGCTTCCTGGATCGCACCGGTGACGAAATGCACACCTCCATGGAAGCGGGCCCCATGGCACCCAAGGGTGAAATGAAAGCCCTGCCGTGGATTGGCGCCTACGAAGACTGGAACGTGGACATCGGCCTGGAATGTGGCCTGAAAGGTCACGCCCAGATCGGTAAAGGCATGTGGGCCATGCCCGACGAAATGGCGCAGATGATGGCCAACAAGGCCGGTCACCCGAAAGCCGGTGCCAACTGTGCCTGGGTACCATCCCCGACTGCAGCCACGCTGCACGTGACCCACTACCATGAAATCAACGTGGCTGAGGTTCAGGAAAAGCTGGCCAGCCGCACCCGTGCGTCCCTGGATGACATCCTCACCATTCCGCTGCTGACCCGCGAGCTGACCGCCGAGGAAATCCAGCAGGAGCTGGATAACAACGCCCAGGGCATGCTGGGTTACGTGGTTCGCTGGATTGATAGCGGTGTGGGCTGTTCCAAGGTGCCGGATATCAAGGATGTGGGCCTGATGGAAGACCGCGCGACCCTGCGGATTTCCAGCCAGCACGTGGCCAACTGGCTGCACCACGGTATCTGCAGCAAAGAGCAGGTACTGGAAACCATGAAACGTATGGCGGAAGTGGTGGATCGTCAGAACGCCAACGATCCGGACTACGTGCCCATGGCCAAGGACTTCGACGGTTCCGTTGCCTTCCAGGCAGCCTGTGAGCTGGTATTCGAAGGCTGTGCACAGCCAAGCGGCTACACCGAGCCGGTTCTGCACCGTCGTCGCCGTGAGCTGAAAGCCAAGTAAGGCGTTCAGCACAACAAAGAAGCCCCGCTAGCCGGGGCTTTTTTGTGGGTGGGTTTTGCTTGGCAGGAAGGGCGCCCCCTAATCCCCGGGCTTTCTACGAAGCCGTTGTAGGCGCACCGTTCAGGGTGCGAACCTCGCGCAGCGAGGATGCGGATTTGTCTAGCGGGTTGATGACGGGGCTCTAATCAATACGCCGCAATCGCGCCGCCAGCGACGCTCCTACAGCAGGAATCGGGTCTTACCTGCGAGCCTGTTGCCTGCAGCTACTCTTGTTCCACCATCACCTCCAGCGGCAAGGTCATGCTTCGCTGCCCGCTTTGATAGCCTCCAATGCTCTGACGGCTTCCGCTCTGCGTCACGGTGATGCTGCCCATGGGTTGCCAGCGGCCCGGCGTGACCCGCAAGGTGGTGGCGCTGTGCTGGGTGCGGGCGGTGTTGTGGCTGGCCGGTTGATCAAAGCGCTGGCTGATCTGCAGTACCACGCTGCCGTCCGCGGCCAGTTGTGGCGTTACCTGAATCCCCTGATCCAGTTGCGCGAAGGTGGTGCCGTAATAGCCACCACTGAGCGCGACCAGGGTGCCCTGGCTCACATTGGCTGGGTACCCGCTGAGTGTGCGAATCTGATAGTGATCCTGACGCTGCTGTTGCTGGCTCTGCTGGCCGATGCGTACCTCGCCCTGAATCACCGGTGCCTGGCCGGATTCGATTCGGCCCCGGACCTGGGTATCGATGCCGCCTTGTTGGCTGCTGCTGCCTTGCTGGCGTCGCAGGTGCACGATCAGGGTTGAGGGGGTGGCTTCCAGGCCACCCAGAACGCTTTGCAGCTCCTGCATGCTGGCCTCGGTGGTGCGCACAATCAGTTTGCCGCGATAGGCGCGAACGGAGCCGCCAGCCGGCAATAATGGCTCGATGACAGGCGCCAGGGCGGGAGCGTCCGGGCGCTCCAGTACGTGAATGCTCATATCGTCCGCGGTTGAGAGACCGGGCAGGGTAAGCATGATGACAAGCAGTGTCAGGCACAGGCGCATGGTGTCCTCGCAGAGGCCGGTGGTTGCAGGGTTCTGACTCTCTCTACAGTAGCGCTGCCCGCAGCGGCCCGCCAGTAGGGTGGTGGCGATGAAATCCTGCCAGGGGCTGGCACTGGCGCCCACCATGCCTACAATGTGCGTCCCGTCAGTCGCTTCGCCAGTCAGGAATGCCATGTTTGCCAATAGCCGTGAGGTCAGCTCGAACCAGTCGGGTGTCCATGTTGATCTGGAAAAAGTGGTGCGCCGCCACCTGGCGTCAGCCTGGCAGGCTCCCATCGCCGACCACGACCGTCGTGCCTTCGAGCAGGCCCGTGCCTGGCGCGATGATAAGGGTGCAGATCGCCCTCTGATGCTGGATTCCGGCTGTGGCACCGGTCGCTCCTCCGTGCTGCTGGCGCAGGCGTGCCCGGAGGCGCTGGTGATTGGTGTCGATCAGTCGGCCAACCGGCTGGAGCGCGGCGGTCGCCGTTGGCTGCAGCCACCGGATAATCTGCTGTTCCTGCGTGCAGATTGCACCGGGTTATGGCGCCTGGTGCAGCAGGCCGGCTGGCAACTTGCCCGGCATCAGATCCTATACCCGAATCCCTGGCCGAAAAGCGCCCACCTGAAACGGCGCTGGCAGGGGCATCCAGTGTGGCCCTCTGTGCTGGCGTTGGGTGGTGAACTTGAGTTGCGCAGCAACTGGCCAGTTTATCTTGAGGAGGTTCAGGCGGCGCTGGCAATCAGTGAGATTGACGCGGTGCTGGCGCCGTTAGCGGTAGACGGGGAGGCCGCTACGGATTTCGAAGAGAAGTATCTGGCCAGCGGGCAAACCGTCTGGCAGTTGACCGCAAGCCTGGCGAGGGATTGAAAGACTGTCGGATTACGCCCTTCAGGCTAATTCGACCTACAAAAAACGACCTTTCAAGCAGATCGTATTGGGCGTAGCCGTAATCCGACATTCAAAGCCTAAGCTCACGCAGTTCCGGTGATCCGCCGGCCCGTTCCCAATGCTCCTGAAACTGTTTGCCCAGCCGCGGCGCACGCGGCAGCCGGTGTCCGCACAGGTCCAGTCGTCCGGGGCGCGGCCAGCCGCTGGCTTCAAACAAGCCGGTGCCATCGCCGATGGCGAAGCACAGCTGGGGGTCGTTATCGTCATGCTGGGTCTGGCGCAGAAAGATCCGTGAAGGCAGGCGGCGGGACAGGTGAACCAGCCGGTGGCCGTTGCGTACAGCATTGTCCGCACTATCAAACAAAATGCGGATATCCACCCGGGCGCTGCTCAGGGACAGCGCCTTGACGGCGCTGCATACCTCGGCACTTCCCGTTAGGGCGTCAAGCGCGGGAACCCGCAGCCAGGGGCTGCGGAGGCAGGCGCCGGTCCG
>JBDWVU010000010.1:0-28503 GCA_039983755.1 Alloalcanivorax sp.
CGCCCGATGCGATGCATCGGGCGCTCTGAGATGAAATAGGTGTCAACCTATTCCAGGACTAGACAGCCGCTTCACGCAACAGGCTCCATGCAACAACGCGAATCAACGCAAGCCGGAGTCCTGAAGCACTGCCCGCGCACAAATGTTTGAGCGCGGGCGCTGAGGTGGCAAATCAAAAGGCAACGATGAGCGCGTTGATGCGTGTTGCGTGTAGCTTGAAGCGGAGAAAATCATGCCAACCCTGGCAGCGTATTTGATCGTGGTGGCGGTGTGGGCAACCACGCCGTTGGGGATTAAATGGAGTGGTGAGGCCATGGCGCCGCTGGCGGCCGCCGGTGTGCGTATGGGCATCGCTGCGCTGCTGGGCCTGGGCTGGTTGTGGATGAAACGTCAGCCGTTGCCGTTGCATCGCCGGGCGCGGCTCAGCTATCTGGCTTCCCTGCCGGGTATTTTCGGTGCCATGGGCTGTAGCTATATGGCGGCGGCGCACCTGCCTTCCGGGTTGATCTCGGTGATCTTTGGCCTGGCGCCGTTACTTTCCGGGCTGATGCTGCAAGGCTTGCCGGGTGGGGTACGGCTCAACCGCTGGCATTGGAGTGCCTGCCTGATCGGCCTGGCCGGGTTGGCACTGGTATTTGATGACAGCCTGCAGGTGCTGGTCGCCGGGCAAGGCATGGGGGACCGGGGCGTCGGTTTGCTGTGGATGCTCAGCGCGGTGACCTTGTTCGCTGGCAGTGGTATCGCCGTGCAACGGGTTGGCGCCGGGCTGCAGCCCATGCAGCAAACCGTGGGCGGCTTGCTGTTGTCGTTACCCTGCTATGCCGCGGGTATGTTGATTACCGGGCAGACGTTGAGTTTTAGCGGTGACTATCGGGGCCTGTCCGCGATCCTGTATCTGGCGGTGTTTGGCTCGCTGTTGGGTTTTTACTGCTACTACCAGGTGCTGGCGCGCTTGCCTGCGGCCACCGTGGCGCTGGTGACGCTGATAACGCCGGTGTTGGCGCTGTCACTGGGCAGCCTGTTCAACGGCGAAAGTCTTGGTGCTTTGGTGCTGGCAGGGGCCGCATTGATTGTGCTCGCGTTGTCGCTTTTCTTGCTGGGGGATCACAAGGTGCGCCGCCAGCTGAAGCAAATGGCGGAGTCGGAGGCCGCGGCTACCCCGGATCCGGTGCCGTGATGTCTGCCTGGCCCGGATCAGGAAATAACGGTGGGCGGTGGCATGCTGAATTCGTTCAGTACGCTGCCGTGCTCAACACTCTCCAGGCGGACCTCGAACTGCCACAAACGGTGCAGATGGCGTAGCACCTCCTGGGCACTGTTCTCATCCAGGGGGCGGCCGCTGCTGCGTTGGTGGCGTAAGGTCAGTGTGCGGTCGCCGTGCACATTGGCGTTGACCACCTGGATGTTGGGTTCCTGAATGCTCAGGTTGTATTGCTCGGCCAGCGCATCACGGACCTTGCGGTAACCCTGTTCGTTATGAATGGCGCCCACTTCCACGTAGTCGTTACGGTCATCGTCGGCGATCTGGAAAAACTTGAAGTAGCGAATCAGGCGTGGCGACAGGAACTGCTGAATAAAGCTCTCGTCCTTGAAACTTTCCATGGCGAATTTCACCGTGCTCAGCCAGTCGGAGCCGGCAATGTCCGGGAACCATTCCCGGTCTTCGTCGTCCGGGGTTTCGCAGATACGGCGGATGTCCTGGAACATGTTGAAGCCCAGAGCGTAGGGGTTCATGCCGCTGTAGAAGGGCGCAGTGAATGGCGGCTGGTAAATGACCTGGCTATGGTTCTGGAGAAATTCGAGCATGAAGCCGTCAGTGACTTTTCCCTGGTCGTACAGATCATTGAGCAAGGTGTAGTGCCACAGACAGGCCCAGCCTTCGTTCATTACCTTGGTCTGGCGCTGGGGGTAAAAGTATTGGGCCATCTTTCGCACGATACGGATAATTTCCCGCTGCCAGGGCGCCAGTAAGGGTGCGTTTTTTTCAAGAAAGTAGAGCAGGTTTTCCTGGGGCTCCGCTGGAAAGTGCGGGGGCTCCTCGCGTAATTGAACGGCAGGCTGTAACTGCGGAAAAGTGCGCCAGAGTTCTGAGATCTGTTTCTGTAGTGACGCTTCCCGTTCCCGTTGCCGGCGTTTTTCCTCCACGGCGGAAATGGGCGAAGGGCGCTTGTAGCGGTCCACCCCGTAGTTCATCAGCGCATGGCAGGAATCCAGGGTTTCCTCCACGGCCTTGACGCCATGGCGTTGCTCACAGTCCGCAATATAGTTTCGGGCGAACACCAGGTAATCAATGATGGAGGAGGCATCCGTCCAGGTTTTGAAAAGATAGTTGTTCTTGAAGAATGAATTATGCCCATAGCTGGCATGGGCGATAACCAGCGCCTGCATGGTGATGTTGTTTTCCTCCATCAGGTAGGCAATGCAGGGGTCGGAGTTGATTACGATTTCATAGGCCAGGCCCATATGCCCGCGCCGGTAACGGCCCTCGACTTCCACGAACTGTTTGCCGAATGACCAGTGGTTGTAGCCTACCGGCATGCCCACGGAAGAATAGGCATCCATCATTTGTTCAGAGGAAATGACCTCGATCTGGTTGGGGTAGGTGTCTAGGCCGTATTTGTTATGGGCCAGATCCGCAATGGCTTCGTCGTAGCGGGCCAGTAATTCAAAATCCCAGTCAGAGCCCTCTGAAAGAAACATGGTCAGGTCTCCATGCGTTTTTTGAACAGCTCGCGAAATACCGGGTAAATCTCCCCGGGCTCATCAATCTGGGCCATGGAAAAGGCAGACGGGTGCCGCTGCATAATGTTCTGGTAGTGGTCCCAGAGCGCCTGGTGGGCCCGTGGCATGACCTCTACGTAGGAAAAGTACTGCAGCTTGGGAAGCAGCTCGTCTTCGATCAGTTTGGCACAGGCGGGTGAGTCATCGTTCCAGTTGTCACCGTCCGAGGCCTGGGCGGCATACAGGTTCCATTCGTCAACCGGATAGCGTTCATCGATGATATCGCGGGTCAGTTTCAAGGCGCTGGATACGATGGTGCCGCCGGTTTCCCGGGAGTAGAAGAACTCCTCCTCATTCACTTCCTTGGCACTGGTGTGGTGGCGGATAAAGACCACCTCGATGTGCTCGTAGTTTCGCTCAAGGAACAGGTAAAGAAGCAGAAAGAAGCGTTTGGCCAGGTCTTTCATGTCCTGATTCATGGAGCCGGACACATCCATGATGCAGAACATAACCGCCCGGCTGACGGGTACCGGGACTTTGACGTGGTGGTTGTAGCGCAGGTCCACCGTGTCCAGAAAAGGGATGCGTTCCACCCGGCGTTCCAGCCGGGCGATCTGTTCATCCAGTTCCTGCAAACGTGCTTGCCGTTGTGGCGACTGATCCTGTTCCAGCAGTGCATCCCGCTCGGCTTTCAGGGTGCGTATTTTCTTGCGTGTGGCGGCAGTGAGGGCGCGGCGGCGCATGGAGGCCTGGCGCATGGAGCGGACGATATTGATCTTGGCGGGCATGCCCTGGCTGACGATGCCGCCATGACGGTGTTGAAAGATCTGTGCCCCTTCCAGGTGACGCTTGAGAAGATTGGGCAGCTCCAGGTCTTCAAACAGGAAATTCAGGAATTCCTGTTTGTCGATTTCGAAGGCGAATTCATCATTGCCTTCACCCTGATCACTGGCCTGGCCCTCGCCGGGCCCGCCTTCGCCGCCACCGTCCGGGCGGCGAATGCGGTCTCCCTGATGAAATTCCTGGTTGCCCGGGTGGACGATGCTGCGTTGCCCACCGGGGCCGTGATGGAAAATGGGTTCGGACAGGTCCTTGCGGGGAATGCTTATCCGCTCGCCTTGTTCCATGTCCTTGATGGAACGGCGGCTGACCGCATCGTTGACGGCATCGCGAATGTGCGAACGATAGCGGCGCAGGAAGCGCTGCCGGTTCACGGTGCTTTTGCGTTTATCGTTCAGGCGACGGTCAATGATGTAACTCATGGGCTTCCTCCGGAAGCGGCATCACGCAACACGCTTCACGCAACAACGCGGGGGCGGCTCGGCAGATGGCTTCAGGCGTTGTCGCCGCGTTTCGATTCGGGCGCGGTGATAGCCGTAAAGCATCGAGAACCTTTATGTCGTGTTGTTGCGTGTTGCGTGAAGCATGCTGCGTCTCCTATTGTGCTTTCCTTACCCGCAGGTACCACTCGGACAGCAGTCTTACCTGTTTCTCCGTGTAGCCTCGGGATACCATGCGCTGCACAAAGTTATTGTGTTTGCGCTGGTCGTCCTCGCTGCCTTTGGCGTTGAAGGAAATGACGGGCAGCAAATCCTCGGTGTTGGAGAACATCTTTTTCTCGATCACATCGCGCAGTTTCTGGTAGCTCAGCCAACTGGGGTTCTTGCCGTGGTTGTTGGCGCGGGCGCGAAGGACGAAGTTGACCACTTCGTTGCGGAAGTCTTTGGGGTTGGAGATGCCGGCCGGTTTTTCGATTTTTTCCAAGTCTTCATTGAGCGCCTGGCGGTCGAAAATTTCACCGGTATCCGGGTCGCGGAACTCCTGATCCTGAATCCAGAAATCCGCATAGATTACGTAGCGGTCGAAAATGTTCTGGCCGTATTCCGAGTAAGATTCGAGGTAGGCGGTCTGGATTTCCTTGCCGATGAACTCTACGTAGCGCGGCACCAGGTATTCCTTGATGAAGCGACGGTATTGTTCCGATTTTTCCTGGGGAAACTGTTCCTGCTCAATGCGCTGCTCCAGCACATGAATAAGGTGCACCGGGTTGGCCGCTACCTCCGAGTGGTCATAGTTGAATACCTTGGAGAGAATCTTGAAAGCAAAGCGGGTGGAGAGCCCGGCCATGCCTTCATCCACGCCGGCCATGTCGCGGTACTCCTGCATGGATTTGGCGTGGGGATCCACATCTTTCAGATTCTCGCCGTCGTAAACGCGCATCTTTGAATAAATGCTGGAATTTTCCGGTTCTTTCAGCCGGGTGAGCGTAGAAAACTGGGCGAGCATGTGCAGGGTGTCCGGGGCGCAGTGGGCATCGCGGAGGCTGGAGTTGCGCAGCAGCTTGTCATAGATCTGCATTTCTTCGGTGACGCGCAGGCAATAAGGCACCTTGACGATATAGACCCGGTCGATAAAGGCTTCATTGTTTTTATTGTTGCGGAAGGTATGCCACTCGGCTTCGTTGGAGTGCGCCAGCACCATGCCATCGAAAGGGATGGCGCCCATGTGTTCGGTGCCGTTGTAGTTTCCTTCCTGGGTGGCCGTCAGTAGTGGGTGCAACACCTTGATCGGTGCCTTGAACATTTCCACGAATTCGAGCAGGCCCTGGTTGGCCCGGCACAGCCCCCCGGAAAAAGCGTAGGCGTCCGGATCATCCTGGGAGAAGTCTTCCAGCTTGCGAATGTCTACCTTGCCCACCAGGGCGGAAATGTCCTGATTGTTTTCATCGCCGGGTTCGGTTTTCGCCACCGCGACCTGGTCGAGAATGGAGGGGTAGCGTTTTACCACGCGAAACTGGCTCAGGTCGCCGCCGAATTCATGCAGACGCTTGACCGCCCAGGGGGACATGATGGTGCGGATATAGCGGCGGGGAATGCCGTATTCCTCTTCGAGGATAGGGCCGTCTTCTTCCGGGTTGAATAGTGTCAGTGGCGAGTCGTTTACCGGGGAGCCCTTGAGGGCATAGAAGGGCACTTTCTGCATCAGCGCCTTGAGCTTTTCGGCCAGGGAGGATTTGCCGCCGCCTACCGGCCCAAGCAAATAGAGAATCTGTTTCTTTTCTTCCAGGCCCTGGGCGGCGTGGCGGTAATAACTGACGATGTTTTCGATGACTTCTTCGAGGCCGTAGAACTCGTCGAAGGCGGGGTAGCGGCGGATAATCTTGTTGGAGAAAATGCGTGACAGGCGAGGGTCTTGGGCGGTGTCGACCATCTCCGGTTCGCCGATGGCCATCAGCATGCGCTCTGCCGCAGTGGCGTAGGCGGTGGGATCGTCCTTGCACAGTGCCAGGTACTCTTCCAGCGACATTTCTTCTTGCTGGGTCGCATCAAACCGGGCCTGGTAGTGGCTGATTATACTCATGCCTGCTTCCTCCTGGCGGAACGCACATTGTCACAACAAAACTACATGCAGGGTTTTTCCTTTATCGATAAAAGTCGGTCGGCTGTGGCGTTAAAAGAGGGTCGAGTGAGCTGCACGTCATCGCCGCCTGAACGCATGTGTTGGCATTAGCATGGAACCAAACGGCGGAACAAGTCAAAGAAAAGCGGGCAACTTTTTTTGAAAAAAAGATAAGGTGTCGTTAACGCTGACCAGCCGTGTTAGCGGGTCACAGGAAGAGAGTTTTTGTGGAGGAAAGGGGGTAACAGTGGCCAGTGGAGACAGATCAGCAGTCGCACTGGATGCGTACCTGATCGTCCAGGCGCAATGCTGTCAAAGTGCCACCCCAGACGCAGCCGGTATCCAGTGCATCCACCTTGTCGACTCCGCTGTGGCCTTCCAGGGCGGCCCAGTGGCCGAACAGGATGCGGGTGTCGGTGAGTACCCGGCGGGGGTGTTGGAACCAGGGCATGAACCCGGCGGGGGGCTGGTCGGGCTCGCCTTTGCTGGTCAGGTCCAGCTCGCCGTCCTGATCCACGAAGCGCATGCGGGTGAAATGGTTGGTGATCACGCGCCAGCGGTCCGTGCCGCTGAGTTGTTCGTCCCAGCCGGCGGGGGTGTTGCCGTACATATGGGTAAAGAAGGCGTCGGCGGAGTCGCTGCGGAGCACCGTTTCCACTTCCGCCGCCCGCTGGCTGGCCTGCTCCAGTGACCACAATGGCGGAATGCCGGCGTGGGTCATCACCGCGTTATGTTCCGGCAGGGGAATCAGCAGGGGTTGTTTTTGTAACCAGCCCAGCAGTTCAGCGCGATCCGGTGCGTCGAGGATCTCACTGAGGGTGTCCTTGCGTTTGCTGTGGGTGGTGCCGTTGGCCACGGCCAGCAGGTGCAGGTCGTGGTTGCCCAGCACGGTATGCACGTTGTCACGCAGGGCGTGAACGCGGCGCAGGGTGCCCAGGGAGTCCGGCCCCCGGTTGACCAGATCCCCGGCCAGAAACAGGCGGTCGCGGTCGGCGTTGAAGCCGATTTTCTCCAGCAGACAGTCAAACGCCCCCAGACAGCCCTGCAGATCACCAATGGCGTAGTCGCTCACAAGGCGCCTCCGATGATAGGCCGGACGCTGGATGCCTGATGCCTGACGCTCCCGCTGTCGCGGGTTTGAAAAATGATGGCCGGAACGGCCATGCGTTGGGCGTCAGGCCTTGGGCATCCTGCGTAATCAATGCAACGCATGCGGTACCGCAAGGGTGAAGGCGGGGATTTGTGCGTCAAAGTGGATGCCATCTTCGCCAATCATCTGGTAACTGCCGCGCATGCTGCCCACTTCGGTTTCCAGTATGGCGCCGCTGGTATAGCGGAAGGTCTGGCCCGGGGCGATATGAGGTTGTTCGCCGATAACGCCTTCACCGTGGACTTCCTGTACGCGCTCGTCACCATCGGTGATCACCCAGTGGCGGGTGAGCAGGCGGGCGCTGACAGAGCCCTGGTTGTGAATGCTGATGTGGTAGGCAAAAACCCAGCGTTCGCCTTCTGCGTCGCTTTGGTCTGGCAGGAATTCGGTTTCCACGGATACCTGGATGTCGTGGCGGGAGTCGCCGTTGGCGGTGTCGCTGCTGCCTTGTTCGGTGGCGCTCATGGGGTGTTCTCTCCCTTGCCTTCGTCGGTGTTTGGCGCGTCGGCGGGCAGGCTGATGTTGGCCAGTGCCACATAGTCGGCCACGGACAGTTGATCCGGGCGCAAGCCGGCATCGATGCCAAGTGCTTCAAATTGCTCGACACTAACCCAGGATTTTAACCCATTACGGATTGCCTTGCGTCGTTGTGTGAACGCCTGGGCTACCAGCTTGCGCAGGTGCTCCTCGTCGTCCGCCGGGTGGGGCGGGCTGGCATGGGGGATCAACCTGACGACAGCGGAATCGACTCTGGGGGGCGGGCTGAACGCTTCTGGCGGCACAAAGAACAGGTAATCCGCCTGACAGTGATACTGCACCATGATCGATAGCCGGCCCCAGTCGCGGGTGCCGGGGCTGGCGGTGAGCCGTTCGACAACTTCCTTTTGCAGCATGAAAGTCATGTCGCTGATGGCGTCAGCCTGGGCCAGCAGGTGAAAGATCAGCGGGGTGGAGATGTTGTAGGGCAGGTTGCCGATGACTCGCAGGGGCTTGTCCGCCGGTTTCAGGGTGCGGAAATCAAAACGCAGGGCGTCGCTTTCGTGAATGGTCAGCCGGTCGGGGGTGTTTTCCTGGCGCAGCAGGGCGATCAGGTCCCGGTCCAGCTCGACCACGTGCAAATGCGGAACCTCTTCCAGCAAGGGGTACGTCAGCGCGCCCCGGCCCGGGCCGATTTCCACCAGGGTGTCGCCCGCTTGCAGGCCCAGGGTGCGGATCATGCGATCGACCAGATTACGGTCGTGCAGGAAGTGCTGGCCAAAGCGTTTACGGGTGCGGTGTTCTGTCATAGTGGGTCTCAGGTCGGGGCCGGGTGGTGTGTCTTGTCCGTGTTTTATCAATGCGCAGTCAGTGCAGCGTCAGGCATCACATTGCGCTGAGGCCAGCGCCAATGCCTGACGCGTGGCGGCGATCAGGCTGCTGGCGCTGGCGGTGCCGCTGCCTGCCAGGTCAAAGGCGGTGCCATGGTCCACGGAGGTGCGAATGAACGGCAACCCCAGGGTGATATTGATGGCTTCGCCGAAACCGGCGTATTTGAGCACCGGCAAGCCCTGGTCATGATACATGGCCAACACCGCATCGTGCTGCTCCAACAGGTGCGGCTGGAAGGCGGTGTCGGCGGGTAGGGGGCCGGTGAGCGCCATGCCCTGCGCGCGCAGTTGCTCCAGGGTGGGGATGATCACATCCAGCTCTTCGCGCCCCAGATGCCCGCCTTCGCCGGCATGGGGGTTGAGCCCCAGTACCATGATGCGAGGCTCGGCAATCCGGTATTTGCCGATCAGATCGGCACGGAGAATGGTCAGGGTGCGTATCAGGCTGGCCGGGGTAATCGCCGCCGATACCTGGCTCAGTGGCAGGTGAGTGGTGGCCAGGGCCACCCGCAAATCCCGCTTTTGGGCCGGGGCGGTGAGCATCATCACTACCTGCGCCCCCCCCGCCTGTTCGGCGAGAAACTCGGTGTGCCCGGTGAAGGCCGGGTCGGCGCCCTCACAAATCACATTCTTGGCCACCGGCGCGGTGACCATGGCCGAGAAGGTGCCGTCCAGGCAGCCCTGGGCGGCGCGGGTGAGCATGGTGAGTGTGCCGGTGGCGGTGGCCGGGTTCGGCTGGCCAGCGGTGACGTTGGCGCCGGCGGGCGTATGCCAGACCGGCAGGCAGCCTGTGGGGAGTGGCTGGCCGGGTTGCCAGTCGCCCAGCGGCACCGTCAGCCCCAGTTGCTGTGCCCGTTCGCTCAGCACCTGGCGATCGCCGATAACCACCAGCGGGGCATCGGAGAAGGTGTCCGGCAGGGTCAGGACCAGATCCGGCCCGATCCCGGCAGGGTCACCATAGGTGATGGCGATAGGTGATGGCGGCGCGAGAGACATGGGTTAGCAGAATGCCTGAGGCCGGGCGCCGGACGCCAATTCCCTCTCCCTCTCCCGCAAACGGGAGAGAGCACCCTCTAGCTTGTGCTGGAAGGAATGGCGCTGCGTTTTAGCACGGCCAAGCGTTGTCCGGCATCTGGCATCCGGCGTCAGGCGTTCCGTCATAGCCTGATATCCACATAGGACTCGCTGCGTTTTTCCTGCACCCAGGTTTCCAGCTCTTCTTCGAAGCGGCGTTTCTGCAGGGCCTGGGTGGCCTGCATACGGCGGAATTCGGCGCTCATGTCCGCATCACGCACATCGTCTACGCGCAGGAAGTGCCAGCCGAACTGGCTTTCAAACACCGGGGACAGCTCGCCCACGGGGGTGTTGAGCATCATGTCTTCGAATTCCGGGACCATTTCGCCTTTGTTGACCCAGCCCAGTTCGCCGCCATTGCGGGCGCTGCCCGGGTCGTCGGAGAACTCAGCGGCGGTGTCGCTGAACTGGCGGCTGCCCGCGGCGATTTCGTCGTGAAGCCGTATTGCCTGCTTGTGGGCCTGCTCGGCGCTGGTCAGGGCGTCGGTTTTGATCAGTACATGGCGAACCTGGTACTGGGTCACCACTTTTTCTGCGCCGCCCTTGCGGTCGATCATTTTCAGAATATGGAAACCCGCACCGGAACGCAGTGGCTCGGAGATCTCGCCTTTCTGCAGGTTGATGGCATTTTCTGCAAACAGGGTGGGCCATTGGGCCGCCGGGCGTGAGCCCAGGTCGCCGCCTTCCAGTGCTTTGGGACCATCGGATTCGGCCACAGCCAGTTGCTGGAAGTTGCCACCGTCATTGAGTTTTTTGACGATGCTTTCGGCTTTGCTGCGGGCCTGGGTGATGTCTTCCGGGCTGGCTTCAGCCGGTACGCGGACCAGGATGTGGCCCAGGTGGAAGTCTTCCTGGAACATCTGTTTGCCCAGTTCCGAGCTCAGGAAGCGATCCACTTCCCGGTCGGTCACCTGAATGCGCGAGGCCACGCTGCGTTGCTGCAGGCGGGAAATCACCATGTCTTCGCGAATCTGTTCGCGGAACTGGGGCCAGTCGTAGCCGTCCTGACGCAGGGCGGCGGCAAAGTCTTCCAGGCTCATGCCATTCTGGCGGGCGATGCCGGCCAGGGCCTGGTTGAGGCTGGCGTCGTCGACCTTGATGCCGCCCCGTTCTGCCAGTTGCAGCTGCAGGCGCTCCAGCACCATGCGGTCGAGCACTTGTTCGCGCATCACTGCCGGGGGCGGCAGTTGCTGGCCCTTTTCCTGAAACTGCAGGGCGATGGTGTTGATTCGCTCGTCCAGTTCGCTGGCCATGATGGCGCCGTCGTTAACCACGGCGACAATGCGGTCGAGCATCTGCACCTTGGCCTGGCTCCAGGCCGGCACCATCAGCACGGCCATGGCCAGCAGGCCAAGCAGGGTGTGTCTGGCATGCAGCGTGCGACGTGCAGCGTGCAGCGTTCTATCAATCATACTGTCTCCTGTATCCCGGAATGCTGCGCTCCAGCAGGGAATCCACCTGGCCGCCAAAGCCGCCCAAGCCGATCATCTGGATCTGGAACCAGATTGTGCTGTCTGCCTCGAGGTTGCCGTCGCCGTTGTCATCCACCAGCTCGCGCTGGCTGAGCAGCCGCAGCTTCCAGCAGCAATTGCGGTATTCGGCACCGGCCATGGTTTCCAGTGTGCGCTTGTTGTCCAGGTCGTACATCCAGCGGCCAACCAGCCGCCAGTGTCGGTGAACCGGCAGAATGGCGCTGACTTCCGATTCGCGGATGTCGTCTGCCGGGCGGTCGTGATAGCCCAGGTTGACGACGCGGCGCTCCCGGTCGTTATAGCCGATCTGGAAGTTGGATCGTTCGCGCTTGTTCTCTTCGGTATCCCACTGGGCTTCTGAGTAGAGGTACCAATCCTGCGCAAAGTTCCAGCGGGCGTCGCCGATAACCGGGGTTTGGTCGTCGGTGGGGTCTTCCACGGCCCGGTCGGTGATCACTTTTCGGTCTTCAAAATAGAAGCCCTGGGCCACGCGCAGGCGTAGCTGCTCGCGGCCGGTGCCATCATGCAGGAAGCGGCTGGTCAGGCCTACCGCCAATTTTTCTTCGTCGCCGATGCGGTCGTAGCCGATGAAGCGGTTTTCCCGGAACAGCGAGTTGTAGGAGAAGGTCAGCTCGCCGGAATCGAAGTTGGGGAGTTCGCTCTGGTCTTCGTAGGCCACCTTGTTGAGGAACAGGCGCGGTTCCAGTGTTTGGGTATAGGTAGAGCCGAACCAGTTGCCGGGGCGCTCGAAGAACAGGCCGGAGTCCAGGCTGGCGCCCCAGGTGGTCATGTCCGGGTTGTCTTCGGCATTGGCGTCCACGTTATCAAGCTGGTATTGGGTGTGGTACAGCCGGGTGCGGGGTTCCACGTAGCCCCAGGGTTTTTGCAGGCGCATGCTCAGGGCCGGGGCCATGTGGCCACGCAGGCCGGTGGCTTTGCCGCTGTCGTCGGAGTCACTGCGGTCGAAGGCGGTAACGTCGGACAGCCACAGCCCTTTCACCGGGCCGTAGAGTGTCGGGTCGCCGGTCAATTGCAGCTGGGGCAGGCGCCGGTAGGGCAGGTCGGCGTCGTCCAGGGTGGGGTCGATGGTCTGCCAGGATTGCAGCCGGCCCAGTACCTGCCAGGTACGCCCGTAGTAGCGGGCTTCTGCCAGCCGGGGCAGGTGGGTCTGGGAGCTGATTTCCAGCCCGGTATCCAGGTCCTTGAAATAGAAGTCATCGGAGACATAGGTGAAATCGGTCTCCAGGCTCCAGCGGTTGATGTTGCCGTTGTGCGTCCAGCGGCCCACCTGGCGATTTTCGTTGTCGAACTTGCGGTCGTTGAACAGCACGCCGTAGCTGAGGCTGCCTTCGCCCCAGCGGGACAGATAGCGGAATTCGCTGTCCACGCCGCTGCCCCGGCCATCGATATAGCGGGGGGCGATGGTGGCGTCGAACTGCGGGTGCAGGTTCAGGTAAATGGGCTGGGAGATATCCAGCCCGCCACTGTCACCCACGGACAGGGTCGGGAACAGCAGGCCGCTCTTGCGCCGGTCATCGATGGGGAAGGTCATCCAGGGCAGCCAGAAGATCGGCATGCTCTTGACCTTCAGCACCACGTTGTTGGCTTCGCCCCAGCCCTTGTCCCGGTCCAGAAAAATACGGTCGCCCTGCATGACCCAGCCGTTGGAACCGGGGGCGCAGGTGGTATAGGTGCCGTTGGTGATGGTGGTGGTGTTCTGGTTCAGAAAGATATAATCGGCGTTGCCGCGGGCGCCATTGTCGAACATGGAGTAGCGCACCCCTTGCAGGCTGCCTTCCTTGCGGCGAGTCTGGCCACTCATGTTGTCGGCAATAAAGGTGGCGCGGTCGCTTTCCAGGCGCATGCCGCTTTCCAGCTCGAACTTGCCGGTGGCTTGATCAAGCTCGGCAATGTCGGTGGTGATGCGGCGGCCGGGCTGTTCAATCAATACGTCGCCGTCCAGTTTGATCAAGCCGTCCTGGGTAAGCGTGGAGTGATCGGCGGTCACCACTGTATCGCTGCCCGCTACGGGGGTGCCGATACTGGGGTTATAGTAAATGCCGCCGCACCAATCCGGTATCGGGCGCTGCTGCACGGCAGGGAACGTGGCCATCTCTTCGCGGTCAACCCAGTTCAGGTCGTTTTCCGCAAGGCTGGCCCCTGAGGCAAGCAGCAGGGCAGGAATCAATAATCGTGGTATGGGCAGTGGCATCAGCTGCTCAGAACAGGTAAAAAGGCCGCTTTATGGCGGGCGAGACTTTCCGTCCACCAAAAGCGGCAGTGTAATCGAACAAGGAAGGCAATGCAGCCTGATAAAAGTAAATCCGGAGCAACCCCAGACCCGAGAAAGCACGCTCTGGACCAATGGGTCAGTGCGTACTTGGGTGAATCGGTGACCGGTGAGCCCGCGTCGGCGGATGCCAGTTTTCGTCGCTATTTCCGTTATTTTCAGGGTGGCACCAGCTTGGTGGCCATGGATGCCCCGCCGGAACAGGAAGATTGCGGCCCCTTCGTGGACATCGCCGGGCGCCTGAAACAGGCTGGCTTGCACGTGCCGGCCATTGTCCATCAGGATTTGCAGCAGGGTTTTTTGCTGCTCAGTGATATGGGCACGCAGACCTGGCTGAACGCCCTGACCGAAGCCAATGCCAACGACTGGTACAGCGCCGCCATCGATGCCCTGATTACCCAGCAATTGCATACCGATACCACCGGCTTGCCGCAGTACGATGAAGCGTTGTTGCAGCGGGAGCTGGAGCTGTTTCCCCAGTGGTACCTGTTCCGCCACCGGGAAAAAGTGGTCACCGGGGAGCTGCGCCAGCGGCTGGACCGGGTGTTCGATGTGCTGATGCGTTCTGCCCTGGCGCAGCCCCAGGTGTTTGTGCACCGCGATTACATGCCGCGCAACCTGATGGTTTCCGACCCGAATCCCGGGGTGATCGATTTTCAGGATGCGGTGGCCGGGCCGATCAGCTATGACGTGATCAGCCTGTTCAAGGATGCCTTCCTGAGCTGGCCGGAAGAACGCGTGCTCACCTGGCTGCGCGAGTATTTCGACAAGGCCACAGCCGCTGGGTTGCCGGTGCCAGCGTCCTTTGAGGATTTCCTGCGCGATTGCGACCTGATGGGCGCCCAGCGCCATCTCAAGGTTATCGGCATCTTTGCGCGTATCTGCCATCGCGATGGCAAGCCCAAGTACCTGGGCGATGTGCCCCGTTTCTTTGCCTACCTGCGCACGGTCATTGCCCGTCGCCCGGAGCTGGCGGACCTGGAATGGGTGCTCGATCAGTTGGAGGACGATGCGTGAAGGCCATGATCCTGGCCGCCGGCTACGGCAAGCGCATGCGCCCACTCACCGATCACACCCCCAAGCCGCTGCTGCAGGCGGGGGGCAAGGCGCTGATTGAATACCACATCGAGGCGCTGCGTGACGCCGGCATCGAGTCCCTGGTGATCAATTCCGGCTGGCTGGGCGACAAGCTGGCCGAGGCGCTGGGTGACGGCAGCCGCTACGGCATCCCTATCGCCTGGTCCCATGAAGGCACCCCGCTGGAAACCGCCGGGGGCATCAAGCGTGCCTTGCCGCTGTTGGGTGACGAGCCCTTCCTGCTGGTCAACGGCGATATCTGGACCGATTTTGACTTCCCGCCGTTGCTGGCGGATCGCCCGGACCCGGTGCACCTGGTGCTGGTGGATAACCCGACGCACCACCCGCGAGGGGATTTTCATCTGACAGATACCGGTCGGTTGCGCGATAATGCCGAGCCCAGACTCACCTACGCCGGCATTGGCCGTTTTGATCCGGCCCTGTTTGCCGGTCTGCCGGAGGGCGAAGCCAAACTGGCGCCGCTGCTGCGTGCCGCCATGGCCAACGATGCTGCCAGCGGCGAGCACCATGTCGGCCAGTGGTGGGACATCGGCACCCCGGACCGTCTGGACGAACTGGATCGACTACTGACCCAGAAGTGATTCTTTTGTGGGAGCGCTGGTTCCACCGCGATTCGGTTTCGCGGTCGAACGACCGCTCCCACAGTTTAACAAACATGCGGAAGTGTGCGGGGCCGCGAGTTTCGAGAAGCGAGTTTCGAAAGGCCAAACAGGCACTTTTGATCTTTCTTTTTGCCACTCGTCACTCGCCACTGTCTTTACCGAGGAATTATCATGCCCAAGCAGGATTACCTGATCGCCCCCTCCATCCTTGCCGCCAACTTTGCCCGCCTGGGCGAAGAGTGCGATAACGTACTGGCTGCCGGGGCGGACGTGATCCACTTCGACGTGATGGACAACCACTACGTGCCTAACCTGACCATCGGCCCTATGGTTTGCAAGGCGCTGCGCGACCACGGCATTACCGCTCCCATCGATGTCCACCTGATGGTCAGCCCGGTGGATGATCTGATCGGCATGTTTGCCGACGCCGGTGCCAGCTACATCACCTTCCACCCGGAAGCCAGCCAGCACGTGGACCGCTCCCTGCAGCTGATCAAGAGCCACGGCTGCAAAGCCGGCCTGGTGCTCAACCCGGCTACCCGCCCGGACTGCCTGGAATACGTGATGGACAAGCTGGACATGATCCTGCTGATGAGCGTGAACCCGGGCTACGGTGGGCAGAAGTTCATCCCCTCGACGCTGGACAAGACCCGCGCCGTGCGCCAGATGATCGACGCCAGCGGCTACGACATCCGCCTGGAAGTGGACGGCGGCGTCTCCGAAAAGAACATCCGTGAAGTGGCCGCCGCCGGCGCCGATACCTTCGTGGCCGGCTCCGCCATCTTTGGCAAAGACGACTACGCCACCGTCATCCAGCAAATGCGCGAGGAGCTGGCTGAGGCGTAACAGCGAACCCATTGTAGGAGCGCCACTTGAGGCGCGAACATGAGCCAAAGCGAAGGATCGGTTGAATGCCCTCGCCAAGGCTCGGGCTCGCGCCTCAAGTGGCGCTCCTACATCAAGATGGTTCTTATGGAACCTTCCCGCCGCCCGTCTGCCTGACTCCTTAAGTCAGCCATCACTATCACGCCATGCCCCGCTATACCGCCATTCCTGTCCGGCTTCCTTCCCTGTTGCTGCTATTCGTCAGCCTGACAGCGTGTAGCCTGGTGCCCCCCGAACGGCAATCCGCTCAACCTGAAATAGCCGAAACCCCACAGGAGCTGCCGCCCCGGCAGACCCTGATCCTCGACAGCCTGCTCGCCCAGAAAGAAGACTGGCAGGGCGTGCCTTACCAATACGGCGGCCTCAGTCCGCAAGGCGTGGACTGCTCCGGCTTCGTCTATCTCACCTTCCTTTCGCAGCTGAACATGGAAGTCCCCCGCACCACTTCTGCCCTGATGCAGGAAGGCGAACCCGTGGCCCGCAACGAACTGGAAGTGGGCGACCTGGTGTTCTTCAAAACCGGCCCGGGCAATCGCCACGTGGGAATCTATATGGGTGGGGATGAATTTATGCATGCCTCGGTGAGTAGTGGCGTCATGCAGTCGTCGCTCAACAATCCCTATTGGAGACAACGCTACTGGAAGGCCAGGCGGCTGGTGAATCGGTAACCATTTTTGTGACCTGTCGCATGCTAATCGGCTTTTAAGATATGGCTTACATATGATGACGAGTCGCTGAGATATAGTGCCTTCCGAGTTTATGGGTGTAAAAGATATTCAAGCTAAGTTTTCCGTTGGGGGAAGCTAATGCAGGATATGCCGAACGATAGTGATTCGTGATCTGAATTTAGGTTGTTGTTCGCTATGTGAGAATTTTACGGGAGGGGTAAATGATTGAGTTGATTGTTATAGCTGTTATTTTTTCTAAGCCGGGCGAGATTCTAAGAGAAAAAGGGTGGGATAAAACTCTGGGTTGGGAGTTTCTGGGGGTCGCTGTTTACATTGGGGCTCTTCTTCTTGGGTCAGCTATATATGGGGCGATTCTGTTTTTGTTTACGGGGGAAGTTGTAATCAATTCTTTCATGGTTCCCTATGTCTTTGCCTGCGCTGTAGCATTCCTTTGTGTTTTTCTTTACTTCAAAGCGCTACGATCTTTTCCTTCCAGGTTTGTCGAAGAAAATGAGGGTGAAGCAATTTAGCTGGGAAAGCAGGGGGCTGAAATTTTCGGTAATGGAGTCAGGGCTTGTATCGTGCACTGGATTGCAACATTCAAGACCTGATCCCGATTTTAGAAATCGCGCCGCGAGCGACGCTCCTACGGATAGGGCGTTAATCTCGCAGATTCTTCAGTGCGCGACTGAGGTTTTCTCTGGCTGGCGACTCCAGCTTCTCCCTTAGATCAGCGGTGTGATAAATCACATCCTGATCCAGGAAACTGCGTACCACCGCACTACGCCCTTTCCGAAACGCTTCCTCCGGCACAAACTCATATTCCTGCCGAATCCACCCTTCATACCGGTCGTACAATTTCGCATCCGCCCCAAGAATGCTCAGGTCGATATCCTGCAGCAGTGCCATATCCGGGTCCCTGGGAGGGTGCGGGTGGATGGTGGCCAGGATGAGTGCGTGTACTCGGGCACGCTGTTGGTCGGTTAGATCGCTATCGGCAAACTGCTGGGCAAACCAGTCGGCGCTGCGGGCTTCGTTGTCGCTGGCGCGGGGATCGTAGATGACATCGTGGGCCCACAGGGCCAGTTCAATACACAGTGGGTCTTCGGCGAGGTGGTGGTATTGATCCAGCCAGTCCAGGCAGGCGGCGACGTGATCCAGGGTGTGATAGTGGCGATGGGGCTCGCTGTAGTGGGAGGCCAGTTGTTGCCAGGTGGTTTGCGGGTTGGGGAGTAGCGGGGCGACGACGCGGTTCCAGCGTTTTTGCAGCCCTGACACGGTAGTCACCCGACATCCTCCCAGGGTTTGCCATCCTCATCCACAAAGCGCACATCCCGCACGGTGAGGGCCTTCCCCTGCTGGTTATTAACCACTACCGGGGCCAGCGGCTCGCCGCTCTGGCCGTCCACCAGTTGCATGGCGTCTTTTTCGCCGTTCCAGCGTTCGCTCCACTGGCGCAGGGCGGTGACCACGGTAAACAGGTCGCGGCCCTTGTCGGTGAGGCGGTATTCGTAGCGCTTGCCGTGCTCGCCCACGTCCACGCGCACCATCACGCCGTTATCCACCAGCCGTGACAGGCGGTTGCAGAGGATGTTCTTGGCGATGCCCAGGTTGTGCTGGAAATCCACAAAGCGGCGGGTGCCCAGCATGGCCTGCTTGACCACCAGCAGGGACCACCAGTCACCGACCTCATTGAGGGCGCAGGCCACCGAGCAGCCCATGTCATCGAAACGTTTACGTGTCATGGCGGCAGTATAGATCAGAATGGTTGCATTAAGAAACCAAATAAGGTTTTATTACGCAACCAAATTGAATTGACCGCCCGTGAGGGCGGATGCGCTGATTCTGTTTGTTATTAGGCGAGTGCTCTTGAGAGTACTGCTGAAAGGGCCATTGCGAGGGTGGTTGCCATTGCTGGCCCCTGTTTTTTTGTTACCCCGAATGCTCAAGCCGGGCCAGATATGGGCGCGGTTTGGATTGTGAATAATTGAATAGTGAATAAACAAGATTGATGAGGAGAGCCCCATGAGTAGTTCCCTGGATAGCCTGCTGCGTCCTTTTGAACACAAATCCCTGAAAATGCGTAACCGGGTGGCCATGGCGCCCATGACCCGGACGTTTTCTCCGGGGTATGTGCCCAACGATCAGGTGGTGGGCTATTACCAGCGCCGTGCCGAGGGTGAGGTGGGGCTGATCATCACCGAAGGTACCTTTGTGGGCCACAAGGCCGCCAACGGTTACGAGCGGGTGCCGGCCATTTATGGTGACGAGGCCATGGCGGGCTGGAAGAAGGTGGTGGACGCGGTGCACGCTGCTGGCGGCCAGATTATTCCGCAGCTGTGGCATGTGGGTTCGGTACGCAAGCCGGGTATTGGTCCGGACAAGGATGTACCCGGTTATTCCCCGTCCGGCCTGTTCAAGCCGGGCAAGGAAAATGGCCATGCCATGACCAAGGAAGATATCCAGGATGTGGTGCGTGCCTTTGCCGAGTCCGCCAGGGCCGCCAAAGCCGTGGGCTTTGACGGGGTGGAAATCCACGGTGCCCACGGTTACCTGCTGGATCAGTTTTTCTGGGAAGGCACCAATCAGCGTGATGACGAGTACGGTGGCTCCATCGAGAACCGTGCCCGTATTGGCATCGAGATCGTCAAGGCGGTACGCGAAGCCGTTGGTGACGACTTTGCCATCGTGCTGCGCTTCTCGCAGTGGAAGCAGCAGGATTACGAGGCGAAGCTGGCGCAGAATCCCGAGGAGCTGGAGCGGTTCCTGATGCCCTTCGTGGAGGCGGGCGTGGATATCTTTCATGCCTCCACCCGTCGCTTCTGGCTGCCGGAATTCGAAGGCTCTGATCTGAACCTGGCGGGCTGGACCAAGAAGATTACCGGCAAGCCCACCATTTCAGTGGGCAGCGTGGGCCTGGACGGGGACTTCCTGAACAGCCCCGAAGGCATGGGCGGCACCGCCAACCCGGCGGCGCTGGATGAACTGACCCGGCGCATGGACAACGACGAGTTTGACCTGATTGCGGTGGGCCGTGCCCTGCTGCAGGACCCGAACTGGCTGGTGAAGATGCGCGAAGGTAAGGAAGAAGAGATTGCGCCGTTTACCAAGGCGGCGTTGGGCTCTCTGAGTTAAGAGCTACAAGCTTCAAGCTGCAAGCTACAACGCGGGCCCGGGTTGTCGGGTCTGATACATAAAGGCCGCGTCCAGAGTCTGGGCGCGGCCTTTTTGTTTTGGGCCTTCCCGTAGGAGCGTCGCTGGCGGCGCGATCAAAACAGTTGCGAGTTACGAGAAGCGAGGCTCGAAAGGCACAACCTTGAACCATCCAGAAGCCTGGTCTTCGTAACTCGAAACTCGTCACTCGCTTCATAGGCTGGTGATCGCGCCGCCAGCGACGCTCCTACGAATAGGGTTTCAGAAATAATGAGGCCGCGCCCAGACTCTGGGCGCGGCTTCTGTGTCTCAGTCCGCTGTGGCCTCAAACCGCGTTGCAGCTTGAGGCTTGTAGCTTGCAGCTTAGTCCTCGCCCTGATCCTCCAGCGACTGGTTCACCGCCAGCGCCAGCAGGGTGCAGATCACGCCGGACAGCAAGTACACCGTTACCGACATGAGGCCGAACTTGGCGGACAGGCCCAGGGCCACCAGCGGGGCGAAGGCGGCGCCGAACAGCCAGGCGAAATCGGAGGTGAGGGCGGCGCCGGTGTAGCGGAAGCGCGGGGCAAAGTTGGCGGTCACCGTGCCGGAGGCCTGGCCGTAGGACACCCCGAGCAGGGCAAAGCCCAGCAGGATGAAGGTGTCTTGCATGACCGGGGTGCCGCCCATCAGCAGCGGCGTGAGCAGGCTGAAGACACCAATCATGGCGGCCAGGGCGCCCACGGTGGTGCGCTTGCCGATGCGGGCGGCGATCCAGCCGGAGCCGATGGTGGCCATGATGCCCACGAAGCCCCCCAGCACCTGTACGGTGAGCACTTCGGCGGTGGTCTGGCTGCCCTGGAAGGCAATCCAGGAGAGCGGGAAGATGGTCACCACATGGAACAGCGCATAGCTGGCCAGGGCGGCAAAGGAGCCGATGAAGATATTGTGGCCTTCCTCGCGCACCATCTCGCTGGTGCGGATGGGTTCCAGCTCACTTTCCTGCATGGCTTCGGTGTATTCCTCACCCAGCACCAGGCGCAGGCGCGCAAACAGGGCGACCACGTTGATGGCGAACGCCACGAAGAACGGGTAACGCCAGCCCCAGCCCAGGAAGTCCGCGGCGCTCAGGCTGTTATAGAGGTACAGGAACAGGGCGCTGGCGATCACAAAGCCCAGCGGTGCGCCCAGTTGGCCGATCATGGTGTACCAGCTGCGGCTTTCCTTGGGGGCGTTCAGGGCGAGCAGGGAAGGGAGGCCGTCCCAGGAGCCGCCGAACGCGATGCCCTGCATGACCCGGAACAGGGCGAGCAGGGCGATGGCGTAGCCGCCCAGTTTTTCATAGCCGGGCAGGAAGGCGATGCCCGCGGTGGCGGTGCCCAACAAGAACAGCGCGGCGGTGAGCTTGATGCCGCGGCCCCACTGGCGCTGGATCCACATGAAAAGGGCGGTGCCGAAGGGGCGCGCCACAAAGGCCAGGGCGAACAGCATGAAAGAGTAGAGCATGCCCTGCAGCTGGCCGGTAAAGGGGAAGAACAGCTGCGGGAAGATCAGTACGGAGGCGATGCCGTATACAAAGAAGTCGAAATACTCGGAGGTACGGCCGATGACCACGCCCACGGCGATCTCGTTGGGAGCCACGGAGGCGTGGCTTTTTTGGCTTGGCATGGAAGCCGGATAGGTCTGCGACATGTTGTGCGCTCTTCACCAGAGTTGTTGTTTGTGCCTTGATGTCCATCAAGTATGGTTAGGACTTTAAGCCTATGGGACAAAATGTCCAATACCCGCTACTCATGCCCTTGGATAGAGTCCTGTCTACCTAAAAGCCAACCAGAAGATTCGCCAATGCAATTATTCAAATACTTGCGTGGAGCGTCGTTGACGTTGCTTGTCGCCGCCTTGCTGTCGGGCTGTGACGCAGTCGTGATGTCCCCCTCTGGTGACGTGGCCGTGCAACAGCGGGATTTGCTCGTCTGGGCAACCGTACTGATGTTGCTGGTCATTGTGCCGGTGATCGTGCTGACGTTGTGGTTTGCCTGGCATTACCGGGAAAGCAACACCGAGGCCAACTACAAGCCCGACTGGGACCATTCCACCGTGCTGGAGCTGGTGATCTGGTCTGTTCCGCTGATGATCATCATTGCGCTGGGGGCCATGACCTGGGTGAGCACCCACAAACTGGACCCGTACCGCCCGCTGGACCGCATTGATGCGCAGACCCCGGTGCCGGTGGGCCTGGAGCCGCTCACCGTGGAAGTGGTGGCGCTGGACTGGAAGTGGCTGTTTATCTACCCGGAGCAGGGCATTGCCACCGTCAATGAGCTGGCGGCGCCGGTGAATCACCCGATCCGCTTCAAAATCACCGCCTCAACCATGATGAATTCGTTCTTCATTCCGGCCATGGCCGGGCAGATCTATGCCATGGCGGGCATGGAGACCAAGCTGCACGGGGTGATCAACGAGCCGGGCGTCTACCAGGGCTTTTCTGCCAACTACAGTGGCGCCGGTTACTCGCAGATGAAGTTTGATTTCCACGGGCTGAGCGAAGAGGACTTCGCCAGCTGGGTTGCCAAGGTGAAGGCCAGCGACGGCAACCTGAGCCGTGATGAGTACCTGCAACTGGAAGAACCGAGTATCGATGACCCGGTGAGTTATTACGGCCAGGTGGACCCGACTCTCTACAAGGCCATTTTCAACCGCTGCGTGGAACCGGGGCAGACCTGCATGGAAGAAATGATGTACCACGGCGGCATGGATAAGCACGCCGGTCACCATGGCGATGCCAAGGCTGAGCATGCGGATCATCAAGATCATGCTGGCCATCAGTCGCATGGAGGCCACCATGAATAATTCTCTCCTGATCGCAAACGCAGTAGGTGCCGCCCATGTTTGAGAACCTGGACCTGACCAAGCTGATCTTTGGTCGCCTTACCTGGGACGCGATTCCCTTCCATGACCCGATTATCCTCGGCACCTTTGCAGTAGTGGCGCTGGGTGGCATCGCACTGCTGGCCGCCCTGACCCGCTACAAGCTGTGGGGCTACCTGTGGAACGAATGGTTCACCACCATCGACCACAAGAAAATCGGCATCATGTACATCATTCTTGGCCTGGTGATGCTGCTGCGCGGTTTTGCCGATGCCATCATGATGCGCCTGCATCAGGCCATGGCCTTTGGCGATTCCACCGGCTACCTGCCGCCGCACCACTACGACCAGATCTTCACCGCCCACGGCGTGATCATGATTTTCTTCGTGGCCATGCCGCTGGTGACCGGGATCATGAACTACCTGATCCCGCTGCAAATTGGCACCCGCGATGTGGCGTTCCCGTTCCTGAACAACTTCAGCTTCTGGATGACCACCGGTGGTGCTGTCCTGATGATGATGTCCCTGTTCATTGGTGAATTCGCCAAGACCGGCTGGCTGGCCTACCCGCCGCTATCGGGGATATTGCAGAGCCCCGGGGTCGGGGTGGATTACTACATCTGGGCCTTGCAGATTGCCGGGGTGGGTACGCTGTTGTCGGGGGTGAACCTGCTGGTGACCATCGTCAAGATGCGTGCCCCGGGCATGAGCCTGATGAAGATGCCGGTATTCACCTGGACCTCCCTGTGCACCAACATCCTGATTGTGGCGGCGTTCCCGGTACTGACTGCGGTGCTGGGCATGCTGACCATGGACCGTTACCTGGATACCGCGTTCTTCACTAATGATCTGGGCGGCAACGCCATGATGTACGTGAACCTGATCTGGATCTGGGGTCACCCCGAGGTGTACATCCTGATCCTGCCGGTGTTCGGTATCTTCTCCGAGATCGTGGCCACCTACAGCCGCAAGCCGCTGTTCGGATACACCTCCATGGTCTACGCCACTGTGGTGATTACCGTGTTGTCCTACCTGGTATGGCTGCACCACTTCTTCACCATGGGGTCGGGGGCCAGCGTGAACTCGTTCTTCGGGATCACCACCATGATTATCTCGATACCGACAGGGGCGAAGATCTTCAACTGGCTGTTCACCATGTTCCGTGGCCGCATCAAGTTCGATGTGCCCATGCTGTGGACCCTGGGCTTCATGGTCACTTTCGTGATCGGTGGCATGACCGGGGTGTTGCTGGCGGTACCGCCGGTGGACTTCGTGCTGCATAACAGCCTGTTCCTGATTGCGCATTTCCATAACGTGATCATCGGTGGCGTGCTGTTCGGTCTGTTCGCGGGCATTACCTATTGGTTCCCGAAGGCCACCGGTTACAAGCTGGATGAATTCTGGGGCAAGCTGTCCTTCTGGTTCTGGCTGATCGGGTTCTACTTCGCCTTCATGCCGCTGTACGTGCTCGGCTTGATGGGCGTGACCCGTCGTGTCAGCCACTTCGAGGATCAGTCCCTGCAGATCTGGTTCCAGATTGCCGCCTTCGGTGCGGTGCTGATCGCAGTCGGCATTGCCGCCTTCGCGATCCAGCTGATTGTCAGCTTCCGTCGCCGCGAAGCGCTGGTGGACGAGACCGGTGATCCCTGGGATGGCCGTACTCTGGAGTGGTCCACCTCCTCGCCGCCGCCGCCGTACAACTTTGCCTTCACCCCGCGCGTGCACGATCTGGATGCCTGGTGGCAGATGAAGCAACACGGCTTCCAGCGTCCTGAATCCGGCTTTATTCCGATTCACATGCCCAAGGGCACCTGGGCGGGCATCGTGCTCTCCGGTATCAGTGTGGTGGTGGGCTTTGCCCTGATCTGGCATATGTGGCTGGTCGCCGGGGTGTCCTTCGTGGCGCTGATCGGCACCGCGATTTACCACACCTTCAATTACGACCGTGACTACTACATTCCGGCGGAAGAAGTAGAACGGATTGAAGCAGAACGTACACGGGTGCTTGCCAATGTCTGAAAATACCATGACTGCTGATGTGAACAGCACGCAGGACGGCCAGCTGGAGTTTCTGGTGAAGGGGGATCATCACCCCCAGAACGGAACCCTGCTGGGTTTCTGGATTTACCTGATGAGCGACTGCCTGATCTTTGCTGCCCTGTTTGCCACCTACGGGGTGCTCGGGCGCAGCTATGCGGGCGGGCCCACCGGCATAGAGCTGTTCGATCTGAGCCTGATCGCCATCAACACGTCGTTGTTGCTGGTGTCGTCCATCACCTATGGCTTCGCCATGCTGCATATGCAGGCCAACAAGGTGAAGGGCACCATGTTCTGGCTGGCCGTTACCGGCCTGCTGGGGCTGGGCTTTTTGAGCCTGGAATTGTATGAGTTCCATCACCTGATTAGCGTGGGCGCCGGGCCGCAAACCAGTGGCTTCTGGACTGCCTTCTTCGCGCTGGTGGGCACCCACGGTTTGCACGTGTTCTTCGGCATTGTGTGGCTGGTGACCTTGCTGTTCCAGCTGAAAAAACACGGTCTGATTCCGGAAAACAAGCGCCGGGTGTTCTGCCTGTCCATGTTCTGGCACTTCCTGGACGTGGTCTGGGTTGGCGTGTTCACTTACGTTTACCTGATGGGAGTGCTGCCATGAGCGAGCATACACACGATCATGATCATCACGATGCGGACATTCCCCATGTTTCCCTGAAGGAATATGCCACCGGGTTTGTGCTGGCGGTGATCCTTACCGTGATTCCGTTCTGGCTGGTGATGGGTGATGTGCTGGAAAGCTCTACCACCACGGTGATGGTGATTCTGGGCTTTGCGCTGGTGCAGATTGTGGTGCACATGGTGTTCTTCCTGCACATGAACTTCCATTCGGAAGGGGGCTGGAACATGCTGGCGCTGATCTTCACGCTGATTCTGGTCTTCATTACCTTGGCCGGTTCACTGTGGGTAATGCATAACCTGAACGTGAACATGATGCCGGGGATGATGGATTAAGAGGCGCAGTACGCTTCACGCAACATGCAACACGCATAAGGAGATCGGCGTTGCCGGTCTCCTCCCTTCCTTTCCCCACGTTTGAAGAGGCATGACCATGGCTCGTCGGCGTATTTTCACTTTCCTGTTTCTGCTGTTGACCGCAGTCGCTTTCGTCGGCTTTGTGGCGTTGGGTGTCTGGCAGGTGAAGCGGCTGGCCTGGAAGGAAGACCTGATTGCCCGGGTGGATGCCCGTGTGCATGCCGAAGCGGTGATCGCGCCGTCGCAACCTGACTGGCCCTCTGTCAGTGAAGACAGTCATGAGTACCTCCATGTCAGTGTGAGCGGCCAGTATCGGCCCGGGGCCGTTGCGCTGGTTTCTGCGGCGACGCAAGCGGGGCAGGGCTATTGGGTGATGGCACCGTTGCAACGGGCCGACGGCAGCTGGGTCTATGTGAACCAGGGGTTTGTGCCCCAGGAAAAACGGGGGGCGGCCCAGTCGGGCGGCTATACGCCGGCTGAGCCGGTCACCGTCACCGGATTGCTACGTCTCAGCCATCCCGGCGGCGGTGTGTTCCGGGACAATGTGCCCGCCGAGAATCGCTGGTACTCACGGGATGTGCAGGCCATGGCAGAGCAGCAGGGGCTGTCGCCGGTGGCGCCGTATTTCGTGGATGCGCAAGCCACCGGCAGCGAACTGCCGGTGGGCGGGCTTACCGTCATTCAGTTCCGCAATAATCATCGCGTTTACGCCATCACCTGGTTTGCCCTTGCCTTCGGCATGCTGTTGGCGGCCTGGCTGGTGCTGCGGGATTCACGCCGAACGCGCTAAACTGGGGTTATGGAAACCATGTCGTCGTCCTCACCCTCCAAGGCTTCCCTGTCGGGTTCGCTGTTTTCTGCGCTGCGTCGCAGTAGCGATGACCTGACCGGCCGCAAGAACCTGCAGTTGCTGATTCAGCTTCGCTGGATTGCCATGTTCGGCCAGTTCGCCACCATTCTGGTGGTTAACTACGGCTTCGGAATCAAGCTGCCCGTGTCACAAATGCTGGTGGTGCTGTTTGGTCTGTTGCTGCTCAATGCGGTCAGCGTGTTGCGCCTGCGGCTGCCGAAGCCGATTGGTAATACCGAGCTGTTCCTGTCCCTGCTGATCGATGTGGCAACGCTGACCATGTTGCTGGCGCTCAGTGGCGGGGCGTCCAACCCGTTTGTGTTCCTGTACTTGCTCCAAGTGATTCTCGGGGCGGTGCTGCTGGAGGTCTGGTCTACCTGGGTCATCCTGATTACCACCACTCTGTGTTTTGGCTGGCTAGCCTGGTATGGCCATCCGCTACCCATGCCGCTGGATCACTCCGAGGGGCTGTTCAGCCTCTACATCGAAGGGATGATGATCTGCTTTGTGCTCAATGGCGGCTTGCTGGTGATCTTCATTAACCGCATTACCCGTAACCGTCGCCAGCGCGATGAACACCTGGCGGAACTGCGCCAGCGGGCGGCGGAAGAGGAGCACATTGTGCGCATGGGGCTGTTGGCCTCCGGCGCGGCCCATGAACTGGGTACGCCGCTGGCGACCCTGTCGGTGATTCTGGGTGACTGGAAACACATGGAACCGTTCAAGACCGACGGGGACATGGCCCAGGAAATCGCCGAGATGCAGACCCAGGTATTGCGCTGCAAGTCTATTGTCAGCGGCATTCTGTTATCGGCCGGGGAGGCCCGTGGAGAATCGTCGGAGGAAACCACGGTACGCGAATTCCTCGATGATCTGGTCGACGAGTGGCGTGAAACCCGTCCGGTGAAGGACTTTGCCTATCGCAATGATTTTGGTGAGGACCTGAGCATCGTGTCGGATTCTGCCCTCAGGCAGAGTATCCATAACGTGCTGGATAACGCCCTGGAAGCTTCTCCCCATTGGGTGCGGCTGGCGGTGCACCGCGAAGAAGAAACCCTGTTGGTGTCGGTGACAGACCGTGGGCCGGGTTTCCCGCAGGCGATGCTCGATAATCTGGGGCGCCCCTACCAGTCCAGCAAGGGACGGCCGGGCAGTGGTCTTGGGCTGTTTCTGGTGATGAATGTACTGCGTACCCTGGGCGGCAATCTGAAAGCGAGTAATTTGGCCCAGGGTGGCGCCTTGGTGACCTTGTCCCTGCCGTTGTCAGTGGTCACTCTGGAGCAGGAAACAGGAGGAACCAACGGTGTCTGAAATGCTGCATGATGAAAGACAGCTATTGATTGTGGAAGACGATGACGCCTTTGCCCGCACCCTGACTCGTTCGTTCGAGCGCCGGGGTTATCAGGTAGTTCATGCGGATAGCCTGGAATCCATGCAGGCGCTGCTGAAAAACCATCAGCCGGGCTATGCCGTGGTCGACCTGAAACTCAAGGGCGAATCGTCCGGGCTGGCCTGTGTTCAGGCGCTCCATGAACACGATGAGGACACGCTGATTGTGGTGCTGACAGGCTATGCCAGTATCGCCACCGCGGTGGAGGCGGTGAAGCTGGGGGCCTGCCATTATCTGGCCAAGCCTTCCAATACCGACGATATCGAAGATGCCTTCAACCGGGCGGAAGGCTCCACCGATGTGGCCCTGACAGCCCGTGCCACGGATCTGAAAACCCTGGAATGGGAACGCATCCACGAAACCCTGGCGGAAACCGGGTTTAATATCTCCGAAACCGCCCGCCGCCTGGGCATGCATCGCCGCACCCTGGCCCGCAAGCTGGAAAAGCAGCGGGTGAAGTAGCCCTTCCCGTAGGAGCGTCGCTGGCGGCGCGATCCCATAAGGTCGTTATCGC
>JBDWVU010000011.1:0-46713 GCA_039983755.1 Alloalcanivorax sp.
CGAGCAGATATTTTTGATTATATCGAGATGTTCTATAACAACCGGCGACGCCATAGTTCTAATGAGCAGTTGTCACCGGTAGAGTATGAAAAGCGTCACCAAGAACGGCTGAGAAGTGTCTAGAGAACTGGTGGCGATTCAATTTCTTGAACAGCCCGCCGGTCGTCCCCTGAGGGCGTGGCGATCTTCTCGGGATGAGTGTGCCAATCACCGAGGAAATAAAGTCCTTTCTCATAGTAGTCATCAATCTCCTTTTGCTCTACATCGGGATCCGCCTTATAGGAAGTTCGGGTGCGTCGGTCGCTAGGCCTAGGCCCCGTTATCGCTCCGACGCGCCTCTCCCCGTTAGGCATGCATTCCCAGAAAAGCTGGCCGCCGGCCTCTTTCTGCCATATTCGCTTTTGCCGGTATATGTCGAGATGTGCGAGCACAAAGTCCGGAAACTCGATTGCCCCGAAATTCGGCAGGTGATACCAAAAGGATCCTTCTTGATCTTTCTTCATCTGCAGTTGTGGCAATCTTTGCAGCGGACAACAGTCGAAAGGTACTCAAAAGGCCCGTCATACCCATTTGGACGATGAGCGCTATGGTGAGCCGTCCATCTTCCACCAAGCTCTTCCAGATCCTGAGTCGAGCAGGCGCAAATACGATGGTACGGAAGAGGTGCTTTGCCCATAAGTATGTCAATAGCTGCGCGTGTGACCAGTAACTCCACTTGACCTGTAGCTAATGGGCCATAGGGCTGGAACTCTGTCCCGCATGCAGGCTCCGCCCTTCTTTGGTCTCCTTCCTCGAATTCCGTATCCGGGAACTTGATAAAGCCGTCGAGATCAAAGACGCATGAAAATGCCGGCCCGCCTGGCCTCAGGGCGAGAGCATGGCCAGTCGAGCCTTGCGTGCCTATCCAACCGTACAGTGTGGGGGCATCACCGGTTTTCCCGGACTGATGCATGGCGTCCCAAGCCAGGTCATCAGTGATTTCCCCTGTACAGCTTACCACCAGATCTGCCTCTTCGAATATTCGGGACTGATCGCGAAAAACATCTTGCCACCGCCCCTTCCATCCTTTGAAGTTTCCATGAGGGTATTTTATCGATAGCAGATCGGCTAAAGAATTCGCTTTGCTTTTGTTTATAAAATTCATTCCCAGAGCATGACGGCCTACATTGAAAGGTTCCAGACTCTCAGGGTCAATGATTGTCAGTCGCCCTACGCCCGCCTGTGCGAGGCGGCAAGCGACTTGAGAACCTAAAGAGCCGGCGCCTACGAGTACCACGTTAGATGCCGATAGGGTCCTGTGTCCCGCCCGATCCTGATCTCGGCCGTGGATCCACCCGCTATCGGCGCGCTGCACTCGTATTGGTGAATAAGCGCTCACAAAAGACCAGATGCGGCGAACCATTTTTGGATCTGTCGTAGCCCTGAATCCGTCTCTTCTTCGCGCATGGAGTTTGGCGCCAAATAGAGCGGCACCGCTGTCCGCGTGGGATGCGAGTATGACTATGGTGGGTTCGAAGGGTGATATTCCATGGACAAGGCCATCTAGATTAGGAGCCTGGTTAAGTTGGCGCCGAATAAATTGCCGGCCTGATTTCGGCAGAGGAAGCGCGGGACTATCTTCGATGAACGCGAATAGGGCTTGGACCGGCGAGCTAAAGGAATCCTTCTTTGAGTTTTTTAACCAAGACAAAACCTGGTCGTCATTCTCACCAACTATATAGCAGCCCTCACAACGCCTTGTGGCAATTTTCCGAGGCTTTGTGTTCTCGACGTCGATTAGGCTGATCGCTGGCAACGCTCCGTCTTGCCGGCCCCAGTAAGTTAGGAACTCCTTCTGTGATTCGGAGACAACATAACCTTCCGATTGACAGTTATCGATTAAATTATCAGCGTCAGCGAGTCGCCCTTGAATGCTGTAAGATAGGTTTTCGCAGGGGAGATATTGATCATCGGGGAGGCACAGAAAGTTGGCCTCCTCAACGTGTGGCCAACGCAGGTATTTGTCATCTCCGTCGTAGGCGACCTGAATACTCGAGTATGGGAAGGAGTCATTCAGAAGGACTTTTAGGTATCTCTCAGAATCGGGTAGCCGGATTCTCCATCCGGCTAGCACATGCTTCCAATCATAGCCCTTAATCTCTTCAGGCCCCAGAGAGCGAACATCACACACATTGGCATGTAGCCAGCTGCCAAGCTCGCGTTGGTAATGAGCGAAGTCGCTCCTGGTTTCTGTTCCTGTATCAGGCATAGCCTCTTTCTGTCCTGCCTTTTTGGGTCTTGGGCGGCGGCGCTGCTATAGCACTTTTCTTTCGCGGCGGCTTCGGTCCATCCTCTGTGATTTCTAGCATCAGAGGCTGATCCGGCGAGTCTTTCATGGTGCACAGAAACTCACCTTCAGCTTTACCGGCAATGCGTTCATATTCCCGCTTGGCCAGATTTTTTCCCGTATTTTTTTCAGGCTGTTTGCTGCTGGCGATAATGTATGCTCCATTTTGGGCCTGTGAAAGCGCTAAATTGGCCTCTTCGTCGATCTCACATTCTTCGCCCTTGCCCTTTTTTCCCGGTTGGTCGCTGTAGTTGTCATTGGAGAGTACGCCCAAAGAGCAGTGGTGAGGTGTTTGAAGTACTTGGTAGGAGAGGTTTTCAGGGGTTTCCTGGTTCCTCTTCCATACCCGTTTCCAAATATCGACCTCCGCGTCCCCGCCTGTGAGGAACTTTGTGACGGACTTGTCCTCCATTTTGTCTTGATACGGTGAGATGCTCAGCTGCATTACAATGCTTGAGTTATTCTTCCCTGAGAGCTCATCCGCTTCTTTCTTGGTGACAAGTTTGGGCGACAGCAAGAGGGCTGAAAATGATGCGTCTTCTTCCCCGCAGACCTCAATCACCCTTTCGCCGACTTTCACCACGAGGTGTTCGATGCCATCCGTCTTATGATCCCGATCTTGTCCAATAATTTTCACCCTGTTTCCAGGATCGTTGGCACGGCCATCACCTTGCTTGGCGAGTGCCACACGCCGTTTGGCCTCCTTTTGCCAGGCCTTTGCATCAGCCACGAGCTTGCCGTCGGCGCTTTTCATGCGACGGAAAGTCAGGGGGGATGACCACATTTCGTGGATTACGATTGTCTCCGGTTCGCCATCCTCCGGTTTCTTCCAGGCAGAGGGCGCCCCGAGGTGGAAATGCGTCCGCAGGCCCCCGCAATGGTCCTGGTCCGGGTGAGTGAGAATAAAGGCATCGACGTATGGTCGGTTTTCGTTGCTTGCGTCGCGGGGGAGCCGGTCTTTGAGCATTTTGGCGACGTCAGGGTAGTCCTCTTTATTGTCATTGTCCGCGTCGTTTCGGATGTTAATGTCGATCAGGATCGTTCTTCCGGTTGCAAGGCGGATAAGGGTCATGTCCCCGTCGCCAACGGGGAAAAACTCTATGCTGGCTGTCATTGGCCACCTCCGATGTGTTGAGTGTTTGAGAAATTGGCGATTGCCCCGGCGACCATCCTCTTTCCCGCGACATTGGCAGCGACCATCAGGAGGGAGAGGTAAATGAGAAGGGCCAGATAAGCGGCCCCGAGAACCAGGGGCGCACCAATGGTGATCCTGCTCGCGAGGTCGGTAAGGCCGGTGATGAGAATCAAGAGGAAGACACCGGCAGATGCGTCTCGATTAAGCAGGTATTGCCTGTGGCTATTCAGGATCGCCGGATCATTTCTCGCCGGGCGGTATATGTCACGGTACCAGCGAGCGTTTCGCTCCTTAGGCGTCATGGATTCCTCCCTTAGCGCCTGGACCTCAGGCGGCAGACTGGAGAGGTCGATCCTCGCATCCTTGGTCATTATTTGATCGCAGCGACTCCCAGGCAGCGGATTGTTCCAGCGAAGATGTGCAAGGCGCTCTTTCCAGTGGGCATCAATCACGCTGCTCAGGAGCGAGAGCAGGACCTTCAGGCATAACAGCGGGCCGATTCCGATTGCGGCCAGCTGGCCAAAGGCGGCCAATGGCTGGCTGGTAACGATTTGAAGAGCATGTCCTCCATGGGAGACCGCCAATGAGATATAAATCGGCACTACAGCGACCAGGAGGCGCCGCATCAGCGCTTTTTCGTTTTTTTCTTTTAGGTCGCTCATGATGGTGCTTGCTCCTTGCGTTTTTTTTGCATCTTGCCGTATGATGCATAAGCAAATGTGATTTGTCAAATTGAAATGCATCATTAGGAATACTGCATGTCGAGCACCCGGTTAAAATGTTATAGCCTTCGGGAATTGGTTGATATCTGGCCGGGGTACCCTTTCCGGGGAAAGCTTCCTCTCAGCCCCGGCGGAGAGGCGTTTGTGGTGCAGTTTCGGCATGTGGAGGTTGGCACCCGCGTGCAAGACAGAGCCGGCACTTTCCTGGATCGGGCCAACCTGACTGGCAGAAAAAGCCCGAATTTCCTTCAGCAGGAAGATGTGCTGTTTATGGCCAAGGGAACCCGGAATTTCGCGGCGGTCATTGGCGATATCCCGGAGAACACGGTGTGTACGCCCAACTTCTACCACCTTCGGCTGAAGCCGGAGACAGCCGGTTTGGTGGCCGATTTTCTGGCTTGGCAACTGAACCACAGTGATGCCCAGCGATACTTTGCGGCCTGTTCCCAGGGTTCTGTTGCACCCAGCATCACCAAGCTGCAGCTGGGGGATTTGCCCATTGTGGTGCCCCCTCTGGGCCAGCAGCAGCGCCTGGTGGAGCTTTCTGGCGCGGCATTTCGCGAGGAGCAGGTGCTCGGGCAGCTGATAGATAACCGGCGGCGCATGGTCTCTGCTGTCGGACACCATATTCTCCACCCCGGACAAGACTAAGAGAGCGCAAATGAACGATACGAATGTCAACCAAAGTCAGATCAACAAGGCCGTGTGGAACGCCTGTGACACCTTCCGGGGCACGGTGGACCCGAGCATTTACAAGGACTACGTGCTCACCATGCTGTTCGTGAAGTACCTGTCGGACGTCTGGCAGGACCACTGGGAGGCGTACCAGCGCGAGCATGGCGATCACCCGGAGCTGATCCGGGAGCTGATGAAGAATGAGCGCTTTGTGCTGCCGCCGGCGGCGAATTTCTATGATCTGTACGCGCACCGCCATGAGCCGGGCAACGGCGAGCGGATCGACAAGGCGTTGCACGCCATCGAGGAAACCAATATCCAGAAGCTGAGTGATGTGTTCCAGGACATCAGCTTCAACTCCAACAAGCTGGGCGACGAGAAGCAGAAGAACGAGATTCTCAAGGCGCTGCTGGAGGACTTCCACAAGCCGGAGCTGAACCTGCGGCCCAGCCGGATCGGGCGGCTGGATATTATCGGCAATGCCTATGAGTACCTGATCGCGCAGTTCGCGGCGACGTCCGGCAAGAAGGCCGGAGAGTTCTACACGCCGGGGGAGGTCTCGGAGCTGATCGCCGAGCTGCTGGCGCCGAAAGAGGGCGACGAGATCTGTGACCCGGCCTGCGGCTCCGGTTCACTGCTGCTGAAATGCGCCAATCAGGTGAAGAACGCCCATAACGGCTCGAAGCGCTTCGCGCTCTATGGCCAGGAGGCCATCGGTAGCACCTGGGCGCTGGCGAAGATGAACATGTTCCTGCACGGGGTGGACAACCACAAGATCGAGTGGGGCGACACCCTGCGCAACCCCAAGCTGCTGGACGAGAAAGGCAACCTGAAGCTGTTCGAAGTGGTGGCCGCCAATCCGCCGTTCTCGCTGGACAAGTGGGGCCATGAAGGCGCCGGCGACGACCCCTATGGCCGCTTCCGCCGGGGCGTGCCGCCGAAAACCAAGGGCGACTACGCCTTTATCCTGCACATGATCGAGACCCTCAAACCCAAAACCGGCCGCATGGGCGTGGTGGTGCCCCATGGCGTGCTGTTCCGCGGCTCCAGCGAGGGCAAGATCCGCAAGCAGCTGATCGAGGAAAACCTGCTGGATGCGGTGATCGGCCTGCCGGAGAAGCTGTTCTTCGGCACCGGCATCCCGGCGGCTATCCTGGTGTTCCGCCAGGACAAGGCCGACGACAATGTGCTCTTTATCGACGCGAGCCGGGAGTTCCAGGCGGGCAAGAACCAGAACGCCCTGTCCGACGATAATGTCCGCAAGATCGTCGAGACCTATACCTCCCGCGCCGATGTGGACAAATACGCCCACCTGGCCACGCCGGAGGAAATCGCCGAAAACGATTTTAATCTTAATATCCCCCGCTATGTGGATACCTTCGAGGAAGAAGAGGAAATCGACCTGATGGCGGTGCGGGCGGAGCGCAAGCAGCTGAAGGAGAAGCTGGCATCGTTGGAGCAGGAGATGGATGGCTACCTCGAGGAGTTGGGTTATGGTTCCTGAGGGGTGGAAGGAGCTTCCGGCGAAAGATGTTTGTAAATCAATTACCGTCGGTGTGGTGATCAAGCCCTCTGAATACTATGTGGCCGAGGGCGAAGGCGTGCGTGCTTTCAGGTCTGCGAATGTCAGAGAGGGTTTTGTCAACGATTCAGATTGGGTCTATTTCTCTGCAGAGGGCCATGAAAAGAATAAGAAAAGCGAATTGAAAGCCGGCGATGTCTTGGTCGTGAGGAGCGGGTACCCTGGAACAGCCTGCGTGGTTACTCCTGAGTTCGCCGGATCTAACGCTATCGATATTGTTATTGCTAGACCGGATACATCAAAAGTCATTCCTGAATATCTTTGTGCTTTCACAAACTCTGAGGTAGGCCGAGGCCAGATACTCAACCTTCAAGGCGGGATGGCGCAGAAGCATTTGAACGTCGGCGCTTATAAGACTCTGGAGCTAACTCTTCCTCCCATACCGGAACAAGAGAAAATCGCCAAAATCCTCTCTACCTGGGACGAAGCCATTGCCACCACAGAACAGCTTCTGGCCAACAGCGAGCAGCAGAAAAAAGCCCTGATGCAGCAGTTGCTGACGGGGAAGAAGCGGTTGCCGGGGTTTGAGGGGGAGTGGCGAAAAGTAGAACTTGGGGATGTTCTCGAATATCGGCAGCCAACGCCATATCTGGTTAAGTCGACTGAATACTCGGATGAATATAAAACACCTGTTTTAACGGCGGGAAAGACCTTCATCCTCGGGTATACAGATGAAGATTCTGGTGTTTTCGAGGAAGGTCTTCCCGTAATTATTTTTGATGACTTTACGACATCTAGCCGATTTGTGGACTTCGAGTTTAAAGTCAAGTCCAGCGCGATGAAGATTCTAAATGCTCGGCCTGGCTACTCGATCAAGTATGTTTTCGAAGCAATGCAAATGGTTCGTTATGCCGTAGGCGGGCACCAGCGGCATTGGATCTCGATATTCGCAAATCTGGTTGTTCCCATGCCATCGTTTGAAGAACAAGAGGCGATTGCTTCGGTGCTGTCTTCTGCAGACGAGGAGATTAAAACCCTCAGGACGTATGCCAATAAGTTGGTGGCTGAGAAAAAGTCTCTGATGCAACAACTTCTCACCGGGAATTGCCGCGTAAAGATTGACAGAAAGGACGTTTAAATATGGATGTTAATCAGAAAATTAGAGATAGAGCTGGACAGGAATTCAGCTTACAGTCGTCGCCGGAAGCTAAATCTTTTCTGCAGGCAGAAGTCGATTTCTGGGATAAGAAAAAAGCCCAATCAGGGGGTTCGCTTCCCGGAAATTTGGCAGGCGTTTCGCAGCAGATTAAACCTGTTCTTGATAAGATGCAGATGTGGGAAGATGCTGTCTCGGCTGAAAAGACGCCTGGCAACCTGCCTCAGTTAGAGCAGAATTTCCGTCAGTCAATGAGTAATCTGGCTAACTGGATGGCGAAAAACTGGGTTTATAGAGGCGGGGCATTCGTCGAAGCGATGCTATCCGCCCACCAGTTCTCTCCAGACTCCGGAAATGCATTCCTGGAGACGATAGTTAATAAAAAGGTCAGCTTTCCAAATCATCAGCCTCCCATCAATGTATTCATTGGTGCTTTATTGGCCTATGAATATTTGCTCCAAGATGAGTCCCAGCTTGCGAAGCGGCGAAATGCGGAGAAGAAGGCTTTCTCGACTCTCAGAAATGATCTGGAGAAGGAGCGAGACAGGCTGGTGGCCGAAGTGGAGGAATTTCGGCGGCAGACCGATGACTGGAGGTCGGGTACCGAAGAGACCTTCAAGGCATGGTTTGAACGGATCCAGGGTGATTCTGGCAAGTGGTTTACCTTTGTAAAAGAGCGTTCTGACAAGGCCATCGAAGATCACTCGGCTATGTTCAAAAAAATGTCAGACTATGCAATTGGTCGCACCAAGGAGTTAGAGGAGCTATATAGCGAGCAGCTCCGCCTTGCCGCGCCTGCTACATACTGGGAAAGGAGAGCAAAAGACCTTCAGAGTCAGGGGCGCCGCTGGGCGAGGCTTATGGTATTGGTGTCTCTGCTGGCCATGACGGCTGCGGGCGCTTTCTTCTGGACATGGCTCCAGCAAGAACCCGTGCCCTTCGGCCTTCATAGTCTTCAGGGGGTTGCCCTTTTCGGTGCAACGGCAGCGGCGGCTGTTTTTCTGATCCGAATGCTCTCCAGGTTGGCATTTAGCGCTTTTCATCTGCAGCGCGATGCTGAGGAGCGCCTTCAGCTCACGCATTTGTACCTTTCCCTTATCCATGAAAACGCAGTGGATACTCAAGCGAGGGACGTCGTTCTACAGGCGCTCTTCAGCCGTGCCGATTCCGGGCTTCTGAGCGGTGACCACGGCCCTACTATGCCGAATACCGCTGATATTATCGCTGGTCTATCCAGGGTAAGACCCTCATGACCCCCAACACCAGCGAGCTCTACGCCTCGCATATCCCGGCCCTAGTCATGCTGATGAAGCTGGGCTGGGAATACCGCTCGCCGGCGCAGGTGATGGAGTGGCGGGGCGGCTCCACCCGCGAGGTACTGCTGCGGCCGGTGCTGGTGGATTTTCTGCGTGAGCACCGCTTCGAGTACAAGGGCGAGACCTATCCGCTGTCCAGCGAGGGCATTCAGCAGGTATTGACCACCCTGGCCGCGCCGGGGCTGGCAGAGGGGCTGATGTCGGCCAATGAGGCCGTCCACGACATGCTCACTCTGGGCATCACCGTCAATGAGTTTATGCCGGACGGCAAGCGCCATGCCACCACGGTGCCGCTGGTGGACTGGGACAATCTCGAGCGCAACAGCTTTCTGGTCACCGAGGAAATGGAGGTACAGAACGCCTCCGCCACCGGTCACCGGCGCCCGGATCTAGTGGGCTTTCTCAACGGTAATCCGGTGGTGGTGATCGAGGCCAAGCGCGCGGCCTCCGGCAACCCGAACAAGTCCATGATCGAGGAAAGCATCAGCCAGATGCTGCGCAACCAGGGCGTGCAGGAGATTCCCTACCTGTTTGCCTTCGCCCAGGTGCTGGTGGCGGTGAGCCAGACCGAGGGCCGCTACGGCACCACGCGCACGCCGCGCAAGTTCTGGTCGCTCTGGGAGGAGGAGCGGATCAGTGAGGACGAGCGCAAGGCGGTCAAGAACCGGACGCTGAGCGAGGAACAGGTGGAGGCGCTGTTTGCCGACCGGCCGCCGCGCATTCGCCGGTATTTCGAGGATCTGTGGGCCGGGCCGGTGTTGCCCACGGAGCAGGACGAGCTGCTGATCGGTATCCTCAGCCCGCAGCGGTTGCTGGCGTTGCTGCGCTACTACATCCTCTACTACAAGAACGACAAGATCATCGCCCGCTACCAGCAGTTCTTCGGCATTGAGGCGTTGCTGGACAAGGTCAGCCAGGTGGGCGCCGACGGCGCCCGCCAGGGCGGGGTGATCTGGCACACCACCGGCTCGGGCAAGTCCTTCACCATGGTGTTTCTCAGCAAGCTGCTGGTGCTGCACGAGGCGCTGAAGCAATGCCGCGTGGTGGTGGTCACCGACCGGGTGGATCTGGAGAAGCAGCTTTCGCGCACTTTTGCCGCCTCCGGGGCGCTGGGGCTGACGTCGGTGAGCACTGGCGACGCCGGCAAGGCGCGCATGGGCTCGGGCCGGGAGCTGGCCCGGCAGATCGGCCAGGGCGAGCAGCGGGTGATCTTCACGCTGGTGCAGAAGTTTCTCTCCGCCATCAAGCACAAGGAGTGCTACAACCCCAGCGAGAACCTGCTGGTACTGGTGGACGAGGGCCACCGGAGCCACGGCGGCGAGAACCATCAGCGCATGCGCAAGGCGCTGCCCCATGCCGGCTATATCGCCTTCACCGGGACGCCGCTGCTGAAGAAGGATCGGGAAGAGACGGTGGATACCTTCGGGCCCATCGTCCATGCCTACACCATGCGCCGGGCGGTGGAGGACGGCACCGTGGCGCCGCTGCTGTACGAGGAGCGGCGCCCGGCGCTGGATGTGAACCAGGCGGCGATTGATAACTGGTTCGAGCGCATCACCCAGGGGCTGAGCGACGACCAGAAGGCGGATCTCAAGCGCAAGTACGCCAAACGCGGCGCCGTCTATGGCGCGGAGAACCGCATCCGCCTGATCGCCTGGGACATCGCGGTGCACTTCAACGAGAACTTCAAGCAGCTGGGCAAGACGCTCAAGGGCCAGGTGGCCTGCGACAGCAAGCTCTCCGCCATCC
This sequence comes from Alloalcanivorax sp., assembly GCA_039983755.1. GTDB lineage: Bacteria > Pseudomonadota > Gammaproteobacteria > Pseudomonadales > Alcanivoracaceae > Alcanivorax. The sequence continues at coordinate 10,602 of JBDWVU010000011.1, forward strand.
GCTACAAGAAGTACCTGGACGAGACCGGGCTGGTGACCTCCCGGGTGGTGATCTCGGCGCCGGATACCCGCGAGGGCCACAGCGAGGTGGACGAAGCGGAGCAGCCGGAAGTGCAGCAGTGGTGGGCGGACAATGTGCAGGGCGACGCCTACGAGTACGAGCGCCAGACCATCGAGCACTTCGGCATGGAGGGCGACCCGGATCTGCTGATTGTGGTGGACAAGTTGCTGACCGGTTTCGATGAACCGCGCAATGCGGTGCTGTACATCGACAAGCCACTCAAGGGCCACAACCTGATTCAGGCCATCGCCCGGGTGAACCGGCTGCACGCGGAGAAGGCCTTTGGCCTGCTGATCGACTACCGCGGCATCCTCGCGGAGCTGGACACCGCCATCAAGAAATACCAGAACCTGGAGGAGCATACCCAGGGCGGCTATGACATTGACGATATTGAGGGCCTGTACCGGAACGTGGATACCGAGTACAAGCAGCTGCCGCAGCTGCACAAGACGCTGTGGTCTTTCTTCCAGGAGGTGGAGAACACCCGGGACATGCAGGCCTTCCGGCAGGTGCTGATGCCGCGCTACGAGACCGACGAGGAGGGCGTGGAGTACGACAGCCGCCAGAAGCGGCGCGAGGACTTCTACCAGGCGCTGACGGATTTCGGCATGTGCCTGCAGGTAGCCCGTTCATCGCGCTCCTTCTTCGAGGACAAGTCCTTTACCGAGGATATGATCAGCACCTACAAGCGCGATTTGAAATTCTTTATCGAGCTGCGCCAGGTGGCCCGGCAGGACGCCCAGGAGACGGTGGACTACAGTGCCTACGAGAAGCAGATCCGCAAGCTGGTGGACCGGGATGTGGTCGGCGTGGAAGTGCGGGACAGCGACGGCACCTATGCCGTGGACCGGCTGGGCAACAACCCGGAAGACTGGGACGAGCAGAAAACCCGCAACGAAGCGGACACCATCCGCACCCGCACCCGCAAGACCATCGAACAGGAGCTGCGCGACGACCCCTATGCCCAGCAGGTGTTTTCCGAGCTGTTGAAAAAGGCCATCGAGGAGGCGGATGCCCTGTTTGACTACCCCGGCAAGCAATATGCCCTGTTTCGGGAGTTCGAGGAGCAGGTCAGAGACCGTCGCACGCCGGGCATTCCGGACGAACTGGCCGATAAGCCCCATGCCAAGGCGTACTTCGGCGTCTTCCGGTTGGTGATGGGCGACGAGGCGATTGATAAGCAGATGGAGGAAGAGCCAAGAGCCCTGACCGAACTCGCGCTTGAGATCGACGATACCGTCAGCGATGTGGTAGCCGAGAATACGCTCAACCCCGGCGGTATTGATGCCGGCATCCGCAAGGCCCTGCTCCCGGATCTGTTCAAGCGCTTCGGGCTGGATAACGCCAATGCCATGCTGGACCAGATCGTCCATGTCGTCAGGGTGGGGCTGAGAAATGACTGATATTCAGACCTCCCGGGGCAAGACCTACGCGATCCAGTATGGCGACCGCCGGCTGCAGTTCGCCTGGCGTCAGCGCCACAAGGCCGGAACCCGAGCCCGGATTCACGTCTATCCTAATGGCCTGGTGGAGGTGGAAACCCCGCAGGACACCACCCTGGCCGAGGCCAAGCAGGCCCTGCTCAAGCGCGCCCGCTGGGTAACCCGCCACTTGGCCGAGATCAAGGAGCGCCGTTCAGCGGTGCTGGAGCGGGAATACGTAAGTGGTGAGACCGTTTTTTACCTTGGGCGGCGATACACGCTGAAGGTGATTCCCTCCGAGACCGAACAGCATGTGAAGATGCTGCGGGGACAGATCCGTGTGACGGCCCGTAATCTCTCACCCGGGACTGTGAAGGCCCGACTGACCCAATGGTATCGGGAGCGCGCGGACGAGGTATTTGCCCGGCGGCTGGATGCCGTCAGTGATCGTTTGCCCTGGGTGGCCGAGATGCCCCCCTGGATGATCCGGGAGATGAAAACCCAGTGGGGCAGCTGCTCGCCGTCGGGCGTCATTCTCCTCAATCCTCATCTTGTGAAGACCCCGACCCGTTGTATTGACTATGTGATCCTTCATGAGCTCTGCCATCTGGAGGAACACAACCACAGTGACCGATTCTATCGCCTACTGAAGCGGGTGATGCCGGATTGGGAGGGCCGCAAGAGCCGACTGGATGCGATGTCAGAGCTGTATCTGAATCAGTGACTCAGAATATGTGTGTCACGTGACACAATTTCCGGGGACTACTTTCTTTTTATCAACGGGACCTTTCTTTCCATCAATGGGCTCTAGCCGGACCGATGAGGCTCGCTAGCGAAAAAGTACAGCAACTCATTGTTTTATATGGACATATCTGTCTTTGAAGGTTCGCCGCTTCTCCTGGAGGTCAGCGCCAGCGTCCGCTTCAAGGGTGAATTGCTGATGTTTCGCCGGTTTTCTTGGAAAGAGGGCCCTGCGTAGGGCGATATTTCACAAGTCTTGATGAGAAGTTCCGGCGCAGCAGATCGCGCCGCGCGTACCTATAAGGAACCAACCGGCGGCTGCGATTGTGCATAGACCTGATTCTTTGTAGGAGTTTCCCATGCAAACTTTCGAAACGTGGCACTGGAATGCCGTGAGTCCAGTCAGTCTCGCCAAACCTTTAATGAGTCTTCGGGGGGGGCACGGTTTACTCATCATAGAATCGCTACAGCCCTTTAATCACGGGCCTTCACCGGTAGAGTATGAAAAGCTTCACCAAGAACGGCAGGGAAGTGCCTAGAAAACTGGTGGCGATTCAGGCCGTGGTCGTACCCTGGCGGTATACAGGCATATTCCCTTCTAGATCAAGTGAATTGGCTCCCGTTGCGGAGTGCAATCAGATCCGGGCAAGGGTTTATGCCTATGCCGAAGAAAGGCGTTCACGCTGACAAAGTAAATTATAACTCCATCTCGAAAGTCGAGGCTGACGGGGTGATTTCTGAACTGGATGAGTTAATAAAATCTAGGCGGGCTGAGGTGGTCTTTGAGGTGTGATGGGTTTCACGTTTTGATGATGTGGAAATTAGTTATTTGCCTGAAGCTTAATGGCTTGTTGTGAATTGGTCGGTGGCTGAAGCTAATTTCCCCCGACAAAATTCGATTAAATACCTCCGTTATATCAAAGCCCAATTTTTGCAAGCCATTAAGAGAGTATCCATCTTCCAAAACCGAGGTTGCGGATTTAATGAGTCGGGCCATCGTATTCTTCCAGTCGTCCGTGCTGATCAGCCAATCTCGATTGTACTTGCTCGGCTTTTGAAGTGACCTTATCAAGCCAGCCTCCAGTAATTGGTGGAGTTGATGTCGAGATAGCTCCGTTTCCTGCATGGCTTCCCTGATTGACCAGTTCCACTTGTAAAGGTCGTTAAGTCGCTCCACTTCTTCGCGGTTGAAATAGGCCCTGCCTTTGAATCTGTGCAGATGTATTTTCTTCTGTGCTAGCAGGCTGTGGATTCTTGGTTCCCGGCAGCCAAGGATGCGCTGAGCTTCCATCTGGCTAATGAGGGGGCGCTCTTGGTCAGAGGAATTGATCCTGCTTAATCGTTTATTTGGCACCCAATTGGGCCAATTCATGGTCACATATTGATCAAATGCCGCTCGTACTCTCGCTATGCCCTTGTTTTTACGTTGCCGGTATAGGCTTTCGTGAATATCCCGGAAGTGCTTGTTTATCCCTGACTGGCCTCTCTTGCTCATCGGGGTGTCGATGTATTGGCTAAGGAGCTGATTAAAACCGCTTGGCCACTGGTCTAGTGAGTTCCAAGCCTTCGTGTAGTGATGTGAGAGCGCCAAGTTGTCCAGGCTGGCTGGTGAGAAATTTCCACCCTGAAATAGTCGATACTGGTAGTGGGCAATAAAGTGAAGCACGGACAATGCTTCCGCAAAACTCAGACCTAGCAGCACTGTGGGGGCACTTTTAGGCAGCGGCTTACCCTCTATCAGACGCATCATCGTGTTGGTAAGTGCGATGGCGGGAGCGGAGGCCGGGAGTGGCTCGGGACCTGATTGCCCGGTTGTTTCTGACTTCACTGCGTCAATGCTTGTGCGGTACCAGCTTAGTGGTTTGCCATTGTCTCCGGTGTCTACCAGCATTTGCTTGTGTTCCGGGCAGGTCGTGCAGATTAGTAAAGACCACTGATATGAGCTGTATCCTTTATTTTTCAGGCAGTTAGGGCATACTTTGGGGCGTTTGACGAAGATCTTGGCTGTAACTCCCTGCTCTTGGGCATTTGAGAACGCTTCTGCCGTCTTGGGTAGAAGATATGGTAGCCCTAGTTCCAAGAAGTAGGGCGCTATATCGTATTGGCCGGTCAACATCTGGTATGTTGGCACGCGGACATTTTTCCAAGGCAGTCCAGCGTGTTGGAGTAAATAGCCGATGTGGCGGAAGCCGTTACCTTCACTGACCCTGATTAGGTAACTGACAATGCATTCATCTGGGTGCCTATGGGGGCGGAACAGCAAGGTGCTCATTTTTTGAGCATATCCGTCTTGGGTTCTGCAGTGAATAGCGGCCTAGGGGCGGCTGTATATAGGATTGTTCAAAGTTATGCCGAGCCCTTAGTTGGCGCAGGTTTGGAGCGAATTGGCGCTGCGAGAAAATTTTGTTCAAGGTTTTGCCGAATCTTTTGTTCAAACTTATTCCGAAACACCCCGCAGAATGCGGCCTGTAGAGGTGGTTTGTTCAAACAAATGCGGCAAATGACAGCCGGACGCTGGATGCCGGAAGCCCGACGAAAACTAACAAGACAAGACGACGCCTGAAAAGTCTCAGCCGCACGCTTAACGTTTGTTTGGCAATAAGCATTCGGCTTCGGGCATCAGGCGTCCAGCATACGAGCTAGCGAGTACCTATGGCTGACGAATTTGAAAGTTTTCCGTTAAAGGAATACACCGAAAAAGCGTACCTGGATTATTCCATGTACGTGATTCTGGATCGGGCCCTGCCCAATATTGGTGACGGCCTCAAGCCGGTGCAACGGCGTATTGTGTACGCCATGAGCGAGCTGGGCCTGAAGTCCACGTCCAAGTACAAGAAGTCCGCCCGTACGGTGGGTGATGTACTGGGTAAGTATCACCCTCATGGGGACTCTGCCTGCTACGAAGCCATGGTGTTGATGGCGCAGCCGTTCAGCTACCGCTATCCGTTGGTGGATGGCCAGGGCAACTGGGGTAGCGCGGACGATCCGAAATCGTTTGCCGCCATGCGTTATACGGAATCGAAACTGGCACCGTATGCGGAAGTGCTGTTGTCCGAGCTGGGCCAGGGTACGGTGGAGTGGCTGCCCAATTTCGATGGCACCATGGATGAGCCCAAGCTGCTGCCGGCCCGGCTGCCGAATGTGTTGCTCAATGGCACCACCGGCATTGCCGTGGGTATGAGCACCGATATTCCGCCGCATAACCTGCGTGAAGTGGCCAATGCCTGTATTCATCTGCTGAAAGATCCCGGCGCCTCGCTGGATGATTTGATGCAGTACATCAAGGGCCCGGACTTCCCCACGGAAGCGGAAGTGATTACCCCGATCAACGACATCATTCGCATGTATGCCGAGGGCAAAGGTTCTCTGAAGCAGCGTGCGGTGTACGAACGTGAAGATGGCGATATTGTGGTGACCGCGCTGCCGTATCAGGTATCCGGGGCCAAGGTGCTGGAACAGATCGCCGATCAGATGAACAAGAAAAAACTGCCCATGGTCAGCGATCTGCGCGACGAATCCGACCATGAAAACCCTACTCGGTTGGTGATTACACCGCGCTCCAACCGGGTGGATGTGGAACAGTTGATGAGTCACCTGTTCGCCAGCACCGACCTGGAGAAGAACTACCGGGTTAACCTGAACATGATCGGCATTGATGGCCGCCCCCAGGTGAAAAGCCTGGACATGATTCTGAACGAGTGGCTGCAGTTCCGCATGGTCACGGTGCGCCGTCGTCTGCAGTACCGTCTCGACAAGGTGCTGGAACGCCTGCACATCCTGGAAGGCCTGTTGGCGGCGTTCCTGAATATTGATGAAGTGATTCACATCATCCGTACTGAGGATGCCCCCAAGCCGGTATTGATGGAACGGTTTGGCATCAGCGATCGTCAGGCGGAAGCGATTCTGGAATTAAAGTTGCGTCATTTGGCGAAGCTGGAAGAAATGAAGATTCGCGGTGAGCAGGATGAGCTCAACGAAGAACGCGAATACCTGGAAACCACCCTGGGTTCCATGGCGAAAATGAAGAAGCTGGTGGCCAAAGAGCTGAAGGAAGACGCCGAGAAATACGGTGATGATCGCCGCTCGCCGCTGGTGGAACGCGACGATGCCAAGGCCCTGGATGAAACCGACCTGCTCAGCGCCGACCCGGTGACCGTGGTGCTGTCGGAAAAAGGCTGGGTGCGTGCCGCCAAGGGCCACGAAGTGGACGTGGAAGGCCTCAGTTATAAAGCCGGCGACAAGTACAAGGCCAGCGCCAAAGGCAAATCCAACCAGCCGGTCTGCTTTATCGACAGTACCGGGCGGACCTATTCGCTGCCGGCGCACACGCTGCCCAGCGCCCGTGGTCAGGGTGAGCCGCTGTCTGGCCGGGTCAGCCCGCCTTCCGGCGCCAGCTTTATGGCGGCGGTGATGGGCAAGGACAAGGATGCCTACCTGATGAGCACCGATGCCGGTTACGGTTTCGTGGTGCGCTATGCGGACTTGCTGGCGAACAAGAAAGCGGGCAAGACGGTGCTTAATGTTCCCAAGGGCGCGCGGGTGCTGCCGCCACAACCGATAGCCTCCACGGTGGATGATCGCATTGCGCTGGTTTCCAACGAAGGCCGGCTGTTGGTGTTCCCGGTCAGCGAGTTGCCGGAAATGGTGCGTGGCAAGGGCAACAAGATGATGTCGATTCCGGGGGCGCGTGTGGCCGACCGGGTGGAGTTCGTGCAGGACGTGCAGGTGGTTGGTCCGAACGATGCATTGACACTCTATGCGGGCAAACGTCATCTAACCCTGAAAACCAGTGATCTGGAACACTACTATGGTGAGCGGGGACGCCGTGGGGCGAAGCTGCCGCGTGGGTTCCAGAATGTGGATGCCATGTCTGTGGAACGCAAGGGTTGATCGTGCGCACATAGAACGGGAAAGGCCGGTAATGCGAGCGTGCAGCCGGCCTTTTTTCTGTGCATAGAGGAATGCTGCTGCGGTGACAGGTTCTCCAGCAGTAAAAAGGTTCGCCGGGGTAGAGGTGTGGCGAGTGGATAAGGATTGGAACTAACGAGGTTTGCACGGAATGCTGACGGGTATCCTTGCGGTTATATTGTTGTTGTTAAACACCCTGCTTCTGATTGGCCCGATGCTGCTGGTGGCGCTGCTCAAACTGGTGCTGCCAGGTGCTAAAGCAAAGCGTGTCTGTTCGGCCACGGTCATGGGGATTGCGGAGAGCTGGGCGGAGATCTGCAAGGGGATTTTAGCGCTGCTGACACCCACCCACTGGGATATTCGTGGGGTGGAATCCCTGCGCAAGGACACCTCCTACCTGGTCGTCAGTAACCATCAATCCTGGGTGGATATCCCGGCACTGGTACAGGCGTTTAATCGCAAGACCCCGTACTTCAAGTTTTTCCTGAAGAAAGAACTGATCTGGGTGCCGTTTCTCGGGCTGGCTTTCTGGGCGCTGGATTACCCGTTCATGAAGCGCTACAGCAAGGCGTTTCTGAAAAAGAATCCGCACCTGAAAGGTCAGGATCTGGACATTACCCGGCGAGCCTGTGAGAAATTTCAGGGTATCCCGGTCACGGTAGTGAATTTCCTGGAAGGGACCCGCTTTACCCCGGCCAAGCACGCCGCGCAGCAATCCCCTTACCGGAATTTGCTCAAGCCCAAGGCGGGCGGCGTGGCGTTTGTGCTGGCCGCGCTGGGGGATAATCTGGATGCGTTGCTGGATGTGACTGTGGTCTACCCGGATGGGAAGACCCCGGGGTTCTGGGATTTGCTCAGCGGCAAGGTGCAGAAAGTGATTGTTGACGTTCGCACCTGCCCGTTGGAGCCGCGGCTGTGGCGCAGCGATTATCAGGACGATCCGGTGTTCCGTGAAGAGATTCAGCAGTGGGTGAGTGAACTCTGGCAGCAGAAAGATGCGCGTATTGACGTGCTTCGTGGCGAACTGCAAAGACCCCAGTAGCGGCGAGCGAGGGATGTGTAGGTCGGCTTAGTCGTAGCCGTAAGCCGACACTTACCTTTCAACCGACGCTACCGCCGGGTGTGGGATTATGTTCTTAAGGATCCCTAAAAGCCCAGTGAAATGGCGACGTAGGGGCCGCCCACGTCCAGGTCGGTATCCAGGTTGTTCACATCATCGAGCACGATATTCATCTGGCTATATCCCAGTTCCAGCCCGAGCAGGTAGTCCGAGCGCCAGCCCACACGGGCGTTATAATCGTTCATCTTGTTGCCGTCGTAGGAAATCGCATTGAGCTCCGCACCCACATAGACGCCGGGAACCGGAAGCTGTGCACGGGCGCCTGCATGCAGCATGGGCAAGGTTTCATCAATGTTCAGGGAGGTTTTCCCTGCCAGGCTGTTCAGCCGGAGTTCTCCGTCCAGACGGCGCAGGGTAAGGCCAAGATCCACTTTCACGGCATTGTTGAGGGGGCTGTAATAGAGGGTGCCGTCCAGCATCTCCAGGTCAAAGTCCGTGGCCACCCGGGTGTTGGCGACAAAGTTTTGCCCGTTGAATTGAAAGCTCCGGCTGATGATATTGCTGGCGCTGTCAGACAGGTCGATATAACGCAGGCGCACATTGGGAACCAGCGGTACGGCGTGTTCCACCCCCAGATAGAGCACGTTCTGGTTGGCCTTGTTGAAGCCCAGGTCATCCTGCACATCAATGTTGGGCCCGCCGGAGGCCACGTTGCCTTCCAGTTCCGTATCCCAAGTATAGCCACCGCCGTAGATCGCCACGCCGGGGGCTGCGTGGGCGAGGGGCGTGGCCAGTAGAGCGGTTACCAGCAAGCCGGCACGTTTCATGGGCTGTTCCTCATTGTTCTGGATTTGCCCCAGTATTGCAGCTGTGAGGGGTGGCACCAAGTGAAGGCGGAGTCTGTTATGATTGCGATTACACCGCGTTAACCGCTTGCCAGTGCCCCAGGGCGCTGCCTGAACCGATGATGACCCTATGTTTCTTGATGAAATGCCCGGCAAATTTCGTTATCCAAAGCCGGAAGATGCCGAAGACAAAGCACTGCTGGCGGATATTCAGCGCAAGGGCTGGCATCACTTTGCCGTCTCCGGTGGTGATGGCCAGCCAGGCTACACCTTCAGCGTGGGGCACTTTCTCAACCTGAATCACCCGGAACTGATTGTGGTGGGCCTGAAAGATGCCCTGGCCAGCAAGTTGCTGGACAGTGCGGCCGTGCGCATTCGTGGGCTGAAGAAGCCCTACCAGCCGTACCGCCTGTATAACGATATTGCCGATGGGCTGGAAGTGATGTTTCTGCCGGTGGCGTTTCCGCACTACAAGGAATACCTGGGCTTTGCCAACTGGTTCTACCAGAGCCTGCCGGCGCCGTACCCGGCGCTGCAGATGATCTGGCCGGACCCGAAAGGCGTGTTTCCCTGGCAGCCCGGTTACGACACCCGTTTTCACCGTGCCCAGCCGTTGCTGGGCAAGGCACCGGCGTCACCGCTGGCCCAGCCTTAATGGTTTTTTGACGGCCCCTGCCAGGGCGATCTGTTCATGGAGAAAGAGAGAACATCATGGCGAATTCACTGCAGAAGCAATTGATGAAAGCGGGGCTGGCGGACGAGAAAAAGGCCCGCAAGGCCAAGCAGCAGAAACGCGAGGATGTGAACAAGGCCAAGCGCGGCGAGATCGAGCTGGAAGATCCGGCAGATCGGGCCCGTCGCTTGCGAGAAGAAAAGGCCGAGGCGGATCGTCAGCGTGAAGCCCAGCGCAAGGCGGAGCGGGAAAAGAAAGAGATTGCCGCGCAGATCAAGCAGATGATCGAGCAAAGCCGGCTGGATCGTAACAACGGCGAGGTGGCTTTCCAGTTCGTGCAGGACAAGAAGATCAAGAAAGCCTATGTGACCGGCAAACAGCAGAAGCTGCTGGAACGTGGCCAGGTTGCGATTGTCGCCCTGGGTGACAGCTTTGAACTGGTGCCCACGGTGGTGGCGGAGAAAATTCGCCAACGGGATGAGGCCGCTGTGTTACTGCTCAATGAGCGTGGCAATGATGCCGTGGACGAGGACGACCCCTACAAGGACTTCCCGATCCCCGATGACCTGATGTGGTAAAGGCCGCTACCAAGTCGCTGTAGGAGTTCCCTTCCAGGGGACGAATCTCGCACAGCGAGGCCGTCGCCCGCAGGGTGATCAGGGAAACCAGAACGTAGCCGCTTGCGCAAAACTCATGTGAAGCGTGGTGCACACTTCAACCAAACAGGCCCGATCCATGACCGTATCCCCCAAGCTCGGCACCCGCCATTCCCTGGAAATTCTCAAGGTCATTCGCAATGGCTTGCTGCTGGATGGCGGCGACCTGGGGGAGGTGCTATTGCCGTCCCGGGAAGTGGAAGGCCAGACCTTGGGCCCCGGTGACAGTGTCATGGTCACGCTGTACAGCGATGGTGAAGGACGGCCCATGGCAAGCCTGCGTACCCCGCGTGTGCAGCTTGGTCAGGTGGCTTCATTGAAAGTGGTGTCCACCAGCAAGGTGGGGGCGTTTGTGGATTGGGGCATGCCCAAGGACTTGCTGCTGCCGTTTGCCGAGCAGAAAGGGCCGGTACGCGAAGAGAGCTGGGTGCTGGTCATGCTGACCACGGATCGGGAAGGGCGGCTGATGGTCAGCGCCCAGCTGGACCGGTTCCTGTCCGATACCTGTCAGGCGTATCAGCAGGGTGATGAGGTGTCGCTGGTGGCGGCGCACAGCACCGACCTGGGCTACAAGGTGGTGGTGGATGACCATGCCTGGGGCATGATTGCGGCCAGTGAACTGCGCGCCCCGCTGCGCCCGGGGCAACGGGTGACCGGTTATGTGCAGCGTTTGCGTGAAGATCAAAAACTCAGCCTGTCCCTGAATGCGCCGGGGGCGGCGAAGAGTGATGGGCTCACGGAGCAGATTCTGGCGGCGCTGGAAAAGGCTGGTGGCGAACTGCCACTGGGTGACAAGAGTTCGCCGGAAGCTATTTTCCAGACTTTCCGCTGCAGCAAAAATGCGTTCAAGCAGGCTATTGGCGGCCTCTACAAGGCGCGCCGGATTGTTATCGAAAAAGAGCGCATTTTTCTGTCTGACGTTTGATCTTTGCAGGCTCCGTGATTCCGTAGGTCGGCTTAGGCGGAGCCGTAAGCCGACACCCGCCTTCGCCTGGGATGGCTAAACCGCAATCAGAACCGGTAGTCCATTTTCAAACTATACTGGCGGGCATCCCCGTAGTATCCCCCGTTATAGAACCCCAGGTTGTTGAAGTACTTTTCGTCCGTCAGGTTGCTCACGTTGGCGCCCACCGACAGGGCGGGAGTCACCTGGTAGCGGGCCATCAGGTCCACCAGGGTGTAGCTCTCCTGAACGAACTTGTAGTCGGCGCTGGCCCCGGGGCGAGTCACGAATGCATAGGTCTTGTTCTGCCAGGACACCGCCGTGCCGATGGTCAGGCCGTTCAGGTCACCGCGAAAGCGGTACTGGGTGGACAGGCGGATCATGTCTTCCGGTGAGGTGGTGTTCAGCTCGTCGCCATCCGGGTCTTCGGTAATGCGGTAGGTGTAGCCCGCCTGTACCTGCCAGTCAGGCAGGATCTCGCCGGCGGCTTCCAGTTCGAAACCGTTGGTTTCGGCGCCATCCACAGATCGGTAGGCCACGGAGTTGGCGGGCCCGCCGATAATAGGCTGGCCGGTGGATTCCGCCAGGTTGTCCTGATTGATAAGGAACACCGCGACAGTGGTGTTCAGGCGGCCGTCGTTAAACTCACTTTTCAATCCGGCTTCGTAGCTGTTGCCTTCCTCTGGATCGAGAATCTGGTTGTTGCTGTCGCGCACGGTTTGGGGCTGAAAGATGCTGGTGTAGCTGGCGTACACGGAGTGGTGATCGGTCAGGTCATAGACCACACCCAGATAGGGGACGACTTCTCCGTTTTCCTGGTAATGCTCATCCAGTGCGCCTTGCCAGTTGACGCCCCGGGTTTCGGTTTCCCAGTCCACCACCTGGCCGCCGGCAATAACCGCAAGTCGGTCAGTGGGTTTGAAACGGGCAGTGGCGTACAGGCTGGTCTGACTGGTGTTTTGGTCTTCCACGGTGTTAGGCGCAGCCCAGGCCGGCTTGGGAATATTGCCGTTCCAGTTGAGCAGATCTGGCACCACGTTATTGAAGTTAACCGGTGACTGGCCGGTGTAATCCCGTTCAGCGTCGGAGTGGCTGACGCCGACCACCAGCTCGTGCTGGCGGCCGAAGAGGGCGAAGGGGCCGTTGGCATAGAGGTCGAAGGTGTCCTGGGTCTTGTCTTCCACATAGCGGCCGGCCCATAGCGCCTTGCCACTGCCATCGCGGTTCAGCTGGCCGCCACCGGCGGAGGCCAGCTGGGCATCGTAGTTGTTCTGCTGGTTGGTGTAGGCAAACTTGCTGTACCAGCCGTTCTCGAATTGATGCTCCAGGTTCACAAAGACGGTTTGCGAATCCTGGGCCCAGCTGCTCCAGTCGGTGGCCGGGTTCAGGTCCCGGTCCAGATCGGCGATGCCGCCGTCGCTGTAGAACAACGGGATGCCGCCCCAGGTAGACCCCATGGGATCATAGTCCATGTAGTCCATGCCCACGGTGAGCAGAGTGTTGTCGAACAGGTCTGCTTCGATCACGCCGTAGAACACCTGCTTTTCGTTTTCGTAGTGATCCAGGAAAGACTCGCCCTGTTCGTAGGCGCTGACGAAGCGGCCGCGCACCCGGCCATTCCTGGACAGTGACCCGCTGGCATCGAACTCGCCCCGGTAACCGTTCCAGCTGTTCAGCTCCGCGCCCACCTGGCCGGTGACGTCACGGGTGGGTTTCTTGCGTACCAGGTTTACCGTGGCGGACGGGTTGCCAATGCCGTTGAGCAGGCCACTGGCCCCGCGCAAGACTTCAATGCGGTCGTAAATGAAGGTATCGGACAGGGCCGCTTGTTTGCCCAGGGTGTCGATGCGGGTGGACGGCATGCCGTCGTAAAGAAAGTTGGTGATTTCAAAACCACGGGCGAACAGTTGCTGGCGCTCGGTATCCTGGGATTTAACGGTGACACCCGGCGTGCGTTGCATCACTTCCGCCACGCTGTTGAGGCTGAAGTCGTCCATCTGCTGACGGGTAATCACGGAAACAGACTGGGGCGTTTCGCGGGGCGATAGCACCATGCGGGTTGCGGTGTCGGTGGCAGTGGTGCCGTATCGCTCCGAGCCTTCGGTGGTCATACTGGCATCGTGTTCATCCACGCTGCTGGCGGTGACATCAATATTGCCCAGTGTGTGTGGACGGTTGTTGGTGGTGGTTTCGGAATAGGCCGTGCCGGACACCAGTATCAAACTGGTCGCCAGAACGGAAAAACGCAAATCAGACATGGTTTCCCCCGGGAATAATGGAATGCAGTGGCGGTGCGCGCGGGTTGGCTAGCACCGGGGCATGTGATGGCTGGGGGATGCCTGGCGGAAATCACAGGCCGTGAATGATAATGGTTTTCATTTGTAATTCAAGATGACGACAAGGATTGCTGTGAGGCAAGGGCGATGACGATGCTTTTAGCGCTGTATCTGATAGGTATTACGGCGGAAGCCATGACCGGCGCATTGGCGGCGGGGCGGCTGCGTATGGACTTGTTCGGGGTGGTGATGGTGGCCTGTGTGACCGCCATGGGCGGCGGCTCCATCCGCGATGTGCTGCTCGGGCATTATCCGCTGACCTGGGTGGCACACCCGGAATACCTGGGGCTGACAGCGGCGGCGGCGCTGGTCACTACCTGGGTGGCGCCCTTGATGCAGCGTCTGCGCATGCTGTTTCTGGTGCTGGATGCGCTGGGGCTGATTGTGTTTACGGTGATCGGTGTGAAGGTGGCCCAGGGCATGGAGCTGGGGGCACCGGTGGCGGTCTTGTCCGGGTTGATTACCGGCATCTTTGGCGGGGTGATTCGTGATCTGCTGTGTAATCGCATGCCACTGGTATTTCAGAAAGAGCTGTATGCGGTGATTTCACTGGGGGCGGCCTGTCTGTACCTGTTGCTGCAATTCACCCCGTTGGGTGAAATGACCATCACCCTGGTGACGCTGGCCAGTGGTTTCCTGATGCGCATGCTGGCGATTCGCTATGAATGGCACCTGCCCCGTTTTCAGTACAACGTTCCCGAACAGTAGGCCCGGGCTGTGGTGTCGTTTCAGTGCCAGCGCAGATCAACCGGTTCGCGGGTGGTGAAGCGGGCCAGATGGCTGTCGATAATCTCACGCAGGCGTTCCAGTTCATCGCTGCTGGCCTGGCAGTGCAGGTGGAGTGCCTGGTCGTCTGCACTCAGCTCGCAGGTGCCGAAAGGAAAACGAATGGTGCCCTTGTGGTCGTCGAATTCGGTTTCCACCTTGTGGCTGAAATGTCGGCAGAGCTTCTTCAGATAGAGGGAGGCATGGCCGGTGGCCGCAAATCCATGGGCGTGTTTCATAGTGGTAAGTCCTGTGCTTTAAGTTGATAATATCAACTATATTCTCATGTTGTTGATAGTGTCAACTAAATTGCCAGTCGCGAGAGCCTTATGCCCGATGATATTTCCGTGCCACTTGCCCAGGCGTTCACGGCCACGCTTAACCGGCTGCGCGGGGCCATGCGTGAGCCGCTGGCCGCATTGCCGGTATCGCTGGGGCCGCCGGATATCGGTCTGCTGCAGTTTCTGCTGAATTCGCCGGGGGCCACGCCCCAATGCCTGGCGCGTCATCAGGGCCGTGACAAGGCGCAGCTCACCCGCAAGATCAAGACCCTGGAAGCGCAGGGGCTAATTCGCCGGGAAGCCGATCCCCACGATGGCCGCAAGGTGCGCCTGTTCCTGAGCGAGCAGGGGCAGGCCATGGCCCATGCCGCTGAGCAGGTTCGCCGGGCGGCGTTTGCCGAGCTTTTACAAGGCCTGGATCGCAGTGAGCAGGCGCAGCTGCTCGGGCTATTGCAGAAATGTCAGCAGCCACCGGAATGAATCCCTGCGCAAAGCGTGCACAAAGTGATGGCCGTCGTCTTTTTGCATGGGTAAGGTTTGCCATACTGTTCCCCTCTGAACAGGGATGATTGACGATAACCAAGGAGCAACTATGAACGCTTTCCGTTTTGGCTTGATGGGCGCCTCTCTGTGCCTGGTCCTGAGTGCGCCGGCCCAGGCCTTTGATCTGCAATCCATGACCGACTCGGCCAACAAGGCCGTGAATGACGCGTCCGACAAGGCCAATGCCAGCGTGAATGAGGCGAACGACGCCGCTACCGATGCCATGGACAGCGCCAACAGCAAACTGGCGGTGACCGGTGAAGCCAAGGCATTGGTGGATTCCCTGTCCACCGATCTGGGTGTGACTCAGCAGCAGGCGGCAGGCGGTGCCGGTGCCTTGTTGGCCATGGCCCAGAACAACCTGTCGGGTGATCAGTTCAGCGGCATTATGAACAAGGTGCCCGGGCTGGATTCCCTGCTGGGTGGCGGTGGTGGCATGGCCTCCTCCATGCTGGGTAACATTTCCTCTTTGCAGGGTGTCTCCAAGGCCTTCAGCGCCCTGGGCCTGAGCCCGGAAATGATCTCCCAGTTTGCGCCGAAAATTCTCGGCTTCCTGGGCGGTGAAGGTGTTGGCGCGACCGCACTGAACAGCCTGAAGGGCCTGTGGGGCGTAGCGGGTTAATGCCGTATTGACGGCCTGTTGGCAGGCCGGATGCGATACTGCCGTCCTGCCTGCAATCTCGAGTAATTCATGGATTCATTGTCACAGGCCGTATTGGGCGCCTCCGTCGGGGGCGCTGTTCTCTCCCGCCCGCTGGGCCGCTGGGCCTTGCTCGGTGGTGCTTTGCTGGGCACCTTGCCCGATCTGGATGTACTGATTGATTACGGCGATGCGGTTGCCAACTTCACCGAGCATCGCGGTTTCAGCCATTCCCTGCTGGTGTTGTTGCCGGTATCGCTGGTGCTGGCCCTGTGCCTGTCCCGCTGGCAGACACAGATTCCGTTGCGACGCTGGTGGCTGTTCACCGGGCTGTGTCTGATCACGCACCCGCTACTGGATGCGTTTACCACTTATGGCACCCAGTTGTTCTGGCCATTGGGCGACCCGGTGGCCATCAGCAGTATCTTCATCATTGATCCGCTTTATACCCTCCCCCTGTTGGTTGCCGTGATGGTGGCTCTGGCACGACCGCCGGCAATGACGGCACTGGCCACCGGGCTGACGCTGTCCTCTCTGTATCTGTGCTGGAGCCTGGTGGCCCAGCAGTGGATGACACAGCGGGTGATGCCGACGCTGGCGCAACGGGGTTTGAGTGAGGCGCCACGTCTGGTGCAGCCCATGCCGTTTTCCACCCTGCTGTGGCGGGTGACGGTGCTGGGGGAGCAGCAGAGACTGGAGATTGTCACCGGTGTGCTGGATAACGGCGATGCCCTGACAGTGGAAACCTTTCCCCGTTCGCCGCAGGACTATGCCGAGGCCATGCAGGTACCGGCGGGCCGCAAGTTGGCCTGGTTCACCCGGGGGTTCATGGATGTGGAAGCCGGGCCTGACCAGTTACTGGCCACGGATATTCGCTTGGGGGTGCCGGGGCTGCATCCCTTTCAGTTTGTGCTGGCGGAGCAGGAAGAAGGTGTCTGGAAGGCATTGCCCAGCCATAAGCTACCGCGGCCCATGGCCAACCCGCAGGCCTGGCCGGCGCTACTGGACCGGACCCTGGCCCGCCAACCGATTCTCTGCCTGACCACCCTGGAAGCCTTGCCGGCGGGTAGCCCCTGTCCATCAGTGATGCCCTAGCGGGCGTCGGGATAGACCGCCTCGCGCCGGCCGGCATGGCCTGCCGTAGCGAAATACCCCTGGCCTGAAAGGCGCCGGCGCAGGCATTCAGCGAATAGCGACAGCCCAGTCGCAGCCGCGATCCAGCAGTGTGATGCCGGCCTGCGGGTTATTCCCAGCCGGCAAGGACCAGTTTGCCGATGGTGCTGCCGGCCTCCAGCCGCCGGTGGGCTTCTTTCAGGTTGGCGGCATTGATGGTGCCGAGCCCCTCGCTGACGGTGCTCTGGATTTTGCCCTGGTCCACCAGCGCGCTGAGTTGGGTGAGGATGTCGCCCTGGCGTTGCATGTCCGTGGCGAACATGGCGCGGGTGAACATGAACTCCCAGCTGAAGCGGGCGCTCTTGGCTTTCAGGGGATTCAGATCCAGAGGCGCGCGGGCGTCGACAATGGCGCAGATACCACCGAACGGGGCCACGGCCTGGCAGGCTGTGGCCCAGTAGTCGTCCAGGTTCTGGGTGATGAAGATGCCATCAATCTGCGGGCAACCAATAGCATCCAGTTGCGGCAGCAATGGCTTGCGGTAGTCCACAATATGGTGGGCGCCGAGGCTTTGGCACCAGTTGGCAGAGGTTTTCCGGCCCGCGGTGGTAATCACCTTGAGGCCAAAGTGGTGCGCGGCCAGCTGGATGGCGATGGAGCCCACCCCACCGGCGCCGCCGATCACCAGCAGATTTTTTCCCTCGCATTCACCGGGCTGAAAGCCAAGCTGGTCTTCCAACGCTTCCCATGCGGTGAGCGCCGTGAGTGGTAAGGCGGCGGCCTCCTGCATGCCCAGACTGTCCGGTTTTTTTGCCACCAGGCGTTCGTCAACGCATTGATGCTGAGCGTTGCTGCCCTGGCGCTGCACGGCGCCGGCGTACCAGACCCGGTCGCCGGCCTGGAAGTTTTCCACTTCCGCGCCCACCGCTTCCACCACGCCGGCGGCATCAAACCCCAGTACCCGATAACCGGGTTGCTCCAGTGGGCGTTGGCGCAGTTTGGTATCAATGGGGTTAACCGAGATAGCGTGTACGGCCACCAGCAGGTCCCGAGGGCCGGGAGAGGGAAGGTCCAGTTGGATGTCCTCCAGGGCGTGAACATCTTCGATAGCTCTGGGTTGATTGAATCCAATTGCTTTCATTTCGGCTGCCTCGCGGATCGCTAACGTATTCTCACAAGTGTTGCTCACAACGATTTGGCACACTTGGCTGGGCAGACTATGCCACAGTATGGCTTTATCGTCTGGCAGCAGATCATCGCCAGCGCTTCGGAATAACAAAAGGGAGAGCACAATGAAGTTTGAAGAATACCGCCGGTTTGATGCCATTGGCCTTGCCGACCTGGTGACACGGGGGGAGGTTACGGCGGCGGAATTACTGGAGCTGGCGATTGCCCGTGCCGAGGCGGTGAATCCGCAATTGAATGGTTTGATTATTCCGTTGTACGACATGGCCCGAAAACAGGCCACGGGGCCCTTGAGCGGACCGCTGGCGGGTGTACCCATGCTGGTAAAGGATCTGTTCCAGGAAATCGGCGGTGCGCCCAACTATCAGGGCAATAAGGCGCGCAAGGCCAGTGATGTCCATGCACAACGAGATTCCACCCTGGTGGCACGCTGGAAGCAGGGCGGGCTGGTCCCGTTCGGTCGCACCAATACCCCGGAGTTTGGCGCCAAGGGCATTACCGAGCCGGATTCGTTCGGGCCGGCGCGCAACCCCTGGAACCCGGACCATACTCCCGGTGGCTCTTCTGGTGGCTCGGCAGCCATGGTCGCTGCGGGTGTGGTGCCGGTGGCCGGCGCCAACGATGGCGGCGGCAGCATTCGGATTCCGGCTGCCTGTTGTGGCCTGTTCGGTCTCAAGCCGGGCCGTGGGCGCACCCCCTGGGGGCCGGAATTCACTGAGGCCATGCACGGGATAGCGGTCAATCACGTGCTCACCCGTAGCGTCCGTGACAGTGCGCTGCTGCTGGATATTGCCCAGGGCGACGAGCGCGGCAGCCTGTTTCAGATTGCCCCGCCAAAGCAGGCTTACGCCCTGTCTGCGGCCAGCCGCCCAGGCAAATTACGCATCGGCTTTTCCACCCGCTCGCCGCTGGGTACCGATGTGGATCCGGAAGCGATCCGGGCGGTGGAGAAAACCGTGGCGTTGTTGCGGGACCTTGGCCACGAAGTGATCGATGCCGAGCCGCAGATGGACGCCAAACAGATGTGCATGGACTGGCTGTCGGTCTGGTTTGGTCAGTGTGCTGCCGAAGTGGATGAGGTGAAGGCCATTACCGGTTGCGGCGATGAAGGCTTCGAGTTGGATACCCTGGCCATTGCGGCTTTTGGTCGCGCCACCCCGGCCCATGAATACGTGAAGTGCCAGACCCGCTGGCAGCAGTACATGATCGCCATGGATACCTTCCTGGAGCAGTACGATTTCTGGCTGACTCCCAGCCTGGCCATGCCCCCGGCGGGTATTGGTGCCATGGCGACGCCGCCGTGGCAGCAGACCGCGCTGAAGATGTTGCTTAAGGTGGGCGGGGAAAAACTGTTGATGAAAACCGGCATGATCGAGCAGATGGCCATGGAGAATTTCAAATACATGCCCTTCACCCAGTTTGCCAACGTGACCGGGGTGCCGGCCATGTCTGTGCCCTTGCACTGGTGCCAGAACGGTTTGCCACTGGGCTCCCAGTTTGTCGGTGGGCATGGCGATGAAGGCAAGCTGCTGGCGCTGGCCGCGCAGCTGGAAGAGGCGGCGCCCTGGTTTGATAAGGTGCCGATGTAGAGGCTAACCGGTGAGAAGAGAATGACGAAGAGCGAAAGGCTTTTCGTTATTCGCTCGTAACGCGTTTCTGATTCTTGTGATTGCTGCGGCCCGGCCCGGCTCAAGTCCGGGCCGGGCCTTCGGTGGTTGTTTCGCTGAACGGCTTCAGTGCCTCGACGCCGCCTGCGCCGCCGGTGAGCGTGCCAGATACGCCAGCGCCTGTTCCGTGTCGCCTTCATCGATGGGGTGAAAGCGTGGGGAAACCCAGCGCAAGGTAGCGTTGAGCAGAAAGCTGAAGGTGGGGACGTTGCCGGTTTTCTGCCCTTCCTGCTGTAACTGCATCAAGACTTGCGGGATCAGTTTGCGGCCCAGTTGGCGTGCGGCCTTGTCCGGGTCTTGCTTGGCCAGGCTGCGGCCGCCTTCACCAATGAAATAAATGAACAAGGGAAATACCAGCGCCATCAGGGCCTGGCGACTGATATAAAAACCGAGCTGGGTTTTGCACAAGTGTTCAAACAAATCGTAGGCCACGGTGCGGTGTTCGACTTCTTCGGCCAGGTGCCATTTGAACAGGTCCACCATGGTGGGGTCGCCGTTCTGTTCCCAGCTTTCGTTATCCATGGCCCACTGCCCCAGCACACCGGTGAAGTGCTCAATGGCGGCGATGATACCGACACGCATCACCAGCCAGTGCTTCTTGAACGGTTTACGCTGCATCAGGGTTAATCCGAAGGGCGCATCGGCGAGCGCAGTGCCGAACAGCCATTCCACTCTGCCCAGGAACGGTTCCACGCTTAAACCGTGGCGCTCCAGGTACAGTTGGGCTTTGCTGTGAGCACGGGAATGTACCGCCTCCTGACGAATAAAGCCTTCCACATCCGCCCGTAGCTGATCATCCTTGATTAGCGGCAGGGCCTGGTTGTACACCCGGCAGAACCACAGCTCGCCTTCCGGCAGCAAAAGGTGAATACCGTTGATGATGTGAGTCGCAAAAGGATCATCGCGCAGCCAGTGCAACGGTGTCTGGTCAAAATCGAACTGTACCCGGCGCGCTTTCAGTTGGTGTCGAACAGTGGCATTCATGGTGTCCGGTCTCCGTCAGGGGGTCAGGTCAATGCGTGCAACGCGGCGCGACAGTGAGGGGGCAAAGCGGCTGAGCAAGCGGGTACTCCAGGCTTCAGCACCGACCAGCGAAAGCGCCGGGTTGTTGAGTACGGCCTTGAGGATGGCGTCAGCCACATCGTCCGGGGAAAAATTGCGGCGCTTGTACAGGGCGTCGGCCTTGGCGCGTTTCTCGGCCTGCTCTTGCTCGCTTACGCCGGCATAGACGGTGGCGTTGGCGATGCCGGTGGCAACAAAGCCAGGGCAGATGGCGGTGACGCCGATATCGTGCTCAGCCAGTTCGGCGCGCAGGCATTCGCTCAGCATATGCACCGCCGCCTTGCTGGTGGAGTAGGCGGCCAGTTTGCGATTGGGGGCAAAGGCGGCGGCGGAGGCCACGTTAATAATGTGGCCGTGGCGATGCCCGTCGATCATCTGTTGGGCGAACAGGCGTGAGCCGTGAATGACGCCCCACAGGTTCACTTTCAGCAGGCGATCCCATTCCTTGACGCTGGTATCCAGCACCCCGCCGGCCATACCAATGCCGGCGTTATTGATCACGATATCGGCGCCCCCCAGTTCCTTGGCGACCCAGTTGGCAAGGCGTTGCATGGCCTGGGCCGAGCCCACGTCGACTTTGCGAGACCAGGCAACGGCGCCCAGCTCCCGTGCCTGGGCAGCGGTGTCTTCGGCGCTGTCTTCATCTATGTCCACACAGACCAGGTCCGCGCCTTGCGCAGCGAAGCGCAGCGCGGTGGCGCGGCCGATACCGGAACCGGCGCCGGTAATGACCGCCGTTTTTCCATTCAGGGGGAGGGCACTGCGGGCCGGGCGCACGCGGGCATGCTGCAGGGCGCCGCTCATGGTGCCTTTCTCCACGCCGCTGACGAATTCGTGGATCCAGTCGGCGATGCGTTCCGGGTGGCTGAGGGGCACCCAGTGGTTGGCGTTGATGTCGCGGCGGTAGAGTTTATCTGCCCAGAGATGCAGATCTTCAAATAGCTGGGTTCCCACATAGTTGTCGCGGGTCGGCACGATCAATTGGACCGGGCAATTGGCGTAGCGCTTTTCCGGGTTGATCAGCTTGTTGCGGAAATTGGCCCGGTAGAGCTGCACACCGAATTTGCCGTCTTTGCCCTGGGTGGGGTTGGCATCGGGTTCGGCGACATTTTCCCGGTGCTTCAGATATTGCGGCCAGAGTTTGTCGAGGCCGCCCTGCCAGGCGCTGGGCGCGAGCACGGGAAGATGAAAGAAGCCGATATACCAGGAGCTGAGAACCTGCTTGAAGACTTTCGCCTTGGCGGAGGCGGACAGGTTCAGGGTGCGTTCGCGCATCCAGTGGCCCATGTGGTCCAGGCAGGGGCCGGAAATCGTGGTGTAGGACAGAATGCGCGATTTCAGGGGCTCGCTGGTAACCGATTCCCAGCTTTGAATGGAGCCCCAGTCATGGCCGGCCAGATGAAACCCCCGGCCGGGGATCAGGGTATCCACCACCGCGAGCAGGTCGGCGGACAGCAGCTTCATGCGGTAGTCCGCTTGCGCCCGGGGCGCCTGGGAGGCGCCAGCACCACGCACATCATAGAGGATCACAAAGTAGTGTTTGGCCAGCTGCTGCGCCACCGGTTGCCACACGCTGTGGTTGTCCGGGTAGCCGTGCACCAGCACCACGGGCGTCTTTTTGGGGTCGCCGAGGGTATAGGCCTGGAGTGAAATGCCCTGGCTGCTGACGGTGGTGGGGGTCATGTTGGCTCCTGAAAACATGGCGACGCGGCATCTGGACAACGTCAAGATATTTGAATGTATCAGTGCCCAATGTAACGGTCAACGTGCCCGTTGTGGCAGCAAATACCGGGCAGTCAGTCTTACCGGCCAAGGGCCTGTAACGATGAGGGGGGGAGGAGAAAGAGGGCGGTGGGGAATAAGGGGGGGGGAACGAAAAACGGCGGCCCGAAGGCCGCCGTCGACAAGGTCGGAGCAGGGGATCAGTTGCTGATCGTCGCGCTGGGGCTGTTGGTGCTGGTGCCTTTCACTGAGTGCACCTTGTTCACATCCACCACGCTGCGGCCGTCGTCGTGGTCCACTTCACCGGTAAAGGAAAGTTGGGTGCCGGCTTTCAGCGGGCGGTCAGCCGTCAGGTCATCGTCGAGCTCGACTTCGAATTGCCCTTTGCGATCACGAAGCAAATAACGCTCATCGCCCAGCGCTTGAACCACTTCACCGTCCATGCGTACTTCAGTGCCTTCCTTGATGCCCTGATTAATGGCGGCGCTGTCGGTGGTGATGGTGTCGCCGGCGGTCACGGTGGCGGTGGCGCCCAGCAGTACAGATGCAAGAATCAATTTTTTCATGAGTCATCCTCCTTGGTTGATGTCTCGGGAAGTTAGTGGGGGGATGAGCGCAGGTCGTTCCTGATGTTTGTAAAAGCTCGGTTAAAGCCCGGCAAAAGCGACGCGTTTTGCGAGCTGGCTCACAGGTTCAGAAGAGAGGAAAGAGGAGTGCCCCGGGAGCGTGGGCTATTGGGGATGGCTATTGAAGGTGTTCCAGAACAGGCAGGGTTGCACCGCGGTGTTTGCAAGGGCGAGAAACGCCGCGAAGGCTTTGCCGGTATAGGTGTTTTCCAGGGTGAGGCCACTGTGGGCGGCGGCATTCACGGCCTGGATGCTGGCGGCGGTGGGATGGCCGTAACCCGTGCCAAGGTAGTCGTCATGCCATTGCAGAAAACGGCTGTCGAATTGTTCCCGGGGCAGCCCCAGCTGTTGCCAGCATTGCCGGGCCATGCGGATGACTAACCGGGCATTACACACCGAAAACGGGCCGAGATGGTCCTGGGCCACCTGCACCGCATGAATGCGGGCGTTCAGCCCGCTGAGCTGGTTGCCCACCAGTAGCCCGGCCACGGTGGCGCCGGAGCCGGCGGCGACCACAATGTCGGCGGGCGCCGGGCAGAGGCTGTCGTCGATCTGTTGTTGGAGTTCCAGCATGGCGTTGGCATAGCCAAGGGAGGCTATGGGGTTAGAGCAGCCGGCATACAGAAAGTAATGATCGCCACGTAGCCGTCCCGGGTGCAGGTACCAGCCCAGTGCGGCCCGTAACAGGCTGTTGCGATCGTGCAGCTGGGCGCCGGCCCGTTGTATGCGTTGGCGGTTCTGGTGGACCACGGGGGAATCCGGCTGGGGGAAAGTGAAAATGTCACAGCCCAGTTGTTCCTGTTCACAGAGTAGCGCGGTGGCCAGCCCGGCGTTGGTGCCGGTGGCCCCCAGGGTGACGACGCGCTTGATGGGCCGTTGGCGAATCTCGCCCAGCACCCACTCCAGTTTGCGCAGCTTGTTGCCGCCGTACGGGTGGGCGCTGATGTCATCGCGTTTCACCCAGCAGAGCGGCCCCTGTTTTGGCAGCGGCTCCACCGGGGTGGGCAGGTCGCACAGGGCAACGGGGGCAAGGCTGGCGAGATGCGCAAATCGGCTGAGCAACGGCCAGCTCATCAGGCGCCGTTACCCTGGGAGAGCGGAGGCCACCAACCGGCAAGGGCGCCGTTATCCCATACCGCCAGATCGCCGAACTGCAGCAGCACGAATTCGCTTTGCGTGGGCCGGAAGAACAGTTGGTCGTCTATCTGCAGGGCAGTGTCCGGGCTGCCGTTGTACATCATCTGGTTGGTGCTCACACCGTACACCGGGTTGGCCTGGATCCCCGGCGGGGAAACCGGCTCGGCCTTCCAGTAGCCGCCGTAAATAAAATAGGTGTGCCGACGGTTGGCATTCCAGCCTTGCCAGAGTTCACCCAGTGGTAGTGGCCCGGGCAGTGTGAGGCCGTCCAGTTGTTTGATCACCGGGGCGGCGATAAAGGCGGCGGGCTGAAAGTCTTTCAAGAGTGGCAGGTCGAAATCGCTGGCCTTGACCAGACAGGAGCCGGCACTGAGTTCGTTGACCACGGTGGTGTCGTCGTAGAGTGCCACCGTGGGGCTGCCGGCGCCGTTAAAGCACAGCGCCTGTTCCCGGTAGTCCGGGTTCAGCTGGTATAACCTGTCGATATAACCTTGGTAGATGGCCTCGGTTTCCCGGTGGCCTTCTTCAGCGCTCTGGATAAAGGCGGGCAATTTCCCCACGTGGGCATCGTAGCCCATGAAACCGCTGAAGCGCAGTTGCTCAGGGTGGGCCTCGATCAGCGCGATCATGGCGTCCAGTTGTTGCGGATCACTGAGGCCTCCCCGGTGCAGGCCCACGTCAATTTCGATATTGATATTGAGTCGCCGGCCTTGCTCGCGGGCCAGGGTCAGGTACTGCTCAAGGCGGCTGGGTGAATCAATCAACCACTGCAATTGCCGGTCTGAATCGAAGGGGTGTGTATCGCCCAGCTCGGTGTAGAAACGACGGGCGGCCTGGATTGGCATGGGTTTGCCCAGCAGCAGGTCCGCAGTGGGCTCGGCATCGGCCAGGGCATTCATGAAGGGTTGATGGAACACCATCACGCGCTGGCTGCCGGTGTGGGTCATGACTTCCTGAATCAGCGGCACGCTGGGCAGGGATTTCGCCACGATGCGCAGTTGGCAATGGCTGGGCAACAGGCCGACCAGTGTCTGGCAGTTGGCTATCAGCCGCTGACGGTCAATAAGCATCAGCGGGCGGCCGGGGCCGTGTTGTTTCAGGGTATCGTTCAGCGACTGGAAGTAGGCATTATGCCCAGCCCCACGATTGTCCGGGCGCAGCCACCAGCCGCCCACGGCAAGCGCACCTGCACCGAAAAGAAAATGACGTCGTTTCATAAGCGATAACCGATCAAGAGTGCGTAAGCCGCCAGGGCCCGGAAAGCCTTTGCGACATGGCCGATTTCCATCCTATAAAAACAGGCGCTGCAGATGCGGGTTCAACATCCGCCCCTGTGGATCCAGTTCTTTGCGCACGGCCTGGAAACGGTCAAAGGCCGGATACAGTTCCGCCAGTTCCCTGCGTCCCAGGTTATGAATCTTGCCCCAGTGGGGGCGGCCGGCGTAGCGGCGCAGGATGGGTTCTGCCACGTCGAAAAGCGGCTGGTAGTCCTGCTCAAAGTACTGGTGTATCGACAGGCTGGCGCCGGGCTGCTGATGAAACATGGACAGCAGGTTGTCGTCGGCGGCGACGTACCGGAATTCAATGGGGAAGAACACGTTGATGTCATGCTGGCGAATGGCGGCGCAGACTTCTTCCAGGCAGGCGATGCCCTGTTCCGCGGGCACCGTGTATTCCATTTCGTTGAAGCGGACGGACCGGTGGTTGGCAAAGACCTTGTTGGCCGGGCCGCGGTAGCGGCTGTCTTCCACAAACAGGGAGACCAGTTTCTGCAGGCTGGGGGTAAGCCAGCTGGCGTGCATGGCCAGTTTGGAGATCATCTCCAGCAGGTCGTTGTCGTCTGCGCGGGTTTCGCTGTTTTGCGGGTTATCGGTTATCGCCATGGTTTTGACAACGGCGGTTTCACCCAGTGGGAAGGCGAAAAATTCGATGTGCCGGAAGTTGTCTTTTTCTTTCTCCACAAAATCCATGGCCTCGCGAAGCGGCAGGGCCCAGGTGTGTTCTTCCAGCCGGTAGGCCGGGTCGTGGCGAAAGCCGATTTCGGTGACCACGCCCAGGGCGCCCACGTTGCAGCAGGCGGCGAGAAAGTGGTCGCCATCGGCGGCGGTTAATTCCAGCGCTTCGCCATCGGGGGTAATGAGGCGCAGGGATTCTACTTGCCCGGACAGGCTTTGCAGGCCCAGCCCGGTGCCGTGGGTGCTGGTGGCAATGGCACCGGCCAGGGATTGCAGGTTGATGTCCGGTTCATTGATAAAGCTGTAGCCCTGTTCGTAGGCCATGGCACTGGCCATGGCCAGCCGGGTGCCGCCGCCGTAACGAAATACGTTGCCGTCAGTGCCGCGCAACCCGGCCATGGGTTCCAGGGATATCAGGGTGTCGTCGGTGGGCACGATGCCACTGAAAGAGTGGCTGCCGCCGAAGGCCCGCAGGATGCCGGTGCTGTTGCGCACGGTATCGCGCACCAGGTTTTCATCGGTGGCATACACCAGTTGCCGGGGGCTGGCACTCTGGTTGCCGGACCAGTTTTGCCAGGCGGGTGCGTTGCCGGTGCTGGCGAGCAGCTGGGCGGGGCTCATGGAGCCCAGTGCGCCGGTGGCAGCCAGGGATTTCAGGAAAGCACGGCGGTTCAGTGATGGAAAAGCGGGCATGGGCGACCTTGTTATCTTTGTTTTGTACGATCGTACCATATTGTTGTTTGGGCGCCACTGCTGTGATGTGATGCGGCGCCCACCCCGGGGATTATTCCGGGGTGTCGATACCCAGAGATGACCACATTTCATCGACCCGGGTTTTCACGGCGGGGTCCATGCTGATGGCGCGGCCCCATTCGCGGGTGGTTTCACCGGCCCACTTGCAGGTGGCGTCCATGCCCATCTTGGAGCCCAGTCCGGCCACCGGGGAGGCGAAGTCCAGATAGTCGATGGGGGTGTTTTCGATCATCACGGTATCGCGGGCCGGGTCCATGCGGGTGGTCATGGCCCAGATCACATCTTTCCAGTCACGGGCATTCACGTCGTCGTCGCAGACAATCACGAACTTGGTGTACATGAACTGGCGCAGGAAAGACCACACGCCCATCATCACGCGCTTGGCGTGGCCGGGGTATTGTTTCTTCATGGTGACCACGGCCATGCGGTAGGAGCAGCCTTCCGGGGGCAGGTAAAAATCCACGATCTCGGGAAACTGCTTTTTCAGAATCGGTACGAAGATTTCGTTCATGGCCACGCCCAGCACGGCGGGTTCATCCGGTGGCCGACCGGTATAGGTGCTGTGGTAGATCGGGTCGCGACGATGAGTGATGCGTTCCACGGTGAATACCGGGAAACGTTCTACCTCGTTGTAATAGCCGGTGTGGTCGCCGAAGGGGCCTTCGTCAGCCATGTCATCCGGGTAGAGATAGCCTTCCAAAACGAACTCGGCACTGGCGGGGACTTGCAGGTCATTACCGAGGCATTTCACCAGCTCGGTCTTGGAGCCCCGTAGCAACCCTGCAAAGGCGTATTCGCTGAGGGTGTCGGGAACCGGGGTGACGGCGCCGAGAATGGTGGCCGGGTCGGCGCCCAGTGCCACGCTCACCGGGAAGGGTTCGCCGGGATGTTGCTGCTGCCATTCCTGGAAATCCAGTGCCCCGCCCCGGTGGCTAAGCCAGCGCATGATCAGCTTGTTGCGGCCAATCAATTGTTGGCGGTAGATGCCCAGGTTCTGGCGTTCCTTGTTGGGGCCGCGGGTGATGACCAATGGCCAGGTCACCAGGGGGCCGGCATCATCGGGCCAGCAGGTCTGGATGGGCAACTTGTACAGGTCCACCTCGTCGCCTTCCAGCACCTTTTCCTGGCAGGGGCCAGAGTTGGACACCTTGGGGCTCATGCTCAGGACCTTGCGAAACACCGGCAGTTTTTCCCAGGCGTCACGAAAGCCCTTGGGCGGCTCCGGTTCCTTGAGGAAGGCCAGCAGTTCGCCCAGCTCACGCAGCTCCGCCACCGAATCGCGGCCCATGCCCAGCGCCACCCGTCGTTCGGTGCCGAACAGGTTGCCCAATACCGGGGTGCCAAAGCCCACCGGATTTTCAAATAGCAGCGCAGGCCCACCGGCGCGTAGGGTGCGGTCGCAGATTTCGGTCATTTCCAGATTCGGGTCCACCGGAACGGTGATGCGCTTGAGTTCGCCAAGCTGTTCCAGCTGGCTGATGAAGTCTCGAAGATCGCGGTATTTCATGGCGTTCCTTGTTGATCCGGTAACCGAACGGGGTGTGCGGCGAGTATAGCAGGCTGGCGGGTTGCTACGAGCCACGCTCGACTGGGCAGGGCAAAGCTGAAAGGCCCAGGCGTTGGATACCCATAGCCGCCGATATTATTTGGGCATCGAGATGGCAGTTTAGGGTGCGCGTTGTGAATGGAAGGGCAAGCGGTCGGGCATCCGGCGTTGAGCGTTTGGCAACGTGCAGGCTATTTGCGATAAGCCAACCAGGCGGCGAGAAGCGTGTTGTTCACTCTGATACGCGGTGAACCTTAAAACAGGGTTCATGTGTGGTGCCGCTTAGGCGCGGTGGCAGGGGAATGTGAGAACGTCTTCGATTCGGCTGGTGTCGTGTTGGGCCATCATTAACCGCTCCATCCCCATGGCCACGCCACTGCAGGCGGGGAGGCCGGCGTCCATGGCGTCGAGCAAGAAAGAGTCGGCGACCATGGGGGCCAATCCATGCTGCTTGCGCAGGCTGTTGTCCTGCTCGAAACGTTGGCGTTGTTCGTCCGGGTCGGTGAGTTCCTGATAGCCGTTGGCCAGTTCCAGGCCGCGGTAATAGATTTCGAATCGGCGGGCGAGCAAGGCGCCATCTTTGTCTTCATGGGTCTGCGCCAGTGCGGCGGCCCAGCCGGGGAAATCAGTGACCACAGAGAGTTGCTCGGCGGGGAGGGCGGCTTCCACTTTGGTGGCCATCAGGTAGTCCACGGCGGCGGTTTTGCCCAGCCCTTGCGGCGCGCCATGGCGTTCCGCGCAGGCCACCAGTTCAGCGTCACTGGCGGTGAGGGGATCAAGCCGGGTGACCTGCAGGAACAGTCTGCGAAAAGAGTAAGTCTGCGAGGGCGCGCCGGAAAAGAGTTTAGCAAACAGCGCCAGACATTCGTCCACCAGATCCTGGAGCGAAAAGCCCGGCCGATACCATTCCAGCATGGTGAACTCCGGGTTGTGCCGCCCGCCGGCCTCACCATCCCGGAACGCCTTGCAGATCTGGTAGATCGGCCCGCTGCCGGATGCCAGCAGACGCTTCATGTGGTATTCGGGGGAGCTTTGCAGGTAGCCATAACCGGGCACCGGGATGCACTGGATGTGCAGGTCGCTGACGCCGTGGCGGGCCAGTTGCGGGGTGTCCACTTCCAGTACCTTGCGGGCATCAAAAAAGGCGCGCACTGAGCGTAATAGCTCGGCGCGCGCCTTGATGGCCTCAATGGAGGCGGTGGGTTGCCAGTCGCTCACGGCTACTGTTTGATGCGACCCACGTAATCGCCGGTCCGGGTGTCGACCTTGACGATCTCACCGGTCTGCACGAACAGGGGAACGCGCACTACGGCGCCGGTGCTCAGGGTGGCCGGTTTGCCACCGGTGCCGGCGGTGTCGCCTTTCAGGCCCGGGTCGGTTTCGGTGATTTCCAGCTCCACGAAGTTCGGCGGGCTCACGGACAGCGGCTCACCGTTGTAGAGGGTCACCTCACAGATGTCTTCTTCCTTGAGCCACTGCTTGGCGTCGCCCACGGCCGTTTCGTCGGCCTGCTTCTGTTCGAAGGAGGTCTGGTCCATGAAGTGCCAGAATTCACCGTCGTTGAAGATGTACTGCATGGAAACGTCCATCACGTCGGCGCCTTCCAGGGAGTCGCCGGACTTGAAGGTGCGCTCCCAGACCTTGCCGTTACGCAGGTTGCGCAGCTTTACGCGACTGAATGCCTGGCCCTTGCCCGGCTTCACGAATTCGTTTTCGATGATGGAGCAGGGATCGCCATCGAGCATCACTTTCAAGCCAGACTTGAATTCGCTGGTAGAATAGTTGGCCATAAAACACGTCCACAGGGTTGATGTATGCCGTTACAAAGGTTGATAGGGTCTGTTGATGTTTCATCTGCATCTCTGTTGTGCCTGCAAGCCCGCCAATCTAGGCGCAAGGAGAGATGTTTGGTTGCTTCAAATGAACGACTTGTAACGACGAGTGGTGGGCTTGCAGGCACAACCCGTAGGGCCGGGCCCTTTTTTTCGCCCAGCCGTGTTGTCGGTCGCTGACATAAGAATGACTATGCTGCACTCCCTCCGCCTTGCCGGGCAAAAAAATGAACTCCAGCAGAGGCGCAGATGAAACATCAACAGACCCTCATGATAACGCAGGAAGCGGCCGGTTGGGAGTTGCCGGACTGGCAGCGCCAGCAGGCCGACCTGATTACCGACCCGGCGGAGCTGTTTTCGCAGCTGGAACTGACCCCGCAGGACTTGTCCGCCAGCCTGGCGGCGGCTGGCGATTTTCCCTTGCGGGTGCCGCGTCGCTATGTGGACCTGATGGAGCGGGGCAATCCGAATGACCCGCTGTTGCGCCAAGTGCTCAGCGCGCCAGAGGAACGGCAGGTCCAGCAGGGATACAGCGCTGACCCGCTGGAGGAAGCTGAGCACACGGCCGTGCCGGGCCTGCTGCATAAGTACCATGGGCGGGCGTTGCTGGTGGTCACCGGGGCTTGCGCGGTGCATTGCCGTTACTGTTTCCGCCGGCACTTTCCTTACCAGACACATCTAAGCGGCAAGCGCTGGGAGCAGGCATTGGAATGGCTGGCGGCCCGGCCGGATATTAATGAGGTGATTCTCAGTGGCGGCGATCCACTGACGCTGAACAATCGGCGCCTTGAGCAGCTGGTGGCGGCGTTGGCGGACATTCCGCACCTGCACCGGCTGCGCATTCATAGCCGGACGCCGGTGGTGATTCCCGAGCGGCTGGACGCGGGCCTGAAAGCATTGCTGACCGATGACCGCTGGCAAACCGTGCTGGTGTTGCATGCCAACCACCCGCGTGAAATCAGCCCGGCCCTGGCGGCGCGTTGCCGCGACTGGCGTAGTGCGGGTATCACCCTGTTGAACCAGAGTGTGCTGCTGGCCGGGGTGAATGACAGGGTGGAAACGCTGGCGGATTTATCCGATGCCCTTTTTGCTGCGGGCGTGCTGCCTTATTACCTGCACCAGCTGGATGCCGTGCAGGGAGCGGCCCATTTTGCCGTACCCGATGCCATTGCCCGGGAGCTACATGCGGACTTGCGGGCGCGCCTGCCCGGCTTTCTGGTGCCAAGGCTGACTCGGGAAGAGCCGGGAGAGCCCGCTAAAACGGTGCTAGCCGGTTAGAGGCGTGGGCGGCAAGCCCTTTCTGTGGAATGTGGCGCAGCGTTTACAGAATTGTAGCGGTATCGTAAAGTCATGTGACACAGGACGCATAAATAACAAGAACTAATACCAAATAACTAGGTAGCCTGGATGCCGCCAAGATAAGGATTATCTTCATGGAGCAACCAGCCCAGACAGTGCGATTGAAACTGCCCGAGCAGGATTTGCCGCACCTGACACTTGGCGCTGATCAGCCGAAGAAGCTGGAACAGTGGGTGGAGTCTCTTCCTATCATGAATATGGGAGAAACGGCTCGGCAGCTGTACCAGTTTATTCAGGAGCTTAATCGGCTGCAGATTGATTCCAAACTGCGCTTTCAGTTACTGGAAGTTGTGCGCCCGTCTATTCTTCATGTCAGCGATTCGCTGCAAAAACACTATCTGAATCAGGCCCTGGTGCTGCCCGAGAAGGCTCGCCGCGTGGCCAGTCTCGCCCAGGCTCTGCAGGGGCATCTGGCGAACGGGTACAAGCTGGTGGCGGTGCGTGGCATTCGCAAGGTCAAGGACAAGGCCGTTCGGCGAGCGGTGACCACCGCTATCCATCGGGCGGTGACGGCCCTGGGCGATACACTGCTGCGCTGTTATCAACTCTATTTTCCCAGCCCCCGTCATTTGTGGCTGGAGCTGCACCAGCTGTTCCTGCTGGCTGAACTCCACGGGATCAGCGCGACCCCGGTGGTGGATGGGGAGGTCGAAAGCAGTATCCAGTCCGCCTATGCCCGTTGCCTGTTGCTGGCCACGGCGAAACCCAATCAACTGCGTCAGCAGGAGCTGGCGGGCATCTACAAGGCGACGTTTGCCTGGGCGCCGCTGATTGAGATCAGCACGGCCAGTGATGATGACGACCTGTTTGTCTTTGATCTGCAGGCCGACCGGCCGCCGATTTACCGCACCCATGCCTCCCAGGCATCGCAAAGCTGGCGTTACATTGATTCCACCCGTCTGGTGGAGGCCATCACCGCCTGGCTGAGAGATCCCGGTGACAGCGAGCTGGTTGTGCCCAAGAGTCTCAATGATGGTCTGCTTGCCCACCTGCAGCAGGTGTGGGGTGCGCTGACCGAGCGGGCCTTCAAACGCATGCCGGAAAGCGGCGAAATTGAGTTGTGCTTTGGTCTGGTGGGGGTGCATTACTTCCTGTCCGGCAAGGTGGCTTTTGAAACCATGGTGGAGCGAGGCAGCCTTTCCGTGCTGAGTGCCGACGAAGAGCACAACCCTTTTTTGGCGAACATCCAGAAGAGCAACAAGCAGAAACAGCAGAGCTCAGACCCCTGGGCAACGGCTTATCAATCGGATTATGTCGGCGAGACCATTGAAATGGGTGCGCCGGGTAGTCAGCGCTCGGAAACCACTCTGCCAGTGAGCTATCACTGCCAGAAAGTGAACGCGAGCCCGGGGGGCTATTGCCTGTCGTGGCAGGGAAATACCCCGAGCCTGATGCGCACCGGCGAATTGCTGGCCCTGCGTGATCACCCCGATAGCCAGTGGTCTCTGGCTGTGGTGCGCTGGGTGACGCAGTTGCCAAACCATGGTGCCCGTTTTGGCGTGGAGTTACTGTCGCCAGGCGGACGTCCGGTGGCGGCACGGGCCCTGCGCAAGCAGGGGCTCGACAGTGATTTCATGCGCGGTGTGGTGTTGCCCGAGCTGGCTGCTGTGGGGCAGCCCGCTACCCTGTTGCTACCCACGGTGGGCTTCAATGAAGGCGTCAAGGTGGAGCTGGTGGAAGCCGGCGAGCCGCGTCGGGTGCAATTGCTGCGCCGTACCCAGGGTGCGTCCGGGTTCAGCCAGTATCCCTTCCGCGATATGGCGACGCCGGTACCGGCTAAACCCCCGGAAGACGGGGATGATGATGCGCTGGATTCGATCTGGTCCAGCTTGTAGCGGTTGATGACGAATCGGGGAAAGTGTCATTCGCGATTCGTCCTTCACAGGCTGTGGTTTAACGGCCTGTTAGAATAACAATAAGTATCGTTGCGGCGAGGATGCCGCGAAACGTATGTGTCTCCATTTTGCCGTAACTTTTCATTAGGAATCTGGCAGTCGCGTAATGGCTGCAGGCCGGTGTTTTCGCCGCATTCCCATTGATGGTTGCCAAGACAGGGTAGTCAGGCACAATGGTGGGCCGTAAGAAAAGTGCATGAGTCATCGCCCCATGAGTTACGCCCTCGATAATTTACGTCTTCTGATCGCCCATGATTCCCAGGATGAGGCTGAGCAGCTGATGAACGCTCTGCGTAATGCCGGTCGTGCGACCCGGGCGCAGCTGGCGCTGGGTGAGGATGACCTGTTACGGGCCTTGAAAGGCGGTGCCTGGGAGCTGATGCTATGCCGCCCGACATTCGGCGACAGCAGCTTTGAAAGCGCCATGTCGCACCTCAATCGCCTGGGCAAGGCGGTTCCGGTGATCCTTCTGGAAGACACCTTTACCCCCGATACCATCAAGGCCGGCATGTCGCTGGGGGCCCGTGGTGTGGTGCCCAACGATGATCGCGAGCTGCTGTCGTTGATGGTGGACCGGGTCATCGAGTTCCTGCGTCTTCGCAAGGAACTGCAGCACTCCGAAATTGTGCGCCACGATGCGGAGAAGCGTCTGTCTTTGCTGATGGACCAGAGCCGTGATGCGATTGCCTATGTGCTTGATGGCATGCACATCCACGCTAATGACAATTACGTGGAAATGTTCGGTTATGAAAGCGCTGACGACCTGGCCGGGGTGCCGATCATGGATATGGTGTCGGCCTCGGACCATGCCAAGTTGAAGCAGCTGTTGCGCAGCCGTGCCCAGGATGAAAGCCAGACCCATGAGCTGGACTGCAAGGGCGTTAATACCGAGGGCAGCGAGTTCGATGCCACCTTCACCTTTTCGGCCAGCACTTACGATGGCGAAGCCTGCACCCAGATCGTGATTCGCGCTGCCGGCGTGAATGAGAGTGAGATGGAAGAGCGGCTTCAGGAAATGAGCCAGAAAGATCAGGTCACAGGACTGTTCAGCCGCAGCTGGTTTATGGATCGTGTGGATGAAAGTGTGGCCCAGGCCGCCAATGAAGGGCGCCTGTCCTCTGTGCTCTATCTGCGTCTGGATGACTTCGAGCACCATCAGTCGGGTCTGGGAATTGATGGCGCGGATGACATTCTGAAAAGCGTGGCCGAATGGCTGCGTGCCGAGGTGGGCGAGGCTCATCTGGCCAAGGTGGACGGCGAGGATTTTGCGGTTCTGCAGCCGGTGGCCGATATGGATGAGGCCGCAGAACTGGCAGAGAGGCTGCGTGCCGGCATTGAAACCCTGATGCCGGAAGTGGCCGCCAAGACCGTGCATATCACCGCCAGTGTGGGGGTGTCGTTTGTGCGCGAAGACGCCCGCAGTAGCCAGGACACGCTGACCACCGCGCTCAAGTGTTGCAATCAGGCACAGCGGGAAAATGCCGGTAAGGGCAATGCCATAAAAGTGCACGATCCCATGGATGATGTGGCCGCCGGGTCTTCCGAGGCGGTGGCCATGCAGGTGCGCCAGGCTCTGGAGCAGGGCGCTTTCAACCTGCGTTACCAGCCGCTGATGAGCCTGGAAGACGAAACGGACCATGCCTTTGAGGTGTTCGTTAACCTGCCGCAAAAGCAGGGAGAGGCCATGGAGGCAAAAGAGTTTATGACGGTGGCGGCGGATCAGGGCCTGGTGGGCAAGATTGACCGCTGGGTGGTCCTCAATGCCATGCGCGCCGCAGCTGCCTTCAGCGAACCGGTCAGTCTGGTGCTGAACCTGAATGGCGCATCCCTGGCGGATGCATCGCTGGCTGACTGGCTCGGCAAGGCCATGCGCGCGGCCAAGATGGACGGGGCGCGGGTCACGTTCCAGTTCAGCGAAGGCGACGCGGCCACGTACCTGAAGCAGGCTGGTGCCTTTGCCGAGAAGGTGAAAGCGCTGGGGTGTGGTATTTCCATCAGCCGTTTCGGCGGTGGGCTGGATCCGTTCAAGTTGTTCCAGCATATCCCGGCCACCATGGTGAAATTCGAAGGTTCTTTCACCCAGGAGCTGTCCAAGGCCGAAGGCCGCGAGCGCCTCACGTCGATCATCAAGCAGGTGAAAGAAGGCAACCGCAAGACGGTGGTGGGCTTTGTAGAGTCGGCCGCACAGATGCAGGCGCTATGGACCCTGGGCGGAGTGGACTACCTGCAGGGTTTCTACCTGCAGGCGCCGATGGATACGTTGCAGATTCCGGAGTCGGCGTAAAAGGGCAGTTGACAGTTGATAGTGGACAGTTGACCGCTACGCGTAAATCGCACTTCTATCCTGAAACGCAAGAGGCCGCGCCCAAACCTTTGGGCGCGGCCTCT
>JBDWVU010000012.1:0-29975 GCA_039983755.1 Alloalcanivorax sp.
AAGCTAATTTCATTCAAGGAGAGATGCCATGTCCACGATCCGTCTTAATCCCTACTTGAATTTTCCCGGCACTTGCCGTGAGGCGTTCGCGTTTTATGCTGAGTGCCTGAACGCGGATATCGTTTTTCAGCTGACCATGGGAGAGTCGCCCATGGCGGATGAGGTGCCGCCGGAGTCCCACGACAATATTTGCCATGTTTGTCTGCAAGGTGATGGCATTGTGCTGATGGGTTCGGATTGTCCGCCGGAGTTTTTTGAAAAAGCCCAGGGGACCACGCTGAGTGTGCAGGCCGACAGTGTGGCGCAGGCGCAAACCCTGTTTGCGGCGCTGGCGGAAGGGGGCGAGATAAAGATGCCCATGGAAGAAACGCCCTGGGCGGAACGCTTCGGGATGTGTAACGACCGCTTCGGCATTCCCTGGATGGTCAATTTTGATGGCAGCAAGGCCGCCTACGAAACCTGAGGCCGGGCCTTGCCAGTCAGTGCAATTCTTCCGGTGGCGGCGTGTAACGGTGGGGCGGCAATTCTACCCGTTGGGTGACGCCGCCCTGCACCACGGTGCGTCCTTCGTAACGCTCCCCGCCGGTGACGGTGAATTCAAACCGGTAAATGCGGGTAATGCGGCGTTTGCCGTTGTGGTCTTTGCTCAGGGTCAGTTTTTCCAGCCCCACACTCTCATCCAGAAACTCCAGCTGTTGCCGCTCGCAGAAGCGCCGGGTGGCCGTGAGGGCCCGCTCGCGAATGCCGTGGGAGCGCCAGAACAGGGCGCCGATGACGATCAGCGCCGTGACCAGCAGGATATCGGAAAGGTCCAGATTCACCGCCGGGCTCCCGGCAAGCCGCCAAACAGGGCGAGCCACTGTGCCTCGGTCAGCCCGTTGAGGGTGTCCATATTGCGTTCGGGAATCTGCTCCGGGTTTGGGTAACTGGCCAGGCCCTTGTCCAGGCTGGCTTCGCGCAGGATATGCAGAATCGGGTAGGGCGCCCGGTTGGTGTAGTTCTCCCGGTCGTCCACGGCGGTGTCGGCGAACTGGTACGCGGGGTGGAAGCTGGCAATTTGGTAGGTGCCTTCCCAGCCTTGCTGTTCCAGCAGGCCGTCGGCCAGATCCAGTACGTCGTTATAATCGAGGAAGTCTTGCAGTTGATCGGTAATGATCAGCAGGGTGGTGTCGATGTCGTCTGCCGGGGTGCGATCCATCCGGTCGAGTTCTTCGTGCAGGTCGCCCAGCAGGGTTTCCACATTACGGCTGTCGCTGACGGTGAGCCGTACCTGGCCGGCGTTGAAGGGTTTGCGCGCAAACGGGCACAGGTTCAGGCCGATGACCACGTCCTCGAGCCATTGGCGGGTCTGCTTGATCGGGTCCGTCGCTTCCATCTTTTCCATGTCGTTCATTCGAGCCAGGCTTCCTGGGTAAGGTTGTGCAGGGCGGCACCAGCGCGAGCCGGTCTCCGCCCTACAGGGTTTCGGTCACATGGGTGGCAATGTTATCGCCTACGCGAACCACGCCACTGGAGAGGATTTCACAGCGCAGGCCGCCCCGGCCCAGCAGGGCCTTGATGACCTGCGGCGGGGTCAGATCGCCGGCCAGCAGGTGTCCTACCACAGAACACGGCTCGCACAGCTCGATACCGCGCAGGCGAATGTTGCCGAGCAGAAATTCCCGACCTTCCAGGGCGTTGAGATCCACGCCTTCGGTCAGCACGTTACGGCGCAGGGTGTGCGGCTCGACCTGCTGCTGATGCTCGCGGTTATAGGTGGCGATGGCCTCGGATTCGATCAGGGTAATTTGCTCTTCCGGTTTGGCGTTGCGGCGGTAGTGGCGGTCGCCAACGATGCCGCAGCCGGCGCGCAGCTGCACGGCTGGCTGGCTTTCCACCGGGCCGCGAGACTGGCTGGCGGTGTAAAGGGCGAGGATTTTCATGGAGCTCCCGGATTGATGGCAAATGCCTGAGCCAAAGTGCGAGCACATCGAAGAGGCCAGTCTAGCAGTTTCCTCCGGGTTTTCAGCGTCTGGCGTCTGGCGTTTTCATTAGCTAGAATTGCCGCAACGACAATGATTGAGAAAGGACGTCCCTTGGACTGTGCCCTGATCGACAATCCGCTTTTCCTCCCCACACCCGCCAGCTGGCGATGGTGATGCTCCCCCTGTGTCTGCACTGACACGTCTTTTTGCTCGTTTTCCTCTACAATTATTGCTCTTGATCGCGGTCCGCCCGAGAGTCGGGCCGTAGCGAAATGCTAAGGACAATCATGTCACCACAAGAATTGGATCAATTGGCCCGGCAGGGCTATACCCGGGTGCCGGTGGTTCGCGAGGTGCTGGCGGATCTGGATACCCCGTTGTCAGCCTATCGCAAGTTGGCGTCTGGCCCTTACACCTACCTGTTTGAGTCGGTACAGGGCGGCGAGCGCTGGGGGCGCTATTCGATTATCGGCCTGCCCGCCGCCGAGGTGGTGCGAATCACCGGGCAGCAGGTGCAGGTGGATGGCCCGGACGGGCACCAGCAGGAAGACGTGGCGGACCCCATCGCCTGGGTCGAGACGTACCGGCAGGCCTACCGTAGCCCGGATCTTCCCGGCTTGCCCCGTTTCAACGGTGGCTTGGTGGGTTACTTCGGTTACGACAGCGTGCGCTACTTTGAGCCGCGCCTGGGACCGGCGCCCGGCGAGGATGTGCTGGGCGTGCCCGATATCCTGCTGATGCGGTCCGAGGAAGTGGTGGTCTTCGATAACCTGCGCGGGGCACTGTTCCTGGTGGTGCATGTGGACCCGACCGAAGAGGGTGTACTGATGCGCGCCGAGCAGCGCCTCGATGCGTTGGAAACCCAGCTGCGTTCTCCGCTGCCGGAACCGGAGCACACGGTTTACGGCGAGCCGGTGGACGAGAACGATTTCCACAATGAATTCCCGGAAGCGGCTTTCAAGGCCGGCGTGGAAACCATCCGCGAGTACATTCTGGCGGGCGACGTGATGCAGGTGGTGCCGTCCCAGCGTATGAGTTGCCCGTTCCAGGCGCCGGCACTGGATTTGTACCGCGCCCTGCGCTATCTGAATCCATCGCCTTACATGTTCTACCTGGATCTGGACGACTTCCATATCGCCGGGTCGTCACCGGAAATTCTGGCCCGCGCGGAGCAGGGTCGAATCACCGTGCGGCCACTGGCCGGCACCCGCAAACGCGGCGCCAATGAGGCGGAAGACCAGGCGCTGGAAAAAGATCTGCTGGCGGACCCCAAGGAAATCGCCGAGCACCTGATGCTGATCGATCTTGGACGCAACGATATTGGCCGGGTTTCCAAGGCCGGCAAGGTGGATGTCTCCGACCAGATGGTGGTGGAGCGGTACTCCCATGTCATGCACATCGTTTCCAACGTGGAAGGGGAGTTGCGTGAAGAGCTGGGGCCGCTGGATGTGCTGCGTGCGACCTTCCCGGCCGGCACGCTGAGTGGTGCGCCGAAGATTCGCGCCATGGAGATTATCGATGAGCTGGAGCCCACCAAACGTGGCGTCTACGGCGGCGCGGTGGGTTATATCGGTTTTAACGGCGACATGGACACGGCCATTGCCATCCGCACCGCCGTGATCAAGGATCAGCGCCTGTATGTGCAGGCCGGTGCCGGCATCGTCGCCGACTCCGTACCGCAGTCCGAATGGGACGAGACCATGAACAAGGCCCGGGCGGTATTCCGGGCAGTGAACATGGCATTGGGTGGTCTCAACCTGGCAGACGGAGGGCAGCGATAATGCGCGTGCTGATGATCGACAACTACGACAGCTTTACCTACAACATCGTGCAGTATCTGCAGGAGCTGGGTGCCGAGGTGCTGGTGCACCGCAACGACCAGATCAGCCTGGAAGAGATTGAAGCCCTCAATCCGGACCGCCTGATGATTTCCCCCGGCCCCTGTACGCCTAACGAAGCGGGCATTTCCATCGCGGCCATTAAACATTTTGCAGGCAAGCTGCCGATTCTTGGCGTTTGCCTGGGACACCAGAGCATCGGCCAGGCCTTTGGTGGGCAGGTGGTGCGTGCCCGGCAGGTGATGCATGGCAAAACCTCGCCGATCTACCACAGTGGCCAGGGGGTGTTTCGTGATTTGCCGTCGCCCTACACGGCGACCCGTTACCACTCACTGGTGGTGGAAAAAGACAGCCTGCCGGACTGCCTGGAAATGACGGCCTGGACATTGAAAGACGATGGCAGTGTGGATGAGGTAATGGGGATGCGTCACAAGACCCTGCCCATTGAAGGGGTTCAGTATCACCCTGAATCCATATTGAGTGAGCACGGTCATGCCCTGCTTGAGAATTTTTTAAAGCACAACGAGCAGGGGGACGCGGCATGAATATTCAGCAAGCGCTGGCCAAGGTGGTCGACCATATCGATCTGAACATTGAGGAAATGCGCGATGTGATGAGCCAGGTGATGACCGGTGGGGCCACTGATGCGCAGATTGGCGCGTTGATGGTGGGCCTGCGGATGAAAAGCGAATCCCTGGATGAGATCACCGGTGCGGCCATGGTGATGCGCGAGCTGGTCACCGGGGTGACCGTGGAGAACCGCCAGTATCTGGTCGATATCGTCGGCACCGGTGGCGATGGCGCCAATTTGTTCAATGTGTCCACCGCCAGCAGTTTTGTGGCCGCTGCAGCCGGTGCCCGAGTGGCCAAGCACGGCGGGCGTTCAGTGAGCTCCCAGAGTGGCTCGGCGGACCTGCTGGAAACCGCCGGTATTGCACTGGACCTGAACCCGGCGCAGATTGGTAAGTGTGTCGATAATGTGGGTGTGGGGTTCATGTTTGCGCCGAATCACCACAAGGCCATGAAATATGCCGTGGGGCCGCGCAAGGAACTGGGTATGCGTACCCTGTTCAATATTCTCGGCCCGATGACCAACCCTGCCGGCGTACAGCGCCTGGTGATGGGGGTGTTTTCGGAAAAGCTCTGTCGTCCCCTGGCGGAAGTCATGGGCCGGTTGGGCGGCGAACATATCATGGTGGTACACAGCAAGGATGGGCTGGATGAAATCAGCCTGGCCGCGCGCACCCATGTGGCGGAATTCAAGAACGGTGAAGTCCAGGAGTACGACCTGACACCGGAGGATCTGGGGCTGGAATCCGATTCCCTGGTGGGCCTGGACGTGACGGACCCGGCGGCGTCCCTGGCGCTGATCAAGGACGCCTTCAGCAAGCGCACCACGGAAGCGGCTAACAAGGCGGCGGACATGATCGCCTTGAACGCCGGCGCTGCCATTTATGTCAGCGGTATTACCCGAACTCACAAAGAGGGGGTACGCATGGCGGAGGACCTGATCCACAATGGAGAGGCCGCAGAACGCATGCGTGAACTGGCTCAGTTCAGCACGGCCCTCAAGGTTGGCGACGAATCAGAATAAGGAGCGAGGTTATGAGCACAGGCACTATTCTCGACAAGATTATCGCCCGCAAGCAGGAAGAGATTGCCGTCGGCAAGAACAATTACACCCTCGGTGATCTGCAATCCCTGGCAGAGAACCAGCGACAGTCGCGTGGGTTTATCGCCAGCCTGTTCGCCCGGGTGAGAGACCACCAGCCGGCGGTGATTGCCGAAATCAAGAAGGCTTCCCCCAGCAAGGGGGTGATCCGCGATGATTTCGACCCGGTGTCGATTGCCCGTAGCTACGAAGCCAACGGCGCAGCCTGCCTGTCGGTGCTTACCGACAAGGACTTCTTTCAAGGTGATGAGCATTACCTGCGTGCTGCCCGCAATGCGGTAGACCTGCCGGTGCTGCGGAAGGATTTCATGATTGACCCGTGGCAGATTTTCGAGTCCCGGGCCATGGGCGCGGATGCGGTGTTGCTGATTGCTGCGGCGCTGTCCGATGCCCAGATGAATGAGCTGTATCATGCTGCCCAGCGCGCTGGCTGCGATGTGCTGGTGGAAGTCCATACCGAAGAAGAGCTGCACCGGGCGGTGGCCTTGAATGCCGAGCTGATCGGTATCAATAACCGTAACCTGCACACCTTCGAAACCAGCCTGGACACCACGCTGACGTTGTCACAGCAAGTGCCCGGTGATCGCATGGTGGTGACTGAAAGTGGTATCCACAGCAGCGCAGACGTGCAACTGATGCGCAAGAGCGGCATCCACAGCTTCCTGGTTGGCGAGGCTTTCATGCGTGCTGAAGACCCGGGCGCTGAACTCAAGAAGTTGTTCTTCTGAGCGCAAAGGTGGCTATATTTGTAGGTCGGCTTAGCCGCGAAGCGGCGTAAGCCGACAAGTCGCTTTGGGTGAGAGGATTGGGTTGTCGGATTACGCCTTTCAGGCTAATTCGACCTACATCCGACCCTGAATACAAAGAGGCCGCGCCCAATCGATTGGGCGCGGCCTCTTTGCTTTAATGAGCCGTCGATTACGTCCGCGACGCTATCAACGGTCCAGCCTATCCACGTCAATGCTTACCGGGTGCCGTAAACCACCATGGTCTTGCCTTTCACCGATACCAGCCCCTGTTCTTCCAGGTTCTTGAGTACCCGGCCCACCATTTCCCGGGAACAGCCGACAATGCGGCCGATTTCCTGGCGGGTGACCTTGATTTGCATGCCATCCGGGTGGGTCATGGCATCGGGTTGCTTGCACAGGTCCAGCAGGGTGCCTGCGACACGGCCGGTCACATCCAGGAATGCGAGATCCCCCACCTTGCGGGTGGTGGCGCGCAGGCGGCCAGCGATCTGGGCGGATACCGTGAACAGGATGTCGGCGTCTTCGCGGGCCAGCTGCCGGAATTTGGCATAGCTCACCTCCGCGACTTCGCACTCGCTCTTGGCTTTTACCCAGGCGGAGCGAGAGGGGTCGTTTTCAAACAGCCCCATTTCACCGAAGAAATCCCCTTCATTGAGATACGCCATGATCATCTCGCGACCATCGTCGTCCTCGATCATGACCGTCACAGAGCCTTTCAGGATGTAATACAGCGCATCCGATTCATCGCCGGCATAGATGATCGTGCTTTTCGCCGGGTATTTGCGGCGGTGGCAATGGGCCAGGAAGTGGTCCAGATTTGGAATAATTTTGTTGCCGTCAGTCATGGGCGCTCAGTCTTGAAGCCAGAAAAATGTCTTAGCCAATAAGCGTATGGATATTGCCTGTTTTTATGAGTTATGCCAAGGGAACTGGCTCTCACTCTCGATTTTCACAGGGCAGGCGGTAGCTAAACCCGGATTAAGTAACGGGTTTTCGGCCAAATACGCCGATTTTCCGGGTTGGTGATATATCGGTAAATTATTCCCGTCGACCTACCCTGAAAGGGGTGGCGCAGACCCCGTGCTATGGTACTCTGCGCCCCCTTCCGGGGTGGGCGCAATCAGGCGTTCGGCCTGCGTTTGAGATGGGGTGACAGACCAGGAGATCACCATGAAAGCAGTGGTTAAGTGGCAGGGTGAAGCTTGCTATGAAGCGGAAACAGAAAGCGGCCACAAGGTGCTGATGGATGGCCCGCCGGATCACGGTGGCCAGAACCGTGGGCCGCGCCCCATGGAAACCCTGTTACTGGGCGTGGGCGGCTGTTCCTCCTTTGATGTGATTCATATTCTTAAGAAGTCCCGCCAGGACGTGACCGATTGCCGCTGCGAACTGACCGCAGAGCGGGCCGATGAAGTACCGGCGGTGTTCAGCAAGATCCACCTGCACTTTATTGTCAGTGGTAACAGCCTCAAGGAAGCCCATGTGAAACGGGCGGTTGAGCTGTCGGCAGAGAAATACTGCTCTGCCAGCATTATGCTGACACGCGGTGGTGTCGAGATCACCCATAGTTATACCATTGAAGGCTGAGGTGCCCGGCGGGCGTCTCGCTAACGCAATACGCCGGCCTGGCCGGTGATTCGCGGCGTCCTTCGGGATGTTGCAAACAAGGTAGCCGCACGGGGTGCGGTGGTGTGTTTGTCTTAACGTGGCGATGAAACGCCCATGGGGTACGGCTGTGGTGAAAGATCCCAATCCCAAGATTACGGTTCACGGTTTCAACAACCTGACCAAATCCTTGAGCTTCAATATTTTCGATATTGCTTACGCGAAGACGGAGCAGCATCGTCAGGAATATATCGAATATATTGACGAGCTGTATAAC
Organism: Alloalcanivorax sp.; assembly: GCA_039983755.1. GTDB lineage: Bacteria > Pseudomonadota > Gammaproteobacteria > Pseudomonadales > Alcanivoracaceae > Alcanivorax. Next base: position 8,106 of record JBDWVU010000012.1, read on the forward strand.
GCGGAGCGTCTCACAGAGATTCTCACCAACGTGACCAAGATCATTGGCGCCAATATTCTGAATGTGGCCCGCCAGGATTACGATCCGCAGGGTGCCAGTGTCACCATGTTGATCGCCGAGCACGAAACCCCGCCGGATGGGTCCGACTGGGATGAAGAAGCGCCAGGCCCGCTGCCCGAGACGGTGGTGGCGCACCTGGACAAGAGTCACGTGACCGTGCATACCTATCCGGAATCCCATCCGGATAACGGTATTTCCACGTTCCGTGTGGATGTGGATGTCTCCACCTGTGGCGTGATTTCCCCGCTGCGCGCGTTGAACTATCTGATCCACAGTTTCGATTCCGATATCGTTACCGTGGACTACCGGGTGCGTGGCATGACCCGGGACCTGGATGGCACCAAGCATTTCATTGACCACGACATCAACTCCATCCAGAACTTCCTGACGGAAGATACCCAGAACGCCTATCAGATGATCGACGTGAATGTGTATCAGGAAAACATCTTCCACACCAAGATGTTGCTGAAGGACTTCGATATCGATAACTATCTGTTTGGTGCCGGCAGCGACGAGTTCGAGCAGGAAGAGCTGGATCAGATCGAAGAGCGACTGAAGACCGAGATGCTGGAGATTTTTTACAGCCGGAATCTGGGCTGAAGAGCAGTTAATAGTTAACAGTGAATAGCTGCGCGGTCACCGCCGCTGCCAGCGGGAAGTAAAAAGGCCACACCCATAACCTGGGTGCGGCCTTTTTGTTGTTGCAAAACATGGCTACCAAGTCGCTGTAGGAGCGCCACTTGAGGCGCGAACCGAGCGACAGCGAGGCAATCCTTTCAGGGCTCGACAGATTTTTCTATCGCAAACCTGATCCAGTCTGGAGTGCTTGATCGCCATTCGGCCGATTCCACGCTGCGCGTGGTTCGCACCTCCAGTGGTGCTCCTACAGGTGGAATTTTGGAAGTGTTGGTTAGATCCGATAAGTCGTAAACGTCATCACCTTGCTCATCAGCGTCATGGCGTGGCGCACGGGGGGAGGCAGGTCGGCGCCGCCGGCGTCTTTGGCGGTGACGGCATGTTTGAGCTCGTCGGTCTTCATCTGCTCAAGAATGGCCCGGGTGCGCAGGTCACTTTCCGGTACCTGATAGAGATGGGATTCCAGGTGTTTGACCACCTGATTTTCCGTTTCCGTCACAAAGCCCAGGCTCCAGCGGTCGCCGATCAGGCCGGCGGTGGCACCCACCGCATAGCTCATGGCGTAGAACAGCGGGTTAAGCTTGCTGGGCACGCCGCCCAGTTCCTGAATGCGCTCCTCACACCAGGCCAGATGGTCTTCCTCTTCCCGGGCGGACTCTTCCATGGCGTGGCGAATATGCGGCAGGCTGGCGGTGCTGGCTTGCCCTTGATACAGCGCCTGGGCGCATACTTCACCGGTATGGTTAATACGCATCAGCCCCAGCACATGACGGCGCTGGTCGGTGGGCAGGCTGCCGGCTTCCGGGGCATCGGGTGCCGGGGAGGCATGGGCAGGAGTCCGCTCCGCCTGGATGGTGCCCGGGGTAAGGGTACGCAGGGCGTTGTCAGCGCGGGCGAGTAGCTTGTCCAGGGGAGACAGTCGGCGTTCGGTCATGGCAAATTATCGCTGGCGGGCAAGCCAGTATCAGGCTTGCCCGCGTGAAAAGTTAGGGACTCCTAGTGTAGCCTAAGAGCGCTTCAATGGAAGCTGCCCGGCCTCTTCAAACATACTAACAAGGAAACTGTCGCCCCGCGTGAAGCCTGCTGCGTGCGGCGTGTTGCTTAGCCATGAGTGATCTTAACGACCTGAAAATGCTGCTCGAATCCCGCTACCCCATTGTGGTGATTGAAACCTGGGAGGAGCTGCGGGCGCTGGACCTGATACGTCGCCTGGGGATGCGGGAAGGGCGGCCGGTATTCGGCTGGAATGCGGTGGATGGTCTGCGCAGGCTGGAGCTGGAAGATAGTCCCAGCCAGAAACACACCATTGAGCCGGATGCCATGCTCGGACAGATCCGCGGCACCAATGAGCCGGGGATCTATGCGTTGTGCGACCTGCATCCCTATCTGGACGGGGAGCCGAAACATGTCCGGCTCCTCAAGGAAATCGCCCTGCACCATGAGCGCTTGCATCACACCCTGGTGTTGATCAGCCATGAGTTAACCATTCCAGCGGAACTGCGCCGTTATTGCACCCGTTTCAGCTTGTCCATGCCCGATGAAAAACAGCTGGAACACATCGTTCAGGACGAGGCGCGCCGTTTCAAGAAAGAGCGGGGCGAACGGGTGCGTGCGGATCGGGCATCGCTGGACCGGCTGGTGCGCAACTTGCGCGGCTTGAGCGTGGAAGATGCCCGCAAGCTGGCCCGTGGGGCGATTATCCACGATGGCGCCATCACCGAGGCGGACCTGCCGGAAGTGAACAAGGCCAAGTTTGCGTTGATGGAAATGGACGGGGTGCTGAGCTACGAATACGACACTGACAGCTTCGCCAATGTGGGCGGGCTGCAGGGGCTGAAAGACTGGCTGGGTAAGCGTGAAAGTGCCTTCCATGGAAATCAGGGTGAAGGTATCGACTCGCCCCGCGGGGTGATGCTGGTGGGCGTGCAGGGCGGTGGCAAAAGCCTGGCGGCCAAATCGGTGGCGGGGCTTTGGGGGCTGCCGCTGCTGCGCCTGGATATGGGCGCCATCTACAACAAGTTTTTCGGGGAATCCGAGCGCAATGTGCGAGACGCATTGGCCATGGCGGAAACCATGTCGCCCTGCGTGCTGTGGATCGATGAAATCGAGAAAGGGATTGCGGTGGGCGATAACGATGGCGGCACCTCCCGCCGGGTGCTCGGGACCCTGCTGACCTGGATGGCAGAAAATCGCAGCCAGGTATTTATGGTCGCCACCGCCAACGATATTGAACGGTTGCCTCCCGAGTTGATCCGTAAAGGACGTCTGGACGAGATCTTCTTCGTGGATTTGCCGTCCACAGAGGTGCGGGAAGTGATCTTCCGCATCCATCTGGAAAAACGTGGACAATCGGTGTCGGCGTTTGATCTTGCCCGCTTGGCAGAACGTAGCGATGGCTTTACCGGGGCAGAGATCGAACAGGCGGTGGTGGCCGGGTTGTATAGCGCCGGGGCCGGGGATCAGTCACTGGATCAGGCCTTGCTGGAGGCGGAACTGGCGGCGACCGTACCGCTGTCGGTGACCATGGCGGAATCACTGGGGCGGTTGCGCCAGTGGTGCCAGGGGCGGGCGGTCAGTGCCGGGGCGTGACCGCAGCTTTGCGGTTTGCCCCCGTGCTCGAACAGGCGTGTCTTTTTAGTCGGGGATTTCGTCGTTGCTTAACCATGGGGCTGCATCGGTGGTGTTGGGTTGGGTGAACCGGACCAGCGTCTCTCGTAATACATTCAGTTCCACCGGCTTGGGCAGGTGGGCGTTCATGCCCGCTGCCAGACTGCGGTCTTTGTGCTCGCGCAGGATATGGGCCGTCAGGGCCACGATGGGCACCGCTGGCAGCCCCTGTTTCTGCTCCTGTGCCCGAATCATCCGGGTGGCTTCAAAGCCATCCATTTCCGGCATCTCGCAATCCATCAGGATCAGGTCGTAGCGCGTGTTGCTGGCCAGTTCCAGCGCTTCCTTGCCGTTGGAGGCGATATCCGCCTTCAGGCCCAATTTGCCCAGCATGCCGCGAATCACCTTCTGGCTCAGGTAATGGTCTTCCGCCACCAGCAGTTTCAGGCCGGGGTCGGGTTGCTGTTGTGGTTTGCTCAGTGCAGGTGTGTCTTGATGGCCCTGGCCCAGCTCCTCTGCAAGCGCCTGACGCAGTCGAGGGGCGGAGACTGGCTTGGACAGCACGCGATGAATGCCCACGTTGCGGGCCTGGGTCGCCGTGGGGGCATTGTTGATGCCGGTGAGCATGACGAGCACGGTGGGGTGCACGATGACCGGGTCTTCATGGATGCGGGCAGCCAGTTGCATGCCGTCCATGCCGGGCATGTGGTGATCGAGAACGACGATATCGTAGGGCTCGTTGATGTTGGCCTGGGTGCGCAGGGATGCCAGCGCCTCGCGTGGGTCGTGGCAGGCGGTGACACGCATGCCCCACGAGAGGGCGTGGTGGCGCAGTACCCGGGTCACGGTGCTGGAGTCGTCCACTACTAGCAGGCTGCGCCCGGAGAGCGCAGTTGTGTCCACGTTGGAACTTGGTGCGGGGGAATCCTCGGCAGGCAGTGGTACCACGAACCAGTAATGCACCTCCTTGTGATCCTGCAGGGTGCCCATGCGCCCGCCCAGGGCTTCCACCAGTTGTTCGGCAATGGCCAGGCTCAGGTGGCTGCTTTCGTTCTGCTTCTGGTTGTCCCGCAAGCGCTTGAGGGTTTCCTCGTTCATGGCGCTGCCGGTGAAGCCAAAACGAACGCGGTCGGCCTGCCCGGTGGGCTCCATGGAAACGTCCACCACCATTTCCCCGGGATGGCCATGGCGAATCAGGGCCCCCGTCAGGTTGGTAAGAATCTGGCGCAGGCGGCCGGCATCGCCGACCACCCGGGCGGGCACATTGGTATGCACGTGGGTGATCAGTTCAATCTGCTTTTCTTCTGCCCGTTCCTTGAACAGATCAACGGCTTCCATGACCAGGTCGTGAATATCCAGTGCGCTGTGGTTGATGTCGGTGCCACGGGTGGAGAGCTGCGAGTGCTCAAGGACGTCGTTGATGATGCGCAGCAGGTTGTCGCCGGCGTTCTGAATGGCACCGACGCACTCCCGCTGGTTCGGGGTCAGCGGGGTGTCAGCGAGGATCTCCGCCATACCGAGGATGCCGCTGAGCGGGGTGCGCACATCATGGCCAATTCGGGACAGGGTTTCCCGGCGCGTGGCATCCACGGTTTCCGCTACGGCCTGTGAGCGTTTTTGTTCGATATGCAGAAGCGCTTGATGACGGTGGCTGACCCGCAGGCCGATGCCCAGAGTGACTGCCTCCAGCATGGTGGTTGCCAGTAGCCATTGAGGCAGTTCTGCGCTGGTTTGCAGGATGCCCAGATAGGCCAGACAAACCAGCAGGGCTGGCCCGCTGACCAGAAGCGTGGTCAGGAAAAACAGTCCGCCGCCATTCAGCTCCCGATGCCAGCTGGTGTAGCCCAGAATCAGCAGAATGAGCGCGGCCAGGCTGACGATGGCGAAGCTGGCACTGGCGGCGATGGCGATGGGGAACACAAGGATCAGGGGAATAAAGGCGAGCGAGCCCCATTTCAGTCCCACCGTGATGCGGTGCAGAAGCGGGGCCTTTACGGAAAGATCAAAAAAGGAGCGCGCAACGCCGGTGGCGGAAAACAGCGCGACCATCATCATTACGAACAGGGTGCGGGGCTGAACGGTACTGTTCTCTGTCAGCGACTGGGGAAGAAAACCGGCCAGAACCAGGCTGATGACCAGAATGGAGAGAATAAAGCCGCAATGGTAAAAGTAGGTTCTCCCACCCCGCATGGCGCCGGCGATCAGGTTGTAGATGGCGAGAATCAGCAGGGCGCCGGCGAGCAGCATGTACACGGCGTTGGTGTAGCTCTGTTGTGCCACCTGGGCGTTGATGCTGTTCAGGGTCAGGCCGTAGGTGAGGTAGCCCTGGGGCTGGAGTCGCAGGTAGATCAGCTGTGGTTCACCGGTGGGCAGGTGTAGCCGGTAGCTGGCCTCCCGGCCGGGTATCCGTTGCTCTTGGCTCGCCTGGGTGTAATGGCCATCTGCGCTGGGCAAAAACACGCGGGCATTGGGGTTGCCTGTGACAACCAGTGCGTAGTCCTGTTGATTGCTCCGTTCGTTTTGCAGGGCGACGCGCACCCACCAATAACCGTCGCGAATTCCTAGCCGTTCGATATAGCGTGTGGCGGGCAGGAAGTGATCGGTAACGGGAGGCTGGCTGATAGTGCGAATATCCGCGTCGCCAGAGGCGTCACGGTAATATTCCGAATAGATGGTGATGCGTGCCTGATCAGGTTGGCTATGGACGACGAAGGGCGGGGGGGCGTCCGCGAAGACCGCATTGGCGCTGGCGCACAGGGCCAGCACCAGGAGAAAGAATAGAGAGTCAGGCCTGTTTAGCCTCAGCATGGGATTCTTCTTTTGCATCCGTCGGTTTTCCCCGGTCAAGCACATAGGCGTTCAAGCCCGCTTCGGAGAGGATATAGGCTCCAAGCTCGCTACGTCGACCATCTCCGCATACCACGTAGAAAAAATCCTTCTCGAGGTTTTGGACTTCACGGCGTAATTCATTGAGTGGCAGGTTGCGGGCACCGGGGGTGCGGTCATGGCGGAATTCCATGGGCAGGCGTACATCCACCAGGATACAGGCGGTGTCGGCTTCCAGCACCATGGTGTCCAGCTCATCTTCCGTGACGTGGCGAATGACCGAGTCCTGCAGGATTGCCTGAAAATCATTTTTACCCAAACACATCAATACCCCGTCGCTGGTCATGGTGATGGTGGCATTGCGGGGGCTGTTGCTGATCAGGGCGTCTTCGCCGAAAAAACGGCCGGCGGAAAGGGCGGCCAGGGTTTCCTGCTTGGCGCCCTTGACGCGGGTGACCATGGCTTTGCCCTGTTTGATCACGAACAGGGTGTCGCCGTCTTCGCCTTCGGTGACAATGGTTTCGCCGAGTTGGACTTCGCGTTCTTCGAATTTCACGAACAGGCTGTGAATCATGGCCGGGGGCACCGCGGAGAACAGTTCCGAGGAAAGCAGCGCGTCCATCCAGTCTCGCTCATTTTCATCATCGTCTTCGTCAAGCATGGACTCGGCGGCCTGGGTCCAGGTCATCAGCAGGTCCAGCTTGTTGCGGTCGATGGCGTAGAGCGTGGTCGCTTCGGCGGTGATGGCGTTGATGGTGTGTTCGGCGTAGTTGTCGATGGCCAGGTAGTTTTCGTCGTCGTCAGCGGTGAAGTGGCGCACCTGAAAACTGGCATCGGTAAGATCCAGAGAACCTTCGATCAGGAAGTAGGCCTTGTCGCTACTCTGGCCTCGCTTGAACAGGAGTCGACCGGGGCCGATCTTGATGACTTCGATCTGGCCCTGGATTTCATTGCGATGGGATTCACTGAGGCAGTCAAAAGGAATGAAATCCTCAAGACGTGACATATCCGCCGTTTGATTCGACATGGCAACCCCCGAAGGTGTGTTGGTAGGCGAGCCGGGTCCGGCTCACCTTTAATTCTTAGTTGCCTGTACTTTATGCTTTTTCGCGGGCCACTGCACGGTAGCCGATGTCGGAACGGTATTGGGCGTCGCGCCATGTGATCTGCTTCACACCCTCATAGGCGTTGGCCTGGGCGTCGGCGACCGTATCACCGACACCGGTGACACACAGCACCCGGCCACCACTGGTGACCACCTGACCGTCTTTTTCGGCGGTGCCCGCGTGGAAGACTTTCACCGTATCGGAATCGGCCTGGTCCAGCCCGTCGATCACGTCACCCTTGTTGTAGCTGTCCGGGTAGCCGCCAGCGGCCATGACCACACCGAGGGTGGGGCGTGGGTCCCACTGGATCTCGGTCTGGTCCAGCTTGCCGTCCAGGGCTGCCAGGCACAGGGCGGCCAGGTCGGATTGCAGGCGCATCATGATCGGCTGGGTTTCCGGGTCGCCGAAGCGGCAGTTGTACTCGATGACCTTGGGGGCGCCATCCGGGTTGATCATCAGGCCGGCGTACAGGAAACCGGTGTAGGGCATCCCTTCAGCGGCCATGCCTTCCACGGTGGGGGTGATCACTTCGTCCATGATGCGCTGGTAGACCGCATCGGTGACCACCGGCGCGGGAGAGTAGGCACCCATGCCGCCGGTGTTAGGGCCGGTGTCGCCGTCGCCCACGCGCTTGTGGTCCTGACTGGTGGCCATGGGCAGCACATTTTTGCCGTCCACCATGACGATAAAGCTGGCTTCCTCGCCTTCCAGGAATTCCTCCACCACCACGCGGTGGCCGGCATCGCCAAACTTGTTGCCGTCCAGCATGTCGCGCACCGCGTCTTCGGCTTCCTGCAGGCTCATGGCGACAATCACGCCTTTGCCGGCGGCCAGGCCGTCGGCCTTGATGACGATGGGGGCGCCCTGCTCACGGACGTAGGTCAGCGCTTCGTCCATGTCAGTGAAGTTGCCGTAGGCACCGGTGGGAATGTTCTGGCGGGCCAGAAAGTCCTTGGTGAAGGCCTTGGAACCCTCCAGCTGCGCGGCTGCCTTGCTGGGGCCAAAGCACTTCAGGCCATTTTCCTGGAAGGTATCCACCAGGCCTTCCACCAGCGGCGCTTCCGGGCCGACGATGGTCAGGTCGATGCCGTTGTCCCGGGCAAAGGCCAGCAGGGCAGGCTGATCCAGTACATCGATAGCGACGTTTTCCAGCTTGGCTTCCCGGGCGGTACCGGCATTGCCGGGGGCCACGAAAACCGTCTCAACCTGTTCTGCCTGCGCCACTTTCCAGGCCAGCGCATGCTCGCGGCCACCGCCGCCGATGATGAGTACCTTCATGGGGTGATCCATTTGCTATGAATGGTGATTCCTGATCGGTTGTCGCTATTGGCGACGGGCTTAATGCCAGATGCCCAACGCCGGAAGGGGTAGCGTCAGGCGTTGGGCCTCTGGCGTCCAGCGTTTAGTGCCTGAAATGACGCATGCCGGTGAAGACCATGGCCATGCCGGCTTCGTCGGCGGCGGCGATGACTTCTTCGTCGCGGATCGAGCCGCCCGGCTGGATCACGCAGCTGATGCCCACCTTGGCGGCATTGTCGATGCCGTCGCGGAAGGGGAAGAAGGCATCGGAGGCCATCACGGAGCCTTCCACCTGCAGACCGGCGTGCTCGGCCTTGATGGCGGCGATGCGGGCGGAGTTGACGCGGCTCATCTGGCCGGCGCCTACGCCCACGGTCTGACGGCCCTTGGCGTAAACGATGGCATTGGATTTGACGAACTTGGCCACTTTCCAGGCAAAGATCAGGTCGTGCATTTCCGCTTCGGTGGGGGCACGCTTGGTGACCACTTTCAGCTCGCCTTCGGTGATCATGCCGAGGTCACGGTCCTGCACCAGGAGGCCGCCGTTGACACGTTTGTAGTCCAGTCCGGAAGCCTCTGCACCCTCGATCTCGCCACATACCAGAACACGCACATTCTTTTTGGCGGCGGTGATGGCCAGGGCTTCGTCGGTGGCAGACGGCGCGATGATGACTTCCACGAACTGACGATCGACGATGGCCTGGGCAGTGGCCGCATCCAGCTCGCGGTTAAAGGCGATGATGCCGCCGAAAGCCGATTCGGTATCGGTTGCGAAGGCCAGATCATAGGCGGTGGTAATGCCATCCAGGCTGACCGCCACACCACAGGGGTTGGCGTGCTTGACGATCACGCAGGCCGGCTTGGTGAAGCCTTTTACGCATTCCAGTGCGGCGTCGGTATCAGCAATGTTGTTGTAGCTTAGTTCCTTGCCCTGCAGCTGTTTGGCGGTGGCGATGGATGCCGCGGCCGGGTTGCGCTCGGTGTAGAAGGCCGCTTTCTGGTGCGGGTTCTCGCCGTAACGCATGTTCTGGGTTTTTTCGAAATTCAGGTTGATGGTGCGCGGGAAGTCATCATTGTTCTCGCCCACCTTCTTGCCAAAGTAGTTGGCAATGGCGCTGTCGTAGGCCGCGGTATGCTCGAACGCCTTGATAGCCAGGTCGAAACGCAGGGTGTCGGACAGGGCGCCATTGTTGGCGGCCATGTCGTCCAGCACGCGCTGATAGTCGCTGGCATTAGTGACGATGCCCACGCTGGCGTTGTTCTTGGCGGCAGAACGCACCATGGTCGGGCCGCCGATATCGATGTTCTCGATGGCGTCTTCCAGGGAGCAGTCCGGGTTGGCCACGGTGGCTTCGAAGGGGTACAGGTTAACCACCACCAGGTCGATGCGGCTGATATCGTTGTCGGCCATGACCTGTTCGTCCTGGCCGCGACGGCCGAGGATGCCGCCGTGCACTTTCGGGTGCAGGGTTTTCACCCGGCCTGCCATCATTTCCGGGAAACCGGTGTAGTCGGAGACTTCGCGCACGGCGATGCCTTCGTCCTGCAGTTTCTTGTAGGTGCCGCCGGTGGAAAGAATTTCCACGCCTTGCTCGGCCAGGGCCTTGGCAAATTCGACGATACCCGTCTTGTCGGAAACACTGATCAGTGCACGTTCAACCGCGTTGCTCATGGAAAGTCACCTTGGGTGACGCTTGCACGCTTCACGCAACACGCTTTCACGCCAGAGCGTGCAGGTGTATTTGCGTGTTTGCGTGATGCGTGCAGGCGTGTTGCATATTAGCGTTAATTCAGAAACAAAAAAGGGCAGTAGTGCCTACTGCCCCGGGTTATAGCGGCCTGTTTGCTACAGCAGGCCGTACTGCTTGAGTTTCTTGCGCAAGGTGCCGCGGTTCAGGCCCAGCAGCTCGGCGGCTTTGGTCTGGTTGCCACGGGTGTACTCGAGCACTTTCTCAAGCAGGGGGATTTCCATCTCAGCCAGTACCATCGGGTAGAGCTCGCTCACGGCTTCGCCGTCCAGCTGGTTGAAATAATCGTTTAACGAACGTCGCACACAATTGCGCAAGGTATCGTGGGTTTCACTGCGCGCAATAGTGAGATGCGGCTGCTTTCGTGCTTCAGCGGTGTTCATTTCAGTAAGTGTCCGTGCAGCGGCTGTGTTAACTGAAGAAAGGGTCATGCGGCCAGGGCTCCGTTTTTCTTCCGGGCAGACACCTCGCCATAACGACCGAAACGAACCCGGTCGGTAGTGGCGCTGATCTGTTGGAAAAACTGCTCGATTGCCACGCATTGGTCGGTGGCATTTTCCAGTGTGTTAAACCCGCGCCGGAAGTCTTCCCCATCGGGCAGGTTCTGTGTGTACCAGCCCAAGTGCTTGCGTGCGATACGCACCCCCATGAACTCACCATAAAAATGATGCAGTTCGGACAGGTGCTGCTGCACGCAGTCATGGACTTCCGTTACTAACGGCGCTGCGGGCAGCGAGCCGTGCTCGAGGTAATACAGGGTGTCCCGGAAGATCCACGGGTTACCCTGAGCAGCGCGGCCGATCATGATACCACCGGCGCCGGTGGATTCCAGTACCCGTTTAGCTTTTTCCGGGCTATCCACGTCTCCGTTAGCCATTACCGGAATATTCACCGCGTCCACCACCTGTTTGATGGTGGTGTATTCGGCGTCTCCGTTGAACTTGTCGGCGCGGGTGCGCCCGTGGATGGCGAGGGCCTGGATACCGGCGGCTTCGGCGATGCGGGCAATGGCGAGGGCATTGCGCTGATCGCGGTCGGGGCCGGTACGGATTTTCAGGGTGACGGGGACATCCACCGCATTGACCACCGCATCCAGGATGCGGCTGACCAGATCCGGGTCGGCCAGCAGGGCGGACCCTGCGGCGCGCTTGCACACTTTTTTCGCCGGGCAGCCCATATTGATATCAATGATCTGGGCGCCGTGGTCCACGTTGGCGCGGGCCGCTTCTGCCAGCATTGTCGGCTCGCCGCCGGCAATCTGGACAGAGATGGGGCCCGGTTCGCCGCTGTGATCCAACCGTTGGCGAGACTTTCGAGAGTTCCACAGACGGGTGTCCGAGGTCACCATTTCCGACACCAGCAGGCCGGCTCCCAGGTCCCTGCACAAACGCCGGAAAGGGCGATCCGTGACGCCGGCCATGGGGGCCAGAATCAGGGAGTTGGGCAGGTTGTAGGGTCCGATCTGCATGGCGCCGGGCTTGGGGTGTCTAAAAGGGGAGACAATGATAGAGATCGACGGCCCGGGATGAAAGGGCAGCCTGTCATGAGCTGACGGGCTGCCGATGGATTTCTGTTGTGAGGCTGGATGCGGTTAGCGCTGACTGACCTGGTCGCGGGGCTGCGGGGCCGGTAGCAGGCGCAGGTTGTAGTTCACCGCCTTGTCGCCCGGGTCCACGATTTCCAGAGAAATATGCAGTGGGGTGCGCGTGGGCATGGTTTCCATGCCGAGCAGATCCCCTTGCAGGTATTCCTGTGGGGTGAAGCGCCGGCTGGCCACGGGGCCGCCATTGAGGGCACTGAAGCTCAGTTCCAGTTCCGGGAAGGGCTGGGGGTACTTGGCTTCATTGAACAGGATGGCGTCCACAATCAGGGCGTTGGCGTAATCCGGATGGCTGCGTACCACCAGGTTGGCGCCGCGCAGCTGGGTGATGTCTGAGCGGCTGGGCAGTTGGCAGCCGAGTACGTCACAGGCTTGCTGGTACATTGGGCGCCATTGCGGGCTACGGGCCAGGTCATCGAAATTGAAGAAGGCGTATTGGCCGACCAGCACAACCAGCGCGACGACTGACAGAGACGTCCACTTGGCCAGGCCGCCCCAGTCCCGGCGTTGGCGGAAATGGGTGTCACGTTCGCGCACGGGCTTGCCGATGGGAACGGGTTCCTCGTAAAGATCGTCGCCAAACAGGTCCAGCCCGCCGAACAGGCTGTCATCGTCGTCATCGGTGTCTGTCGGTTTGGTTTGTTTCGGCTGCGAGGTGTCCGTTGTTTTGCGCGCCGCGGGCTGCTCAGGTGCAGGATTGCTGGCGGGAGCCGGCGGGGGCGTTGTTGTGGCGCCGGGGCTGGCGGCGGGTTCGTCGTCTTCCAGCTCCTGCAGCAAGGCCTCGGCCCAGGATTCGTCGGCATTTTCATGGTGGCTGGCCCGACCGGCGCCTTGCATGTCGGCGAAATCTTCACCTAATCCGCCGGCGGGGTCGTCCGCATCCAGGTTCATGAATGAGTCGCTCAGCTCCATGCCCTGAATGTTCAGGCCATCGGTGTCAGCGCCGTCATCGTCGCCGAACTTCTGCTCGTCTTCGGCAGGGGCGGTGTCACTGTGGGAGCCGTCCAGCGCGCCGGCCCAGCGGTCCTGAGGGGCGGCTTGCTGAGGCGTCGGGGGATCGACCAGATAATCATTGGCCTGGAAGATCTGCAGGCAGGAGCCACACCGTACCGCACCGCGTGCCTGTTTCAGGTGTTCATCGGTAATCTTGAACTGGGCTGCACAGTGGGGGCAGCGGGTTTTGTATTGGGTGGCCATGGCTTTCGCCTGAATTGTTATTGGTAATGAATCGCAACACGCTGCACGCAACAGGCTATCGCGTAGCCCGGGAATGGCGATGGTGTGCAGGCAAGTATGTTTTACAGAAAAAACGGGACAGGCCGCAAGGACCTGTCACTCAGTTTTCTCTGAATCTGTGGATTCAGGTGGCGCGCCGCACCCCGTCAATGCGTACCCAGTCACCCTGTTGAGTGGTGGGGTTGAGATCAAACCAGGGGGCATAGGCGGCGCGGACCGATTCCGCCTGTTCCGCCAGAATGCCGGACAGGGCCAGGGTGCCGCCGGGGCGGCAGTAGCCGGCCAGCAGCTCGGACAACTCTACCAGCGGCCCGGCCAGGATGTTGGCGACCAGTACGTCGCACTGGTAACCCGCGGGCATCTGTTCCGGCAAGTGCAGGGTCAGCGAGTCCGCCACGCCGTTATTGCGGGCATTGTCTTCGCTGGCAATCAGTGCCTGGGGGTCGATATCCGTGCCGGTGGTCTCACCGGCGCCGAGTAGCAACGCGGCGATGGCCAGCACCCCGGAGCCGCAGCCGAAATCGAGCACGGTTTTGCCATCCAGATCGGCGCCGTCCAGCCATTGCAGGCACAGCGAGGTGGTCTCGTGGGTGCCGGTGCCGAAGGCGAGGCCCGGGTCCAGCTTCAGGTTGACGGCTTGCGGGTCTGGCGCCTCGCTCCAGCTGGGAATGATCCACAGCCGCTCACCAAACTGCATGGGAGAAAAGTCGTCCATCCAGGCCCGCTCCCAGGTCTGGTCTTCCAGGGTTTCGTGGTGGCTGGCTTCTGCATTCAGCCCCTGGGCGGTGAGGGCGGCGAGTATCAGCTCGGGAGTCTGGTCCTGCTCAAACAGGGCGCTGACCACGGTGTTCTGCCACAACGGCCGGGTGCCCGGTGGTGGTTCGAACACGGGCTGGTCGGCGCCGTCGGTGAGGGTCACGGCCACGGCGCCGAGGTTTTCCAGTGCAGCCTGAAAGGCATCGGCATGTTGTTCAGTGGTGGCGAGGTGGAGTTGAAGCCAGGCCATGGATTCTCCGAATTGAGAATGGATAGTTGATAATTGATAACTCGCGATCGGGGTTGGGCCGGTGCTTCAACGCATGAGGCCGCGCTCAAGCGTTGGGCGCGGCCTCAGGCTGGGATCGCAGATATACGCTTGCGCGTAACTATCAATTATTCATTATCAATTATCAATTTGTATCCTGTCCCAGTTTTTTCTCGAGATGGTGAATATCCACTCCGCCTTCAATGAACGCCTTGTCCTTGAAGATTTTATCGCGGTGTAGCGCGATATTGGTCTTGATGCCTTCCACCACGATTTCGTCCAGTGCGTTTTTCATCCGTGCAAAGGCGATGTCGCGGCTTTCGCCCCAGGTGATCAGCTTGCCGATCAGGGAGTCGTAGTAGGGCGGGACGGTGTAGCCACTATAGATATGCGAGTCCACCCGGACGCCGTTACCACCGGGTGCGTGGAAGTATGTGATTTTCCCCGGGCAGGGGGTAAACCGCACCGGGTCTTCCGCGTTAACCCGCACTTCAATGGCATGGCCCTGGAACTGCACGTCGGACTGCTGCAGCGTGAGCCCTTCACCACCGGCAATACGCAGCTGTTCCTTGACGATATCCACCCCGGTGACCATCTCGGTAACCGGATGCTCGACCTGAACCCGGGTGTTCATTTCGATAAAGTAGAAGCGCTCGTCTTCATAGAGGAATTCGAACGTGCCGGCGCCCCGGTAGTTGATGGTCTTGCAGGCATCCACGCAGCGCTGGGCCACTTCGTCCTTCAGGTGCTGTGCAATATCGGGGGCCGGCGCTTCCTCCACCACTTTCTGGTGGCGGCGTTGCAGTGAGCAATCGCGGTCACCCAGATGAATGGCATGGCCAGCCCCGTCAGCCAGTACCTGCACTTCCACGTGCCGTGGCTTCTGCAGGAATTTTTCCATGTAGACGGTGGCATCGCCGAAGGCATTCTTGGCTTCGGAGCGGGTAAGGGTGATGGCGTTGAGCAGATGTTTGGCTTCATCCACGACGCGCATGCCACGGCCACCACCGCCGGCGGCGGCCTTGATAATCACCGGGTAACCGATCTTTTCGGCCATGGCCAGGGAGCTATCATCATCGTCACCGATGGGGCCGTCGGAACCCGGTACGGTGGGGACGCCGGCTTTTTTCATGGCCTCAATGGCGGCGACCTTGTTGCCCATCAGGCGAATCGTGTCCGCTTTCGGGCCGATAAAGGTGAAGCCGGAGCGTTCTACACTTTCGGCAAAATCTGCATTTTCTGCCAGGAAGCCGTAGCCGGGGTGAATGCCGTCGGCATCGGTGACTTCGGCTGCGCTGATCAGGGCAGGAATATTGAGGTATGAATCGGTGGACGACGCGGGGCCAATACACACCGCCTCGTCGGCCAGACGCACGTGCATCAGGTCCCGGTCGGGTTTGGAGTAGACCGCTACGGTGCGAATGCCCAGTTCTTTACAGGCGCGAAGAATACGCAGAGCAATCTCGCCGCGGTTGGCAATGACTACCTTTTCCAGCATGGGAGGCCTCCGTTAAACGATGGAGAACAGAGGCTGGTCGAATTCAACCGGCTCGCCGTCTTCTACCAGAATGGCATCCAGAGTGCCGGACTTGTCGGCCTCGATCTGGTTCATCATTTTCATGGCTTCCACGATGCACAGCACATCGCCTGCCTGGACCTTCTGGCCGACTTCGGCAAAGGACGCTGCACCCGGCGACGGGGAGCGATAGAAGGTGCCGACCATGGGGGAGCGCACCAGATGGCCGCTGGGCGTGTTGTCCGCTGCAGCCGGAGCGTCGGCGGCAGGAGCAGGAGCGGGGGCTGCTGCTGGTGCGGGGGCCGGTGCTGCCGCTTGCGGCGCGGCATAATAGTGTGCCGGCGCTGCAGGGTGACGAGAGCCGCGGCTGATGCGTACAGACTCTTCCCCCTCACAGATCTCCAGCTCTTCAATGCCGGATTCTTCGAGCAGCTCAATCAGTTTCTTGATTTTGCGAATATCCATGTTCAGTCATCCAGTTGTTCGAGAGCAGCGGTTAGCGCCAACGCATAGCCGGTGGCGCCCAGGCCGCAGATAACGCCCTTGGCAATATCGGAAAAATAGGAGTGGTGGCGAAAGGCTTCCCGGGCATGCACGTTGGACAGGTGCACTTCGATAAAGGGAATGTTCACCGCCAGCAAGGCGTCACGCAGTGCCACGCTGGTATGGGTGAACGCCGCCGGGTTGATAATGATGAAGTCGATCCCCTCGGTGCGGGCATCGTGAACGCGCTCGACCAGCTCGTATTCCGCGTTGCTTTGCAGATGCTGCAGGTGATGGCCGGCCGTGCTGGCCTGTTCCTGCAGTTGCTGGTTGATGTCCGCCAGGGTGGCATGGCCATACTTGTCCGGCTCGCGGGTGCCAAGCAGGTTCAGGTTTGGGCCATGTAAGACCAGAATGGAAGCCAAAACGGGTCCCCTTGCGAATTTGTCGTTATTTGCAGTGATCGTGCTGGAAAATCCGGATTAGTCCGGGCTTTCTTGCACAAATGCAATATTAGGGGCAAACCATGACAGAAAAAAGGGCTTTACAACATTCGTTACAAGTTACCGGAAGATTGCGTGATATCGGTACCATTTCATGGGGTTTGTATAGGCGGTATGCCTTGGGCTATAGGGCGGGGCGGCTGAGGAAGCCTGCTTCCAAACAAACTCCCTCAGCCGATTATGGCGGGTAAAGGTGTTGCGGGTAGGGGTATGCGTTACAACGTCGGCATGACCCGCTTGTTCAAATGCTCAATGAAGCGTTCCGGGCCCATCTCGCCCAGCACGCGGGAGTCGGGGATTTCGGCGCTGCCGGGAGTGAAGAACACCAGGGCTGGCAGACCGAGGATATTGTATTGCTCCATGATGGCCTGGCTGTCGGCATTGATCTCGGTAATGTCCACGCGGTACAGGTCGAAGCCGCCCATGGCGTTGAGCACATCCGGGTGGCTAAGGGTGGTTTCTTCCAGCACCTTGCAGGCCACACACCATTCAGCGAAGAAATCCACCAGCACCGGTTTGCCGGCCTGGCGGGAGGCGGACAGCGCCTGCTCCAGCGAGGCCTTGCCAACGATGGTCTGCCAGGGGCCGTGGTCGTTCACGGTGGCGGTGTCGGCGATGGCGGCATTGCCTGCCCCGGTGTTGGTTGGCTGGGTCATGTGTGCCAGCGGCTGTAACGGGTCCTTGCCGCCGCTTAACGACCCGACAATCATCACTGCACCATACAGTGCCAGTACCAGGGCGAGGCCGCGCTTGAGCCGGGCAAAGCCTTCCCCGGCCGGCTCCAGTGCGCCGAGCTGCACGCCATAGACGGCTAGCAACAGGCCGTACAGGCCCAGGGTGATGGTGTCACTGATGATGCGATCCAGCAGCCAGATGGCCACCCCCAGCATTACTACGCCGAAGAACCGTTTGATCTCCTCCATCCACATGCCGGCACGGGGCAGCAGGCTGCCGCCGCCGGTGCCGAAGATGATCAGTGGCAGGCCCATGCCAATGGACAGGGCAAACAGGGAGGCGGCACCGGTGGCCGCATCACCGCTGGCGGCAACGTAAATCAGGGCGCCAGCCAGGATGGGGGTGACGCATGGGGAGACCACCAGGGCCGAGATTGTCCCCATGATGGCAGCGCCGATCAGGCTGCCGCGGGCTTCCTGCCCCGGTTGATGAAGCTTGTTGCGCAGGGCGGCCGGCAGCTGGAGTTCATATAGCCCGAACATGGACAGGGCCAACACCACAAAGACCACCACGGAGGTAATGATCGCCGCCGGTTGCTGGAGCAAGAACTGCAGGTTGAGCCCGGCGCCGAACATTGCCACCAGCAGGCCTGCCAGCGTATAGGGGACCGCCATGCCCAGAACATAGCTGACACTCAGGGTGAAGCCGCGGGCCGCACTAGGCTCTTTCTCCCCGGCAATGATGCCGGACAGAATCGGTACCATGGGAAAAACGCATGGGGTAAAGGCCAGTAGCAGGCCGCCCACAAAAAACAGCCCGATGATCAGGCCAAGGGGCTGGTCTTTCATCCACTGATTGAAGGCGTTGGCATCTTCGGACTGCAGCGTGTCGAGAAAGCCTGGGCCAGCGCTGGAGTCAGACGCCGCTGCTGGCGGAGCGGCCACCGGCTTTTTTGACGGTTGCGGATTGGCGAACTCGATGATTTTTTTGGTGGGCGGGTAGCACAGGGTGTCTTCAATGCAGCCCTGGTAGCGTACTTCCAGTTCCGTATCCACCAGGGGCACGCTATTGAGGGGAAGTGCCAGATCCAGGCGGTGGAAGTACACCTGGACGTCGCCGAAGATTTCGTCGGTTTTGGCTTTGCCGGCGGGCAGCGTCAGGTCGGCAAAATCGTTGATCACATTGCCGTTGGTGTCGCGCAGTGTGAATCCAAAGCGGTGCTGATAAAGATACACCTCGTCGATCAGCTCGAAATTCAGCAGCAGTTGCTGGTTATCCCAGTCCGCATCGGCCACCAACTGGATGGCTTCATCCACGGTAGGCAGGCGCTCTTCTTCGCCGAACGGGCTGTTGGCACTGGCCCAGGACAGTGGGGCCAGTAAAACGATGGCGACCAGGAAACGCTGCCAGCACTGCTTCATTCGATACTCCTCTCCGGTGCCGTATGCGCCAGACTGCGTGACGCTTGGATGTAAAAACAGGCACTTAGTTTCATTCGGTAACTTTAAGGCTATGTTAACCGGCGCGGGATCAGCGCTGGTGTGGAGCGCTTTTGCCTGTCACTTTCAGGTTGAATCGCTGGCTCGAAAGCGCTGCCCTCTGGCAACGGAGCTGCTGCGATCCTGTTCGCTGGCGCAGTTTAACCAAAAAGCCCATGGCTGTAGACCGGCAGTGGCGGCGCTGATGTGGATTGATTTTGCGGGTTTGTCGGGCGGGGCCAAGTGGGCGGGGTATCAATGGCAGGATGGAGAGCGTGGGTGGTGGGGCAGCTGTGGATTGTAGGTGGTGTTTTGTCGCTCTATGGTGGAACCTTGAAGAGGGCGAGCCGCGAACCCGGCCAGAAGGTAATTGCCTGCAGCTTGAGCGGGTGGTGAGCTATAGTGGTGAGCGGAGTTGCGGCTTGAAGGATCCTGGGAGTGGTCATGAGTAACGATAAGTTTAGTGAAAAGATGGGGGACGCCATGCTGGACCCTCGTAATAATCGAATCTGGAAAGGTTTGTTCTGGTTGCTTGGTTTGCTGTTGTTGGTCGATGTGTTGCTGGGCTGGTACTGGAGCCAGGAACCCGAGCTGCGTGCGGTGACGGCGAAAGCGGATGCTGTGCGGGGCGAGACCACCGCGCGGGAGCTGATTTTTGTTGCGGATACCTTGCTGTCCAAGCCCGGTGGTTACCTCAGTAATGATGTGCTTCCGCACCGTCTGTGGCTGGATAATATGCCCGCCTGGGAATACGGCGTATTGGTGCAGGTGCGCGATTTCAGCCGGGTATTACGCCGGGACATGAGCCGCTCTCAATCGCAAAGCCAGGAAGATAAAGACCTGGCGATTGCCGAACCACAGTTCAATTTCGATGCGCAAAGCTGGGCCATGCCGGCCACGGAAAGCGAGTACCGCCGGGGCATCAAGGCGCTGCAGCGTTATGTGGATCGGCTGACGGATGCCAATGAGAACGACGGCAAGTTCTACGCCCGGGCCGATAACCTGAATTATTGGCTGAACGAGGTGCAGAACCGGTTGGGGTCCTTGAGCCTGAAGCTGAGCCAAAGCGTTGGGCGCAGCCAGCTGAACGTGGACAAGGATGGCACCATTGTGGCGGCCAAGCCGGAGAGCGACGAAGACTTCGTCAAAACCCCCTGGCTGAAAATTGATGATGCGTTTTACGAAGCGCGCGGTGCCACCTGGGCCTTGACCCAGCTGATGCGTGCTGCCGAAGTGGATTTTGCGGATGTGCTTCGCAAGAAGAACGCCACCATCAGTTTCCGCCAGATGGTTCGCGAGCTTGAAGCGACCCAGGAAACGGTGTGGAGCCCCCTGATCCTGAACGGGGATGGTTTCGGTATGCTGGCCAACCATTCCCTGGTCATGGCCAACTATGTGTCGCGGGCCAATGCTGCGCTGATCGACCTGCGGAAATTGCTGGTGGAAGGGTAAAAGGCAATTGATAGTTGGTAATGGATAATTGATAACTGCGCGATCAAGCGCTCTCATAATCCGAAAACAAAGAGGCCGCGCCCAAGGTAATGGGCGCGGCCTCTTGCGTTTAAGGCAAAACAGACAGGGTTCGCGACGTTATTAATTATTCATTATGAATTGATTTACGCTGCGTTCTTCTCCTTCGGCGCCGGCAGGCTTTTACGCCATTCTTCGATCAGCGCGCTGTTGTCGTCATCCCAGGGATGGAAGCCGGGTTTCAGGTAGCTGAACCAGGCGGGGATGATGCTGCTGATCACGCCTCTGTAGCCGAACCCTTTCCACAGCCCTTTGGCCAGGGTGAGGGGTTTACGGTGCACATTGTCGCGCTTGAGCATCTGCCAGGTGAAGTAGCTGGAGAAACCGATCAGGTAGGCGGTGCTGGAAAGGAAGAGTCGCTGGCGCTCCAGGTAGTTGCCGCTGACATCCATGTACAAGTCGTAGGCCACCGCCTTGTGTTCGGTTTCTTCAATGGCGTGCCAGACCCACAGGTCGCGCACCGCCGGGTCCATCTTTTTCATCAGGTCCGGGCGGCGCAGAATGGCGTCGGCAAGAATGGCCGTAAAGTGCTCCAGGCCGGCAGTGGCCGCCAGCTGTTGGCGTTTGCTCATGTATTTGCGGGCGCCGGCCAACAGATTGTTGGTGACGGCCAGGGCATGGGCAACGATGTCGTCATATTTGCCGTCGGCAATCAGGTCGTTGAAGGCCTGGTGTTCCAGGGAGTGCATGGCTTCCTGGCCAATAAAGCCGGAAATATCCTTCTGACGATCCTTGTCCTCTACCTGATCGCGCAGGGCACGTACAGAATCCACGAAGAAACGCTCACCGTCGGGAAAGGTCAGCGACAGGATATTGAGCAGATGGGTCAGTACCGGATCGTTATCGAACCAGTAATCATCGTGTTGTATGCCATCGAAGGAAAATCCCATGCGACGGGGAATAATGGGGACGGAAGGGCGCTTCTGTTTTTTCACCAACTTCAGATTCATCAGTGTCTCCAAGTACAAATGTCATTGATGACATCATTCAATGACAACTACTATGCTGAGTCTTGCATTCAAGTTCTTGTCGTGGAGGGCCAACAAATGGTGAGTTCGGGCCGCACCTGGGGAAATGCCGGGGTGCCGGGCATCTATGTGGTGCTGTTATACGACCTGCTGGTGGCCCTGAAGCTGGATGCTCCGGCCCTGCTGGCGGGCCTTGGGGTCAGCCGTGACGAGTTGCTGGCGGTGGACCGCCGGGTGTCCATGTCTCTGGCCCAGACGGTGGCCGAGCGTGGGGTCGAGATGGTGGGGGATCGTGGTCTGGGGTTTCGCTATGCCCGCGCCATGAGCATTACCCTGCATGGCCCGGTGGGGCTGCTGGCACTGTCCAGCGCCAGCGCTCAGGATGCTCTCGATGCGGCCTGCCGGTTTCTCGGTCTGCGCGCGCCTTTTCTGGAAATTCATCAGGCCCGCCATGCAGACCGGGCTCATCTTCAATTGCGCAGCACGCGCCCGTTAGGGGTGGCCCATGATTTTATCATCGAGGCCATGCTGGTGGGGCTGGCGTTCATGGTCGAACAGCTGCTGGAGACACTGCC
>JBDWVU010000013.1:0-119662 GCA_039983755.1 Alloalcanivorax sp.
GCTACAAGCTACAAGCTACAAGCTACAAGCTACAAGCTACAAGCTACAAGCTACAAGCTACAAGCTACAAGCTACAAGCTACAAGCTACAAGCTACAAGCTACAAGCTACAAGCTACAAGCTACAAGCTACAAGCTTGGATAGGGACGCGGGAAAAGTTCCCCTTGTTTCTTCTTCAACTGATCTTTCGCGGGCCGGGGGGTGCCGTGTGGCAGCGCCTCCAATCCGCGTTGCAGCTTGAAGCTTGTAGCTTGTTCCCCCCCTCCACATTTCTTGCAACTTTTCCCGCTATATTCCTCAACCATCATTACTGGTTTGTGGAATTGCCCATGTCCCGCTGGATTCGCCGTTATCCGAAAACGGCTCTTTTGTTTGTCATTCTGATTGTGTGCCTGCTGCTTGCGGGCTGGCGCTGGGGATTCGCGTCGGCGCCAGCGATTCAGTGGAAAACGGCCACGGTGGAGCGTGGCGATGTGAAAGAGCTGGTCACCGCGCTGGGCACCCTGGAACCGGGGGATTATGTGGACGTGGGCGCGCAGGTCTCCGGCCAGCTTACCCGGCTGCATGTGGATGTGGGAGACAGTGTGGAGCAGGGCCAGTTGCTGGCGGAAATCGACGCCTCTGTACAGCAAACCCAGGTAGACGCGGGGCTGGCGGAGCTGGAAGCCCTGCGTGCGCAGCTGGAGCAACGTGAAGCCGAGCTGAATCTGGCCGAACTGCAGTATCAGCGCCAGCAGCGCCTGCGTGATGCCAATGCCACCAGTGACGATGCTTTTCAGAGTGCCCGTTCCACGCGGGTCATTACCCGCGCCCAGATCAAGGTATTGAAAGCCCAGATTCGTCAGAAGCAGGCCAGCGTGGAAGGCGACCAGGCCAACCTTGGGTACGCAAAAATCTATGCGCCACGCAGTGGCACTGTGGTCAGCCTGGAGGCCCGCGAAGGGCAGACCCTCAATGCCAACCAGACCACGCCGACGCTGATGCGGATCGCCGACCTGTCCACCATGACGGTATCGACCCAAGTCTCGGAAGCGGATGTGGATCGCCTCGCGGCAGGCATGCCGGTCTACTTCAACACCCTGGGCAATGGCCAGGTGCGTTATGACAGCACCTTGCGCCAGGTGCTGCCCACCCCGGAAGTGGTGAACAACGTGGTGCTGTACACCGCCGAATTCGATATCGCTAACCTTCAGGGAAAGCTGATGTCGGGGATGACGGCCCAGGTGTTTTTTGTCGTGAACTCGGAAAAGGATGTGCTGAACCTGCCGGTGGCGGCGGTGAAACGTAATGATCGTGGCCAGTGGCAGGTGCAGGTTCCGGGCAGTGATGGTCAGCCACAGAACAAGACGGTGAAAGCCGGCATCAATAACCGGGTGCGCACGGTGATTCTCGAAGGCTTGAACGAAGGGGATACGGTGCTGCTGGGGCAGGCCGCCCGGCAAGCCGCCGGGGCGTCAAAAGACCGTCCGCGTCGCGGCGGATTGTTCTGATGGCACTGATCGAACTGGCGGGCATCCGCAAACGTTACCCGGCCGGTGAGCAGGAAGTGGAAGTCCTGCATGGCATCGACCTGTCCATCGAGGCGGGCGAATTTGTGGCCATCATGGGTAGCTCCGGGTCCGGCAAATCCACACTGATGCACATTCTGGGTTGCCTGGATCAACCCAGTGACGGAGTTTACCGCTTCGCCGGGCGGGCGGTGACCGACATGGACCATGAGCAGCTGGCCTGGCTGCGCCGGGAGATGTTCGGTTTTGTATTCCAGAGCTACCACCTGATAGGCACCGCCAGCGCCTGGGAAAATGTGGCCCTGCCCGCCATTTATGCGGGGCTGCCCCGAGAAGAGCGCAAACAGCGCGCCCTGACCCTGCTCGCTGATCTGGGCTTGCAGGACAAACTGGAAAACCGGCCCAACCAACTGTCCGGTGGCCAGCAGCAGCGGGTATCCATTGCCCGAGCCTTGATGAACGGCGGCAAGGTGATTCTTGCCGATGAACCCACCGGTGCGCTGGACAGCGTTAGCGGTGACGCGGTGATGGGCCAGCTCAAGGCGCTGGCGGAACAGGGCCACACGGTGATCGTGATTACCCACGATGCTGCGGTGGCTGAGCACGCGGACCGGGTGGTGGAAATCCGCGACGGACAGGTGATTGATGATCGCCGTCGCCGCCCGCACCGTGTGGAGGCGGCCCACGCCGTGCCGCAACCGCCGCAGGAAAGCCGCTTTCCAGACCTGGGTGAAGTGCTGGAATCCGTGGTCATGGCGTTGCGCTCATTGCACGCCAACTGGCTGCGCACCTTGCTTACCTTGCTCGGTATTGTGATCGGTGTGGGCTCGGTGGTGGTGATGCTGGCCATTGGCCAGGGCGCCAAGGAAGACGTGGTGGCCCGCATTGGCGAGCGCGGTGTGAACCTGCTGGTGATCCGGCCGGACCGGGGCCAACAGCGCGTTGCCGACGGCGTGATCGCCACCCTGGTGCCGGAGGATGCCGAAGCCCTGAAAACCCTGCCCAATATTCGCGTTGCCGTACCGGAAATTTCCGGCGGCGTAACGGCGCGGGCCAACGGCAAGGATATTTCCACCAGTGTGCAGGCGGTGAGTGCGGATTACCCCAGCCTGCGCGACTGGGAGCCGGTGCAAGGGGTGTATTTCAACCGCAGTGATGAAGCCAGCTACGCGCCGGTGGCCGTGATTGGGCAGACGGTGAAAGCCAACCTGTTTCCGGACAGTGATCCGTTGGGCCAGTTTCTGTTGCTCAACAGTATTCCCTTCCAGGTGATCGGTGTGATGAGCCGCCAGGGGGCGACCGACTGGGGGGATGATCAGGACGATGTGGTGTTCGTGCCTTTGTCGACCGGCACCCTGCGCCTGTTCGGCCAGAATTATCTGCGTTCCATCACCCTGGCCGTGGATGACGTTGCCATCATTGATGAGACCGAAACTGCGGCGGTTAACCTGTTGACCCAGCGTCACGGGAAGGAGGATGTGCGGGTTTTCAATATGGCGTCCTTGTTGGATATGGTGTCGGAAACCCAGAACACCCTGACGTTGCTGCTGGGCTCCATCGCGGCGATTTCATTATTGGTGGGGGGGATCGGGGTGATGAACATCATGCTGGTGAGCGTGACCGAGCGTATTCACGAAATTGGTATCCGCATGGCCACCGGCGCTCGTCAGCGCAATATCCTGCAGCAGTTTCTTACCGAAGCGGTGGTGGTGTCTGCGCTGGGTGGCGTGATCGGTGTGGTGATTGGGGTACTGGTGGGCTGGCTGCTGGACGCTTTCGGCATGGCCATTGTGTTCTCGGTGCCAGTGATGGTGGCCGCGTTTGTTTGTGCCGCGGGCATCGGCCTGTTGTTTGGCTTTGCCCCCGCATTGAAGGCCGCGCGTCTGAACCCTGTGGAGGCACTCAGTAATGACTAAGGCAATGAACAAGTTGGTATGGGTGACGGTTGTTGCTCTGTTATCGGGCTGCGCCATGCGGTCCGGGCTGGACGCGCCCGAGCAAAGCATGCCGGCACAATGGCTTAACCAGCAGCAGGCCAGCGAAGCCATGGTGCATCACCCGCAATGGTGGCAGCAGTTCAACAGTGCGGAACTGGATCGATTGGTGGACCAGGCGCTGGCGGCTAACACGGATTTACTGGCGGCGACGGCGCGGGTCGAGCAAGCGGATGCGCAACTCAGTCAGGCTGGTTCAGCCCTGTTCCCGACCCTGGGGTTGGGCGCCGGCGGCAGCCGCAGTGGTGTATTTGGCGAAAGCGGTAGCAGTGAAAGTTACAACTCCTCCGTGAGTGCCAGCTACGAGCTGGACCTGTGGGGGCAGCTTCGCAATAGCCGTGATGTGGCGCGGGCCTCCCTGCTGGCCAGCCAGTTCAGTCGCGATACCGTGCAGCTCACGGTGATTGCCAGTGTGGTGAATACCTATCTGCAGGTGCTGTATCTGCAGGACAACCTGGCCCTGTCGGAAGAGAATCTGGCGCTGGCCCAACAAGTGCTGGATGTGGTGCAGGCCAAGGTAGAGAACGGTGCCGTCTCCCCCCAGGATCTGGCCCAGCAGAAAACCGTGGTCGCCAATGTGAAAGCGCAGCTACCGTCCTTGCGTCACCAGCTGCGGCAAAGTCGTTATGCGCTGGCGGTATTGGTGGGAGAAATGCCGCAGGCATTCCAGGTGGGTGGCGGTACCCTGAGCAATCTGCAGCTGCCGGAGATCCAGGCCGGTTTACCGGATCAGGTGTTGGCCCAGCGCCCGGATATTGCCCAGGCCCAGGCCAGCCTGATGGCCGCGGATTATTCTGTGGCCGCCGCCCGGGCGGACTACTGGCCCTCCATCACGCTCACCGGCAGCGGCGGTTATGCCAGCAGCGCCCTGTCATCGTTGTTCAATGGCGATGCGGTGTACAGTCTGGGCGTGTCGTTGGCGCAAACCCTGTTTGATGGCGGTGCCCGCAATGCCCGGATCGATCAGAGCAAGGCCGCCTGGCAAGAGCAGGTGGCCAGTTACACCGGCACCTTGCTGGTGGCCCTGCAGGAAGTGGAGCAATCGTTGAGTAATGTGCAGGGGCTGGCGGAGCAGCAGCAGTATCGTGAAGAGGCATACCAGCAAGCCGAGGAAGCCTATCGGGTGGCGCAGGTGCGTTATCAGGAAGGCGAAACCGAGCTCACCGACGTGCTCAGCGCGCAAAGCAGCTTTAACAGTGCGCGCCAGAACAGCCTGGATCTGATCTACAACCAGTATCAGTCGCGCATCACCCTGTACCGGGTGTTGGGTGAAGGGGGCACGGCGTCTGCGGAATCCTGAAGTGGCATTGGTTTGCCGCGTCATCTGTTAACCGACACAATACGGCGATCGACTCCAGCCTGCCAGGTCGCCCGTGCTGCCGCTTGTTTATCATCCCGAATACAGCTTTCCCTTTCCCGGCAAACACCGTTTCCCCATGGAAAAATTTGCTCGGCTGCATGGCCATCTGCGCAGCCGGGGTATTGCCCATGGCGATAACGAGTTCCGCCCCGGCCGGGCCAAGGCGGCACTGTTAAGTCAGGCCCATTGCCCGCAATACGTCTCGGCCATGGTGGACGGGACGCTGGATGCCAGGGCGCTGCGGCGCATGGGGTTGCCGTGGAGCGAAGCCTTGATGAAACGCTCCTGCATTGCGCCCATGGGCACCTTGATGACAGCGCAGCTGGCACTGCAGCACGGTATCGCCTGTCATCTGGCCGGCGGCACCCATCACGCCCACTACGATTTCGGTTCCGGTTTCTGCATCTTCAATGATCAGGCGTTTGCGGTGCGCCAGTTGCTGGACCGGGGCGTGGTGAAAAAAGCACTGATGTTTGATTGCGATGTGCATCAGGGCGATGGCACCGCGGCCATGCTGGCCGATGAACCGCGGGCTTTTACCTGCTCCATTCATTGCGAGAAAAACTTTCCGGTGCGCAAGATGAAAAGCGATCTGGATGTGGGGTTGCCGCTGGGCATGACGGATCAGGATTATCTGGATACGGTGTTCGAGACGCTGGAGCAATTGCTGGATCTGGTGCAGCCGGATCTGGTTTTTTATGACGCCGGCGTGGATGTCTTTCAGCACGATCCGTTGGGGCACCTGCATATTTCCGAGCAAGGTATTGCCGATCGCGACCGGGGTGTCCTTGCCCGCTGTCGTCAGCGCAATGTTCCTGTGGCCACGGTGATCGGGGGCGGCTACGATGATGATCGTGACGCACTGGCGCAGCGCCATGCCATCGTTGTTGAAGCTGCGTCTGAAGTACATCCCTTTGTGTAGGCGCGTCGCTGGCGGCGCGAAACAGCAGCAGCGAGTTGTGAGAAGCGAGTCTCGAAAAGCAAAGCCTTAAAGAGCGGAAGTTTCAGATTTTCGCAACTCGCTTCTCGCAACTCGTATTTCGAATTTGCTGTTTCGCGCCGCCAGCGACGCTCCTGCATCAGAGCCTGGAGGTTATTGTATGTCCAAAGCCCTGTTGATCATGGCCCATGGCAGTCGCAGTGAAACGGCCAACGACGAGTTTCGTGCGCTGGTGGACACGGTGGCGGAATCTGCCCATGCCGCCGGGCAGGAATACGTGGCCGTGTTGCCCTGTTTCCTCGAGTTGGCAACACCCTCTTTGATCGAAGCGATCCAACAGCTGGAACATCAGCCGGTGAAAACCGTGCAGCTTTACCCGTTGTTTTTCAACAAGGGTAAGCACGTAGGCAAGGATATTCCGGCACAGATTGAAGAGGCCCGCGAGCGGTTTCCGGATCTGGAAATCGAGTTGCTGGAATATTTTGGTAATGCCCGAGGGTTAGCATCATTGGTGTTGCAGCATATAGGTGGTCAGGGCTAATCAAAGGTCTTGGCAAACACCAGTCCGCCCCACAGGACATTGCGGTCGCCCACGCCCTCTTTTAGTTCGGAGGTATGCCCGCGCAGGACATAGCTGAGCCGATAGCCGTCGCTGAAGGCATAGGTGTAACCCAACCAGGCTTCGGCGACGCCATGGTTCACTTCGTCGCTATCGTAGCGCACGTCGCTGTCCCGGAACTGGCCCTGCAGAAACGCATTGTAGGCGCGGCCGACCAGGGCGATGCCACCCCACACGTAGTGTTCGTTGTCTACGCTGGTGGCGGTGGTGTTGTTGCGCTCGCCGTAGCGGGTCAGCTCCGGGTTGCTCTGCCACCAGGGGCTGCGCAGGCGCCCGGCGCGAAAGCTCAGGCTCCAGCGTGCTTCGGTGAGGTAACCCACGGAGCCTTCCACGGTGCTTTTCACTTCCAGATTGTCGCTGGAAATGGGCAGGGTCTTCTGCCGTGCCACCGCGTAGCGGGCGGTGGGTTCGCCGCCATCGCTGATCTGGTGATCCCAGCCTTCCGCTTGTTCACTGCCGACGACCTTGTGCACACCATTTTGAATATTGCCGGCCAGATCCAGCCCCAGTGCACCCAGTGTCAGGGTGCTGTGCCAGGCCACCTGGTCGTCGGGATTCACCTGCACGCGGCTGCTGGAAAGGTAGATCATGCTGGCGTAGGGGCGGTCGTCGTACAGGGGCTCGGGCCGCTCTTTCTGCTCCGGGGTGAAGCCGAAAATGCCCGCTTCAAAACTGTGGCCGCGAACCCGGCTCCCGGACATGCCCGTGAGACCCAGGGCGTTATCGATCCAGCCCAGCGGGGCGTCCAGGGAAAGCAGAAAGTCCTGTGCCTTGGTCCCGGTGGCGGCCACGCTGAGTCCGTAGGTGTAATCCTGGTCGCGGGTGCCCGGCACCAGCATGTCGTTGTCCAGGGTCAGTGCCCAGCTGCCGGTCTCGCGTTCCTGCTCCGGTTGAGGGCGCGGTAAGCGTGGGCGCGTTTCGGCGAACCCCGGGTCACCGGCCCGAGCCAGTGGCGAGGCGGTGTCGGACAGGGGCGCGGCGGCGGTCAGTCCCGGGCTCGCCAGCATGATGATCGCCAGTAAGCTGGTGACCCGGAAACCGGGGGAAGGAAAAAGGCTGTCGCGTGTGTTCTCTGTCATGGCTCCGTATCCGTCTCACTCCGGGAGCCCACAAGCGGCTCGCCGGAACTGCAATTCTGTGACGCGTACGGTATGCCCCGCACGCGCATGGTCGGTATCGCGTTGCTGGGCGGTTGTTGCCTGTTTCTACAGAGAGTTGTTGTTCTGCCAGCGGCAGCGGCGCCATGGTCGAGCCGCTGAGTGTTCAATACGACTAGAATGGCCGATGACTGTTCGATGAAACAGCGCGACAGGGTTGGCCATTTAATCGAATTTTTCGATTCTTCCCGAACCCTGCGCTCCCTCTGGGAAATGACCAGATCCCCGCTCCTGCCGTTCACTTCGGTCATTGAGCTTCCTTGTGGAGAGGGCGTAGCCTCGATTTCATATTCATGACCTGATGGTCAACAGACTGTGATAATGAGGAGAGCACGGTGGCAGAAGCATATATCGTAGCGGCGGTGCGTACCGCTGGTGGCAAGAAGAACGGTCGGCTGAGCAAGGTACATCCGGCGGATATGGGCGGTCGCGTTATTGATGCGGTGGTCGAGCGTATTGGCGTGGCACCGGAAAAGGTGGATGACGTTATCTTCGGTTGTGTCAGCCAGATCGGCCCGCAGACCTTTAACGTGGCGCGCACTTCCATTCTCAGTTCCTGCCTGCCGGAATCCGTACCGGGCGTCACCATTGACCGTCAGTGCGGCTCCTCCCAGCAGGCAATCCACTTTGCCGCCCAGGCGGTGATGAGTGGCACCCAGGACCTGGTGATTGCCGGTGGGGTGGAATCCATGAGCCAGGTGCCCATCGGTTCTCCGGTGATGGCGGTCAAGGAAATGGGCAACCCGTTTACCGGTGAAATCAGCAAGCGCTATCCGGGCGAAACCTTCAGCCAGTTCCATGGCGCTGAGCGCATGGCGGAGAAGTACGGGGTGAGCAAGGCGGAGCTGGATCAGTTCGCCTATGACTCCCACAAACGTGGGGCGGCGGCGACCGAAGCAGGCCGTTTCAAGGATGAAATCATTCCGGTGCCGGTGACCCTGGAAGACGGCTCCCAGGAAGAACATCTGGTCGATGAAGGGATTCGCTGGGAAGCGGAACTGGATGCCATCAAGGCACTGCAGCCGCTGCAGGAAGGGGGCCATATCAGCGCAGCCAACGCCAGCCAGATTACCGACGGCGCTTCGGCGGTGATGATCGCCAGCGAAAAGGCGGTCAAGGAACTGGGCCTGACGCCGCTGGCGCGTATCCACGCCATGGCGGTAGTGGGTTCTGACCCGACCATGGTGCTGGAAGGCCCGATCCCGGCCACCGAAAAAGTGCTCAAGCAGGCCGGCATGACCATGGCGGATATCGACCTGTACGAAGTCAACGAAGCGTTCGGCTCCGTGCCGCTGGCCTGGATGAAGGCCCTGGGTGCGGATTACGAAAAACTGAACGTGAACGGTGGCGCCCAGGCGCTGGGCCATCCGCTGGGGGCCACTGGCACCAAGCTGATGGGTACGCTGGTGTATGAGCTGAAACGCCGTGGCGGCAAGTACGGTCTGCTGGCCATCTGTGAAGGCCTGGGCACCGCTAATGCGACCATTATCGAAGTGCTGTAAAAGTTGTCGTTGAAGTGAAAAGGTGAAAGTGAGAGCGCGGACGGGCGTGTAGCCGGGTCATCTGAAATTCAGCTCCGCGCCTTCGCGTTTTTCAGCTTGAAAAAAAGCCGCCCTGGTTTTCCGGGGCGGCTTTTTTGTGTGCGTGGTGTTATCTGCAGGTGCCATGCTTGCACGACGAAGTATTCAGTCAAGAGTCACGAGGAGCGAAGTTCAGAACCGGAAGCCCTCTCTTCGGATCTTGGGTTTTGCCTTTCGCAACTCGTCACTCGTATCTCGATACGGTTTCCTCGACCGGGGCAGGGCCGCTTGCAGACAGTCCTCCATGGTGCGCAGGAGGAGTGAATCAACTGAGCCTTTCCACCAGCCAGACCCCGGCCAGTACCATGATGGCCACCGACCCCACCGGCACAAAGACGCGCTTGTACAGCGCGGTATCCCGTGCCAGATAAGCCAGCGGCACAAACAGCAGCACGATGGCGATCTGCCCCAGCTCCACGCCGATATTGAAGCCCAGCAGCGGCAACACAATGCCGTCGCCCATCAGCCCCAGATCCGCAAGCACTGACGCAAACCCCAGCCCGTGAACCAGGCCGAACACGAAGGCCATGATCCAGCGTTTCGGGAACAGCCCGGGCAGCAGATTGGCGGCGGCGCCGAGCGCGACGGTGAGGGCGATGGCGGACTCCACCAGCCAGGCGGGCAGGGTAATGATGCCCAGCGTGGCCAGCGCCAGCGTCAGCGAATGGGTGACAGTAAAGGCGGTGACGATGGCCAGGGTCTGGGTCAAGGCGCCACGCATGGTGGGTGCCGGCTGCCAAGCGCCCCGTTGCCACACCAGCACGGCGGGAAACAGCAGGGTGAGCAGGAACAGGATATGGTCGTAGCCGATCAGGATGTGGTGGATGCCCTGATGCACAAACCCCTGAAAGGCCTGCCACTGCCCTGCGCCGCTGGTGTCGAGCTGGTGGCGACGTTGGTTGTTGCTGAACGTCACCGCCAGTTCGACGCCGTCGTGGTTCGACCTGAGCAAGCCGTGGTGGCTGGGGTCCCGGTCGAACAGGAAGCGGTAATGAACGCCCAGTTGCGACGGTGCGACGGGGCAGGTGCCCTGAAAATACAGGGCGGCGTAGGTGCCGTCCACATGGTCATTGGCCTGCAAACCGGTGAGCGTGAGGGGGCAGGGTTGGGCTGTTTCCCCTTGCCCCGTCTGCACGGTGAGCATGGGCAGAATTTGCTGCGCCAGTTCGGGTTGTCGGTTACGCAGCTCGCCCCAGGTGATGTTGCCATCGTTGTTGCTGTCCAGGTCGATCACCAGTTGCAGGTCGCGCAGGGCAATATCCCAGCGGCCGGTAATTTGCGGGCTGCTGGAGGTGCTGTTCAGGGTCAGGTAGCTGTCGCTGGGTTTATGGGCAAACGCCGGGGCGCAGGCGAGAAGCAGCATCAGTATCAGGCAATGCTTCATGGTTGGGCCTCCGGCCAGTGCGCTTGGAGGGCGGCGTCATGAACGCCGTGGGTGTCGATGAAGTCCCGTGCGGTGGCCTGGGCATCAGCGTTGTCGGCGGCGGTGGCCGCGGCGAGCAACAGGCGCAGGTCGGTGAGCTCCTTTTGCTGCTGCCAGTTGTCCCGGGCCACTGCAAGGGCTTCGGTGGGGGATGGGTCGACCTGCAGCAGGTAGCGGGCATGCTCACGTTGATGCACGGTGCGGCCAGCGAATTCGGCCGCGTCCAGTCGTTGCTGGTAGGCCTGTTGCCACTGCCCGGCTTGCGGGTGCTGGCTGCGCTGGCCGGCGATGGCCAGGCGCAGCAGGGCATTGTCCCGGTCCTGCCAGTTTTTCAGATCCGCAATCACGGCGTCGGGGTGACCTTGCTGTAACCACAGGTCGTTTTGCAGGTAGCGCAAATAGGCATCCTGTGGGGCGAGTGCCAGGGCGGCATCCAGGGCCTGTTGCGCCCGTTCCGGTTCGCCCTGCTGAATGGCCATTTCGGCAATCAGGGTCTGCAACCAGAGGCTCTGGGTGGTGTCGCTAACCAGTGGGCTATCGGCCAGCGACTGCAGGGTGGCGTAGGCGCGCTGATGTTGGTCCGTCATGGCTTGCACGCTGGCCTGACATAACACCACAGTCGTCGGTGGCAGGCTGTTGGCCGAGTTGCCACAGGCTTGCCGGGCGGCATCAAACTGGCCCTGAACCCGCTCGATGTTGGCCAGCATCAGCCAGCCCTGGCCCTGATTGGGGTGCTGTTCCAGTAATCGCGTCAGGCGGGTTCGGGCCCGGGTGAACTGGTGGCGTTGTTGCTCGATATCCGCCCACAGCAGGCTCACCGCCGGGGACGGTGGCTGGGAGAAGGGAGCCAGGGTGCGTTGTGCATAGCCGAGAAAACGCGGGTCGCCCTGCTGGCGACCGTAATCAATCTGGGCGCGGGCCAGACGCAGTGCATCGGCCTCGTTTTGTGGTGGGCTGGCGGGTGTCAGGGCCCGTTGGGAGTCCGACAAGGTGGCCAGCACCGTGTTGTTATTGTCCGGGGTGTAGGGGGCTGCCTGGGTCGTGCTGACCAGTAGCCCCCCGCAGAGAATCAACAGTAAGGCCGCCGGAAACCGGCGGCCTGTTTGGGGGTTAGTCCAGGACACTGTTATAGGCATCCTCGTTGCTGTCGGTCTGGTTCCGGAAACGTACATTGTTCACGTTAACCGGGTCGGTGGTGTCGCTGGTGGCGGCCAGTTGGGTTTTCACAAAGACCGTGTAGTCCACTGTGGCTTGTGCCCGGGGTGGCGGATCGTTGTCATCGTCACCGCCGCAGGCGGCAAGCCCGAGGGCCGCCAGCGAAACGGTCATTGCCAGTAATAAACGCATAATGTCCTCCTGTTATGCACGCAGTTACGGCGCGACGGCCACGTTGTCGGCACCGGGTAGCGGCGTGTTCAGGTACGGAAAGGTGGTCAGGTAGGCGGCCGGGTCGGGCAGGGCGCCGTCATTGACGATGGCACCACCGTTGACCTGACTGTCCTGGGTACCGCAATTACCGATTTCCCCGCCGGGATCGGCTCCGTTTACATCGGCCCCGCAGAGGAAGCCTTCGGCGGCGGTGAGGGCAATGTCGACCACGTCATCCACAGGGCGGCGGCCGTTGGGGAAGCCGGCAAAGTCACCCCCAGCAACACCGAGGTCGACCTGGGCGCCCGCGGCGGTGGCCGGGATGCCGGTATTCAGGCGCAGCATTTCACTGGCGGTTACGGTGGGCAGCTGGGTGACACCGGGGACGCCGGTGAGGAACACAGTGACCAGATCGTTACGCGGGGTTTCCGGGGCGGGAACGCTGAACAGCACATTCACCAGGGCGGGCAGGCTCGGGTTGGTCACATAGGTGGCGAACTGGCCGTCGTCCTTGGGTTCACTGGCGTTGAAGCGGTCCTTGTCGGGCAGGCCGATGACTACCTCGTTCACCAGGGGCGAGCCGAGACGGGAAACCTGGGTATAGGCGCCGCCTTTCACGGCCGGGCCTTTGGCGTCCGCGCTGGCGGTGGTGCTGGAGCCCTGCGGCGCGGGGTTGATAACACTGGCCTGACGAACGCTGGCGGTGGTCCAGCCACCGATAACGGTGTTGTCGCCGGTCAGGCAGTCCGCCGGGACTTCCAGAGCCAGGCTGGTGACGTTCTTGTCGCCGATGGTGTTGCTGCGTGAATCACGGGCGCCCAGTGGGTCGAGCGCCACCAGGTCGAACACTTCGCCGAGATTCACCACAAAGCCTTCCTGGCGCTGGCCAACGAACACTTTGCCCGGCATGGGGCAGTCGGGAAGGGTCACGTCGTAGATGAAGCTGTCGGCGTAGCTGGCGTAATCGTTGATCGATTTTGTGCCAATGTTGTCCACCGGTTTGGCAAAGGTGTCGTCACCACTGCCGGCGTGGGTGATGTTTTGAACGTTGCCGGTGCGGCGATCGCCGGTGATCATTTTTACGGTGTAACTTTCCAACACGTTCTGGGCGCTGGTGTCGTTGGCGGTGATGGCGCCGATGTTGATCAACGGTACCGGCACGTCTGTGCCGCCCACATTGACCGTGGCGTTTTTGCGTTCCGTATTGAATTGGAACTGGAAGGTGATGTCTTCCATGGCGTTGCCGTCATTATCGATATGGATTTCGTAAATGGCGTCATCGTCCAGGGAAAAATAATTGGGACCGCCATAGGCATCCTGCAGGGGCAGGTAGTTGGCGATCAGGGTCACATACCCGTCACGGCCGGACTCATAGCTGTTGAACATATAGAAGTCCGTGCCATCGACTTTGGGCATGCCGGTGATGAACGGGGCCTCGCGGTGGCTGGATGCCAGCGCGGTGCTGCTGGCCAGCAGCGCGGCGGCGGTGCAGACCGCAGGCAAGAGAACAGGGCGGCGTAACATACGAACACTCCTTATATTTGTGTGTCTACGTTACGCAGCAGCTCGCCTGACGGATGCAAAAAATATTTTGTTTTTTTCTGCATCCGGAATGCATTTTTTCACGTATTACTAACAGGTCATCTGCCATTAAGGAGGTCTACTCAACGGCGCGTCCGGAGAACCTCGTTATGGCAGCAAGGGAAAGCATGCTGGTGGATCAGTTGGCAAAAGTGGCGCAGGGCGATCGCGCGGCTTTTTCCGGCCTGTATAAGCAAACCAGTCGTGCAGTGTACGGACAGTGCATGCAATTGTTGCGCGATAATGACGAGGCGAATGACGTGCTGCAGGAAACCTATATTCAGGTGTGGCATCACGCCGGTGAATACCACGCGGACCGGGGCTCGGTACTGACGTGGATGATGTCGATCTGTCGGTACCGGGGGCTGGATGCATTGCGTCGCCGACGCACCGATGTGACGTTCGATTCGGTGGCGCAGAATCATGCCTGCGAGAAACCCGGGCCCATGCAGAATGCAGGCGATATGGTGGATCGGCAGCGCTTGAGTGATTGTTTGCGCGATCTGGATGAGCGTTATCGAAACAGTATCGAGATGGCCTATTTTCGTGGTTTCACCCATCAGGAACTGGCGGTTGCCATGGGGCAGCCTCTGGGTACCACTAAAAGCTGGGTGCGCCGTGGGCTCAACGTATTGCGTCAGTGTCTGGGTTCATGAAGCCGGATAACCCTGAGCGTAATCATGCGCTGGCGGCGGAATATGTGCTGGGCACCCTGCACGGCGCGGCGCGAAAACGTTTCGAACGGTGGATGATGGTGTCGCCCAAATTGCGGCGGCAGGTGTGGCTGTGGGAGCGGCGGTTGCAACCCTTCAATGAGTCTGCGCCCAGCATGCAGCCGCCGGCCGACGCCTGGGATGCGCTGGAGCGCCGGTTGTTTTCCGCGCCAGAGACGGCGCCCGAGCCCCATGCCAGTGCTGCTGCCTGGTGGCAGTCGGCGTTGCCCTGGCGCTGGACCACAGGCATTGCCGTGGCGGGCTTGATGGCGTTATTGATCTGGACGCCGGTGCCGCCGAAAGCCCAGGAGAATGCATTGGTGGGCGTGGTGCAGGGGACACAGGCGCAACCATTGTGGGTGTTGAACGCCTCTCGGGGAGACCACAGTCTCACATTACGTTCATTGCCGCCCACGTTGCCGGCAAGCCATGATCAGGACTATGAGCTGTGGTTGTTGCCAGAATCCGGGGTGCCGATATCGTTATCGGTATTGCCCACCCAGGGTGCCGAATTGCGTATCACGCTGAGTCATGAGCAGGTGAAACAATTGCTGCAATCCCGTTCCCTGGCGATCAGCCTGGAGCCCCATGGCGGCTCGCCGACGGGGCAGCCCACCGGGCCGGTGGTGTATCAGACTCAGCTTGTGGATTTGTAACAGGGCTGGCGAGCCAAATGCTGGCCGGCGTTGCTGCCACGGTCAGGTGCCGAGTTCACTTTCGGCGGTTTCCAGCGCTTCCATGGCGTCCAGTAATTCCCCTTCCAACGCGTCGTGCTCCTTTTTCAGGCGAGCTTGATCCCCCAGCAGGCCGTTCATTTCGTCCTTGCGATTTGGGTCGGTGTACAGGGTGTCATCGCCCAGCCCGTCTTCCACAGTGGCCAGTTTGTCGCCGCACTGGGCCAGCTGTTTTTCCAGGGTTTCCACCTGTTTTTTCAACGGCCGTAACTGCTGGCGCTGTTGGGCGGCTTGCTGGCGGCGGGCCTTGGCGTCCTGGCCATCGCTGGCTTTCTCTTCTTTCACCGGTTTGCCGTCGCGGCGATTTTGTTGCAACCAGCGGGCGTAGTCGTCCAGGTCACCATCGAAATGGCTGACACCGCCGTTGGCCACCAGGAAAAAATCGTCCACGGTGGTTTCCAGCAGGTGGCGATCGTGGGAGACCAATACCACGGCGCCTTCGAAGGCTTGCAGGGCCAGGGTCAGCGCTTCGCGCATGTCCAGGTCCAGGTGGTTGGCGGGTTCATCGAGTAACAGCAGGGCCGGTTTTTGCTGGACGATCATCGCCAGTGCCAGGCGCGCTTTTTCGCCGCCGGAAAAACGCCCGATGGGGGCAAACACATCATTGCCCTGGAAGCCGAAACGGCCGAGCTCGCTGCGCAATTGCGATTCGCTCCATTGCGGGTAGAAGCGCGACAGCATCTGGTAAGGCGTGTCGTTGGCGTCCAGGCGGTCCACCTGTTGCTGGTGGAAGTAACCGATTTTCAGGTCGTCGTTTTTTTCAAAGTGACCGCCGATGGCGGGCAGCTCACCCATCAGGGTGCGCACCAGTGTGGATTTACCTGCACCATTGGGGCCAAGCAAGCCGATGCGGGTTTCCGGGCGCAGGCTGAGTGTTACCTGGTCGAGAATCACCGTTTTCTTGCCGTCGTTCTGATAGCCACACTGCACCGCGTCCAGATTCTCCATGGGGTTGGGCAGTTTTTCCGGGCTGTGGAAATCAAAGCTGAAGCCGGAGTCCACGTGGGCAGGCGCAATCAGTTCCAGTTTTTCCAGCGCCTTTACCCGGCTCTGGGCCTGCTTGGCCTTGCTGGCTTTTGCCTTGAAGCGGGTAATGAATTTTTGCAGATGAGCGACCTGGGTTTGTTGCTTGTCGTGCATTTTCTGCTGCAGGGCCAGCTTTTCGGCGCGCTCGCGTTCGAAGTCGGAGTAGCCGCCGGTGTACTGCTTCAGGCTGTTGTGTTCGATGTGCAAAATCTGGGTGACGATGGCATCCAGGAACGCCCGGTCGTGGGAGATCACCAGCAGTGCGCCGGGCTGCTGAATCAAATAACTTTGCAGCCACAGAATGGCATCCAGATCCAGGTGGTTGGTGGGCTCATCGAGCAGCAACAGGTCCGCGTCGCTCATCAGTACCTGGGCCAGGTTCAGGCGCATGCGCCAGCCGCCGGAAAAGCTGGAGACCGGCTGCCGTTGCTGGGCTTCGCTAAAACCCAGCCCCGCCAGCAGGACGGCGGCGTTGGCCGGTTGCTGCCAGGCGTGCAGGGCGTCCAGCTCGCCGTGGGTCAGGGCGATGGCGTGGTTGTCGCCGGCCTGTTCGGCGCCCGCCAGCTTGCGCTCGGCGGCACGCAGGGCGTGGTGGCCGTCCAGCACATACTCGATGGCAGGTTGTTCCAGCGCGGGGACTTCCTGGGCCATCATGGCCAGGCGCCAGTCGGCAGGCAGGTTGAGGTTGCCGCCGTCGCTCTCCAGCTCGCCCATGATAAGCTTGAACAGCGAACTTTTGCCGCTGCCATTACGGCCCACCAGCCCCACGCGCCAGCCCTTGTGCAGGACCAGGTTGGCATCTTCCAGCAGCAGGTCGGGGCCGCGGCGAAGGTTGATATGTTCGAGAGACAGCATGGTGAGCCTATTTTCAATACAGTGGCCTGCGTGCAAGTGTGGACGCGCAGGAAACCGGCGCAGTGTAAGCGATGGCCTGTTTAAGCACCAACCCGTCAGCGGACGGTGAATCAGGGGATGCCCGTGAGTGATGAGATAAAACCGGATCTGTGGCGTTTTGCGCTGGGCCGTTGGCAAGACAAGGTGTTTGAGAAAGCCTGCCTGCATTTGCAGGACGACTATCAGGTGCCGGTGTCGTTGTTGCTGTGTGGGCTGTGGCTGGCTGAGTCGGGCAAGCAGCCGGATGCCCGGACGGGTCGACGGTTGGCGGAGCTGGCGGAGCAGTTCGAAGCGGATTATCTGCGCCCTCTGCGCCAGGTTCGCCGACAGGCCGCACAGGATGACCGCTTGCCCGAGTTCAAACGCCAACTCCAGCAGGTGGAGCTGGAAGGCGAGCGCTGGTTGCTGACCACCCTGCCTTCTTTGTGCGAGAACCTGTTGCCGGCCGGCAAGCCGGTGGACCCGATGGGCTGGTTGCTGGTGCTGATCCCGGAAACGGCGCAGTGTGAAGGGTTGCAGAAATCGCTCAATGATCTGGTTGCGCTCTAGACGACTCTTGAGGTGCGAATCCGAGCCTTGGCGAGGAAACGGTATCGCAACTACGCCAATCCCTTTCCTGAAAAACCTGTTGAGCCCCGACTTTTCAGATCGGCCTTCGGCCGATTCCGCGTTCACACGCGGTGCGCACCTCAGGTGGTGCTCCTGCAGAAATCGCGTGTTACCACTTTCAACTTTGAACTTTCCCCCCGCCGCTGCCATTCTTCCTGTCCACGTTTTATTCGGACCATCCCATGAGCACCGACCTGGACTTTGATCGCGACCACCTCTGGCATCCTTATACGTCTACCTCGAAACCCCTGCCCACCTTTCCCGTGGCCAGTGCCGCCGGGGTGAGGCTGACGCTGGACGACGGGCGTGAATTAGTGGACGGCATGTCGTCCTGGTGGGCGGCGGTGCATGGCTATAACCACCCGGTGTTGAACCAGGCGGCAAAAGACCAGATTGATCGCATGGCCCATGTGATGTTCGGCGGGCTGACCCACGAACCGGCGGTGGAGCTGGGCAAAAAGCTGGTGGCGTTGACGCCGGATTCATTGGAGAAAGTGTTTCTGGCTGACAGCGGCTCGGTGTCTGTGGAAGTGGCGATCAAGATGGCGCTGCAGTACTGGCTGAGCCAGGGGTACACCGGTAAGGACAAATTGCTGGCCCTGCGCAACGGCTATCACGGCGATACGTTTGGCGCCATGGCGGCCTGTGATCCGGTCAACGGCATGCATTCGCTGTTCAGTGGCGTGCTGGCCAAACATTATTTTGCCGACGCGCCGCAGTGCCCCTATGACAGTGATTTCGATACGGCGGATCTGGATTCCATCCAGCAGATGCTGGCGGCTCACCACCAGGAGATCGCCGCCGTGATTCTGGAGCCGGTGGTGCAGGGCGCTGGCGGCATGCGTATTTATCATCCCACCTACCTGAAAGCGGTACGGGCCCTGTGTGATGAGTACGGTGTGTTGCTGATCTTTGATGAAATTGCTACCGGGTTTGGTCGCACCGGAAAAATGTTTGCGCTGGAGCATGCGGATGTGTGCCCGGATATCCTGTGCCTGGGCAAGGCGATTACCGGGGGCTACATGACCCTGGCGGCCACGTTATGCACCGATCAGGTAGCCGCGGGTATTTGTGACGGGGAGGCCGGAGTGTTGATGCACGGGCCGACGTTTATGGGTAACCCGCTGGCCTGCGCCGTGGCCAACGCCAGCATTCAGCTGCTGCTGGATTCCGGCTGGCAGGAAAAAGTCGCCGCCATCGAGGCCCAGCTCAAGAAAGAGCTGCTGCCTCTCAAGGACCTCTCCTGCGTGGCTGATGCCCGGGTGTTGGGCGCCATCGGCGTGATGGAGATGAAAGAACCGGTGGCCATGGAGCAGGTACAGGCGCGTTTTGTGGAGCTGGGCGTATGGATTCGTCCGTTCGGCAAACTGGTCTACATCATGCCGCCCTTCGTGATTGAGCCGGAGGATTTAAGCAAGCTCACCGGGGCCATGCGGGATTTGGCGGAAGCTACGTAGCCGCTGTAGGAGTTCCCTTCCAGGGGACGAACCGCGTGTAAACGCGGAATTGCCCGCAGGGCGATCAAGAGTATCCGGCTCAAAAGCTCTACCCTGATAACCCTGCCGCCAAGCCTCTCGCTTCGCTCGGTTCGTCCCCTGGAAGGGAACGCCTACAGCTGGTTTATCGAAACCCCGGCATGGTCTGTATTAAATGCCGCTGTACTTCCAGCCATTCGCCAATCAGCCGCCAGTGTTGCTGGTCTTCAAGGTGGCGGGAGACGGCGGCATCCATGATGCCTTCGCCCTGGCTCATGGCCTGCACATAAAGCTGCGTGTCGCGCAGGGTTACCAGGTAGGGAATTTTCAGGCTGGCAAGAAACTGGCGCAGGGCTTCGTACATTTTTGTGCGGGTGCGTGCCCGGTTGGCGATCACTGCCAGCCGTCGGGGGCGCCGGCGGTAGCTGGGGGTGAGCATGACGCTCTGCAGAAAGCGGGTGGTGGCGCGGATATCAATGGGGCTGGGCAGTACAGGAACCAGCACCACCTGGGAGAGTCGCATCAGATGATCCAGCTGATGCGGATCGAGCCCGGCGGGAGAGTCGATGATGACCAGATTGCCTGCCTGATCCAGACGTTGCTGCAGACGGCCCAGAGAAACCGGTTCACCGGCAGGCCAGCTCAGGCCTTGAATGGTGGTGGAGTGGCGCATCTTCAGCCATTGGGTGGCGGATTGCTGCGGGTCCAGATCCATCAGACATACCGGGCGCCCCAAGGCTTCGAAATAGCAAGCCAGATTGGTGGCGATGGTGGTTTTGCCGCAACCCCCTTTGCTGTTTGCGACCAGAATCACCAAACGCGAAGCGTGGGATCTGTGCTGGGAGCCGATCCCCGTGGATGGGCTATTCTGTGCGCTGTTCATACCGTTTCT
Organism: Alloalcanivorax sp.; assembly: GCA_039983755.1. GTDB lineage: Bacteria > Pseudomonadota > Gammaproteobacteria > Pseudomonadales > Alcanivoracaceae > Alcanivorax. The sequence continues at coordinate 19,873 of JBDWVU010000013.1, forward strand.
TTATGGTTATTTCGTATGATTCTACCTGCCCCTAATACCGGTGCGGTGACTGTCGGAAGAAAGGGTGATTGTGCTCACAAATTCAACACTACCTCAAAAGTGGCATAAGTGATGTAAATTGTGATGTTATTTTGCTCCCATGGGGAACTCGAACCCGTGAAGGGGCTCTACAGGGGAATCCGGCATTATGCGTTTTTTGCTCATTATTGTTGTACTGCTGCTGGCAGTGCTGGCGGCATTGTTTATTGTGCCGCTGGGTGGCGGCAAGCCATTGCTAAGCTGGCAGCATGTGGAACAGAACTGGCAACAGCCGGAAAAGCTGTTTGATGGGAGCATGTCTCCCTGGCTGGAAAAAAAGGGCGACACGGAGCTGTATCGCTGGCGTGACCCCGATGGAAACTGGCAGTATGGCCAGATTCCGCCGCCGGGTGTATCGGCGGAACCCATTACGGTAAAGGCTCCGGACACCATCAGCTCGGAAGAGATGCGCGGTGGCAAGGGGCTTGAAGAGACACAACAGAAACAATAACAGTTGGCCAATTGGAGGCAGAATGAAGAAATTGGGAATCGTGCTGGCAGGATCGGTCTTGCTGGCCGCTTGTGGTCAGGACAACGCGGAAGTGAAGACGGATGACCAGAAGGCGTCCTATGCACTGGGTTTCCGCAGTGCCGAGCAGATGCGCAGCCTGGAAAACCTGGACCTGGATGCCATGGTTGCAGGCCTGCGTGATGGCTTCGACGAGAAGGGCGAGTCCCGTCTGGGTGATGAAGATCTGGATCAGCTGATCCGTGATTTCCAGGGCCGCATGATGGCCGCTCAGCAGAAAAAGGTTGAAGAAGAAGCTGGCAAGAACCTGGAAGCCAGCGAAAAATTCCTGGCGGACAATGCTGAACGTGACGGCGTGACCGTTACCGACAGCGGCATGCAGTACGAAGTGCTGGCTTCCGGTGAAGAAGGGGCGGCGTCTCCGACCCTGAACGATACCGTGGAAGTGCACTACCACGGCACACTGCCCGACGGCACCGTGTTCGACAGCTCTGTAGAGCGTGATCAGCCTGCTACCTTCGGCCTGCAGCAGATCATTCCGGGTTGGCAGGAAGCGCTGCCGATGATGAAGGAAGGCGACAAGTGGAAAATCGTCCTGCCGCCGTCACTGGCCTACGGCGAGCAAGGTGCGGGTGGCGACATCGGCCCGAACCAGGTGTTGATTTTCGAAATCGAGCTGCTGGATGTGAAAGGCAGTGGTGATGAGGCAAGCGCCGACGAGGAATAAATCCCGTCGTCTTATGCTTCAACAAAAAGGGCGCCTTCGGGCGCCCTTTTTGGTTTGTGAGCATTTCTGCAAAGCCGGTTCGCGCCTCATACTCGCAGAGCACAGAGAGCGGCGCTCCTACATTTAACCTTGAAGCGCGGAGCACGGCGGCTGCTGTTGCATGCCATGCATTGCTTCGTGTTGCAGCTTGTAGCTTGCCGCTGCCTTTAGTGCGTCGCCTGCTGCCGCGGCGGTTCCTGCTGGTGGATGCTGAGAATCAGCTGGTCCTCCAGAGCAAAGCGTTCCTCCAGGGTTTCCATCAGTGCACTGATGCGTTCGGGCAGCACATCACGTTGTGCCAGGCACTGGTCCGCGTGTTCAAAATCCTCATTGAAAGCGAGTGCGGCATCGGTGGAGTTGTCGAGCTTTTGCAAAATTTGCCGGGTCAGTGCCGGGTTGTCCCGGTGGAAATGCCGGGCTTCGTTGACCAACTCCCGATACACCTCGAAATAACCGGCACTGATGTAATCCATCAGCAGTTGGCAGAAGCGCTGCACCTGACGATGCATGGGTTGCTGGTTTTCGTAGGGTTGGGCGACAGAAAGCCCTTTCAGGCCCTGCATGGTGCACAGCAGCACAATCAGCTGCTGGCGTTCATCCAGCCAGGCCTGAACCAGTGCTTCGATGCGTTGCCATTGAGCCAGTGCTGCAGACGTGGAACTCGCCATTGTGTTCCCTCCTTAGTGAATGGCTGAGACTGCCTTGGGCCGGCGCAGGCTGCTGGGCGCCCGGTCGTTTTGATTCTTCAGCAGGGCTATCGAGACTAGGATGGAGGGTGATGGAGGCGCAATGGGCAGAAAGTGACCTTTTCGCGGAGTGGGCGGAAACAGTGGAAAAAACAGCGTGGAGTCAGCCACTTGCCGATAAAGACGGATTTTTTATAAGGCAGTGGCTTTTAGTGCTTTGTGACGGCTGGCGTGAAGCGTGCAGCCTGTTGCGGCTCTTACAGATATTGGGCCACCCAGGGCCACAGCCAGGGTAGTGCCAGGGCGGTGACCAGCCCACACAGACCTAGCGCCAGGCCCGCAAAGGCGCCGGCTTTCTCGCCGTATTCGAAAGCCCGTGCCGTGCCGATGGCATGGGCCACCAGCCCCAGCGCAAAGCCTTTTACCCGATGATCGGTGACCTTGAGCAGCCGGAAGATGGGGCCGGCGGCGAGCGCGCCGACAATGCCGGTAATGGCCACGGCGCCAGCCGCCAGGGAGACATAGCCGCCGGTGGATTTCACCACTTCCACGGCAATTGGCGTGGTGATGGATTTAGGGGCCAGGGAGCCTACCACTTCGGGTGGGGCGCCCAGCCACCAGGCCAGCCCCACAGCAATCGCCGCGGAGATAGCCGCGCCGAGGAGGGTGGCGACGACAATGGGCTTGAGCACGCTGCGCACGGTGTGCAGTTGCCGGTACAACGGCCAGGCCAGGGCAACGGTGGCGGGACCCAATAAAAAGGAAATCATCTGGGTCTGTTCGCGGTATTCCTCGTAGTCCACGTTGACCAGCGGCAGCACGATAATCACCGGAATCGAGGCCACCAGGAAGGGGTGGAAAATGGGCAGGCTGTTACTGCGCCCGTAAACCCACAGCGCGAAGCGATAGCTGGCCAGCGTCAGTAGCAGGCCAAACAGCGGCGTGTGGACCAGTTCGGCCAGCTGATCCAGGTTAGCCAGCATGGTCACCTCCGCGGCCAGCCGGTTTGCTGGTGGGCTCGCGGTGCTTGCCACCCAGCAGCTTTTTCAGCATCAGGGTGACTACGATCATGCTGAGAATGGTGCCCAGCACCACGGCCACACCCAATGCCAGCGCATACTCCTCGTAGCGGTGCCACTGCAGCACGATGCCCACCCCGAGCGGAAAGATCAGCAAGCTGATGTGCTTGATCAGACCGCCGGCCGCTGGGGCCACCCGTTGCGTGAACGGCGCTTCCAGCAGCAATGCCACCAGTAGCAGCACCATGCCGACCACGGAGGCGGGCAGGGGAATGCCGGTGAGGCGAATAATCACCTCACCGAAAAACTGGAATAACAGGAGAATCAGCAGGCCATCGATCATGACGGGCTCAGCGGGGCAGCGGACGGAACATCTGGATCAGGGCGACCACCAGCAGACCGGCAAACACCACCATGGACCAGGCCGGCAGGCTCAGGCCGAGAAAGGACCAGTCCATTTCGGCGCACTCGCCGGATCCGGCCAGCACTTGCTGGAGTACGTTCTGCAGGGGAAACACGTCGAGCATGTAGTCCAGCCCGGGGCCGCAGGCGGGCACCTGGTCTGCCGGCAGGTTCTGCAGCCAGATGTGGCGCGCGGCCACGGCGCCGCCACCGAGGGCGGCCAGGGCGGTCAGCGCCCCATAGATCCGCACACCCACGCCTTTGGGGCCGTGCAGGCTGGCGATCAGCAGGATCACCGCTCCCGCGATCACGCCAACGCGCTGGAAAATACACAGCGGGCAGGGTTCCAGTCCATCCACGTGTTGCAGGTAGAGGGCGCCGGCCATGGCGGCCAGGCAGGCCAGCAAGGCGAGGATATTGAGCAGGCGAGGAGCAGGAATAATGGACGACATGGGCGGCTCTTTTCGTCGGGGACCGGCGAAGGGTAGGCAAAAGCGGCGGTGGCGGCAAGGGGGAAAGAGCGGCTGGTGGTTAACGCAGGATGTCGGGTACGCAAGGCGCAGGCAACGTTTCCCCTGCAAGGCGGGAGAGAGCTAACCTTTGCGCGGGTTCGCGTCAGGCCTGTTTGGCGTTTTTCTGCTGCAGATTGCGGTCGTGCCAGGCATCGATGCCGGCTTGCCAGCCGTCGAACCACCATTGTGTCAGTGGGGCATCCGTATAGGGGCAGCGGTTGCTGTCACCGCCGGACATCCCCCACATGCAGCCCTGGTTGTACGCTTTTTCGCACTGTTCCCGATCTGGAGACATGCCGTTGCTCCTTGTCACGTTCCATCGAGAGTAGCACTGCAGTGCAATTTGCATAGCGTTCGAGTCCGCATTTTTGTTGTGCAAATGCAGCAACCGCGATCCGTGTGCAGCGTTAGCGGTGGGCTATGCAACGGAATGTATCGCTGTGCAACGTGACGTTGAGGGGGGGCGCGCAAGCCAGAGGGGAAATTCGGGAGGTAGAGCGGCAGTGGTTCCCGTGGGGCGGGAGCCGCTGCCGGTCGCCTGCCCGGTCAGTCGCGGAAGTAATCGGCCAGGTAATCCTCGAAGGATTGCTGTTCGGCGGCTTCACCAGCGGCCTGTTCGGCCAGGCTGTCGGCGGCCAGCTCTTCCAGGCGCTGGTTGGTTTCGTCGCAGCGCTGGCGGGACAGGAAGTGATCCCGGTGGGCCAGGGCCTGATCCATGGCGAACTGGAAAAAGCCCTGATTGCGGCTTTCCAGTTGCTCCAGAATCCGCGCGGACGGAGTGGCGCCGGGGTTGTCGACTTTTTCCTGCTGGTGGGCCAGTGCCTCGGCATAGTTGGTGCCGCCATGGGCGCGGTCGAACAGCTCGGCAATGGGCTGCATTTGTTCCAGCTTTTCCGTAGCCCAGTCTTTCAGGCTCACCGATTTGCCCCAGTTGCAGAGCTGGGTGGCGGTGTTGCGGCCGTCGTAAACCACCTTGCGCAGGTTTTCCTTGCTGGCATGCAGGTCGCATTTTTCCAGTTGCGGCGATTCGCGCAGCAGGCAATAGGTGGCGAACAGGTCCAGGAAGCGGATTTCCTGCTGGTTGATGCCCACCGGCTCGAACGGATTCAGATCCAGCGCGCGGATTTCGATGTATTCCACGCCACGTTCCTGCAATGCCGTGGTGGGGCGTTCGCCCGGGTTGATGGTGCGCTTGGGGCGAATGGACGAGTAGTACTCGTTCTCGATCTGCAGAATATTGGTGTTGAGCTGACGGTAGTCATCCCCCACCTTGACGCCGATTTTCTCGTAGGCCGGTTCCGGTGTCTTGATGGCGTGGGTGAGGGTGCTGACGTACTCATCCAGGTTGTTGTAGCTGATCGCCAGGGACGATTGGGCATTGTTCTGGTAGCCCAGGTCGCTCATGCGCAGGCTGGTGGCCTGGGGGCGATACAGGGAGTGATCAAAACGCTCCAGCAAATCGTGCTCGCGGCCGGCCAGGAAAGAGGCGCACAGCGCCGGCGAGGCGCCGAACAGGTACACCAGTAGCCAGGAATAGCGCTGGAAATTGCGGGTCAGGTCGAAATAGCGGCGGGAAATGTAATCCTGCAACGGCGCGTTGTCGCCTTCCAGTTGCTGGTTCAGTTTCCAGAATTCTTCCGGGTAGGAAAAGTTGTAATGGATGCCGGCAATGGTTTGCATCTTGCGGCCGTAGCGGTGGCCGAGCCCTTCCCGGTAGACGGTTTTCATGCGGCCCACATTGGCACTGCCGTATTGCGCCACGGGTACGTCACTGTCATTGCCGATCATGCAGGGCATGGAGTTGACCCACAGCACTTCATCGCCAATGTGGCTGTACACATAGCGGTGGAGCTGCTCGAGAAACTCGATGGGTTTGTGCAGTTCGGTGCTGGGAGGGGTAATAAACTCCAGCAGCGCTTCGGAATAATCCGTGGTGATATACGGGTGCGTCAGTGCAGAGCCCAGCGCTTTGGGATGCGGGGTTTGCGCAAGGGTGCCATCGGTGGTGATGCGCAGGCTTTCTTTCTCGATGCCGCGACGGATACCAGCCAGGGTGGCGGCGGCATCTGAATCCAGCAGGGCATGAATTCTCTGTTCAAGATGCTTCATGGTTGGGGCCTGTCGTGCGGCCGCCCGGGTGTGGGGCTGGCCGCGGGTGTGACGGAATTCCGACAATCATGGGGCAATAGAATGACGCTGAGAAGTCACTCCTGTTTAGGAGCGCTTCTTGCTGTCCTTCTTCTGCTTCTCTTCCTTGGCCTTGGCAAACAGGTCGGCGAAGGTGCCGCCGCCGCCCTGGGGCTGACCACCGGCACGCTGACTGCCGCCGTTACCACCGCCACCGCGGCGTTGGTTATTGCCTTTGTTGGCCTGATTGGCGCGGTTGCTGGTGGGGCGCTGGCCACCTGTTTTCTCGGTGGGCTGATCGTCCATGCGCATGGTCAGGCTGATGCGTTTGCGATCCAGGTCCACGTCCAGCACTTTCACCTTGACGATATCGCCGGGGGCGACCACCTGGTGCGGGTCTTCCACAAACTTGTCGGCCAGTGCGGAGACATGCACCAGGCCGTCCTGGTGAACGCCGATGTCCACGAAGGCACCGAAGTTGGTCACGTTGGTGACGGTGCCTTCCAGGATCATGCTCTGTTTCAGGTCCTTGAGCGTTTCCACGCCATCCTTGAGTACCGCTGCCTTGAATTCCGGGCGCGGATCGCGGCCGGGTTTTTCCAGCTCGCTGAGGATGTCGGTAACGGTGGGCAGGCCGAAGTTGTCGTCGGTGAACTCGGCGGCGTTGACCTTCTTCAGGAAGGGCACGTCACCCACCAGGTCTTTCAACGGGCGGCCATGCTTGCCGGCGATTTTTTCCACCACCGGGTAGGCTTCCGGGTGCACCGAGGAGCTGTCCAGCGGGTTCTCGCCGTTCATGATGCGCAGGAAGCCGGCGGCCTGTTCAAAGGTCTTGTCGCCCAGACGCGGAACCAGTTTCAGGTTGGCGCGGCTGGCGAAGGCACCGTTCTTCTCCCGGAAGGTAACGATGTTGCCGGCGATGGTGCTGTTAAGGCCGGCAATGCGGGCCAGCAGCGGGGCGCTGGCGGTATTCACGTCTACACCCACGGAGTTCACACAGTCTTCCACCACGGTATCCAGCGAGCGGGACAGTTTTACCTGGCTCACGTCGTGCTGGTACTGGCCCACGCCGATGGCTTTCGGATCGATCTTCACCAGTTCGGCCAGCGGGTCCTGCAGGCGGCGGGCAATGGAGACCGCACCCCGGAACGATACGTCCAGCTCGGGGAATTCCCGGGCGGCCATTTCTGAGGCGGAGTACACGGATGCGCCGGCTTCGGAAACGATGATTTTCTGGATCGGCTGATCTTTCAGCAGCTTGACCACTTCGCCGGCCAGCTTGTCGGTTTCCCGGCTGGCGGTGCCGTTACCGATGGCGATCAATTCCACGCCATGCTGTTTGCTCAGGGCAGCCAGTTTGCTGAGGGACTGGTCCCACTGCTTTTTCGGCTGGTGCGGGAACACGGTGGTGTGCTCCAGCAGTTTGCCGGTGGCATCCACGACAACCACCTTCACGCCGGTACGCAGACCCGGATCCAGGCCCATGGTGCACTTGGGGCCGGCGGGGGAGGCCATCAGCAGGCTTTTCAGATTACGGGCAAACACCTGAATGGCTTCCTCTTCGCCCATCTCCCGTACCCGGCCCAGCAGTTCGGTTTCCAGGTGGGTGTTGAGCTTGATCTTCCAGGTCCAGCGCATCACTTCCTTGAGCCAGTCATCGGCGGCGCGGCCGGCGTGCTGCCAGTCGGCCACGGCGGTAACCATGGCTTCACAGGGATGCGGCTGGGCATTCTCCAGCTCTTCCGGCAGCACCATGGAGACATGCAGGATGCCTTCATTGCGGCCCCGGAACAGGGCCAGGGCGCGGTGGCTGGGAATGCCTTTAAGGGTTTCGCTGTGATCGAAATAGTCGCTGAACTTGGCGCCGTCTTTTTCCTTGCCGTCGACGACTTTGGCCTGGATGTGGCCCTTGTCCCAGAGGAAAGTGCGCAGGCGGGTGAGCAGCTCGGCGTCTTCCGCAAAGCGCTCCATGAGGATCTGTTTGGCACCGTCCAGGGCGTCCTTGGCGGTGGCAACTTTATGTTCCTCGTTCAGGTAGCCGGCGGCCAGTGCTTCCGGCTCCTGGGTGGGATCATTCATCAGGCTGTCCGCCAGCGGCTCCAGGCCGGCTTCGCGGGCAATCTGGGCGCGGGTACGACGCTTGGGCTTGTAGGGCAGGTAAAGGTCTTCCAGCCGGGTCTTGGTGTCGGCGGCCTTGATCGCCTTTTCCAGTTCCGGAGTGAGCTTTTCCTGTTCGCTGATGCTTTTCAGGATGGCCTCACGGCGCTCTTCCATCTCGCGCAGATAACGCAGCCGTTCTTCCAGGTTACGCAGCTGGGTGTCGTCCAGACCGCCGGTGACCTCTTTACGGTAACGGGCGATAAAGGGGACGGTGGAGCCTTCGTCGAGCAGGGCGACGGCGGCGTTGACCTGGCGTTCCTGGCAACCGATTTCTTCGGCAATAATCTGTTCGATACTACGCATGATATGTCCTGACGGCGTGCGGCCTGCGAGCGTATTGCCGGCAAGCGTTCTTCAAATACAAAACGACCGGAATCATAGGGAATGAATCCGGTCGTTGATAGATTGACTTGTAAAAGCGGCTGTGGCTGTGGCGCAGGTCATGGATGCTCGGTTATCGCGCGTGACGGGCCGCGAACGGCGACTCAGCCCAGCGCTTCATTGATCTTGGCGACCAGTTCCGCTTCCACCGGCGGTTTCACCACATAACCGAAGGCGCCCTGGCGTTCGCCCCAGACCTTGTCGGTTTCCTGGTCCTTGGTAGTCACCAGAATCACCGGAATGCTTTCGGTGGCGGGGTCACGGGTGATCTTGCGGGTGGCCTGGAAGCCGTTCAGTTCCGGCATGACCACATCCATCAGGATCAGATCGGGTTGTTCCTGCCGGGCTTTTTCTATCCCTTCCATGCCGTTGGTGGCAGTGAGGACATCATGGCCCTGACCCTGGACAATCTTCACCAGATTGGTCAGTTGGGTCGGGGAATCGTCCACCACAAGAATTTTGGCCATGTTGCTCTCCTCAAGCCGCTATTGATCCCATACGGCTGTATTTTTATATGTGTCTCGATCCAATCGCGAATCATACCAGCGACGGCTTAAAAGGTAAGCTGTCGAATTGTGGCACATGTGTGCCGCAAAGTGTCGGCGCAAAGTCGCAAGCCACAAGCCGCAACGCGAAAAGCCTCGGTGCGCAGCCGCTACCCTGCCGCGCATTGAGGGACGATAATCACGGGCAGGGCCGAGGATTCAGTACCGCCCCTGCCCGCGTTGTAGCTTGAAGCTATCTCGTCAGTGTATGGGTGCTGCGTCGCCCCCATAGCAGAATGGGCAACACAATCAGGGCGGTGACCAGCGTCCAGCGGGCCAGTGTCCAGAAACCGTTGGCCAGCACATCGCCGTGATGCCCCGCCAGTGGTGCCAGGGCGGCAATGATGAGGCTGCCCAGCCCGGTCATCAGCAGCCAGCGCGGCGCCAGCGCGAGCGCCAGGTGGCGCTGGCGGAACAGGCACCACAGAAAGGTTGCACCCAGCCCCAACATGAGCAGCCATGCCAGCCCGGCGGGGATGAGGAGTAGCAGGCTGGCATCGTTGCTGGCGGCGGCCATGAGCAAGGGAAGATTGCCGAACACTTTCAGCAGCAGGAAGGGGCCGAGCAGCATGACCCACCAAAGATTGCCGCCCAGGCCCTGCGGGCCGGGTTGCTGGCGGTAGTGAGCCGGATCAAAACGCCAGGCGCGCTGCAACAGGGTGCCCCAGTTGTTTGACGACAGATGGTGGCTGAGTCCGTGGACGCGATCGCGCTGTTCTTCGATCAGCATCAGCATGGCGGGCACCACCAACAGAATCAGCCCGGTGCCGAACAGCAGCCCGAACACCAGGCTTACCGCCATGGGTTTGAGGAACTGGGCCTGCAGGGAGCTTTCGAACAGAATCGGGGTGAGGCCGGCGATGGTGGTGATGGACGTGAGCAGCACCGCGCGCAGGCGGCGTACACAGGCCTCCACGATTGCCTGGAATCGTTCCATGCCTTCGGCGACCAGCTGTTGGTAAAAGCTCACCAGCACGATGGAGTCGTTGACGATAATGCCGGACAGGCCAAACAGCCCCATGGCCGAGAACATGGAAAATTTGATGCCAAACGGGGCGGTGAAAATGTGCCCGATGACCGCGCCGGTGAGGCCGAAGAAGATCGCCGTCATGATCGCTATTGGCCAGGAATAGGAACTGAACACCCAGGCCAGCACGATATAGATGATGGCCAGCCCGAGCAGGGCGCCGGTGGCCAGATCCTGCAGGTTTTCCGCCTGTTCCTGGAGCTTGCCTTCGTAGCCCACGCCGATGCCGTACTGGCTCTTCAATTCCGGCAGGATACCTTCATTGAGTGTGGCGATAATTTCGTTGGCGTTGCCCTGTTCCGGGTCCAGGTCGGCGTAGACAGTGACCGCCAGTTCGCCGTTGACGCGGCGCAGCAGGTCCACGCCCTTGCGGGCGTCAAAGGTGACCACGTCGCGCAGGGGAATGGCTTCGCCCTGGGCGGTGATGATGGGCAGGCGTTCGATGGCGCTGAAGCGTCGGCGTTCGCTGTCCGGCAGCATTACCCGCACTTCCACTTCCTCGTCTTCTTCGTTGTAGAGCTGCGCCAGGCTGCCGTCGAAGGCGGAACGCAGCTGGCTGGCCACATCGCTGAGGGTCAGCCCCAGGGCGCGGCCCTGGGCGGTGAGCTGGAAGGTCAGCTGTTCCTTGCCGTAGGGCAGGTCATCATCCACGTTGCTGACGCCGGAAAATTCGTTGAGTCGTTCCTGCAGGGCCAATGAGGCGGCTTTCAGGGTGAGAGCATCGCTGCCGGTGAGTTTGACTTCGATGGGTTTGCCCGGGGGGCCGGCTTCGGCCTGGGAGATGGTCAGCTGATCCAGGCCTGCCGGCAGGGAGAGTTTTTCACGCCAGGCATCGACCAGTTGATCGTTGGAGATGTCCCGGTCCGAGCCGGTGTAGACCTCTACTACCAGGGTGCCGTATTCATCACCGAACTTGTCCTGGCGCCCGCCGATATTGGGGAAGCCGGCGGCGGCGCCGTGGTGGCTGATGATGGTATGGACCAGATGCCCGCCCAGTTCCTCGTTGGTTTCTTCCAGGGTGTGTTCCAGCTCGGCCAGGAAGTTGTCCACCTGTTGTTTGTCGGTGCCGGAGGAGAACTCCGCCACGGCACGCAGCTGGTCGCCATCCACCGGCGGGAAGAAGGTGAACTTGAGCCAGCCGGTGGCCACCAGTGACAGGGCGACAACAAAGGCGCAGACGGCAGATACGCTGACCAGTTTGCGGTGGTCGATGGACCATTCCACCAGGGGTCGGAAGCGCTCATCCCGGAAACGATTGAAACCGGTGTCGATGCGTTCGCGCAGGCCACTGGCCTTGACCTCGATGCCGCGGAAACTGTGGTGCAGGTGGCCGGGCAAAACCAGAAAGCATTCCATCAGGGAGGCGAGGATCACACAGATCATCACGAAGGGAATGTCGAAGGCGATCTTGCCCATGGCGCCGCCCATCATGCCCAGTGGCAGGAAGGCGGCAATGGTGGTGGTGGACGATGCCACCACCGGCCAGAACATGCGCCGCGCGCCCCCCAGGGCCGCGCGCTGGGCGGATTCTCCCTGCTGCAGATGGGTGAGGGTGTCTTCGCCCACCACGATGGCGTCGTCCACGATCAGGCCCAGGGCCAGAATCAGGCCGAACAGGCTGATCATATTGATGGTGCCGCCGAACACCCAGAGTATTCCCAGGGTGGCCATGAACGACACGGGAATACCAATCGTGACCCACCTGGCCACCCGGGAGTTAAGAAAGAAGTAGAGGGTCAGTACCACCAGTACCAGCCCGGAAATACCGTTCCACAGCAGGGTGGAAATACGTTCTTGCACGTGCTTCCAGGCTTCGAAATAGAACGTCATTTTGACGCCGGCGGGCAGCGAATCTTTGTGCTCGGCGCCCCATGCACGGACCTTTTTTGCCAGGTCCAGCATGTCGTCATCTTCGCCGCGCATTACCTGCAGTTCGATGGCGGGTTTGCCTTCGAAGGTGAGCGTGGCCTGATCATCCCGGGGGCGTCGTTCGATGATGGCCACGTCGCCCAGGTTCAGCTGCTGGCCGTCGGCGGTGGTGATCAGGGGCAATTCGGCAAACGCCCTTTCGTCACGGCGCTGGCCCAGCGCCCGCAGTTGCTTGGCAGCATCGTCACGGCCCACGGTGCCGGCGGGGGTATCCTGGCTGAAGCTGCGCACCTTGTCGCCGATCTGCCCCAGGGTCATGCCCAGATCGTGCAGGGTGCTGGTGGGCACCTGGATGGCCATTTCCTCTTCCGGCAGGCCGATAAACTCCACTTTGCCGGCGCCCAGCGCCAGCAGCTCATCTTCCATTTCCCGCACCAGCGGGCGCAGTTCCTCCCGGCTGCCGTTTTCCGTGGACACCAGAATCGAGGTGACCAGGGAATAGCGGGTGATTTTCTGAATCACCGGGCGCTCGGCATCCTGGGGCAGGTTGCGGATGGAGTCGATGCGCTGGCGCACTTCATCCAGGGCCAGGCCCAGGTCACTGCCGTCTTCCAGTTCAATAAAGATGGCGCTGGCACCCTGCTGGGAGCGGGCGATCAACTTGCGGGTGTTGGGCAGGGTCTTCAGGGCCTGTTCAACGGGAATGGTGATGGAGCGTTGCACATCTTCCGGGCTGGCGCCGCGCCAGGGGATGGTGACGGTGACGTACTCGAAATCGAAATCCGGGAACAGCTGGGTGTTGAGCCGGGTCAGGCCCAATACCCCGAGCATGATCATCAGCGCCATCAGCAGGTTGGAGGCAACCTTGTGTTCGGTAAAGCTGGCAATCAGGCCCCGCGACTCACTCACTGTCACCGCCCTGGTTATCCGGTTCTGCGTCCGTTTCCGGGCTGCTGCTCTGGGTCTCGGTTTCGGTATCAGCGTTACTGCCGGGCACCGGTTGCGGGTCCACGGCCAGGCCGACGATGGCCTGGGGCAGCTGGGTGGTCATGATGCGTTCGCCGCCTTTCAGGGTGTCGGCGCGCAGCAACAGCAGGGAGCGGTCGCCATCGATGGCTTCCCCGACGATATGGGCGGACACGCGCTGCAAGCGGTGGTCGTCGTCGATGCGATACAGGCGGTTGAGCCCATGCAGGGCGGTGGCCGGCAGCGCCAGCAGTTGCGGCTGGGCGGGGAGCGTCAGGGTGATGGTCAGCGGGCGGCCCAGCGCGGCGGTGGGCACCCCTTTGGCACTGTCACCGCTGAAGGCAAACAGGCCGTCGATACCGCCACGGGCATCGGCCGCATCCCCGGCCAGCCGTTTCAGATTCAATGGCAGGGTATGGCCTTCCAGCTGGGTGCTGGCGGTCAGGTCGCCGGCGATCAGCCCTTCGCGAACGGCCGGCAGGTAGCGGTCGGGAATCTGCGCGCGCACTTCCAGTTCGGTATCGGCAAACAGGTCAATGAGCGGCTCGCCGGGGCGTACCCGCTCGCCGGGGGCCACGCTCACCTGGGTAATGGTGCCGTCGAACGGTGCGTTGACGGTGGTGCGAGCCAGGTCGATCTTCGCTTGTTCCAGCTGCGCCTCGGCGCTGGCCAGGCGGGCTTCCATGCGCGCCAGCTCGTTACGGAAATCACTGACACTGAGTTGCCGCTGGCTGAGAGACAGGTCTGCCCGGGCCTGGGCTTCTTCGGCCTGATCCAGCTGGGTCTGGGCCACCAGTTTGCGTTCACGCAGGGACTGGATGCGCTCCAGATTATCGGCGGACAGCTGGGCCAGCTTCTTTTCCAGCGCCAGGTTTTTCTTGTCGCTCTGGTAGCGCAGGCGGGTGGTTTCCAGCTGGGCGGCGGCTTCGTCGCGGGTGGCTTTGGCGCGGTCCCGGGCCAGGGCGGCTTCGGTGTCGTCCAGCTGGATCAGTAATTGGCCTTCGGTGACCCGGTTGCCGGCCCGTACCGGAATGCTGTCCACATTGGCGGTGACCACGGCGGTGAGACCGGCCGCGCGGGGGGACTGCACCCGGCCGAACAGCTGGATCTGCGGCGAGCGCGCCTGGGGATCGGCCAGCACGAAACGCACCCGGGCATGGTTGTCCAGCACGTCGCGGGTGGGGGCGGACGGTTTGAAGATGGCGAGCAGAATGATCGCCAGCACCGTGCCCAGAATAACGAAGGCTACCGGGGGAAGTTGTTTCAGGCGGTCTCGCAAGGGAAGTCCTTTATTGATAATGATTCTCATCCGTTTACTGTAACGTGTTCTTATGGCAGTGCCTATTAGCAGCCCCTATCTTCAACGCTGGCAATGTTTTTATACAATCTCTTCGTGCCATTTTCTTGCACGTTCGGACCACAACGCGTAAATCAGGGACCAGTAAACCTTCGGAGGTGCCGTGAGCGAACAACAAGACAAGATTCTGGTCGTGGATGACGATGCGCGACTGCGCAGCCTGCTGCAACGGTTTCTGGAAGAAGCCGGCTATACGGTAAAGGCGGTGGGCGATGCGGAGCAGATGGACCGTGCCCTGTCTCGCGAGCTGTATTCCCTGATGGTGCTGGATTTGATGCTGCCGGGGGAAGATGGCCTGTCGATCTGCCGTCGCCTGCGTGAGGCCGAGAACGTCATGCCGATCATCATGCTCACCGCAAAGGGCGATGATGCCGAGCGCATTGAAGGCCTGGATGCCGGCGCCGATGACTACCTGCCCAAGCCGTTCAACCCCAAGGAGCTGGATGCCCGTATCCGGGCGGTGCTGCGCCGCCATGTGCGCGAGCTGCCCGGGGCGCCCAGCAAGGAAGAAGGCTCGGTGACGTTTGGCCCCTGGATTCTGGATCTGGCCAACCGCACCCTGACCCGTGATGGCGATCCGCAAAGTCTGACCACGGGCGAATTCGCCGTGCTCAAGGCATTGCTGCAGAACCCCCGCGAGCCGCTCACCCGTGACAAACTGATGAGCCTGGCCCGGGGCCGTGAGTGGTCCGCCATGGAGCGCTCCATCGACGTGCAGGTCTCGCGCCTGCGCCGCCTGCTGGAAGACGACCCCTCCAAACCCCGCTACATCCAGACGGTCTGGGGTGTGGGGTATGTGTTTGTGCCTGATTAAGGAACGCCTGACGCTTGACGCCGGAGGCCTGACGCTTAAAGTCGGGAGTTCTTTTCTTTGTCTGGCGTTCGGCGTCCGGCTTCTGGCGATGTATCAATGACACTCTATCCCCGTACTGCCTTTGTCCGTTCCGCCATCGTGGTGGGGCTGGTGATTGGAATCAGCCAGGCGCTGACTCTGTGGTTCTTTGCCCGTAATGCCTACCTGCCCGGTATCCGTGAATACGCCCGCTTGACGGTGTTGCAAGCAGAGCTGGCGTTTGATGATTCGCGGGCGGCGGCGGATGCGGATCTGGCCCACCGGCTGGGTAATGCCACTGGCATTGCGGTGGCGATTCCGGAAAAGCTGCACGATGGCACCATGCTGCTGTCGCGTCCGGTGGTGGGCCGTTTTCAGGAAGAACTGGAAGGCATGCTGGAAGAGCCGGTGACGGTGCGTCTGGAAGACAACCGCCAACCGGTTCTGTGGGTGAATGCGCCGTCGTTTGGTGAGCAATGGGTGCGGGTGCCCATGGCGTTCTTCCGGGATTACGATCGCTACTTGTTGTTGGGCTGGGGGGTGACCGTGCCTTTGCTGGCCATTATCGGCGGCTTGCTGATTGCCCGGGGGCTGAACTTGCCGTTGCGCCGGCTGGCCAAAGTGGCCTTGAAAGTGGGACGCGGCGAGGCGGTGCCGGTGCTGGATACCACCATTGGGCCGGAGGAAATTCAGGCGGTGAATACTGCCTTTAACCGGATGACCCGTGACTTGCAGCATGCCCAGCGAGATCGGGCGTTGCTGTTGGCCGGGGTGTCCCATGATTTGCGCACCCCGCTGACGCGTCTGCGTTTGTCGGCGGAATTCATGCAGGACGAAGAGCTGGCAAAAGGCATTGTCGAAGACATTGAGGATATGGATGCGATCCTCGATCAGTTTATTTCCTTTATCCGTGACGGGGCGGATGAGCAGCCGGATTTTGAAAACCTGAATGACCTGATTCAGGAAGTGGCCGGTAAGTACCCGGCCGAACAGCTACGGTTCGAACTGGAAGATCTGCCCCGGTTAATGCTCAAGCGACTGACCGTAAAACGGATGCTGGCCAACCTGGTGGGTAACGCGCTCAAGTACGGTGCCTCGCCGGTGGAAATTCGCACCGCTGTTACCGAAAACAAGGTAGTGCTTACCGTGCGTGATCATGGGCGCGGCGTGCGTGAAGAAGACATCCCTCTGCTGTTACAGCCGTTTTCCCGGGGCGAAAAGGCGCGCACGCTCAGTGGCAGTGGCCTGGGGCTGGCGATCGTGAAACGGATTGTGGACATGCACCACGGTGAAATTCAGCTGGCCAACCATCCCCATGGTGGGCTGTTAGTGGAAGTGCGTTTTCCGGTAACCGGTAAATTCGTGCAACCGGAGCCCCTATCCGCAGGTGTGAGATAGGCTTGGCGGTAACAAAAAACCACATTTTGTGGCCCGGAATGTGCGCTGGCGCAAGGTTTGCAGCGCAGGGAGCGGTTCTAGTACGCAGTTACTGGCATGGGTAACTGGAAAAATACCAATGACAGCCAGCCAATAATAACGATGAAAAAACTGGATCCTGTTGCAGCAATACGTTGTTGATGCCACTGCCAACCTGTTCGAAAACAGGTGAATGGGACAAGAAGCGGGCACAGCACGCAGGCAGCAGGGCGAACACCAAATGGACTTGGGAGAGCGCCTTATGAATATCCTCGCCGTGTGGTTACCGCCACGATGACCTGTATTTCCAGCCAAATTCTATTCGCTGATCCTCACGGGCGTTAACCGGGTTGGGTTGATGTTTGTGTTGTGAATGCCGATAGCCTGTTGTGGCCTGTGTGCCACGAGAGGTTTTGGGTCGCACGCCTGTGCGGCCTTTTTTTGGTTTGGGCAAATCCCCCGGACGCCGGATACACAATGCCAGACACCTGATGCTGGAACCCGCAAGCGAGATCCGCGCGGCTTTTTATGGTTTTAGCTTTGCGGTTTTCGATCTAAGCTTTTAAGCGTGAGGCGTCGGGCGTTGGGCGTCGGGCGTTAAATATGGCGCATAAACCCAGGGAGCGGTAATGACAACAAACGAACGACGAGTTTTCAGGATGCGCATGGGGCTGGCCATGCTGGGTGCGGTTGGCGTCATTGTCAGTGCGCCGCTGCGGGCCAGTGATGATCCGTTGCGTACCGGTTATGTGGGCGTGCAGTACAGCCTGCTCGATCAGCGGATCTCAGCCGGTGATGATGCAAAACCGCGCAGCGTCCAGGGGGTATGGGGCTGGCAGTACAACACCCTGCTCGCGCTGGAAGCCCGGCTGGGCTATGGCGTCAGCGACGATGAGGGCGGGCTGGATACGGCCCGGGTCAGCGTGGACCCGCAGTGGCTGGTGGGTGGCTATCTGAAAATGGGCCTGAGTTACCGTTTGCCGCTGTCTCCCTATGTGCTGGTGGGACACTCCTCGGTGAAGCGCGAGGTTACTGTGGCCGGCGGCGATACCGAAGAGGATGTTGCCAGCGATCCCTCCTACGGCATGGGAGCGTCGATCAAGCTGAACGAACGCAATGCCCTGACGGTGGAATGGCTGCAGTTGGATGACGACGACAATGACCTGACCACCGTCAACGTGGGCTATCTGTTCCGTTATTGAGTGTGGGCAGGCCGGCGGCCACTGCGTGACGTTTCTCCAGGCTGCGGCCGGCCAGAAAAATCAGTAATCCGCCGATAGCCAGCGCGGTCCCCACCAGGCCGGTGGCGGACCATTGTGCGCCCATCTTGATGGTGACGCCGGCCAGCCAGGCGCCCAGCGCGTTGGCTAGGTTGAAGGCGGCATGGTTCATGGAGGCCGCCATGGTTTGGGCGTCTTCCGCCACATCCATCAGTCGGGTCTGCAATGCCGGGCCCAGCGCCATGCTGGTGCCTACCAGCCCCACGAAGAGGATGGCGGGCAAGGGCCAATCGGCGGCAAAGTAAAAGCCGGCCTGAATCAGCGCACACCAGATCAGGATGCGCGGTATGGCACGCAGCAAGTTGCCGTCTGCTGCGCGGGCACCGGCAAAGTTACCGATGATGGTGCCGATGCCGAAGATCATCAGCACCATGGGGCCCCAGCTTTCCGCCATGCCTGATTGCTCGGTGAGGGTGGGCATCACATAGCTGAACACCGAAAACATGCCGCCGAAACCGATGCTGGCGACCCCCAGAGTGAACAGCACCCGCTGTTTGACCAGCGCGGACAATTCGCGACGCGGGCTGGCGTTCGGGTCCGGCGCCTGGGCGGGCACCCACAGGCGGATCAACAGGGCGGTGCACAGGGCAATCACACCAACGCCGATAAAGGCCACTTCCCAGCCGAACAGATTGCCCGCCCAGGTGGCCAGGGGCGCGCCGACCACGATGGCAATGGTCAGCCCGCTCATCACCCGGGCCACGGCGCGGGCACGCATGTGATAGGGCACGGCGGAGGCCGCCACCAGGGCGGCGACACCAAAGTAGGCCCCATGGGGCAGCCCGGCGAGAAAGCGCAGGCCCACGAAGGTCCAGAAATCCGTGGCCAGGGCGCTGGCCATGTTGCCCACGGCAAACACCACCATCAGGACAATCAACAATCCTCGCCGGGGTACCCGGGCGGCCAGAGCAGAAATCAGCGGCGCACCGACCACGACCCCCAGCGCATAACTGCTGATGGCATAGCCCACATCCGGCACCGGTACTTGCAGGTCGGTGGCTACGCGCTGCATCAGCCCCATAATGACGAACTCGCCACTGCCAATGCCAAAGCCCCCCAGAGCCAGAGCGAGGGAAAGGCGAAGCAAGCGACTGGAGTCGGAGGGCATAGGGGCTCCTGCGGGGGAGTTAGGGGTAGCGAGGGGGGCTGGGATCGACAGAATTGAATAGAGTTCATTATAGGGGGGATGCCGATCAAAAGCAGCCATGACCACGATTGGTGTTGTCGATGGGAAGTATGACTCCCCGTCGTGATGCTGTTCACTAAAGCATTGCGGTTTACACCGGAGGTTTGGGATATCCGGCTTTCATTTTCAGGGCATTGCCCTCCCTTTCCTCGAGCAGAATGTCATCCCGGGCTTGCCCCGGGATCTCCCTCCGTTGGCAGAGCATCCGGAAAGGCCACGATGGGCTGAAGGAGGTCCCGGGGCTAGCCCGGGATGACGTTGCTGTGGCCGTCTACTGCAGGGCGCTGGTCGGCACCAGCGGAATGTTCACCCGCGATGGCATGGCCGGGGCGCTGTAGATGGTCATGGCGCCCAGCAGGCTGGTGAGCAGGTCGGGGATCGGGCTCAGGCCATGGGGCAGGTCGCTGGTGCCCACGCTGATGCGCAGCTTTTCCCCGGCCTTGATCAGGGCGCTGGTGGGGAACACTTCCACATCGGCGCGGAAGGCGGTCAGCGGGGTGATGGTTCGTTTTGATTCTGCCGTGAACGGGTGCCAGGGCTGGATCAATTTGCCGTTCATAAAGCGGGAGCGGCTGGCATCAAAGGCACTCATGGACGCCATCTGAATGCCGTGGGTCAGTGGCCGGGCAATGCCGTTGTCGCCCACCACGCTGACGCGCACGGTGACATTGGTATCCAGGGCGGTGGTGGACGCCCAGATCTGCCCGGTGATCGGGCCGTTGATGGCCATGTCTGCTTCCAGCGGTTCGCTGGTGTACACCGCTTCCAGCAGGTTAACCACGTTGTCCTGTGCCGAGCAGGGCGGCAGGATCAGGCCGAGCACGCCGGCAGTCCACTGGCTGGCGCTGGCGGAGCACAGGCCATTGACCGGCGTCTGCAGCAGACTGGTCTGTTTGCTGGTGGTTGGGGCGCTGTGGGAAATACGGCCGAACAAGGGGGCGCCGGGCTGGCCATGGAGGTAAAAGGTTTCCGCTTTTGCGTCCGGGTGTGGCCAGTCGGCGGCGGTGACGAAACGTTCTTCGCCGGTGTAGTACTGCGTCACCGGCGGGAAATCCCCGGCACCGGTGTCCATGCCTTTCAGGTACTGGTCGAACCAGGCCAGGCGGATGGGGCCCAGGGCCGGCACGCCATCGGCGGGCAGGCCGGCCCCGGAGGAGCCGTCCAGATGTTCCCAGGGGCCGATCAGCAGCTTGGCGGTGGTGTGGTCTTTCAGGCCTTCATAAATCAGTGGCTCGCCGCGCTGGAAAATATCATTCAACCCGCCCACCACAAAGGTCGGCGCGGTGATCTTGTCGATCTGTTCCAGCGGTGAGCGGATGCGCCAGAATTCGGTGTCGTATTTGTTTTCATCGCCAATCAGTGCACCGGCCACCACCGGTACCTGAAACTCGGTGAGGGCGCCCTGCAAATGTTGCAGCAGGGTGGTCAGGTAATAGCCCGGTTCGCCGTTATCCAGCCCGGCGGGGGTGGGGATGATGCCCAGCCCGGTGACCAGGGTGACCCACAGGGGAATAAAGCCTGCGTTGATCTGCCCGCCAGTGAAGACGATATCCCGGTAGGCATCGCCCATGGGCACGATGGCAAAAATGGCTTTCACCGCCGGGTCTTCCTGGGCCCCGGCCAGCAGGCCGGTGATGCCCATGTACGACGCGCCGTTCATGCCGATGCTGCCGTTGCTCCAGGGCTGCACCTTGATGTACTCCAGCAACTCACCGATATCGTCCTGGTCAATCTGGCTGAATGCCTGCCAGCTGCCTTCCGCTGCCCCGGTGCCGCGCAGATCCACAATGATGTAGGCGTAACCTCGTTTCACCAGCGCCGGGTCGGCGGCACCGATGGCGCCGAGCGCCTGGTTGTAACCGGTAAAGGTCGCAATCACCGGGAACGAGCCGTCGATGGCGTTGCCGTTCTCGTCCGCCGGCAGGGTGACGGTGGCGGCCAGACGAATGCCGTCGCGCATGGTGATCAGCTGCTGGGGCAGGTTGACCGTGTTCGGGTATTCCTCGTCGCGTTGGTAGGGCTCGCTCCAGGCCAGGTTCACCGGTGTGCTTTCCTCCTCGCCAGCATCGTTATCGGTATCGTCACCGCTGTCGCCGCCGGTGTTGGCGTTGGGGCTGTTGGGTGCATTGGCAACGGTCGGGGCGCTGCCGCTACCCCCGCCGCAGGCGGTCAGTTGCAGTGCCAGGCCAAGGAGAATGACGATCAGAGTGCGGCCATTCAGGCGCGCTGAGCGTGAAGCGGGCATGGTGCGGTCCCTGTGTTGTTATGGTGGCGGCTCGCTATGGAGCGAGACATTTTTTTTATAGGTGTATCAGCGTAGGCGGGATGGCAGTGCAAATCTGTGGGTACCTTGGTGCCCAAGCGTGAAAGATGCTGGGGCTTTTGTGACGGACTGTAAGCGGGTTTCCCGGCGGGACTTGTTTGCAGGGTGGGCGTGACGGGGTTACTGGCGAAAAAGTGGACAAGCCGGGCACAATAGCCAGGCCAATAACAATCACACTGGCGATAACAACAGGGAAGAACATCGATGAACAAGCGGGGCGAGTGGTGGGTGGCGGGGATGGTTGTTGGGGTGGCCATCTCAGCAGGGGCCGTGGCGGAGCCACTGGTACAGCGTAACCCCACGGTGGTGCCCCATGATCAGCCTTACTTCAAGGCGTCGGTGCGTAATACCGAACTGATTTTCACCGAGAAAAACCGGGCATTTGCCGAGCACGCTGCGGGTATAGAGCAGCAATTGCAGCCCCAATATGAAGCCAGTTTTGGTTATCGGATGGATTCTCCATTGTATGTGGGGCTGATTTCCGACAACAACCAGATCGCCAATGGTTTCTCTACCCAGATCCCGCTCAATCGTCAGATCAACTATGTGGGCGGCGCCTCCGCAGTGGATTATTTCTCCACCACCTCCTGGCTCGATACCCTGCTGTTCCACGAAACGGCTCACAACTATCAGATCAATGCCAAGGACAACGTTGTGTCTCGCACCATGCACACGATATTGGGTAACGGCACCTTGATGACGCCCTTTATCCCTGCGGTGCTTCCGAATGCGTTCGAGTCGTCGTTCATGCTGGAAGGAAACGCGGTGCTGAACGAATCGCGCCACGGTAATGGCGGGCGGCTCTATAGCGGTCGGTTCGATGCGTTGGTGCATGCACAGGCCAGAGCCGGTCATCTGACTCCAGAGCGAAGCTATAACCAGACGTACTATTTCCCCTACGGGGAGACCAGTTATGTATTGGGCAGCCACTATCAGTATTTCCTGGCGGACAACTACGGACTGGATGCGACCAACAGTTACTTCAAGGTGCGTTCGCGTTACTGGTATTTCCCCTTTGTCACCAATGCGCCGTTAAGAACCGCGATTGGCAACAATTTCGACAACACCTTTGAGCAATGGCGCGACCATGAGGAGCAGCAGGCGGCCCAGGCGGTCATGTCCGAAGGTGAGCCGCTGTTAACGTCCAAATTCTTCAGCCCCCTTAACAGTGATGAGGGCGACATTTTTTTCCTCGCCAGCCCGCAGAATGTGCGCGCCCCGTTTCATGTGGTGCTTGATCGCAACAGTGGCGAGTTCGAGCAGCAGCGCTCCTCGTATCTGAGTGGCAAGCTGATCCGCCATGAGGGTGAGACCTGGTCCCTGGCCAGCGCCTACAGCACGCCGTGGCGTATCTATCAGGGGCTGTTCAATAAGGGGGCTCATCTGAACAACGATACCCGTGGGCAAATTATCCAGGGTTATACGCCGGCGGATGAACCGGTCTACTTTGATGTGGCCAGCTCCTATGATCAGCCGCAGCTGTATGTGGGTGATACCTTTTATGGTCAGGTGAACTCCTCCGTGGAAGTGCGTGGTGATGACCTCTATTACTTCACTCAGGAAGGCGCGACCCGCACCCTGTACCGCAACCGCACGCCGCTTTACCAGTACCAGGGCTACTACGGGGTGATTGCCGATGTGGATAGTCAGGGCCGGGTATTGTTTGTGGCCAACAGTGAGCATGGCTCCACGCTCTACCGGGTAGCCGGTGGCCAGGTCAGCCGGGTGCTGGCGGAAGACGATATTGTCGCGGCCCGTTTGCTGGATGACGACCAGGTGTTGGCGATGGCCATTCAGGCGGACCATTACGGTTACTACCTGAAACCGTTGCAGCCCCAGGCGGGCAGCCCGTATGTGCGTGAGCTGCGCTGGGATACGCAAGAGGGGGCCGGGGACAACCTGACCACCGAAAGTGCGCCCCAGCCGTTGGAAATGAATCGCCGTTATCACTCCTGGACGGCCATGCGTTACAGCGGCACAGACCTGTCACTGAGTTCCTATACGGAAGAGGATGACGATGCGACCCCGCAGGACGAATCCGATAACCACACTCTCTACAACGTGCAGATGCGCTTTGCCGATCCGCTGGAGCAGAACGAATTCAGCCTGTTCAGCTATCGGGACACGGATCTGACCGAGCTGGCCGGGGCGGGCTACAGCAACAACCAGTTCTTCCTGATCGGTGGGATCAAGCAGTACTGGGTGCTGGATGATCAGCTCGACCGGGAAACACCGCCGGAAGAGGCGCGTGATCATGGTTTAAGTGCGGAGCTGCGTCTGCCGTTCCTGCAGTCCGGTTACTGGTACAGCGAATTGGCCGGCACCTGGTATCAGGATTATCACCTGGATGAGCGTGAGCCGTTGGCCGGTATCTGGAGTCTGAGCCGTACCGCCCGGTTTGGTCACAGCTACCTGCCCAACAAGCATTTTGGGCTGAGTGCGTATCAAGTGGATGACCGGGATGACATGACCTCCGGGGGCACCCTGAGTCTGATGACCGATCTGCCTGCGGAGTTTTATCTTGGCGCCCGTGGGCAATTTTCGCGCAGTGATGCGCAGGTCAGTCAGGGATTGCTACGCGGGGTGGAGTTGGCAGAAGCGCAGGATTTTATCGCCAATGATCCGTCGCGGATTGTGATTCCGGCACTGGATGATACCTACTATGCCGAGAAGGTGACGTTCGGGGAGGCCAGTGTGTCCAAGGTGATCAACCTGCCCTGGTATTCCTTCAAGTCACCGGTGTCGCTGCGTCGTGAGGCGCTGCATCTGCGCTACCGGCATTACGACATCGACTTCGGTCCCGGCGAGCTGGAGTTGAACCAGGCCATCGTTGGGATGGATCTGGAACTGCTGTTGTTCCACCGTTCGCCACTGCGTTTCGCGTTTGAATATGCCTATACCGATGACGACCGCATCACCAGCGAGCACAGCTTCCAGGCGGTGACATCGCTGGCGTTCTAGCGGGAAAAGCCCGACGTTCGACGCCTGGTATAACAGTGCATCAAGCGTCGCGCTTCCCATTGCTTTCACCGATGTCGCTTTACTCTGCCGGATTCACTTTTAGCAGCTGACCGTTGTTGCTGTCGGTGAGCAGGTACAGGTAACCGTCTGGCCCCTGGCGCACATCGCGGATGCGCTGCTCGCGGTCTCCCAGTAGTCGGGTTTCACTGATTGGCTGCTGCCCGTCAAACGCCACCATGTTCAGATGCTGCAATTTGAGTGCACCGTTTGCCGTGTGGTCTTGCCAGTCGGGGTAACGGTCGCTGGTAATGAAGGCCATGCCGGCGGGCGCGATGGAAGGGGTCCAGTGCAGCAGGGGCTGGGCGTAGCCTTTTTTCTCGGTGTCGCCAATGCCGGGGCCGTAATATTCCCGTCCATAGGTGATCACCGGCCAGCCATAATTGACGCCGGGTTTTACTGCATTGATCTCGTCGCCACCGCGGGGGCCATGTTCATTGAGCCAGGGTTTGCCGGTTTGTGGATGCAGTGCCAGCCCCTGGGGATTGCGGTGGCCCCAGCTCCAGATCTCGCTGGCCTGGTCGGCCTGGCCCACCAGCGGATTGTCTTCCGGGATGCGGCCATCGTCGTGCAGGCGCAGTACGCTGCCGGCCGGGTCCGTGGTGTTCTGGGCGCGCTCGCGCTCACCGCGGTCGCCCACGGTGACAAACAGATAGCCGTCGTTATCGAACAGGATGCGACCACCAAAATGTTTGGCGGTATTGGTGCAGGATTTCTCTGCCACATACACCGTCTGGAAGTCGTTCAGGCTGCCGGCTTCATAGGTGCCGTAGCCCACTGCGGTGGTGCCGCCCTCGTCGCCACAGGGTTTGGCATAGCTCAGATACAGCCGCTGGTTCTCGGCGAAGTTTGGGTGGGGCAGCACATCAAACAGCCCGCCCTGGCCGGAGGCAACGACGTCCGGTACGCCATTCACATTGGCGTCTTGCAGTTCGCCATCCACAACCCGTCGCAGGGTGCCGCGCCGTTCCGTAATCAACCATTCGTTGTCCGAGACAAACGCCAGGGACCAGGGATGGTGCAGGCCACCGGTGATCTCGGTAGCGGTGATGCTGTCGTTGGTTTGTGGCTCCAGGGTGGCGGTGGTGTCCGCGCAGGCGCTGACGGCCAGGCTGGCGAAGGTGACGAAAAGTGCAGAACGCATGGTTGGCTCCGAAACGAATATGATTCGAAGCATGCCATGGGGATGTGGCAGAGAAAACCGCTATTACTCCGGGTGCGTCTGAAAGCTGACGCTGAAACGGTTCCACATATTGATCACCCCGATGACGTAGCTCAGGTCACTGCGTTCTTTCTCGCTGAAGTGTTCCGCCAGGGCCTCATAGGCGGCGTCGCCATCACCGCCCTGGCTGAGGCGGGTCAGGTATTCGGTCCAGCCGCCACCCCGCTGGCTCGGGCGCTGCTGGGTTAAAGAATGCCGATGTGGGCAAGGACATCCTGATCCGGGAAGCCGTCGGCCACCATGCCGTTGGCCTGCTGGTAACGGGCCAGGGCCTGGCGGGTGCCGGGGCCGAGCAGGCCGTCTTCTGCGCCCGCATCATGGCCCTGTTTATTCAGCGTCTGCTGAAGCCGGGTGACCTGCTCGCGATTCAGTTTGGGGGCAGGAACCGGGGCCTGGTGAAGCGCGCCGCCGCCGGCAATGCGGTCCGCCAGCCGGCCCACCGCAATGGCGTAGGATTCTGACCGGTTCCAGCCCATGATCACGCGGAAATTCTGGTAGGCGAGAAAGGCCGGGCCGTTATGGCCAGACGGGACCACCAGGGCCGCTTCCATGTCAGCCTGGGGCAGGGGCTGACCATTGGGCATGCGCACACCCAGCTTGGCCCAGTCGCTGAGGCTGCGCTGATGGGCGAAACCGGTTAGCTGGAAATCGAAATTGTCAGGCAGCGTGACTTCCCTTCCCCAGCGCTGTTCCCGTTGCCAGCCAAGCCCTTGCAGGAAATTGGCCGCGGAGGCGAGAGCGTCGTCTTCGCTTTTCCACAGATTGCGGCGGCCGTCACCATCGTGATCGATCGCGTACTTGAGAAAGATGGCGGGCATGAATTGGGTCTGGCCCATGGCGCCGGCCCAGGAGCCTTCCATCTGGCTGGCTTCCACATCGCCGGACTGAATGATGCGCAAAGCGTTCATCAGCTCGCCGGAAAAGTAATCGCCCCGACGGCCTTCGCACGCCAGGGTGCTGAGTGCATCCAGCACAGGAATGCTGCCCAGGAATCCGCCGTAATTGGTTTCCAGCCCCCAGAAAGCGACCAGGTAATGGCCGGGGATGCCGTATTCGCGGGTGAGTGCCTGTAGCAGCGGTTGTTGTTCGCGGTATTTTTTACGGCCGGTTTCGATACGCGTTTCGCTGACCCGGCGGGTGTAATAGTCCGCGAAGCTGCTGGTGAATTCCGGCTGGCTGCGATCCAGTTCGATCACCCGCTCGTTCAGTTTGACGGTATTCAGGCTGCGGCTGATCACTTGGGCCGGGATGCCGGCCTCATCGGCCTGGACCCGTAATTGGGCCATGCATTGTTCAAACTCGGCGTTGTCCAGTGCATAACTGGCGTGGCTGGCGAGCAGGGTGGCACTGGCAAGCAGGGCGGCGCGAATCGAGGGCATGGGGTCTCCACCATCAAACGGAATAAGGCGACACAGAGAGAGCATAACGCTGTTGTTGTCGGGGTGTGGCACATAACAACAAAAAAACAGAAAAAATCTGTCTTTACGGTTGCTCGGATTGCCGCCATGACAGCGACAAATAAAAGATGCAGATTTTGTTATTGCCACTGCTTCAAGCAGGGAGGGCCTTTGAAGCACCAGTATGCTGTGATCGGTTTGGGCGGTTTTGGTTCCACCATTGCGCAGGGATTGCGCGCCTGGGGCACGATGTGCTGGGCGTGGATATCGATGGTGTGCGGGTGGAATATTACGCCGACAAACTGTCACAAACCCTGATTGCCGATGGCACCAGTGACAAGGTGGTGGCCGAGCTGGATTTTGCGGCCTTTGATGCGGTGGTGGTCGCCATTGGTGAAAACCTGGAAGCCAGCATCCTGACCACCCTGGCGCTGAAAAGTGCGGAGGTGAAACAGGTGTGGGTCAAGACTGTCAGTGAACCCCATCACCGGATTCTGTCGTGCTTGGGGACTAACCGGATGATTCACCCGGAGCATGAGATGGGCATCCGCGTTGCCCGGACCATCGTGTCGCCGGAAGTGCTCGACTATATTTCTCTGGTTAATAACTGACTGGTGGTAGAGGTGAAGGTCGACAAACGGTTTGCCGGGATGACCGCATCCGAGATGGGGATGTTGCACGACTTGTTGCGGTTTTCCAAAGCGTAATGAGGCCCTGGTTCGCACGCCGTTTTGGTGTTTCCCGTCCCCATACGCACAAGCCGCTGGTGTCTCCGCCTGTAGCGCTGGCCGGCAGCTTTTTCCTTTTAATTGTATTGGGCGCGTTGCTGCTCAAGTTGCCTGTCGCTACCCATTCGCCAATCAGCTGGTTGCAGGCCATGTTCACCGCTACCTCTGCGGTGACGGGCCTGTCGGTGGTGGATGTGGGCAGCCAGTTCACCCTGTTCGGCCAGTAGGTGCTGATACTGCTGATTGAGGCTGGCGGTATTGGCATCATGACCTTTGCGGCGGCCACCTTGCTGGCCATCGGGCATCGGCTGGGTATCGATGAGCAGCAATTGATCCGTGATTGCATGAACTACAGCCGGGTCAGTGATATCGCCTGGCTGATCCGCCGGATTGTGGTAGTGGTAGTGGTGGTGCAGGCGGTGGGCGTGGCGCTGTCGGTCACCGATGCCCGGCTCGGATTATAGAATCTCACGTTTGAAGTGGTGTCGGCGTTTGCACAGTGGGGTTATCGCGGGGCATTACCAGCGAGCTGTCGTCTGCGGGGCAGTGGGTGATCATGTGCTGGTCATGTTTGTGGGCTGCATCGGCCCATTGATCCTGTCATTCCTGCTGACGCGTCCACGCCAACCGGTGGTGCGTTATCCGGAAGGCGAGGTCTACATCGGTTAATTGATAACGAAGAATGGCTCATTGCGCGGGCAGGTCGATTTGTTGGCGCTTCACGCGAATAGCGGTGCTGCGGGCCAGGATTTTCAGGCCCCGGGCTTCGCAGTGAGCGCGGGTGAAGGCGGCGCCGAACAACAGGATCATGGACGAGTAGTACACCCACATCAGCAATATCACCAGTGAGCCGGCGGCGCCGTAGGTAGAGGCCGTCGCCGTATGGGCCAGATACAGGCCGATCAGGGCGCAGCCTATGGAGAACAGGATAGCGGTGACCAGTGCCGCAGGCATGACGGCCTTCCAGTTCAGCACCACATCGGGCAACACCCGGAACATGGTGCCGAACAGCAGAGCGGTCACCAGCAGGGATAGGCTCGCCTCAAGCACCAGCACCACCGCGCCGTGAACCGGCAGCCAGCTTTCTGCATAGACTATGATTGCCTGGGCCGCCACGTTCAGTAGTAACGAGAGCAGGAGCACAAAGCCTAGTAATATCACCACTGTCAGCGACAGCAGCCGGCTTTTGATCAGGGCGACGATGGTATTGCGTGAAGGGCGTGGCATCACCTCCCAGATGGCATTCATGGAGCGCTGCATCTGGGCAAACACGGTGGTGGCGCCAATAATCATGACCAGCATGCTGAGCATGCCGGCGAGCAGGCCCTGGCTGGGTGCCTGGGTATTGGCGATGGCGTTTCGGATTTCGTTGGCCGCTTCCTGACCGATGGTGGCTTCCAGCTGGCCGAGGATTTCGGTCATGGCGGCGTCGCTGGTCATCACCAGGGAAATGACTTTGACCGCCAAGATGATCACAGGTGCAAGAGAGAACAGGGTGAAGAAAGCCAGCGACCCGGAATAGCTGGCCGCGTTGCCCTCCAGCCACAGGCGCACCGTGTTTTTGAAAATGCCGAACCAGTAGAGTGCGATTGCTTTCATTGTCATCCCGGCGTCAGTGTCCTGCGGGCAGTGTAGCGACTGCCGCCGGGGGTGGCGAATACCGATGCTTATTCAGCTGACACATCCCAGTGGATGGTGACTGGCTGCCGGCCCCATTCCCGTGCGGCCTGGCGGTCCGCCATCAGTATGTCGATATGATCGGTCCAGCGCTTGTTCATCTTGTCGAGCACCTGATAGGTGCCGGGCAGGCCGTCAATACGGACTTCAGTCTGGTGGGTGAGCCCCGCCTTGATCAGGTCGCGGGATACCGCAATGGCTTTCATGCCGGGTTTCAGCTGGTCGCCCCAGGCGGCCAGCCCCACGTTACCTTTCTTGGTTTCTGCTTCGGAAAGGGTGTAGGCGGAGGCGCTGACTTCACGGCTGACTTCGGTGCTGTTGTCACAGCCGGCGATCGCCATTATCAGTGTCAGGCCGGTGATCCAGCGGGTGGATTGCATGGTGCGTGGCAAGGCGTTGAGCATGGTTCCCCCCCTGTGTTGTGTTGATGAGAACCACACTGGCAGGGAGACTGTGAAGATGCCATAAAAGAAAAGGTTCATCGAGTCATTGAGCGATGAGCCGATGTCAGGTTTTATCTCCTTGCATCGCCAGCAGCAGGACGCCGGATGCACGATGACAGACGCTTGCATTCAAAACCTGAAAACCTTGGCGGCTATGCACTCTTTGCAAACCGCATTACCCGATTATTCCCTGAGTAATGGTCCTGACTATTCCTCAAAAGAGGCGCCTCAATAGTGACAGCCTCTCAGGCTATGGGGTTTTACTTCAGGCATCCGGCGTCGAGCGTCCGGCAGCGGGCAGGGGAATTCGCGATAAGTCAATCAAACGGCGAGAAGCCCGTGATTCACTCTAGTCCGCGATGAACAAAAGAAAAGCCCGGGGTGTCGGAACGCCCCGGGCCTGCTGGTGTACTCAGGAAACTGTCAGGGTCAGTGCAGCTTCAATCGTGGGCGCACCAGCTTGTTGAAGCGACCGGCGATGAGCAACATGATGGTACGCGGCCAGCCGTAGAGCGCGGCCTGGTGCATGCGATAAAGGCTGATGTACATCATCCGGGCGAGCCAGCCTTCCACAAAGAAGTTGCCGCCTTTCAGGTTGCCCATCAGCATGCCCACGGAGCTGTAGTTGGACAGCGACACCAGTGAGCCGTGGTCCTTGTATTCGAAGGGTTTCGGGTCGCGATTCATCAGCAGCCGTTGCAGGCTGCGGGCGGTGTGCTGGGCCATCTGCTGAGCGGACTGGGCCCGCGGCGGGATTGGCCGTTCTGCCCCTTCCGGAATCAGGAAGGCGGCGTCACCGATGATGAAGACGTTCTTCTGGCCCTTGGCTTGCAGGGTCGGTTCCACTTCTACCTGGTTGATACGGTTGGTGGTCAGTCCGTCGATCTGGCTCAGCCATTCCGGGCATTTCACCCCGGCGGCCCAGACCAGCAGGTCGGCCTTGATGGGATCGCCGTCTTTGGGCACCAGGGCGTCGGGAGTGGCTTCGGCCACCATGACTCCGGTGCGGACTTTCACGCCCAGGCCTTCCAGGCGCTTGGTGGCGGTGGCGGACACCCGCTCGGTGAGTACCGGCAGGATACGCGGCGCGGCTTCAATGATATCTACCTGCAAGTGTTTGCGGTCCAGGTGCTCGTGGCCATAAAAGTTGAGCATGCTGACGGCATGGTGCAGTTCGGCTGCCAGCTCTACCCCGGTGGCGCCGCCGCCCACGATGGCCACGGAAACCGGTTTGTTTTCATAGTTGGCGTGCAGGCAGGCATTGAGGAAACGTTCGCGGAAACGTTCTGCCTGGGCGCGGCTGTCCATGAACAGGCAATTGTCGCGTACCCCGGGGGTGCCGAAGTCGTTACTCTGGCTGCCGGTGGCCAGCACCAGGTAGTCGTAACTCAGCTTGCGCTCCGGGAGGACTTCGCTGCCATGGGCATCATGCAGGGGCGCCAGGGTCAGCGTCTGCCCGGCGGTATCGACCTGGGTCATGGTGCCGGGTTCAAACCGGTAATGGTTGAGCTGGGCATGGGCGCGATAATCCACCGCATCCAGGTCCGCATCGATGGCGCCGGTGGCGACTTCATGAAAGCGGGGTTTCCAGACGTGGATGCTGGATGAATCCACCAGGGTGATATCGGCATTGCCATATTTGCCGAGCTTGGCGCCGAGTTTGGTGACCAATGGAAGACCACCGGCACCACCGCCGACAACAACAATCTTGGGTTTGCTCATGAGAAGTCCTTTATCTAAGACGGCAAGTCTAGCCTTTGGACATGTCATGTCCAATTGTCGCATGGTATTACGACTTGTTGGGGGGAAGAGCTGTACTTACGGTCTGGCGTCGATGCTTTTTTGCGTGAGAGGGGAGTCTCTGTGCCTACAAACAACGAAGGCGCCTTGGAGGCGCCTTCTGCGTGTTGCCTGCAGCGTGAAGCGTGCTGCGTCAGTTACGCTTTGGGGCCGGCTGCGCGGATTTCATCGGACACATCGGCGTACTTGTCAGCGAAGTTCTTCTGGAACTGCTCTGCCAAGTCGCGGGCGCGTGCTTCGTAGTTTTCCGGGTTGGCCCAGGTTTTCTTGGGCTGCAGCAGGTTGCTGTCCACACCGGAAACGGCTTTCGGCACGTCCAGGTTGATGATGTCCAGGTGCTCGGTTTCCGCATTGTCCAGCTCGCCGGACAGGATCGCGTTGACCACGCCACGGGTGGTGGGGATGCTGAAACGCTCGCCTTCGCCGAAGGGGCCACCGGTCCAGCCGGTGTTCACCAGGTACACCTGGGAGCCGAATTCTTCCATACGCTTGATCAGCAGCTCGGCGTACTCACCGGCACGACGGGGGAAGAAGGGCGCGCCGAAGCAGGTAGAGAAGGTGCTCTTGATGCCGCCACCGGAACCCATTTCGGTGGAACCCACCAGAGCGGTGTAGCCGCTCAGGAAGTGGTACGCCGCCGCTTCCTTGGACAGCTTGGACACCGGAGGCAGAACGCCGGTCAGGTCGCAGGTCAGGAAGATGATGTGCTTGGGCTCGCCGGCCCGGTTTTCTTCGACTTTCTTGTCGATGTTTTCCAGCGGGTAGGCGGCGCGGGTGTTCTGGGTGAGAGACACATCGGCGTAGTCGGCGGTGCGGGTTTCGTCATTGATGATGACGTTTTCCAGTACCGCGCCAAACTTGATGGCGTCCCAGATCACCGGCTCGTTTTTCTGGCTCAGGTCGATGCACTTGGCGTAGCAGCCGCCTTCGATGTTGAACACCACGTCCTTGCCCCAGCCGTGCTCGTCGTCACCGATCAGGTAACGGTTCGGGTCGGCGGACAGGGTGGTTTTACCGGTGCCGGACAGGCCGAAGAACAGGGCCACGTCGCCGTCTTCGCCCACGTTGGCGGAGCAGTGCATGGGCAGCACGTCTTTTTCCGGCAGCAGGAAGTTCTGCACGGAGAACATGGCTTTCTTCATTTCACCGGCGTAACGCATGCCGGCAATCAGAATCTTGCGCTGGGCGAAGTTGAGGATCACGCAGCCGTCGGAGTTGGTGCCGTCACGCTCCGGGTCGCACTGGAAGTGCGGGGCGTGGAGGATCTGCCATTCTTCCTTGCTGCGCGGGTTGTACTTCTCCGGGCGGATGAACATGGTGTTGGCGAACAGGTTGTGCCACGCGGTCTGCGCGGTCACTTTCACGGCCAGGTAGTGATCAGTGTCGGCGCCGACGTGCAGGTGGGAAATAAAGGCGTCGCTTTCGGCAACGGCCGCGGTAACGCGGTCCCACAGGGCGTCAAACTTGTCGCTGTCGATGGGGCGGTTAATGGCGCCCCAATGGATGTGCTCGCTGGTGCTCGGCTCGTCAACGATGTAACGGTCCATGGGCGAGCGGCCGGTACGGTGGCCGGTTTCCACTACCAGGGCGCCGTTATCGGCCAGGCGGCCTTCGTTGCGCTGAACAGCCAGCTCTACCAGCTGGGCCGGGCTGAGGTCGTTATAAACAATCGGATCGGTCATGGTTAGTCCTGGGCTTGTGGCCGTGCGGTTGCAGCGGGTATGGCCGTGCAACCTTCAAGTTCGCATTGCGGATACACAGTGCCGGTCTCGTGCCCGGATACAGCCCGGACAAGACCAATAAGGGACCAGTAGTGGCGCCACTGATCAGCACAGGCGCGCGATTATGCCAGAAAAGAGAATCAGTGGCGATTCCCCATCGGACCGTGCGGTCACGGCGGAAGGGCCAGTTCTTTAATTGAGAATGGACAATTGATAACTGCGCGCGGGAGCTGGGATGGTACTGAAATGCCAGTGGCCGCGCCCACAGGTCACTTATCCGACCTGAGGTCGCGGGCATGGCCTTGCCGCTTCTCCTTCGTCATCCCGCGGCGCTATCAATTATCCATTCTCAATTATCAATTGCTTTCCCGGATCATCGCCGCCAGGTCCACCGCGTCAAAATGCTCCTGGTGACGACAGAAGTCGCAGGTCAGGGTGACTTCGCCGTCTTCGTCCAGTAATTGCTGCAGTTCCTGATTGCCCAGGGAAATCAGTGCATTGCGGTTACGGTCCCGGGAGCAGGTGCAGCCGAATTGCAGCGGCTGGGCGTCCGGTAGCTGGGGCGGGGTGTCGTGGAACAGCCGGTGGAGGATGGTCTGGTCATCCAGGTTCAGCAGTTCTTCCATTTGCAGGGTGCTGGCCAGCGCATCCAGGTGTTCCCACATCTGGTTGTTGCCGTCGGTGGTGGCAAGCTGGTTGGGCAGGCGTTGCAGCAGCAGGCCCGCCGCGCGGTTGTTGCCGCTGGCCAGCCACAGGGAGGTCGGCAGCTGTTCGGATTGCTGGAAATAGCCTTGCAGACATTCCGCCAGGGTGTCGCCGCTGAGCGGGACGATGCCCTGGTACTGGCGGCCCTGATCCGGGGTGATGGTGATCACCATGGTGCCTTCGCCGATCAATGTCTGAATGTCGCCGTGGCTCCAGTCCTGGCCGTCGCTGTGGCGGGCCAGTGCGCGCAGGTCACCGTCGTGGCTGCATTCGGCCAATAGCAGCGATACCGGGCCTTTGCCCTGGGCCTGCAGGGCCAGCCGACCCTTGAACTTGAGGGTGCTGGCCAGCAGGGCCACCGCCGCGACCGCCTCGCCGATCAGCCCCTGTACGGGCAGCGGGTAGCTGTGGCCTTCAAGGATACGGCTGACGCTGCTTTCTACCTGTACCAGTTCGCCACGAATGTCGGAGTCGGGGAAAAGGAAGCGCTGCTTGTGGTCTTGCATGATGATGTCCTGAGGTTGGTCGCGGTGACGCCACCGTGAAAATCGTTATTCGAGATTGTCTCGCTTGAAGCGTTGGATATCCCGGCGTTCCTTTTTACTGGGTTTGTGGTCCGGGGCGGCGGTGGCGGCCCGGGCCAGTTTTCGCTGTTCGCTGTTCATCTCCCGTTTGGCCACGCTTTCCGGGGTTTCTTCATAGAGCGTCTGGGCCACCTTGGCCGGGCCGCGCTTGCTGCTCAGATCGCGGACGATGACCTCGAAATGTTCAGTGCCCTTGGTAATGGTCACCGTCTGGCCGAGTTGCACCGCCTTGCTGGGCTTGGTGCGGCTGCCATCGATATGGATCTTGCCGCCTTCCACGGCGGTTTTGGCCAGGGTGCGGGTCTTGAAGAACCGGGCGGCCCAGAGCCAGGAATCTATGCGTACGCTTTCCATCGGTTTCCCCACACCTGGCCGTCAGGGCAGCACGGACAGGAAATCATCAATGGCCGGGAACGGATCCGTGTGCGGCCGTTTCGGCAGGCTGGAATCCGGGTGCAGGATACTCACCGGCTGGCCAATGCCGTATTGCCGGGCGCTGTGCAGTACCGGCAAGGAGTCGTCCACCAGCAGGGCCCGGCCCGGTTCGAAGGGCAGGTGGCGCTGCAGGTGCTGCCAGAACGCCTGGGCTTCCTTGGGGTGGCCGTAGTCGTGGCTGGACACCAGTTCGTCGAAATACTGGTCAATGCCGGTGCGCTCTATCTTTAAATGCAGCGCATCGCGATGGGCATTGGTAACCATGATCACTTGCTTGTCCGAGTCTTTCAGCTGTTGCAGAAACGTCTCGGCTCCTGGCCGCACGGAGATGCGGTCGCCAGCGGCTCTTTTCAACCCGGCGATTTCCAGGCCAAGCTCGGCGGTCCAGAAATCCAGGCAGTACCAATTCAGGGTGCCTTGGTGGCTGGTGATCCAGTCGTGGATAATGCGGTTGGCCTCGGCCTGCTCCAGGCCCAGTTGCCGGGCGTAGCACTCGGGCACGTGTTGTTGCCAGAACCAGTTGTCAAAGTGCAGGTCCAGCAGGGTGCCGTCCATATCCAGCAGCACGGTGTCGACGGAATGCCAGTCAATCATGAATTTCCTGCGTGTTCGGGTTAGTCTTGCCTGCAATAGCGGGCTCAGAGGTAATTATGGATGAGAAACCGGAGATTCTCGACACCCGGCTGATAGCAAAGAGCCGCCTGTTCGGGATCGAAGAGCTTCACCTGCGTTTTGCCAACGGTGTGGAGCGCACCTACGAGCGCCTGCGTACGCCGCCGATTGCGGCGGTGATGATGGTGCCGTTGCTGGATGACGACACTGTGGTGATGATTCGGGAATATGGCGCAGGCACCGAGAGTTATGAGTTGACCCTGCCCAAGGGGGCTTACGAACACGGTGAAGACTGGCGCGATGCGGCCAACCGGGAGCTGAAGGAAGAGGCCGGTTACGGCGCCCGTCGTCTCACGCTAATGAAGGATATGACATTGTCGCCGGGCTATATGGGGCACCGCATCAAGGTGGTGCTGGCGGAAGACCTGTACGAAGAATCCCTGCCCGGAGATGAACCGGAAGAACTGGAAGTACTCACCTGGAAACTGTCAGAGCTGGATCGGTTGATCGAGCGTGACGACGTGACGGAAGCCCGGGTGATCGCCGCGCTGCTGATGGTGAAGCGGTTGCTGGAGAAAAGATAGCGGCAAGCTACAAGCTTCAAGCTGCAACGCGGGGAAATGAGAAGAGCGGGCTGAAACCAATAGGCTCCGCGCTGATAATTTGGGGGAGCTTGTCTGCAAGTGATTGAGGGCAGGTTCCAGAACCCTGGTTATAAGGCGCGATTTGAGGCTCTGTTGTTCTGTATGACGGTGCTCGCGGATCTTTTGACTCGCAGCGCGGAGTAATGGGGCAGCAAGTACCGCTGGCGTGTCTCCGTGTTGCAGCTTGTAGCTTGAGGCTTGTTGCTCCCAATGTTGAACGATAGGAAATCAGTAAATGACCGACTTTAATGCCCTGCTGGACCCGCTCGCCGAGATTGCCCGTGAAGCGGGGGACGCCATTCTTGCTGTCTATGAGCGTGATGATCTGGGCGTGGAAACCAAGGATGACAAGTCCCCGATCACCGAGGCCGACCTGGCGGCGCACAAGATCATTGAAGCCCGCCTGCAGGCGCTGACCCCGGATATTCCTGTCTTTTCCGAAGAGTCCGGCGGCATCGCCTATGCGGACCGCAAGGACTGGCCGCGATTCTGGTTGGTGGACCCGCTGGATGGCACCAAGGAATTCATCAAGCGTAATGGCGAGTTCACCGTGAACATCGCCCTGGTGGAAGGTGATACCCCGGTGCTGGGGGTGGTGCATGTGCCGGTAACGGCGGTGACCTATCTGGGTGGTCAGGGTGTGGGTGCCTTTAAAGAGCACAACGGTGAGCGCGGGGCGATTCAATGTCGGGCCCGCACCACTCCGGTGGTGATGGTGGCCAGCCGTAGCCATGGTGGTGAGGCGGTGGAAAAGCTGGAAGCTTTTATCCGGGAAGAAATTGGTGAAGTGGAGCGCGCTTCCATGGGCTCCTCCCTGAAACTGTGCCTGGTGGCGGAAGGCAGCGCGGACATCTACCCGCGTCTGGCACCCACCAGCGAGTGGGACACGGCCGCTGCCCACGCGGTGGTAGCCGCCGCCGGTGGCGTGGTGGTGAACACCGCCTTCGAGCCGCTGCAGTACAACAAGGAAGATATCCTCAACCCGCACTTCCTGGTGCTGGGGCAGAGTATTGAAGAGTGGCGTTTTATCGGCCCGGTGATAAGCGCTTGCTGACTGGGTGCTGGATGCCAGGTGCCGGACGCATGACGCTAAAGAAGAGAACCTAAAGATCGGGTTGATGTCGTTGGCCTAACAGCCGCGTAGGCATAGCAGGGTGTGCCGCAATGCCGTAAAAACGGCGGCGATGCCTTGCAGGCATTTCCGCCCTACGGTCTCATTATTGGCATCAGGCATCAGGCATCAGGCATCAGCTATACCAACAAGGAGTTTTCATGAGCGCAATGCGTGAACTGCGGTTTGTCAGCGAGGGGCAGTCCTGCCGGGGGGATCTGTATCTGCCGGAGGGGGAGGGGCCTTTCCTGACGGTGGTTATGGGGCACGGCTTTGGACTCACCAAGGAATGCGGGTTGGCACCGTTTCGTGACGCCTTTGTGCAAGCCGGTTATGCGGTATTCCTGTTCGATTATCGCCACTTTGGCGAAAGTGAAGGAATGCCGCGGCAGGTGCTGTTACCCAACCGGGAAGTGGCGGACTGGCAGGCAGCACTGGCCTGTGTGCGCAAGCTGGATGAAGTGGATAACCAGCGCATTGTGCTGTGGGGCACGTCCTTCGGTGGCGGCCTGGTCACCGCGGTGGCCGCTCGTGAGTCGGTGGCCGGCATTATTGCCCAGTGCCCGATGATGGATGGCATGGCATCGGTGCTGGAGGTGATTCGTTATGCCGGCATTGGGCAGGCGCTGAAAATGACAGGCATGGGTCTGTGGGATGTGGGCAGCAGTGCGTTGGGGCTGGGGCCCAAAATGCTGCCTTCAGCCGGTCGTCCCGGTGAGCTGGCGGCCATGTCCAGCCATGACGCCTATGACGGCTATACCGCGCTGATGCCGGACCATGTGCCCAATGAAGTGGCGGGGCGAATCGCCTTGGCGTTGCCGCTATTCCGGCCGGTGGCCCAGGCCAGCAGGGTCACCTGCCCGGCGCTGATCCTGATTTGCGAAACCGATACGGTGGCGCCGGCGTCTGCCGCAGAAAAAGCCGCTGCCGCCATGGCAAGGCCCAGTGTGAAACGCTACCCGGTGGGTCATTTTGATGTCTATCAGGGGGAGGCCCGGGAGATCAGCCTGGCGGATCAACTGGCGTTTTTGCGGGACCTGGAAGGCTAAACGCTCAAGGGTACTTAAAAAGGCAGCAGGGCTGCCAGGTCCAGCGATAGCTGGTTGGATACCATCACTGCGCTGGTTGCCACCAGGCTCAGGTTGATGGCGGGAAGCGCTAGGCCAATGGCCAGCAGGTTAATGGCGCTGGGTTGCCGGATGCGGCCGCTCCACAGCACCAGACAGATCAGGGCTGCGCAGGAAAGAGGAATCCAGAGCCAGGGGTGTGCTCCTGCGGTGTGCCACAGGTTTTCAAGATTGAACATGCCAGTACCCGTTTCATTATAGTCATTGGCGGGACCGTATTGGCGGTGCCCGGGGTGGCCTCCCCCGAGGCCAGAAGCGAGTATGCACACCCGGTTATGTAACCAGTGTGTTAAAGGTCACAAAAAAATAATGGCACTTTGACATTGGTTCTGACGTACCAGGTTTCTATGAAAATCAATGAGTAATGTCGATATGCAGATAAATGAACCTGGGCGAGGGGCAGGGCGGCAAGGCCGCAAAGGGGTGGTCTGCTGGTTGGGGCCGGTGGCGCTGTTGCTGAGCCTGGTCGCAACGGTACGTGCGGATGATTTCAATTACTCCGCCGAGCAGTTTGCCTTGATTGCCGGCTATGAGTCCTGTGTTCGCCAGTTGGCTGCCAACCTGGGCAGTGATCAGCGCGATGCCCTCACGGACAAGTTGTTGCGCAGTAAAGGTATCAGTTACCAGCCGCGTCGGGTGGAGAACGATCGGCGGCTGTGGGCCTACCCGGAATATGCCACCCAGCGTCGGACCCAGAGTTACATGATTCAGGCTTTCAAACAGGACTGCCTGGAGCAGAACGCCGGCCGTTACTGATCAAGGTGGCCTTGTCCGGCGGGGCGACTCACGCCAGTGTTTATGCCGGTTGCGCCTCGGTTTCGTCTGTAGCGGCAGTTTTTCCGGGCTCCAGAGCCAATTAACGGCCCGTTTTGGCCTTTTCTCATACCCTCCAGTACGGCTATTCTGTCATCCATTGAATCGTGCCATTGAGTAATGTCAATGTTTGCACTGCGAGGATCTGGCAGCCTGAATGGCTGGAGGTAAAGAATATGTCCAATAAACACGTTGATGTACTGATTGTTGGCGCCGGCCTTTCCGGTATTGGTGCCGCTTGCCATTTGACCCGCAAGGCCCCGAACCGCACCTATGCGATTCTTGAGCGCCGCGAACGTATCGGCGGGACCTGGGATCTCTTCAAATACCCGGGTATTCGCTCTGATTCCGACATGTTCACCCTGGGTTACAGTTTTCGCCCCTGGACCGAGCCAAAAGTGCTGGCCGATGGCAACTCTATTCGCCAGTACGTGGAAGACACGGCGGAAGAGTACGGGGTCAAAAAGCATATCCGGTTTGGTCGCAAGGTAATCAAGGCGAACTGGTCCAGTGCTGACAATCATTGGGCGGTGGAAACCACCAACGAAAAAACCGGTGAGCAGGAAACCTTTACCGCCAACTTCCTGTTCTCCTGTAGTGGTTATTATAACTACGACGAAGGCTACAAGCCGGACTTCCCGGGCGAGAAAGACTTCAAGGGCCAGGTGGTGCATCCCCAGCACTGGCCGGAAAACCTGGATTACAAAGGCAAGAAAGTGGTGGTGATCGGGTCCGGCGCTACCGCCGTGACCCTGGTGCCCGCCATGGCCAAAGAGGGCGCCCAGGTCACCATGCTGCAGCGTTCGCCGACCTATATTGCCACGGTGCCGGAAGTGGATCCGATCTCGGTGGGCATGC
Source organism: Alloalcanivorax sp. (assembly GCA_039983755.1). Lineage (GTDB taxonomy): Bacteria > Pseudomonadota > Gammaproteobacteria > Pseudomonadales > Alcanivoracaceae > Alcanivorax. Next base: position 60,169 of record JBDWVU010000013.1, read on the forward strand.
GTCGCTTCCTGCCGGAGATGATGGTCTATCGGTTGGCTCGCGCGCGGAACATCGGTATTCAGCGTCTGATCTTCAAGCTGTCCAAGCAGCGCCCCAAGCTGGTTCGTCGTGCCCTGTTGGCCGCTGCCAAGCGTCAGCTGGGTGATGACGTGGATATGACCCATTTCCGTCCCAGCTATAACCCCTGGGACGAGCGCCTGTGCGCGGTGCCCAACGGCGATTTGTTCAAGACCTTGCGTCGTGGTGAGGCCGAGGTGGTGACCGATCACATCGAGCGGTTCACCGAAACCGGGATTCTGCTTAAATCCGGCAAGGAGCTGGAAGCCGATATCATTATCACGGCGACGGGCCTGAATATTCAGATGCTCGGCGGGGTAGAAGGCACGATCGATGGCAAGCCGGTGGAACCGCGCGAGTCGCTGGTCTACAAAGGCATGATGTTGCGCGATGTGCCTAACATGGCGCTGGTATTCGGTTACACCAACTCATCCTGGACCCTGAAAGCGGATCTGGTGTGTGAGTATGTCTGCCGTCTGCTCAATCATATGGAAAAGACTGGTGCCCAGACGGTGATCCCGCGTGACAAGGATAACTGCATCACCGACGAAAACTTCCTTGGCATGCAGTCCGGTTACATCCAGCGCGCCAATGACCGTTTGCCGCGCCAGGGCTCCAAGCAGCCGTGGATGGTAGTGCAGAACTACATGGTCGATTTGCCCAAGCTGCGTTTCGGCGCCATCGATGACGGTGTTCTGGAGTTCGATAATTACCAGCAGGGCAAAAAGAAAGGGTTGGTGGCGTCGGTGATCGGCTCTGTGACTGGCTGAGCACGCGACAAGCTACAGCGCGCTTGAATTGATATTGAGCGCAAATAAAAAAGCCGCGTCCAGGATCTGGGAGCGGCTTTTGCGTTTACAGCCAGAGCAAACCTTATCGCTTTGCGGTTTGTGGCTGGCAGCGGTTATTTCATTTCCAGGGCAGGCCTTCCATCCGCTGGCGAGCGGCGGAGTATTCCTGCTTCAGCCGTGCGATCAGGTCGGCGGCCGGGCCGACTTTCTTTACCGCACCGATGCCCTGGCCGCTGCCCCAGATATCTTTCCAGGCTTTGGAGCTGCCATCACCGAAATCCATTTTTGACGGATCGCTTTCCGGCAGGTTGTCCGGGTCCAGACCGGCCGCTTCGATGGAGTTGCGCAGGTAGTTACCGTGCACCCCGGTGAACAGGTTGGAATAGATAATGTCGTTGGCGCTGCCGTCCACGATGGACTGTTTATAGCGTTCGTCGGCATTGGCTTCATCGGTGGCGATGAAGGCGGAGCCGATGTAGCCCAAGTCGGCCCCCATGGCCTGGGCGGCGAGAATGGAGTCGCCGGTGGCAATAGAACCGGACAGCAACAGTGGGCCGTCAAACCACTCGCGGATTTCCTGGATCAGGGCCAGTGGAGAGAGGGTGCCAGCATGGCCGCCTGCGCCGGTGGCGACGGCGATCAGGCCATCCGCGCCTTTCTCGATGGCCTTTTTGGCAAAGAAGTTATTGATGATGTCGTGGAACACCAGGCCGCCGTAGCTGTGGATAGCTTCGTTCACATCCACCCGGGCCCCCAGGGAAGTGATCACGATGGGCACCTTGTACTTCACGCACATTTCCAGGTCGTGCTCCAGCCGGTTGTTGGATTTGTGCACAATCTGGTTCACCGCGAACGGGGCGGCGGGGGAGTCCGGGTTGGCCTGGTTCCAGGCATCCAGCTCTTCGGTAATGCGCTTGAGCCACACTTCCAGTTCTTCCGCCGGGCGGGCATTCAGGGCCGGGAAAGAGCCGACGATGCCGGCTTTGCACTGGGCAATCACCAGGTCCGGGTTGGAAACAATGAACATGGGGGATGCCACAACGGGCAGCTGCAGGCTGTTCTGCAGGGAGGCAGGTAGGGCCATGGGAACTCCTCAACTCACACGGTGAGCGCCACCGGAAAAAGGCGGGGCGCTTTCAGGGGCACAATAGTGCGATATACCTGCGGCGATGTCAGCACCGGGAAGCGACAATATGGACGCGGATATGGACGTGCGGCACTGGCGTCAGCCCTGACAACCGTTGGGCGCGGAATGCCCGACGGCAGATGCTGCATAAAAACCAGAGAACCCTGGCCGCCATGCTCTTTGCGAACAGGGCCTTACCCGATTGTTCCCTGAATATCCCTCAACAGGAGAGACCACAATCGTCGACAGCCTCTCAGGCTATGGGGTTTTACGTCAGGCATCCGGCGTCGGGCGTTTGGCAAAGTGCGGCTTATTCGCGATAAACCTTACTTGTCCGGATGGCCCCGGAAGGCATTCAGCAAGCGGCTGGGCAAGCCGGCCGAGCGCAAAAAGGGGCGCACATGCATCAGGGTTTCATGGATGTCGTGGACGTGATCATTGAGCAGATCCACGTGGTCGGTAATGCCGTCCACGCGTACGGACAGGTCCGCCACCTGGCCGGGCAGGGCATCCATCCGTTCGATGATACGCATGATGCGGTGCGCCATGATCATGTACTCCAGCGCCGCGCGAATCACAGCCACTATCACCAGTAGCGCCAGTGGGGCGATGGCGGTGGCGATGATGCCCGCCAGCGTGGAGAACCAGAAACACAGGCCGACCGCACTGACCACCACGACCAGTGCTCCGACAATTAGCAGCAGATAGAACAGCGGCATCAGCTGCATGGTCAGATAGCGATTGAAACGCCAGTCTGCCAGGTTGGGAATGCGCGATGTTCCAGGCGGTGGCGTTTCCGGGTTGGGCGTCTGCATGGTGCCTCCTGGTTTTATTGTTGGTTGTCGCGTTCGGTTTTGGGGCACGAGGTGTTATTGCGTGGCGTTGCTGGCCCCCAGTTTGTGCTCCGCATAACTGGCGAGGAAATCCCCGAAGACCATGGTGAGCTCCTCAAAGCTCTGGGTCGGTTTTTCTTCAGAGAGATGGCGGATCACGGTGAAAATGCCACCGTTGATATAGAAATAGGCCACCGCCGGAATATTGGGCATCCGCAGCAGCTCCGGGTGATGCATCAGGTATTGAGTAAACAGGTCCATCAAGGCCCGATTGATGGGCTCCTGGTGCATTACCATGTCCTGACTGAAGGCGTGCCGGGCACACTTCAGATAAAGCTGGTTGTTCTCCTCGAGGAAATCCCGAAAGGTGAACAGCAGCTTGCTCACCGCATCACGGATATTCATCCGCACCAGCTCCGGAGTCAGCGGCTTGATCATGGCCACGGTGTCGTCCACAAAGCGGGCGCCGGCGGCATTGAAAATGGCGTCCTTATCTTCGAAGTATTCATACAGCGAGCCCACGCCGATGCCGGCAATATCGGCAACCTGGCGGGCGGTGGTGGCCGAAGGCCCCTGCCGGGCAATGGCAATCAGGGCCGCCTCGACGATGGCGTCGACGGTGGCTTTGGAGCGCTGTTGTTTGGGTTTGCGTGCCATATCTGTTTCCGAATTGAATCCGAACAAGCATTCGATTTATTGTCACACTGAGCAATGTAACAGTAAAGCCCTAAGCATTCTTGCCCTTCAGGGCCAGGCGATTCAGTGGAGCTGACAGCGATGTTCGGAAGCAATGACAAGACAAGCCATAACGCGTTCGCCGTGGTCACAGGGGCGGGCAGCGGTATTGGCCGGGCGTTTTCCGAAGAACTGGCGCGTCGCGGTGGTGCTGTGGTGTGTGCCGATATCAACCTGGACACCGCCCAGGAAACGGTTGATCGCATTACCCGTGCCGGCGGGCGAGCCTGGGCGGTGCAGTGTGACGTCAGTGTGCAGGCCCAGGTGGAAGCGCTGGCGGAACAGGCGGATGCGCTGCTCCCCGAGCCGGTCAACCTGGTGATCAATAACGCGGGCGTGGGTGTGGGCGGCAAGCCGATCGGGGAGATTTCCCTGGACGACTGGCACTGGACCATGGGGATCAACCTTTGGGGAGTGATCCATGGCTGTCACGTTTTTGCTCCCCGTCTCAAAGCGCAGGGGTACGGCGGGATCATCAATGTGGCTTCCTCCGCCAGTTTTGCAGCGGGGCCGCTGATGGGCCCCTACAACGTGACCAAGGCCGGGGTCCTGGCCCTGTCGGAAACCCTGGCGGCGGAAACCTCCGGCACCGGCGTTAACGTGACGGTACTGTGCCCCACGGTGGTGAACACCAATATTTTCACTTCCGGGCGTATTGATGCCGGGGTGACGCCGCTGATGAACAAGATTGTGGAACTGACGGGCGTTTCTGCCGAGGGGGTGGCGCTGACCACGCTCAAGGCGCTGGATCGGGGGCAGTTGTATGTCCTGCCGCAACTGGACGCACGGATGATCTGGCGAGCAAAGCGTTATTTGCCCGCCACGTATACCCGTGGCGCCGGGCTGCTTAGCCGCCTGGCGTCTGCAAAAGCATAAAACGCATTCACGTTAAAACGGCTTAAACATCGTATCGCGATAACAGGAGAGCATCATGGCATCTATCGATCTTGATAAAATGCTGGCCAAAATTAAAAGCACACAGTGGGCTCTGTCAGATATCGACTGGGATGCCCCCGGCGCGGAACTGATTACCGAAGAGCAGTGGCCCAAGCTGAAAGATTTCATGGCCGACCTGATGTGGATTGAGCATGTGGGCGCCCGTGCGTTTGCGGCCATGGCCAAGAAAGCCCCCACCGAGACCTTGCGTCAGATCTATACCTACTTTCATGCGGAAGAGCAGCGCCACGCCAATGCCGAGATGGCATTGATGAAACGCTGGGGCATGCTGGAAGGCGATGAAATTCCCGAGCCCAACATCAACCTGCGGTTGGTGATCGAATGGCTGGACCGTTATAGCGATGAGATGCCGGTCTATGTATTGGGCACCGTGGTGCCGATGCTGGAGATCGCCCTGGATGGCGCCCTTTGTACCTTCTTGCTGGAAACCGTGAAAGATCCGGTTTGCCACCAGGCCTTTGAAAAAATCAATGACGATGAATCGCGTCACCTGGGGGTCGGCTTCAGCGTGATGGAGATGCAGGGGCGCGGCAAAACCTTTATTGGTGCCACCAAAATGCTGGCGCCGCTGCTGGACCCGCGCCTGATGCTGGGCATTGCCTCCTACGTGCCTCTGCTGAACAAGATGCGCGACAACATCATTACCATGGGGCTGCCGGAAGAGCGCCTGTATGCGGCCATGGCCAAGTTCGAAAAAATTGGTGGGCGCACGGAAGATGGCCGCCGCAACCCCTGGTTTCAGGTGATTCGTCAGCATGCCAAGTTTGTGGTGGACCGCAATAACCGTGCTTACCACATACCGGTGGATGGCATGGTCAAGCTGACCGGGCTGATCCCGCGCCGGGCTCTGCCTGCGGTTCCTTCCTGGGTAAAAGAGCTGACCTACCAGCCCACTGCCTGATGTTGCCGATGACGGCTCATCAGGTGCCCCGTGTGCGTGATGAGCCTCTCATGTTTGCTGAAGAGATATTGTTATGACCACATCCTCTGCCTCCCCAAAAAAGACCGCCCGCAAAACGGCTCCCCGTAAGCGCCCTGCCTCGGCCAAGCGTGCGGCGGCAAAAAAAAGACCCGCAGTAAAGCCGGTATCGGTGTTGATCGTTGGGGCGGGTTTTGCCGGCCTGGGAATGGCCATTCGTCTCAAACAGGCCGGCATTGAAGATTTCGTGATTCTGGAACGCAGTAATGCGGTGGGTGGCACCTGGCGCGACAATCAATATCCCGGTGCAGCCTGTGATATTCCGTCCAACCTGTATTCGTATTCGTTTGCGCCCAACCCTAACTGGTCGCGCAGCTTTTCGGGCAGTGAGGAAATTCTTGGTTATATCCATCACCTGGTGGCCGAGTTCAAACTGGAGTCACACATCCGTTTCGAGAAAAACGTGGAAGACTTGTCCTTCGATGAGAAGAAGGGCGTCTGGACTGCAACCACCGATAAAGGCGAAGAGTTTGCCGGCCGTGCTGCGGTGATGGCCCAGGGGCCACTGTCCAATTGCAGCTTCCCGGCGATTACGGGCATCGAAGACTTCAAGGGCCACAAGATTCACAGTGCCCGCTGGGATCACGATTACGATTTCGCTGGCAAGAAAGTGGCGGTCATCGGCACCGGCGCCAGTGGCATCCAGATTATCCCCGAGCTGGTGAAACAGGCGAAGCATGTAAAAGTGTTCCAGCGTACCCCGGGCTGGGTCATGCCGCGTCCGGATTTTGCCACGCCACAGTGGAACAAGAAGCTGTTCGAAAAACTGCCGGCCAGCCAGCAAGCCATGCGCAATCTGCTCTACTGGACGCATGAAAGTATGGCGTTGGCCGTTATCTGGAACTCGCCGCTGACCCGCGTAGCCGAACGCGTGGCGCGTTTGCATTTGCGCCGGCAAGTGAAGGACCGCTGGCTACGTCGTCAGCTGACGCCGGACTTCACCATCGGCTGCAAGCGGGTGCTGGTATCCAACGATTACTACCCGGCACTGCAGAAGGATAACGCCAAGCTGATTACCTGGCCGATTGCCCGTATCAGCGAAAAGGGCATCCGTACCGTGGAAGGCATTGAGCATCAGGTGGACTGTATTGTTTTCGCTACCGGTTTCGATGTCAGCCATTCGGGGACGCCTTTCCCGGTGAAGGGCCGAAAGGGACGCGTCCTGGGTGATGAATGGCAAGGCGGTGCTCAAGCTTATAAGAGCATTAATGTGTCGGGCTATCCGAACCTCTACATGACCTTTGGCCCCAACTCTGGCCCTGGCCATAATTCCGCGCTGGTGTATATGGAATCCCAGCTCGATTACGCGGTGAAAGGGGTGCAGAAAATTCTTCAGGAAGACCTGAAGGTGCTGGATGTGAAAGAGGATGTTCAGCGCAAGCACAACAAGGCCATGCAGAAACGGTTGGCCAAAACCAACTGGAATTCCGGCTGCAAGAGCTGGTATCTCACCGAAGACGGTTTCAACGCCACCATGTACCCCGGGTTCGCCACCCAGTACGCGGCGCAGATGGCCGACTTTGAGGAGAACGATTACGAAACCGCCTGATGTGAATCAGCCTGGTTTCATCCGGTGAACGCGGCCCTGCCTGGCAGGTGCCGCGTTTTTTTATGCTGGGAAAAAGGTTCATCGCGTTCAGGCTATGCGGTTCTGTGTCAGGTATCCGGTGTCTGCGCGCGGCATGTCATTAATACGTCACGGGACTGTCGTGCCGATTTCATCGCCCCCCTGTAAAACTCTGTGAGCAATCCGTTTGGGGAACATACACATAATCGGGAGCCTCTGAATAACTCCTTGCATGCTCAGTCTTTCAGGCTGGTTCGCAATCTAGGCGCGTTTTTGAAGGTGTCCCCTCAAGGGGGATCGAGATATGTCCATCCATCGAAAAAGCGCAACAACGAGTGCGGGCCAGCCTGGAAGACCCGGAGGGCGAGGCCTGAAGGGCCCATCTGCTGCGCTTTGCCGCTAGGAAAGGGAACCACCCTGACCGTCGCGACAAAACACAACAGCTGCACCCTTCAGGCCACGCTGAGTACGCAAGGAGTTATTCAGAGGCTCCATAGGGGAAATCGATGAAGCATTTGTATCTGGGGGCCGGTGTGATTCTGGCCGCGACGCTGAGTGCCTGTGGTGGCGACAGCAATGAGTCTGATGCCGCTGTCGATGAAGCGGTGCGCACACCGGACAGCATCCGGTTGTCCTATGTCAGCCGCTACTCCACGGGCAGTTTTGATGCCTCCGCCGCCGAGATCCCGGCCTATGACGCGGCCAGCCAGCGCCTGTTTGTGGTGAATGCGGAACAGGGTGAGCTGGATGTACTGGACCTGAGCGACCCTGAGAATCCGGTCAAGATCGATGCGATCAGTGCCGCAGGCATTGCGGCGGGCGCGGAAGTGAACAGCGTCGCTGCCAGCCATGGCCTGGTCGCTGTTGCCATTGAGGCCGACCCGAAAACGGATAACGGTTTTGTAGCGCTGTATCAGGCCAGTGACCTGACTCTGTTGGGGAGTAAGGAAGTGGGTGCCCAGCCGGACATGGTGGCGTTTACCCCGGACGGAACCCGCGTGCTCACCGCCAATGAGGGCGAGCCCAGCGACGATTACCAGATCGACCCGGACGGCTCCATCAGCATTGTGGACTTCAGTGACCCGGCCAACCCGACGGTCAGCACCGCTGACTTCACGGCGTATAACGGTCAGGAAGATGCCCTGCGCAGCCAGGGGGTTCGCATTTATGGTCCGGGGGCGTCGGCGGCCCAGGATCTGGAGCCGGAATACATTGCCGTTTCCGCTGATGGCAGCACAGCCTGGGTGGTCCTGCAGGAAAATAATGCGCTGGCAAAAGTCGATATCGCCACGGCCACGGTAACCGACATCGTTACCCTTGGGGAGAGTGATCGCAGCGTAGCGGGTAACGGGATTGATGCCAGCGATGACGATGGTGTGATCGACATCAAGACCTTTGCCGGCGTGGTGGGGCTGTACCAGCCGGACGCCATTCATGCTTATACCGTGAACGGCAACACCTACCTGGTGACTGCCAACGAAGGGGATGCCCGCGCCTGGGGCGAGGACAATGATGCCTACTGGGGCGAAGAAGCGGATGAAGATGCGGTGCCGCCGGTGGTTTGTATGCCGAATGCCAGCCTGGGTTTTGTTGAAGAATTCCGTGTTAAACATCTGGTGCACAACAGCGGATTTGACCGTCGGTGTGGCGATGACCTGCCCCCGCAATTGAGTGCGTTGGCCGATGGCGCCTTGCTGGACCCAGCGGTTTTCGGATATTGCGGCGCTGAAGCGGGGGATTCCGGTGATTGCCGTGACGACGATGTGCTGGGCCGCCTGAAGATTACCTGGACGATGGGCTATAACACCAACGCGGATGGCTCCCCGAAAATGTACAACGATGCCGGCGAAGAAGATGCGGGTGCCGGTGATCGCATCATGTATGACACGCTATATAGCTATGGTGGCCGTTCCTTCTCCATCCGTGATGAAGACGGCGCGCTGGTGTTTGATAGCGGTGACGCCATTGAGCAGTTTCTGGCCAGCGACGACTGCAAGCTGGGCTCCGACCGCTCAATCGATTGTGCCGATTACTTCAACACCGGCCACGATGAAGGCGATGCCATGGATAGCCGCAGTGATGCCAAGGGCCCGGAGCCGGAAGGCCTGACCATTGGTCAGATTGGCGACAAGCATTTCCTGTTCCTGGGCCTGGAGCGCATGGGCGGCGTGTTGGTGTATGACATTACCGACCCGACGGCGCCGCTCTACCAGGATTACCTGAACAGCCGCGAAACCTGGGATGTGGACCCGGACGCGGGCAACCTGGAAGGCTATGGCGACCTGGGGCCGGAAGGGCTGGTGTTCATTCCGGCAGCGGATTCAGCCAACGGCAAGGCGCTGCTGGTAGTGGGGAACGAAGTGAGTGGTTCTACCGCCATCTATGAAGTACAGAGTGTCTTCAACGAATAATCTGCAGCAATAAAATCGCAAAGAATAAAGGCGGCCTCTGTGGGCCGCCTTTTTGCGTCATTGCTGCTCGACTGTGGGAGCCACAGGCAATCTGGGGGGGCTGAGTATTATTCAGCGGTTTCCTGGTCTTTACGGGCTGCCTGTCTGGCCTCAAAGGCCGCCAGCTGTGCTTCGCTGGCAGGCTTCTGGTACAACGATTTCCATTCCGCGAAGGGCATGCCGTAGACGTATTCCCGTGCGCCGTCATAATCCAGTTCCACGCCTTGCTCGGTGGCCGCTTCCATCAGCCACTTGGCCAGACAATTACGGCAGAAATCCGCCAGGATCATCAGGTCGATATTCTGCACATCCTTGTTTTCATCTAGATGCTGAAGCAGACGACGAAACGCGGCGGCTTCCATCTCGGTCCGGGTGCTCTGATCAATCTCGGTCATTGGATTCTCCTTGTTCGCATAGCCAGATTCGAAGCCGCTGTAGGAGTTCCCCTTCCAGGGGACGAATCCGGCGTTGTTAATATTCGAAACCGTCAAGGCTAGCCTGTGTGCTGAATAGCAATGGGCCTTTTAATCGCCTGTCGGCGATGGTCGCGCTTCGCGCGGTTCGTCCCCTGGAAGGGAACTCCTACAATAACGTCAGGCGTCGATATCGATGCTCTTCAGGTAATCATCGTAGTTGCCGGTGAAGTCGCGCACGCCTTCGGGGGTGATTTCCAGAATACGGGTGGCCAGGGAGCTGACGAATTCCCGGTCATGGCTGACAAAGAACAGTGTGCCCGGGTAATTTTCCAGTGCCAGGTTCAGCGCTTCAATGGATTCCATGTCCAGGTGGTTGGTGGGCTCATCCAGCAACAGTACATTGGGTTGTGTCAGGGTCAGCTTGCCGAACAGCATGCGGCCCTGCTCACCACCGGAAATCACCTTCACGGATTTCAGCACTTCGTCGTTGGAAAACAGCATGCGGCCCAAGGCTGCGCGTACTGCCTGTTCACCATCGCTGGTCCATTGCGCCATCCAGTCGAACAGGATCATGTCCTGCTCAAAATCGTGGCTGTGATCCTGGGCAAAGTAACCCAACTCCGCCGCTTCGGCCCATTTTACCGTGCCGTTATCTGCGCTGAGATCACCGGCCAGGCAGCGTAGCAAGGTGGTCTTGCCGATGCCGTTGGGGCCAATGATGGCTACCCGTTCGCCGGCTTCTACTTGCAGGTTCAGGTCCTGAAACAAGGTCAGGTCGTCGTAATGTTTGCCCAGCCCTTCCAGGGTGACGGCTTGACGATGCAGTTTCTTGGTCTGTTCGAAACGGATGTAGGGGCTGATCCGGCTGGAGGGTTTCACCTCTTCCAGCTGGATCTTGTCGATCTGCTTGGCCCGGCTGGTGGCCTGTTTGGCCTTGGAGGCGTTGGCCGAGAAGCGGCTGACAAAGCTCTGCAGGTCAGCGATTTCCTTTTTCTTCTTGGCGTTGTCCGCATACAGACGGTCACGGGCCGCGGTGGCCGCAGTCATGTACTCGTCGTAGTTGCCCGGGAACAGGCGCAGCTCACCGTAATCCAGATCCGCCATGTGGGTGCACACGCTGTTCAGGAAGTGGCGGTCGTGGGAAATGATGATCATGGTGCTGGAACGTGCCACCAGAATATCTTCCAGCCAGCGAATGGTGTGGATGTCCAGATGGTTGGTGGGCTCATCCAGCAGCAGCACGTCCGGATCGGAGAACAGGGCCTGGGCAAGCAGTACGCGCAGTTTCCAGCCCGGCGCCACGGCGGTCATGGGGCCGGCGTGCTGTTCTTCAGGAATGCCCAGCCCCAGCAGCAGGTCACCGGCACGGGCTTCGGCGGTGTAGCCGTCCATTTCCGCGAACTGCATTTCCAGTTCCGCCACGCGCATGCCGTCTTCTTCGCTCATTTCCGGCAGGCTGTAGATCCGGTCGCGTTCGGCTTTTACTTTGGCCAGCTCGCTATGCCCCATGATCACGGTGTCCAGTACCGTGTGTTCCTCGAAGGCAAACTGGTCCTGGCGCAGCTTGCCGAGGCGGTCGTTGGGATCCAGCATCACCTGGCCATTGCTGGGCTGCAGTTCGCCACCGAGGATTTTCATGAAGGTGGATTTGCCGCAGCCGTTGGCGCCGATCAGGCCGTAACGGTTGCCGTTGCCGAATTTGACGGAGACGTTTTCAAACAGCGGCTTGGCGCCGAACTGCATGGTGATGTTCGCGGTAGAGATCAAAAGACTGTCCTGTAACGAAAGGGTGGCCGGGGCGCGCCATCGCCGGCTGCGGGGGTTGTCGGCAGGCGGCGGGAAGAAAGAGGCGGCATTGTACCGGCTTGCCGGGTAAAAGGCAGTCCCGCCCGGCGGTCAGTATGGGGTTGAAAAAATGAGCAAAAAGGCGCGTATTAGAACGGAGAGGCAAGACAGAGAGGGGATTATGAAAACAAAAACGACCCTGGCGGGGATGGCAGCCATCGTGATGGTGGCGCTTTTCAGTGCGGGCTGTAGCAACAATGCCAGCCATGATTACCTCGAGCAGCAGGTTCAGCGGACCTTGCAGGATAACAACCTGGGGGTTTGGCAGGTTGAATCGCTGGCTCTGGAGGAGGAGCAGCAAAAGCGCACGGACAAGGACAACCCGACCACGACCTATCAGTTCAGCGTTGCCCTCGTACTGCAGGAAGATTTGCAGCTGGTCCGCTATGCTGACGCGGACGCCCGTGAACTGGTGGTGACGCCGGGCCCTCGGGCGGGTGAGCAAGTGACGTTGCCTGCGGTGGCGCGAGTAGAGGGGCCGCTGGGGGAAGCGTCCTCACGGGCGCATGTGAGCCTGCCGCTCACGGATCTGCCGCCGGGCCTGCCGGTATCGTTGCTGCGCGACCGTTTTGCGGACTGGCAGCAGATCAGCGTGGGCAGTGAGTCCTATCAGGCCATGCTGGAGCGTCTGCGTCGACAGCTGCTCGACGAGCAGAGAGCCCTCACCGAAACCGCCGACCGGTTGCGACGCGGGCGGATGCAGCTGGAGGCCAAGGATGAGGAGCTGAAGGCGCTGGAAGAGGACAGCGTCGGCCAGTCCAGCGGTATGGGGGAGCCCATGGAGCGGCTCAGTGGTGACGTGCAGGCCTTGATGTCCCAGGTGGAGCAGCTTCAAGTGGAGAAGTACACCCGGGAAGATACCGTTAAAAAGCTGCGGGCGGATCTGGATCACCTGCAGGGCAGCTGAGATAGCCACTTTCGTCTGGAGCAAGGGTTCGATTTGTGGGGCGCCATGGGTATTATGGCTGCCCCTTCCCTGTATCGGATCCGGTCATGTTTGAACAAACCGTCACTCCCCGCTTTTATGAAACCGACGCCTTCGGCCACGTGAACAACACGGTTGTCACCGGCTGGTTCGAAACGGGCCGGGCGCCGCTGTTTCAGCTTTTCGGTGGCGGCCGCAATCCGGCCTCGCTGCCGTTGATTCTCGCCCGTGTCGAAGTCGATTTCGTTGCCCAGATTTACTACGGCAGTGATGTGACCCTGCGTACCGGCATCGAACGCATTGGCAACAGCTCCTTTGTGGTTACCCAGCAGGCCTGGCAGAACGGTGCCCTGGTGGCTCGCGGGCGGGCGGTTCAGGTGTACTTTGATCATGAGAAGCAGGCGTCGGCACCGGTTCCGGATGCGTTCCGTGAGGAACTGGCCCGCCATGAAGGCGTGCTGCCGGAATAACGCTTTCCCATGGTGCTGATAGCCTGGCAGCCATGGCGTCTTGACGTGATGCCGCTACACTAACGGGCATAGTAGTTCGGGGGCGAGTCGAGCTCCCCCTCTATCAGAATGGCAACCAAGTGAGATCGCTTCATGGCCTATCAGGGACAAGAAAACTTTGACCATCGGCAACCCGATAAAATCGGTGTGCTGATCACCAATCTGGGCACCCCGGATGCGCCAGAAGCCGGCGCTCTGCGTCGTTACCTGCGCGAGTTCTTGTCTGATACCCGGGTGGTGGAAATTCCCCGGGTTATCTGGTTCTTCATTCTTAACATGGTGATTCTGGTGATTCGCCCGCGTCGCTCCGCCCAGGCGTATAAAGGTGTATGGACGGAAAGGGGGTCGCCGCTGCTGGTGCACAGCCAGGACCAGGCGGATGGCATCCGTGCGCGTCTGCAGCAGAAATATGGCGACGGTGTGGTGGTGCGTCTTGCCATGCGTTATGGCAATCCATCCATTGCCAGTCAGCTGCAGGCCATGGAAGACGACGGTGTGCGCCAGTTGTTGGTACTGCCCCTGTATCCGCAGTACTCGGCGTCCACCAATGCTTCAACCTTCGATGCGGTGGCGCGGGATTTCATGCAACGGCGCTGGCTGCCGGACCTGCGTTTTATCAGCCATTATCCGGATTACCCGCCTTATATTCAGGCCATGGCCGGCCACATTGCGGCCTACCGGGAACAGTATGGCGCCGCAGACAAGTTGGTCTTCAGTTATCACGGTGTGCCCAAACGCTTCCTGTTGAAGGGTGATCCGTACTTTTGCGAGTGCCACAAGACCTCCCGGTTACTGGCCGAGGCACTGGGGCTGGCCGATGATCAATGGATGACGACGTTCCAGTCCCGTTTCGGGCGGGAAGAATGGCTGCAGCCTTACACCGACGCCACCCTGAAATCCCTGCCCGGGCAAGGGGTGAAATCGGTACAGGTCTTCTGTCCTGGTTTCTCCGCTGACTGCCTGGAAACAGTGGAGGAAATCGATGAGGAGAACCGGGGTTACTTCGAGGCGGCCGGTGGCCAGTCTTTTGCCTATATCTCAGCCATGAATGCCGAGCCGGTGCACCTGGATGCCCTGACTCAGCTTATCGAAGATAATCTTCAGGGCTGGGAGTTGCTGGAAAATGACGCCGTGGGCCTGAGCGAGCGACAGCAGCGAGCCCGCCAACAGGGCGCGGACCGTTAGGGAGCCTTGAATAACTCCTTGCGTACTCAGTCTTTCAGGCTGGTTCCCTCGCTCATATCGCCCTTCCTTGCCTCAAACGCCCGCCTATGCGGGCGTTTTGCTGTCAGTCCCCCATTTGGGGGATGCGCGGATAGCGCTGCCTAATTACTCTGAACCTCAAGAGATAGGGAGGAGCCGGGGTGTCGCGGGACAAGGATCTGGCAGAGATCATGGACGCGATTTATTTCGCGGCGCATCAAAGAGATGGATGGCAGGATTGCCTGGACCGGATCAGTGTATTGAGCGGTGGGCAATCCGCTCAACTGTTGATGCTGAATAGAGAGAACGACCAGCGAATGGGCGGTTATCAGAGTAGCCGCGCCCTTGCAAAGTCCGACAGCCATGGCGGGTCCGCGCTCACCCTGTGTGATGTTCGGCATGATACGGACGATGCACTATTGGTGCTGACTGTGCAGCGTCCGGCAGAGCAGGGCGAGTTTGGGGCTGCTGTAAAGGAATTGATTGAAGGGCTAATGCCGCACATTGCCAGAGCCCTTCGTCAGGAGGAAGCCGCCAGACTATTGGATGATCGTCAGATTGCGGTCTACCGGCAAAGACAGGGAGCCATGTTGCTTCTGGACGGTAACCAGAACGTGGTTTTCGTGTCTGCGGAAGCAGAGAAACAGTTGATGAGAGCAGCCTCGGTGAGGCTCGAAGAGAATCGCCTGAGATTGTCCTTTCGACAGTCTCAGGT
Organism: Alloalcanivorax sp.; assembly: GCA_039983755.1. GTDB lineage: Bacteria > Pseudomonadota > Gammaproteobacteria > Pseudomonadales > Alcanivoracaceae > Alcanivorax. Next base: position 75,277 of record JBDWVU010000013.1, read on the forward strand.
GCAGCTGGATGCGCTCATGCAGGAGTGCCTAACGCGCAAATGCACCGGGATGGTGAATATTGGCGATGCAGGGAAGGAGTCTATGCGATTGCTGGTCAGCACCGTGCAACCTCGCGATGAAGCGTTGTTCCTGTCGCATGGTTTGCTGGCGGTCTTTCTCGTCGCAGATCCGAGCGAAGAAAATAGTGAAGAAGAGTTGATCGGACAGTGTCTGGGATTGACCGAGTCGGAGTCGCGGATTGCCAATGGAATTGCGCGCGGTCAAAAGCCGGGGCAAATCGCGGATCAACTGAACCTTTCTGTGCACACCGTCCGCCATCACATCAAAAATATCTACCGTAAGACCGGGGCGCATTCCCAGTCACAGCTGACCGCGCTGGTGCTGAATTTGCCGGTATAAGGCATGAGCTTGAGACGATAATCTTTGTGGTATTGTTTGAGTGGGGGGGAGAAAGAGGCGGGTTATGTTTGTTGGCAAAGGGCTGAATGCGTTACTGGACGCCCTCTACTACGCACCTTACGAAAAATCCGGCTGGCAGGAGTTCCTGAACCGGATGGTGAGCCTGTCTGGCAGCCGTTCGGCGCGAATCCTGGTGATGAACAAGGATGCCGACCAAGTTTTCAACGGCGTGCAGGTGAATACCGATGCCAGTGCTCACAAGGCGTTTGTAGAGCACTATGTAAATCTTTGCCCCTGGCGACCCGGATTGGCTTCGCTGCCGCCGGGTAAATTTTATTCCTCATTTCTGGATGGTATCTGCGATCAGAAAACTTTCTACCGGTCTGAATTCTTCAATGATTGGGCCCGAGGGTTGGATATTCACCATGGTGCCAGCGGAACCGTTTGGCAACACGAAGGCCAGACCATACAGATGTTTATGCAGCGTACCGGTGGGCAGGGCCATTTTACCCGTAACGAGACCAATGCCTTTAATGCACTAACGCCACATATCCGCCGCGCTTTTAGGCTTGAAGCGATTATTCACCAGCGTAAACAGCAGCAGGATTATCTGGAACAGCAGGGCCGATTCGGTGCCATGTTGTTGCTGAATATTCGCAAAGAGGTGGTGTACGCCTCCGAGTCTGCCTGGGAAATGCTGCGTGCAGAGCCCTCTCTTCGCTTGCATACCAGAAAACTGCGTCTACAGAACAAGACCGCACAAGATCTACTGGATAGACTGCTCGCCGCTTCCTTCGATGCCAGCAATGTCCATGCCCCGGTAACTGGCGGTGTCGTCCCGGTATGGCGTTGCGGGCGCACGCCCTTGCTCATGCAGGTGATTCCCCTGCACCCGGATGCAGACAGTAGCCTGATGCCGGTCCCCGCGCACGTGGCTATCTATCTGGTGGATGGCGAACAGCAGTCGCAGATGGATCTTGGCAAGCTCGCCTCCTTGCTGGATCTCACCCCGGCGGAAGCGCGTGTTGCGGCCCTGGTCGCGCAGGGCGAAAAACCGGCGGATATTGCCGCCAGTGGCAATGTTTCTCTCCACACGGTGCGTAGCCAGATTAAAAGCATTTTTATCAAAACCGAAGTCACCAGCCAGGCCCAGCTCACCAAACTGGTCAGAGCCCTTCCTGTCCAACAGCAGGTTACTCAGCCCCGCGTTCCTTTCCTGCTTTCCAGTGCGGGTTAGTTTTCATTCAGGTTTATTTCAAAAGCTTTGTATTTTCTGGTCTGAACGGTAAGTGATTACCCATCCCCAATATTGGGGATGTGTGCATCGTTTGTCCCCGTTAGCCTGCTTCTTTGTGATGAGTTGAGAAAGAAAGGGTTTCAGCGAATACATGCGAAAGGGGGCGACATCATGAATAGAGTGCAAGCGGTCAGGCAGATTCTGGCCATGGGGCTGGCTTTGGTTATTACGGCCTGTGGTGGCGGAGGAGGAGGGGGTGGCGATGGCAGCAGCTCGACCGCCGCAAAGAGTGCGGGGAGTGGCAAAATTCAGGGGCCGATAACCGGCCTGCGTTATGTCACCAGCTCTGGCATTCAAGGTGAAGTGGATGCTGGCGGAGGCTATCAGTACAAACAGGGCGATAGCGTCGATTTTTTTGTGGGTGATACCCTGCTGGCTACCGTGACGGGCACAGGCTATACCCCGCTGAGTCATCTGATTCCAGATGCCTTCTCTCCGGAAGGCACTCTCAAGATCCAATATCTGGTCAGCATTGATGTCGATGCCAATCTGGATAACGGCATCCAGCTGGACAGTTCAGTGAATGAGGTGGCGACCAATGCCTTCCTGGACTGGTCCAATGAGATCGACGTGCAAGGCTTGCTGGCTGATACAGCGGGTGAGGGGGAAACTCTGACCGAGGCAGAGGCTGCCAGAGTGGATTTCCAGAAAATGGAGATTCTTACCTTCCAAGGCAGTCGCGTCACCGATATTGCCCCAGGGAGCTTCAATGCCATTGAAATCATCAATTACGGTTACTTTGAAGGCTGCACAGCGGGCTTTTCCGATGCTGACCTGAGTGTCACCAGCACGGATCCCCTCAACGTGACCCTGTCCCTCAATAATGGCGACAGCTTCCTTATCGACAGCAGTGCCTATGCCATAGGTTCGCAAGACCCCGAGTTCACGAAGCCTGCGGATGTACTGCATGAAAGCGGGCAGGCTTACCTTATCTCAAGCGTAAGGCTGGCCAACGGTATTACCGGACTGGGTTTGCGGACTGGGGATTATGGCCGAGGGAAAATTGTGGAATCCAATGATGGCCTGGTTGCCAGTCCTGCCAGCATGATCGAGGTCTCCGATGCGCAGGGCTGTACCTTCCGGTTGCTGTTCAATACCAAGGGAGCGGGCAGTAAAGGGCTGTATGCCTTTCAATTCGGATTGGCGACGCGCGGCCCAGGCTCCACAGAGCTGGCCGTTTGCGGCGAGAACAGTTCATCGGACAATCAGCTATATATGCCCATTGGCAATTACACCCTGGCGGCGTTTGGTGGGGATGTGACGGTAGAAGGAACTTATCGCAATAATGTTACCGGCGTGGAAACCAGCGAAACCTTTGATTGCAGCGAACAAATCCCGGAACGTGTCGTCAAGGGGAATCCTTTCGATTATTGCCTGGTCGGCTTCGACAATATTGCCAGCTGCCAGGACAAGCGCCAGGCACAGGAGGCGGGCATTCCGTTGGATTATGCTGAGGTCATGGTCTCCGTGGGAGGAGAGCAGGTCTTCAAATATGTTGAGGGAAGTGAGGCAATCCTGGATACAGGCGGGGGGGATTACCCTGCGCATATTATAGTTGATGGCTCCTGTACAGAAGCCATCCTTCCTACAGAGGCGGCAAGGCAGGAACTATTGGCGATGGAAGATTCTTTCGGCTACTCCTACCGTTCCGGTGAGTGCCCTGCAAAGTCCAGTTATCCCTACTCCTGCGCCGTAGAGATTGACAAAACCTACTTCTACTACACCCAAGATTATCTGGATTTGATCGGTGGTGAAGCGTTTCTCCCTTGTGGTGATGGTGATATGTCATCAGGCGATTATGGATCTGGTGATGGATCCGGTGATGTGGGAATAGATGAAGACAGCATCGTGCCGGTGCCATCCTCCGGCGGTGAGGTCTCAGGCTATATTTTTGACAGCACCTGGGAGAGTAATCGCTTTTCCTTTTCACCGTCAGAGAGCGGCTTTTTTTGCGGTTATGCAAGTGCTGGCGAGATTGACGTGCAGGCATGGCTCTGCGACGACGAAAGTTGCATGGGGGCAAGCGGAGGGTGGGATGGCGATCCTTTCAGTGAGCAACTGGAAAGCAGCAAAACCTACTATATGTATGTTGATACAGAGGTAGACCTTGCCGATAACTTTGACCCTATTCCGGTCACGCTTTCAATCATGGAGGAGCCCGGGTCAGGTTGTCCTGAAGAATAAGATTTGGCAGGGAAACTGACAGTTTCCCAATAGCCGGAAAGAGACTTCGGGGAAAAGACTCTGCGCAGAACGGCCAGAGACTGGCCCCGAAGGGGGAGTACAGAGAATTACCAGGAAGAGGCGTATTTTACTTCCTTGAATGTATCCCTCCTAATCCCGGACCTGGTCCGGGATCTCCTGCCGTCAGAGGCAATGTTTCCCGTGGGCTGAGTTTTCGTAGTCAGATCAAGGGTATATCGATCAAGGCCCTGATCAGTCAAGCCTGCGCACCTCACGGATTAGGGCTTTTCTTGCTCTCAAGCGTAGGTTGGTTCCCTTTTTTTCTCCCATGCAATGATGCAAGAAGTGGTTTCCCGGTGAGCAAATGCTTATCCCCCATTTGGGGGATGTGCGGTGCAGATGGCTTAACTAGCCTAGTGCTACTGTTTAAAAAAACCGGAGGGATCATGAAAACATTCCAGTATGGAGCCTTGGCGTTGGCCGTGACCTTGACTGCCTGTGGTGGAGGTGGCTCTTCGTCTGACGGCGGTGGCAGCGCTGAGCCAGCAGCGCCTTCTAAAACGGGTGTGTTCACCGATAGCGCGGTAGCGGGCATCCAGTATCAGACCCAGCCAGGCAACAAGAGCGGCAAGACCAATGCGTTGGGGGAATACGATTATGTTGAGGGCGATACTGTCATCTTCAGCATTGGCGATACTGAACTGCCAGCTGTAACGGCAACCGGGCGAGTAACGCCGGCTGATATGGCCGAAGGTAACGATGCGGATGTGGTCACTAATGTGCTGCGCTTGCTGCAGACCCTGGATGATGACGGCAACCCTGACAACGGCATCACCATTAGTCAGCAAACCCTTGATAGCTTTGTTGGCAAGGATGTAGAGGTGAATCAGCCTGCCGGCGCTTTTGAAACCGAGGCGCAAACGGCGATCGGTGAAACCCTGGTAACAGAAGAAGAGGCCGAAGCGCATTTCGCCGCCTCTCAGCAGGCCGATCTACGCGGCAGTTGGCTGTTTGTAGACGACTATGGCCGCAATGTATTGAGTTTCCTGGATTATGATCGCTACATCATTGCTCATTCAAATGCTGATGATGGTGATCAAGAGGCTGCAACTGCCGAATGGGGAACCTATACCTGGGATCCCGTATCTGGCGACTTAACCCTGACGGTGTCCGGTGAATCCGATAATAGTGGTGGGTTGTCTGATCTGTCAGGTGAAACCGTGACATTACAGTTGGCCGATAGTGAGTTTGTTCTTACTGTCACGGAAGAGCTGTCGGATGATCAATTCGTAGACAATACGGTGACGTTTACGGCGATTGAAAGTTCGACAAATCCGCTTGTCGGTGCCTGGTATCTGGCAGAAGAGGGCGGCGCTTTCAATGTGCTGACGATTCTGGACGATTCCAACTACACCATAGCGCACAATGCCAATGAGGAATCCTATGAGGGCGCCTCTCCGATAGAGGTGTCTTCCGAGTGGGGAACCTATTCGACTAGCGGTGGCGCTTTCACTATCTCCAGTGTTGAGGCTGAAACGGACGGGCCGGGGGGTCTGTATGATGCAGATTCTCCTAATGCGCTTGAGTCCTATGAACAGCAACCGTGGGGCGACCTGGCCTTTACTCATGCCGACGACGGCAGCTTTAGTTTCAGTCGTATTGGCCGTTTCGCTGTGGAGCTGGAAGACCTGGCCGGGAATGCCAGTACTGTTATCGTCGAGCGTGAAGAAGATGGCTTCTTCGAAGGGATGGAGATTGATTTCAGCATTGACCTGGTTGGCGAAAATGACAAGGCCAATATTTATCTCAACGAAGATGGCACGGGCACGATGACCTTCGTGGACGATGGAGAATCAAACCCGATTAATGCACCTTGGGAAGCCACGACAAGCGGCACCCTGAGGTTCACTGAAGGCACTCCGGGTAATACCGGCAGTTGGACGCTTGCGCCGATCAAGAACAGTGGCTCGGATGCTGTGATTGTCGATTTCCGTCATATTGCTGGCTCTACCGAGAGCTTGCTCGGGTTCTTTGTCAGCGAAATTGACATGCCGGTAGAGGAAGGAGGATCGCAAGGGGTGGACGAGGTGAATCTCGGCGGCGAGTGGAACGTTTATGAAACCTACAACGTTTGTGGTGATCTGGAAGTACACTACAGCACCACCAGCCTGGCATTCTCCGGTACGGAAGTGACCTACGAACAGGATTTCATCAATGATATTACCTGGGAGACCGAGTTTGAGTGCCAATCCTCACCGAACGGTGAAGCCACGGAATCCGGTACGGATCCTTACACCGGTGATGGCATCATGAACGAGGCAGAGATTGAGGCCTTCATGGATGACAGCGAGGTTCAGAGCGTCCAAATCATTGATGATAACCAGTTTGTTATCACGCTGCAGTTTGAGACTGGTACCAACAACACGCTTGTGACCGTGACGCAAACCTGGAATAGAGCGCCGCTCTGATTGATAAGGTTAGAGTAAAAGGAAAAGGGGAGCTAAAGCTCCCCTTTTTAGTGGGAAATCTTCCACCCATTTGGCAAATAACCAGCGTCATCCCGGGCTTGACCCGGGACCTCCCTTCGTTGGCAGAGCGTTTGGAAAGGCTGCGATGGGTTGAGGGAGATCCCGGATCAAGTCCGGGATGACGCGGTATCCGCCGCGCCATAAACCTGCCAGAGGTCTTGCCACTGCGGGTTTTTTTCTTCTATCAATTGTTCTTTCCATTGCCGTCGCCAGTTCTTGAGCTGCTTTTCCCGGCTGATGGCGTTGTGCATGTCGTCGAAGAGTTCGTAGTAGACCCATTTGTCCAGGTTGTACTTTTGCGTAAAGCCCGGCACGGCCTTTTTTCGGTGTTGGTGGATGCGTTGTAGCAGGTTGGAAGTAACGCCGATGTAGAGGGTGGTATGGTGCCGGTTGGTGAGCATGTAGATGGCGGGTTGTCGCATGGTATCCGTCCTTGGATAGCGTTTGGATGAAGGGATATGTTGTCATGCGTCGCTTGCTCTCGTCATCCCCGGGGTTATTCGCTGCGCTTACCCCCTCCCTCCAAACTTTGAATATAACCAATGTCATCCCGGGCTTGCCCCGGGACCTCCCTCAGACCTTCGTGTCTTTCCCAAACGCTCTGCCAACGGAGGAGATCCCGGATCAAGCCCGGGATGACGTTAGTTGAGTCATGTACGGAGTGACTGAGGGGAGCACTACCGCAACAACGCGGCCAGAATCCGGCTGATCAGTTCCCCCTGCCGGGAACAGCCGGTTTTCTGGAAAACCTGTTTTATCTGCGAGCGCACAGTGGAGACGCTGCGGCCCAATTGCTCGCTGATTGCCTGCACACCTATGCCGCAGACAAGTTCCTCACATACCTGGGCTTCAGCTGGCGTGAGATTAAAGTAGGCGGCGATATGATCAGCGGTGGGAAGGGGGCGATTATCCGGTTCGTAGACACTCACCAGGGCGCCCCCGGCCAGCAGTTCGCTGTTCTCAATGGGGCGGATCACAAAGATCAGAGGTGTTCGGTCTTGTCGTTTGAGGAACAGGGTTTCGCTGCAATAGTCTTCCTTGCCCATGCTGGAGCGAACTACCTGGGCAGAGGTGCGGAAAAAAGCGGCCTGTACATCCTTTTCAGCAAAGTTGAAACGTTCGTCGCGGATGCTCAGGCAGCGTTCACGATGGATCAGCTCGCGGGCGGCGTTGTTGGAGTAGAGGATGGCCGCCATGCTGTCGAGCACAAAAGTCGCATCGGGCAAGACGTCAATCACCGCGGCAAGAGAGGTGGCTGTCTCGCTACGGCTTTCCAGCTGCCGGTATAGCTGCAAGGTCTGTCGAATATGGGGAACTAGTCGGTTCAGGGCATCCAGTTCCGTTCTTTGGTAGGCGCCCTGGGCGACGGTGCGTTGAATGGTCAGCACAAAGGTATGGGGGCGGGTGTTCTCTACCACTAACCAGGCAGAGTCCAGCATGTCCTGCTCGTTTTCCCATTTGGAATAGTCTTCGTCAGGCTGAAAATCCGGTAGCAGGGGCAGGGCTGACTGGAATAGCCCGGGCACTTGTTTGACCGCCTGGTTGGTTACCACATCCTGAGCGATCATGTTGTTTTTCAGGTACCAGTCGATGAATTCCTCGGACAGGCCGTGATACCAGAGATGATCGATCTGCAGGGGCGATCGTCTGACCATTATTAGCTGGGAAGCACAGCCGTTGATGGTGTTGACCAGTTTCTCAAGAAAAGGATGAAAACCCTGCGGATGGGTGAGTGCGCCATAGAGTGCATGGAGCAGCTCGGGCTCATTATGAAGTATCTGTGCTGAATTCATTCCGATGCCCCCATGGTGAATGCTCCCGGTGTATCTTCATTTCGGTCGGCGCTCCGGTGGCTTGCCGAACGGATGGGCACAGGCCCGCAGACGCTGCGGGCTCTGGTCACCTGGAAGAGTGTCGTTTTTGTTTTGGTTTTTCCGTACGAGGCGGCATCTTTGTTCGGGCCCCAACCCAAACGGCAATTGAAGAAATGCCGCCAGTGTTCCCCTTCCCCTGATTAGGGGATAACGACTAGCTTACCGGGTGCTGGAGTAATCGTGAAGTGCGTCACGTTTTCTGTGTCGTGAGGAGAGGGAAAGAAAGCGGGGGCTCTTGTGGCCAAGAGGCTGCCGCCGACGCGCCACAGGCAGCGGGATTTCACCCCAGGGGAAAAGGCATTCTCACCACAGAGAATGTCGAGCGGCAGAGAGTAACACTGGGTCTTTCTCAGTGAACTCTGCGCGCTCTGGAGTAGGCCCTGTTTTACCGCATTGCGGGCGATATGTCTGCAGCACGTTGCGGTGCGGCCGTGGGTGGAATCAGGCAGTAAGATGCCGAATCAGTTCATCGGTAAACTCGGTGGTGCTGGCGCGCCCGCCCAGATCCGGAGTGACGATCTCTCCCTGGCCAACCACGTGGCGCACGGTGCGGCGCAGCCTTTTGGCCTTGTCGTGCTGTTCCATGTAATCGAGCATCATGGCGCCAGCCAGCATGATGGCGGTGGGGTTGGCGATGCCCTTGCCGGCGATGTCCGGGGCGCTGCCGTGGACGGCTTCGAACAGGCCGCCGTGCTCGCCGATGTTGGCGCCCGGTGCTACGCCCAGGCCGCCGATCAGGCCGGCACACAGGTCGGAGAGAATATCGCCGAACAGGTTGGTGGTGACGATCACATCGAAGCGATGAGGGTTCATGGCCAGCTGCATGGCCGTGGCGTCCACGATCATTTCCTCGTGTTCCAGATTCGGGTAGTCCTCGCGAACCTTGCGAGCCACATCCAGAAACAGCCCGGAAGTGGATTTCATGATGTTGGCCTTGTGCACCACAGTGACTTTCTTGCGCCCCTGTTTGGTAGCGGTCTCGTAGGCGAAGCGCAGCAGGCGCTCGGATTCCGTGCGGGTGATGCGGCTGCGCAGCTCGGCGGTTTCGCCGTCGTCGCTGACGGTTTGCCCCAGCCCGGAATAGATGCCCTCGATATTTTCCCGAATGGTCATGATGTCCACATTGTCATAGCGGGACTTCACCCCGGGAATGGACAGGGCCGGGCGCACGTTGGCGAACAGGTCAAAGGTTTTGCGCAGGGTCACGTTCACTGAGGTGAAGCCACCGCCAACGGGAGTGGTAATGGGGCCTTTCAGCGCCAGGCGGTTGCGTCGCAGTACGGCCAGGGTGTCTTCCGGCACCAGGTCCAGGCCCTGATCCAGAGCGGTCTGGCCGGCGATGGCATATTCAAACTTGAGCCCGCAATCCAGTGCGTCCAGTACCCGTACCGTGGCATCCACGATATCCGGCCCGATTCCGTCACCGGGGATAACGGTTACGGTGTTCTCGTTCATACTGCCTCCTGATTGCGGTTGATAGTGAGGATGGATCTTGTTCGGTTTCCACGGTTCAGAATGGGAAAGGCCCCCTATTCTGCCACGCCAGCGCCTGCAAAATGAATGCCGACAAAAGTCGCGGGAGGCCTTGGTGGTGGTTCTGTAGTGGCTGGAAGGCCATCAGCCGGTTCCGGGTTTATTCGTCGTCGAGCAGTTGTGGCCCGGTTCCCTGTTCAGACAGTGCATCGTAGGGGTTGCGAAGGCGGCAGGCCTTGATGGACAGGCACCCGCAGCCAATGCAGTCACTCAGCTGGTCCCGTAGCTGGGTCAACGCATGGATTCGCGCATCCAGTTGTTCTTGCCAGCGGGCAGATAGCCGCTTCCAGTCCCGGGCCGTGGGGGTGCGACCATCAGGCAGGCTGGCCATGGCCTCGGCGATTTCTGCTAGGGGAATGCCGATGCGCTGTGCGACCTTGATGACAGCGACCCGGCGTAACACGTCACGGTGGTAGCGACGCTGGTTGCCATTACTCCGCCAGCTCTGGATCAACCCTTTGGTTTCATAAAAATGCAGGGCGGATACTGCGATGCCGCTACGCTCGGCTACCTCGCCCACGGTCAGGGCCTTGCCGATATCGTTGGCGCTAATGAGGGTCATAGCGGGTGCCTCTTGTGATAATGCCAAGTAGTGATTGACCTCAATAATGCTTGAGGTTTTACCCTTGATTATCATAGTCGTCAATCGCGTAGAGGAGGCAGCATGCATACGACGAATTCTTTGAGGTTAGCGTTAATCTACGGTAGCACCCGCGAAGGGCGTTTGTGTGACACCCTGGTGGAATGGGCCGCCGCGCAGATTGGCCCGGCTTCAGGTTATGCTCTGGACAGGATCGACCCGCGTGATTTTGATCTGCCGGTCCATTTTCCTGGGGCTGTGCATGCGGGCATTGAGCGCCTGTCCACACGGCTGGCGCAGGCCGATGCCTTTGTGGTGGTTACCCCGGAGTACAATCACAGTTTTCCGGCCATACTCAAGCAGGTCATTGATGTCACCGGTTCGGCCTGGAAAGCAAAGCCGGTGGCGTTCATCAGTTACGGTGGGGTGTCCGGCGGGCTGCGGGCAGTAGAGCAGTTGCGGCTGGTTTATGCCGAGTTGCATGCGGTGACGGTGCGCAATGTGGTTAGCGTAATCAATGCCGGTGACGTATTTGATTCCCGTGGGCGCTGGCAATCGGTGGAGCAGGAGGCTCTTGCAGCAAAGCGCCTGGCGCGGCAGCTGGAGGTGCTTCGGTGGTGGGCGCAAAGCCTGAAGGCAGGGCGCCGTCGGAATAATTACGCACTGGTTTCGTGACGCTATTGGGTGATCTGCGCATTAGCGCCCAAAGGCGGCGCTGGGTGTGCATAATGGGCAGCCTGTATGACGTGTTGCATGCCTCACCGCTGCGGGTGCAAGTACGGGAAACGCGTCCTTTTGAGGAGAAATAGTGTGGATGCAGTGATTTCAGTCAACAACCTGCATAAGACCTATGAGTCAGGCTTCCAGGCCCTGAAAGGGGTCAGTCTGGAGATTCAGCCTGGCGAAATTTTTGCATTGCTGGGCCCGAATGGCGCCGGCAAGACCACTTTGATCAGCATTATCTGCGGCATCGTTAATCCTTCGGCCGGCACGGTGCTCGCCGATGGACATGACATCATTACCGACTTCCGGGCGGCGCGCAGCGCCATTGGCCTGGTGCCCCAGGAAATTTCTACCGATGCTTTCGAGACGGTCTGGGCAACGGTCAGTTTCAGCCGTGGGCTGTTTGGCAAGCCGCGTAATGATGCCCATATTGAAAAAGTGCTCAAGGCGCTGTCGCTGTGGGACAAGAAAGACAGCAAGATCATGATGCTGTCTGGTGGCATGAAGCGTCGGGTGATGATTGCCAAGGCCCTGTCCCATGAGCCCAAGATCCTGTTTCTGGACGAGCCCACGGCAGGGGTGGATGTTGAGTTGCGCCGGGAAATGTGGGAAATGGTCCGTCAGCTGCGTGAGCAGGGTGTCACCATTATTCTGACTACCCATTATATCGAGGAAGCCGAAGAGATGGCCGACCGGGTGGGCATCATCAGCAAGGGGGAAATTATTCTTGTGGATGAAAAATCCCGCCTGATGGAGAAGTTGGGCCGCAAGCAGTTGATCGTGCATCTGGCCGAACCCATGGCTGCGGTGCCTGATGCGCTGGCGGATCAGGCGCTGGAGCTGGCTGATGAAGGGTTTTCGCTGGTGTATAGCTACGATGCCAACCAGGAAAGTACTGGTATTGCGGAATTGCTGCGCGAACTGAATGAGCAGGGAATTGAATTCAAGGACCTGCATTCACGACAGAGTTCGCTGGAAGATATTTTCGTGGACCTGGTACATAACGGGAAACCCGGCAGCCACGGTGTTGCGGATGAAACCGCTGGGCAAAGACCGAAAGTACAGGGAGACGCCCGATGAATATTCATTCTATCCGTGCTATCTATAAATTCGAGATGGCCCGTACCTGGCGCACCCTGATGCAGAGTGTAGCCTCGCCAGTGATTTCCACCTCTCTGTATTTTGTGGTGTTCGGATCGGCCATCGGTTCGCGCATGGTCGAGATTGACGGGGTCAGCTACGGGGCGTTCATTATCCCGGGCCTGATCATGCTTTCACTGATGACGCAGAGTATTTCCAATGCGTCATTCGGTATTTACATGCCTACCTTTTCCGGCACCATTTACGAGGTGTTATCGGCGCCGGTGTCCTATGTGGAAATTGTCATCGGCTATGTGGGCGCTGCAGCAACCAAGTCCACCATCCTGGGGATATTGATTCTCCTCACTGCGCGCTTGTTTGTGGATTATGAAGTGCAGCACCCTTTCCTGATGATTGGCTTTCTGCTGCTGACGGCGATCACCTTCAGCCTGTTTGGCTTTATCATCGGAGTATGGGCGGACACGTTTGAGAAGCTACAGATCATTCCTTTGATGATCATTACCCCGCTGACCTTTCTGGGGGGTAGTTTCTACTCCATCGATATGCTGCCACCAGTCTGGCAGACGGTAACCCTGTTCAATCCAGTGGTCTATTTGATCAGCGGGTTCCGTTACAGCTTCTTTGGTGTGGCAGATGTTCACATCGGGATCAGCCTGGGCATGACGTTGCTGTTTCTGACGCTGTGCATGGGGCTGGTGTGGTGGATATTTCGGACGGGATACAGGCTTAAGAGTTGATAATTGAGAATGGATAATTGATAACTCGCGAGAGCCTTTTGTCACTGTCTCAAAAAATAGAGGCCGCGCCCAACCAGTGGGCGCGGCCTCTTACGTTTCAGGGGCTACCCGAATAAGGCGGTGTGCCTGATCAGATAGCCAATCAGTAATGGCACTGTGCCCCAGGCGAAGGCGAGGAGAACCTGCAGGATTTTGATGTTCATCAAGCGCAGCCGGCCTGTGGCGAAGCTCCAGGCGTGCAGAGTGCTGCTGTTAAGCACCTCATAAATCAGCCCGAAAGCAAAGCCAGCAATAAAGCGGGCAATATGGCTGTCGAAAAGCAGGGCGATACTTCCACACACCAGACCGAACATGACAAGGATGTTGCCGATTGCCAGCCAGGGTGCCCTGTATTTCCATAGTGAGAGCCGGGATGCCAGGAATTCCCCGGCGACGCCAATGCTGGCGCCAATCAAGATTGCCTGATAGAGCATGGCGGTCAAGACTCCATGGTATTGATAATAAAATGTCTTAGCTGTCTGGCCGAATGTTCGGCCTGTTCGATCTGCGGATAATGCCCGACGTCAGGGTAAGTCACGAGTGTCGCGTGCTGGATGTGGTTTTTGAAAAGGTGGGCGTGTCGTAATGGAATGAGGTAATCATTCTGACCCCACATTATCAAGGTGGCGGCTTTGATTTCGCTGAGCGTCTCCAGGGCATCATAAGGTGGCGTGAAAGGACGCAGCGCCAGGATGCTCGCCCGGTTATCGGCCATGCGGCTCATTTCATACGCCCTGTCTACCCATTGCTCGTCGATCACCGCCGGATCATTGACCAGTTGCGACAAGGCCTGCCGCACCAGTGATCTGGATCCCGTGTATCTGACCATGAGGCGAATCAGTGGTGTTTCCGCCAAACGGAAGCCGAGTGGCTTGAGCCGGGGCTCCGAAGACTGATCGAAGCCGGCGGCGGCGATCAGCGTTAACGAGGCGGTGGTTTCCGGATACATCAAGGCGAATACCCAGGCTGTTGCCCCTCCCAGAGAATGGCCCACCACATGGGCGCGTTCTACCTGGATTGCGTCCATAAATTCCTTGATAAATCTGGCCCGGCCAGCCAGGGAATGATCAATACTCGGGTAAGAGCCGGTAAGGCCCATGCCAGACATGTCCAGGCGCACAACGCGGAAGTCCTTCTCCAGAAATGGTTGCCACTTATCAAAGTCAAACAACGAGGCCATAAAGCCATGGATCAGGATGATGATGGGGCCGTCCGGATTGCCCTGATCCTGATAATGCACATGTGCCCCGCCGGGCAATGTGATAAATCGGCTTTGCGGTGAACGGTGGCGTTCAATGATTTTCTCTCTGGGCAAATCCCGGTTCATCAGGAATGCCGCGGTCAGTAATAGAGCGCCAAGAATGAGATAAAGACATAACATCAGGATGCACCTTGTATGTGGGCCTGTTTGCGTGGATGAAAGAGGTGGATCAACAGCAGGGTCGATAGAGCGATGAATATGCCGGTTGCGCCCCAGTGGTTGCTGATAAGGAATGAGTCAGGCAGGACTAGCGGGTTGTAGAGGCCGATCGTTAAGGCATTGAAATAAGCGTGCATGATGATGGCTGGCCACAGGCTTCTGCCCTTTACCCGGGCCCAGGCCATGATGCTGCCCCAGCAGGCGAGGGAGGCAGTGAACATCAGGCTTCCGATCACAGGCTGACCGGGGAAAACCCAATCAAGCATAACCACCATGGGGATATGCCAGGCACCCCAGATAAGACCGCTGGCGAAGATGGCGACACGGGTTGATAGCCGGTTTCGCAGGGCATCAAGCAAATAGCCACGCCACATGATTTCTTCGGCGGCCGCATTGAACAGGTGTAACAGCGGTGCCATGGCTATCAGGTACAGGAAGTAATCGGGAAGACCGAGAAACGACGCAGGGAGCCAGTCTTTAAGCGCATAGTGCGCGGCGAACCCTTCCAGTGGGCGGGTGTTACCACTGATGTGGGCAAGAATGATGGCGGATAGAACCGCAACGATTGCCAGCAGAGTTAACGTCATCACCAGTTTCAGGGCCGGTTTTTTGAGTAAGGCCAGCAGCTGACGGGGGTAATTCCCTGTGGCGGCAAGGACAATGATGCCGGGAATAATCTGGCAGAGGCCAAAAACGACAAAGGAGATCTGGGTTATCCCGCCTTGACGGGCTACGAGCAGGCAAAAGAGGATTTGCGCTGCAAACGTTGCCATCATGATGGTGACCAGGTATCCAGGTTGATAAGCACGCATTTCACCGATTCCTCCAAGGTTTCGATGCACAATAGAGCGGGCTTTCAGCCAGGCCTATTACCTGGTTGTTCATAGAAAATCGGTGGAAGCCCGGTAGGATGCTTGAGATGAATGAATACGGTGATCTTTTGCGTGCCTGGCGTAAGGCTCGTGCCTTGAGTCAGTTCAAATTGGCGGAATTCTCCGGGGTGTCCCAGCGCTATCTGAGTTTTCTGGAAACCGGGAAGGCGCACCCGACACGGGCGATGGTCTTGTGTTTGTCCGAGTATCTGGGGGTGGCCCGCCTAGAAACGAACCGCATGCTACTGGCAGCCGGCCATGCACCACTGCCGCAACTTGAGACGGGTATCCGCCAGGATGAAGAAGGACTGCGGACGGCATTGAAGGCATTGCTGGATGCCATTAATCCAGTGCCATGCGTGGTGGTGGATAGAGCCTGGGATATGGTTGACCATAACGCGGGGTTTGAGCGGCTGATAGGGCGGTTTGTTGATCCGGAAACCGTCTGGTCTGACATGGCTAAGGGCAAGCCCCGGAATTTGGCGAGGCTCTTTTATCACAAGGATGGATTGTGCTCTTACGTCGCCAATGGATCGCTGATCGGTCGCCAGACGATTTTCAGGCTTTTGCGCGAACAGCTGGTGCAGCCCAATGATGATGCGCTGTCCGGGTTGCTCAGGGAGTTGCTGGAATCGCCGCTGATGCCTGACGACTGGAGGGACATGTTGCAGAAAAAGACCGGACTATCCGATGCCGGGCTGCCCCAGTCCTACGAGTTACAGATGCAGGATGATATGGGGTTACTTCGCTTCGCCGTACTACTGGCGACCACAGGTACGGAGCTGGATTTGTCCGAAGCCAGTTTCCGGCAAGTGACTTTTCTGCCGCTTGATGAAAAAAGCCATCAATCAGTACAGCCCTAATCTTCCTGGCTAGCGTAATACTGTTTTTTAGGCTCAGACCACAAAAGCCGCGCTCACTGGTTTGGGCGCGTCCTCCTACGCTGAATACAAGAAAACGTTTCTCGCGCAGTTATCAATTATCCATTCTCAATTGCCCCTACGCGCTTATCTGCTCCCCACGCAACTTCAATACATCCGCCTTGGGCGGTGCACCGAACAAGCGGCTGTATTCCCGGCTGAAGTGGGAAGGGCTTTCATAACCCACACGATAGCTGGCGGTAGCCGCTTCCAGGCCTTCGGTGAGCATCAGTCGACGCGCTTCATGCAGGCGCAGTTTTTTCTGGAACTGTAGCGGCGACATCCGTGTTACCTGCTTGAAACTGTGGAACAGGGTGGATTCACTCATGTTGGCCGCATCAGCCAGATCCTTTACCCGTAGTGGCTCTGAATAGCGATCCTTGAGAGTAGAGATGACTCGCGATATGCGGTTGGCCTGGGAATCAATCGAGGCAAACTTGCGCATGCGCGGTCCCATCTCGCCAATCAGTGAACGGTAGATGATTTCCCGGCGGGTCAGTGGGGCGAGCACTGCGATATCGTCGGGGGTTGTCATCAGGTTCAGTAGCCGGTGCAGCGCGTTCTGCATGGCATCATCCATGTGTGACATGCACAGGCCGCAGCCCACTTCCGGGCATTCCTCGCTTGGTTCATGACGGCCAACCTTGTCACCCAGCTCCAGCACCAGGTCAGTGACTTCCTGCGGGTCCACATCAATTTTTACCGCCAGGTAGGGGTGGTCCGGTGAGGCATCAACAATCTGTCCGAGTACTGGCAAGTGTACGGAGCTGGCCAGATAGCTTGAGGGGCCGTAGACAATCTCACGGTCTCCCAGCTGAATGGTCTTGGTTCCCTGAAGAATAAAAATCAGCGAGGGCTCGTAGACTGTGGATGCGCAGCTGCTTGTGTCATCCGCACGATACAGCGATACGCCGGGGATGTCGGAGGAAAGCATGCCGGGCTCTGGAATCTGTTCGCAAACAAGCCGCGCCAGCTGTTGCTGGAGCGCGATGCTGGATTGTCTGGCAGCAGTTAATGGTGTGGCGGTCATGGTGTCCTCCTTTTTCCGCAGTATACCCATGAGCAGCGTGTGCTTCGGGCTATCAGGATGCTTTTTGCAGAATCAGGCAATGACTGCGCAGAAACCGGCAATCCGCGCCGAGTGTAATGTGGAATTGGACAAGCCCGGTGGGTAGCGCGAATCCGTGTCTGGCCGTGTGCCGAGTGGATACGCTGTGTTCCCTTTAGATTTCCGTGACCCCTTTAATAATAGTGTCTTATACGTCAGAAAAGCCATTGTTTGCCGCCTGTGAGGAAGAAGCTGGCCGGTGTTGCTTGCCTGAAACAGCAGTGCCAGCCCGCTGGGTCGGGGGATGACAGTATGCCGGGCCTGGTTTGCCCGAAGGGTGTTTTCAGAGAATCAGGCAATATTGAGGCAGTAACCCGATACCGTGATCTGCCCTTGCTTCACTACAGTTTCTCTCCACTCTGGAAGATCAGCTGTTGGCCACTGCCTGGAAAAATGTGTGTGAAGGGCAAGCAAATAAAACAGTTTTTCCCATTGACCTAAAGTTAGCTTGAGGAATTAGAGTCATCTTCCATAGCGATTTGGGCGTGGTTCTTCAGAGTGAATGTCTGATCGGGTGGTGAATTGATTTCGCCACTTTGTCGAACCGTTTCAGGGTTATTCGATTATCGGGTACGCATTACTGCGGTGATGCATCAAGGGTGATAGTGGGAGTCAGATTCATGGAAAGTGTAAGCGGCGAAACGGCCAGTGGCGCGGGAATGTACCTGGGCCTGGCTTTTATTCTGATGGCGATCGTTTTCCTGTCCGGGTGCGATGCTCGCAGCGAATCCGGGCAACAGATACCGGCGCCGGATGTGGAAGTGGCTCAAGTGAATGCTGAGTCGGTGACCTTGTGGGAATCCTTTACCGGGCGTGTGGTGGCACCGGAAACTGTGGATTTGCGACCCCGGGTAAGCGGCTACATCGACAAGGTTTCTTTTGAAGAAGGGGCATTGGTGGAAGCGGGCGATTTGCTTTTCCAGATCGACCCACGTCCATACCTGGCGAGACAACAGGCGGCTAACGCACAACTGGCCCAGGCAAGAAGTGAGCTGGCACTGGCGAAAAGCCAGGCGGAGCGGGCGCAGTCGTTAATGGATAGCCGTGCCATATCCCGTGAAGAGTATGACCAGCGCAATGCTGCGCTGATGGGTGCCCGTGCTCTGGTCAATGTGGCCAAAGCCGCGCTGGAGACTGCAGAGCTGGATCTGCAATACACCAAGGTGAGAGCGCCAGTGAGCGGGCGGGCGGGGCGCGCCATGGTCACTCAGGGAAACCTGGCCAGTGCCGATCAGACATTGCTGACCACATTGGTGTCGGTGGATCCGATGTACGTGTATTTCGATGCGGACGAGCAAGCCGCGCAGGAAAGCGAACAGGCTCGTGTGGCGGGAAAGCCGACCAGGGTGCGCATTGGCTTGGCCGGAGAGTCGGGGTTTCCGCATCAGGGCACGCTGAACTTTATCGACAACCGATTGAACGCGAACACCGGCACCTTGCAATACCGGGCGGAACTGGCCAACCCGAATGGCACTTTTAAGCCGGGGCAATTCGCCCGCGTGCAATTGCCGATGGCGCGCATGGATAACGCCATGCTGGTCAACCGTAAAGCGGTGCTTACCGATCAGGACCGTCGCTTTGTGTACGTGGTTGGCGAAGACAATATGGCTGCGCGCCGTCAGGTGACGCCGGGCCGGGCGGTGGACGACCAGCTGGTGATTCTGGATGGCCTGAAACAGGGCGACAGAGTCATCGTCAACGGTGTGCAGAAGGTGTTCTTTGACGGCATGCCCGTGGCGCCCCATCAGGTTGCCGTGAGTGAGCAATCGGCTGAACCCGCGGTGGCGTCTGCCCAGCCGTGACCGGAATCGCCTCTGTCGTACAGGGTGCTGTGCAGAGGCTCTCCAGCAAAACCGGATAACCATGATTGCTCGCTAGCGAGAAAGGCGGTCCGGCAACTTCAAAGGGAACGACATGTCACGGTGGGTCGCTGATCCGCCGCGCAGGAGTATTGCCATGAATTTTTCACGTTTCTTTGTCGACAGGCCAATTTTCGCGGCGGTGTTGTCGATCATTATTTTTGCGGTGGGGCTGATTTCCATACCCAACCTGCCGGTGAGTGAATATCCGGAAGTGGTGCCGCCGTCAGTGGTGGTGCGCACCGTATATCCGGGGGCCAATCCGAAAGTGATTGCGGAAACCGTGGCGACGCCACTGGAGGAGGCGATCAACGGCGTTGAAGGGATGATGTACCTGAAATCCGTGGCGGGCTCCGATGGGGTGCTGCAGATGACGGTGACGTTCCGGCCGGACATCGACGCCGATGATGCCACCGTGCGGGTGCAGAACCGGGTCAGTCAGGCCCTGGCCCGGTTGCCGGAAGATGTGCGCCGCCAGGGGGTGACCACGCAGAAACAGTCTCCGACATTCCTGATGGTGGTTCACCTGACGTCCCCGGATGGACGTTACGACACCCTGTACCTGCGCAATTACGCCCGCCTCCATGTGCGCGACGTGCTGGCGCGGATCCGTGGGGTCGGCGATGCACAAATTTTTGGCGGCGGTGACTACGCCATGCGTGCCTGGCTGGACCCGGAAAAAATTGCCGCCAGGGGGCTGACCGCCAGCGATGTGGTGGGCGCCATGCGTGAACAGAATGTGCAGGTATCCGCCGGCCAACTGGGCGCCGAGCCCATGCCGGGCAGTGACTTTCTGACCCTGATTAACGCCCAGGGGCGGCTGCGTACGGTGGAAGAGTTTGGTGATGTGGTCCTCAAGAGCGGCGCCCAGGGTGAGATTGTTCGTCTGTCCGATGTGGCGCGGCTGGAGCTTGGCGCGGGGGATTACACCTTGCGTTCCCAGCTGGATAGCAAGGACGCGGTAGCGATTGGTATTTTTCAGGCGCCGGGGGCCAATGCGCTGGAAATTCGCGACCAGGTGATCACCGCCATGGACGAAATTTCCACCCGTTTTCCGCAAGGCGTGAAGTATGAAGCCGTGTACGACACCACGGTATTCGTCAGTGACTCCATCAAGTCGGTGATCAAGACCCTGATAGAGGCCGTGCTGCTGGTGGTGCTGGTGGTCACCCTGTTCCTGCAGACCTGGCGCGCGTCGATAATTCCGCTTCTGGCTGTGCCGATTTCGGTTGTCGGTACGTTTGCGGCGCTTTATCTGCTTGGCTATTCCATCAACACGTTGACCCTTTTCGGGTTGGTTCTGGCCATCGGTATTGTCGTGGATGACGCCATCGTGGTGGTGGAAAACGTGGAACGAAATATTGAAGAAGGGCTCACGCCACTGGCCGCTGCACACCAGGCAATGAAAGAAGTGTCTGGCCCGATTGTGGCGATTGGCCTGGTGTTGTGTGCGGTGTTTATTCCCATGGCGTTTCTGTCCGGCGTTACCGGCCAGTTCTATCGACAGTTCGCGGTCACCATTGCCATTTCCACAGTGATTTCCACTATCAACTCGTTGACGTTGTCGCCGGCGCTGGCGGCCATGTTGCTCAAGCCCCACGACGCGCCGAAGGATCGCCTGACGCGCATCATCGATACGCTGTTTGGCCGGATTTTCCGTCCGTTCAATCGTTTCTTTAATGCCAGCTCGGACAAGTACCATAGCGGTGTGTCCCGATCGCTGCATCATCGTGGGGTGGTGTTTGTGATCTATGCGCTGTTGCTGGCCGGTACCGGATTGATGTTCAAAGTGGTGCCGCCGGGCTTTATTCCGGTACAGGATAAGATGTACCTGATTGCCGGGGTGAAATTGCCGGAAGGGGCGTCGCTGGAGCGCACCGATGCGTTACTGCAGAAAGTAACGGACATTGCCATGAGTACCGAAGGCGTGGCCCACTCGGTGGCGTTCCCGGGCCTGAATGCCTTGCAGTTCACCAACACCTCCAATACCGGGGTGGCGTTTTTCCCGCTGGAACCGTTTGATCAACGCAGCCGTTCGGCGGCCGAGATCAATGCCGAGATCAACCAGAAGATCGCAGGCCTGCAGGAAGGCATTACCTTTTCCTTTATGCCTCCGCCGATTCTCGGGCTGGGTAACGGCTCGGGATATCAGCTGTTTATCGAAGACCGGGGCAACCTGGGCTATGGGGAATTACAGAACGCGGTGAATGCGTTCCAGGGCGCCATTGCGCAAACCCCGGGGATGGGTTTTCCCATCAGCAGTTACCAGGCCAACGTACCGCAGCTGAATGCGGAGGTGGATCGTCTCAAGGCGAAAGCCCAGGGCGTGCCGTTGACCGAACTGTTCGACACCTTGCAGACCTATCTGGGCTCGGCCTACGTGAATGACTTCAACCGTTTTGGGCGCACCTGGCAGGTGATTGCCCAGGCGGACGCGCCTTTCCGGGAAGACATTGATGACATTGGCCGGCTGCGTACCCGCAATATTCACGGCGATATGGTGCCGATCAGTTCCATGGTCACGATCAGTGAAGATTTCGGTCCCGACCCGGTACTGCGCTACAACGGATACCCGGCGGCAGACCTGGCCGGTGAAGCCGACCCTCAGGTGCTTTCCTCTGCCCAGGCCATGGCCGTGCTCAACCAGATTGCTGACGAGGTGTTGCCCAACGGCATGACCTTCGAGTGGACCGACCTGAGTTATCAGCAGGCGACCCAGGGCAACGCGGCCTTGCTGGTCTTCCCCCTGTCGATCTTGCTGGTGTTCCTGGTGCTGGCCGCCCTGTACGAAAGCTGGACCTTGCCGCTGGCGGTGATTCTCATCGTGCCCATGTGCATGTTGTCGGCGCTGATGGGGGTGTGGTTCTTCGGCGGGGATAACAACATCTTTGTGCAGGTGGGGCTGGTGGTATTGATCGCGCTGGCTTGCAAGAACGCCATCCTGATTGTGGAGTTCGCCCGCGAACTGGAAATGCAGGGCAAGGGTGTGGTTGAGGCAGCACTGGAAGCCTGCCGTCTGCGTCTGCGTCCGATCATCATGACATCCATTACCTTCACCGCTGCGGTATTGCCGCTGGTGCTGGGCAGTGGTGCCGGTGCGGAAGTGCGCCAGGCACTGGGTGTAGCGCTGTTCTTCGGCATGCTTGGCGTCACCCTGTTCGGGTTGTTCCTGACGCCGGTGTTCTATGTGGCGTTGCGCAAACTGGCGGGCAGCAAGCCGCCAGTCAGTCACCATGAAAGCACCCTGGACGGGGGCGCCCATGGGCAGATTCAAGGAGATAACCATGCGTAATGCACTGGGCCTTATCGGTGGGCTGGCCCTGTTGGCCGGGTGTGCCGTGGGGCCGGATTACCAAAAGCCGGAGACGCCGGAACCGGATGCGTTTTCGGCGCAACATTCTTCTTTGACCGCCGCGGATGATTTTGCCCGGGCCGAGCAGGACTTCTGGCAGGGCTTTGATGATCCCTTGTTGGCGCAATTGATCGAGCAAACCCTGATAGCGAACCAGACGTTGCAGGCGGCGCTGGCCCGTTACGATCGTGCCGCAGCCTTGTTGTACGGGGCCAAGCGGGAGCAGTGGCCCAGCGTCACGGCCAGTGCCAGCGGTGCCGAGCAGCATCTGGCGGATGTGGAGCGAACGCCGGCCGGCGGTGGGCCGGAGCGGGTAGAACTGTACCAGGCCGGCATCGCGGCGCAGTGGGAGCTGGATATGTTCGGCCGTTTGCGCCGGGCCACCGAGTCCCAAGCGGCGCAGCTGCAGGCGGTGGGCGCCGATCTCGGTGCCTTGCAGGTGGCATTGGCCGGGCAGGTTGCCAGCAGTTATTTTGAGCTGCGGGGTTTGCAACAACGCCTGCAAGTCGCCGAGCAGAATGTGGCGATACAGACTGAAACGCTGGATATCGTCTCCGCCCGGGTCAACGCCGGTCGGGGTACGGAGTTTGATGCGGTACGGGCCCGTGCCCAGCTGGAGCGAACCCGGGCGGCGTTGCCTTCCCTGGAGGCGGGTATTCGCGCTGCCATGCATCGTATCGCGGTGCTCACGGGGCAGCCGCCGGTGGCCCTGGTTGACACACTGGCGGTGAACACCGGTTTGCCAGCCAGCTTGCCGGTGATCCCGGTGGGCAGCCCCGGTGATGTGTTGCGGCGCCGGCCGGATGTGGCGGCGGCGGAGCGCCGGTTGGCCGCCGCCACGGCCCGCATTGGTGTGGCAACGGCGGACTTGTTTCCCCGGTTTACCCTCAGCGGATTGTTGGGGTCGGTGGCCACGGACAGTGGCGACCTGTTCTCTGGCCCGGCGGAGAGTCGTCGGGTTGCGCTGGGTGTGGATTGGACGTTTCTCGACTATGGCAAAGTAAAGGCGCGCATCGAGGCGGAAGATGCCAGCAGCCGTGAGGCCCTGGCCAATTATCAGCAGGCAGTGCTGGTGGCGCTGGAAGAAACGGAGACCCGACTGGTGCGCTATCAGCGTTCAAAGCAGCGTGCGGCGCAACTGGTGAGGGCCTCTGACGATGCCCAGCGAGCAGCGGAACTGGCCAGAACCCGGTATGAGCAGGGCTTTATTGGTTACTTCGAGGTGTTGGCGGCGGAACAGGAGTTGACCACCACCCGGGATGCCCAGGTGCGTAGCCAGACGGCGGTGACCCAGGCCATGGTGGATGTGTACCGGGCCTTGGCCGGCGCCCCGGCGCCGGCAGCGAAGTCGAAGCCCTAGGCGGTGCGAGTCAATGCGAAAACAAAAAGGCCCTGAGGGGCCTTTTTTGTGGTTCACCGGGGTTTACGTCAGGGCATCCGGCGTTGATGCGTTTGGCAAAGTACCGGGTGTTCGCGATAAACCTGTCAGACAGCGAGAAGCGTGTTATTCACTCTAATCCGCGAAGAATGTTTTTTGTTTCCACCTCTTCTGCCAATCGCTCCCACGATTGCTTACCATCAGGGCTGACTGTCAGCGGATAAAGACCATGATTGTTCGAGAGCGCCCCAATGCCATCGCCCTGCTATTTGCCCTGCGGGGATCAGTGGTGCCGGAAATCCTGCCACACATTCTCTTTGTCGCATTATTTTCTGTGGTGGTGGCCGCGCTCAGTCACTACCAACTGATTGACCTGACAAGCCTGACGATTATGCCGGTGACCCTGCTCGGTATCGTACTGTCGATCCTGCTCGGTTTTCGCAATAACGCCGCCTATGACCGCTGGTGGGAAGCGCGCAAACAATGGGGCCAGATGGTCACTGAAATCCGCAGCCTGGGTCGAGCCAGCGGCACATTGCTGGGCGAAAAGGCTCCGGCCCGACGCGCCTTGCTGATGCCGGTGCTGGCCCATGCGGTGGCGCTGAAGGGCCAGCTTCGCCGCGAAACCGTCAGCGAGGAACTGCTGGCCTGGGTGTCACCGGAACAGCGGGATGCGGCGTTGGCGAAAGCCAACCCGGCGGATGCGTTGCTGGCACAGGCCGGCGCCATACTGGGTGAGCAGTACCGGCAAGGTGGGCTGGACAGCATGGGGCTGAAGATCCTCGATGAACGACTGGTGGCGCTGAGCGGTATCCAGGCTGCCAGTGAACGTATTGCGTCCACGCCCTTGCCGTTCGCTTATACCTTGCTGGTGCATCGCACCGCCTATGTGTATTGCTACCTGCTGCCCTTTGCGTTGATTGGTGGCATGGGCTGGGCAACCCCGATACTGGCGGCGGCGGTGGCCTATACCTTCTTCGGTATCGATCGCCTGTCCGAACACTTGGAAACCCCTTTCGGTCGCGCTCCCAATGACCTGCCCCTGGATGCGCTGTGCCGCATTCATGAAATTTCCGTGGCGGATGCCCTGGGCGAGGTTGCGCCTGCGCCCTTGCCGGTAAAGGACTTTCAGCTTCAGTAAGCGTTTTCGATCCGCCTCGCCCGCATCCCCTATCTGGGGGATGCCGACGTCACCACGCCTCGCTATGTTATCTCCATAAGCCGGATGGGCCGGCGTGAAGAGGGGAAGCAACATGAAAAGCAACATGAAAAAGTGGATGGGGTTTTCAGTATTGATTGTGGCGTTGCAAACCGCGCCGGTGGTGGTGGCGGCGAATGAAGTCTGTGCGGGTCCGTTTACCCGCCCGGCCTACAGTGAGGTGCTGGGTGCCTTCGAATCGGACAATGCCCCCAAATTGCGTTGCCCGCAGGGCACGACGCCCATTCAGGCGGGCACCGCGGCATACCCGAATTACTTGATGGGCTATATGAAGAGCGAGCCGCTGGGGAACGGCAAGGTCCGTAAAACGCTGGATTCCATCGACTATGAATGCCTGTGCTCGTCCGGCCGCAAAACTGGTTCTGGCGCCTATTCTCAGTAGTCCCTTTGTCCGTCAGCATGATGCCCTGATTGCGTTCGATCAGGACATCATGCTGATATCAAAGCGCAACAAAAAGCCTCCACACTGTTGCGGTTTCTGCATGGCGGCTAACCGGGAAAAGTCGTGCAATGGAAAGGGCAGGGATTGTTGATCCCGTAACAAACACAACAGGGAAGGGAATCATGATGGGTAAATTAGTCGGCATCTTTATCGCCATGCTGTTCGCCAGTGTCGCCAGCGCCAACGGGGCCCTAGCCATCGACAGCAATCAGGGTGACCAGTACGGCTTCAGCTATAATCATCAAAGCATGCAGCAGGCCCAGTCACGGGCGCTGAGCGAATGCGGTTACGGTTGTCGGGTGGTGCAGACGTTCTCCAGGGGCTGCGCCGCCTATGCGGCGGACCAGACAGCGGGTAGCTCCGCGTATGGCTGGGGTACGGCCTCCAGCGGCAGCCAGGCCCAGAACACAGCGTTGCAGTATTGCGTGCGTCAGGGTGGCCAGCGCTGCATGGTGCGTGCCTGGGGTTGTAACGGCTAACCCGGCGGTTTCAGGCGTACAGGGCGGCAACCGCCTGGTGTCTTTTTCTGTGCTGGGCAAATCGCACCGCAGCCATGACCCCGTGTCCGAACAGAAGACCGGCGGCCAGTAGCAACCACAGCACATTGATCGCTGCCGGTTTAATGGTGTCGCGATGGCGGGTCAGGTCCAGGCTGAGTGTCGCTGGCGCGTCGCCGCTACCGGGCTGGTATGCCGTGACCATGCCGCTGAGTGCAAACGGCTGCCCGGCGGGGGCGTCGATCATGGCCAGCAGTTTGTCCATGATGGCGCTTCGGTCATGACTTTCCGCCGCCTCCAGTGCGGCGGGCAATGGGCCCTGCACCAGGCGGATTGCCACACCGCCCTGCTGGCTGTTGTTGATGTCTTTTGCGATTTCCAGGCTGCGGCCAGCATCCAGCGCAATAACAAGCTGACTTATCTGTTGGCGCAGAACCTTGATATGAGCCTCGCTGGTGATGGCGGTGACCGGGTCATCGGTGTCCGCGCGCTGCTGAACCGCCTCGCGTAGCGGGTGCCAGCTTTCCGGTTGGGGGTCCAGGGTATAGATGAGTCGCTCCAGCATCTGCCGGTGGATGCGCTGGCAACGGTAGTCGATATCCCCGTCAGTGCCGTTCTGTGCGCAGGCTGAATCCAGCGTCTCTATGATGCGGGGCAGGTTGGTGAGCATGACCGGCTTGCCATTACGGTAAGTATCCCAGCCTTGCATGGTGGCCATCAGCGTCAGGTAGTTGTCGCTGCGTGCCTGCAGCAAGTCCTGGTCCTGCAAACGCTGGATGATGTCTGGTGCCTGGGTGTGGCTGGACCGGGGCGCGCTGCTGCCCCAATAAAGTTGCCGGCAATGGATGTTGGGCGAGTAGCTTCCTGTCTCCACGGCACAGTGGGCGTTGCCCTTGAGGTGGACCAGGGTGCCGGCGGCGGGCGGGTTGTCACGCACGGCCTTGGCATTGTCCAGTTCTCTTTCCGGTGCACCGCTGAGTGACTGGCTGGTAAGGAGAATGTCGCGGGAGAGCTGGGTGACACTGCTGAGCGGAAACAGCAGGGCGATGGCGCCCACGATGGCCAGGGTCAGGTGGCGGCCCCAGTACACTAACGGAAAGCGCTGCACTTCCTCATCCAGCGACATGCGATGGCCGTAACGGACAACGCTGTAATCGTCTACGCGCACCGCCATTTCCTGATGCTGGCCGTCCTCGTACTGGATGAAAGGCCGCCAGTGTTCAGGGAGATCAAAGCCGATACTTTCGTTGAGCGTTACCGACACCTGTACGTTGTTATGCTCATCCACGGCGATCGGTGTGAGGCGAATCTGGCCGGACACCTGGTTGACTTTCTGTGGCTCGCCCAGGGGCGGGCGACGGAAAGTGGTGAACAGGGCCAGCAGGATGAACACGACACCGGCAGACAGGAACAGCGCCAGAAACAGGCCGGTGTCGGAGTGGGCGGCAATGGCCAGGGAGATAAAGGCCAGGGTCCAGAGAACGGCAGGTAGCAGGCCAATGCCACGGCCGCGCCGCGCCTGGATTTCGGCGTCGCTTTCATCCCGTTGTTCGCGAATGATCAAGGTGTCGCTGTTGCTGTCCTGGCTGGCGTCCGGCTCCTCGACAATGGGGGATAGCCCGCCGTAGTCGCCGCGCTCCCATTGTTGCTGGTTTTGCTCGCGGCGTTGATCGCGCTCTTCACCGCCGGCAAGGGTGAACGCATCATTGAGTGCAACGACAATCGCTTTTTTCTTGGCAAGCACGACCAGCGCTTCATTATCCTCGCGGAGAAAATATTCGGCGTCATAGGGCAGCAGGACTTCCACGCCGTCGATGGTGTCGTGCCAGACAGTGTTGCCGTTGTTGGTGAGTCCGTGGCGCAGGTAGGGACCGCTGAGAGAAAAAACCTCATGGCTGTCCAGGGCGCCGAGGGTTTTTTGTTCTGCCTGGGCGATGACCGCGTCAACAAGACGTAGCTCGGTGGGATCGAGCTTGCGCTGGGGGGAGTGTTGCTGGCGGAATGCAGCAAGGCTTTTCAGTGAGGATTTCTTGCGGCCCTGATAGACAATGGCACTGTAAATCGTTGAGCCAAGCAGGAACAGAATCAATAGAATTTTCAGTATGGCAAGCGCTTCCATGGCAACCCCGTCCTGTTTGGAAAACCGGGGAGAATACGGATTGCGTGTGAAACTGGCATCCGTTGCCACTGAAAATTGCTGCGGCCTGTGACCGAGGTCACAGGCCGGGGTAGTGCCTTAGTCGATCACGGTGAAAGTCATGCCGGCTTTTTCCTGCAGCCGTTTCAGTAGCGGCTCACCGAGCAGGGACGCGGTGGTCCAGAAGCCGCCGGGGACATCTTCTACCACGTCCTGGGCCAGGCAGGCGGCGGCCTGGCCCAGCAGTTTGGCGGTGGACCCGTAGCCGGGATCCGCATCACCGGTGACTTTCACTTTCAGGGTGTCCTGGTTGTCGGTGTGGCCGACAAAACGGATGTCGTAGAAACCGGCTTTTTGTGCCTCCGGGCTGGGGCCTTCACCGGGCTGTGGCACCACAAACTTGTTCAGTGCCCAGCGAGTAGGCTTGATGGCAGCGGCGGCAAAAAACAGGCCGGTGCCGGCACCGATCCCCAGGGCCTTCATGCGGCCACCCATGCCATCGGCGGTGAGCATGGCTTCGTTATAGGTGAAGTGATCGGTGTAAGCCTGGCCGGTGAGTGCATTGGAGCGATGCACCACGCGGCTGTTGATGGCGTCCATCACAAAGGGACCAACCCAGGCGTTGAAGTCGTCATCGTAGCTGGCCAGGCCGATACTGGTCTGGCGGCTCTTGAAGCCGTGGTCTGGTGGGCAAAGCAGGTAGGGGTTGGCCAGTTTC
This sequence comes from Alloalcanivorax sp., assembly GCA_039983755.1. Classification (GTDB taxonomy): domain Bacteria; phylum Pseudomonadota; class Gammaproteobacteria; order Pseudomonadales; family Alcanivoracaceae; genus Alcanivorax. The sequence goes on from JBDWVU010000013.1 coordinate 104,195, forward strand.
TTGCGCAATGCCGGGTCTTTTCCGGCTTCTTCTGCAATGTTCATCATGCTGGCAACGGTGCCCCCGGAAACGCCACCCTTGGCCACTTTGACGCGCATGCGCACGGTGCTGGCCGGCGCGTTGAAGCGGGCCTGGGCTTGCTGCTGGAGAAAGTAGACGCCCATGTCCGAGGGAATGGAATCAAAGCCGCAGCAATGCACGATACGTGCGCCATTCTTCTTGGCGGTGGCTTCGTATTGCTCAAGCATGTCGGCAATCCACTGGGCTTCACCGGTGAGATCGCAGTAATCCGTGCCGCTGTTAACGCAGGCCTTGATCATGGGCTCGCCATACAGCGCATAAGGCCCCACGGTTGAAACCACCACGCGGGTCTGTGCGCACAGGGCGTCCAGGCTGTCGTCGTCGTTGGCATTGGCGGTGATCAGGGGCAGGGTGCTGGCGGCGTTGCCCAGTGAGGCTTTTACCTGCTCCAGTTTATCCAGTGAGCGCCCGGCTGCTGCCCACTTTAACTCGCCATTGGTCCCGTAGGTGTCAAAGAGGTACTGGCAGAGAATCTGGCCAACGAAACTGGTGGCCCCAAAGACCACCACATCAAATTGTGAATCGCTCATGGAGACTCCTTGAAGAATCAGCGAAATGGATCAGCGCAATGGAAAGTCTGACTGTGTTCGTATCCTAAGCCATTGGGGGGGCGGATACGTAACCGGTGAGACAGGACGTGTGCAGGGCAAAAAAGAACGCGCCCGCAAGAGCGGGCGCGGTAAAGGGGAAGCGCGTTCAGGCGGCCTGTTGTGTCGGGGCGGATTCCTTGATGGCGTATTTGCGGATCAGGGCGGCTCGCCTGGCGGGATCGAAATTGATATTGGCAGCCTGGTAATCCGCCTTTTCCAGCAGGCGCTTATCCATCACCCGGAACCACAGCGGCGGGATGTAGCTGATCAGGAACATGCCGAAGTAACCGTTCGGGAGCGTGGGCAGGTCTTCGAAATGACGCAGGCTCTGGTAGCGCCGTGCCGGGTGGGCGTGGTGGTCGGAGTGACGTTGCAGGTGAAACGACGCCCAGTTGGAAAACATGTGGTTGCTGTTCCAGCTGTGATGGGGCTGAGTCCGTTCATAGCGGCCATTGCCATCCTTGTGACGCAGCAGCCCATAGTGTTCCACATAATTGGCGGAGGTCAGCTGCAGGTAGGACCAGAGAGTGACGGCAGCAATAAAAGGCACCATTTTCCAGCCAAACAGGGCAATAACACTACCCCAGATCAACAGGCTCAGCAGGCCGGGTTGAAGAATGTCATTGTGCACGGACCATACCGGTTTGCCGGCTTTTTGCAGGCGCGCCTTTTCCAGCCGCCAGGCACGTTTGAAGGTGCCAGGGATTTCGCGGGCGGCAAACTTCCAGATATTTTCCCCCAGCCGCGACGAGGCAGGGTCTTCCGGGGTGGCCACGTCGCGGTGGTGGCCCTTGTTATGCTCAATGGGGAAGTGGCCGTAGCCCAGGGGCGCCAGAACCAGCTTTGCCAGCCAGCGCTCAATACGGGTTTTCTTGTGGCCCAGCTCGTGGCCCAGATTGAGCCCGGCGCCGCCGCAAATGGTGCCCGTCATTAGCACCATGGCGATGACGCCGTGCAGCGGGAGCGAGTGAGTGCCTACAAACCACATGCCGAACAGGTAGGCGCCAAGCAGGATCGGCACCAGGGCATAGGTCATCCAGCGGTAGAAGTGATCCGCTTCCAGTTGCGGGACAACCTCCTCCGGTGGGTTGCTCTGGTCTTCACCGATCAGCATGTCCAGCACGGGAATGGTGAGGTAATAGAAGGCCAGCGGCAGCCACAGCAACAAGGCGTTGCCGGTGGCCATATACAGCAATGGGCCCAGGAATACGGTGCCCGGGACTAACAGGGATACCATCCACAGGGGACGCTTGCGATCCCGGTATTCGACCCCGGAGGGGCCGATAAATACGCCTGCCTTGTTCATAAGAGGCCTCGTTGTTGTTGTGTGCAAGTTCATGTCTTGCTGCCATATTGCGCCGCTGTGCCTGGCAGGAGCACCGCAGGAGGTGGCAATAAATCGTCATAAAGTGACAGATTAAACAGTGTGTTTCAGGGTAAGCTGGACAGTATCCAGGGGTAGTGAGGGCGGTAGTGAAGAATGTGATGGTGGAGGAACACGGGGTATCCATGGTGGAACGGCTGCGTCCGGCCATTCACCCCACCTATAGCCGGTTGCTGTGTGCTCACCTCCATGGACAGGGGTTTACCGATGCGGATATTTTTGCCGGCACCCGGCTGGAATGGCAGCAGCTGCTCAGCGAACACCGCTACCTCAGCCAGGAACAACTGACGCGGCTGATTCGCCGAGCCGTGGCGTTAACCGGCCAGCCCTGGATCGGGCTGCATATTGCCAATGCCACCTCGGTGTCAGCCCATGGTGCGCTCGGGTATGCCGTGGTTTCCGCCGCCGATCTGCGTGCTATGCATCAGGTGATTGCGCGTTTCGCCTCGATTCGCCTGCAGCTGACGGACCTGGCGTTTGTCGAGGAAGGCGGCGAGGGTCGCCTTATCATCACCGAGAGGCAGCCATTGGGCGAGGCCCGTGAGTTTCTTTACGGTGCCTTGCTGGGCACCTATTTTCAGATGATTGATGCGGTGCTGCCGCAACGTGGCCGGGATATTCGTGTGTCACTGCCACTGCCAGACGCCCAGTGGTCGCCGGAATATGAGCGGCTACTGGGTTGTGCGGTGCAGTTTGGCACGACACAGTTCGAGATCGTGATTGCCAGCCACCAGTTAGACAAACGTTGCCTGACCGCAGATCCGGCCATGCATCGCACTGCGGTGCGTGATTGCGAACATCAGCGCAAGCAGCTGGAACAGGGTGGGCCGTTCAGTCAGCAGGTGGGACTGGTGTTGCTGGATCAGCCCGGCGCTTTCCCTTCACTGGAAACCATGGCGAGCGAATTCGCCATGTCACCGCGCACGCTGATTCGCAAACTCAAAGCGGAAGGGACGAGCTATCAGCAGTTGCTCGATGAGGTGCGCCGGGAATTGGCGTGCTGGCTGTTAATGGAAACGGCGGACCCGGTGGAACGCATTGCGGAACAGCTGGGGTACCAGGACACCTCCAACTTCAGTCGCACTTTCCGGCGCTGGTTCGGCATTACGCCGTTGGCCATGCGCCGGTCTCGGTCGTAATTCGAGACAAGCCTGTCAAGCCGCAAGAAACGTGCTATCCACGCTAAACAAAAAAATCCCTCCGGCTACAGGGGGGGGGGAAGTCGCCGGAGGGTGTCCGTCAGTGTTGCTTGAGGACGAAATCGACTTTCTCGCGTACTGCACAGTCCGGGCAGGCCCAGTCGTTGGGGATTTGTAGCCAGCGGGTGCCGGGCGGGAACCCTTCGTTTTCATCGCCGTGTTGCTCGTCGTAGGTGTAGCCGCAGTTTGGGCACTGAAACTGGTGAGCCTTGTCGATGTCCTGTTCGGCCTGGCGCGCCGCCTCAACGCCATCTTGCTGCACATCGGGTTCAGAATCGGCGCTGCGATAACTCACCACCGGGCGCTGCCATTTTTTCAGTAGGGCATCGTGTTTTCCCGGTTGTAGATTGGCCTGGGTCAGGTCGCCGTTGTAATGCTGATATACCAGCGGGTCCATTTTTTGATACCAGACAAAAGGCAGGTAAGCCGGGATCAGCATGGATGCATAGCCGGAGGGCAGTTGCGGGCTGTCATCAAAATGGCGCAACGCCTGAAAGCGGCGGGTCGGGTTGGCATGGTGATCGGAATGGCGCTGCAATTGATAGAGGAAAAGATTGGTGACGATGTGATTGCTGTTCCAGGAATGCCGGGGCTCACAGCGCTCGTAGCGACCGTCAGATTTTTTCTGCCGAAGCAGCCCGTAATGTTCCATGTAATTAATCACTTCCAGCAGGGAGGCACCATAAAACGCCTGCAGAAGCAGAAACGGTAAAACCACCCAGCCCAGCCACAGCGTTAATAGCCCGAACAGGGCAACGGTCATTAGCCAGCTTTGCAGGTTTTCATTTTTCAGGGACCACAGTGGTTGGTCACAACGTTGCAGACGTTGCGCTTCAATTTGCCATGCGGATTTCACGCTACCGATCATGGTACGCGGCAGAAACGCCCAGAATGATTCGCCCATGCGTGAGCTGGCCGGATCCTCGGGGGTGGCCACGTTTTTGTGGTGCCCTTTGTTGTGCTCCACGAAAAAGTGCCCGTAGGCAACCGGGGCCAGAGTGATCTTGGCCAGCCAGCGTTCGGATCGGGTTTTCTTGTGGCCCAGTTCGTGGGCGGTATTGATGGCAATGCCGTTAACCGCGCCGACACTGAAGACCAGACCGACCAGGCCCCACAGGGGCACATCCCCGCTGGCCACCAGCCAGGCGCCCAGGATAGTGGCCAGATACTGGGTCGGGATGTAGGCATAAACAATCAGCCGGTAGTAGGTATCGCTTTCCAGCTGTGGGACGGCAGATTCCGGTGGATTGCTGGTGTCGGCCCCTACCACCCAATCGGCAAAGGGAATCAGACCGTACACGAGGAAAGGGCCGCCCCAGAGCAACCCGGGCCAGGGCCAGATAAACAGATAAATGAGAAGAAACGAAACAGCCAGCACCGGGATCGCCGGGCTGAGTAACCAAAGGTAACGTTTCCCGTCGTGCCAGTCAGGGAGTGTGGTGGTTGAGTCTGTTGATGCCATGGTGCCACCTTTGTTCTGCTTTTCGTTTAACGCTATACCCCTTATGGAATGGGGCCAAGTACTGCTTTGTATAGACTTGGAAACGGCCTGATGATTACTTTGGACGTAAAAATGCAAGGGCCATTCCGTGGATGCATGCTGCGTGACCTGGCGGATACGGGGCAGGCAGAAAAAGTCGGTTGCCTGTGGTTGTTGGCAATGGGATGGTGAACGGTAAAGGAACTCTTTGCGTGGTGATTTGACCGGCTGTTTAAGGGAGCGTTCTCATGGTTAGCCAGCACAAGCATGCCGAAAATAATGAACACACCAGTAATGATGTGGATGTCCTGATAATCGGTGCAGGGCTGTCGGGTATCGGCATGGCCTGTCATCTGAGCAAGGATTGTCCGGACCAGCGTTTCGCTATTCTGGAGCGGCGCAAGGCCATGGGAGGAACCTGGGATCTGTTCCGTTATCCAGGGATTCGTTCCGACTCTGATATGTTCAGTTTTGGCTATGGTTTTCGTCCCTGGAATGAATTGAAAGTGTTGGCCGACGGTCCCTCCATTCGTCATTATATTCATGAAACGGCGGACGCCTTTGGAGTCACAGAGCATATCCGCTATGGCCTGAAAACCACCTCGGCGGATTGGTCGGAAAAGGATCAGCGCTGGACCGTGACGGTAACCCATGAAGACAGTGGAGAAACCGAGACGTTCACCGCCCGGTTTATGGTCGGCTGCACCGGTTATTACAATTATGACAAGGGCTATCTGCCGGATTTTCCAGGCATGGATCGCTTCAAGGGGCGCTGTATCCATCCTCAGCAATGGCCGGAGGATCTGGATTACAAAGACAAAAAAGTGGTGGTGATTGGCAGTGGTGCCACGGCCGTTACACTGGTCCCCTCCATGGCGGAGGAAACCGCTCATATCACCATGCTGCAGCGTTCACCTTCCTATATTTTTTCCATTCCCGGTCATGACAAATTATCCGAAGTGCTGGATGCGGTGCTGCCTTCGGACTGGGTGTTTGGTATGGCGCGGTGGCGCAATATCAAGCTGCAGCGCCTGATTTATAAAGCGTCAAAAAAATACCCGAATTTTATGCGCAAACTGCTGCTGTCCAACGTCAAACGGCATGTGGGCGATGGCGTGGATATGGCCCATTTCAGCCCTTCATACATGCCCTGGGACGAGCGCCTGTGCGCGGTGCCGGATGCGGACCTGTTCAAGGACCTGCGCGATGGCAAGGCGACCATTGTCACCGATCATATCGAGACCTTTACGGAAAATGGCATCCTGTTGAAGTCCGGGCGGGAGCTGGAAGCGGACATTATTGTTACCGCCACCGGACTGAATCTTCAGGTGCTTGGCGGCATGACGTTGTCGGTTGATGGTGCGCCGCTGGATGTGAGTCAGCGCATGACTTACAAAGGCGTGCTGATGGAGGGGGTGCCCAACATGGCCTGGGTGTTCGGGTATACCAATGCGTCCTGGACGCTCAAGGCGGACCTGGCTGCCGCCTACGTGTGCCGGGTGCTCAACTATCTGGAAGAAAACCGGCTTGCTGTGGTGACCCCCCGGGCGGAATGCGCGCAATCGCAGCAGGACCACTCCATCATGGATGCACTGGGGTCCGGTTATGTACAACGCGCCAGCCATTTGTTGCCTCGGCAGGGCCAAGGGCATCCGTGGAAAGTGATGAACCACTATGCCTATGACAGGCATGTGCTGCTTGAAGAGCCGGTGGAAGACGGGTTTCTGGCGTTTGTGTAAGCCGGGCTGAACGGGCTCTTCTTACCCGCAACATTTTTTGAATTTCTTTGTGCTGCCGCAGGGGCAGGGATCATTCCTGCCAGGCTTTAATGCTGTCACCGAGGGGGTGCCGTCCAGGTAATACCAGTGGCCATTTTCCTTCACAAACCGCGAGCGTTCTTCCAGCACGGTCAGGCCGTGACGATCCTTGCTGGTGGCGCGGAAATGAACCCAGCCGGTATCTCCCTCTTCATCGCTGGCAATGATCGCCAGCGCCAGCCACTGCTGGTCGTCATCCAGATCCAGCCCGGCAGGGCGTTGGCTCAGGTGCCAGCTCTGTGCAATGTAATCGGTATTTTTTAAGGCAAAGGCGCAAAACCGCGAGCGCATCAGCGCTTCCGGTGAAGCGGCTGGTTTGCCCTGGTGCAGGGGTTGGCAGCAGTGGGCGTAATCCAGGCCGGACTGGCAGGGGCAGGCGGTCATGGGGTGTCTCCGCAAAAGTAATCAACAAAAGCGATCAAACAGGGCCAGCAGGTCCTGGCGTCGTTGGGGCAAATTCTCTCCCCTCGGGTCATTCAGTACCAGTGCATTCATGGCGCCATTGAGCAGCATCGCCAGCCCTTCGGCGCTGCCGGCAAAGTGCAGGGCGCCTTCCGCCATGGCTTCGCGAATGCCCTCGCGCAATAACGGGAAGCTGTAGCGCTCATCCAGGGCCCGCCAGCGTTGCTGACCCAGTACCGAGGGGGCTTCGACCACCAGGATGCGGCGCACATTGTCCCGGGCCATGAAATCCACCCAGGCCAGGCTGCCGGCCTTGAGGGTGGCCAGGCTGCCGCGTTGGCCGTCCACGGCTTTCTCGATGGCAGCCATGGCCTCCTGGCTGAGCAGGTCACAGACCGCTTCGAACAGCTCCACCTTGTTACGGAAATGGTGATACATGGCGCCCCGGGTGACGCCGGCGCCGGACAGGATGGTCTCGGTGCTGGTGTCGGCATAGCCCTGCTCGGCAAACAGGTGGCGGGCGGCATTGATCAGGCAGCCGCGAGTCTGGGCGCGGCGCTGCGCGTTGGTGGCCATGGTTTTCCTCTTCTGGTTGACAAACAGACTATCAGTTTGTTTTTATTTTCTCAAAGCAGACTGATTGTCTGTTTTTCAAAAGGAGGTATCAGCAGATGAAAATCAGCGACCGCTATCCCATCGTGGTCACCGACCACAAGGTGGCCTGCCGGGATTTCTGGCAGCGGCATTTCGGGCTGGATGTGCTGTTCGACAGCGACTGGTTTGTGCTGCTTGGCAATGAGCAGCAGGGCAGCGTGGTGGCCTTCATGAGCCCGGATCATCCCTCGGCGCCGCCTGGACCTGAGTGCTTCGGCGGGCAAGGTGTGTGCCTGGAGATTGAAGTGGATGACATCGTGCAAACCCACCAGGACTTTACCCGGGGCGGCGGGCCGGTGGCGTACCCGCTCACCAGGGAGCCGTTCGGGCAACACCGCTTCGGGTTACGGGACCCGTCCGGTTTATGGGTGGATGTGGTGGAGCAGATTGCGCCACAGGACGGCTATTGGGACCGGTATATGCAGACAGTGAATTAATCGGAGGCACGTAGCAGATAGTGCTCGATGTGGAAAACATGTTCGTCGATCACGTCCAGTTGTCGTAGCGCCTCGGCCAGTTGCAACAGGTACTCGGCGTTGCTGCCGCTGGGGCCATGGCTGGCCGCTATATGATCGGCAATTTGCTGCTCGCTGGCCTCGCCGAGGAAGGCCGCATTATCTGCGGTAGCAATATAAACCAGGCCCTGTTCATGCTGGCCATCGGCAAAGGTCAGTGGAGTGGTGACGCGCAGATAGCCGTTTTTCTCGCGGTGATCCAGATGCTCGAAGACATCCGGCGTGATGCGGTAGGCCATGCCGGCACACACCGTGCCGGGGGCCTCAATCAAGGTGACCACCCGGCCCGGTTTATCCGGGGTGCCGCGATGATCGTGGGAGCCTTGCCAGAAACGCCGGGTCCAGCCGTTGATAGATGCCGGATGCCGAGCCAGGTAGGGGAAGTCGGCCTTGTAGATCAGCGAGCCATAACCGAACAGCCACACCGGATGGTCCGGGTGCAGGTCGTGACGGCGGCGATTTTCGTCGGCGGTGTTGAGCATGGCTAACCGTTCAGCTCCTTGATCCAGGTTCGTGGTTGTTGGCGTGAGGGCGTTATACTGCCCGCTCAGTATGACAGCCAGCCGGGGAAACCATGAAAGATGTGCGCGAAGAATATCACGCTGAAGGGCTGATCCAGGTCTCCCTCCATGATGATCCACTGGAGCAGGCGCGTCTCTGGGTGGATGAAGCCATTGAAGCCGGATTGCCGCTGCCCAATGCCATGACGCTTGCCACCGTGAGCGCTGACGGCCAGCCCTCTTCCCGGGTGGTGTTGCTTAAAGGTATCGAGGGTGGCGGCTTCACCTTCTTTACCCACTACGACAGCCGCAAAGGGGAAGAGATTGCGGCCAACCCGAAAGTGTCGTTTACCATGTTCTGGCAGCCCTTCGATCGCCAGATGATCGTTATCGGTGAAGCGCACAAAGTCGATCGAGAAGAATCCGACAGTTATTTCGCCTCCCGCCCCTATGCCAGCCAGGTGAGCGCAGCCATTTCCCCCCAGAGTCAGCCGGTCAGCCGGGAGTGGCTGGAAGAGGAGGTGAAACGGCTGGAGCAGGAATTTCCTTCGGCGCCGGTACCGCGCCCGCAAATGTGGGGGGGCTACAGGATCATTCCCACGGAAATCCAGTTCTGGCATGGCCGCCCCAGTCGCCTGCATGACCGGTTTCGTTATACCCGGCAGGCGGATGGTAGCTGGAGTCATGAGCGCCTTGCGCCCTGAGCATCGCGCTGCCAGCGACGCGCCTACTGCTCTCGCGTGCTGCGACGCCAGAATGAGGCAAGCAACGACCCGGACAGGTTATGCCAGACACTGAACAGGGCGCCGGGCAGGGCGGCCAGTGGGGTGAAGTGTTTGATCGCCAGCGCCACCCCCAGCCCGGAGTTCTGCATGCCCACTTCAATGGCCAGGGTGCGGGCGGTTTGCGGATCAAGCCGCAGTAATCGGGCGATGCCGTAGCCGCCCACCAGCCCCAGCGCGTTATGCAGCATCACCGCCATAAACACCGCCATGCCCGCTTCGGCAATGTTGCCCTGGTTCAGAGCCACGATAATGCCGATCACGATGACGATGGCGGCCACGGAAACCAGTGGGAAAATGGCGCGAGCTGGCGTCAGCTGGCGGTGCAGAAAGGTATTCAGGGTGCAGCCGGCCACCACCGGAATGACCACGATTTGAATCAGTGACAGCAACAGGCCTGTCACTGGCACCGGGATGCGTTCACCCAGATACAGCCAGGTCAGCAAGGGCGTGGCGATCACGGCCACCAGGGTGGAGGCAAAGGTGATGGCGACGGACAGGGCCACATTGGCGCGGGCCAGATAGGCAATCACATTGGACGCCGTGCCACCGGGGCAGGCGCCGACCAGCACCAGCCCGATCAGTAATGCCTGGGGTAGTTGCAGGGCGGTACCGATGCCCCAGGCAATCAGTGGCATCAGGCTGTATTGCAGCACGACGCCGAGCACAATCACCCTGGGCCGTTTGAACACCCGTCGAAAATTCTCCCAGCTTAATGACAGCCCCATGCCGAACATGATCATCATATATACTAATAGACCCCTATTAGATGCTATGATCGAGCAATGGCTAGAATCGCATACTCCTATCAGAGATTTTCCAACCAAGAGCAGGCCCGTGGTGACTCACTGCGTCGCCAGCAGGCACTTGTAGATCAGTATATCGCTGAGAATGGCCTCATACTGGACAAAACACTAACTGATCGGGGTGTCAGTGCCTACAAGGGTAAAAATGCCCGTCAGGGGGCTTTAAAGACGTTTCTGGACGGTGTTGAGAATGGAGACATTCCATCCAACTCAATCCTGATTTGTGAAAGTCTGGATAGAATCAGCCGTAACAATATCTATGACGCCCTTGATCTGTTTCTGAGCATTACTCGGAAAGGGGTCACGATTGTCACCCTCACTGACGGCCAACCAAAGGAATATGGCAAGTCTGCTGACCCCATGCAGCTTATGGAGTGCTTGTTTATCTTTAGCCGAGCAAATGAGGAAAGTGCTCGAAAAGGTGAGAGGGTCAAAGCTGCTTATGATAACAAGGTTGAACAGGTTAAACGCTGGTCAGAATCTGGATCACCAGAGCCCGGAAAGCCACCAATTATCATCACAAGCGACACCCCAACTTGGATTGATGTATTTTGGGAAGATAAAAAATCGAGAAAGGGCGAACTGAGGCTGAACGAACGAAAGGTAAAGACAATAAAGAAAATAATTGACATGTACCTTTCAGGTGTAGGGCTTTCGAGTCTCGCGAAAGAGCTAAACGAATCAAAGACTCCGACCATTACCAATACGAAAAACTGGGGCTTCTCATATATCAATACAATCCTCAAGAATAGGGCGCTATATGGCGCTTTGGAAATGTATCAGACTGATACTGTTTTCTCTGAGGAAAAGCAAAAATACGTCAGGAGAAGAACTCCAACTGGTACAGTCATTGAAAATTACTTTCCCCCGGTAATTTCAAAAGAGGATTTTGATTACATACAGTCCGTGAAAAAGAACAGAAGCGGAAGAAAGGGAAGGAAAGGAGAGCGATTCTCAAATCTATTTACCGGCCTTGTTGTCTGTGGCGAATGTGGCGGGTCAATGCGCTTTGTCTCTAAAGGAAAGAAGGGAAAGAGCGGAGACGTGACAAATCTTGTTTGTTCCAACGCTTCAATAGGAGCCGGATGCAAGTACAAGCAAATCCACTATAGCGGTATTGAAGATAAGTTTTTCGATACGTTCAAAGATATACCTATTGAAGATCTGGCAGGCAGAAAATCAGAAGTTACAATCCAGATATCCAAGAAGCAAAAGGAAGTTGAGACCCTAAAAGCGGAACTTAATGATACAGAAGATAAAATAAGCAATGTGGTTGACGCTATAGCAGAAGGGCTTTCATCTACGAAATTAAAGAAAAAACTCTCGGAGCTGGAAGCAAAAGCAGACCAACTACAGAGAACAGTAAGAGAAAAAGAAGCAGAGCTAGCCCAAAGAGAAAGGGAAAACCATAACAATAAAGAGAAGTTTCAAGAGATTCTTGATAAGGCAAACGAGGAAGGAAGCACTTACTACAGCCGATCCCAGATCAATGAAGCACTGAAACGCTATATTCACTTTATCGCTTTCTATCCGTTCAATAATTTTGCAATTATCAAGTCCAAAGCAGGGAAAGATATCTCTTTCGACTATGCCGAAGATGAAACAATTGTCCTTGCCGACCAAGCATGGTCGAAGCACTTTGATAATGATTATTCTATCTGGAAGAAACTTCTTCCACCCCCTGAAGACTACTAAAGCACTGCTTTCACGGCTTACATTTTTCTACTAAAGCAGAACATTAGGGGAGATTTGCAAGCAGTAGTAAATGTCATACATTTAATTTTTGCAAGCAGTAGTAAATGGGCCACAAGTTTCCATTTACGCTTGCTGTCTCGCTTTGCTTGACATTGTTTATAACCACAAAATCAAAGACCACTGCTTTAATAGATTTTGATTTTTCTTTTCTGGGGATTCCAGAAGGGGCGAAGCCTCTTTGGCTCACTGCATAACAAGAGCGGAGCGGGTTATGCTTTAGTGAGTAAATCTGGCTCTTGCGATCCAGTGAAAAAATGATAATTTTATTATCATAAAGAACTGGAGAAGCATGAGTCAGAAAGAAAAGAAAAACTTTGTCGCTGTGAGAACAGCATACTACAAGCAGAGCAAAGCCAGAGGAATACTGGCGCATGGCTACAGAGAGCACACCAACTCCCCCAACGTAGTAGAGAAATACACCCCATACAACTTTGGAATGCGCTACAAGTCGCTAGACGACTGTATGACGCAATACAAAGAAGCATCAGGAAGAAAACCACAAGAGAAAATGAACGTGCTGTTTGAGCATGTGGTTGTATTCTCTGAGGATCAATTCAAAGAGAGAAGGCCAAGCAAGAAAGAGTTTGACGAATGCATGCAGCGCTATATTAAAGCGATATATGCTGATTTCGGCTTCCAGCCTATGGGGTATGAGCTTCACTTAGACGAAGGGCATACCGACGAAAAAACGGGCGAATTCAAGCGAAACATACATGCTCATGTGTACTTCTTTAACTATGACTTTAAGAAGAAAAAAGCGCCCCTTAGAGACTTAATGAAGAAGGGCAAGGACGAAAACGGAAAGACCCTGCCATTAAATCATAACTTCGTGAAGATGCAGGATATTGCCGCAATGGCGTTCAAGCCATTGGGATTCAGGAGAGGCATAAGCAAAGGGGAAAGGAACAGGAAGCACTTGGATAAAGATACTTTTGTTGTTAGCAAGAAGCTAAGCGAAATAATTAACCGATACGATAAAGTCAGACGTTTGGTTCACAATCTGGATAAAGATATAACAGCCAAAAAACTCAAGCTGAAAGAGCAAGAAGAAAGATTGACTGAATATCAAGAGTTAGAAGAACTACACAACACAAAGATCCAGCCAATGATTTTCGCCTTTGAAAAATTAGAAGAAACATTTAAGGCAGGGCAAGACTATGAAGAACAACTCAACAGTTTCAAGAAACTACAGTCAGAGATCACAGAAAAGGATCTCAAGAAGGCAGGAAGAAAAATTAAAAAGCTCTAATCTTGTCTAAAGCAGAAGAAAAATCACTAAAGCAAAGCGTTTACCGCTCTGTGCGAGCAGTACTGAAATGTGGGCGCACCCTCATTTTCAGGGTGAATATCACTTCGCTCTATTCTAACTTTTGACTAAAGAAAATCATAAGAACCGCTGAAATCAATCTCATCATCAAAATCACTTTTATTTTTTTCTTTTTTAGGCTTGTCTTTGTCTTTGGGTTTTTTGTTTTTTTGCTCTATAACTTTTCTTTCTTTGCTGGTTATTAAATCAATATTTATTACTTTGTTTGATTTTATCTCAAAGCCTCTAATCATATTAATTTCGCAAAATTTCCTAAGGACACTTTTAAGTTTTTTCTTTGCCGCATACTTGTCGTAATCTGACAGCCCCGTCATTTCATAGAAAAGATCAAGAGACATTCCCATTCTCGTATCGACTCCGGGATCACGAAAAACCAGATATTTGTATACGGCTTTTTCTGCACTTGTAGAGAGAAGTTTATACTCTTTGATATTGATCATGTTCCATTTCGACTTTCTGTATAGTTGATATAAATTGTCACTGCATACAGATTTGAAAGTTGCTGTTTCGTGATCATATTCAATGTTGAATAGCGTAAAAAAGCATGTTCTTTTTCTTCCTTTTTGATAGGAAAAAAATTCTTCTGGTGTTTTTAGCTTTTCTGTTAGTTCTTTTACGAATAATCGAAAAACTATAGTAGATAGTGACAGCAATCGACTGGCCACTTTTTCTTTTTCGTTTGGTTTCCTGTTGTGTGGCTTGTAGCCAAGATAATCAAAAACTTCACTAATATGAAAAACAATTTTGTTGCTATTGCTTTTCTGGAATCTTTCAAGCAACCAAATGAGTAAGTCAAAGAGTTATGGTCATTTCTGGTGTACGGGGAGATAGAAGGATGGCGTATCCTGTTGATTGATTCCGGCAAGAATCACAACCAACAGAGAATGATACGCCATGACCCAGTCTACCCTGAGAGCGCTTTCACAACCAGAAGAACAGGTAACAGATCCGCTGACCGAGTTGTTACGCAGCGGTGCACGCGAGTTGATCGCACAAGCCGTTGAGGCCGAGCTCCAAGTGCTACTGGAGCAGCATGCTGAGCATCGGCTGCCGGATGGTCGCAAGGCCGTGGTGCGCAATGGCTATTTGCCCGAGCGTACCGTCCAGACCGGCATCGGCAATGTCGAGATCAAGGTCCCCAAGGTCAGGGATCGCAGCGGCTCCGGCGTCCGCTTCAACAGTGCTTTGTTGCCGCCATACCTGAAGCGGGCTCGAAGTGTCGAGGAGCTGCTGCCCTGGCTGTATCTGAAGGGTGTGAGTACCGGCGATTACCAGGATGCACTGGCTGCATTGCTGGGCGATCAGGCCAAGGGGCTGTCCGCCAACACCATCAGCCGGTTGAAGCAGCATTGGATTGACGATCACCGGCGCTGGTGTCAGCGTGATCTGAGCCAGAAGCGCTACGTGTACTGGTGGGCTGACGGCGTATACAGCAACGTGCGCATGGATGACCGCCTCTGCCTGCTGGTGATCATCGGCGTGACGGAGCATGGGCGCAAGGAGCTGGTTGCGGTTGAGGACGGCTACCGAGAGTCGGAGGCCAGCTGGTCAGAACTGCTGTCGGGACTGCGGGCCCGGGGCCTGACGACCAGCCCGAAGCTGGCGATCGGTGACGGTGCCCTGGGCTTCTGGAAAGCACTGGCCAAGTGCTATCCGGACACCCGCCATCAGCGCTGCTGGGTGCACAAGAGCGCGAACATCCTGTCCGCGCTGCCAAAGTCGGTGCAACCGAAGGTCAAGGCGGCGCTGCATGAGATCTGGATGGCCGAGACGCAGGACGAGGCGCACAAGGCATTTGACCGGGCGCTGGTACGCTTTGAGTCGAAGTATCCCGGCGCCATGGAACGGCTGCGCAAGGATCGTGAGGAGCTGCTGGCGTTCTACGACTTCCCGGCAGAACACTGGGTCCATATCCGGACGACCAATCCGATCGAATCGACGTTTTCGACGGTGCGCCTGAGAAGCAAGAGAGCGCGGAACTGCGGCTCCCGAGAGACCACGCTGGCGATGGTCTACAAGCTACTGGAAACCGCGCAGAAGCGCTGGAAACGGATCAAGGGATTTGATCTGCTGGCCCTCGTGGTCAACAACGTGAAATTCAAGGATGGGGAACAAGTACAGGATCAGTCAGACAGGAACGCCGCCTGAGCCCGTACACCAGATTTGACAATAACTC
>JBDWVU010000014.1:0-53376 GCA_039983755.1 Alloalcanivorax sp.
GTTCTCCCAAACCGGTTCGCACCTCGAGAGGTGCTCCTACAGCGGCTTCGAATCACCGATACTGGAATACCCATGTCCCGCACTCTCGATTACACCAAGGAACTCATCCGCCGCGCTTCCGTCACTCCGGAAGACGAAGGCTGTCAGGACTGGATGATCGAAAAGCTCGAAGCGCTGGGATTCGAATGTGAAACCCTGTGGTTCGAAGAAGTGCGAAACCTGTGGGCCCGTCGCGGCACGCAGGGGCCGGTATTTGCTTTCGCCGGCCATACCGATGTGGTGCCCACCGGCGACGTCGCCGCCTGGAAATACGATCCGTTCACCCCCACCGAGGAAGGTGACCTGCTGTACGGGCGCGGGACCGCCGACATGAAAGGCTCCATCGCCGCCATGATGGTGGCCATGGAAGACTTTATCGCCGCCCACCCGGACCATAACGGCAGCCTGGCGTTTCTGATCACCGCCGATGAAGAGGGACCATCGGTTAACGGCACCGTCAAGGTGGTGGAGCACCTGCAGGCCCGCCAGGAACACATGGATTACTGCCTGGTGGGCGAACCGTCTTCCACCAGTACTGTCGGTGACGTGATCAAGAACGGTCGCCGGGGTTCGCTGGGCGCCAAGCTCACCGTAAAAGGCATCCAGGGCCACGTGGCCTACCCGCATCTGGCCCGCAACCCGGTACACGATGTGGCCCCTGCACTGGCGGAACTGGCAACCACCGAGTGGGATCAGGGTAACGATTTTTTCCCCGCCACCAGTTTCCAGATTTCCAACATCAACGGCGGCACCGGGGCCACCAACGTGATCCCCGGCACCTGCGAAATCATTTTTAATTTCCGTTTTTCCACGGAACTCACTGATGCCATTCTGCGCGAGCGCACAGAAGCCATCTTTGACAAGCATGGCCTGGACTATGACCTGCAATGGACCCTGTCAGGCCAGCCGTTTCTCACCGACCGCGGCGCCCTGGTGGACGCGGCCGTGGATGCCATTCGCGATATCACCGAACTGGATACCGAACTGTCCACCGCCGGCGGCACCAGCGATGGCCGCTTTATCGCCCCCACCGGCACGCAGGTGGTGGAGCTGGGCCCCACCAACGCCACCATCCACAAGGTGGACGAGCACACCAGCATCAGCGAACTGGACACCCTGACGCAGATCTACCAGCGGCTGCTCCAGCACCTGATGACCTCCGCGTAATATTCCTCGCACTCCTGAGCTGACAACACCCCTGCCTGAATGCCCTGACAAAAAACGTGGGCGTATCAGGCAAGGCGCAGCACCCTGCTACAAATTCAGGCAAACTGCCCCTACTATAAAAGCTCCAACACGGATCGGGAGGCACCATGTGGCTGCATGAAATCCCCGTGGGCGGCATGCTGTTCAGCCCCATGGTGTTGCTGGTGCTGCTGGCACTGGTACTCACCCTGGTGACCCACTTGCTGCTGAGGCAACTGGGCTGGCATCACCAGATATGGAAAGGCGCCTGGTTCTACCTTTCCCTGTTCGTCTGTTTTGTTGCACTTTCACTGCGGCTATTAAGCTGACTGACACAAGGACGCGCCATGCGACAATCGCTTCGAATTCTGGTCACCGTCGTTCTGGTCATCCTGGCCCTGATCGCCGGGAACTGGGTATGGAACTACTACCTCTACGCGCCCTGGACCCGGGACGGCAAAGTGCGGGCAGAAATCATCACCCTGTCCCCGGATGTCTCCGGCTGGGTCCGCGAACTCAACATTGAAGACAACCAGAGCGTCAGCCAGGGCGACCCGCTATTCCGCATCGACGACACCCGCTATCAGGCCGCGCTGGCCAAGGCCGACGCCCAGCTTCTCTACCAGCAGGAAGCCCTGCGCCTTGCCCAGCACCAGTATCAGCGCCGCCAGGAACTGCACCGCAGCAGCAATAACAGCATCAGCAAGGAAGCCCTGGAAAGTGCCGGTATCCAGGCGCAGCTGGCTAAAGCCAATGTGGCCCTGGCCAAGGCCGAGCGAGACAGCGCCAACATCAACCTTGAGCGCACCCACATTCATGCCCCGGCGGACGGCACCATCGTCAACCTGACCTTGCAGCAAGGCAATTTTGTCAATCAGGGCAGCCCGGTGGTTTCCATGGTCAAAGCCGACAGCTTCTATGTCACCGGTTATTTCGAGGAAACCAAATTGCCACTGGTGCACGTGGGTCAGGATGCCTCCGTGATCCTCATGAATGGATCCCGGACCCTGCAAGGCAAGGTCACCAGCGTGGGTCAGGCCATCGCCAATGCCAACACCCAGACCGACCGGCAGCTGTTGCCCCAGGTGCAGCAGACCTTCAACTGGGTCAGGCTGGCGCAACGCATTCCGGTGCACATCGAACTGGAGTCGGTTCCCGACGACATCCTGCTGGCCGCCGGCATGACCGCCACCGTGCGCCTGCACGACGCACCTGCCGCGAAATGATTGGCCTGCCATGACTTTGCCGCCCCGCCTGGCCGTCATTCTTACACCGGAGCGCCATTCCGTACTCTTTGCGCTCAAGGGCATTATTGCCATGAGCCTGGCGCTTTACCTGGCAATGCTCATGCAGCTTGAGCGGCCCTACTGGGCACTCATTTCTGCGGTGTTTCTGCAGGTCCGGCCGGAAACCGGCCTAGTGATTGAAAAGGGCCTGTGCCAGATTGGCGGCACCCTGGTGGGCGGGGCCATGGGCCTGTTGATCCTGGCCACCTTGCTGCCCTACCCGTTCATGGCACTGTTGGCCCTGACCCTGTGGATCGGTCTCAATGCGGCGGCCTCTGCCTGGGTGCGGCAAGCCAATTTCATTTATGGCTTTGCCATGGCCGGCATCACCGCGACGCTGATTGTGGTGATCTCCATCGCCAACCCCACCACGACGTCCAGCGTTGGCATTTTTCATGTGGCCAATGCCCGGGTTAGCGAAATCATTGTCGGCGCGGTTTGCGCAACCCTGGTCAGCAATCTGCTGTGGCCTGCCCGCGTCAGCCATCTGCTGCAAAAGCACGCCCGTGGCGCCCTAAACCAGACCCTTGCCTACCTGGAACTGGAACTCAACCCGGCAGGCACCCACGCCCAGCGCCACATTCAGGTAGACACCCTGCTACAGAGCATTTTTCCCCTGAGCGATGACAGCAGCGCGGTCCTGTACGAAGGCGCCCAGGGCCCAGGCCGGGCCCGCGCCGCCACCGTTATCTGCCACAAGACCCTGTCGCTGATCGCCCGCATCCGGGTCATCGGCCGCCTAATGCGTAACCACAGTGATTTGCTGACCCCCGCCCTGCAGGACATGCTCGAATCCCTGCGCCAGTCCTTCAAACGCATGCGCGAAACCCAGTCCGCCGAAGACGCCATGGGAGAAGTGCAGCGTCTGCGCCAGCAATTACGAACCGCCAGCGGCGAACAGGACGATGATGCCTCCCCGCTGCAACGACGCTTTTTCCAGGTCGCCCTGAATCTGACCGCCGACATTATTCTCGCCCTGGAAGCCAACCGTGCCCTGCACTTCAGCAGGGAAATGCAACTGCGCCCACAGGGCCTGAAACCCTACCGTGACCTGCAGATTGCCGCCGCCGTAGGGGTTCGCAGCGCCCTGGTATTCATGATTGCCGCCGGACTGTGGATTGGCACAGCCAGCCCCATGGCGATCATGTTGATGATCATGCCGGTGATCTTCACCATCCTGTTTGCCCGCCTGCCCGAACCGGATGTGGTGCTGCGCCGGGCCACCATCACCTCGGTGCTCGCGGCCCCCATCGCCCTGTTTTTCACCCTGCCACTGCTGGCCCTGAGCAACGGTGACTTTCCGCTACTGATACTGATTCTTGGCGCACCGCTCTTCGTGGCGCTACTGGCCATCAGCAATCCGACCACCCTGGCCTACGGCCTGGGGTTCTGCACGCCATATATCATCCTGGTGCAACCGGGCAACGCCATGGATTTTGATGTGGCCCGTGTGGCCAGCAACGGCTTGGCCATTACCGGTGGCATCTTTATCGCCTACATGATGTTCCGTCTGATTACGCCCCCCAATGGCCCGGGGCTGCGCCGGCGGCTCATTCGCGATACCGCCCAGGACCTGGCGATGATTGGCCATCATCGCCACCGTATTAATGAGGAAGGCTTCAATGCCCGCATGGCAGATCGCCTTCGCTGGCTCACTATCTGTGACAAGGCCCTGCCCGAAGAACGGCGTCACTTCACCGATCTGGGGCTGACCGGTCTCAACCTGGGTCAGGTTTCGCTTTGGGTACAAGGGCGTATCAATACCCAGACGTCCCCCGCACTGCAGCAAAGCGCAACACAATGGCAGCAGTCCCTGGCGGATGCCTACCAGGCCTGCGCGCGGGGACATTGTGATGACCGTTTTCGCGCCGACTCCGAACGCCTGAAAACCGCCATGGCCGAGGCCGGTAACATGGAGCAGCGCAATCAGGAACTGATCGCCGGGGCAGTGGAACGCATCGCCCTGACCTTCGAGCGTATGGCCTCTCGTCTCGCCGGGACCGCAAAAATGGATGACACAGCAGCGAAGGCGTCAGCAACCCGCTAGCCGGAGCGCCCTAAATTCCTGTCGACAGGCCCTAGCCAGCGTGTTTACTCTATGCTTCCCTAACCCTCTTTTCACTATCCCGAATAGCCTGCGGGCCGCCCACTGCGGCCTGCCGTGATGGAGTCCCCTTCACATGACTGCACAAGAAAAGCTGGCTGCCAACGTGGTGGTCGATACCAACCCCGCCACTGGCACCGCCGTCGCCGAACTGAGCGAAACCAATCTGGAAGCCTTGCCACAAATGCTGGCCAAGGCCCGCGAGGCGCAAGCCATCTGGGCGGCCAAATCCTTCAAGGAACGGGCCCGCCATATTCAGATGATGCGCAGCTACATCGTCGATCGCGCGGATGATCTGGCGCGCACCGTCAGCGAAAGCAACGGCAAAACCCTCACCGATGCCCTGGCCACCGAAGTACTGCCCTGTGCCCTGGCCTGCAAGTGGTATGCAAAAAACGCCGAGCATTACCTGAAAGAGCGAAACCGCCCTGCTGGCAGCATCCTGTTCTTCAACAAGCGCACCCACATGTTGCGCGTGCCACTGGGCGTGGTGGGCATCATCAGCCCCTGGAACTACCCCTTGTCGATTCCCTTCGGTGAAATCGTCATGGCCCTGATGGCTGGCAACGGCGTGATGCTGAAAGTGGCCGCCGCCACCCCGGCAGTGGGCCGCGCCATCGAACAAATTATCGCGGCCGGCGAACTTCCTGAAGGCCTGTTCCAACACATCGTCGGCTCTGGTTCCAAAGTGGCCACCGGCTTTTTCGATAACGGCATCGATAAATTATTCTTTACCGGCTCGGTGCCAGCGGGCAAAACGCTCATGGCCCAGGCCGCGCAAACGCTGACACCGGTTTCGCTGGAGCTGGGCGGCAATGACCCCATGCTGGTGCTGGAAGATGCGGATCTGGAGCGTGCCACCAACGGCGCCGCCTGGGGCGGCTACCAGAATGCCGGGCAAAGCTGTGGCGGCGTGGAACGCGTCTATGTGGTGGATGCGGTGTACGATCAATTCGTGGATCTGCTGGCCAAGAAGACTCGCCAACTGCGCCACGGCATCGGCTGCAACGGTTTTGATGTGGATATTGGCAGCCTGACCACGGCCGGCCAGCTGCGCACGGTGCAGCAACACGTGGAAGATGCGTTGGCCAAAGGTGCCCGCATCGAAGCCCAGTCACGCCCGGTGGGCAATGTGGAAAACGGCTTCTTCTTCCCCGCCACCCTGCTCACCCAGGTCACCGACGACATGCTCACCATGTGCGATGAAACCTTCGGGCCGTTGATCGCGGTGCAGCGTGTGGCCAATGAAGAAGAAGCCATCGGCAAGGCCAACGATTCCAATCTGGCGCTGACCTCTTCAGTCTGGACCAAAGACAACAAACGCGGCCGTGCCATCGCCGCCCGGCTGCAATCCGGTGTCACCACCGTGAATGATCATCTTTACAGCCACGGTTTGTCCGAAACGCCCTGGGGCGGCTGGAAGGAGTCCGGCATTGGCCGCACCCATGGCCCGGAAGGGCTGGAAGAAATGACGCAGGCGAAAGTGGTGAACTGGGATATTCTGCCGTCCAAACGCAATATTTTCTGGTACCCGTTTGATGAAGCCACCTACAACGGCATCAAAAACGCCCTGCTGTTCGTCTTCCCGTCCAGCGTTGGCCAGTGGCTCGGCGCCTCATTGAAGCTCACGCCTTTCCTGGTGAAGAAAATGTTCACCGGCTGGAAAACCGGCGACTAGGGCTGTGTCGCTACCGGTTTTCGGTGGCAAATATTGACCTGCGTCATCATTATCCTCCCTGAACCTGTCACGCTACCGAGACAGGCTCTGGGAGGATTTTTATGTATATGGACAGCGTGGTTCTGGCAGGAATCGCCGTGATTGCCGGCATTCTGGTCTTTGCGGGCAGTTTTGCCCTGTTTATCTGGCTGGATGCAGGCAACGACGACGCCGGAAACAAGGAAGACTGACACCGGGCAGCGTATTCATATGCCTCTTTCGCTTTGCGGTACTCAGCAGGGATAATCCGGTGATTGCAGGCAGCGCTGACGCAACTGCTCCGGTGTACTTGCCGAGGGCTCCTGCCGGCGATTGCCATCCTGGCAGATGACTTCCAGCTCCCCTTTCTCCGGGGCCGCCCGCTCAATGGTATACCCCACCCCACCACAGGCCCGTTGCGCCGCGTTGAGGCATTCGCTCCACTGCGGGCAAAAGACACCAAACTGCCCCGGATAGGACTGCACCACCTGGGTACCACCGGTCTCACACCCTGCCAGCAGCGCCAACAAACAGGCCAACGAAGGAGCGCTGAAAGCACAGGTCTTCATGGTAACTCCCCAATATACGCTGGATCAGAGTGCATCCAGCCAATCCTGTGACGGGGCATACCACCAGGAGCCCATCACCGGGCGGGTAAACTCCAGCAGACGGTCTTTCACTGAATCATCAGCAATGCCATACATGCGGCGCAACAGAAAGTCGTAGCGGTCCAGCTCGCAACAAAACGCCAGGAAATACAGGCCATGTTGACCACTGTCTCCATAAGGGACAGAACGACGCCACATTTTCTGCGCTACACCGTCGCGATCCACATCCACCCGGCCCACGTGGGCATCGGTGGGCATGCGTTCATCATCGAACTCCACCGCATCTTCCTTGGTCCGGCCGAACACATTTTCCTGCTCACTAACCGGCAACTGGTTGAACTTGCCCAGATCGTGAATCCATTTCTGGGTCAGCACCCAGCTACCGCCTGCGCCGGGGTGCGGCTCAGCAATAAAGGTCGCCTGTTCTGCCTTTTCCCCGGTGGGGTTGCCAATGCCATCCACGAACCCGGTCAGATCGCGCATGTCGTGATACACAAAGGCGGTGAGCTCAAGCTGGGTAGAAAGCAACTCACCCACCGCCTTGCGCACCTGCATGGCGGTATCGAACAGATCACCTGCCTCTTTGGCCTGAACCCATACCCATAAGTCCCCCTGCGTCGCGGGAACATGCCCCTCCAGGGAAAACGCCGGAAAGTTGAAACGGGTATCGAAGCAGGCCCAGAGGTCCGGCCCGAAGGCCAGCAATACCGGGGTCTTCTCACTTTTCAGAGCGACCAGCTCACGCAACGCCTGGCGTAATAGCGTAGTTTCAACGCCACTGCCAAGACTGAATTCAAAGAACACATGATGGGCATAACTGCGGTCAAAAATACCGGATTGCGGTGTCGACACCGGAGGCTCCTTAACGCTGTCCATGAACAGGAATGAATTCCCACAATTATAGCAGGTGAAACCCTGCCAAACCTCTACAGCCCCATGCACGGGTCCTTCTCATCCACTGACCACTAAAAACCGCTGATATGCCCAGCGCAGCAATTTTGAAACAAATTGAAATATCCACTGGTGTTCCGGGGTCAGGGCTTTCGATACACTTGGCTCACATTCGTTAACTGTACCCGACTATGACACCTTGGCTAGGCCTGGATCGACTAGGTTTTTTCCTCATACGCGTATTTCTACGCCTGTGCACCCGCGCCAATGCGCTCCCTTCGGATCCCAAGGAACTGCAGCTTGCTGCCAATACTCCGGTGGTCTACGTACTCAGCGACCGCTCTGCTGCCGACGCAGCCGTGGCGGACCAGACCGCCCGTCAGCTGGGGCTCTCCTCTGCCCTGCGCGGCCTGACACTGGGGAAAACACACCTTAACCACAGTTATTTTCAGCTTTACCGCCGCCAGCTGGGCAACCGCCGTCAGCGCCGGGCGGTGTCCCCTCCCCGGCTGGAAAAACTGGTGGCCGCCCTGCGCGCCAACCCGGAAGCCGATGTACAGCTTGTGCCCGTCTCCGTGTTCTGGGGGCGCCGCCCGGAAAAAGAAAACTCCATGTGGCGCATCCTGTTCTCGGATAACTGGTCTCCGGCCGGGTTTATCAAGAAATTTTTCATCATCATTACCCAGGGCCGCCAACTGTACGTGCAGTTCAGCCGCCCCATGTCCCTGCGCACCCTGGTTGACCAGTGCCAGAAAGACGACCAGGCCGTGCGCAAGGCTTCGCGCATCCTGCGAGTACACTTTCGCCGCCAGCAGGAAGCAGCCATCGGGCCCGACCTGTCACACCGGCGCACCCTGACCAACACCGTGGTCGATTCCATACCGGTGCGAGAAGTGATTCGCGCCGAGGCAAAACGCCAGGACGTCAGTGAAGAGAAGCTGGAAGCCAAGGCACGCGGTTACGCCATGGAGATTGCGGCCGACTATTCCCACACCGTAATCCGAACCCTGGAACTGTTTCTGAACTGGGTGTGGAACCGTCTGTACGGCGGCATTCGCCTTTACAACATGGACAACCTGACCAAAGTCGCCGGCGATCACGAGGTGATCTATGTGCCCTGCCACCGCAGCCACATTGACTACCTGCTGCTGTCCTTTGTGATGTTCCGCAACGGCCTGGTCCCGCCGCATATTGCCGCCGGCATCAACCTGAACCTGCCCATTGTGGGCACCATTCTGCGTCGCGGCGGCGCCTTCTTCATGCGCCGCAGCTTCCGTGACAACCCCCTGTACGCCGCCGTATTCAGCGAATACCTGCACACCATTACCGCACGTGGCTTTTCCATCGAATACTTTGTGGAAGGTGGCCGCAGCCGCAGCGGTCGCATGCTCAAACCCCGTACCGGCATGCTGGCCATGACCGTACGCAGCTTCCTGCGTGATTCACGCAAGCCAATCGCGTTTGTGCCGGTATATGTGGGCTACGAAAAAGTGATTGAGGCCGGCTCCTACATCGGCGAATTGCACGGCAAGAAAAAGCAGAAGGAATCCGTGGGCGGCTTGATGAAGTCGCTCGCCGTTCTGCGTAGCCACTTTGGCCAGGTGCACCTGAACTTCGGTGAGCCGATCAAACTGGTGGATTATCTGGACGGCCATAACCCGAAATGGCGCAATGAAACCGTGGCCCCCGGGGACAACCCTCCCTGGTTCAAGCATGCAGTGGAAGAACTGGGGCAGGAAGTGGTGGAATCCATCAATGCTGCGGCTGTGGCGAACCCGGTCAACCTGCTCAGCCTGGCGCTGCTGGCCTCTCCCAAGCACACCATGGATATTGCCCAGCTTCGTCAGCAGCTGGACCTGTATATTTCCCTGCTCAAGCAAGCGCCTTACAGCGACAGCGCAGCGCTGGCCACCGATGACGCCAATGCCATTATTGAGTACGGCCTGGAGCACGACTTTCTTGAACGTATCGAGCACAAGCTGGGCGACGTGGTTACCACCGATGAAAAAACCGCCCTGCAAATGGCATACGTGCGCAACAACAGCCTGCACCTGTTCATTCTGCCGGGTCTGATCTGCTCTCTGGTAATGAATGCACGATCCATCAACATGGATGTACTGCAAAGCATGGTGCGCCTGCTCTATCCTTTCCTGCGTAACGAGTACTTCCTGCACTGGCAGGATAACGAGGAACTGGCTGCTGCCGTCAACAATATCGTCACCGTCCTGCAGCAGGAACAGCTGATCGGCCGGGAAAATGACTGCCTGCACGGTGCCGCGATTCATACCCACGAATCTGACATGCTCGACCATCTTGGTCAGACCGTGATGCCCTCCCTGGAGCGTTACTACCTGACCATTCGGCTGCTGGTTCAATACGGGTCCGGCATGCTTACCGCCGAACAGCTAGGGGAACTGGCCCACCAGACTGCCCAGCGCCTTTCTTTGCTGTACGAATTCAACTCTCCGGAATTCTTCGACAAGGTAGTGTTGAAGAACTTTATCGCCCAGCTCTACTCCACCGGCCTGGTCACCCCCGGTGGCAGCGGCGCGCTGGAATTCAGTGAAAAACTGGAAGCGCTGGATGACGAGGCTAACCGTATTCTCAGCCCCGATATCAGTGACGCCATTCGGCGTGTCACCCGGGTAAGCAATTTAGGCAACCTGCTTACCGCCTCTTCTGAAGCATCCTGATCGTGCCGGCCACCGCCAAGGGTGGCCGGTATAAACGCCGGTACCGCCGCCCCTCTCTTATCAAGATACCCAGGAATAAAGCCAGGGCATTAGCGAACCGGTCATGGGGACGTGATGACTGAGAGGAGTAGTGAGCTGGCTCAGGTGCAAGTATAGATATCGAAGCGCACCGCCTTGCCTTTCTGGCTGAAGGACGGCTCGACGTCAGCCAGATAGCTCGCCTTTACCGGGCGTTTTACGACGACACGGGAAGGGGCAAGGGAACGGGCCCAGTCCAGTAGCTGCTGCTCTTCAGCCTTATCCGGGTAAGGGCAAAGCCGCTGCAACCACTGCAGGTCTTTCTTTACCGCCGCACTTTTTTCCCGAGCCGGAAACATGGGATCCAGATACACAGCGTGGAGAGCCCGCGGCTCAGTGGTTCTGCTGTCCTCGCACGCCAGTAACTGCATGTTGGCAACCAGGCTGGCAGGCGCCCTTTGCAGGCCATCCGCCAGCATGGCATGAAGAATCGGCGAACGTTCCGCCAGCAGCACCTGAAAACCCGCCTGCGCCATCAGGGCGGCATCACGACCGAGACCAGCGGTGGCATCGAGCACGCGAATCCGCTCGTCTTTGGGCTTGCCCAGCGCCTTGATCAGGCGCTCGTGCCGCACCCGCTCAGGTGTCAGCCGGTAGCCCTGCTTTCCGTCACAGAAACTGACCGTCAGTGGCGTCTCCTTTCCCTGCGGGCGCCACAGGCTCAGGCACGCATTATGCCAGCCCAGCACCAGTTCGAGCGGGCAAGCACAGGCCTGCGCTTCGTTTTCCACCGGCGCACCCGGCAAGCCTGACGGGCAACCGGGTAACAGACCGAGCACAGTGTCCAGTGAGCCACTCAGCGTCATGCCAGCCAGAACAACAGGGCCACGCCCAGAATCAGCCGATAGATGACGAACGGCAGCATGCCAATGCGCTCGAGCAAACGGATGAAGAACACAATGGTCAGGTAGGCCGTCACCGCGCTAACCACGACCCCCAGGGCCATCATCCCCCAGTCCACCGCGATTTGTTGTTCGATCAGATCTTTGGTTTTCAGCAGCCCCGCGCCCAGAATCACCGGAATGGACAGCAAAAAGGAAAAACGCGCCGCGTCTTCACGGCGATACCCCAATGCCAGCGCCGCGGTAATGGTGATACCGCTGCGTGAGGTGCCAGGGATCAACGCCAGCGCCTGGGCCAAGCCGATAAAAATGGCGCCGGCAATACCCAACCGGGCCAGCGAAAACGTCCGCTTGCCGAAGGCATCAGATGCCCATAACAGCGCCCCGAATACCAACGTAGTGATGGCAATCACCAGCGCCGAGCGCAATTCCTGCTCGATGAAATCATCACCAAGAAACCCGAATACCACCGCAGGAATAGTAGCCAACACCACCAGCAACCCCAGCTTCAGGTCATCATTCATCCGCCGCTGCTGCACCGCCACGCCAGCGCCGCCTACCATGGCCACCAGATCACGGCGGTAATAGAGCATCACCGCCAGCAATGTGCCCAAATGCACCGCCACATCAAAAGCCAGCCCCTGATCGGGCCAGCCGAGAATCTGTGATGGAAGAATCAAGTGGGCGGAACTGGAGATAGGGAGGAACTCGGTGAGCCCCTGTATCAGGGCCAGAACCAGAGCCTGAAACCAATCCATGGAATGTCCTTGTTGAATGAAACGTCAGTAACGAGTTACGAGTTACGAGTTTCGAGGAGCGAAAATCAAAACCGGGTTGGTTTTTCGAAACTCGCTTCTCGTCACTCGTAACGCTTGCTATTCGTCAGCGGTAATTTGATAGCCCTTCAGGAACTCCGGGGGCATGCGACGCGGCTTGCCAGAATCCAGCGCCACACACACCCAGCGTGTGCGCCCGCGCAGCAAGGTTAAGCCGTCGGATTCACGCATAATCTGATAACGACGGGTAATACTGATGCGCTCATCATTATGAACAATCCAGGTACCAATTTTCAGGTTTTCACCCTCAAAGGCCGGCGCCAGATAATCCACTTCCGTGTGGCGCGCCACCATGCCCCGGTTGAGCTTCTGATACAGGTCCCAGCCCAATCCCAGCTGGGTGGTGTGATGCCAGGCGATCTGCTCCATAAAGCGCAGGTACTCGGTGTTATTCACATGCCCCATCACATCAATGGCCTCGGCAGGTACTGTTACCGTCAGCTCATGCACATTGGGAAGGTCCCAGTTGGTCATCGTACAGCTCCCTGAATCACTTGGTCTCGCAAATAGACTGGCTGTGCCTGCTCCGCACTGACACTCTCTCCACGCTCGAATGCTGATAATGCCAGCTGGGCCACCGCTTTCGCATGGGGATGGGCGTCAACAACGCAGTGGCTTGCGCCATAGGCCGCCACCAGTGCGTCCTGATACACCAAGCCGGAACCGACAATCATCCAGTCCGCCGACGGTAAATCCGGCAAGGTATCGGGGTTGAACAGGCCGTCGTTGAGGATGACGCTGGCGGCACCCTCCTCGCACTGATAAGCGCCCAGGTAGACCTCACCCATACGCGCATCAAAGCAGGCAATCACATGACCATGGGCCTGTATCGCCTGCGCACTGAGTGCACAGGCAGCCAGGGTGGACACCCCCACCACGGGCAGGTCCGCCGCAAACGCCAGCCCCTGGGTCACCGCCGCCGCAACACGCACGCCGGTGAACGCCCCCGGGCCATGGCCAAACGCGATGCCATCCAGGTCTTTCAAGCGGACCCCGGCATCGGCCAGCAGCCCTTCGACCATTGGCAGCACCAGTTCGGTCTGTCGCCGTGGCGCGTGTTCAAAACGTTCGATCACATTGCCATCGTCCAGCAATGCCACCGAGCAGGTTTCACCTGCGGTTTCCAGTGCGAGTATGCGCGTCATGATTCCATCTTTTCCGCTTCCAGGCCCTGACGGGCCAGATAATCAAAAAACCGTTGTACCACGTCGAGCTTACGGGTGCGGGTCATGTTGGGCAGGCTATTGACGAACAACTTGCCATAACTGCGCGTTAACAGCCGCGGGTCCGCCACCACCAGCAACCCGGTATCTTTCGGATCACGGATCAACCGCCCGGCCCCCTGGCGCAAGGCCAGCACCGCCTGGGGAAGTTGATAATCACGGAACGCATTTCCGCCATTGCGATTAATGTGTTCAATACGCGCGGCCGCCACAGGATCACCGGGGGAGCCAAACGGCAATTTATCGATGATCACACAACTGAGCGCTTCACCGCGGACATCGATGCCCTCCCAGAAGCTGCTGGTACCCAGCAACACGGCATTGCCCTTCTCCCGGAAGGCCTCCAGCAGCTCACGCCGACCGGACTCGCCCTGCACCAGCAAAGGGAAATCAATTTTCTGGCGCAGGATGCCGGCGGCTTCGCGTAGTGCTCTGTGACTCGTAAACAGGAAAAAAGTGCGGCCCTTGGCTGCATTAATGACCGGCACCATGGCATTGGTGAGTTGTGCGGTGTACTCGCGGTCGTTGGGCGCCGGCAGGCCTTCCGGGGCATAGAACACCGCCTGACGTTTGAAATCGAAGGGGCTTTCCAGGCGCAGCGTGCGAGCAGAGTCCAGCCCCAGGCGGTGTTGAATATGTTCAAAGCGCCCGCCCACTGACAAGGTGGCGGAGGTAAGAATCCAGCTGCAAGGATGACGTTCACGCTGGGCGCGCAACTGCGCGGCCACAGACAACGGCGTGCTGTGCAGCACCACGGAACGTTTGAACGTCTCAAACCAGTACACCCGGTTGGGCTGGCCGCCTTTCAGGTAAGCCGCCAGGCAATCCACCTGCTCACTGGCCCGCCGGGAACAGGCGTCCATGCCTCTGCTCGCCTTGGCCAGCGGCCCGAGGAAGGCGTCCAGCTCCTGCAAGGCCTGCAGCAGGACTTCCCCGGCTTCAACCACCGCCTTGTTATCGGCCACTTCCGTCCAGGGCTCACGGCGCTCACCGTCACCCAGGCTCAAACGCAAGTCCATACCCCCTTTATCCACGGCGGCAACCAGGCGGTTCAGCTCTGCCAGATCGGCAGCGGTATGCCCGGCCTCGGACAAGCTATCGCGCCCCAGTTCCTGAATCTGCCGGGTGCTCAGGGTGTCCGCAAAAAACGCCGCGGCAATTTCAGGCAGTTGGTGTGCCTCATCAAAAATCACCGTGTTGGCCGTGGGCAATAATTCAGAAGCCGCGCCATTGCCACGCAATGCGGCATCCGCAAAGAACAGATGATGATTCACCACCACCAGGTCGGCTTCCTGGGCGTCTTTGCGCGCCTTCATTAGAGGGCATTCGTTATAGCGGGGACACTCCGTGCCCAGGCAATTGTCGGCGGTACTGGTCACCCAGGGCCATACCGGCGCATCTTCCGGGATCTGTTGCAGCTCGGCGATATCACCGGTGCGGGTACGCCCGGCCCAGTGCGCCACAATCTGCATCTGCCCCACGGTTTCACGGGTGAGAAAACGGGCGTCTTCCTGATGCAATTCCAGCCGGTACGGGCATAGGTAATTGGCACGCCCTTTTAACAGCGCCACTTTCCTTGGCAGGTTCAGGGCTTTCTTGACCATGGGCAGGTCTTTGAAGAACAGCTGGTCCTGCAAGCTCTTGGTGCCGGTGGACACCAACGTCGGGCCTTCAGACAGCAGTGCAGGCACCAGGTAAGCCAGCGTCTTGCCAGTGCCGGTTTCTGCCTCCACCAGCAAGGTGGCGCCACTGCCAATCACGTCTTCCACCGCATCGGCCATTTCCAGCTGCGGTTCACGCGGCTGATAGCCAGGCAGGAGCGGCGCAAAGCGCGCTAAATCGGTAAGATGATTACGGGCGGTAGTCACATAATGTCCCTGAAACGTGTCTGCACTCGGGGCTGGCAAAACACAAGCTGTCAGCATCGCCCAACGCGCGCGCAGAGCATAGCCGATTCGCCCCCGGAACCCAACGCGAGAGCACGACGAGAAGGCAATATGGTCGACTATACCTTAATCATTCTGGCCGGCGGGCAGGGGCAACGCATGGGCGGTGCCGACAAGGGACTGGTGGAGGTGGATGGCAAGCCACTGGTCGCTCACCTGCTCGATAATCTACTCCCCCGCCCCAGCCGCATTGTGATCAGTGCCAATCGCAATGCTGACCGCTATCAAGCCTGGGCCGATCAGGTGGTCGCGGATCGGCGCGACGGTTTTCTTGGGCCGCTGGCCGGGTTGGAAGCCGCACTGGGGGAAGCCCACGGCCTGTGCCTGTGCCTGCCCTGTGACCTGCTGACCCTGCCCACAGCCATGACTGAGGATTTGTTGGCGGCGGCGTCAATGGAGCATGTTTGCGTTGCCCACGATCCGCTACGCCGACAACCGCTATGCATGGCCTTCCATGCTGAATCTTGGCGGGACTCGCTCAAAGATTATCTGGATGCAGGCAAGCGCAGTGCGCACGGCTGGCTGGATCAGGTATGCGTTCAGCCGGTGGCGGTGGCCACGCCGTTGCAGAATCTGAATCACACACGCGACGCTTAACACTCTCCACGCTACAGGCTACAGGCAGTCATACTGCGTGTGACGCCGCCTAAAACAACAATGCCCGCACAAGGCGGGCATTGTTATGGAACGAAAACGCGGTATTACGCGGTCACGTCCTGGATCTGCTTCATCAGGGCAACCTGATCAGCAGACGGCTGTGCGGTTTGCAGAGCCATCAGCTTGCTCATGTCGCCTTCAATGCGGATCTGACCGCTCATGAAGCCTTGCATGCCTGCAGACTGATCACCTTCGATGAAGATGCGCTTGGCCAAGTCGGCCGGCAGGATCATGGTAGTCGGAGCGTCAGCGTGATGACCTTCTTCGATCATGCCGCCCACCAGAGCCAGCTCTTTGTCGCCACCGTCAGCATTAACAGTGATGTTGATTACCAGGTCAGCCAGTGCTGCCGGCGCTTCAACATTACCCGCGCCATCACGGATTTCTTTTACTTTTGCAAACCACTCGTCAGACAGAAATTCCAGGCTCATTCTTGTTTCTCCTTAAACCTATCGATGTGACTTCGACGCCCCCTTTCACAGGGCTGGCACAGGCTTTATTGCTGCTAGCCAATTCAAACGAGCGTTCGAAACTTACCCGTACCTTATAGAAAGGCTCAGAGGGTGGCAATAGCCGCAGATGTGTCCTTATAGGACAAAAAAGCCCGGCAAAATGCCGGGCTTTTCGAGCGCCTTAAATCAGCGTCAAACAGACAATCAGAGGTCGTAGCCACGCTCTTCATGCAGGGCGATATCCAGCCCCTGTGTCTCTTCGTCGCCGGTCACACGCAATGGTGCAAACAGGCCTATCAGCTTGAGCAATACCCAGGTTACCAGTGCGGTATAGACAAAGGTGGCCACCACGCCCAGTGCCTGAACGCCCAGCTGATCCAGCATGGTGTACTCCGGCTTGGCAAAGCCGTAACCGGAGAACAGGCCCAGTTCCGTGGAAGCAAACACACCGGCCAGCAAGGTCCCCAGGATGCCACCAATGCCGTGGACCGGGAAAACGTCCAGGGAATCGTCAATCTTCAGCTTGTGCTTGACGAAAATCACCATGTAGAAGCAGATGACACCAGCGGACAGGCCAATCACCAGGGCCGCAGCCGGGCTGACAAAGCCGGATGCCGGGGTAATTGTGCCCAGGCCCGCCACCATGCCGGTAGCAATGCCCAGCGCGGAAGGTTTGCCGAATTTTTTCCATTCCATGGCCATCCAGGCCAGCGAACCGGCGGCCGCAGAAATGTGTGTCACCAGCATGGCCATGGCCGCATCACCATTGGCCGCCAGGGCCGACCCGCCATTGAACCCGAACCAGCCCACCCACAGCATGCCGGCGCCGGTAACGGTCATGGTCATGTTGTGCGGCATCATGCCCTGGGTGGGGAAGCCTTTACGGTTGCCCAGCACCACAGCCGCCACCAGCGCTGCCACACCGGCAGTAATATGCACCACGGTGCCACCGGCAAAGTCATACAGCCCCAGGTCAGCCAGCCAGCCGCCACCCCATACCCAGTGACACACCGGGATATACACCCCCAGCAGCCAGAGCACGGAAAACGCCAACATCGGACCGAAGCGCATGCGCTCGGCAAAGGCACCGACAATCAGCGCCGGGGTGATAATGGCAAAGGTCATCTGGAACAGCCCGTGCAGGCTTTTTGGCAAGGTGCCTTCCAGCGTCTCACGGGTAATCCCGGAGAAGAACACATGGTCCAGGCCACCGATCCAGGCATTCATGCTGCCGCCATCGGAAAACGCCAGGGAATAACCGCAGATCAACCACACCAGCGACACCGCGCAGGTAATGGCGAAACACTGCATCAAAACGGACAAAATGTTCTTGGCGCGCACCAGGCCACCGTAGAACAGGCTCAAGCCCGGCAGCGTCATGAACAGCACCAGCGCGGTGGCGGTGAGAATCCAGGCACTGTCACCGGTATCCAGGCCATCGGCCAGCGCCAGCGAAGGCAACATCAACAATACAGCTATCAATTTTTTCATCGTCGGGCCCCTTAAATGGCTTCGCTGCCGGTTTCACCGGTACGGATGCGGATCACTTGCTCCAGGTCAGTCACGAAAATCTTGCCGTCACCGATCTTGCCGGTGCCGGCCGCTTTCATGATTGCTTCGATCGCCTGGTCCAGCTGCTCTTCACGGACCGCCAGCTCCAGCTTCACCTTGGGAACAAAATCCACCACGTACTCCGCACCCCGATACAGCTCGGTGTGCCCTTTCTGGCGTCCAAACCCCTTTACCTCGGTAATCGTCATGCCCTGCACCCCGACCTGGGCCAGCGCATCGCGCACTTCTTCGGCCTTAAACGGCTTGACCACCGCAGTCAGCATTTTCATTCGGTATCTCCTCGTCCTCATGCACCAACACAACACGTGCCGGAAGTTTGCACCGACAAGAGGCATTCAAGAATCAGGCCACAAAATAGTGCACGCTATTTCAATCAGTTAGCGCTGAACAAAATTCATGTCGCACCACAAAAGAACACTGCACTTTATTGGCGCACCACGGATGAACACTATTGGCATCAAAGTGGCGCAGAGATCCGGCCTTACACAGGGAGGGAAAGCGAATCACGCACCAAAAAACAGCGGGCGAGCAGCGGCCCGGCAATCGCCGTCAGCACGGAAAAGCAGGCAGGATAGACACGGGCAACGGGGACATCCGCTGCCCGCGGGGAGGAAGTTGGAGGCAGGCTCAGTAGAGGTAGTTGAACATCTTGCGGCGATATTCACTGGCTAAAGGGTCGCCTTTGGGAAGGCATTCAAACACTTCCAGCAGCGCACTGCGGGCCACCCCGTCGCGAAAATCGCGATAATCACGCAGCAGCGTCAGCAGCGACTCAAGCCCCGCTTCGAACTGGCCCGCCGCGGCGGCCTGCAAGCCGTAGGCATAAAGATCTTCCGGAGTG
The DNA here is from genome assembly GCA_039983755.1 of Alloalcanivorax sp. Taxonomy (GTDB): domain Bacteria; phylum Pseudomonadota; class Gammaproteobacteria; order Pseudomonadales; family Alcanivoracaceae; genus Alcanivorax. The sequence continues at coordinate 18,950 of JBDWVU010000014.1, forward strand.
GGCTTGTCGGCGATACGGGCAGACAGCTCCGCCAGACTCTGCCCGGCCCCTTCCAGCTTTTCCAGCAACGCGAAACGTGCCCGGAACGGGCGTAACGGCTCGGCATCTTCAGTGACTTGCGCCAGCACCGACTGGGCATCATCCAGGCGCCCTTCCCCCAGCAGCAACTCCACCAGCAAGGCACGAATGGCATGCTTGTCCGGGCTCTGTTCCAGGGTCTGCCGTAACGCGCCTTCCGCCTGCTCCGTGTGGCCCGCCTCGATGGCCATGCGCACCTGCTCGATAAAGCCTTCTTCCTGCTGTTGTTGTGCGGCTTCCGGATCAACCACCGGGGCCAGCCACTGGCGCAACGCGCCTTCCGTCTGGGCCCCATCCAGCTCGCTGACCAACTGCCCCTGATACACCAGCTTGAGGCTGGGCAAGCTGCGCACACCAAACTGGCTGGCCAGCATTTGCTGCTCATCCGCATTCACTTTCGCCAGCAGTACCTTGCCCTGGTATTCATTGACCAGCCGCTCCAGGATCGGCGCCATCTGCTGACAGGGCTGGCACCAGCTGGCCCAGAAATCCACGATCACCGGGATCTGTTGGGATTGCTCAAGGATTTGCTGAATATTCTGCTCTGTGGCTTCAATGATAGGGCTGTTCGGCTGCAACGCTATGCTCCTGAAAACGCATTAAAAGTGGCGCCAAGTGTAAGGCATCATCCAGATTAAATCCGGTTAAATCCTGTGCAACTTGTGCCATCTGCGCGTTAGACTGAAGTCAGGTGTACGGTTTGAAGTTCCTGGCGGCAGTTTCACGCGCTCTCCATGGTAACGCCCGTATGCTGGAAGGTATTCCACCCAGGCAAAGGAGATCACCATGCTTAGCCTATTGGCTATTGTGTTGTTAATTGCCACGCTGATGACCCTCTTCTATCAGCAAATCAGCCGAGGCATTGGCAGTGCCGTTTTCGTTGTTGTGTGGCTGCTCTGCGGCTTCCTCGCTTCCTGGCTGTTCCATCCCATTTCCCTGATTCTGCTCGCCGCCGGCGTTACCGTGCTCAACCACGTGGACCTGCGCCAGAAGTTCATCACCAAACCGGTCTACAACGCGCTGGGCAAGGTCATGCCTGCCATTGGCGATACCGAACGCGAAGCCATCGAGGCGGGCACCACCTGGTTCGAAGCCGACCTGTTCTCCGGCCGCCCGGACTGGGAAAAATTTGCCCACATTCAGTTCACCACGCTCACCGATGACGAGCAGTCCTTCATTGATAACGAAGTGGTGCAATTGTGCGACATGCTTGATGAGTGGCAGATCTTCCACGAACTGCGAGACCTGCCCGAAGAGGTCTGGGACTTCCTCAAGCACAAGGGCTTCTTCAGCCTGATCATTCCCACTGAGTACGGCGGCAAGGCGTTCTCGCCCTATGCGCAAAGCCGCATCATGAGCAAGATTGCCACCCGCTCGCTCACCGCCGCCGTCACCGCCATGGTGCCCAACTCTCTCGGCCCGGGTGAGCTACTGGCGGAATACGGCACCCAGGAACAGAAAGACCGCTGGTTGCCCGGCCTTGCCAAGGGTGACGAGATTCCCTGCTTTGGCCTTACCGGGCCGGAAGCCGGTTCCGATGCCGGCGCCATTCCCGATACCGGCGTCATCTGCAAAGGCAAGATCGACGGCAAGGAAGTGCTGGGCATGCGCCTGAACTTCGCCAAACGCTGGATCACCCTGGCCCCGGTGGCCACGGTAGTGGGTCTTGCTTTCAAGCTTTATGACCCGGAAAAACTGCTGGGCGACACGGAAGAACTGGGCATTACCTGTGCACTGATTCCCGCCGATACCAAAGGCGTGGAAATCGGTCGCCGGCATTACCCCGGTTCCCCGTTCATGAACGGCCCCATCAATGGCAAGGATGTGTTCGTGCCTCTCGATGCCATCATCGGCGGCCCGGATATGGCAGGCCGTGGCTGGCGCATGCTGATTGAATGCCTCGGTGCCGGCCGCGGCGTCTCCCTGCCCGCGCTGGCCACCGCCAGTGGCGAAATGGGCTACCGCATGACCGGTGCCTTCGGTCGCATTCGTCGCCAGTTCAATACGGCAGTTGGTGAATTCGAGGGCGTACAGGAAGCGTCCGCCGATGTGGCGGCACTGGCGTACACCCTGGAAGCCTACCGCCACCTGGTGACCCGTTCGCTGGAAGACGGTGCGCCGTCCGTGGTTACCGCCATGGCCAAATACCATGCCACCGAAATGATGCGGGAGCTGATCAACCACGGCATGGATATCGCCGGTGGTCGCGGCATCCAGCTGGGCCCACGTAACTTCCTGGCCCTGCCCTATCAGTCCACCCCCATTGCCATCACCGTGGAAGGGGCCAACATTCTTACCCGCTCGCTGATGATCTTCGGGCAGGGGGCCATGCGCTGTCACCCGTTCCTCTATGACGAACTGCAAGCCATACAGGCGGAAGACAAGAAGCAGGGGCTGCAGGACTTCGATGACCTGTTCTTCTCCCACGCGGGTCATACGCTGGGCAATATCAGCAGTGCCATCGTGCAGGCCTGGGCTGGCCCCTATCTGTCTGACGCCCCCGGCAATTCCGACGCGTTCAGTGCGCCCTGGTATCGTCTGGTCAGCCGTTACAGTGCGGTACTGGCCAGCGTCTCGGACATGGCGCTGGCGCTGCTGGGCGGCGATCTGAAGCGGCGCGAGCTGCTGTCCGCCCGCCTGGGTGATGTGCACAGCCAACTGCTGATTGCCTGTGCCATTCTCAAGTACCACGCCACCCTGCCCCGCGACGAGGCCAACGATGCCCATGCGCACTATGCGCTGCGGCTGGCCTTCAGCCGGGCCCACGACTCCCTGGAAGCGTTCTCGCGCAACTTCGGTTTCTTCGGCATCGGCCACGTGCTTAAACGCCTGTTCTTCCCGCTGGGTCGTCCCTGCAAGGCGCAGGCACCCAGCGACGATCAGATACGTACCCTGGGGCAGATGATCATGGAACCCAGCTCTGTGCGTGATGCTTTGGCGGAACCGGCCTACATCTCCCAGGACCCGGAAGATTCCATCGGCCGCGTGGAAGCCACGTTCAACAAGCTGCTGGAAGTGGAACCCGGCTTCCTGGCGTATCTGAAAGCGGAAGGCAAAGGTCAGCTGGAAGGCGAGACCGTACTGGAGAAGCTGCAGGATGCGGCCCGCAAGGGCATCATCAACGAGAGCCAGGTAGACGCCATCAACGAGTACGACGCCATGCGTTACGACTGCCTGCTCACCGACGCCTTCGACAAGGACCTGAAAGAAGTGAAGGTCCACGCCGAACGGCCAATGATGTAAACCACCGGGGCGGGATGGTGCTCACCATTCCGCCCTTCCCTGTTTTCCGTCTCCCACCTGCAGTCTCCCTGCCCCCTTGCGTGCGCCCAATGCTTGCGCTGCACAAACATTAACCAGTGCTCATTTTCACAAAAAGGCAACGCTGCGGTTTTTGCGCAAAATGCTGCTTTTTCCAGCAGTTAATCCCCGCTCTGCCCAATCTCACAGAGATTTAACATTCAGATCACCCTTTTGGCGCTTTTACGCATGGTCGCTTTCGTCTAGTCTTGCCCAAATTACGCCCCACTGGGCCCGGAGCGCCTTTTTGCCTCCCTTTGCCCCTCGGACAACAGGTCAGTAATGACAGCAGTCGTCGAAGAAAAAACCGCAATCGAATTCAAGGGCCGCATGCTGATGATGACGGTCCTCCAGTTGAAAAATCTGGATGCCAATATTCTCCACCAGCAGGTAAGCCAGCGCCTGGAAGACGCCGCCCAATGGCTACAGGAAGCCCCCGTGGTAATCGATGTGAGCCCGGAGCTGGATAGCGATCCCGTGGCGCTAATGGCCGCTGTGGATACCCTGCGCAGCCTGGGGGTCAATCTGGTTGCCCTGGCCCGCAGCGAGAACATTGATGCGGACACTGCAAGCATGCTGGGTCTGGGCACGTTGAGCCTGGCCGGCGGCCGTGATGTACCCCGCCGCGCCGAACCCGCACCGGCCACGGACGATGGTGCTGCGAACAGCAAGCCCGCTGCGCAGCAGGTTGAAACCATGGTCATCGACCAGCCGGTACGCTCCGGTCAGCAGGTCTACAGCCGTGGCGACCTGATCGTGCTCGCCCCGGTCAGCACTGGTGCCGAAATCATGGCCGACGGCAATATTCATGTGTACAGCAACCTGCGCGGCCGCGCCCTGGCCGGGGTTCGCGGCGATACCAGCGCACGTATTTTTTGCCAGCAACTGAATGCCGAACTGGTATCCATTGCCGGCCATTATCGGGTGGCCGAAGACCTGCCCGAGTCATACCGTAACCGACCCGTGCATCTATACATGCAGGGCGAAGCGATGCATTTTACCGCGCTGAACTAGCGTGCATGAAACATGGAAGGTAAGGAGAAGAGCGTGACGAAGATCGTGGTCGTGACATCCGGCAAGGGTGGCGTCGGCAAAACCACCACCAGTGCAGCGCTGGCCACAGGCCTTGCCCTGCGCGGTTTTAAAACCACTGTGATTGATTTTGATGTAGGCCTGCGCAACCTGGACCTGATCATGGGGTGCGAACGCCGTGTGGTCTATGATCTGGTCAACGTGATCAGTGGCGATGCCAACATCAAGCAAGCGCTGATCAAGGACAAGAAGGTGGACAACCTGTTCATCCTCCCCGCCTCCCAGACCCGCGACAAGGACGCCCTCACCATTGAAGGCGTGGAAGGCGTACTTAACGCCCTGCGTGATGACATGCAGATGGACTACATTATCTGCGACAGCCCCGCCGGTATCGAAAAAGGCGCCCTCATGGCCGCCTACTTCGCCGACGAGGCCGTGGTCGTCACCAACCCGGAAGTCTCCAGCGTACGGGACTCCGATCGCATCATCGGCATTCTGGCCAGCAAAACCCGCCACGCCGAACTGGGCGACGGGGACATCCCCTCCCGCCTGCTGCTGACCCGCTACTCCCCGGAACGGGTAGAGAACGGACAGATGCTCTCGGTGGAAGACGTGCAGGAAATTCTCGCCATTGAACTGCTTGGCGTGGTCCCGGAATCCCAGGCGGTGCTCAATGCCAGTAACTCCGGCAGCCCGGTCATTCTGGATACGGATTCCGATGCCGGGCAGGCTTACAGCGATGCCGTTGCCCGCTTTCTGGGTGACCAACTGCCGCACCGCTTTCTTACCACTAACAAGAAAGGTCTATTCGGCCGTCTGTTTGGAGGCTAACGGATGAGCATCTTCAGTTATCTGCTTCCTAAAAGGCAGAACACGGCATCTGTGGCAAAAGAACGCCTGCAGATCATTGTCGCCCGCGAACGCTCCACCCGCGGTGGCCCGGATTACCTGCCGCAGCTTCAGGAAGAACTGCTTCAGGTAGTACGCAAGTATGTGCCAGTGGACCAGGACGCCGTGAACGTCCAGATGGACCGGGAATCCGGTTGTGAAATTCTCGAATTGAATATCACCCTGCCGGAAGGCTGATTCTCTATCGTGACGCGCCCCTGTTGCTGGCTACTTGCGCAGCAGGGGTACTTCTCATTCCTGTTTTACCCTCGTAATCACATTTCTCTTTTCACCACGGGTCCGCTCACTATCATCCCCCTTGTTTTCTCCAGCACGGCTCTCCGGCCTCAATTTCCGTCAATTAATCCCTGCGGCTAACTTAGCATTCATATCAACATCGTAGCGCCTGGAAATGCCTCCAGAAAAACGCCGTACACACCTGTCACGCAGGCCTTAAATAACAAAAAAATTGCCCATTTGGACAATGTACAGAACGTGAACCGATTCACATAATTCCGCCCTTCAACAACAAGGACGGTTACATGTCGGCGACACACCCCCTGAACAAACTCCGTTTTTTCCTGGCGATTTCACTGCTTGCACTTACTGGCACCCTGATTCCGCATATCGCTAGCGCCCAAGAAACCGGTGAAACCATCGAAGAAGCCAGGCCCCGACAATACCTGAGCACCCAGCTTCACTACCTGGTACCGGATTCAGACCGGGAAATCGCCCGTAACGGCATCGGTGTTGGCATCCAGTATGGCCGGCAATGGAAAGAACACCTGTGGTGGGAAACGGAACTGGCCGGCTACAACCTGGAATCCGGCGTTAAAGACGGCACCGATTTTTACCAGGCCGGCCTGACCACCGGGCTCATGTATGTGTTCGGAGACCGCCAGGGGTTTTCTCCCTTCGTGGTAGGCGCCATTGGCGCCATGTACAGCGACGTGATTCCGGACGACAACGACGGCTTCAACCTCCATGCCAACGCTGGCGTCGGCGCAGTCACCGGGCCGCTATTCGACAACGGCCTGAAACTGCGCGGCGAAGCCCGTTACCTCTACGATGGCGCAGACCGTAACGCCAGCGATCCCTCCGGTTCACAAAGCAACTTCAACGACTGGCGGTTCTCCCTGGGTATCGAAGTCCCGCTCGGCTACACCCGGGTTCGCACCGTAGAACGCATCGTCTACCAAACCCGGGAAGTGGAAAAAATCGTCGAGAAGCCTTTCGTGGACAGCGACCAGGACGGCATCGCCGATAACCGGGACCAATGCCCTGACACCCTGGCCAACGCGCGGGTCGATGCCAATGGCTGCATGATTGCCAACCAGACCATCACCTTCAACAACATTAATTTCGAGCTCAACGCCGCCCAGATCAGCCCAGGCTCGCGCCAACCGCTGGACACCCTGGTTCAAGCCCTGCGCTCACAAACCGACTTCAACGTGGAAATTGCCGGCCATTCCGACAACACCGGTGCAGCCAGATACAACCAGCAACTCTCCGACCAGCGTGCCCGCGCCGTTCGCCAGTACCTGATCAGCCAGGGTGTCGAAGCGAGCCGACTCACCGCACGGGGCTTTGGCGAATCCGAACCCGTTGCAGACAACAGCACCGCTTCCGGGCGCGCCATGAACCGCCGCGTCGAATTTCGCGTTATCGAACAAGGGGCACAACAATAATGACAACCTGCCAACGCACACTCAGCCTGCTCCCCCTGCTGCTGATTACCGTCATCAGTCTGAACGGCTGCAAAGCCGAAGAAGGTGATCCCGCCCTCTCTAATCGGGCCGTTTCCTCCAACACCGATCAGGATAACGACGGCATTAACGACAGCGCCGACAACTGCCCCGCCCAGAGCAACCCGGGACAGCTGGATACCGACAACGACGGCCAGGGCAATGCCTGCGATGACGACATCGACGGCGACAACCACGATAACGGCAACGACAATTGCCCCGGGGTGGCCAACCCAAATCAGCATGACCTGGATGGCGACGGCATCGGCGACAGCTGTGATACCGACGTGGACGGTGATGGCATCCCCGACACCACCGACAACTGCCTGAACACCGCCAACCCGAGCCAGAGCGACGCGGATCTGGATGGCGTAGGCGATGCCTGCGACAGCAACACCGACAGCGATGGCGACGGTATCGACGACGGCACCGACAACTGCCCCGCTCTCGCCAATCCGGCCCAGAGCGACACTGACAGCGATGGCCAGGGCAATAGCTGCGATGACGATGCAGACGGCGACGGCACCAGTAATGATGTGGACAACTGCCCGCTCACCGCCAACCCGGGCCAACAGGACCTGGACAGTGACGGCGCCGGGGATGCCTGCGACAACGACACCGACGATGACGGCGTCATCGACGAGCAGGACAACTGCCCACTCGTAGCCAACGCTGACCAGACCGACACTGACAGCGACAACATCGGCAATGTCTGTGACCCGGATGACGATCAGGACACCATTCCCGACAACACCGACAACTGCCCCCTAACCGCCAACCCTTCTCAGACCGACACTGACGGTGATGGCAGCGGCGATGCCTGTGATGCCAACACAGACAGTGATGGCGACGGTATCGACGACGACACCGATAACTGTCCCGCCCAGGCTAACCCCACCCAGCAGGATAGCGATGGCGACACCATCGGCGACCCCTGTGACAGTGACAGCGATGGCGATGGCATCGACAACAGCACTGACAATTGCCCCAACACCGCCAATGCCGATCAGCAAGACACCGACAGCGATGGCGCGGGTGATCCCTGTGATCCCGATCAGGACAACGACGGCACCGATAACGACACCGACAACTGTCCGCTCATCGCCAATGCCAACCAGAATGACAGCGACAACGATGGCAATGGTGATGCCTGCGACGACGACAGCGACGGCGATGGCATTGATAACGACAGCGATAACTGCCCCGCCCAGGCCAACGCTGACCAGATTGACACCGACAGTGACGGTACTGGCGACAGCTGTGATAACGACATCGACGGCGACAGCCACGACAATGACACCGACAACTGCCCGGCCACCGCCAATCCCGATCAGGCAGACGGAGACAACGATGGACTGGGTGACGCCTGCGATAGTGACAGTGATGGCGATGGCATTGCCGACGGTAGCGACAACTGTCCGGCCACCGCCAATCCAGCCCAAACCGATACCGACAACGATGGTATCGGCGATGTCTGCGACCCGCTCACCGACAGCGACGGCGACGGCACCGGCAACGACACCGACAACTGCCCGCTAATCGCCAATGCCAATCAGCTGGACAGCGATGGCGACGGCAGCGGCGATGTCTGTGACGACGACAATGACAACGACGGCACCGATAACGGCAGCGACAATTGCCCGCTCATCGCCAATCCCGCCCAGACCGATACAGACACTGACGGCCTCGGCGACGCCTGCGACGACGACAGCGACAGCGACGGCACCCCGGACACCACAGACAACTGCCCCTTGATCAGTAATGCGGACCAGTCCGATGTGGACAATGATGGTCAGGGTGACCTCTGTGATGACGACAGTGACAACGATGGTATCGATAACGGCAGCGATAACTGCCCGTTAACCGCCAATGCCTCACAGATCGACAGTGACAATGACGGCAGCGGCGACGCCTGTGACAGCGACAATGACAACGACGGCATTGATAACAACAGCGACAACTGTCCGCTGATTGCCAACCCCGACCAACTGGATGGCGACTTCGATGGCCTCGGCGATGCCTGCGACAGCAGTACCGACAGTGATGGCGACGGCCATGACGACGGCGTCGACAACTGCCCCGCCACCCACAACACCGACCAGGCCGATGCCGACAACGATGGCAGCGGCGATGCCTGCGATACCGATAGCGATGGCGACGGCGTGGATAACGGCACCGACAACTGCCCCAACACCGCCAACGCGGACCAGGCTGACACCGACGTGGACGGCACCGGTAACGCCTGTGACACCGAGTACACCTGCAGCGGCACCTTCGGCAGCGGCCTTGACCCCATGCTGGCCCCCACCGCCAGCGCCCAAGGCAGTGGCTTCGGCCTGCTCTGCTTTGGCTGCGGGGTGATCAATAGCAGCAAAGTGATAGACAGCAATGAAGACTCCGCCGCCCAGATGTATGTCACGCTGGGCCTGCTCGGCGGCGCCCGTCTGGAAACCCATGGCGGACACACCTTCACCGGCAGCAACCGGGCCGGGTATGTGGTCAACAGCAGCGCCGGCGGCTTACTCAGTGTCGGCCTGCTTAACCAGTTTTCCGTGGCGTTGCGCAAAAACGGCAAGACCGTAGCATCCAGCAAAAGCGGCAGCCTTATCAGCCTGCACCTGCACGGCTGGCCCGGCAGCAAACAACAATTCCTGTACGTGGACAGCGACAAGGCGTTCGATACCCTGCGCCTGGACATGTCGTCTGCCGTTGGGCTGTTTACCAACCTGAACGTCTATCAGGCCTGCGCCGGCCCCTCCCCCTGACAGGCCGATCCCTCAATCGCACGCGGCGTTCAATCAGACTGAACGCCGCCACTCCTCGCCGACACAACCTTCACATCCCCCAGCTTTTTCTCATATAACATTGATTACTGACCTCCCCTGATCAGTTACGCTTAACGCTTCATAACAATAAAACCAGGTGTTCTCTGTCAGGCAAACTTGCCAGCGGGGCTGGCCGCCTGCCAATCACTGTGCACTGGCAGGCTGGCAAGGCGCCGGCAAATCCGGTCGGACAGAAAACAGGGAGAAACCCATGCTGGTCAGAGTAGTGATTCGGTGGTGGTTGCTGGCAAGCCTGCTGACCGCCGCCATTCCGGCCACCGCAGCTGCGATACAGACCCTCTCACTGCAACCGCCGGTGCAATCCAAGCTGCTTGGCCCCAACATGCAAAGCTGGTGTGATGGGACCGGCAAAGCCACCCTGAGCGACGCCCGCCAGGCAGACTACCAGCCGCTCAAGCGCCAGCAAATCAGCTTTGGGTATCGGCGAGATGCCTGCTGGTTTCGCGTACGCTTCGAAAACACCGGCGACGGGGAATTGCCGCTATGGCTACAGGTCGACTATGCCATTCTGGATGAAGTGGATTTTTTTCTGGTCGACGACCACGGTGTCCATTCAACCCACATGGGCGACACCCTGCCTTTTTCCAGCCGCCCCGTGCATATCCGCACCTTCACTCTCCCCTTCACACTGTTACCGGACACCCCGCGCACCCTGTATCTGCGCGTCTACTCACTGACCAGCGCCATGACCGTACCGGTCAGCCTCGTCGGCCGTAATACATTCATCGAACAACAAAGCAGCAACGAATGGCTGATGGGAGGATTTTACGGCATTGGCCTGGGGTTGCTGTGCTACCACCTGGTGCTATGGCTGGGCGGGCGTGAAAGAAACAGCCGCTTCTACGTTCTGCACCTGGCCTCATCCACACTCTATGTGGCTACCCTGCAGGGGGTGTTGCAGCAGTTCTGGTTTGAGTCCCGGGTGCTGCCCCAAAACATGAACCATCTTTTTGGCTACCTGACACTGCTATCCGGCTTGTTGTTTGCACGGGATTATCTGCATACCCGGCAATGGCCCTGGCTGGACCGGTTACTGCTGTTTCTGTCCGCCGCCCAGGCAATCATTATTGTTCTGCTGCTGGCCACCCCCGCCGGCACCCTGGCGCCCCTGCAGGGAGGCGTTGCCCTGATTACCCTGGCCATGCTGCTGCTTGCCGGGCTCTATAGCCTCTTTCAGCGCCGTCGAGAGGCGCGCATCTTCGTGCTGGCATGGAGCATGTTCCTGTTCACCGTCACCCTGTTGGCACTGGGCGCCTACGGCACGATCACCCTGCCCGGCATTCTCACCGTGATCGGCGTGCAGGTCGGCCTGGTCATGCAACAGGTTCTTTTGTCTTTCGGCCTTGCCGGGCGCTTTCGCAGCCTGAAGAAGGAAAGCCTGCAGCGGCAGCAGGAAATTGCCCGCGCCCAGGCGGAAAATGACGCCAAGAGCGATTTTCTCGCCAAGATGAGCCACGAAATACGTACCCCCATGAATGCGGTACTGGGCCTGGCAGACCTTCTCCGTGGCACCCGCATGGACGCGACCCAGCGTAACTATGTGGAAACCATCTACAGCGCCGGTAGCAGCCTGCTCAATGTTATCAATGACATCCTCGACTTCTCGAAAATCAGCTCAGGAAAACTGCAGCTGGAGGTCAGCACATTCAATCTTCCCCAATTACTGGAAGATTGCCTGATGATCTTCCATGCCAGCGCTGAGCAGAAGAATATCCGCCTGGTCAGCGATTGGGACGAAACCCTGCCGGAATGGGTCAAGGGCGACCCGACACGGCTACGTCAGATATTGCTCAACTTGCTTTCCAATGCGGTGAAATTTACCGATCAGGGAGAAATCGCCCTTAAAGCCCGCACCGCAGACAGCCAGGAGCGTGACACCCTGTGGCTCAACTGTCAGGTATCTGATCATGGTATCGGTATCAGCCGTGAGGAACTGAGCAACCTGTTTCATTCCTTTCAGCAAGCAGACAGCTCCACCTCACGAAAATACGGTGGAACCGGCCTGGGCCTGGCCATTTCCCGGCAATTGGCTGAACTGATGCAAGGACGACTGGAGGCACGCAGTAAACCCGCCAAGGGCTCCATCTTTACCCTTACCGTCCCGCTGCAACGCAGCGAGAAAAACGAGAACCCGCCGGAACGTCCGGCACAGCATGGTACCGAGGGGCTACGCGTCCTCGTGGTGGAAGACAACGCCGTTAACCAGATGGTGATTGGGGCGCTGCTCGACACCCTGTCCGTGGAAGTAAAGCTTGCCAGCAGCGGCGAAGAAGCCTTGCAGGCGATAAGCCAGCAACCGGGGTTCGCGGATATTGTACTGATGGACTGCGAAATGCCGGGACTGGATGGCTATCAAACCACACGGCTTATCCGTGATCTGGAAAACCAGCTAAATCGAGAGGCACTGCCTATTCTGGCGCTCACCGCCCATGCCACCACAGAGCACCGCGAACGGTGCTTCGCCTGCGGCATGAATGACCATATTTCCAAACCGGTGACCCGCGCACAGCTCAAAGAAAAGTTACTGGCGTGGTCACCGCCCCGGTAAGCATCCACATCACCTGTGATCTGGCAACACCTGCCATTGCGGCTCGTCATACTCGCCGATCACGGTAACCTCCACCACTTTGGCGTGCTTTTCCAGAATCGCTTTTACCCTGGCGCTGCGGCTGTCGTCCTTGGCATCCCGATGCGCCTTGCTTTCCCAGTGTGCGATGGCCAGCACCGTGTCCGGATGGCCAATTTTGCGGTGTAGATAGGTGCCCTTTGCACCTTCGCTTTGCTGAATAATTTCACTGGCCTCCACCCAGCCCCGGGCATATTCCTCCACGCTAAAGCCCGGCTTGACGCGAACCTCAAAAATAAATTTCATCAGCGCTCTCCCTGTCGATAAAACTGTGCCAACAGACGGTACAGGGCCGGCCAGTCCTTGTAGAGCTGATCCGGCCCTTCGAAAAAGGCCTCACTGCACACCGCAAAAAACTCACCCGGACCGGTCAACGCATAAGCATCCACCGGCATGGGCCGGTGGTGTTGATAATCGCTCAGCAACTCTTCCCAGCACGCGGTGAAGGTGTCATGCCATTGTTTCGGGTTCATCCCGGTATGCAACGGCGGCCTGCCGTTGGCGCCATTACGGCGCATATCCAGCTTATGGGACATTTCGTGGATCACCACATTGCTGGCCCGGTTATCCGGCGCACAGGCATCACAGATCGCGTCCCAGGACAGAATCACCGGGCCCTGATGCCAGGCCTCACCGGCCAGCACAGGCCCCTGGGCATGCACCACGCCGTCTTCACTCAGGTGTGGCCGATTGGGAATAAAGGCGCCTTCATACAAAATCACCGTGTACCAACCGTCATACCAATCCAGCCCCAGGTACAGGATGGGCACACAGGCCATGGTTGCCACTTTCAGGCACATGGCATCGGTGTAGGCGAACCCGCCGCCGGAAGCGATACTTTTTCGCGCAAGGAAGCGCAGCGAAAGATCAAACAGTGCCGTTCGCTCTTGCCCCTCAAACCGGGCCATCAATGGCCAGTCGCCCACTGCGGCCTCCCACTCTTCCCGGGTATACCCCATCTTCCTGACCCGACGGGCGTCCCGCCAGTTCTTCCAGGCTGCAAACATGCACTGCCCTCACCTTCTGCTGTTTGTGATTACTGGTGTCTACTTTGACCATGAAAGCGGCGTTTCACCAGTCGTTACCGGTCAGCATGGCTGTGCTACCATCGCCAACCGGTTTCTACTGCGAATATTGTTCAGTGCCTATCCGCCAAGCTCATAAAGCCGACCTGCTGCTTCTGGTGGTCACGCTTCTGGCTGCCATCAGCTGGATGTTCTCCAAAGAAGCGGTGCTGGCCATGCCTCCCCTGCTATTCATGTCGCTGCGCTTCCTGCTAGCGGCAAGCCTGCTGGCCATGGCGGCGCATCGTCAGCTGCGCCGACTGAGCGGCCAGCAGCTGCTCCGCTGTGTCCGGGTCGGTAGCGTTTTCGGGATTGCCATGAGCTGCTGGGTAATGGGCCTGGCCATGGGCGAACACGTGGGGGAAGGCGCCTTTCTCACCAGTCTCGGCGTGGTGCTGGTGCCAGTGATAGGCCGGTTGATCTTTGCCGAACCGGTGCCAGGCAGCACCTGGCTCGCCTTGCCAGTGGCCGCCGCCGGGCTGGCCCTGCTGTCTCTGGATCAGGAACTGCATCTGGAGGCCGGGCAGTTATTCTTTGTGGCCGCTGCCACCATTTTCGCGCTCTATTTCAATCTCAATACCCGCGCCGCCAACCCCCTCTCTACGCGGGGAACGAATGGTGAATCCATTGAACACCCTCGCGTCCCGGCACTGGCGCTAACCACCATAGTGCTCGCCGTGGTGGGCGTGCTGACCGGCGTGTTGTCCGCCATTTTCGAACCCTGGGAAAGTGTCGCCGCCAACGCCACACCACTACTGGTACTGTGGGTGGTGCTCAGTGCCACGGTAGGCACTGCCCTGCGTTTTCTGGTACAAACCTACGCGCAAAGCCTGTCACTGCACAGCCATGGCGTGGTCATTATGGTGCTGGAACCCATGTGGACGGCACTGATGGCGGCCGCCTGGTTCGGCGAACAAATGACGCTGCTGCAACTGGCAGGCTGCGCGCTGATCTTTCTGTCCCTTCTGGTCAATCGCTGGCGGGCTGTACGCAGTCTCCTCAAGATTTTCCTGACCCGGATTTTTGTTCCAACCCCCAAGTAAAAGGAGTTTCAATGGGCGGAGAAATAGCACAACTCATCACCATGACGCTGCCAACCTTTCTGGTCGCCATTGCCGGCTTTGTACTGGCCGGCATTTTCATGGCAAAGGCACGGACTGCCGCCATTTTGGTGCTGATCGCCTCGCTGCTCAGCCTGGTCCATATCGCCTATATGTGCCTGCAGCAATTCGTGCTGATAGAAATGCTGTATGACGACAAGATATCTGGCGATCTCTTCGGTCTGATTTCCAGCGGCATCTACAACGGGCTGTATCTGATCATCAGCGCATTGATGCTGGGTGCCGCCTTTACCGGTCGCCATCAGCCTGTGACAAACGCCCCGCAAAACACCGCCATCAACACCAACGCAGCACCGCACCGTGGCGGCCTGGTACTGACACTTGGCCTGTTGGGGATACTGCTTTTTGCCCCTGTCGGCATTGTCGCCTGGATCCTGGGCAACAAGGATTTGGCAGCCATGCGCCAGGGCAATATGGATAACAGCGGTGAAGGCATGACGCTGGCGGGCAAGGTGCTGGGCATTCTGGCCACGGTGATGTTCATCCTGGGGATCCTGGTGGTCATTGCTGCGGTTGTCATCGTCGCAACCAGCTATCGAGGATTCTGATCTCCACCCGCACCGCCCCGCTTCACCACACCCGTGAAGCGGGGCCATTGCCTGTCCGGCAAGCCCCTGACGACTTTGTACACTGCCGTGTGACCCAGTTCCTTCTCTCATTCGCCAGTTGGCGCACCATTTGGGGCCAATTACGCCAATAATAAAAAGACTGACATGATGACGGCACCGTTTTTACGCGCGGCTATCGCCAGCCTGCCCCTGACACTCCTACTGCTCCCCCTTGGCAGCATGGCAGACTCGGCCTGCCTGAGTGCGGCTCCCTCCGCCGTTTCATCATCCTCACTGACTATCAGCGGGGATGATGAACAGCTTCTGGAGCTACTCGGTCACCAGGCCACGGCAACCCAAGCCCGCACCCTGCTCACCTATAACCAGCATGCCAGCAGTATCAACAAACCGATTCTGGGTAATTATGCGCGCCTGCGGCTGGCCGCACTGGCGCTGAAAGACGGCGATACCGAGTTTGCCCGCCAACAACTCAGTGAAGTGGAGCAGAACAGTCCCGCGGCTGTGGATGCCGCCCTGCTGTTGGCTGAAAGCTATCGTCGTGATGGCGACAAGGAGCGGGCCAGAGCCTGGTTTATCCGTATTGCCGCGCGTTTTCCGGGCAACCCCCGGGCAGTATCCGGCCTGGTACTGGCTGGCGATGATTGGCGCAACCAGGGCGCCGATGCGCTGGCCCTGCCGGTGTACAACCTGGCGCTGACCAAAGCGGCGGAGAACCTGCAAGCCCTGAATCAACTCTCCAACGAGCCGGATCAGTTATACCGCACCCTGACCAATACCGTGGCCGGCAACAGCACCACAGTGATGGACCAGCTGGTATTGGCCATGGTTCGTGATAACGATAGCGAAGTGCTCACGGCCACCCGCCAGTTGATGGCCGCCCACCATCAACACAAATGTTTGGACCGCAGGGAAACCGATCTGCACAACGCCATCCAGCATGCCACCGCCAGAGACCTGACCAACGGGGCCTTTCGCACCGCAGCAAAGCGTGAAAAAACCGCCACCGAACAGGAAATTGCAGACTTGCAGCGCATCCTGCGAAACGCCCCGGATGCCGACGAACTAAACGCGCAACTGGTCGATGCACAGGAACGGCTGGAGCGGCTGAATACCCGGCTCAACAAACTCGGCGGAACCGCACTGCCGCCGGCGCTCCAGCAACGCAAAGACCAGCTGGCACTGGAGAAACAGCAGGTGGAATCGAATCTGACTAACGCGCGGCGCCAGGTGCGCAAAGCGCTGCAAGCGCAGCTCCCGGAACTGGAAACGTTCTACCGGAACCTGGCGGGGGAAGCGCAACTGGGCAAAGCCCAGTTGCTGCAGAAGAAGTCCTGATGATGAGGGAGGCCTAACGCACCATAGCAACCATCACAGGCCTCCGCACAATCAACCCTTGTGGCTTTTCAACAAGGCATCCACCTTGTCGATGTATTTCTGCTTGGCCTCGTCTGCCCCCAGGCCTTTCAGCTTGGCCCAGGCGTCATACTTGGCGCGCCCCACCATATCCAGCATTCCCGGACGCTTGCCGGCCACATCCCCGGCGCTTCCCTGCTTGAAATGCGCATACAAGAAAAGCAGGTCGTCATTGGACGGTTTGCTGTCGAGGGTTTTGACATCTTTCTGGGCTTGTTCAAATCGGGCAGTATCGGTCATGATGTTTCCTGTCGATGTGATCATTGTTGTATAAGGCACAAGCCTTAATTTCTGCAGGAAATAGTGCGCTGTGATCGCGGATGAATCAACATAAGCGCTACCAACAAAATCAAAACGAAGAATAATCAGGTTACGCCATGAGCGACGCAGGGCAATCCCAGGCCAGCCAGACCCTCGACCAACAGCAGGAAGGCATTCTTCGTAATGCCCTCAGTACCTTTCTGGTGCAATTCGATCGTGCCCTGGAACGGCGGTATGGCGAGCACGCACATCAACGCGCACGGGACCTGATCAATCGCTCCGTTTATCTATTGATGGGGCTGTACCTGCTGGTCGTGCTGCCGGTCATTGTGCTGGTCAAAACGCCGGAAATGGCCGCCTGGCGAAGTTACGGCGTATACCCCATCGCCGCTGCCCTGATCGGGCTGTGGTGCTGTACCCGCCTGAGCTGGCTACGTCCCCACGCCATTGGCGTCATGTATCTGGCGTTGGGGTTATCCCTATCCGGTACGGTTTTGGGCTCCATCCGCTTCAATGGCAGTTTCCCCGGGCAAATCTCCTCGTTTGAAACCATTTATCTGCTGATTATCGGCTTTTCGATTCTGCGGCTGCCGCCCCGGCAGACATTGATCGCCTGCACCATTTCCGCAGTTGTGGCCTTCGCAATCAGCCTGCTAATGGGCCTGGCACTTCCGCTGCTGCTGGTGTCCCTGTCATTCGGTATCCCGCTGATCATTTGCACCCTGAACGGCTACATCCTGGATATCAGTGCCCGGCGCAATTTTGCCAACAACCTGTTGCTGGCCCATGAATCCGAGCAACTGAAACACTGGCGAGAGCAGGCAGAAAAAGATACCCACCGGCAACAACAGCTCAATACCTTTATGGAGCAAATCGCCGGCAACCTGACTCCCACACAATTACTGGAACGGGTGCTGGGTTATCTGGTTCAGCAAGTGAACGCGCAGGTGGGCGCCGCCTACACACTGGAAGAAGACACCCTGGTGCGCCAGGCCGGCTGGGCACTGAACGACGCAGCTCAAACCCGAAGCACCCTGCCCGCGGACGAAGGCCTGCTCGGCGCTGCGCTTAACCAGCGGCTGCTGATGCAGCAACATCACGTACCCGAGAATTATCTGGATCTGGAAACCGGCCAGGGCAAACGCCCGCCGGGTGCGGTACTGCTGTGGCCCCTGATACAGGGAGACCACCCACTGGGCATCATTGAGATCGCCAACACCCAGGGGTTTGATCAGGAACAGCAAACGTTGATCAGCGAACTGCACCGCCCCCTGGCCTTTGCGCTGCAATCCGCGCAACGCCGCCAGCAGTTTCTGGACCAGGCCGCCGACACCGGCGTATAGACGCGGTTAGGACTCTACGAGGTCAGTCAATTCCACGGGCGGCTTTGGCCGCTTTCAGTGGGGCGGACAGCAAGGCAGGCTTGCGCGGCACGATATCGGCCAGCGATGCCACCATCCGGGCCATGTCCGCATCCATATCCCCCGTGGGCAAGAAACAATCGACAATGCGTACCTGACGCCGCCGATAGCAAAAACCCAATACCACAATCGGCACCGCCATCTGCTCGGCAATACGATAAAACCCGGTTTTCCACCGCTTGGCGCCGGTACGAGTACCCTCTGGTGCCAGGCCCAGCCAGAACGGCGTATCTCGCATGACCGCAGTGGTCTGGTCCACCACATCCCGAGCACTGTCCCGGTTCACCGGGATCCCCCCCAGCCAGTACATGAATCGCCCCAGGCGTCCTTCAAACAGGGTATGTTTGCCCATGAAACGCACATGAACTCGCAACGACTGGATGGCACTGATACCGATCAGCCCGTCAATGTTCGAAGTATGCGGTGCAACCGCCAGAACCACGCGGGGCGTATTGGGCAAGCGGCCAACAATTCGCCACCCCATCGCCCCCAGGATCAGCCTGCCCAGGCCTGCCAGCAGCCAGTGGCCGCGACGGGGCACCTGGTCCCCCAGTGTTCGCGCTGTCAGCGGTGCCAGTTCCGATTTCATGCAAATACCGTAAATGTCTGTCGACTCAATGCCACAGCGTGGCCTGCCGCGTCCCAGATCACAGCCTGGCTTTGTCCATAGCCATCACTGCACTGGTCAGTGTTCACCCGATATTGCCACAAAGTATCCGCCGGGCGAGACCCCGGATCATCCAGCAGCTCCATGGTCCAGGTCAGGGAACTGGCCGGTGCCGGGCCTTTGAGCAACGGCAGCACCGAAGGCGGCCAGGTATCCACCAGAGCAATCAACGCCGCTGTGCTCATTGTTTCCGGGGGTACGGTGAAACCCATGTAGCCCCCGAAATCCGGCGCTGCACTGCCGCTAAACGGCGGCATACCCTCTGCGTAGCGGATATCAAAATGGGAAAGAAAGTCCGGCGTCAGCCCCTTGATGAAAGGCAACGCAATGCTCTGTTCTGCTCCTTTCAAACCGGGCGCTGAAGGCCCTTCCACCACCACGTTAGACTCCCTGCCCACGCCGAAACTGGCCAGCATCACCGCGACCACCTGATCACCCTGGCGGGCAGACACCATCGCCTGCATCACCGATTTCCCTTCCCGCAGCACCGTTGCCTCCAGTGCAACCTGGCCGGGCGATGCGGGCGCCACAAATGACAGAGAGAAACTGCGCAATAACCGCCCACTCGCCACTGTTTTTTGCAGATGATCAAACAGCACCGCGCCGACCAGCCCGCCAAACAGCGCCCGCCCCTGCCCCCAGCCTTCAGGGAAGGTGGCACTGCCCTTGCCATCCACCGTGGCCAAAATTTCATCGAATGTCATGATCTCTCACTTTTTGCATGCCTGAAAATAGCGGCCCTTTATGTACCATCCCCGCCAGATCGGTAAAAGTCATTATCCCGACCAACGGCGCCATAGCCAGCAAGAGTGCGCATAAAACAAGCGGAAAACGCGTTTTCCCCATGCGCTTGGCGCCCCTTGCCGGTAGCATAGGCGCCTCTTTTTCAGTTTCGCCAGTACGGAGATAAACGCATGACCTGGTTGAAATCCCGACGCCTGCAGTACCTGTTGGCCATCACCGCGCTCTTTTTCTCGCTGATGGTTGTTCTGCGCGCCGTGTTTTATTTCGGCTTTTCCCCTTTATCCGGGGATAGTGATATCGCCACCGACACCATCCTCACCGCCTGGGGTATTGGCCTGCGCTTTGACTTGCGCCTGGCCCTGCTGATGATGCTCCCGTTGGCCGCACTGGCCTACTTGCCCTGGCTGAACCTGTTACGCAGCAGCATCGCCCGCTTCATCGGCCATGCCTACCTGCTGCTGGCCCTGTTGTTGCTGGTGCTCACCTATATTCTCGACTTTGGTCACTACGCCTATCTGGCCGACCGGCTCAATGTCACCGCGTTGCGTTTTCTGGAAGATACCGCCATTTCCACCCAGATGGTCTGGGAAAGCTACCCTGTGATCTGGATTACCCTGGGCTGGCTGCTCACCACCGCACTCACCTTCTGGGCCGCCCTGTGGATTGAGAAAACCTTGCTCGGCCGTCCGCAAACCCGCATTGCCAAAAGCCAGGCCACATTCGGCTTTTTCGTCTGTTTCGCCCTGTTCTTCTTTGCAATTCTGGGCCGGGTCAGCGACATCAATATTCTTAACCCAATCCCGCTGCGCTGGAGCGAAGCCTTCGCCACCGGTAACAAGGCGGTGGGATCACTGGGGCTAAACCCGGTGCTGTACTTCTACGACACCACCCTGATCCCGGCCTCCCCCTACGACAAGGAAGCGGTGAAGAAGTACTACCCTGTCATGGCGGATTATCTGGATATTCCACCAGCGCAACGTCAGAACCTGAACTTCGACCGCATCGTCGATGTGCAAAACCATAAACTCGATTACGATCGACCGCCCAACGTGGTATTCGTGATGCTGGAATCCCTCGGTGCCAGCCGGGTAGGCGCCTACGGCACACCGTTTGATCCCACCCCCAACCTGGACAAAATTGCCAGCGAAGGCTGGTTCTTCAAGCATTTCTACGTGCCTGTTACCGGCACCGCCAAAACCATCTGGGCAACCTTCACAGGCATCCCCGATGTTGCCCCCACAGAAAGTGCCAGCCGCAACCCTCTCACCAGCCATCAACGCATGGTGCTGAATGAATTCAAGGGCTACCGCAAATTCTTCTTCGTCGGTGGCAACGCCGGCTGGGCCAACATCGACGGACTCATTAAGCAGAGCATTGACGGGATAGAGCTGTACGAGGAAGGTGACTGGAAAGCCCCCAACGTTGACGTTTGGGGAATCTCCGATCTGGAGCTGTTCCGCGAGTCCAACCAGATCCTCAATGATCTGCCGAACGACCAGCCCTTCTTCGCCTTTATCCAGACCGCCGGCAATCACCGCCCCTTCACCATCCCCGAAAAGAACGGGGATTTCGAAGCACGCGACATGCCGGAAGAAGAGCTGAGAGAACACGGCTTCCGCAACCCCGCGCAGTACAACGCTGTACGTCTGCTGGATTACAACGTGGGCGAGTACATGAAACTGGCCCGCGCCAGTGATTACTTCGATAACACCATCTTTGTGTTCTTCGGCGACCACAACAACCGCATTACCACCATCCCACACATGCCACCGGCCATGGAGAAGTTGGGACTGGAGAGCAATCATGTGCCGCACATGATTTATGCGCCCGCTTACCTGAAACACCGTGTTATTGAACAATCAGTGGGGCTAACCGATGTGATGCCAACCATCGCTGGCATGCTGGGGCTGACCTACCGCAACACAACTCTGGGCCGTGACATTCAAAGCCCGGCGCCGGAAGGCGATCGCGTTAACTTTGTGGTGATGCAGGAAGGTCCACGCCCCGTATATGGCGCGCTGACCAAGGATTACTTCGTGCGCATGAACCACGACGGCAGCAATGCCACCCTCCACGACCTGCACAGCGACGACCCGGAAACCGACCGCGCCGAACAACACCCGGAAGTGTTTGAGAAACTGTACGAGCTGGCCCGCGGACAATACGAAACCGCGCGCTACCTGTTCTACGACAACGTGGACAACAAAGACGACAAGGCGCAGCAATAGGCATTGAAGCAACGCTTGATGTCTGACGCCACAAGCTCGACAACAACAGGTGCCCCCCGCGCCTGCTGTTGTCAGCGTCAGAGACTGTTTTTTCTAGGGAGCCCCTGAAAACTCCTCGCGTACTCAGCGTGACCTGAAGCGTGCAGCTGCTGCGTCTTGGCTGGACGGACAGGGTGGTTCCCTTTCCTAGAGGCAAGGCGCAACAGATGGGCGCTTCAGGCCGCACCTTTATTCCCGAACGGGTGCTTCGGGTCTTCCAGGCTGGCCCGCACTCGTTGTTGCGCTTTTTTGATGGATGGACATATCTCGATCCCAGTTAGGGGACACCTTCAAAAGCGCGCCCTCTGTGCCCCGAATGGGGTATAGATTGCGAACCAGCCTGAAAGACTGAGCATGCGAGGAGTTTTCAGAGGCTCCCTAGTCATGCCGGCCCATCACCAACCCCGCTAGCCGGGTGATCCAAACCCCGGGCAAGAATCGTGTTACCGCGACCATCAGCTTATACAGGGCACCGGGTACCACCACCGCTTTCCCCGCCATTAGTCCCTGCAATCCTGCAGCAGCTACCCGATCCGCCGGCATCATCGCCTTTTCCAGATCCGGATCCATTTTTTCACGGGCCAGAGAAGAAAACTCGGTACGCGTGCCACCCGGACACAGTGCCGTCACCACCACACCAAACGGTCTCAGCTCTTCGTGGAGTGCTCGGCTCAAGTGCAGCACCGCAGCCTTGCTGGCCGCATAGGTGGCCATACCGGGAATCGGAAACCAGGCGGACACCGAACTGACATTGAGAATCCAGCCCCTACCTCGCTCTGCCATGGACGCAGCAAACAATCGCGTCAGGGCCAGCAGGGCACGATCATTCACATCCACCATGCCGAGCTGCTCCTCCAGACTCATTGCTAGCAAGGGTTTCTGGAAGCCAAAGCCGGCGTTATTGATCAGGATATCCACCAGCAGGCCACGACGGGCCACTTCATCAAAAAGCATTTGCGGCGCCAGCGGATCTGACAGATCCAACGTGATCACCTGCACAGACACCGTTGACAGTTCTTCTGCCAACGCATTCAAGCGTTCGGTACGTCGTGCCACCAGAATCAAATTACAGTCGGCCGCTGCCAGCTGGCGTGCCATTTCTGCGCCAATGCCACTGGAGGCGCCGGTGATAAGAGCGGCTTTTCCTGAAAACATTATTTGCTCCAGCTTTCAGCAGTGAATGCCCTGACCAGGTTCAAGGCACCTGCAGGAACGTAGCGTAGCGGAGTAACGCCTGCCAGGGCGGCCCGCAGGGTGAGCGCAGCGAATAATTCCCTTCCAGGTGACGAACCTCGTGAAGCGAGGTAACCGAAGGGCGTGATTTGCAATTCCTGAGGAATAGAAACGTTTGTGATATCTGAACCGTTTTCCTCGCTGTCGCTCGGTTCGTCCCTCAAGAGGAACTCCTACAGCGGCTTCGTAGAAATGCCAATCGAGTGTAGCTTGTCGCTTGTACCCTAAAAACAAAAAACCCGGCACAAGGCCGGGTCTTTTGTTGGTGCGGGAAGCAGGCTTTTTACAGCTTGCCGTCCAGCTCCGGTACAGCTTCGAACAGGTCAGCCACCAGGCCGTAGTCCGCCACCTGGAAGATGGGGGCTTCTTCGTCCTTGTTGATAGCAACGATGACCTTGGAGTCTTTCATGCCGGCCAGATGCTGAATGGCACCGGAGATGCCCACAGCAACGTACAGGTTCGGCGCAACGATTTTGCCGGTCTGACCAACCTGCATGTCGTTGGGTACGAAACCTGCATCTACGGCAGCACGGGATGCACCCACGCCAGCGCCCAGCTTGTCAGCCAGCTTGTACAGGATTTCGAAGTTTTCGCCGTTACCCATGCCACGACCACCGGAGATCACGATCTCGGCAGAGGTCAGCTCAGGACGGTCAGACTTGGCCAGCTCTTCACCCACAAAGGAGGAGATGCCTGCGTCTTTTGCAACGTCGATGTTTTCAACAGAAGCAGAACCGCCTTCTGCTGCAACGCCATCGAAAGAGGTGCCACGCACGGTGATCACTTTCTTGGCATCGCCACATTTCACGGTAGCAATAGCGTTACCGGCGTAGATCGGACGCTTGAACGTGTCCGCATCAATTACGTCGGAGATCTCGGAGATCTGGGCCACGTCCAGCAGAGCCGCCGCGCGGGGCGCGAAGTTCTTGCCGGTGGTGGTAGCAGCCGCCAGGATGTGGCTGTAATCCGCACCCACTTCAGCAACCAGATCGCCAATGTTTTCAGCCAGCTGATGCTCGTAGGCATCATTGTCTGCGCACAGTACCTTGGAAACGCCATCAACCTTGGCCGCTTCTTCAGCAACAGCACCACAGCCTTTACCAGCTACCAGTACAGTGATGTCGCCGCCGATTTCTTTGGCAGCAGCAACCACACTCAGGGTAACTTTGTTGAGCGCGGCGTTATCGTGTTCGGCGTAAACTAATACACTCATCAGATCACCTTCGCTTCGTTCTTCAGTTTCTCGACCAGCTCGTCAACGGAGCCAACGATGATGCCAGCCTGACGCTCGGCCGGTGCTTCCACTTTCTCGGTGGTCACACGCGGAGTCAGGTCAACGCCCAGATCAGCTGCGGTCTTGGTGTCCAGCGGCTTTTTCTTGGCTTTCATGATGTTCGGCAGAGACGCGTAACGCGGCTCGTTGAGGCGCAGGTCAGTGGTAACCACCGCCGGCAGGCTCAGCTCAACAGTCTGCAGACCACCGTCGATTTCACGGGTGACTTTCACTTTGCCGTCAGCCACATTCACTTCAGAAGCGAAGGTGCCCTGCGGCATGCCAGCCAACGCAGCCAGCATCTGGCCGGTCTGGTTGTTGTCACCGTCGATAGCCTGTTTGCCCAGAATAACCAGCTCAGGCTTCTCTTCATCAACGATGGCTTTCAGCGCTTTGGCAATGCCCAGCGGCTGAACGTCTTCGTCAGTTTCGACCAGGATGGAGCGGTCAGCGCCCAGAGCCATAGCCGTACGCAGCTGTTCCTGAGCGGTCTTGGGACCGATGGAAACGGCAACGATTTCGGTAACCACGCCCTTTTCTTTCAGACGCACCGCTTCTTCTACAGCGATTTCACAAAAGGGATTCATGGCCATTTTAACATTGGCGAGATCAACACCAGTGTTGTCAGCCTTCACGCGAACCTTGACGTTGTAGTCAACGACCCGCTTGATAGGTACAAGAACCTTCATAGGATCCTCGGAATGTTCCATTGGGTGACTTGTAGAAGGAGGCGACATGACGCCGTTGCCGGGTCCACCCCCGCGAAAGAGCCGCTATCTTGAACGCTCGCCCACAGCAGGTCAATAGGCCGAAAATCTGTAAGCAGATGATTTTGCTGCAAATAGACCACACAAAGTGTCCACTTTTTGTGACCTGCCGGTCGGCGATTTTCTTGTAAATCAACCATCTAGCAAGAGATAATCCAAACACTTGTTTGAAAGTGCCCTGCGCCGGTTCAAATGTTGACACAAGTTCGCGTCCGCAGGGCCAACCCCAGTAGTGGTGTGGTTTCTTCTATCTCTATATACTCCGCGCCACCCCAAGGCTGGTCTCGGTCGGCCATTGAGAAAGGTTTTCTGTTACTGCAAATGTCAGAACGCCTTTCTCAGTGGCTTCCGGGCCAAACACGCAATTGATAGCGAGGAGACAGGCTGTGGAACGCGAATCTATGGAAGTCGACGTAGTCATCGTCGGCGCCGGTCCTTCCGGTCTGGCAACTGCCTGCCGTCTGGGTCAGATTGCCCAGGAAACCGGTCAGGAAATCAGTGTTGTTGTTGTAGAGAAAGGCTCTGAAGTTGGCGCCCATATTCTTTCCGGTGCGGTGCTTGAGCCACGCGCCCTGAATGAACTGTTCCCCAACTGGCAGGAACTCGGCGCCCCGGTGAACACCAAGGTCACCGGCGACGAAATCTACTACCTCACCGGTCCGGAAAAGGCACAGAAAGTGCCGAACCTGTTCGTACCCAAGACCATGCACAACGAAGGGAACTACATCATTTCCCTGGGTAACCTGTGCCGCTGGATGGGCGAGCAGGCCGAAGGCCTGGGCATCGAAGTCTTCCCCGGCTTCGCCGCTACCGAAGTGCTGTACAACGAAGACGGGTCTGTTAAAGGTATCGCCACCGGCGATTCCGGCATCGGCCATGACGGTGAGCACAAGCCCAGCTACACACCGGGCATGGAGCTGCACGCCAAGTACACCATCTTTTCCGAAGGCTGCCGTGGCCACCTGGGCAAGCAGCTGCAGGAGAAGTACAACCTGCGCGATGGCACCGATCCGCAACATTACGGTATCGGTATCAAAGAGCTGTGGGACATTGACCCGGCCAAGCATCAGGAAGGCCTGGTAGTCCACACCGCAGGCTGGCCGCTGACTGAATCCGGCTCCCCGGGTGGTGCTTTTCTCTACCACATCGAGAACAACCAGGTTGCCCTGGGTCTGATCACCGATCTGGCCTACTCCAACCCGCACGTCTCTCCGTTCGATGAGATGCAGCGCTGGAAGACCAACCCGGAAATCAAGAAGCATCTGGAAGGCGGCAAGCGTGTGTCATACGGCGCCCGTGCCATCGTCAAGGGCGGCCTGCAATCCCTGCCCAAGATGACCATTCCTGGCGGCCTGCTGGTCGGCGACAACGCCGGCACATTGAACTTCGCCAAGATCAAGGGCACCCACACGTCCATGAAATCCGGCATGATCGCCGCCGAAGTACTGGCTGAAGCACTGAAAGCCGGCCGCGGCAGCGATGAGCTGACTGAGTACAAGGACGCCTTCGAGAAGAGCTGGGTTTACGAAGAGCTGCACGCTCAGCGTAACTTCGGCCCGGCCCAGCACAAGTTCGGCAACTTCATCGGCTCTGCTTTTGCTTTTGTGGACATCAACCTGTTCAACGGCAAGCTGCCCTTCACCATGCGCGATACCACCCCGGATCACGCTACCCTGAAGCCGGCAGATCAAAGCAAGAAGATCGACTACCCGAAGCCGGACGGCAAGATCACCTTCGCCAAGCTGGACAGCGTATTCCTGTCCAACACCAACCACGAAGAAGATCAGCCGTGTCACCTGACGCTGAAAGATCCCAGCGTGCCGCTTGAGGTTAACCTGCCCAAGTGGGACGAGCCGGCCCAGCGTTACTGCCCGGCGGGCGTATACGAAGTGGTGGAAGACGAAAACACCGGCGAAAATCGTTTCCAGATCAACGCCCAGAACTGTGTCCACTGCAAAACCTGTGACATCAAGGACCCTACCCAGAACATCAATTGGGTGGCTCCGGAAGGCACTGGCGGCCCGAATTACCCGAACATGTAATTCCCGTCACGGCTTCCGTGTCACAAACAAAAAAGGCGCCTTTTCAGGCGCCTTTTTTGTTATGGCCGAACCGTCAGGAGCAACCCTGGCAGCCCGGCAGAAAGGGTCAGGCCAGAGGTCTCTGCAGACGCTGGGTCACCAGGGCACGCTGCTGTGCGCGGTTCTTGCGCAGGCGGTACCAGGCCAAACGAATGCGATAATCCAAGGCATCCATCATCTCCAGCGGAGGCATGGCGGGCATGTGCAGGTCCGGTTTGCGGGACTGAATCCGTACCGGGGCTTCAAGTGTCTGGGCTTCGTTGTGCTTCATGGTCTCCTCCCTGTCTGATGACAATATGGAGTGGCTGGGCTTTGATTGGCCTCCATAATGCAATCAGGTTTATTATCAGTAAATCGAAAAGAACTGCACCTATCGTTCAATTTTTCTGAAAGGTTAGCCATGCCACCCAACACCCCTCTCCAGCCCCTGCTGGATACGGAAATCCTGCGCAGTTTCGTGGCCATCGCCGAAACCGAAAGCTTTACCCAGGCTGCCAGCGAAGTGTTCCGCACCCCCTCGGCACTGAGCATGCAGATCAAGCGCCTGGAGGAGCAGCTCGGCCAACGGCTATTCCTGCGCGAAGCCCGGCGAGTCAGCCTGACCGCCGAAGGGGAAGCCATGCTCGGTTACGCCCGGCGGCTACTGAAGCTGAACCAGGAAGCCATCAGCCACTTCACCGCCCCTGAGCTGGAAGGCACCGTGCGGCTGGGCACCCCGGATGATATCGGCACCCGCATCCTGCCCCAGGTACTGACCCAGTTTTCCCGATCCCACCCTGCGGTACAGGTCAATGTGATTGTCGGCCGCAGCGCCGACATGCTCAAACAGCTGGACGCCGGCAAGCTGGACCTGATTATGGTGACCACTGGCAAGCAGGCACGGCCAGCACGAGGGGAAGTGGTGCATAGCGAGCCCCTGGTGTGGGCAGGCGCCCAGAGTGGCATTGCGGTCAGCCAGAACCCCCTCCCCCTGGCGCTGGCCAGCCAGGGCTGCCCCTGGCGCAAAATGGCGTTGGAAGCGCTGGACCACAGCCAGCATCGCTATCGGGTCGCCTATACCAGCGAACATTGTGCCGGCCAGGAAGCTGCCATGCAGGCAGATCTGGCCATTGGTCCCTTCCCTCTCAGCCTGATCCAGCCACCCTTGCAGCAACTGGGTGACGAATACGCCCTCCCTGAACTGGGCGATTATCAGATCGCCATGCTTTACCGTGGGGAAGAAGGGTCAGCCACCCACGTACTCGCCGGTCATGTACGGGCGGTCTTCCGGGCACTGCGGTTATAGTGGGCCACAACGCATACCGAGAAACGATACAAATAATTAATTTTGTCTCATTGTTTAATGAATACATCCTCGTTAGCATAAATTGAAACGAGCGTATGACCGGCTTATTAGCCGCCGGCTTTCGAGGATGAACAACAATGACCGCACAAGCCTCTGCTTTCGACAAAAAAAACCGGCTTGAGAACCAATGGCCGGCCCCCCTCAGCGCCAAAGAGCTGGACCGCACATTCCCCGGCATTCTGGACAGCACCGTCATGTTGTCTGCCGGCGCCAATATCATCATGCAACTGGCCCTCCCCGCCGTCGGTTATGGCGTTGCCGAGAGCCGGGTGAAAAGTGGCTCCGTTCTGCACCGCCCGTTCAAACGCACCCGCACCACCTTTACCTATCTGGCCGTGGCCATGATGGGCACCAACGAGGAAAAACTGGCCTATCGCAAGGCCGTTAACGGGGCGCACAGGCAGGTCTATTCCACCGACAGCTCGCCGGTGGAGTACAACGCTTTCGATCCCGAATTGCAGATGTGGGTGGCCGCCTGCCTGTATTGGGGCTTTGTGGATACCTACCAGAAAGTTAACCGGACGCTGAGCCACGCGGAGCAGGAAGCGTTCTACCGGTTATCTCACCCGCTCGGCACCACCTTGCAGGTGCGCCAGGACATGTGGCCAAAGGACCTGGACGGCTTTGAGGCGTACTGGCAAAACGGCCTGAAGCACCTGAACATTGATGATCGTGTGCGGGAGTTTCTGATGATCATCGCCGACCTGAAATTTCTCAATCCGGTCAGCCAGTTCCTGTTCGGCCGCTTCAACCGCTTCATCACCACCGGCTTTCTTCCTCAAGAACTCCGCGATCAGATGCAGCTGGAATGGAACGACGACAAGCAGCGCAAATTTGAACGCTTTGTGCGGATGGCTGGCCGCATCAGCCGCCTCTTTCCTCGCCCTATTCGCCAGGCCGCTTATTTGCTGCCGCTCTGGGACTTCCGTCGCCGGCTGAAAAAAGGCAAACCGCTGATTTAAGGTTATCGCGGACGCGCGTAAACCTGTCGCACTGTGCCGGAGGCTGGCGCCGGCGGCCTGACGCTAACCCCGGGAGGACAATCCCGCGATACCGGCCACCTCCCCAGGCAGCAGGTCACGGCTCTCCCCCGGGGCCAGGCTTTCATCCAGAACCAGATGACCAATAGCCAGACGGTGCAACGTCAGCACCTTGTTATCGAAACGCCCGAACATTCTCTTGATCTGGTGATAGCGGCCTTCGCACAGCCAGACATCCGCCTCGTAAGCACTGCGAATCCTGAGCGTCGCCGGGCGTGTCTGGATGCCCTCGAATCCGAACCACATGCCTTCGGAAAATGCGGCCACATACGCCTCCGTCAAAGGCTGCTCCACCGTCACCCGATAGTGCTTGCGAACCTGACTCTGCGGCTGGCTCAGCTGCCGGGACCAGGCGCCATCATTGGTCAACAACACCAAGCCGGTGCTGTTGAAATCCAGCCTGCCGGCCAGATGCAAACCCTGGCGCTGTGACGCAGGCAACAAATCCATCACCGTGGTGTGCTGATCGTCACTGGTGGCGCTGACCACGCCGGCGGGCTTATTCATCATCAGGTAACGCGGCGCTTCACTTTGCAGTGGTTGACCGTCCAGCTCTACCCGATCAAACGGGCCGATTCGCTGCTGGCGATCCCGTACCGGCACGCCATTTACCCGCACCCGCCCCGCAGCCAGCACTGGTCGCAGCCCGCTGCGGCTGACTTGCAGAACCTGGCTGAGAAAACGATCGAGACGGTGGTAGCGGCTTGGCATCGACACAGTTTACCTGCCGTCCATTCAAACCGTGATAGCTAAATGCTATTCAGGCATTAGAAAAAGACTATTATGAAAAGATAATACAAACAGTTCTTATTAGCAGTCATAATTTTATCAAGAGAGCCCAGGATAACGCTTTGCGCCACTGCCGAGCGGCACCGTTATCCAAATGCACCCTCCGCTGTCACTACAGGATTGCCATGTCGACCTTTCCCTATCGCCTGACCGCACTGACACTCGCCTGTTTCACCGCCTCTTTTGCCCATGCAGCCGAGGAACAAAGCCATGTGCTTGAAACCGTAAAAGTACAAAGCAGTGCCGACGCCTCCAAGGAAGGTCTTAGTGAAGCGTACGCCGGTGGCCAGGTGGCCGAAGGCGGTTCTCTGGGGATCCTTGGCAAGCAGGATAGTCTGGAAACCCCTTACAACTTCACCAACTACACAGAACTGCTGATCGAAGACCAGCAGGCAGAAAGTGTCGGTGATGTGCTGCTGAATGATCCGGCGGTGCGTGTTGCCCGCGGCTTCGGCAACTTCCAGCAAGTCTATCTGGTACGCGGCCTGCCGGTGTACTCCGACGACATGAGCTACAACGGCCTGTACGGGCTGCTCCCTCGCCAATACCTGTCTTCGGAGTTCATTCAGCGCGTTCAGGTATTCCGCGGTGCCAATGCGTTCCTGAACGGCGCCGCGCCCGGCGGCAGTGGACTGGGCGGCGCAATCAACGTACTGCCAAAGCGCGCCCCCAATTATGCAGTGAATCAGTTTACCCTCGGCGTGGAGAGCGGCGGCCAGGGTTACGGTGCTGTGGATCTGGCACGCCGTAGTGACGACGGCCGTGCCGGCATCCGTATCAACGCCGCCCGCCGCGATGGCGACACCGCTGTGGATGGCGAGAACCAGAAAATATCCATGTCACATATCGGTGTGGATTTCCGTGAAGAAAACCTGCGTCTCTCCGCCGACCTGGGCTTTCAGAAATTCAGCATGGACGCGTCCATGCCCAGCATCACCTTTGCCTCCGGGGTGCCAATCCAGAAAACCCCGGATGCCGACAAAAGCATCGCCCAACCCTGGACTTACTCCAACTCTGAAGACCTGTTTGGCACCCTGCGCGCCGAGTATGACTTTGCGGATAACGTCACCGCCTGGCTAGCTGCCGGGGCCCGCCAGGGGGACGAAGATGCCATCTTCGCCAACCCCACTGTTAACAATACCGCTGGCGATTACACCGCGAGCCGTTTCGAGAACGTCCGGGAAGATACCGTCATCACTGGCGAAGCCGGGGTTCGCTGGGAACTGGCAACCGGCGAGATAGGCCACACCCTGAGCCTGTCCACTGCCAGCTATGAACTGGACTCCAAGAACGCCTTTATCTTTGGGGGTGGCATCACCGGCAATATCTATAACCCCCAGACGGCGCCCATGCCGGCGTTGGGTTTCGCCGGTGGCGATCTCAACGACCCCAAAACCACCATCAAAACCCAGATGCGCAGCGTCGCACTGGCTGACCAGCTTGCCATGCTGGACGATAAACTGCTGGTGACACTCGGTGCCCGCTACCAGGAAATCGAAGACACCAGCTACGACTACAACACCGGTGATCGAGGCAACAAGTACGAAGACAACGATGTGACCCCGTCCGTTGGCGTACTGTACCGCCTCACCGATTCCGTCTCCCTCTACACCAATTACATCGAAGGCCTGGTGGCTGGCGGTAACGCTCCCGCCAACAACAACAGCCAGCCGGTGGCTAACGCCGGGGAAACCATTGCCCCCTTCACCACCGAACAGACCGAACTGGGCATGAAGTTCGATGCCGGCACCCTGGGCGGTAGCGTTTCCCTGTTCCAGAGCAAGAAGCCCATCACCGGTTTCGACGGCAACAACACATTCAAAATCGTGGATGACCAGACAAACAACGGCCTGGAATTGATGGCCTACGGCAAGCCACTGGACAGCCTGACAGTGCTCGGCGGTGTCAGCCTGCTGGATACCGACGTGAATGGTGAAGACGCCATCGGCTCCCCGGACACCCAGGCCAACCTGAATGTGGACTGGGCGGTCCCCGGTACGGAAGGCCTGTCCCTGGACGGCCGCGTGATTTACACCAGTTCCCAGTATGCGAATGCCGCCAACACCCAGAAAATACCGGACTGGACCCGTCTTGATCTCGGTGCCCGCTATCTGATCCCGGTCGGAGACGCTAAGATGCTGACCCTGCGCGCCCGGGTAGAGAATGTGGCAGATGCGGACTACTGGGCTTCCGCCGGCGGCTTCCCCGGTTCCAGCTACCTGACCGTAGGCGCTCCGCGTACCGTTATGCTATCCGGCACCTACGAATTTTGATCCCAGGGAAACGCCCCGGCCTGTGCCGGGGCAATCTTTTATGAAACAAAGCACGTTCCGAATCTGGTCCTCCCTGCACACCTGGACCAGCCTGATCAGCACCGCCTTCCTGTTGATGCTTTGCATCACCGGACTGCCGCTGATCTTTCATGATGAACTCGACAGCGTCCTCCACAGTGACCACTGGCAACCCGCCAACCCTGACGGTGCGCTGCTGAGCCTGGACGATATTCTCGAGCAGGCAGCGCAGCACCGTCCTGGTGAAGTGCCGCTGTACATGAGCTTCGATATCGACCGCCCGGTTATCAACGTCACCAGTGGTCCCGCGCCGGATTCCCCCGGCCGCGACATGACCATGGCGTCTTTCGATCGAACCAGCGGCGAGCCGGTACCCGGGCACGATGGCTTCGACATCATGGAATTCCTGCTGCAACTGCACACTGACATGTTCCTGGGCTTACCCGGCATGCTGTTTCTGGGCGCCATGGGCCTGCTGCTGATCATCGCCATTGTGTCCGGCGTTGTGCTCTATGCCCCCTTCATGCGCAAACTGGAATTCGGCGCCTTGCGCACCCGGCGCGCCAAACGCATCAAGTGGCTGGACTATCACAACCTGCTGGGCATCGTGACCGTCGCCTGGCTCTCCGTGGTGGGTCTCACCGGCGTGGTGAACAGCCTTGCTGACCCCATCACCACTACCTGGCGTACCCAGGCACTGGCCGACCTGACTGCCGGCTACCAGGGCGACACCGTTCCCACCCCGGCTGAAATGGCCTCGCTGGATGAGGCCGTCAAGCAGGCAGTGGAAGCAGCGCCAGACATGACACTGCAATTCGTGGCCTTCCCCGGTGGCGACTGGTCCACCAACTACCACTACGCCATTTTCCTGCACGGCAACACGCCGTTGACTTCGCACATCACCACACCGGTGCTGATTGATGCACGCACCGGCGAGTTTGCCGGCATGCGGGAGATGCCCTGGTACAACAAGGCACTCGCCCTTTCCGGGCCACTGCATTTTGGGGATTACGGCGGATTACCGCTGAAGATTCTCTGGTTTGTACTGGACCTGTTTACCATTGTGGTACTGGTGAGCGGGCTGTACCTGTGGTGGGTGCGGCGACGTAACAGCAACGCTGGAGGTGCATGATGAGCCGAACCTTTGCCCTTCCGCTGTTCATCGGTATCACCAGTATCGTGGGGCTGCTGGCCGCCCTGCTCGGCGATGGCATCTACGACGGAGTATCCTGGTTAGGCCTGGGCATCCCGGTGGCCGCCGTGATTTACGCCTACGCCAAACGGCACTGACCGCCGCCACAACAGACTACTGTAGGAGCCCCACTTGAGGGGCGAACAGCGACGGGGAGATCGAAACTCGTCTCACCACAGAGCAGAAGCCACAAAGATAATCAGATGTCTTTCAGGTTTGGATTTCGCCCCTCAAGTGGGGCTTGTATGTTTGAATGCTCCTCCTGCAACCATGCAGGACTTGCCGGGGTGGAGGGACCAAAGGGGCATCTGACCTAAGGTACAGACGGTAGGAGATTTGGCCCCACCTCGCACCTATTCATACGCCGATAAAGA
>JBDWVU010000015.1:0-59219 GCA_039983755.1 Alloalcanivorax sp.
TAGCTTGTAGCTTGTAGCTTGTAGCTTGTAGCTTGTAGCTTGTAGCTTGTAGCTTGTAGCTTGTAGCTTGTAGCTTGTAGCTTGTAGCTTGTAGCTTGTAGCTTGTAGCTTGTAGCTTGTAGCTAAAACAACCACTCCATCCCATGACGGACCTGGTTGCGGGCGTTGTCGGTGATCACCTCACCGTGGGCCAGGCTGAGCCTTTCGAAGGGCCACTCCAGAATGCGGGTGACGCTGGCGCGGGCCTTGCGACGATTCAGGTAAACCAGGCGCAGCACCGGATGCCAGCCCGGGGTCTTCCACAAACCGCCCAGCTTCAGATACCAGCGGGTAAAACCGTGATCGCATTGATGAAAGTTTTCAATCAGGTCCGCCGCAATCAGAGTCTTGCTGGGCTGATGGTAGAACACCGTCTCGTGCAACATTGAGCCTTCAATAAAGACCAGCTCAAAGTCATCGCCCCAGTCCGGATGGGGTGTTTCCGAGAGTACCGCATCCAGCGACAGATCCTTGCGCTTGCTCGCCAGTTTCGCCGGCCCGTGCAACACCGCCTGCGGGTAACGCTGTTTCACTTCAGCGGCAAAAACATGGTGAAAAAGATTGGGGCAAACAATGTGGGTCACCTCGCCCAACGCCGCCAGCTCCTGGGCAAGAGGCTCATCCACCGGCACCGGGGAATGCAGCAGCAAACCGCCAGCAGACAATTTGATCACGGTCATGCGGGCACCCATGTGTAGCCCCATGAAGCTATGGGGAACCGAATACGCCCACACATTATTGGCAACAACATCGAGTAACGGCACAGCTGGCTCCTGAACATGGCAATGACCTCAGGATACCTGCTTGATTCAGCGGATACAGCCTATTTACGCAACGGCTCCAACAAGTTTTCCGTGCCGTCCATTTTCAGCATCAAGGCCAGCGCCATCAGCCGCCCCAACTCGCCCTTCGGAAAGCCTTTTTTGGTGAACCACAGCAGATAAGGCTCAGGGAGATCAATCAGCACCCGCCCGGCATATTTACCAAACGGCATGGTGCGTTCGACCAGAGCGGTCAGGTCTTCGTGTTTGAAATCCATAGGTATCCATCGTGATGGCAGGGGCGGGCCGTGGCCAGAGAGGAAAGGGACGATCACCCGGCCCCCATTACGTTATGCAGCCTACAGCCCAGCCACCTTACCGCCAAGCACAACCCCCATCATTCACCCTCTTCATTACCTTGCTCAGCGTTACGGCACATCTCCTCCGGCCATTCCAATTCAATGGTGGAGTGGGCAAAACCGTATTCCTTCACCAGCGCACTGAAGCGGGCTTTCAATCCCCGCACTTGCTCCATGGGCGGCTCGCAGCCCAACTTGATATGGGCGCTGAACACATGCTGCTGACCGTCCAGGCTCCACACATGCACATGGTGCACCTCAGCCACCGCTTCCGGTGCCTGCAGTGCAGCAACCAGGGCCTCGGTATCTATCTCGCCAGGCACCGCTTGCAGGAAGACCTTCAACGATGCCCACACATTGCGCGCCACATTGAACAGAATAAACAGGGTGAAACCGATGGACAGAATGGGATCGAGAATCGGGATTTCCCAGACCATCAGCACCAGCGACACCACCAACACGGCCACCCAGCCCAGCACATCCTCCAGCAGATGCCAGCGAATCACACTGGCATTCAACGAGGACTGGCGCAGTAACCGCCAGGCACCAATACCGTTTACCGTCACCCCGAGAATGGCCAACGCCAGCATGCCGGTGGCATTGGGCATTTCCGGTGCCCACAGGCGGGGAATGGCTTCGCTGATCACGAAGATCGACCCGGCAATCAGCACCAGCGCATTGAGCAACGCAGCCAGCACTGACAACCGCTGGTAGCCATAGCTGAAGCGCTGGTCCGCCTGTTTGCGGCTGACTTTGCCCAGCACCCAACCCATGCCGATGGCCAGGGTATCGCCCAGGTCGTGTACCGCATCGGACAGAATCGCCACCGAATTCACCATCAGCCCACCGACAAATTCGATGATGGTGAAGGTGAAATTCAGCCAGAACGCCATTCCGATGGCCCGGTCCTCATCACCGTGACCGTGGGTATGTGAATGCGGCGAATGTGGCGCATGTGAAGAGTGATCATGCATCATCGTTCCTCCATCACGTCGCGCAGCGCATCGGGAATCGGCATGGGCTGCAGCGGGTTCACATTGGCGCCGCCGGTATTGCCGACCGGCACCCATAACCGCGACATGACCAGCGCCGCCAACAGGCGTAGCATCTGTCCGCGGATTTCCCGCGCCTCGCGGCGTTGCCAGCCCACTTTCAACATCCACCAGTGGCTCAGGGTATGCGCGCCGACCCGTCGCTGCCCCAGAATATGCGCCCGCTCCAACTGGGCAAACGCCCGGTCCCAGTCCTGGCTGGCATAAGCCCGCCGTGCCGCCTCCATGGCGGCGTAAAACGCCCGTCGTTGCCTGTCGTGCATCACCCTGCTCCTTGATTCTGTTTCACCCTGGCTCCATTAAAAAAGCTATAGTGACTACAGGTTCAAGTCCGGTTATCCATTATAACGAGGTCATCATGTCTACCCTCTTTTCCATCGGCACCCTCAGCAGCGCCACCGGCTGCAAGGTGGAGACCATCCGTTATTACGAAAAAATTGGCCTGATGCCCGAGCCCGCCCGCAGCGAAGGGGGCCAGCGCCGTTATCACCGCAGCCACCGGGAACGGCTGCAGTTTATCCGCCACAGCCGGGAGCTGGGCTTCACCCTGGATAACATCCGCGAGCTGCTGGCGCTCAGCGAACAGCATCAGCATGCCGATGCCGTCGCCCGGCGACACCGGGACGCCGTACAAAACCGCATCAGCGCACTGACTGCCCTGCGCAACGAATTGGACCGGATGATCGGCGAATGCGAGAAAGGACACCCGGGCGAATGCCGGGTGATTGAGCTACTAAGCGATCACGGGCAGTGCCTGACCGACCACAGCGGGTAATCCCGGCCACAGCGCCCTGACCTGCCGGACGCTGACACTTTTACAACAGCTTCCATACCGATATACCCCATATGGGTGAGGCGTTTTTTCCCCAGTTTCCTACAATTGTTGCAACGGGCCCGTTTACCGGGCCAATAAGGTCATCAATGAAGGGAACAAGGGGAACGACCATGAAATGGACCATTGGCATTGCCGCACTATTCGCCTCACAGTTTGCTGCCGCTGATTATTATTCCAGCGTCGACGACGACACCTGCTGGGATGCCCGCAACAGTAGCGGTGGCCCCTGCATGGTGGTGCACAAAACCAAATGGAGTGAATACAGCAAGGACAACTTCATCATTACCTACCGCAACACCTGCAGCCACCGCATCTATGCCCGCTTCTGTAACGAGCGCAAGAACGGTTCCGAGGATTGCGGCGCTTCCGGCATCGGCGCGGGCAACACTAAAAGCTGGTCTACCCACAATGCCAATGGCCGCTACAGCTACAACTCCATTGGTGTGGTAAAAGGCTCCAAGGACTGGGTGTGCTCCGGCAAGGTGTCCAACTGGCACGACTGACATCCGCATATCGCCAAAAGCTGTCACGTTTAAGCCCGGCTTGCCGGGCTTAAACGCATTGCCGGTTTCCCGCTCTGAGGTTCGCGCCTCAAGAGGCACTCCTACCGAAAAGCCGACGTCCCCTGACTGGTGAGAACGGTGGTCCCACCGCGATGCAAACAACGTTGGTTAAGCGGCAGGATGCACGCCTTAACTCAGCCACAGGTGGTTATCCCACCACCCCCCCGGCAGTTCCAGCCACTGGCTTTGTACCTCTGCGGTGCGGCTATCGTAGTAGCGGCATTTGCCCTGCCCCGAGGTCACCGCAAAACCACCCGGCACCGCGCCAACACCGGCACAGTCGGACATGGGCGCATCCAGCAGCGTATCGCCGCTATCCAGATCCCAGATAAAGAAACGGTTTCCCCGTGGCGCGGTCATGGCCACTTGCCGCTGCTCGCTGTGAATGGCAATGCTGGCCGTGTATTGATCCATCATCGCCAGTTGTGCCCGGCTGACCGGGAACGGTTGATAGGCTTCCCCGGGCCGCTTGATCGCCAGTAACGGCACACTGTTGTAGGCCGGGCCATGGTACTGCTGGCCGGTAATCACGGTGCCATCGGCAGCCACATCCAGGTGGCGGATGCTGCTTTGAGCGTCGGCCAAAGTTTCCTTGCTGATCAATTCGCCATGGCGGCTCATGATCACCAGGCTGGGCGCCATGGCGTCCAGGTTCATTTCCTCACGGCTGCCGCCTTCGGTACGAATTCCCCCATTACCGATCACCAGGGATTCGCCGTCCGGCATCCAGGCCAGCTCGTGGGGACCGACACCGTGGGTGGTCGCTTCGCCGTCATGGACTAGCTGCAAAGCAGCCCGATCCAACCGGTACCGCCCCAGCACACCGCGCCCTGGTTCGCGGGTATCGTTTTCGGTGGTGTATAGCCACTCGCCGCGGGCATGGAATACAGCATGGCCATAGAAGTGCCGATCCGGCTGACTGTGCAGGGTTTGCAGCAGTCGGCCATCGCGCAGGTCAATCAAGTAACTTTCCCGGGCCGGGCGGCGCCCCACATACAACGCCACCGGCAGAAACGGATGGCGGGCCACCGCGTGGCAGCGCTCGGGCACCGGCGTGGCAAACGCCCGTTTGCCGCTCAGGTAGTAACCCACGGCATAGTGCTGACCGTCGTCATCGTTGCGCGCAGAAAGCAGCAGGGGTGATTCACCCGCCGTGCCGGTCCACAGTGACCAGCCACCCAACGCGGCCAGGCCGGCCATCGCCGCACCAGCCCCCAGCAACTTCCGTCGTGTTAGTGACATAACGCTCTCCGCAAGCCCGCTATGGCATCGCAATGAAGCGCGGGCACGACGTTGAATTATCGACACACCCTCCCGCGCTTTTTTAACTTTTAGCTTTTAGCTTTTAACTCGCAACTCGCAACTCGCAACTCGCAACTCGCAACTGACCCTAATCCCCATCGTTGGCGTTAAAACCGATCTGGATATTGAGATTGCGAGCCAACTCCGTCTGCTGACGGTTTTCCAGATTATCCAGCGCGGCATAGAGCGTCGTCAGCGTCTCGCTGTGTTGCGGCGCCTGCACCAGCTCCATCAACGGCGCTGGCAAAGCCGCAAGCTGGTTGGCCACATCCGCATAGGCCTGGTCGATGTCTTTCACCAGGGCCGCATCGCTCACCAGCGAACGCACCCGCTCCCATACCGCCTGCGCGCCCTGCAACGACGCCTGCAGGTTTTCAATGGACTGCCGGCTACGCCACGCTTCCGCCTGGTAAGGCTGCGCCACGCCCTGATTCAGCCGCCCCATGGGGGTGCCCAGTTTTTTCTTCAGCACATCCACCCCGGTGATCTGCGTGCGCAGAATTGCCGCCAGGCCTTCATCCGCCGTGGCGTAACGCTCATTGGGGAAGTCGCGCAACTGCGCCAGCATGCCGCCCGGCTCATTCCACAGCGCCAGCACCGACTCGGACAGCGTCAGCTGGTGGCGGGCAATGCCGGTGAGCAGCGGGCAGTAGCGGTCATGCTTCTCCGCCAGGGCGACCGATTGATCAAACAGCACATACTCAAACGCCGTCAGCCCCTGCACCACCACGCTGGCCTTCTCCAGCTGCTCACCGGTCAACGAATCCGTCTCGTCCAGCAACGATTCCGTCTGGCGAACCACCATGTTGCGTTTGTCCGGCCAGAACTGAACCTGCCAGCTGCGGTTGCCTTCGGATAACGGCCCGACCATTAACGGTTGCAGGTGCGACCACCGGGACTGGGCCTGATAAAACGCGGTTTCCAGATCATCCACAGATGCCTGTGGAGCTGTGCAGTACGCCTCCACCGCGTCTACCAGGGCAGCATTGCTGTCGCGCCACTGCTGATGGGCCGGCAGTAGCACATCGTTGGCCAGCTGCACGGTGACTTCCTGACGCGGGTTACTGCACGCCGTCAGCAGCACCGACAAGGAAACTGACACCAGCACAATCAAAGCACGCATGATCCATCCTCAACCTTAAAACCGTTACAGAAAAAAATCACAAAGAGTTCAGAAACGCCAACAGCGCCGCCCGTTGCTCGGCGTCAAACGCCAGTACCGCGTCCCGCGACCCGGCCGCTTCGCCGCCGTGCCAGAGAATCGCTTCCATCAGGTTGCGGGCACGGCCATCGTGCAGGAACTGGGTGTGGCCATTCACCGCCTCGGTGAGGCCGATGCCCCAGAGCGGCGGCGTACGCCATTCCTGACCATTGGCCAGGAACTCCGGGCGACCGTCGGCCAGCCCCGGCCCCATGTCATGCAGCAACATGTCGGTATAGGGCCGGATGGTCTGGTTAGCCAGCTCCGGTTCGGCGGCGTCGGCACCGGTGGTGAACACCGGCACATGGCAGCCCTGGCAGTTAGCCTGGAAGAACAGGCTCTTGCCCGCCAGCACCTGCGCATCATCCACATCCCGGCGGGCGGGAACCGCCAGATTGCGGGTATAGAAAGTGACGTTGTCGAGAATCGAGTCGCTCACTTCCACCTCGCCGCCATTGGGCATGGCCAGGCAATCGGGCTGGGCAGCGGAACAGGAATCCGTTGGCACCAGATGGCTGGTCAGCCCCATGTCATTGGCGAAAGCTTCCGCATTCTGCTGGCGCAAACTGGGCTGGCCGGCTTTCCAGCCGA
Source organism: Alloalcanivorax sp. (assembly GCA_039983755.1). Taxonomy (GTDB): domain Bacteria; phylum Pseudomonadota; class Gammaproteobacteria; order Pseudomonadales; family Alcanivoracaceae; genus Alcanivorax. The sequence continues at coordinate 6,704 of JBDWVU010000015.1, forward strand.
AACGCCCCATGGCGGTGGTGTTGTTGCTGCGATCCCAGACCCGGTTGGCCCGGCCACTGATGCCATCACCGTCCTCATCCTCCGGGTCGGCATGGGCCAGCAGGTCCGCTTCCGGAATCGCTTCCAGCAGCCCCAACCCAATCACCGGCGGTGCAATGCGCGCGGAAAACAGCGTCGCCGGGTGCATCTCGCCATACGCCAGGTTGCTGAAGCTCAGGCGGGGGACGCGCAGAGCCACCTGATAACCGTCCTCAAACGTGACGATCCGGGTGCGGTAATCGACCCGTACCCGCCCCTCCGGTTCAACACCCGGAATGGCCGCATCCTGAAACTGCCCGCCGTAGGTTGGCTCGGGCATCAAGCCGCTCCGGGTCAGGTCATCGTCGGTCCCCGCCGGCACCGACAAGCGCACCAGCATGGACACCGCCTGCCTGGCATCAGGTGCGGGCGGGTGCCCGCGACCATCCTTGATATGACAGTTCTGGCACGCGTTGGTGTTGAACAGCGGCCCCAGCCCGTCACGGGCATCGGTGGAGGCCGGCGCGATTACCCAGGGGTTGCGGAAAAAGCTGTTGCCCACGCTGAAATCCAGCCGCCGCGACGGCGACAAATTGGCCAACGGCAGAGAGAAGGCGTTCTGGTCCGTCTTGGTCACCGTGGCTTCACCCGCAGACAACACCTCGCCAGGTTCGGCTTCGGTAAACGAGGGGCCGGCATCACAGGCCGCCAGCAGGGCGGCAAGGGTCAACGGGAGATATCGCAAGGGGCAGTCTTCCTTCTTTCTTGATGGCTGGCGGACAGCTGGCTAGAGAAGCGCGCCTGCAGTCCTAAGGGGGCCGCCGCCCCGTGTGCATGCGCGTCTTTCCGGTTCTGGCGTCAGAAACTGTGATTGGCGGTATCCGGGTTCAGGGCCTGGATGTTCAACACCCGCGCCGCTTTCTCGATGCTGGTGGTCTGCACGACCAGGGCATCAATGGCGGCATTCACCGTGTCGGCACCCTGGGCATTGCCCGGGGCAATCAGCTGATCGAAATGGGTGCCGTTGTTGGCGCTATCTACCAGCACCTGCAGCGCCGCCTCGCTGGCGTTCAGGTCGGTTTTCAGCTGGCTGTCCGCCGCCGGCTGGTTCGCCGCCACCAGGTCGCTCAGCGAGGGGCCAGTCAGGGTTTCCCCGTTGCTCCGCTGATACTCGCCCAGATACACATTGCGAATGCCCTTGCCGTTATAGAAGTGCGACGCATGGGTGTTATCACTAAAGCAGTCGTGCTCGTCTTCCGGGGAGTGCGCCGCCAGCGCCACTTTCATGCGCTCGCCGGCCAGCTCGCCCAACGACAGGCTGCCCATGCCGAACAGCATCTTGCGCAGGCCGTTTTCCACGCTGTCCGCTTCCAGTTCGGCCCGGTAATTTTCTTCACCCGGTCGCCATTCATCCACCATCACTTCCAGATCGTCGATAAGCAGATCGGTCACTACCGACAGGTATTCGCGCCGGCGCTCGTTATGACCACCCGTTGCGTCCGGGCCGGTGGCGAAATCCGTTGCCGGGCGCTGGCCGGCACCGGCGTCAGTGCCGTTCAGGTCCTGACCCCACAGCAAGAATTCAATGGCGTGGTAACCGGTAGCCACGTTCACCTCGGAACCGCCCAGTTCGTTGAGGCTGGCCAACAGTTCCGCGTTCAGGTCGGTCAGGTCCAGGGTCTGTTCACCGATTTTCAATGACTCGCTGGCAATAATATTGGCGCGGGCACCGGGGTTGCCCATCACCGCCTGATAGTCCTCGTTCACATAATCGATCAGGCCCTCATCCAGCGGCCAGGCATTCACCTGCCCTTCCCATTCATCCACCACGGCATTGCCGAAGCGGAATACTTCAGTCTGCATGTAGGGCACCCGCGCGGCACGCCAGGCATCGCGGGCGGCGGCCAGGTTGGCCTCGGTGGGCGCGGCCAGTAGCGTGCCGATCTGCGTTTTCAACTCGCGGGCACCGGCCAACGCATCGCTATACGTCGCCAAGGCCACATCGCCATAGTGGCTAACCACCTGCCTGCCAAGGGCATCATCATAAGCCGGGGCCACATCTGCATCCGTGGATTGCGGTTCGTCACTACAGGCAGACAGAAACAGGGAGGCCAGCAACAGGCCTCCGGTGGACAGGCGGGTCAGCATGAAAATTCCTCGATCAGATCAAACATCACAAGCAAACGCGCAGATCAGAGCCGGCGCGGAAACAGTCTGGGCGCACATAATGCGAATTATTCTCATCTTTTTAAAGGGGTGCGTGCAAAATTTGCACATTCCCTGCGTTTTTTTCACCGTAATTGGTCGGATTCTTCGGGATAAACAGGCCGTTTCCGGTGAACACTGTTCACAAAACGCCTAGAATAGCGCCGCCCTCCACTCTTCACTCTCTGCCCATAGTGCGAGTCGCCCGTTATGACTACCGTTTTGCTGATCCTGGTGGCGCTGGGCTTTTTGTCCATCGTCGTCGAAGACATCGTTCATATTGATAAAGCGAAAACCACCCTGTTTTTCGGGTCATTCGCCTGGCTTTTGTTCTTTATTGCCCCACCGGCCCACCTCAGCCACGACGCGCTGATGGAAAGCCTGAATGAAAACCTGCTGGATATTGCCACCCTGTGGCTGTTCCTGATGGCCGCCATGACTTTTGTGGCCTACCTGTCCAGCAAAGGCATTATTGATAGCCTGGTCAACAAGCTGCTGCCCGAGCACATCAGCGAACGCAAGCTGATGCTGCTCACCGGCCTGTTTGCCTTTCTGTTCTCTTCCATGGCCGACAACATCACCGCCACCCTGGTCTGTATCGCCGTGCTGATGAACCTGAACCTGCCGGCCAAAAAGTTGATGCGCTACGTGGTGCTGGTGGTGTTCTCGGTGAATGCCGGCGGCACTGCCCTGATCACCGGCGACGTCACCACGCTGATGATCTTCCTGGCCGGCAAAGTGGAAATTCCGGACCTGCTGCTGCTCAGCCTGCCCGCCGCCGGCGCCGTGGCCGTGCTCGCCTTGATGCTCTCTCTGGGACTCAGTGGCGAGGTGCATATCCAGAAAAAAAGCAGCGCCATTGAGCGCGGCGACAAGGTCATTGCCCTGCTGTTCTTCGCCACCATTGTCGGCACCATCGCCGCCAACGTGGCGTTCGGCATTCCGCCGGTGTTGTGCTTCCTGTTCGGCCTGTCACTGATGTTCATGGTGGTGCAGTTCCTGAACAAGGACGAACCGGTGCTGGAATACATTCGCAAGATCGAGTTCGACACCCTGCTGTTTTTCCTGGGCGTATTGCTGCTGGTCGGCATGCTCAAGGAGCTGGGAATGCTGGCCTACTTCCCGGCACTGTATGACGTGATGCCACCGGTGGCCGCCAACTTCCTGGTGGGCCTGGCGTCGGCCCTGTTTGATAACGTGCCGCTCACCGCCGCCCTGCTCAATTCCGGCATCGAAATGAACCTGGCCCAGTGGCTGTCGCTGACCTATTCGGTCGGGGTGGGTGGCGCACTTCTTGTCATCGGCTCCGCCGCCGGCGTGATCGCCATGAGCAAGATCGAAGCGCTGACATTCGGCAGCTACCTGCGATATTTCGGCTATCTGTTGGTGGCCTATAGTGTTGGTTTTGCCGCGGTCCTTGGGCTCGGCCAGCTTCTGTAGCCCCAGCTATACGCCGGACCGGGGTTCCCGGTCCGGCCTACCAGCGGCCTTCGCGCTGCAGCTGATTTTTCCATTTTCGCCAGCGGGGTTCTGCATACGCCGGGCGTGGCTTGAGTGCCCGTAACGGCGCCCAGTCATTCTCGCCCAGCCGGCTCACCCATTCCTCATCCGGCAGAACCACCTCCCCTTCATGAGGCTCCCCATGGTAGCTATAACGGAAACGCAGCAACCACAGCGTTTCCTCTCCGTCCTCGGGTTCATTGTATTGCGTCACTGACAACACCACCCCATCCACATTGGTGCCGTGTTCTCTGAGCAAGGCCCGCTCGTAGTAATAGCCAATGCTGCCTGCACTGGTCACCAACGCCATGATCATGACCCCAATGCCGACCAGCGCAAAGAAGGCCCCGCCAAACGCCGCCCCCCAATCATCGCCACCTTCAAACCAGAGCAGGCCGACGCCAACCGCCGCAAACGGCACGCCGAGAAAGAAGAAAAGCATGAAGAAAAGGGAAAAATGCCGACGCGCCGATTGCAGTAGCAGCGGCCAGCTGAGCGGCCCAATGGCCATAGAGTGACTCCCGTCCCTGGAAAAACCAGACAGAAGCATACCGAAAAAGCCCCCGGACCCCGAGGGCTAACAGGCGGTCATCGAATCAGTTGGCGCCGTAAAGATCGCTGTCCAGTTCCTTCAGGTCCTTGTCCAGCTGTTGCCAGTTAGCCTGGCCATCCACGCTGTCTGCACCGGTCAGTTCATGGTATTCGTCAATGCGTTGCTGCAATTCTGTGAGCACATCCTGCAAAGCCAGCTGATGTCGCTCCGCTTCGGTGCTGCGGTCTCCGCCCCCCTGCTTTTCCAGTTGATCCAGCTCGGCTTCCAGTTCATCCAGCTTGCCTTTGATATCGGCAATCATTTGTTTACCGGTTTCCATAATCGCAACTCCTTGTTCGATCAGGGATTCACAGGTGAACCCGGTTTCAGAGTGGCCCCATTTATTGAACAGGGTCAAGTCTGTCACCGGCAACGGTACAGACGGTCAGACAATCGGGCATCAATACGTGTTCCCGGGGTCCATAATGGTTATGGTCCTTATTAACGGTTTTCGCTACATTGCGGAACAGTCCCTTACCCGATTGACCACGCAGGCCAACAATGAAAAAAACAGCAGAACGAGCAGAGCTGCTCAAGGACATGATTCAGGAAGCCATTGAAGATGGCGCCACCACCGTGGAAGACGTGCACCAGCATATTGCCGGGCTACCGTTTGACGCGCTGGAGAAGCTGGGCCTCTTTGAAGACAAGGCGCCAGCCTTGAAAGAAAAACAGCGCAAAACCATCGGCCTGGTGTACGACACCATTCGCAAGGTGAATCAGGAAGTGGGCGCGCTGATCTCCGAACAGTTTGCGGCACTGGAAGATGCGCGCACCGCAGCTAAAAACATGGACGAAAAAGAAGACTGATCAACGCCAGCTGGACCCCGCCTGAATATACCAGGCGGTCTCCTCTGCTCCCCGGGTAGTCTCCCCCGCCATTGTCGTCCCGTGCCGGCACCCAGACCGTTGAACTGCCAACACCGCCGTGCGCATATCGCACAGCATTGCCCGCACTCAGTTTGAAATTAGTGTGTTGTTGCGCTTTGATGATCCCAGACTTGCTGCGATGACCCACCATGCCTCACATGCCGCCGCTGATCGGGCTGATAGTGATTGCTCTGCTATCCACGGCCTGCCAGGCACACCCTGACTCCCCCCCTGGCAGCCACCCCGCCAGTCGCGCCCTGCCGAGCCCGGCTGAGGGCCCTATTGCCAAAAGCCTGGAACAACGTCATGACAATCCGGCGAAGGAAAATCAATCCGGGTTTTATCTGTTACACGAAGGGCTGTCCGCCTTTGTGGCACGCGTTGCCCTGATTGAAGTGGCCCGGTCCTCGCTGGACCTGCAGTACTATATTGTTTCCGATGACACCTCGTCGCGAATCATTGTCGCAAAATTGCTGGAAGCGGCAGACCGGGGCGTGCGGGTGCGTCTCCTGGTCGACGATCTGGGCACCCGTGTGGCAGAGCCACTCGTTGCCACCCTCGAACAACACCCCAACATTCATATTCGTATCTTCAACCCGGTAGCGGCCCGCAGCGGCATTACCCGGGCGTTGCAAATGGCCTCACATTTCGGGCGCACCAACCACCGCATGCATAACAAACTGATGGTGGCGGACAGCAGCGTCATGATCACTGGCGGGCGCAATCTTGGCGACGAGTATTTTTCCAATACCAATGTGGATTTTCAGGATGTGGATGTGATGGCCGTGGGCAAGATTGTCCCTGACGGCGTAGCCAGTTTTGACCGTTACTGGAACACTCCCGCCTCGGTGCCGATCAATCGGGTTCTTGATGCCGACGATGCAGACATGGACCTGCCTACCCTGCAACGCACGCTGCTCCGTTTTCTGGATGAACAAAAGAACAGCGAGTTTGCCAATGCGCTCTCCGGTTCCAGCCTGGGTCGCCGCCTTGTGGAAGGGAAAGTGCCGCTGGACTGGGGGCAGGCCACCCTGTATGCCGACCCACCGGAAAAAGCCACCGCCCGCGACACACTGAGCCGCGATGATTATCTGGGCGCCTCCCTCAAGACCATTCTCGAAAGCGCCCGGCAACGGTTGCAAATCAGCTCCGCGTATTTTGTACCCGGCGATGCCGGAGTGACACTGTTTTCATCGTTGTCCGAACGGGGAGTCAAGGTGGATATTCTTACCAACTCACTCAGCACCACCGACGTGGCTATCGTGCACAGTGGCTATGTGAATTACCGCAAACCGCTACTGGAAAATGGCATCACCCTGTGGGAGCTTCGCGCCGAAGCCGGGCAACAGGAACGCATTCACTGGTTCAAGGGAAAATCCCGCGCCAGCCTGCATGCCAAAACCTTTGTCATTGATGACGACCGCACCTTCATCGGCTCCGTGAACCTGGACGGCCGCTCGATTGTGCAAAACACGGAAATCGGTTTGCTGATTGAAAGCGAATCACTGAATCAACAACTCAGCCAACTGTTTGCCAGCTGGGTCAGTGACGATTCCGCCTGGCATGTCAGCCTTGATGACGAGGGAGAGCTGCAATGGCAGGCGAGAGATGCAGACGACCACACCCCACTGACCCTGGACCACGACCCGGAGACGTCCCGCTGGCAACGCATCAAGGTGTGGATGCTGTCGTGGCTGCCCATTGAATCGCAAATCTGATGCTGACCTGTAGCAACCCGCTACCGGTTAGCGTCGTCATCTTTTTTGTTCACTGCAATTCATCAGCAATACGCACCAGCAAGTCCGTCACGCCAACATCCACACCCGCTTGCGACAGCAACGTGGTTACCTGCCCGCGGTGATGGGTCTGATGATTGAAAAAATGCGTCAGCAAGCTGCCAAACCGCCGCCGCGACGCAACGCCCTTGCTGTTACGATAAGACAGCACGTAATCCAGATCGCCGTCACCCAAATCGCCACACCAATCCACTATTTGCTGATCCAGCCATAGCCGGTGTAAATGCAGCTCGGCAAAGGTGTCCCGTACCGGGGCATCCAGCGTCGGCGGCGTGGGCAACATGGTGATGGGCGCAAGGCTGTCGATACACGCCGGGTGCACCGCAAACCGCTTCAGCCACAGCGTGTCCGCCACCAGCAAATGGTTCAGCGTATTCTCGATGGAACCGAAAAAAGCGCCCCGGTCTTCCCGGCGCACGGCCTCAGGCAGGGTAGCGGTGACCTCAAAAAGGCGCCCGTTCACCCATTGGTTATAGTCTGCCAGCAAACGGACTGTGCTTAACTCACTCATGGCATTCTGCGTTTTATGGCTCTGTTGGCTAATCGGTACAAAACGCCTCGAACCCGGCCTGGGTACTGTCGAAGCCGTGCGCCTCAGCCAGTTCCCATGGGCGCTCGCAGGCTCCGGTGGCCGGGCACCATTGATAACCCGCAGAAGGCAGGCAGCCGAAACGGTCACGGTCACCGCCTACCACCTTCTCCTGCTCGCAGCCGCTGAGTAGTCCCGCTGCCAGCAGCAGGGCAGGCATCGCCGTCGTCATTGCCCTCACATCGCATTCCTTTGCTTGTCGATTCATCGGTTTTGGCAGAGGCGCTCATCACCCCTCTCCGCCCAGCCCCCAGTCTACGACGGATTTCGCAACCCGTCCCTCAACCGACCAGCGCATTATCATCACCGGCCTTTCCCGATTAGAATGGGCGGCTGGCCCGTCGATCCATTTCAATCGGCACAGGCAGCGCCTTGCTGCGGCCACCGACAAGCCCGTTTTCACAGTACCTGCAGTCGCCATGGACAACAGTATGCATAGGACGCAAACACCCGCGCAAACCGGCCCCGCCGGCAGCCGGCTGGTTCAGCTGCTCGCCAGCCTGGACCCGAAAGCCGCCGCGTCCTCCCATCCCTGTTTTGCCGAACGGCTGGGCCGCCTGTTTGACCTGTCCGACACCATTGCCCTGGATGCCGCCACCCAGCACCGCCCCAGCGGCCCCTTCACCGCCCAGGACGATATCACCGCCAGCCTGCAGGCCGACCTGCTGAAAACCCGTAACACCCTGCTGGAGAACCTGAGTTACAGCTTCGCTGGCAAACAGGCCGCCTCGGTGATCAGCCTGCCCGCAGTGAACCGCAACACCCCGTCAGACAAGCGCCCCAGCTTTGGCCCCTACGAACGCTTCCACCAGGCCCACCAGCGGCAAATGATCGCCGCCCTGACCAACCTGCGCCTGCGCGCCCGCCGCCAGCTCACCGCACACAGTGCCGAGCTGGCCCGGCTGGCCGAGCTGGATGCGGTGTTCGAGCACAGCCTCTCGGCCTACGTACGCCGCTGCTTTACCGCCCTGCCCGCCTTTCTGGAAAAGCGTTACCGCACGCTCTGGCAGCAGGGCCAACACACACCACCGCAGGACTGGATGGCCGCCAACGGCTGGCTAGCGCAGTTCTGTCAGGAAATTCAAATGCTGTTGCTGGCTGAACTGGACGCCCGTCAGGAGCCCATTCTGGGCCTGCTGGGCGCAGCCACCGCCGCGTCCTGCGACGCAACCACCGGCTCCACGTTCGCCGACATTGATCACAAGGAAAGCACCACCCCATGAGACGTTTTTTATTTGCTCTGCCCTTTGCTCTTGGCGCCGTGGCCGTTATCTGGATTGGCGCCACCTTTTTGCGCAATCCGGTGGCCCTCACCGTTACCCTGCTGATCGCCGCCGTCTACGGGCTCGGCTTTGTGGAACTGCTGCGCTACCGCCGCGACACCGCCCGGCTGGATCAACAACTGCAGCAGCTCCCCGAGCCCGATGCCGGCCGGGAATCGCTGACCCGCTGGCTCACCGACCTGCCCGGCACGTTGCGCCATGCCGTGCAACGCCGCGTCGACGGCCAGCCCGCCGCCCTGCCCGGCCCGGTGTTAACCCCTTACCTCACCGGCCTGCTGGTGATGCTCGGCCTGCTCGGCACCTTCGTGGGCATGATCGTGACCCTGAAAGGCGCCGCCACCGCCCTGGACGGCAGCAGCGAACTGACCGCCATCCGCAGCGCCCTGTCCGCCCCCATCGCCGGCCTGAGCCTGGCCTTTGGCACCTCCATTGCCGGGGTAGCGGCCTCCGCCATGCTGGGTCTCACCGCCACCCTGTGTCGCCGCGACCGCATGGACGTATCCCGCCAGCTGGATGACGCCGTGGATGGCCAGCTGTATCGCTTCTCCCTGAACCACCAGCGTGAAACCGCCTACGCCGCCCTGCAAAGCCAGTCCCAGGTATTCCCGGAACTGGTCACCGCCCTGCAGACCCTCACCGGGCGCATGGAGCAAATGGGCGAGCAGCTCACCGGCAATCAGCAAGCCTTCCACAACGGACTTCACGAGCAATACCAGGGCCTGGCCCGCTCCGTGGGCGACTCCCTGCGTGACACTCTGGCCGACAGCAGCCGCCTGGCGGCGGAAAGTGTGCAGCCGATCATGGCCCAGTCACTGGCCAGCCTCAGCGAGCAGGTTCAGGGCACCCACGAAAAGCTCAACGCCATCACCGAACAGCAGCTCGGCACCCTCACCGAGCGCTTCCGCGACACCACCGAACACGCCGCCGAACAATGGCGCGCCGGCCTTGCCGAGCACCAGCAAACCAGCGCCCGGCTGGTCAACGACATCAGCACCTCCCTGGCCGCCCACCACGACCAGTTCCAGCACAACAGCAACACCCTGCTGCAACAGGTCCGCGATACCCAGCAACAACTGGGCAACGCCAGCGAGCAACAACTGGCCAGCATCACCGGTGAATTTCAGACCGCCACCCGTCAGGCACTACAAGACTGGAACGCCGGACTGGAAGCCCACCGGGCCAGCGGCGCGGACCTGCTTGAACAACTACAGAGCAGCCAACAGGCCGTGGCCGAACACAGCGAGAAGCAGTTTGCCGCCATCGCCGGGCAATTCCAGGCCAGCACCGAACAGGCCGCCCAGCACTGGCAAACCGGCCTCGGCGAACAGCAACGCACCGTGGCCACGCTGGTCAGCGAAATCCGTAGCGCCCTGCACGAACACAACAGCGAATTCCGCGACAGCGCCGCCGGGCTGCTCAGCGGCCAGCAAACCGGCATGGACAGCCTGCTCACCCAGCTGGGCGAACAGTTGAATGCCCTGCGCGACCAGGAAGCGGCCCGCGGCGACGCCGCCAGCGAACGCCTGGCCGGGCTGGAGGCCACCGTCACCGAGCATCTGGGCCGCCTGGGCAGCGCCCTGGAAGCCCCCATGACTCGCCTTATCGAAACCGCTTCGGAAACCCCCAAAGCAGCCGCGGAAGTGATCAGCCGCCTGCGCGAGGAAATGACCCATAGCAGCGAGCGGGACAACGAACTGCTGGAAGAGCGCCGCCGCATCATGGCCGAGCTGGACACCCTGCTCACTGGCCAGCAAGCCGCCGCCGATGCCCAACGCGACGCCATCGACACCCTGATCCGTACCTCCGGCGAGACACTCAGCCAGGTCAGCGACACCTTCTCGCAGCAGGTCAGCGACCAGGCCAGCCGCCTGAATCAGGTGGCCGGCGACGTCACCGGCAGCGCCGCCGAAGTGGCCAGCCTCAGCGACGCCTTTGCCGCTGCCGTGCAGGTGTTCAGCCGCGCCAACGACACCCTGCTGGACAACCTGCAGCAGGTGGAAACGTCGCTGGAGAAATCGTCCGCCCGCGCCGACGAGCAACTGGGCTACTACGTGGAGCAGGCCCGCGAGGTGATCGAGCTGAGCATGGCTTCCCAGAAAGACGTGATCGACGCCCTGGCCAGCCTGCGCCATAGCGAGGCGCCTGCGCAGGATGGCCAGCGCCCGGCTTCCGAGGTCAATTGATGGACGAATTACACGACAGCGATGCCCAGGCCTCGCCGGTCTGGGCCATCTTCTCGGACCTGATGGCTGCTCTGGTAGGCATTCTGGTGCTGCTGCTGGTGTGGGTGATCGGCATCCAGCTGGAATTGAGCCAGTCCCTGGAGCAGGAAAAAGCCAAACGCCTCGCCGAAGAACAGCGCCGCATGGCACTGGAAGAAGCACTGGCCGACCCGTTGGCCAGCGGCCGGGTGACCTTTCACAACGGCCGCATCGGCATCAGCGGCAGCGTGCTGTTCCAGCTCAACTCCGACCAGCTGCAACCGGAAGGCGAAGCCCTGCTCAGCGATCTGGTCAAACCGCTACAGGTATTCCTCAGCCAGCATGACGACATGCTCATGGTCAGCGGCTTCACCGACGACCTGCCCATCAACCGGGGCAACGGCCGTTACGCGGATAACTGGGGTTTGTCCGCCCAGCGAGCACTTACTGTCACCCGCACCCTGATCGAACAGGGCATGCCGGCCGACCAGGTTTTCGCCGCCGCCTTCGGCGACAACCAGCCGGTGGCCCCCAATGACGACGCCGACAGCCGTGCCCGTAACCGCCGGGTGGAGCTGACCACGGTGCCAAGGCAGAGCGAGGAAGCCGATGCACCCTGATCACGTCGCGCCCTCGCCCACACTCGGCGCCCTGCTGGATCGGCTAACCGCCCTGCGTGAACAGGGCGCGGAACATTTCGAGCCGGTGCAGTTCCATTACCTGGACAGCCTGGCCCAGCGGCTGGCTGCCCTGCCCGAGCCCCCCATCGGCACACAGGGCAAACTGGCCGCCCAACTGGCCGAGTACGAAGAGGCGCTGCATCAGGCAAGAGAGACCCTGCAACGCGCCGGGGAACCCACCGACAATCCCGGCCAGTTCCGTTCTCTGCTACGGCGGCGCCAGCCGGCACAAGCGTCACCGTTTGCGCCCTTACAGCAGGCTTATAGCAACCCACCAGCGGATGACAGCCCGGAAGAGGGCAACACCCTGGCAGGCTTGCTGAAACAACAGGAAACCCGGGTACTGGCAGATAATGGCGCCAGCGCCCCACCCCCGCCGCCCAGGCAACGGGAGCTGAGCGCCCTGCGCCAGCTCCGCCACCAGCGCCAGGCACACCGGGCACGCCAGCGCATCGACGATGCCATCACCCAGACCCCCAGCGACGCCGGCCCGCTCAATTCGCACCGGCTGGTGGCCCGCTCCATCGAAACCCTGCGCGAGCTGTCGCCTGTGTATCTGGAACACTTGGTGAACTATCTGGATACCCTGATGAGCCTGGATAAACTGGCGCGCAAACGCTGAACTCTCACCCTTCGAGTTTTGACGACCCTAAATGTTGGATTACGCCTTTCAGGCTAATTCAACCTACGAAACAGAGAGTCGTCTGGTTTTGTGGATCAGATTTACCCAAGGGCACAGAGAGCCTAAAGGCGTAATCCGACTTCGCCCTGAAACGAAAGACGCCCCAACATGTGGGGCGTCCAGCCGATAACAGCGTTTCGGTTAGTGAATCATTACACCGGCTTCACGCTGCCATCGTCTTCTCCGTCATTGCCTTCACTGTCGTCACCGGGCTGATCGCGCAGCAGATCATCGTGCTCCGCCATTTCCCAGGGCAGCTTGCCCGGGGCCACATTCAGGAAGTGCAGGTAGTTTTCAAACTGGTCGAGCATGTCACGGATGATATCCACCTCATCGTAACCGAACACATCGTAGGAACGGCCACCACGGCGCAGGAACACCTCGGCGCGGCAATACTCATGGGCATCGCTCACCTTGGCCTCGCGGCTGCTGTAGGCATATTCCGGCACCGGCGTGGTAATCAGGCGGATGTCATAAATAAAGCCCACATGCTCATCACGGTTCACCACCAGCTCAGCACGGATAAACTGCTCGTCGAAATTCACCGTGGCATCCCAGCCCGCCTTGCGTAGCTCTTCCACTACCTTGTTCATGCTGGACATGGCCGTTTCACGAATAAAGGATTCCACCTCCTCGCGGGAAGGGTAACGGATCATGGCGGTGAGGCGATGGCGCCACTGGCTGCCGGTCATATGCCGGCTGTGGGCCATGTGCGCCTGCAAACTGGTTTCCCGGTGCCCCTCGATCACCAGCGCCCGCCACATGCCCACGGCGGCCAGCAGAATGATGATCGCAAACGGCAACGCACTCACCATGGTCATGGTTTGCAGTGCGCTCAAGCCGCCAGCCAACAACAGCACAGACGCGATGGCGCCTTCCAGTACCGCCCAGAAAATCCGCTGCCAAGCCGGGGTTTCCAGCACACCACCGGACGCCAGGGAATCCACAACAAGCGAGCCGGAATCCGACGACGTCACAAAGAAGGTCACAATCAGGCACACCGCCAGGAACGACACCAACGTGGACCAGGGCAAGTGATCAAACAGCTGGAACAGGGCTACCGCCTTGTCTGCCTGCACCTGGCTGACCAGCTCGGTATAGCCTTGCTCCATAATCGCATTCAGTGCCGTATCGCCAAACACCGAGAACCACAGGAAGGTAAAGATACTGGGCACCAGCATCACCCCGACCACAAACTGGCGAATGGTGCGGCCACGGCTGATTTTCGCAATAAACAGCCCCACAAAGGGCGCCCAGGCGATGGTCCAGCTGAAAATAAACAGGGTCCAGTTGCCGATCCAATCACTGTGGGTGTACGCCTGCAGGTTAAACGTGCGCTCGACAATATTGCTCAGGTAACTGCCCGTGTTCTGAACAAAACTTTCCAGAATATGCACGGTGGGGCCAACCACAAACACGAACAGCATCAGTGTCACGGCCAACACCATATTCAGAATCGACAGGCGCTTCACACCCTTGTCCATCCCGGCCACCACCGACACCGTCGCCAGCGCGGTAACAATGGCAATGGCGCTGATCTGCACCATGTTGCCCACCGGCACATCCCACAGGTAATTCAGCCCGGCATTAATCTGCGCCGCCGACAAACCCAGGGTGGTAGCGATACCAAACATGGTGCCGAGAATGGCAAACACGTCGATGGCATGGCCGATCGGGCCGTAAATTTTTTCACCAATAAGGGGATAAAACGCCGAACGCATGGACAACGGCAAGCCGTGACGGAAGGCGAAATACGCCATCACCAGGCCGACCAGGCCGTAAATCGCCCAGATATGAAAACCCCAGTGGAAGAATGCAATCTGCATGGCCTGTTTCGCCGCATCCACCGTTTGCGCAGCGCCCACTGGCGGTTCCGCATAATGCAGCACGGGTTCGGCCACACCAAAGAACAACAGCGCGATGCCATAACCCGCCGAAAACAACATGGCGAACCATTCCGGAAACGAATACTCCGCCTCACAATGGTCTGGCCCCAACTTGATGTTGCCCCAGGAAGTCAGGCTGATGCCGACGATAAAGATAAAGAACAGCGCCACCACCAGCATATAGAACCAGCCGAAGTTAACGGTGATCCAGGACTGGGCAGCCGAAAACGCCTCCCCCGCCAGCTTCGGATCACTGATGGTGCCAATAATCAGTAATAACGCAACGATAACCGCCGGCACGAACACCGGCACAAGAATGGTTGAATTTCGCAACACCGCATTCTTCGCCATACAAAACATCCCTATTCGGCAAACAGACTGGTCAGTGGTAGCCGCACAAACCCCAGGTTCTCTATGACCATACAGACCGTTAACTCGCCTTTCCAGCACCCCGCTCACGGCCCAGGTTACGAATATAACTCACCGCCTGCGGCATACTGATGGTCAGCCGTTCAACACGATCCGCGGCGACCCGAATCAGCGAGCCCGACCAGGGATCCGGCGCACCGGGCAGATAAATCGTCACCTCGCCGTCATCGCCGCGCCCCACCTCAAAACACAGTTGCGAATAATCATCAAAACGCACCTGCACCGGCACCATTAATGCCTCGCCGCTTGCGTCCAGCGACAAGGACTGGGAAAAGGATTTGATAAAGGCATAACCGGGCAACAGCATTAACAGCCTATCTAGACGACGGTAGAACCGCCGCGCCACCCGGCTCATGGCAAACAGGCCAGCGAGGAAGCACACCAGCACCATCGCCAAAACGGCCACCAGGTCCGCCACCGCAACCCCGCCAATCGACTCCAGTGGCACAAAGCGCTGCACCGGCGCCGCCAGGCGCGACATAAGCTCAAACGCCTTGCCAAACACCACCATGAGCACAACAACCGGGATAAGAAATGCCACCCCGCCAATCAAGGTTGCCTTGAGAAAATGCATCCATTCATCCTCATTGCTGAATGACTTCTGGATAGCATATTAATGGCCGGGGGACTAGCGGGGAGGGGGGCGTGTTCACTGAAACGAAGAATGAAGGGCCTGGCGTGCAGCCCCGTAAGTCGTATCGGCCTAATTTACGGCCCGTCTGAATCAATATCTTCACCAAACATGATCCGGTGACCGTCCGGTGTGGCTACGCCAAACTCACGCAATCCCCATGGCTTATCCGCGATCTCCTGAAAAATATCAGCGCCACGCTTCTGATAATCCTGGTAAAGGTCGTCGATGGACTCACAGTTCACATAGGCGAAATACGAATGTTCATTGGTATCACCGGCAGACATTTCGTCCGGGCAATGGCCTACCATTAGATGAAAACTGCCCAGGCTCAGGAAGGACCAACCGTCCACACGAAAGCGGACGGAAAACCCAAGCTTGTCCAGAAAGTAGTTTTCCGTGGTTTCGAGATCCTTGACTGCCAGCACATGCTGAGTTGCTTTTACTTTAAACACCGGTGATTCCTTTCAGGGGTTCACTTGGAGATATAAGATCAGCCGTCATGCATTTGTATGCGTGGACGGACTTGCTGGCTTTACACAAAGCCTAATTTCATACGGCGTTCCCACAACCAGGCTTGCGACCAAAAAGCTAAAGACCGCTATCCACAGACAAACCGCCCTTCTCTTCAAGTTGCTCTTTGGCACCCTTTTTACCAATGGAATGAAGACCAAGCATGAGATTATGACAGGAAGCACCCCGCCAACCATTCCGACAATAGCGCTGAAGAAAAATACACAGCCAGCTTTAAAGGCCAATGCAAAGAACTCTTTTTGGCCTATATTTTCTACGTCCATAGAATCAAGGGTAACGCCCAAGCTCAGCCGCGTTCTTGCCCTAGCAAAGCGGAGGCAAGAACGTCGGCTGGAGCGCCTTGTTGGGCTTGCTTAGCCGGGTAGCTTCGCTGCAAGCACGTCAACTTTCTCGATTGAGGGCGGCTCGGAGAACAACTCACCGGCTTTTGCCATTAACGCCGCAGCAACCTTGCCCGACAGATGCGCTTGTCGGCCCGCTTCATTGGGGAAGGCATCAAAGATTCCGAAGGTTTGTGGCCCAAGGCGTATGCCAAACCAAGCGGTCGTGGCTGGCTCTTCCATGACGATGGGAAGACCACTCATAAGGAAGCTCTCAACCTCTTTCTCTTTTCCAGGTTTCGCTTCGAGGCGAACGAACAACGCTACTTTGACCATGACATACCTCCTGTTGTTGTGACGACATCACTATACGCTACGTTTCTTGCAAGCCCAACGCCAATATTAAGCGGCGCCCGACTAGGGCGTCCGGTGGACGGCCGCTAGGCCGGGAACGAACTTGAATGACTGGTTATGTTGCGGTTCCGTACGACGAAACCTCGATCAAATTTTGATCGGGATCTCTGAAGTAAAAGGATTGTATTGGCCCTACCGCCCCTGTGCGCGAAACAATGCCTTCTACGATTTGAACCTTTTTTTCTGAAACTCGATCGTAAGCCTCGTGGATAGGCAGATCGGTAATAAAACATACATCTGCCGAACCCGGCGTAGGAGTGCGAGCTTTTGGTTCAAACTCCTTACCCGATTGGTGCAGATTGATTTTCTGGGCACCAAATTTCAGCGCAACTCTTCCCTCACCAAAAATTTCCTGCTCCATACCGAGGACATCCGTATAAAAGCGAACCGTATCCTCTATGCTGCGAACAGTGAGTACAAAATGGTCAAGTCTCAAGATCACAACGAGGCTCTCCTAGCAACATAACGCTTGCAGCATGCGCGCCCACGTAATGGAGCCGAAGGCGCAATGTAGTGGGTGTCGCCGTGCCTGCACTGGTTAGGTTTCATACTTCCACTCTTCTTTAAGGAGATTTTTGTGAAAAAGCCGGGCGTACGCCATGTTGAATTTTCGATGATAGTATCTGGAAAGGACGTTTGAACGAGACTTTGACTCGAGTTTCTTTAAGCCCTCGACGTATAACCGGATCTGATTTAACTCTGCAGCGGCAAGCCCGAAGACTTCGAACAAAGCTAGTCGCGCTTCGATTTCCTGACTCATGCTGCCATCTCGCATCTGTAACACTTCAGCCTCAGATGGGATCGCCTGCTGAAAACGCGTAGCTGATGGCATAAAAAGAACATCCCTGGCAGATACAGTCTTGTTGCCATCCCCATAGTTTATTTGAATCGTTACGCCATCTAATGTTTTCTCTAGGTCTCGCTCCAATCGATCAATACCATGCAGCAAATCTTCTTTGGATGCTTGTTGCCTTAGGCTCTGAATCTGTTGATGTTGCTGAGAGATAGTGATTAGCAGGGCAATCAAGGCCAGCGCTGCCACGAGCGAAGAGAATGTTCCACCAACATAACTGCCAAAATGAGCCCAATCATTGGGATTCCCCGATAGAGCACCATTAAATTTGAAGAGCCATGGGAGAAGAACCAATGCTGCACAAATCGCGAGACCGATCGAGAGTACTCTTACAATTCGCATCTGACTCCTAAAAACCTAACGCCGCCAACACGGGCCGAGCGTAGCGAGGTCCCGCCCCAGCTCCGCTGGGGCAAAGTGCTTGGCATTGTTATAGAACAACAGAAATGTATTATCAGTGCTATTCGTGAATATCATAATTTCTCGGGTCATGGCCTGATCTCTGACTCTGCGTAAACGCCTCACCAATATCGCGAAGACGATCGGTAGATGGCTCGGTTAAGCGAGAGCTGAGATTGTAACAGGGATACGTACCCTTTATTTCCGGATGCATATGCGCAGCCACAACTACGTCGCTAGTAGAGACATAGCGCCCTGCCCACTTTTCTATAAGAGCTTTGGAAACATTTACCTTCCTCTGGATGTTCTTTGTCTTCTTTTGTGCATCCATCCACTCATAAGCGATCCTAACGCAATCATCGTGCTCATGATGAGGCTCATCGTACTCCACCTCAGCCTTTGCTCTTTCTATTTGCTCTTTCGATAGCACAGGATTACCTCGTGTTTCTATAACAGGTATTAGGAAGCCGGCTCGAATATCCAATGAACGCGCCGGCTTCATATCACGGTTTACAAATTTGCATATTGAAAGATAAAACCAGAAAAGTCAGCAAGTTACAAACCGGCCTCCCAGCGCATTATTCAATATGTTGACTTCTTCATTTCTCTAACTCAATAATACTGCCCATATGTACAGCTCAGCCACAGGAGCCAGCCCATGCACAAGGAGTGTGCAGGCCGCCCCAGGCTTCGTGATCAGTTTCGCGAGGCAATCAGGGTGCGCCATTACAGTCATCGTACCGAGAAAACCTACTGGTACTGGATTCGCTATTTCATACGCTTTCACAAGTTACGCCATCCTGCCGAGATGGCCGAACGCGAGGTATCTCTCTTTCTAACCTGGCTTGCAACAAGCCGAAATGTGGCGGCTGCCACACAGAACCAGGCGCTGAATGCCCTGGTTTTCCTGTATCGGCATGTCATTCATCAACCACTGGGGGAAGTGGAGAATATTAGCCGCGCCAAACGCCCGGCTAAACTCCCGGTTGTGCTATCTCATTCTGAAGCCCTATCCGTGATCGAACGCTTACCGGAACCCCATCGATTAATCATCTCCCTGATCTACGGCTCCGGGATGCGCGTGACAGAAGTTGCCCGGCTGCGCATTAAGGATATTGATTTCAACAACAAGACAATCACTGTCCGGGACGGCAAGGGAGGAAAGGATCGCACAACGCTGCTGCCTGAACCTCTATCTTCTGTTCTGACCAGGATTATCAAAGCAACAACAAGCAGAATAAGTAAAACGCCAACCCAGAAGAGAACACCGGTTTCCATGCCTTCTGCCCTGTCGCGCAAATACCCGTTTGCCAATATTTCCTCTCAGTGGCATTGGATATTTCCGTCCTCAAGCGTTTGTCAGGACAGAGATGGGAATTGGGTACGTCATCACATCCACGTATCCGCTGTTCAAAAGGCGGTTCGCCAAGCCGTTCTTGATACGGGGATCAACAAGCCTGCGACCTCCCATACCTTCCGCCACTCCTTTGCCACACAGTTGCTGCTCAACGGCACTGATATTCGCACGGTTCAGGAGTTACTTGGCCATAGTGACCTGAATACCACCCAGATCTATACCCACGTACTCGGGCAAGGTTTCGCCGGGGTCATGAGTCCGCTGGATCGGGGGTGAAAAAACAAAGAACCCGGCATTCGCCGGGTTCTTGTTCGCCATGCGAGCATGGCTTATTCGCTTCGCTCTCCCTCTCCCCCAACCCCTCTCCCGCAAGCGGGAGAGGGGGCTAAACGATTTACTCGCTCCAGGTCAGGTCCAGCTCTCTTGCCGCTTTTACATCATCCAGGCGACGGACCGGTTGGGTGAAGGGCGCTTCTTTCACCATGTCGGGTTCGTTGCGCGCTTCTTCCAGAATCGCGGCCATGGCTTCCACGAATTCGTCCAGGGCTTCCTTGCTTTCGGTTTCGGTGGGCTCGATAAGGAAGCACTCCGGCACCAGCAGCGGGAAGTAGGTGGTGGGTGCGTGCTGGTTGTAGTCCAGCAGGCGCTTGGCGATATCCATGGCGGTGACACCCAGCTCTTTCGCTTCTTTGGCGAAAGTGAGAATGAACTCATGGCTGGCGCGACGATCCGGGTAGGCAGCGGTGCAGCCCACGGCTTCCAGTCGCTTGAGCAGATAGTTGGCGGCCAGGGTGGAGAATTCGCCCACGCGGATCATGCCTTCGCGGCCCAGTGAACGAGCGTAGAAGTAGGCGCGCAGCAGCACACCGGCGTTACCCATAAAGGCACTGAGGTGACCGATGCTGGTGTCCAGAGTGTCGGTGTCGATCCAGTGGTAGCTGCCGTCATCTCGCTGGCCCGCCATGGGGGTGGCCAGGTAGGGCAGCAGGCGCTCGGAGACACCCACCGGGCCGGCACCGGGGCCGCCGCCGCCATGGGGGGTGGCGAAGGTCTTGTGAAGGTTCATGTGGATCACGTCGAAACCCATGTCACCGGGACGCACTTTACCGAGGATGGCGTTCAGGTTGGCGCCATCGTAATAGAGCAGCCCGCCGGCTTCGTGGACGGCTTTGGCGATATCTTCAATCTGCCGTTCGAACACGCCACAGGTGGACGGATTGGTCATCATCAGGCCGGCGGTCTGTGGGCCGCAGGCTTCTTTCAGGGCTTCCAGGTCCACGTCGCCATCCGGGCCGACCGGCACTTCACGGACCTTGTAGCCACACATAACGGCGGTGGCCGGGTTGGTGCCGTGGGCGGCGTTGGGGATCAGGATTTCAGTACGCTGATCGTCGCCACGGGCATCGTGGTAGGCACGGATCATGGCCACGCCGGCAAACTCACCCTGGGCACCGGCCATGGGGGCGAGGGAGACGCCTTTCATGCCGGTGACTTCTTTCAGGAAGTTTTGCAGTTCGAACATGCAGCTGAGGAAACCCTGGCTGTGGCTTTCCGGCGCCAGCGGGTGACGGTTGAGAAAGCCCGGCAGCATGGCGGCCCGGTTGGCACCACGGGGGTTGTACTTCATGGTGCACGAACCCAGCGGATAGAACTGCTTGTCGATGGCGAAGTTCTTGCTGGACAGGTTGGTGTAGTGGCGCACCACCTGCATTTCAGACACTTCCGGCAGGCCCGGCTTTTCCTTGCGGCGCAGGTGCGCAGGAATGGCGGACAACTTGTCCTCCGCCAGCGCCTTGGGCGCTTGGGAGGTGGCGCTACGACCCGGGTGAGACAGTTGGAAGATCAGTTGTGTCTCGCTCATGCCATTTCCCTCCATTCGTTGAGGACACTCTTCAGGGCTTGTTCGAACAGCTGCAAATCCTGCTCGGAATGGACTTCGGTGGCATTCACCAGGATCGCATTGTTCATGTCATAGTCGCCGGCCAGGCTCACACCGCCCAGCACGTCTTTCTCGGCCAGGGCCGCCAGCACCTGATCCGCCGGTTTCGGCAGGGTCAGCACCACTTCGTGGAAGGTGGGCGCGGGGAAGGCACGCTCTACACCGTCGATGGCGGTGAGCTTGTCGGCCAGCGCCTGGGTGTTGGCATGGCAATGGGCCGCCACATTGCCGAGGCCGTCCGGCCCAAGCAGGGAGGTATAAATGGTCGCCGCGGTCATGGCCAGGCCCTGGTTGGTACAAATGTTACTGGTGGCCTTGGAGCGACGAATGTGTTGTTCGCGGGCCTGCAGCGTCAGGGTGAAACCCTGCTTGCCTTCCATGTCCACGGTGCGGCCGATGATGCGACCCGGCATTTGCCGAACGTGTTTTTGCTTGCAGCACATAAAGCCGAAGTACGGACCACCGGAGGATAACGGCACACCCAGCGGCTGCCCTTCACCCACAACGATATCCGCACCTTCTGTGCCCCATTCACCGGGAGGCGTCAGCAGCGCCAAAGAAGTGGGGTTCACCACACCGATGACCAGCATCTTGTTGGCATGGGCCCAGTCGGTGAGCGCGTCCACTTCTTCCAGTGAACCGAAGAAGTTGGGCTGGCTGATCACCAGTGCGGCGTAGTCTTCGCCTTCAAAGTCTTTCAGGGCATCCAGCGGGGTCTGCCCGGTAGCGGCATCAAACCCGACCCTTTGCAGCGCCACGTCCTGGTTTTCCACGATGGCCTGGGTGGCGCTGGTGTAACGCGGGTTCAAGGCAGTGGGCACCAGCACCTTGCGGGACTTGCTCTTGCGATTGGCACGCAGGCTCATCAGCACCGCTTCGGCCAGACCGGAAGCACCGTCGTAGACGGAGGCATTGCTCACGTCCATGCCGGTGAGGCGAGTCATCAGGGTCTGGAATTCGTAGATCACCTGCAGGGTGCCTTGGCTGGCCTCCGCCTGGTACGGGGTGTACGCCGTGTAAAACTCACCCCGAGTGGCAATTTCCCATACCGCCGCCGGCACGTGGTGCTGGTAAGCACCGGCACCGATGAAACTGACCGCGCCGGCATCCTGGGCAGCGCGGTCACTCATCAGCCGGGTCACTTCCATTTCGCTCAGGCCTTCAGGCAAGGCATCGAGCTTGCCAGCGGCTTTCAGGTGCGCAGGAATCTCATCGAACAAATCTTCGATGCTGTCGGCGCCAATGGCGTCGAGCATGGCGCGAACGTCATCGGGGGTATGGGGGATATAGGGCATGGGGCTACCTGGATAGGTTGGGTTTGGCTTTGGGTCCGCAGCGCTAAAAAACGCTGGGGATCAGCTATGAGTTACGAGCTACGAGCTGCTAGAAAAATCTTTTCCTGGCAGCTCGTAGCTCGCGGCTCGCAGCTGCGAATAATCGCTACGCGATTATTCGCTATCGATCTGCGCCTGGTACTGGTCGGCGGTGAGCAGGTTGTCCAGCTCGCCTTCGTCTGTCAGCTGCACTTTGAACAACCAGCCGCCTTCATAGGGAACGTTGTTGACCAGCTCCGGCTCATCTTCCAGTGCTTCGTTGATTTCAACGATTTCACCGGACACCGGGCTGTAGATGTCGGAGGCCGCTTTCACGGATTCCACCACACCGGTTTCATCACCGGCGGCCACAACCTGGCCCACTTCCGGCAGTTCCACATAGACCAGATCGCCCATGGCATCCTGAGCGTGGTCACTGATGCCGACGGTGGCAACACCGTCTTCTACCTTGGCCCATTCGTGGCTGGCGGCATAACGCAGCTCGGCTGGAATCTCGCTCATTGTTGTCTCCTTGGTTTAACGCTTCACGCGGCATGCTGCACGCATGACGCCGAAATCTGTATGTTCTGCAGGCTTGTCGTTGAAGCCATGCCTGGGTGCCAATTTCTTCGTCATGCAAGCATGACTTCCCACAAACCCCGGTCCAGTTCAGATGCCGTGGGAAGCGATGCTTGCATCGCGAATGCTACAGCTCTTTATAAACTACCTCGCCATTACGCACGAACGGCGGCTTGACCACCTGTGCAACCTGGCGCTTGTTGCGGATTTCCACATCCACCTTGCCGGTGGCGCCTGCCGGCAACCGCGCCAGGGCGATGGATTTACCCAGCGTGGGCGAGAAGGTACCGCTGGTGATTTCCCCTTCTTCGCCATTGGCCAGCAAGACTTTCTGGTGGGCGCGCAACACGCCCTTGCCTTCCAGAATCAGGCCCACCTGTTCGCCATGGCCATTTTTCTGCTGGTTGAGCAGCGGCTGGCGGCCGATGAACTCCCGGTCGTTGAGCATCACCGTCCAGCCCATGTTGGCTTCCCACGGCGTAATGGTGTTGTCCATATCGTTGCCGTACAGGTTCAGCCCTGCTTCCAGGCGCAGGGTGTCACGGGCACCCAGGCCGATGGGGGCAACGCCGGCGGCCAGCAACTGACCCCACAGGGTCACGGCATCCGCGTTGGGCAGCATGATTTCCACGCCGTCTTCGCCGGTGTAGCCGGTGCGGGCGATCATCCAGTCACCGTCCTGCGCGAAGGCAAAAATTTTAAGGCTGCTGACGGCCTCGGCACGGGCACCGCTGAGCAGCCCCGCAAGGATTTCACGGGCCTTCGGCCCCTGAATCGCCAGCATGGCCAGTTCCGGGCGCTCGTGAATATCCACGGCAAAACCGCCGGCCTGCTTTTCCATCCAGTCCAGGTCGGTCTCGCGGGTCGCGCAATTTACCACCAGTCGGTAGCCATTGTCCTGTTTGTAGACGATAAGGTCGTCGATCACGCCGCCATTGTCGTTAAGCATGCCGGTGTACAGGGCGCGGCCCGGATCAATGCGGTCCACGTCGTTGGCCAGCAGCTGACGCAGGTAATCACGGGCACCGGCGCCGGCAATATCCACCACGGTCATGTGGGAGACATCGAACACGCCGGCATTTTGACGCACGGCGTGATGCTCTTCGATCTGGGAGCCATAATTGATCGGCATATCCCAGCCGCCGAAGTCCACCATCTTGCCGCCAGCAGCGAGATGGGCGTCGTATAAAGCTGTGCGGTGAGCCATAAAAAGCACCATGGAACGAGTGAGTGGGGAATTATATCGACACGGGGCCGGGCGGCATAGGCTGGGCCGGGAATCCGTATCCACAAAAAAGCCGGCCCGCAGGCCGGCTTGAGCATCACCGTCAGGGACGGTGGCGTTACTGCGGTTTCTTGATGGACCCGCTCTGGAAGGTAAGGTTCACCCCACCCGCCGGGATCTGCAGGTCGATGGTGGCCAGGGCCCCACCAATACGCACGTCGATATTCTGCGCAGCCAGGCTCACCAAACCGATGACCAGACGGCCATCGGGAAGGAAATCCACCGGACCGGACAGCTGGAGGTCATCCAGCGGGTAACTGTGCAGGTTGAATGGCAGCCCCAGCGGCGCTTCCATTTCCGGGGCGTCGAGCAACAAATCCAGCGTGGTGTCGAACATCAGCTGGTCTTCTGCCGCGTCGTAGCGGATCCAGCCGGTTAGCGGCTGCGTCCGGTTGCCACTGCCATCGTCAGCATAACGGGCACGCATGACCAACGGCTCGGTGGGCACGTTCGGGCTGACCAGACCGGCAATCTGTGCGTAGACGTCGGTGTTGGTTGTCATCAACACCGGCGGGTACAGCGTTACCTCTACCGCCTGCTCAGCGTCGTTCCAGCCCACAATATCCGCGTTGATACCGCCATTGAGATAGGTGAATTTATCCGCCGGGCAGGTTTCGTTGATATTGCAGCCAATATTTGCCGCCGTGGCGATGCCGTCGGTGTCCAGCACCGCCAGCTTGGCGGCATTGGTCGGGGTGGGATACTGGCCGCTGCCCGGTGGCTCTTCCCGGGCCTTGGTTTCGCTGTCGTCGAGCAGGAAGTTGGCATTCACATCCGCCTTGGGCAGGTTGCGCAGCGGCAACAACACATTGTCGGTGGCCGCGGCGCCGGTGAAGGCAATCGCCATATCCGGCCCGCCTTTGTCCGCATCCGGCCCCAGTAACTGGGCGGTCTGCAGAGGCATGTCATCTTGCGAACAGATCACCTCACCGGCGCAACCGGCCTGCTCATGGGATGCCAGCACATACCGGTAAAGCGTCCCTTCCTCCCAGGGCTGTTGCGGGGTAATGGTCAGTTTGCGGGTGTCCATGCTCAGGTGAGCGGGCACCGCTTCCTGGCAATTACCGGCGGTGTCGATTTTCTCTACCCGTACACTGCCTTGCCCGCAGGCGCTGCCCAGCACCATGCTGTCGGCCGCCATGTTGCGTGAGAACTGCACTTCGATGGCACGGTTGGCGGGCATGGTGGGCACGGGCAGCAGATCACCGGCCTGATCCTGATAAGCACTGGCGCATTCACCCTGGATACCGTTGCCCAGGTCTTCACTACCGGGATCAATGGCGCAGCCATATCCGGGGTACACCGTGGTGGTGTAGGGCGTGCGCGGGCTGTTGGTGGTGGCATCCACCATGGTGAAATCGAGGGTTTCCGGGTTCGCCGGGTTACCACTCAGATCCTGCACGCCATCGGTGAACGCCACCTGGTAATCGCTGCCGAAGGCCAGCGGATCGTCCGGCGTCAGCACCAGGGACGCACCGTCGAGACGCCACTGGAAGGGCACCTGGGTCCCCTGCTCGGTGAGGCTCACGGTGGTGCCCGGGATGATGGTGTCCTGGTTCGGGGTTTCATCAAAGTTCAACACCACCGGGTCGCCTGGGCGGAAACGGTCGGCGTAATCACCGGGCTGCCAGCTTTGCAGGCTGGGGCCGGTAATATCCACCTCCGGCTCCGGTGCATTGGCCTGGTCGGCGTAGGATTCCATATGGAAGCTGAGCACGCCGTAGGCGGTTTCGATACCCAATACTTCCGGCTCGATCACGCCCAGTGCATCGATCACCATGCGCCCGTTTTCAACAATGGCGCGCCCCACCAACTCGACCTGCAACAGCGTCTGGGTGAAGGCGCCGTTGGCGCGGGAGTCGGCCGTGGAGAAGGCCAGATCCAGGGTCAGCTGCACCCGCCGCGGCGCTTCCGGGGCGGCACTGTACGGGGCCGGCGACAGATAACCGGAGGCATCGGACAGGAAGCTGACGGTGACATCACCGGAATCAAACCCCGCCGGCAACTGGCCACCAATCAGTACCTCAAGGGGCTCACCCTTGAGCAGTGAGCCCTTGCTGATACGCAGCGGCGTGGCGTCCGGAAAGTCCGGCACAAAGGCCAGTTCCGCAAACACGTTGCCGGACAATTTGGATACCGTGGTGTCACCCAGCAACTTGGCGATCAACGGCACGCAGTTGATCGGCTCGCCACTGAGCGGCGACAGCATGACACCGTCCTCGCCACAATCCTTGGTGGGATCTGCGGCCATGGCTTCCAGCACCAGGGTTTCCCGCGGGGTGGAATCTTGCGGGGTCAGGGTAAAGCTGTTTTCTCCGCTGTAGGCGACACCGGTCTTGCTGGTCAGGGCGCTGTCCAGTTCCAGGGTGTAATCGCTGCCCGGTGTGAGGTCGTCCTGCGGGTCCAGGGTCAACCGTGTGCCGCTCACCAATAAGGTGGCAGCCACCGGATTGCCGCCGGCATCGTTAAGGCTGACCGTGGTGTTATCCACGGTGGTGCGATCCAGTGGCTGCGAGAACTGCAGGTGAACGGTGGAGAAGTCCATGAAGGGCTGGTCGTCGCCACCCGACGGCATTTGCCGGCTGATCACCAGCTCATCCGCGTTCTGCTGCTGGTCCTGCGGCCCCGTGCCGGCGGAGCCGGTGGTGAAGTTCAGGGTGCCATCACTGAAACCCTGCAAATCCATACCATTCAGGCTCAGGGTGTAGTCACTGTTGAACGCCAGCGGCAGACGCGGGGTGATCACCACGGAGCGCCCCTGATCTGCCTCACTCATATCCACATCAACGGCACCATCCGGGCCGGTGAGAGTAATGTCGGCCAGCGTCAGACCCGGCGCCTCGGAAAACTGCACCACCAGTGGCGCATGCACCGATATCTGCGTTTGCTGGTCCGCCGGGTAGCTGTAGAACACCTGCCCGCTGTTGCGGCCGCTGTAATCCACGGTCTGTTCACTGCCACCACCACCGCAGGCGGTCAGCACCAGTGCGGTGGCGAAAAGTACGCTCGTTCGCATCATTGTGTTTGCCTCCCGGGCTTAAAATTTCAGGGTGATGGAGCCGCTGATCACATTCACGTCACCGCTGGCTTCCACCTGCTCGCTGGGCTGCGGGTAGACCGCGGACTGGGTGTCGTAAATGTCGAAGGTGCGGTCTTCCAGAATCTGATGCTGGTAGGCCAGATCAAAACGGACCGGGAAGGCGAGGATGCGGGTTTTCTTGTATTCCGCAGTGACCCCCAGGCCGATGATCCATTTGTCCGTATCCAGGTAATTCACATCCACCGACGCATTGGATTCCAGTGGTGATTCGCTGTAAGCCACCCCACCGGTGAACGAGAAATTCTCGTTCAGACGGAACTGGGTACCAATGCGCGGGATAATCACATCCTGGAAGGTGAGTTGGCCGGGCTGGCCACTCACTGTCTGGTCCTTGATGGTGTCATTTTCGAATTCCTCTTCCAGCGCAGACCACTCCTGCCATTCGATGGTCACACCGGTGCGCCAGCGGCCTGACTGGTACTGCACGCCACCGGCGAGAATGTTGGGCTGGTAGGAATCCAGAGTATTGATGTTGAGCATCAGGCCCGGGTTGGGAATCACCCCGGGAATGACCGCGTTGGCGTTCACTTCGGTTTTGGTATTGGAATAGCCGCGATAGGAAAACGCCGTTTCCAGGCCGTTGAACCAGCAATCGTCACCTTCACCGCAGAAGGTTTCACCCCAGTCCATGTTGATACCGAAAATCGGGCGAATGGACGGTTTGGCGGAGACATCCAGCTCTTCGTACTGGGTGTTACCGGCCAGGTCCGTGGTGGCGGACAGATCCGCCGCCGCATGCAGGGTAATCCGCGCGGTGGCGCCCACGTCGATGCCTCGCCACAGCTGGGTAGCGCCGCCCAGGTTCAGGAACAGGGGCTGACGGCCGTATTCAAAATACTGGCCCTGCTGGGACGTGGAAGAATCAAACGCCAGCATCTCTTCACCGTATTTTTCTACCCCCAGCATCAGGCCAAAATAAATCGGGTGGTTGTATTGG
Organism: Alloalcanivorax sp.; assembly: GCA_039983755.1. GTDB lineage: Bacteria > Pseudomonadota > Gammaproteobacteria > Pseudomonadales > Alcanivoracaceae > Alcanivorax. Next base: position 35,096 of record JBDWVU010000015.1, read on the forward strand.
GTGAGCGAAGTCAGGTCGGTTTTCATGCCCAGCAACATATGCTGGGAGGGCGAGTCCTGCAGCACATCACCATTGCGGATCGGCGCATCCGCGCCGCCCAGGCTTTTCGCACGCAGCTCGTGCTCAGCATGCATCAGGCCGGTGGTCAGCTCACCACGGGGATCCTTGGCCAGCGCGGCCGGGTTGTAGTACGTCGCGGACACCTGATCATTGAACAGGCTGAGCGCCTGAGCGGAGGCAATATCCGAGGGCAGTACGCCATAAGTGGTGCCGATATTACCCATACTCGCCAAGGCAACAGATTGCACCAACACACCACCGACCACGGCGGCGACACGTCCCGAAAAAGACACAGTCATTTGTTGTACTCCTACACTGTTTTCTTGTTGCTTTTACGTTGTCTGTCGCCAGGGCGGCGACGGGGGGAGATCACCCTATGCAAAAGTGAACAGGCGCTCACATAGGTAAAAAGCGTTATTTGACGTCAATCACGACGGCAAACCGTAAAATTCCTCTAAACAGTGACGAGGTAGACACGGTATACACAGACAGGTTCGGGCACGGGCGTACCACTGAGACGATTTAGCGGGAATTCACGACGAGCGGTGACGGAAACGACTGCGCCCCGACAAGCGGGGCGCAGTGTAAGGCAGGAAACGCGGCCAGGATTACTGGATAGACGCGCTCTGGTAGCTAAGGTTGATACCGCCCGGCGGAATCACCAGTTTCACCTTGCCACCCTCCAGGCCAGCCAGGGTGATTTCCAGATCCACATTTTTCGGCTGGGCATTCTGCAAGCCAATGAACAGGCGTCCATCGGGCAGGAAGTCCAGCGGGCCTTCCAGATCCACATTGTCGATGGGCAACCCTTTGACGTTGTGCTCCAGGCCCAGTGGCAAGCTCAGTGCCGGGGCATCAAACAGCAGGTCGAAGGTGATGCGGAATACCGGGCCATCCGGGGTGTCCACGATATAGCCCACTGGCGGAATGGTACGGTCGCCGTTTTCATCTTCGTTATAACGTACCCGCATGATGTTCGGCCCGGTGGCGGTGTCGATGGGCACCAGGCCCACATCGCCGACCACGGATAGCAGGCTGCTCAGCACACCGTCACCGCCGAACTGACCGGCCAGTGCCGAAACGGTGTCATCCAACAGCCCCAGGGTCACCTCCAGCACGCCCCCCAGGATCGGCCCAAGAATCGGGATCGCATCCAGGGTGCTGCCACCATCCAGAACGTTCAGGTCCAGACCTACCACAGCGGTAGCATCCAGGTTGGTCAGGGCCACGGTGGTCGGGTAGATCACCACCGGCACGCCCTGCTCTACCGGGTCGAAGTCCAGGATCTCGGTGTTCAGCAACCCGCTGATGTAGAGAATACGGTCACTGTCACATTGCGCCTGGTCATCGGCGGTAAATGGCGGCGTCCCCTCGTAGCCACAACCGGTATTCGCCGTGGTCACCAGCCCTTCACCACCGCCATCGCGGGGCAGGATCATGGTCGCGTTGGCTGGAGTGTCCAGCGGATCAATCACGTCACCGCTGACAACCGGCTCACCAGAATCAATCTGGAAGTTGTTGTTCACATCCACGCTGGGCAGGTTAGCCAGCTCCTGGAACACGCTACTTGCCGCCGGGGCGCCATGGAACAGAATCTCCATGTCCGGGCCGCCTTCTTTCTGGCCGGCACCCAACAGCAAGGCCGTCTGCAATGGCAGACCATCCACTGAACACATGCCCGCGCATCCGGTGCCGCCACCGTTGGAGGTCAGCACATAACGGTACAGTGCCCCGTCTTCCCAGGCTTGTTCTGGTGTGAATGTCAGCGCACGCGGCTCCAATTCCAGCTCACCGTCCACGTCGGCCCAGCTGCCGCCCTCGTCTTTTTGCACCAGGAAGGTGTCACCCAGGATGATGGTGGCCGGGTCCATGTTCTGGGAAAAACGCACACGAATGAAGCGGTTTCCCGGCAGATCCACAATGGGCAGCTCATCCACTTCCACTTGCGCACTTTCGGCGCTGGAGGAAATGCACACCCCCTGGGTACCGGCATCAATTTCGGCCTGGCTAGCATCACTGCTGGCACAGGGGAACCCTGGATACACCGTGGCCGCAAACGGCCCGCGACGGACATCATCCGGATCATTCACAACATATTCAGGCAGCATAAAATCGAGACTGTTATCCCCTTCCAGGGTATCCAGCATCTGTAAGGGGTTGCCTTCCAGGTCCGTAATTTCCGGCGTGGTGGTAATCACGTACTCCACACCATATTCCACTGGCGTATCCGGAGTGATGATCAAGGCGCTGCCATCCAGCTTCCAGCTGAACGGTTCCGACACCCCACCCTTAGTGAGTATCAAGCTTTCATCGGCAACAATGGTTTCCTTCTCCAGGACTTCATTGAAGTGGATGATGATTGGGTCACCCGGCTCCATGCGGTCGGCCACGTTGCCTGGCTGCCAGGACAGCTCCACTCCATTGTCGCCGTCGAGAACAGGAACAAAAGGGCTCACCGTATCGAAAGGTTTGAGTGGCGCGTTTTCCTGATCCTGATAGGACTCCATGCGGAAGCTGAGCACACCATAGGCGTTATCCACGCCCAGCACTCGCGGCTCCACAATAGTGATGGCATCCGTGTTCAGCTGGCCATCTTCAATCAGGCCAGACCCCACCAGCTCCAGATGCAGCAAGTTCTGGGTAAAGGCACCGTTGGAACGAGCATCTTCCGTTGAAAACGCCACATCCATGAACAGACGCAGATTCTTCGGTGCCTGATCACTTTCCGCATTGGGGTTAGGGAACAAATAACCGGTGGCATCGGAGATGATTTGCACGGTCACTTCACCGGAGTCGAAACCCACCGGCACTTCACCGCCAATCAGCACCTCCAGGGAATCACCTTTCAGAATTCCGCCCTTTTTCACTCGCAGCGGAGTCACTTCCGGGAAATTGGGAGCAAACGCCAGCTCGGCGTACACATCCCCTTGCTGTTTGGAGATGGTCTTGTCCTGCAACAGTGTGCTGTTAACCGGCACACAGTTGATCGGCTGCCCAGTAAGATCGGAAACAATAACGCCTTCATCCTGACAGCCAAGCGCATCGTCTGCCGGAGGGGCATTGGTCACCAGTACCGCTCGCTCACCGGTGGTCGGTGAGGTGGTGTCCTGAGGAACCGTGCTATGGGTAAAACCGGCTATTTGTTCGCCGAAAATGCTTTCAACACCATTCACCGACAACTCATAGGTGGCGCCCGGGGTCATGTCTTCCTTCGGGTCCACGGAAATGGCATTGCGGCTAACCAGCAGCAGCGCATCAACCAGCTCACCATCCTTGGTCAGGCTCACGGTATCGCCGTAAACCGCGCTGGACTGATCGATGGGGTGGGTGGTGCGCACTCTGAAGGTGGAGAAGTCCATGCTCTCGAACATCTGATCGTCCGGGAACAGGGACTCCACTTCAAAGGTCGATGCCGTCTTCTGGGTTTCGACAGGACCTTCCAGCGCCGCACGGGTGGTGAAGTTCAGGGTGCCGTCTTTGAAGGTGGTGGTTTCACCCAGCACGGTGACACCATTCATCACCACCTTGTAGTCCGACGCCGGCTTCAGGGCATCGTCCGGCGTTAACACCACACCCCGGCCGTCGGCCACGGATTCCAGCGTAAACGGTACCGCTTCATCATCCGGGCCCGTCACGGTGAAGTTGCTGGCGTCCGCCGTCACTTCATGGCTGAACTGCAAGGCAATGATGGCACGCGGCGCGACCTGCTGCTGATTATCCAGCGGGTAGGTGTAGTGCAGATTGCGAGCGTCAAAGGTAGGTGTATTGAAGCTCACGCTATCGTCGCTGCCGCCGCAACCGGCGACCAGTGCGGCCGCCAGTGCAGTGAGAGCCAGTTTGTTATTTTTCATGGGGCACCTCCGTTAGAACTTCAGCGTGATGGAGCCGGAAAACACATGGACATCGCCATCAGCCGTCACGACTTCGTAAGGATTGGCCACGCCAGGGCGTGTGGTCGTCAGCTCGAAATCACGCTCTTCCAGTTTCTGGAATTGGTAACCAAAATCCAGGCGCAGCGGGTAGGCCAGGATCGGCGGATTTTGAATGATCAGGGAGCTACCCACGCCAGCAATAATCTTGTCGCTATCCAGGTAGTTCACGTCCGGAGTCTGGATACTTTCCAGCGGGCTTTCCTGATACGCCACACCCGCAGACAGAATCAGGTGTTCGTTGACCGTCCACTCTGCGCCCACGCGGGGCACCACGATATCCTTGAAGGTCGCAAAGGCCTGATCTTTCACGGTGTCACGGGCCAGTTCATCTTCCAGGTCGTTCCAGTTCTGTTGCTCAACCGTCACCGCCGCGCGGAAGTTATCACTGAAGTGATAAAGAATACCGGCACTGAAAATATCGGGCTGATAGGAATCGATGGTATCGATGAGTACGGTAATACCCGGGTCAATCACGGTACCGGGGATGGTCAGGTTGGACTCCACCGAGGTGCGCGCTTCGGTGTGGCCACGGAACGCGAACGCGGTTTCCAGGCCAGTCCAGATGCCGCAATCTTCCTTGCCGCAAAACACTTCGTCCCATTCGAAGTTGATCGACAGTACCGGACGAATCACCGGCTTGGCTGTCACATTCAATTCTTCGTATTGGGTTTCACCAGACAGATCCGCACTGGCCACCAACTTGGCGTCGGAACGCAGGGAGATATGTGCAGAAGCCCCGGAGGTAATCCCGTTGGCCAGCTCGATGCCACCACCCAGGTTCAGGAACAATGGCTGACGACCGTAGTTGAAAAACTGCCCTTCCTGAGAGTTTTCGGATTTGAAGGCCAGCATTTCTTCACCGTACTTTTCCACGCCGGCAATGATGGCGAAGTAGATCGGGTGATTGAATTTGGTCAGATCGGTGAGATCGGTTTTCAGGGCGATAATCTGTTGCTGGGAATCGGTATCGTTGAGCACATCGCCGTCACGAATAACCGCCGCGCCACCACCGTTGGGATTGCCCTGACTCACCGCCCGGAGTTCCTGCTCACCGTGCAGCAAGCCCACTGTCAGCTCCCCACGGGGATCCTGGGTCAGGTAGGCCGGGTTGTAGTACAACGCGGACGCCTGGGTGTTGAACATGGAAAGCGCTTGCGCGGTCCCCACATCCGTCGGCAACAGGCCATAGGTGCTGGCCGTATTGCCCATGGCGGCATAAACAGGACTGGACAAGGCAGTTGAGATAATCGCAGCAGCCCCCCAGCGGGACAGGTTCTTGGTTGTCATAGCGCGTCTCCGGCGTTTGTTATTCGGTTTTTCGCCCAAGGTTTACCGTCTCAGGCGCTGGGAGAACAACACGTGAAGGCTATGCAGCCTCTCGCTATTCCCCCCTGTGTATATGCAATAAGTAAAACAAAACGCCCGTGCTACAGCCGTTGAGAAAAGGTTGGGATTGGTTGAGAAAGGTACGCGCAGGGGCGGGATATGCTGCGAAGTGTTATGGATCTGTAACGGGAAGCGGCAGACGAAAGCATCCGTTACCGGGCAGGAAAGGTAACGGGCCCGTTACGGCGCCCAACCAGCCTGCACAGCAGGCATAAAAAAACCGGCCCGAAGGCCGGTTGTAAAAACACAAACATCGGTTATTGCTTGATGGGCTCGCCAAGGTACTGGAGCTTGACGCCGCCCACCGGGATCTTCAGGTAGATCTTGGGATTCAGGAACAACACGGACAGGTTTACGTCCACTGCGATGTCGTTGCTGTTCAGCTGCTCAATCACCATCCGACCATCCGGCAGGAAAGACACTGGCCCAGCCAACTTCATGGTCAACGGATAGCTATGCTGGTTATGGGAACCATCGAGCAAAATGTGCATGTAAGGGGCATCCAGGTAGAGCCGCACATCGGCACGGAATTCCGGCCCACTCGGGGTTTGCACGATCAGGCCGGGAATCAGCCCCTGACGCTCCCAGCTGTCATAGACAAAGCTGCCATCCGGGTTTTTCTTGCCACAGAAATTATCCGCGTCTTCAGGCCAGGCCACGCAGTTGTAGCGCATCCGCATGAACTGGGTTTCCGTGGGAGTATCACTCTCCGCAATCCCCAGAATTTTCACTTTCAGGGTAACCGAAGACGCCTGAATCATCGTTGGATACAGCCACACCTTCACGGCTGGCCAGGCTTCAACCTCCGGCGTCGACGGGTCATCATAGGGCTGCGCATCAGCGCCCATCACTTCGGAGTTAAGCCCCCCAACCACATGAATTCCGCACTGTTCCGGCAAATCACAAACCAGAGAAGGGTCAGACACTCCCCCTTCACTGCCACCATCTCCCTTGCTGGTATCAATGATCAACGCGGTAGTGTTGGCTCCCGGCTCGCCACCCTCGTAACCCGGCTCACCATTATCAAAACGGCCATTGCCATTCAGGTCAGCGGTGGGCAGGTTTTTCAGGGGCTGGAACACCGATGCCGTGGGCGCCGCACCGATAAAGTGATTCTCTATATCCGGGCCGCCCATATCATCGGCGGGGGCACGCAACATGGCAGTCTGCAAACGTTTGCCATCAGTCGAGCAAATGGCTTCGCCGGAGGTGCAATCATCCGGTAATTGCCCGCTGGTGGCATTCACACTCTGCAAGGCATAACGGTAATACACCCCTTCTTCCCAGGGCTCATCCGGGGTAAAGACCAGGCTGCGCGTACCCACGTCCAGCGAACCGGTGACGCCGGCTTCGCAGCGATATTTACGCTTGTCGCCATCGTCATAACGCATCGGCGTACCCGTCGCCGGGTTCAGCTCCACTTTCTCGATCCGGAAGCTGCCCACATCACAGGCGGCGCTGTTGTCGAAGACCACGGAGTCAGGAGCGATATCGCGGGTGAAATTAATCCGGATCGCCCGGTCTGCCGGCAGGTGGGAAACCGGGTTACGGTCATCTTCGGTTTTGCCACCCTGACAGAAACCGTGGTTGCCGAACTCGATTTCCCAGTGCTCCTTGTCACTGGCACACGGGAAGCCCGGATAGGTCGTCAGCACACGGGGCGGCGGCAGATCACCGACACGGGACGCCAACTCGAAACTCTGGTTCACCGGGTTGACTGCATTGCCAGCCAGATCCGTCACGGTGCCATCCACCACGGCGGTATAACTTTCACCAAAGGCCAGCGGCTCAGCCGGTCGCATCACCAGGCTGGCACCGTCCAGATACCAGTCGGTGTCCACGTAACTGCCGTTGTGCTGCAGGCCAAAGCTGGTGCCGGCATGCAGGCTGGCGTTATCCAGTGGCTCGCTGAAGTTCAGAATCACCGCATCACCCGGGCGGGCACTCATGGCCATGCCATTACCATCCACGGCGGGCACCATGGACTGCAGTACCGGGGCGGTCATATCCGGCACCGGCTCAGGCGCGTTTTCCTGATCCTCGTAGGATTTCATGTGGAAGCTGAGCAGGCCGAAGGCGGTTTCCTGCCCCAGCACTTTGGGTTCCACGATACCCACCGCATCAATTTCCATGCGGCCGTCCTTCACCAGCGCCATGCCGTTCAATTCCACGTGCATCAGCGTCTGGCTCAGCGCGCCGTTGGCCTCCGGGTTTTCCGCTGTCATGGACACGTCCATGTACAGTTTCACCTGCTTGGGTGCTTCGTGGGCATCGCTGTAGGGGTTGGGCATCAGGTAGCCGGAGGCATCAGACAGGAAGGTCACGGCAATGGCGCCGGTCTCGATACCTGCCTTCACTTCACCGGCCACTTTCACTTCAATGTTGCTGCCGCTAAGCAGGCTGTTGCGAGGAATTCGCAGCGGCGATACTTCCGGGTAGTTGGGCAGGAACGCCAGTTCGGCAAACACATCACCACCTTGCATGGTGGCATCTTTGCTGCCCAACAAGGTGGACTGCACCGGCACGCAGTTCATGGTGGCACCGGTAAGCTTGGCGACCAGTGCGCCGTCCGCGTTACAGGGATCGTCCGCCTGGTCGGTGGCACTAACCACGTCCTGCACCAGGGTTGCGCGGGGCCTGGAGTCTTTTGCTACCCAGGTCTGCTCGAAACCCCCGGTAAGGCTGTCATCGGATTCACCGCGTACCGAAGTGCTGAACGACAGCGTGTAGCTCTCACCCGGCGTCAGGTCTTCCAGCGGGTCCACCGTGACCGCATTGCCTTTTACCAGCAGGGCCGCGGGCACCAGGCCATCACTGCCTTCCAGCGTCACGGAGTCGCCATACACCAGGGTGCCGGCATCCAGCATCTGGTTAAAACGCACCCGCAGGGTGGAGAAATCCATGAACGGCAACTGCTCACCATCCGGGATGACATTACGAACTGCCAGGTCCGGGGAGGCCATGCGGCTGGACACAGGCCCATCGCTGGACAACCGGGTAACGAAATCCAGGCCGCCATCCGGGAACACCGGGGCGCCGTTTTCCGTTTCTATACCATTAAGCACCAACCGGTAGTGGGTATGGGTTTGCAGCGGCGCATCTGGCTGCAGCATGACACCCATGCCCTCATCCACCGACTGTGGCGCCTGCAGGGCCACCTGGTTATTGCCGGTATCAGGGCAATCCCCGTCCAGCTGGGCACATTCCAGTAACGTAAAGTGGCTGGCATCCACTGTAACCGGGTGGGAAAACCGAATGGACAGCGGCGTCTTTGATGCCAGGTCCTGTTGGCCGTCGTAGGGAAAGCTGTAGTAGACCTCACCGGTCTGCCAGTTTTCCAGGGTGGGCTCGTCACCAGCCTCACCGCCACAGGCAGCCAGCAATGCGGCTGCCGTAGCCAGAGATAGCGCTTTTAATTTCATCGCCATTAACTCCTAGAATTTGAGGGTCATCGAGCCGGAGAAAACGTGCACATCGCCTTCCGCTTCCACGGTTTCGTAGGATTGCGGAAAGCTCGGGGAACGGCGGTCGTAGAGATCGAACTCTCGCGAGTCGAGCTGTTGATACTGGTAGGCCAGATCAAAACGCACCGGGTAAGCCAGCACCGGGACAGACTTGTACTCTGCCGTGAGGCCCAGACCCAAAATCATCTTGTCCGCATCCAGGTAGTTCACTTCCAGTGATGCGTTGGAATCCAGCGGCGATTCACTGAACGCCACGCCGCCGGTTAGCTTGTAGGTGTCGTTGATATTGAATTCGCCACCGATGCGCGGCACCACAATATCCTTGAAACGCAGCTCGTAAGGCGCACCGCCGGTGTTCACGGCCTGGTCCTTGATGGTGTCGCCTTCCAGCTCTTCTTCCAGGCTCGACCATTCCTGCATTTCCAAGGTTACCCCAACGCGCCAGCGCTCCCGGCCATAGGCCAGACCGGCGGCATAGATATTCGGCTGGTAGGAATCGATGGTGGTAATCGCCAGGTTGATGCCCGGGTCCAGCACGGTGCCCGGAATGGTGATGGTGGAATCCACCGTGGTGTTGGTATTGGAATACCCACGAAAGCTAAACGCGGTTTCCAGCCCGTTGAACCAGCAGTTATCACCTTCACTGCAGAAGCTTTCGCCCCAGTCCATGTTGAGACCGAAGATCGGCCGGATGGAGGGTTTGGCCGACACATTCAGGGTTTCGTAGCTGGTTTCACCGCCCAATGTGGAGGTGGCGACCAGCTCCGCCTCCGAGTGCAGGGTAATCCGAGCGGACAGGCCCATATCCAGGCCCCGCCAGATTTGCGTACCGCCGCCCAGATTCAGAAACAGCGGTTGGCGACCGTATTCGAAATACTGACCGGAAGTGGAGGTCTGCGAATTGAACGCCAGCATTTCCTCGCCGTACTTTTCCACGCCAAGCATAAAACCGAAGTACAGGGGATGGTCATACTTGGTCAGGGAAGTGAGGTCGGTCTTCATGCCCAGCAATACCTGCTGGGACGGTGAATCCTGGAGAATATCGCCATCGCGAAGCGGGGCGGCCCCGCCACCGACAGAACTGGCACGCAGCTCATGGTCCGCGTGCAACAGGCCGGTGGTCAGCTCACCGCGGCTGTCCTTGGCCAGATAAGCCGGATTGTAATAAGTCGCGGATACCTGGCTATTGAACATGGACAAGGCCTGGGCGGAGGCCAGGTCAGAGGGCAGCACCCCGTAGGTAGTACCAATATTCCCCATGCTGGCCATTACCGGTGACACAGACACGGCGCCAATTCCCGCCAGAACGGCAGGAAGTAATTTCCGTATTGTCATGAAGCTCTCCACAAGACGCGCCCGAAACGGGGCCGTTGTTATTATTTGGCGGTACGCAAATTCAGGCGCACCTGACCGTTGTGCTGAGCAGTTTTTTGCTCAATCTTATTGGCATCATCGTGCCAATAACTCAACACATTTAATCACGACAATGTCGCAAAACATCACGCTGTTTACATATACACACATAAACACACACATGAATCACATTCAGAATACGTCTTTCTTCGTAGAAGTTTCATCTAACGTCGCGCCCTTGCCCCGATGAACGGCAATCACCCACGACAAACATCGAGTCTGCTGCACGACTGTTAACCGGCACCCAGAAGCGCCACAGGAACGGGGAAAAGCAGCGGTGGCACCACCAGGACGGTGGGCCACATACTCACCAGAGAGGGAGCGGGAGAGGAAAAGGGAGGTCAGAATTTGACGGTGAGGGAGCCGGAAAAGATATTGGCCTCGCCATCCGCTGACACGACTTCATAGGGATTGCTGATCCCCGGCCGGGTCGTGGTCAGCTGGAATTCCCGTTCTTCCAGCTTCTGGAACTGGTAACCGAAATCCAGCCGCAACGGAAAGGCCAGGATGGGCGGATTGCGCACAATCCAGGAGGCGCCCACTCCGACAATGGTCTTGTCACTGTCCAGGTAGTTCACATCCGGGGTTTGCAGGCTTTCCAAGGGGCTTTCCTGCCAGGCCGCCCCGGCAGTGAGAATCAGGCTGTCATTGATCGTCCACTCAGCTCCGATGCGCGGCACCACAATATCTTTCAGCGCCACATTGGCCTGGTCCTTGACGGTGTCACGATCCAGCTTGTCTTCTAGGTCCTGCCAGCTCTGCTGCTCCACCGCCAGCGCCAGGCGGAAACGGTCGCTGAGTCGATACAACAGGCCAGCGCTGTAAATATCCGGCTGATAGGAATCCAGAGTATCAATCAACAGTGTAATGCCCGGGTCCACCACGGTGCCGGGAATGGTGATATTGGATTCCACCGAGGTACGCGCTTCAGTATGTCCGCGAAACGCCAGCGCCGTTTCCAGATCACCAAGAAAACCGCAGCGATCATTATTGCCGCAGAAAACCTTTCCCCACTCGAAATTTACCGACACCACCGGGCGAATGACCGGCCGGGCCGTCACCTCCAACCTTTCGTACTGGGTGTTGCCAGCCAGATCCGCACTGGCCACCAGGGTGGCATCGGAACGCAATGACACATGGGCGGAGGCGCCACCGGTAATGCCATTGAACAGCTCCACACCGCCCCCCAGGTTCAAAAACAAGGGCTGGCGACCATACTCGAAAAACTGCCCTTCGGTGCTGGTCTGCGAATTGAAGGCGAGCATTTCCTCACCGTACTTTTCCACCCCGGCAATAAAGGCAAAGTACAACGGGTGATTAAACTTGGTGATGTCCGTCAGGTCGGTCTTCATGCCGATTAGCACTTGCTGGGAGGGCGCATCGCTGAGCACGTCCCCTTCTCGGGTCACCGGCGGGCTACCACCACCAGGGTTGCCCTGGCTGGCAGCGCGCATTTCCTGGGCCGCGTGCATGATGCCAACCGTCAGTTCCCCGCGCGGGTCGCGGGTCAGGTAGGCCGGGTTGTAATACAGGGCCGATGCCTGGGCATTGAAAAGCGACAACCCCTGGGCCGAAGCCACATCCATGGGCAACAACCCATAGGTGCTCGCCGTATTGCCCATACCGGCCCGGGCGGGCGCGCTGACTACGCTGCCCAACCCGACTATCAGAGCCGTGGCCAATAGCGGGACCGCCCATTGACGGCGTGCTTTATTCAACATCATGTCATCTCCAGTTTTTTATGCGGCCTACCGGTTCCAGGTCATGACGCAAAACCGGCAAGCCCGCGTTATTGTTATTGCTGCCCCAGGAGGACAGAGAGATCAGGGTTTGACCGGCTCACTGACATAATTCAGTTCGGTTCTGCCTTCAGGGATCTGCATGTGAATGGCATCGGCCCCCACCACCAGGTCGGCCACCATCCCCCCCAGATAGACATCCACCGGCAGCGCCTGGGTGCTCAACTGGTGAATTTCCAACCGGCCATCGTCGAGAAACGTCACCTCCCCGGACAGCCCCAGGGTCAGCGGGTAACTGTGCAGGTTATGGGTAAACACCTGGGCAATCCCCGCCAGCACGGCCACCGGCTCCAGTTGGGGCGCATCCAGATACAGATTCAGGCGGGTAACAAACTGTGGCTCGCTGGCGCCATCAATAATCCAGCCCTTGACCCGCCCCTGATCATCCGCCGCGCAGGGAGCCCCCGCCGCCGGATTGGCATCGCAGCTATAGCGGATCCGCATGATCTGCGGCCCGGTCGGTGCGGGTAAAACCGCCTGGGTCAGCGAAGTGGCGATATCCGTGAGGACCGGGTACACCGTCGTGCCCGTGGTCACGATACGGCTGGGGTGAATGTAGGCCAGCACGCCCCCCTGGGCTTTCACTGCATCGGGAATCAGGGGGTCATCGCCAAAGCGCTCAAGCACTTCCTCGGCGCTCAGGTAGCCATCGATTTCCGCGGTCAGGTTACCGTTGAGGAACAGGTAGTGATTGTCCGGGCAGGGCGCGGCGGGCATATCCGTATAGAGATGACTGTACTGGGCTTCCAGCGCCGGGAACGCGCTCAAATCCGGGGTGACAAAGGCATCACCGGGGCAGCCAATATCAAAATCGGCAATCAGCTGCCCCTCTGCGGCGGGCTCGCCCTTTTCCAGAAAAGCGCTATTGCTGATGGCGGCGGGATCCACAGAGGGCCCCGCTTCACTGGCCTCACGGATCAGGCTGGCATTCACATCCACCGTGGGCAGGTTACGCAGCCCCTGAAGCACCTCGTCACTGGCTTCATTGGCGCGGAAATACACCACCAGCGATTCGCCGCCCTGCTGGGCTGCGGGTACATTTTCCGGCCCCGGATACAACAGCCGGGTTTGCAGGGGCAGGCCACGGCTATCGCAGATGGCATCGCTCCCGCAGACCGGGTTATCCACCACCGAATGCAGGGTATATCGATAGAGCTTCCCGGCCTGCAACGTGTCTTCGGGAGTGAAGGTCAGCGTCCGCCCCCCGGCCTTCAGCAGGCCGGGCAGCGGGCTACCCTGTGGCTGGCCCATCTCATCCACCGCTTCCACTACAAAGGTATCGGCATTCACGGAATCCGCATCCAGGGTCTGGGAGAAGGTCAGCTTGATGTCGCGATTAACCGGCAAACGGGCCAGGGGAAGGTGGTCATCTTCCACCACCGGGCCCGCTCCCTCCGGCGCGGTGCCGGTGCCATCACGGCCACCGACGCAGCGCCCCGCTCGGTTGGCAGCCAGATCACGGCCCACGGTATTACAGGGAAAGCCCGGATAGGCAGACAGCACCAGCGGCGCCCTGGCGTTCCCGGCGGCATAGTCCGGCAGGGAAAAAGTCAGGGTATCCGCCACCGCGCCGTTACCGGCGATGTCGCGAATACCGTCGGTGAACAGCACCTGGTACTGCGCACCATGGGCCAGGGGATTGTCCGGCTGCAGCACCAGGGCGGCGCCATCCACGCGCCACTGAAACGGCTCCGGCATGCCGTCACGGGTCATCAGCAGAGTGTCATCGGCTTCCCCGGCGGCCTGCACGCTGCCCGGGTCCAGCGGTTCACTGAAGTTGAGTATCACCGGGTCCCCCGGTCGTTGCAGCAAGGTGGATTCACCCGGTTGCCACGCCTGCAAAGTCGGGGGAGTCATATCCTCCTGCGGTGCCGGGGCATTGTTCTGGTCCGGGTAGGATTCCATATGGAAACTGAGCACCCCGTAGGCGGTTTCCACTCCCAGCACTTCCGGTTCCACCACTCCCACCGCATCGGTGACCAGGCTGCCGGTGCTGGTATCGGCCCTGGCGGTGCCGACCAGCTCCACCTGCAGCAACGTTTGGGTAAAGGCGCCATTGGCACGCGGCTCTTCAGTGGCAAATGCCACATCGATATTCAGGCGCAGCTGCCGAGGCGCATTGGGGCTGACACTATTGGGGTTGGGAATCAGGTAACCGGTGGCATCAGACAGAAACGTCACGGTGACCTCACCGGAATCAAAGCCGGCATCCACCTGCCCGCCGATCATTACTTTCAGTGGGTCCCCTTTCAGCAGCGCACCACGGGGAATGCGCAGCGGGGTCACTTCCGGAAAATTTGGCGCGTAGGCCAGCTCCGCAAACACATCACCGGACTGGCGCGACACGGTGGTGTCACCCAGCAACCGGGCAATGACCGGCACACAATTGATGGCCATGCCGGTGAGCATGGAGGTACTGGAAGGGGACGGCTGATCGCAGTCGTCAGCGGCGGCGGCACGCTGGACCATGGTGGCTCGCGGCTCCGTGTTCCTGGCGATCCAGCTTTTCATCATCGGGCTATCCAGCCCATCGCCCGCCAGCCCTTTGACCCCGGGCATCACCAGCAGGGTATAAGCCTTGCCGGGGACCAAGGCGTTTTCCGGATCGATCACCAGGGCGCTGCCCTTGGTCCACACCGCCGCCGGCACCAGCTCGCCGCCCGACTTGAGGCTCACGTTGTCACCGTATGCCACCGTATCCGAATCCAGTGGCTGGTTGAATCGCATGCTCACCGTGGAGAAATCCAGCAACGGCAGCTCCCCATCCGGCACGATACGGGTGATCGCCAACTGCGGGTCCGGGATCTGGTCACGCAACGGCCCTTCGTTGGCCAAGCGCGTATGAAACGCCAGGCTCCCCTTTGGCAGCGTCACCGCCTGGTCATCAACCACAAGGTCGGTGAGTCGCAGAGAATAGCCGGTGCCGGTTTTCAACGAGCCCGTCTGGGGCGCCAGGACGGCACCGCGCCCGTTGCCACTGCTGTGCGGAGCGGCCAGCGGCACCATGGCCACGGCGTTGCTGCTGTCACAGCGGCTGACATCCGGGGCACATTCAAACAGGGTCAGGTTACTGGCATCCAGCGACACCGGGTCGGAAAAGCGCAACACAATGGGCGCATGGGGAGGCACCGCCTGCTGACCATCGTAGGGGTAGCTGTAATAGAGCTCCGTACCACCGTCTTCATCAAAGGTGGTGGCGCCCTCCTCGCCGCCACAGGCAGACAACAGAACGAGCAAGCCGGTCACGATCAATCCCTGCAAGGGCGAACACCGGGACAACAGAACGCGCCGTTCAGGAAGCAACAGGATAGACATTGGCGTCTCCGTGCACCGGCATGCCATCGTCACGACGCAGCCGGGCTTTGTTGTTATTGCGGGCAGGCATCCGTCGCCTGCCACCGTCGCCACCGCAAGGCCGCAGTGGCGAAGGACGAAAATAACAATACTCACGGAGGGAAAAATGGTGACCGGGTCACACTACAAGAAAAAGAGGAAACAACCGTTCACATTTAGCACTTTCCGGCTAATGAATCCGTAGTAAGCCCATGCCTATAAAGCACTTTATGATTAGATAATCAGGCTCTTTTTGTGAACGATCGTACAAAAACACTAGCGGCGACGACTTAACACCATGACAGGCACCAGCCCCAGCAACACCAGGGTCAGTGACGGGGCAGCGGCGCGTTGCCACTCCCCTTCAGCGGTAAGCTCATAGATACGCACTGCCAGGGTATCCCAGCCAAAGGGCCGCAACAGGAGGGTGGCGGGCATTTCCTTCATCACATCGATGCCCACCAGAAGCAGCGCGGTGAACAGCCCCGGCAGCATCATCGGCAGGTAGACCCGGCGTCCCACCTCCGAAGCGGTTGCGCCCAGGGTACGGGCTGCTTCCACCAGGCTGGGGCGCACCTGTTGCAACGCGTTTTCCACCGGGCCGAAGGCCACCGCCAGAAAACGCACCACATAGGCCAGAATCAGCGCCGCCAACCCGCCCACCAGCGGAATCGCCAGGCCCCACTGGTCCAGCCGGGCTTCCACGGCGCTGAAGCTGACCATGATGCCCACCGCCAGCACCGAGCCGGGCAATGCATAGCCCAGGGTGGCCAACTGCACCGAACCGGACACCGCCCGCGACGGCTGGTGGCGCTTGACCCAGGCAAGCCAGCTGGCCAGCACCAGCACCAGTGAGGCGGCCATGGCACCCAGCAGGAAGGTGCGCCAAATCAAGCTGAAGAAGCGGCTGTCCAGCCCGTCGATGCCCGTGCCCACCACCCAGTACAACAGGCGACACACCGGCAGCAAAAAGGCCATGAACAGCACCGCAAAGGCAAAGGCGGTAATCAGCCAGGCAAAACGCGGCCGCACGCGCATGACCTGCCGCCCTCCCAGTTCGCCGAAACGGGCCCGGCGCCGGCCACGGCGCTCCAGCCACAGGGAGACCAGCACAAACAGCAATAACAACGACGCCAGTTGTGCCGCCGCCTGTAAATTGAACAGCCCGTACCAGCTTTTATAAATGGCAGTGGTAAAGGTGTCGAAGTTGAATACCGACACCGCCCCGAAGTCCGCCAGGGTTTCCATCAGCGCCAGCGCCAGCCCGGCGGCAATGCCCGGCCGCGCCATGGGCAAGGCCACCTTGAAAAAAGCACGGACCGGGCCGTCGCCAAGAATCCGTGCCTGCTCCAGCACGGCACGGCCCTGGGCCTGAAAGGCCAGCCGCGCCAGCATGTACACATAGGGGTAAAGCACCAGCGAGAGAGTCACCACAACCCACAGGGGATGGCGGGCGCTGAAGCCGGGGAAAGCACTCCACCAGCTGCGCATCTGGGTCTGGATCGGCCCGGCATAGTCGAGCAGATCCACCAGCACGAACGCCAGCACATAGGCGGGCATGGCCATGGGCAGCAGTAACGCCCATTGCAGCCAGCGACGGCCGGGGAAATCCAGGGTAGCCACACACCAGGCCAGGGTGATGCCCAGCAGCGACACGCCAATGGCCACGCCGATCATCAGGAATACCGTGTTGCCAATCAGGCGCAACAGCACCGTGTCCATCAGGTGCTGCCAGGTCGCCCATTCCTGCTGTCGCCAGGCAGCGAGCAGCACCAGAATGGGCACCACGACCAACAGGGCCAGCGCAATCACGCTGGCCCCACTGAACGAAAACGCGCCGCGCCGAATCACCGGTTAGCGGTATCCGGCGCGGTCCATCAGTTTCACCGCCTCCACCTGGAGGGCACCGGCCACACTCACGTTCAGATCATCAGACTTGAACTCGCCCCAGGAGCGCACTTCTTCCGGGGGTTTCACCGACGCATTCACCGGGTATTCCAGGTTGCGGTCGGCCAGCAGTTGCTGGGCGGCAGGCTGGGTCATCCATTCCAGCAGGGCTTTGGCTTTTTCCGGATGCGGCGCATTCGCCGTAACCCCGGCACCGGAAATATTCACGTGCACGCCGCTGGACTCCTGGTTGGCCCAGAACAGCCCCAGCGGCAGCTGCGGATTATCCCGCTTCATGCGGCCGTAGTAGTAGGTATTAACGATGCCCACATCACATTGGCCGGCAACGATGGCTTCCATCAAGGCGGTGTCGTTGGAGAACACATCCGTGGCCAGGTTGGCCACCCAGCCGCGCACGATTTCTTCGGCCTTTTCTTCGCCAAGACGCTCAATCATGGTCGCCACCAGCGACTGGTTGTAGACCTTCTTGGAAGTGCGCAAACACAAGCGCCCTTTCCATTTCGGGTCGGCCAGGTCTTCGTAGGTAGACAGCTCGCTGGGCTGCAAGCGGTCCTTGGAATACACCAGTGTGCGAGCGCGCACGGTCAGGCCATACCATTGCTTTTTCGGGTCGGTGAGCGCATCGGGCACATTGTTTTTCAGCACCACGGATTCCACCGGGCTAAGCAGGCCTTTTTCTGCCGCATTCCACAGATTACCGGCGTCCACGGTGATCAGCATATCCGCCGGGGAGCGTTCACCCTCGGCCTGCAAACGGGCGGTGAGGGCCGAGGCATTGTCGGTGATGTAGCGGATTCGCACACCGGTGGCCTCGGTGTAGGCATCGAACACCGGCTTGATCAGGTGATCGTTACGGGAGGTATACACCACCAGCTCTTCATCGGCGGTCGGTTCGGAACACCCCCACAGGCCAGACGCCACAACCAGGGCGCCAACTATGATGCCAAACACGCGCATATTCATTCGCTCCAACTATTCTCAAACAAGAATGATTCTTAACTTCCGCCAGTATGGCAGCTAACGCGAGTCAGCTCTAGCGCCAAACGCTGGCGGATTTGCCCGGGCCGGCAAATCCGTGGTTCGCCCCATGGCCTGACGGGCAAAAAAACCTTTTACCGGGCCGGCTTGGTTCACCCAACGCATGCCGGTGTTCCGCAGCCAGCGCACCGGCATGGCACGCTGTTCAAACAGGGACTGAAACCCGCGCATGGCATTCTGCATCAGCAGGTTTTCGCCGCGGCGGCGGCGCTGATAACGCGCCAGAGCAACCGAATCGGCACAGCCCCGCCCTTGCTCAACGGCCCGGGCGACTTCCTCTGCCAGCACCGCCGCATCCAGCAACCCCAGGTTCACCCCCTGTCCGGCCAATGGGTGTATCACGTGGGCAGCATCGCCCACCAGCGCCAGGCCAGCCGCCACATACTGACTGGCGTGACGTTCCTGAATCGGAAATACCGCCCGTTCGCTGAGCAGGGTCACCGGCCCCAGGACGTCGCCCACGGCGGCCTGCAACTCTGCCGCGAAAGAGACCGCATCTTTCTCGCGCAGTTCCGCAATCCGTGCCGGCCAGCCAGACCAGACGATGGAACATTGCCGCTGATCACCTTGCTCCGCGTCCGTGAATAACGGCAACAACGCCAGCGGCCCGCTTTCCATAAAAACCTGCCGGGCACAGGCGCCATGGGGCTGCGCAGTGGCGATGGTGGCCACCAATGCATGATGGCCACTGTCGCGCGGACCACCACTGATGCCCGCCTGTTCGCGCACCTGCGAGCGGGCACCGTCGGCCCCGATCAGCAGGTCTGCCTGCCAGTGTGTATCGCCACTGCGCACCGCCCATTGCCCGGTGTCGGCATCGCGGCGCAGGGCATCCACCTGCACCCCGCACTGCCAGTCCAGCGTCGGCATGGTGGCCGCTTTCCGATACAACGCGGCGGCCAGGTGGCCATTCTCCAGCAACCAGCCCAGACTCTCGGCGCCCACCTCCTCCGCCTGAAACAGCACCTCGCCGGTGCCATCCTGGTCCCACACCTGCATGGCACTGTAGGGCTGCACCCGCGACGCATCGAGATAATCCCACACCCCGGTATTGCGCAGCAGCCAATGGCTGGCTTCGGTAAGCGTGGACACCCGCAACTGCGCCGGGCCCGACGGCATCACCGGTGCCGGCGCCCCGTCCAGCACCGTCACCGTCAATCCCTGCTCCGCCAACAGCACCGCCAGCAACCCACCGGTCATGCCACCGCCAACGATGATGATGTGTTGTTGATCAACCTGTTGTGTCATGGGTGCGGCTCTCAAAGGTTGTGGCCCGGATTCGTTTATTCAGTGGCGAGTGACGAGGAGCGAGTTGCGAAAGGCAAAAGCAGTTTTCGGTTTTCGTAACTCGTAACTCGTAACTCGTCTTCAGGCAGTTCCCGCCTCAAGCGGTTTCGCTGTCAGCTGTCCACTATCAACTTTCAACTGCTCTTAAATTCCCATGGCCCGTTTGGCAAAACCACTACGCAGCCCGGGCAGGATATCCATGGCCACCAACCCCAACTGGCGACTGTGGGCAAACAGCGGCTGCTGCACCCGGAACAATTCCGGCACCCAGCGGGATGTCTGGCTGATCAGGGCCTGATCCTTTTCCCGTTTTTGTGCGTAGGCCTGCAGGGTCGCCAGGCTACCGGGATCGGCATTGCCGCCCACGGTCTGCGCCAGCGCCAGCAGATCCCGTACCGCCAGATTAAAGCCCTGCCCGGCTACCGGGTGCAGGGTGTGAGCGGCATTACCGACCACCACCCCATGGGGCACCACCTGGGCACAGGCATCGGTGAGGATCAGCGGGTAACGCTGGCGCTCACCGATACCACCAAGGCGTGGCGCGTCCGCCGGACAACGGCCCTGCAGCTGCGCCAGTGCTTCGTCGTCCGCCAGCGCCATCCACTGGTCCACCTGCGCCCGCGGGCCGGTCCACACCAGCGCCATGCGCTGATCGGGCAGCGGCAACAGGGCCAGTGGGCCGTCATTCAGAAAGCGTTCGTAGGCAATGCCCTTGTGCGATTCTTTCAGGGACAGGTTAGCGATCAACGCATCATGACCGGTGTCGTGATCACGGGCGCTGATGCCGAGCCACTCCCGGGTCTTGGACCGGGCGCCGTCGGCGGCGATCAACAGCGGCGTTTCCACCACCTCGCCACTGGCCAGAGTGACCTGGTAACCGCCCTCTTGCCGGCGAATACCCGACAAGGTATCCGGCGCCCGCACCTCAATGCCCTCATCCGCAAACAAGGCACCGAGCAACACAAATCCCAGCCAGCGATTTTCCACCACCGCACCCAGCTGCGCCACGCCCTCTTCTGCGGCGGACATGCGAGTCATACCGAGGCGGGATTGTCGCGACACATGCACCGTACCGATGGCCGCCGCGTGCTCACGCACGGCATTGCCCAGATCCAGGTCATCCAGCACCGCCAACGTCCCCGCGGACAAGGCGGTACTGCGGGCATCAAAACTGGGGGTCAGGGGAGGAGCGTCTGGCAGGGACAGCGGGTGACTTTCGATCAGCATCACCGACGCAGCGCCATGACGACGCAACAACAACGCCAGCAAGGCCCCGGCCATACCACCGCCAACAATCACCAAAGGTTGCTGCGTCATTCCAACGTCCATTTTCGCTGTAGGAGCACCACTTGAGGCGCGAACCACCAAAGTGCCGAGTTACGAAAAATATAAAGCACCGGACTTTCGATACTCAGCACTCGTTACTCGCGACTGCCTTTCATTATCTTTTCGATATCCGCCACGTCCTTCGGCACTTCGTGGCTCAGCACTTCATAGCCGGTTTTGGTGACCAGCACATCATCCTCGATGCGAATGCCAATGCCCCGCCATTGCTCGTCCACCGTGGTGTCATCCGGCGCCACATACAGGCCCGGCTCCACGGTCAGCGCCATGCCCGGCTCCAGCTGGCGCCATTGTTCCTGAATGCGGTAATCACCCACGTCATGCACATCCAGCCCCAGCCAATGGCCGGTGCGGTGCATAAAGAATTGCCGATACCCTGCGGTCTCCACCAGCTCGTTGAATTCCCCTTTCAACAGGCCCAGGTCGATCAGCCCCTGAGTAAGGATATTCACCACCTGCTCGTGGGGCACGTTCCAGTGGTTGTCCGGGTGAGTGGCTTCGATAGCCGCATACTGGCTGGCCAGCACCAGCTCATACAGCGCCTGCTGTGGCTTGCTGAATGTGCCGCTCACCGGGAAAGTGCGGGTAATATCGGATGCATAGTGCTCCAGCTCGCAACCGGCATCCACCAGCACCAGATCTCCGGCTTTCAGCTTTCCGGTGTTTTCGATGTAATGAAGAATGCAGCTGTTGGCGCCGCCACCGACAATGCTCGGGTAGGCGGGACTGCGCGAACCGTGGCGCATGAATTCGTGGATGTATTCCGCTTCCAGCTGGTATTCCATCATCCCCGGCTTCACCGACTGCATGGCGCGCACGTGGGCGCCGGCAGAAATGCTGGCCGCCTTGCGCATGAGTTTGCTTTCCGCCGCAGACTTGAACAGCCGCAGGTCGTGCAGATGGTGCGCCAGCGCCACGAATTCGCCGGGCGGGTGCGCGCCACTGCGCACCCGTTCGCGGATGCTGTTGACCCAGCCCATCAGTCGCCGATCGAATTCACTGTCGTGCCCCAGGTCGTAGTAGACCCGCTCACTGCCTTCGATCAGCCCCGGCAGAATTTCATCAATATCGCTGATCGGGAATGCATCGTCCGCATCGTATTCAGACACCGCGCCTTCCGGCCCGGCGCGGTAGCCGTTCCAGATTTCCATGGTGCGATCACGGTCGCGGCAGAACAGCACATACTCGCCATGCTCGCGCCCCGGCAGCAGCACCATTACCGCTTCCGGTTCAGCAAAGCCGGTGAGGTACCAGAAATCGCTGTTCTGCCGGTACGGGTATTCCACGTCCCGGTTGCGAGTACGCTCCGGGGCGGCAGGCAGAATGGCAATGCTGTTGGGCCCCATGATGGTCATCAGTTCCTGACGACGACGGGCAAACTCCTGGCGGCTGATACTCAAAACGACTCCTTAAATAACGCAACAGGCGGCACGCTTCACGCAACTCACGCAACAAACCAAACGCCTGATTCCCATTAATGGCGGGTTGGCGGTGTTTTATCCGCTGGCGCCGACTCTGGCTTGCCCTGATGGCGCATGACCAGCTCAGTGTAAATCATCAGGGCAGACATACGGCAGTGCTCGGCCACCTGCTCGAACATGTCTTCCTCGGCGTCGCCGTCATCATCCGGCGTAGCCACCTGGCTAATTGCCGCCAGGTCCGACAGTGCTTCCTGCACGCCGGGTGACAGGTCCTTGTCGTGGGTGTTGGCCGAGCCGGTGCCAAAGCCCACCAGGAAGCCTTCACTCCACTGGGCCAGCGCGGCCACCCGCAAGCCAAGGTCTTCCTCATCCCCCGGCAACAGCAGGTTCAGCTCCAGACCGGTGCCCTGGTAACCGCCGTGCAACTGGTCTCGCACCGTCAGCAAGGCGCCATTCATCTCAGCACCGAAGCCCTCCGGCATGTCCACGTGGGCGGCCAGCACACCCAACAGCTCCTCATTGTGGCCGCCGTGACCGGTGGCCAGCAGGCCGGCGATCACTCCCTGCAATTCGCTGGGAGAATGCTTTACGCCGGCCGCAGCCAGCCCCTGGACGAGAACCTCAAAATCAATATCGTTGGACATGCGTCTTTCCGTTTTCAACAGCCGGTGATCCGCTGGCGCGGCGGCCCCGGGAAGCAGAGTTGGGGATTACCTGAGAAGTGTGCGCTAAGTGGCTACCACACTTGAATTTCATTGACCCTTACAGACCCCACACCTATAGTACAAAAAGCCTGCAATCCGGGTGGGGGCGCCATCACCGGGAAATACCGGTAAGGTGCAGGGGAGCTACCTTAGGCGAACAGCGACCATTTTGCCATGACGACGGAACAACAACTGAGGCAACTGGAAGCCCGAGTCGATGACCTGCTGCGCATCAGCGCGCGGCTGCGTCAAGAGAACCAGGCCTTGCATGACCGCGAGAGCAAACTGGTGGAAGAACGGGCCCAGTTACTGAAAAAAAATGATGCGGCCCGCAGTAAAGTCGAGGCCATCATCTCGCGTCTGAAATCTCTCGAGCAGGAATCCTGAGCGTGGTCTCCTGCCTGACTCTGACTCACAGCCAATGCGGTGTAATCCGGAATGTCTAACGAAAACTCCCTGGTAATTCATCTACTGGACAAGGAGTATCGCGTCGCCTGCCCCGCCGGGGAACAGGACAACCTGCTGGCGGCCGCCCGTTACCTGGACGAACAGATGCGCGAAGTCCGCGATGCCAATGTGATCGGCCTGGAGCGCATTGCCATCATGACCGCTCTGAACATGAGCCACGAGCTGCTCCGCGCTCGCCAGAGTGTAGCCCAGGACTCCGAAGGCGAGGCCCGCGTGCAGGCCCTGCTTGGCCGTCTGGAAGAAGAAATTCAGGCCTTCGAAGACGCCCGCCGGAAGCTGTAACTTTCTCCGCCTCGCCTGTAGGAGCACCTCTTGCAGGTGCGAACCGAGCATAACGAGACCACACAGAAACAGCTAACGACACGCGCTCAGAGAACCCCATCGAGCCGCCAACGATTTACGCGCTTAACGGGGTTCGCACCTACAAGAGGTGCTTGTATGTTTGAATGCTCCTCCTGCAACCATGCAGGACTTGCCGGGGTGGAGGGACCAAAGGGGCATCTGACCTAAGGTACAGACGGTAGGAGATTTGGCCCCACCTCGCACCTATTCATACGCCGATAAAGA
>JBDWVU010000016.1:0-2223 GCA_039983755.1 Alloalcanivorax sp.
GATGATCCAGCGTCTGAAACCGCGCCGCCAGCGACGCTCCTACGGATAAATTGTGGCGATTTGCGCCCATAAAAAAGCCGCTCCTGATAATCAGGAGCGGCTTTTTTATGGGATTCGAAGTGGTGCCGGAACGCGGAATCGAACCGCGGACCTACTGATTACGAATCAGTTGCTCTACCGACTGAGCTATCCCGGCATGCCCGTTGTGCGGGGCGGGCGCTAGTTTAGCAGGCCGCCCGCTGCAGGCAAGCAGGAATCAGGCTTCCTGCTTGATGCCGGCCAGTTTGCGGGCATGCCACTTCTTGGTCTCCACATCCATGCCACGCAGAATCTGGATACGCTGGGCTTGCGGGCTGCCTGCACCGTGCATGGACTCGGTGAGGTAACCCACGGCGTTGCGGCCCAGGGTCATGTTTTCGATGAGCCTAAGAATGCGCATGCGGTCTTCGGTGGGAATGTCTTCGCGGCCCTTGAGGAAGCGACGGATGATGTCGCCGGCTTCTTCGTTTTCCAGGTCCTGCTCGCTGGGCATGGTGACCATGATGCCGCCGGCCAGATCCTGGGCGAGGCGGGAAATCTCGTAGGGGAAACGGGTCACGTTGTGCTTGCACACGTTGGCCAGCATGGTGTCGTTCATGTAGATGCCGCTGGGCATCTGTGTGGCTTCGTGGGAACTGGCAATGCCGGACGAGTAGATAGTCTCGTTCAGGTGGGTCATCTCCACGAGCTTGTCGCGGATATGGCTGACTTTTTCCAGCCCGTTGTACTCCACGATGGACGCTGCTGCACCGACCATGACGTCGCCCAGGCCGGTTTTGCACACATAGCTGGCCCGGTGATAGGCGGTGAAGCGGGTGACCAGTTCCTGGGCGAATTCGTACTCGCCGTCCATGAACACGTGCTCGTGGGGAATGAAGACATCATCGAAGTACACCAGCACTTCCTGACCGCCGTACTGGGCGTTGCCCTGATCAATGTCGCCGCCTTCCATGGCCCGGGTGTCGCAGCTCTGGCGCCCGTAGATATAGGTAATGCCGGCGGCGTCGCCGGGGATCATGCCGACTACGGCGTAGTCCTTGTCGCCTTCGGTGAGGTTCATGGTGGGCAACACGCAGATCCAGTGCTGGTTCCAGCCGCCGGTCATGTGTGCCTTGACGCCTTTTACGTAGATGCCCTTGTCGGTGCGGCGGGTCACGCGCATGAACATGTCCGGGTCGGCCTGCTCGGCGGGCCGCTTGCTGCGGTCACCTTTCGGGTCGGTCATGCCGGCGGCGATCAGGATGTTTTTGCGCTGGGCTTCCTTGAGAAAGTCCAGATAGCGCTGGTGATACTGGGTGCCGTGTTTCTCGTCCATCTCGTAAGTGACGGAGTGCAGCACGCTGATGGTGTCCAGGCCCGTGCAGCGCTGGAAACAGGTGCCGGTGATCTGGCCCATGCGGCGCTGCATCTTGTTCTTTTTTACCAGGTCGCCGGGGGATTCCACGATGTGCAGAAAACGGTTTACCTGGGCGTCGATCAACGGTGACCAGGCGGTGGCCAGTTCCGGATCGTCAATGGCCAGGTCATAGCTGGCGCGCAGGGCATTGATGCTGGGTTTGATAATAGGGTGGTCCGCAGGCTCATCAATCAGCTCGCCGAACAGGAACAGGCGGGTGCCGCGGTTGCGCAGGCTGGCCAGGTAGTCGTCACCGGTCTTGATGACGGGAATGCGGTCCCAGCGGGTCTGGGCGGATTCTTCATGGGCTGGAGCCGGGGTCGCGGCGTTCATGGTGCCTCCTGGGATCATGTTGTTCTGCTCTGCGCCATGGGCGGCGCGGGAAGCAATATCATCGGAAATAGGGTGACTTGGGAGTCATCTCCGATGGTAAACAGTGTGTAATCCAAGGCAATGACAGAAAGTGCCGCTGTACTCTGTGGTCAAGTCAGCGTGGCCCAGAGGCGGGGCGAGAATCGCTGCAGGAGTGTCGCTGGCGGCGCGATTAACGCATTAGCCGTAGGAGCACCTCTTGAGGTGCGAACCGCTCGTTTTGCGCATTGGCAATCTGAAGGTGATCCTTCGTTGAGGCTCAGGTTCGCACCTCGAGAGGTGCTTGTATGTTTGAATGCTCCTCCTGCAACCATGCAGGACTTGCCGGGGTGGAGGGACCAAAGGGGCATCTGACCTAAGGTACAGACGGTAGGAGATTTGGCCCCACCTCGCACCTATTCATACGCCGATAAAGA
>JBDWVU010000017.1:0-296949 GCA_039983755.1 Alloalcanivorax sp.
GTCCCCACACCGGTGACCACCGCTGAACTGCGGGCCCGCAGGCGCTGCACATCTTCCCGCGCCGCCGGGCCGGTGATCCACTGGGATTCGCCGCTGGCCATGGCGGTGCGGCCATCCACGCTGGCGGCGATCTTGATGCGAATATAAGGCCGCTGACGGGTCATTCGGGCAATAAACCCCGGATTCAGGGCCCGGGCCTGCGTTTCCAGCAATCCCGACGCCACCGCAATGCCGGCATCCGCCAGCCGTTGCAGACCCTGCCCCGCCACCTGGGGATTGGGGTCCTCCATGGCCGCAACAACCCGCGCCACCCCGGCGTCCACCAGCGCATCCGCGCAGGGGCCGGTACGCCCGGTATGGGAGCAGGGCTCCAGAGTGACATAGGCCGTGGCGCCCTGAGCCCGATCGCCAGCCGCCGCCAGCGCATGGCGCTCAGCATGGGGCTCGCCGGCCCGGGCATGAAAGCCCTCACCGACCACGGCGCCATCACGCACCAGGACACAGCCCACTCGTGGATTAGGGTCCGTGGTGTACAGCCCCAGACGCGCCAACTGCAACGCTCGAGCCATGTATTGATGGTCGGCCGCCGAGAAGCTCATGGCTCTTTCTGCTCATCCAGCTTGTCACCGGGTTTGCCGCCGGCTTTTTTCAAGCGATCCACTTCAGCAGAAAACTCGGAAATATCCTGGAAACTGCGGTACACCGACGCAAAGCGCACATAGGCCACATCGTCGAGCTGTTGCAGCTCTTCCATCACGAACTCGCCCAGCTCCCTGGCCGGCAGCTCCCGTTCGCCGGTGGCACGCAGACGGTGGCAAATCCGGCTGATCGCCGCTTCCAGATCCTCCATGCTCACCGGCCGTTTCTCCAGCGCCCGCAGCATGCCCGCACGCAGCTTGGCCTCATCGAACGGCTGGCGGGTGCCATCGGTTTTCACCAGGCGGGGCATCACCAGCTCTGCCGTTTCAAAGGTGGTAAAGCGCTCGGTACAGCTCAAGCACTCACGACGACGACGGATCTGCACCCCATCCGCAACCAGACGGGAGTCGATCACCTTGGTGTCCTGAGCGGAGCAAAACGGGCAGTACATGGGAACCCCAATTGATAGTTGATAATTAATAATTGATAACGAAAACCCAGAAACCAATTATCGGCGGCTTTTTGAGGTTTTTATAATCGAAGTGAGCAGTTTCAACAACTCATCCACATCCTGCAGCACAGAGCTTCCTGCTCGCTTTTCGAAATAACCAGACTCGGTCAGCAAATCCAGCCAATACTCAGTTTCGCTTGCTTCTTTGAGCGCAATGGACAGCTTATGAATAAAATCTGCACGACTCTCTGCCTGTTCAGCCTCTCGAACAAGCGCACCAATCGCTGTACCACTTCGCAAGAGCTGCTTGCTAAGCAGGTACTCTCGCTTTTGCTCCTGCAAGTACTGACAGACTTTCACAACCCGCAAAGCAAAAGCGCGGGATTTCTCCCGCGCTGCACTACCTTCAGCCATCCTTGGCCTCCAGTTATCAATTATCCATTGTCAATTATCAATTACCGTTCGTACACCGGCAACCGCGCACAGATCTCTTTCACCTTGCCTTTGACGCTTTCGATCACGGACTCGTCACCCATGTTGTCGAGGATGTCGCAGATCCAGCCGGCCAGAGCCTTGGCGTCTGCTTCGTCAAAGCCTCGGCGGGTGATGGACGGGGAGCCGATGCGCAGGCCGGAGGTTACGAACGGGGAGCGCGGGTCGTTGGGCACGGCGTTCTTGTTCACGGTGATGTTAGCGCGGCCCAGGGCGGCGTCGGCATCTTTACCGGTGATGTCCTGCTTGATCAGGCTGAGCAGGAACAGGTGGTTTTCGGTGCCGTTGGATACCACGTCGAAACCACGCTCGATGAATACGCCGGCCATGGCCTGGGCGTTCTTCACTACCTGCTGCTGGTAGCCCTTGAAATCCCCTTGCATGGCTTCCTTGAAGCAGATCGCCTTGGCGGCAATCACGTGCTCCAGCGGGCCACCCTGGCCACCGGGGAAGACGGCAGAGTTGATCTTCTTCTGAATTTCTTCGTTGGCCTTGCCCATGATCAGGCCGCCACGGGGGCCACCCAGAGTCTTGTGGGTAGTCGTGGTGGTGATGTCGGCAATACCCACCGGGCTGGGGTAGACACCTGCGGCAACCAGGCCAGCCACGTGGGCCATGTCTACCAGCAGGATCGCGCCCACTTCGTCAGCGATATCACGGAAACGCTGCCAGTCGACGACCTGGGAGTAGGCAGAGAAACCGGCCACGATCATTTTCGGCTTGTGCTCGCGGGCCAGGGAGGCCACCTGCTCGTAATCGATCAGGCCGGTCTCGTTGTCCAGGCCATACTGGATGGCGTTGTAGGTCTTGCCGGAGAAGTTCGGCTTGGCGCCGTGGGTCAGGTGACCACCCGCGTCCAGGCTCATGCCCAGCACGGTGTCGCCGGCCTTCAGCATGGCCATGTAAACGGCGCCATTGGCCTGGGAACCGGAATGCGGCTGCACGTTGGCCCAGTCGGCGCCAAACAGCTCACAGGCACGATCAATGGCCAGCTGCTCAACCACGTCCACGTTCTCGCAGCCACCGTAGTAGCGCTTGCCCGGGTAGCCTTCAGCGTACTTGTTGGTCAGTACGGAGCCCTGGGCTTCCATGACCCTCGGCGAAGCATAGTTTTCAGACGCAATCAGCTCGATATGCTCTTCCTGACGACGCTCTTCGGCCTCGATGGCCGCTTTGATTTCCGGGTCAAACTCGGCGATGGACATGGATTTCGGGAACATGGGCTACCTGTCAACGTGCTAAGAGTGGATTGGGGCGCGTATTCTAACCAAATCCGGGGCCAATGGCACTTGAAGT
This sequence comes from Alloalcanivorax sp., assembly GCA_039983755.1. GTDB lineage: Bacteria > Pseudomonadota > Gammaproteobacteria > Pseudomonadales > Alcanivoracaceae > Alcanivorax. The sequence goes on from JBDWVU010000017.1 coordinate 2,879, forward strand.
CCGCTCATGGAAACCTGCCAGTCGTCTCATGGCGCCAGGCACCGGTTTTCTGGCGCTAATCCAGCCTTACGTCGCCCTATCAGAGGCTGTGCACTTTCACTCACGGCCGCTTTCCGTTAGCTTAGGCGCCAATCAAAGTACCCTCTGCCGGGGCCTGCAGCCCGCCTGCACCGTACGCCCCGCACATTAATACAGACTGCGGTCGGAGTTTATGAGCCAGTACATCTTCACCATGGACAAGGTGGGCAAGGTTGTCCCGCCCAAGAAACACATCCTGAAGAACATCTCCCTGTCGTTCTTTCCTGGCGCCAAGATCGGTGTGCTGGGCCTGAACGGCTCCGGTAAATCCACACTGCTGCGCATCATGGCCGGCGTGGACCAGGATTACCTGGGTGAGGCACGGCCGCAGCCGGGCACCAACATCGGCTACCTGCCCCAGGAGCCGGAGCTGGATCCGGAGAAGAATGTCCGCGAGATCGTCGAAGAAGCCGTGGCGGATATCCGTAACGCCCAACAGCGCCTGGAAGAAGTCTACGAAGCCTATGCGGCGGAAGACGCGGATTTCGACAAGCTGGCCGCCGAACAGGCCAAGCTGGAAGACATCATCGAAGCCAGCGATGCGCACAACCTTGAGCGCAAACTGGAAATCGCCGCCGACGCCCTGCGCCTGCCGCCCTGGGACGCCAGCGTAAAAACCCTGTCCGGTGGTGAGCGCCGCCGGGTCGCCCTGTGCCGGCTGGTGATGAGCGCCCCGGACATGCTGCTGCTGGATGAGCCCACCAACCACCTGGACGCAGAGTCCGTGGCCTGGCTGGAGCGCTTCCTGCACGAATTCCCCGGCACCGTGGTGGCGGTAACCCACGATCGCTACTTCCTGGATAATTCCTGTGAGTGGATTCTGGAACTGGATCGCGGCGAAGGCATTCCCTGGCAGGGCAACTATTCCTCCTGGCTGGAGCAGAAAGAACAGCGTCTGGAACAGGAAGCGAAGAGCGAATCCGCCCACCGCAAAACGGTGGAGAAGGAACTGGAATGGGTGCGCCAGAACCCGAAAGGCCGCCGCGCCAAGAACAAGGCCCGTGTGTCTGCGTTCGAAGAGCTGGCCAGCCAGGAATTCCAGAAGCGCAACGAAACCCAGGAATTGTACATCCCGCCGGGTGAGCGCTTGGGCGAGCAGGTTTTTGAAATCAAAAATGTGGCCAAGCAATTCGACCACAAGCTGCTGTACGAAGACCTGGATTTCCAGATCCCCCGTGGTGCTATCGTCGGCATCATCGGCCCCAACGGTGCTGGTAAAACCACCCTGTTCCGCATGTTGGCCGGCCAGGAAACCCCGGACAGCGGCGAGATCGTCACCGGCGATACCGTACAGATGGCCTACGTGGATCAGAGCCGTGAAGACCTGGACAGCAACAAAACGGTCTGGGAAGAAGTGTCCGACGGCAACGACATCCTGCGCATCGGCAACTATGAAGTCCCCAGCCGCGCCTATCTGGGCCGGTTCAACTTCAAGGGTGGCGACCAGCAGAAGCGGGTCGGCGATCTTTCCGGCGGTGAGCGCAATCGTCTGCACCTGGCGAAGCTGCTCAAGCAGGGCGCCAACGTCCTGCTGCTCGATGAGCCCACCAACGACCTGGACGTGGAAACCCTGCGGGCACTGGAAGAAGCCCTGCTGGCGTTCCCCGGCTGCGCCATCGTGATCTCGCACGATCGCTGGTTCCTGGACCGCGTCGCCACTCACATCCTCTCCTTCGAAGGGGATGCCCAGGTGGAATGGTTCGAAGGCTCTTACACCGAGTACGAAGAATACAAACGCAAGCAGCTGGGCGATGCGGCCCTGCAGCCCAAGCGCATGAAGTACAAACGGATCGAAGTCTGATTCGAGCAGGATGATGCCGGCACAGCAACAACGTGTCGGCCGGGGACGTAACAGGGACGACAGCATGAACGAAAGACGGCGGGCCAATCGGGTGGACTTCGACGGGGAAGCCACCCTGCTCTTCCAGCAGGATAGCTACCCCGTGTCACTGGACGACATTTCCATCATGGGCGCGCGACTCAACAGCAGTGCCCCGCTCGCGCTGCCCGATGCGTCCCCGGTCACCCTGACCATTACCCTGGAAGACTCTGATATCACTCTCACCCTCCCGGCAAAAGTAAAGCGCCAGGAAGGCCATGATATTGGCATCATGTTTGATCGCCCCTCCGTGGATGACATGCAGCATCTACGTCGCATTGTCATGCTGCATCAGGGCGACGACGGGGAAGATGACCCCGCCACCCTGCTGACCCCGGAGAGCTGACACCTTGGACCCGACCCTGGAAAGCCCGGAGTTTATTGACCGCCTGCGCCAGGGAGACCGAGCTGCCTTTGGACTACTGGTCAAAGCCCATCACAACATGCTGCTGGCCACCGCTCGCACCATGCTGTCGCCCGCAGATGCGGAAGAGGCTGTGCAGGATGGCTGGATCGCCGCGCACCGCGCCATCGCCAAATTCGAAGGCCGCAGCCTGCTGCGCACCTGGCTTACCCGTATCGTGATCAACCAGGCACGGATGATGTTGCGCAAGGGCGGCCGGGAAATTCAGTTCGACCCCACCGATGAGCAAGATCCCCTGGCGCACCGTTTTCGTGACGGCGGGCACTGGGACCACCCACCACAACACTGGGACCTGAGCGGCCCGGATGCCCTGCTCACCCGCGATGAACTGCGCCACTGCATGGAAAAAACCCTGGGAAAGATGCCGGACAATCAGCGCCTGGTACTGGAACTGCGAGACCTGCAAGGGATGGATTTCGACGATATCTGTAACATGCTCGACGTTAGTGCATCGAATGTACGTGTGCTGTTGCACCGTGCCCGCGCGCGGTTGTTTGAGCTGGTGGATCATTTTCAGGAGACAGGCGAATGTTGAAGTGCGAGCACGTCGTCGAAAAAGCCGACGCCCTGGTGGATGGCGCCCCGCTAAGCAAACGGGAGCGCTTCGCACTGCGTCTGCATCTACTGATATGCCACCACTGTCGCCGCTACGTACGCCAGTTACGCGCCCTGCTGAACAGCCTTCCCCGCAATCCGGATTCTCTCGATGACGCTCGCACCCAGGAAGTTCTCGAACGCCTCGACAGATCCCAGGATCGCTAGCCAGCCTCCCCGGCACAATAAGCGGCCGTGATCGGGTGTACGGGGTTTTCGAATACCTGTTCTCAGCCGCTGACGCGCCCGACCATGCCACGGCACACATTCACTTGTTCAGCATGCTTTTCTCCCACCCGGCCACTGCCTCTCTTCACGTGATCGGCTGAGCTTTGATGCCAGACTCATGCAACTATTACACTCAAATAGCGTCTCGGTAACGTTGACGTTGGCCAAACCCTAACCAAACATTCCAGCGGCACTGTAACCTGCAGCGATTTGCTGCATCCTATTAGCCTTACCCAGACAGCTTGATGCTCAGGAGAGTCAGCAATGCGTGAAGACGTGCAGGATTATTACGGCAAACAACTGCATTCCAGTGCAGACCTGCAGACTAATGCCTGCTGTGATCAGGCGCCGCCGGAACACCTGAAGCCCCTGCTGGCACAACTCCATGATGAAGTGGTCAGCCGCTACTATGGCTGTGGGCTGGTGGCCCCGGAACAACTGGAGGGCATGCGCATTCTGGATCTGGGCTCCGGCTCCGGGCGCGACGTTTATCTGCTATCCGCACTGGTCGGCGAGCACGGCGAAGTGGTTGGCGTGGACATGACCGACGAGCAATTGGCGGTAGCCAATCGCCACCTCGACTACCACCGTGACGCTTTTGGTTACGCCAACAGCAATGTACGTTTCCTGAAAGGCTATATTGAAGAGCTCGACAAACTGGATTTGCAGGACGGTTATTTCGACATTGTCATTTCCAACTGTGTCATCAACCTGAGCACCGACAAGGCCAAGGTCATCAGCGACGTGAAACGCCTGCTGAAACCCGGCGGCGAATTCTTTTTTTCCGATGTCTATGCGGACCGTCGCATCCCCGCCTCGCTGGCCAAAGACCCGGTGCTGTACGGAGAGTGCCTGTCCGGCGCCCTGTACTGGAATGATTTTATCAACCTGAGCAAGCGCTGCGGCTTTGCCGACCCAAGGCTGGTGGAATCCCGCCCGCTGACCATTGAAGATCCGGCCATCGAAAAAACGCTGGGCAATATCCGCTTTTATTCAGCCACCTACCGGCTGTTCAATATCGATTCGCTGGAGCCAGCCTGTGAAGATTATGGCCAGGCGGTAATCTACAAAGGCACCCTGACAAACAGCCCCAACACCTTTGCCCTGGACGACCACCATTTTATTGAAGCGGGAAAAGTCTTCCCGGTTTGCGGCAACACCTGGTTGATGCTGGAAAAAAGCCGCTTTGCGGCACACTTTGATTTCATCGGTAACTTCGACACCCATTACGGGATCTTCGAAGGTTGCGGACTGAATGTGCCGTTTGCACAAGCAAACAGTACAGACGCGACAGGCAGCTGCTGCTGATGCCCGCCAATCCCTTGACCCTCCCCCACCAACAGGACCTGAAATGAGCATCAAGAAAGGCCTACTTTTCGCCGTCCTCGCCGCGCTGATCGCTTGTTACTTTGTTTTCGATCTGGGGCAGTATTTCAGCCTCGGCTATATCAAGGAACAACAAGGCGCCTTTGATGCTCTTTATCAGGACAACCCTGCGTTGATCCTTGGTGGTTTTTTCGCGCTCTATGTCATTGTCACGGCACTCAGCCTGCCCGGCGCTGCCATCATGACGCTGGCCGCCGGCGCCCTGTTCGGCTTCTGGATTGCCCTGGCTCTGGTGTCCTTTGCATCCTCATCGGGCGCTACCCTGGCGTTTCTCGCCTCCCGCTTTCTGTTCCATGACACGGTGCAGAATCGCTTTGGAGAACGGCTGAAAAAACTCAACGAGGGTGTCAAAAAAGAAGGCGCGTTTTATCTTTTCACATTGCGGCTGGTACCTGTTGTACCGTTTTTCATTATCAATCTGGTTATGGGCCTCACCCCCATCAAAGCGCGCACCTTTTACTGGGTCAGCCAGGTGGGCATGCTGGCCGGCACCGCCGTCTACGTGAATGCGGGCACCCAACTTGGCCAGATCGACAGCCTGGGTGGCTTACTGTCGCCCGAGTTACTGGGCGCCTTTGTGCTGCTGGGTATTTTCCCGTGGATAGCCAAGGCGATCATGGCCCGCTTGCAGGCGCGAAAAGTGTACAAGGGCTGGAAAAAACCCAAACAGTTTGACCGCAACCTGATTGTTATCGGCGCAGGCTCCGGCGGGCTTGTCAGCGCCTACATTGCCGCCACTGTCAAAGCGAAAGTGACCCTGATCGAGAAACACAAAATGGGTGGCGACTGCCTGAATACCGGGTGCGTGCCGTCCAAGGCACTAATCAAGAGTGCCCGCGTGGCCTTCTATGAAAAGCAGGCGGGGAAATTCGGTTTCGACAGCATTCGCAATGACTTCCGCTTCCGTACTTTGATGGAACGTGTTCACACCATCATCAAGAAAATCGAACCCCATGATTCCGTGGAACGCTACAGCGAACTGGGGGTGGACTGCAGGCAAGGTGAAGCAACTTTCATTTCCCCCTGGGAAGTAGAAATCCGCAACGGCGATCAACACGAACGGCTCACCGCGCGCAGCATTATCATTGCCACCGGCGCCCAACCGTTTATTCCACCGATTCCCGGTATCGAGGACATGGATGCCCTCACCTCCGACACGCTGTGGAACATTGAAGAACAACCCCAGCGCCTTGTGGTCCTGGGTGGCGGCCCCATTGGCTGTGAGCTGTCGCAAACGTTTGCCCGTCTAGGCAGCCAGGTAACGCAGATACAGAAAGGCCCTCGCCTGATGCCCCGCGAAGATGAAGACGCCGCAGCACTGGTCACCGCCGCCCTGGAAGAGAGCGGCGTCACGGTACTGGTGGATCACACCACCGTGCGCTTCGTCCGGGAAGAGGGAGAAAAAGTGCTGTATGTCACGGGCGACGGACAGGAAAAGCGCATTGTATTCGATACGCTATTGCTGGCCGTGGGGCGCAAAGCCAACACCACAGGGCTGGGACTGGAAACGCTGAAGCTGCCCACCGATGACAACGGCACCATCACCGTCAACAATCATCTGCAAAGCCGCTTCCCGAATATTTATGCCTGCGGCGACGTGGCCGGCCCCTACCAGTTTACCCATACCGCCTCTCACCAGGCATGGTATGCCTCGGTCAATGCGCTGTTTGGTTTCGCGAAAAAATTCAAAGTGGACTATCGGGTGATTCCCTGGTGCACCTTTACCGACCCAGAGGTCGCCCGGGTCGGACTGAATGAACAGGAAGCCAACGAGCAAGGCATCGATTACGAGGTCACCCGCTACGGCATTGACGACCTGGACCGGGCCATCGCCGAAAGTGCGGACCTGGGTTTTGTGAAAGTACTGACCGCCACAGGCAGCGACCGGATTCTCGGCGTCACCATTGTCGGCCAGCACGCCGGGGAACTGATTGCCGAATACGTACTGGCCATGAAGTACAAACTGGGCCTGAACAAGATCCTCGGCACCATTCATATTTACCCAACCATGGCCGAAGCCAACAAGTTTGCCGCCGGGGAGTGGAAGAAAGCCCGCAAGCCGGAGGGAGTACTACGCTGGGTAGCGCGCCTTCACGACATTCGGCGCTAACTACAAACCGACAGTTGATCACAGTTCCCATATCATTTCGGCGCACGGCCGCCCTGCCTTGAAAGAAAAAGGAGAGGACCGTGCTCCGCTTCTTCCTGCAGGGCAATACGCAACGCCGCAAGCAGGGATGACAACAGGCACATTGACGCCCTGTTGCCACCCTTCCATGTTTAACTGAACGCTGAAGAGCACAAGGAGCCCCACATGCGCCAATGGATGTCCGCAATGGTGATCAGCCTGCTTTTGTTAAGTAGTCAGGCCATGGCGTTTGACCACAGCCGCTGGAACACATTGCTCCAGCAACATGTGCAACCCCAGCGCGGCGGCGTTGCCACAGCAGTGGATTATGACGGGGTCGCCGAGAACCGTGAGGCCCTGCAGTCGTATCTGGACAGCCTAACGGCGGTCACTCAAGGTGAGTTCAACGCCTTCAGCCGCGATGAAAAACTGGCATTTCTGATCAACGCCTACAACGCCTTTACCGTTGAACTGATCCTTCGTGAAAATCAGCCTGATTCCATTCGCGATATTGGCAGTCTCTTTTCCAGCCCCTGGGACAAGGCATTCTTTTCCTTGCTGGGGGAGTCCCGGACGCTGGATGAACTGGAACATGAAATGATTCGGGGCAATCCAGACCTGATGGACCCGCGTATTCATTTCGCTGTGAACTGCGCCTCCATCGGCTGCCCTGCCCTGCGCGCCAGCGCCTACACCGGTGAGCAGCTGGAAGCCCAGCTGGAGGAAAGCACGACGCAATTTCTCAGCGATAAACAACGCAACCGCTACAACAGCGAACAGGATGCCCTGGAAGTCTCGAAGATTTTCGACTGGTATGAAGACGATTTTGAAGACGCCGCCGGCAGCCTGTCCCATTACCTTCTGCAATACTCGGACACGCTGGGCATACCCGCCAATCGCCAAAAGGCACTGGACGACGGGAACCTGGAGGTGCAGTTTTTACCCTATGACTGGTCACTGAACACTCAGTAACCCAACCCACTCCAGGAGAGAAATGGCATGGACGCCTATCACGCCATCACCACACACCGCCTGCACAGCATCTGGCTGTCGTTTCGCAATCTGCCACGCTGGCTGCAGGGCTGGGTCTTCTTCATCCTGATGCCTCTCAACGGCGCCAGCCTGCTCTTGCTGGATACCTTCTCCGGCCAGGCCATCGCGCTGGCCCTGCTGCTGGTTCTCACCGTCAACCTGACCCTCATGTGGCACCACCGTGGCATGAACAAGGATATGTCACTGGTGCATCTGCTGGCCTGGATTCCACTGGAAATCGCCCTGCTCGGGCAACTGGCGGGACGCTGGGGCGACGATCACCTGACACCGGCACTATGGGGCTTTACCCTCGCCGTCTTCATCGTCAACGCCATCAGCCTGTTTTTCGATGTGGTCGATGCCTGGTGCTGGGCCCAGGGAGACCGCCTGACCCTGCACCCGGATCACAGTTGACAGTGGGCAGTTGATAGTTGACAGCGGCGCGGGTGTAGCGCCGTCATTTCATCAGGTGTTTAATCCCGCGCCGAGACTCTGGACGCGGCCTCAACCATCTAAAACAACGACAACGCTCAGTTCGCGAGCTGCCAACTGTCCACTATCAACTGTCAACTGATTACAGGTATTCCAGCGCCTCGGCCACATTGCTCACGCCGATAATTTCCACGCCATCGGGCAGCTTTCTTGGCAGGTTCGCTTTGGGAACGATGGCTTTTTTGAAGCCGTGCTTCACCGCTTCATAGAGCCGCTCCTGCCCTTGAGGGACGGGACGTATTTCACCGGATAGCCCCACCTCACCAAACACCACCAGCTCCCGCTCCAGCGCCCGGTCCCGGAAGCTGGACACGATCGCCAGCACCTGGGCCAGATCCGCGGCGGTTTCAGTGACTTTCACGCCACCCACCACATTCATGAACACATCCTGATCACCCACCTGAATACCACCATGGCGATGCAGCACCGCCAGCAACATGGCCAGCCGATTCCCCTCCAGTCCCACACAGATACGTCTGGGGTTACCGAAATGGGAGGCGTCCACCAATGCCTGCAACTCCACCAGCAACGGCCTGGTGCCTTCCCAGACCACGGTAACCAGCGAGCCCGAGGCAATTTCATCAGCCCGATTCAGGAAAATGGCGGACGGGTTCTTCACTTCTTTCAGGCCCTCGCCAGTCATGGCGAAAACCCCCAGCTCATTCACCGCCCCGAAACGGTTTTTCAGGCCGCGCAGGGTGCGAAAACGGGAATCCGTGGAGCCTTCCAGCATCAGTGAGCAATCAATCATATGCTCGAGCACCTTGGGGCCTGCCAGGGTGCCGTCTTTGGTAACGTGCCCCACCAGCAGCAGTACGGTGCCGGTCTGCTTGGCAAAACGGGTCAGGGCGGCGGCGCATTCGCGCACCTGGGCCACACTGCCCGGCGCTGACTGCAACGCCGCCAGAAACATCACCTGAATGGAATCCACCACCAGCACGCGCGGCATTTCCTTGCGTGCCAGTTCCAGAATCTGCTCCACATCCGTTTCCGCCGCCAAGCGCAGTTTTTCCTTGGGAAGCTTTAAACGATCGGCGCGCATGGCCACCTGGGACAGGGATTCCTCACCGGTGATATACAGGCAGCTTTGCGTGTCCGAAAGTTTGCACAGCGTCTGCAGCAGCAAGGTGGATTTACCGGCACCGGGATGCCCACCGATCAGAATGGCCGAACCGGGCACCAGCCCCCCGCCCAGCACGCGATCCAGTTCGCCCATGCCGGAACTGATGCGCGGCGTTTCTTCCAGCACAATATCGTTAAGGTTTTGCACTTCTGACAGTTGCCCGGAAAAACCGCCGCGGCTGCCCGCCCCTTTGGACGATGGCGTGGCGGGGTCGTGGACAAATTCCTGCAAGGTATTCCAGGCATTGCATGCCGGACACTGTCCCTGCCATTTGGGAAAATCCGCTCCGCAATCCGTGCATACAAACGCGATTTTTTTCTTGGCCACAAACAAGTCCTTCTCGTGTATTGCTATCTACAAAGCCGCTGCAGGAACATAGCGCAGCGGAGTAACGCACGGAGTGCGCCCCCAAAGGGGTGAGCGCAGCGAATAACACCTCTTGAGGTGCGAATACGAGCGTTAACGAGTAACGAGTTTCGAGTAGCGAAAAGCACAACCGGAACCTGCCGGGCCTGATAGGTTTGGTTTTCGAAACTCGCTTCTCGCAACTCGTAACTGTTTTGTTCGCACCTCAAGAGGTGCTCCTACAGCGACGTCGAATCAGACGATGACGCGTTCCGGTCGACCGGTGATCTGGCAGAATAATTCATAACTGATAGTGCCGCAGGCACGGGCCACGTCATCCACATCCACCACGTCGCCCCACAGCTCCACTTCGTCGCCCACACTGGCATCCAGCCCCGTCACGTCAACGGTAAGCATATCCATGGAAACACGGCCCACCAATTCCGTGATATTCCCGTTCACGGCCACCGGTGTGCCACTGGGGGCATGGCGCGGGTAACCATCGCCATAGCCCACGGCCACCACACCGACCTGACAGGGTTCAGCTGCGGTCCAGGTTGCGCCGTAGCCTACACTTTCACCTGCCTCCACCGCATTAATGGCAATTACACGGGCGGTAAACCGGTGGCTGACCGCCAGGCCCAGCTCGCTGGCCGTTTGCCAGTCGAAAGGAGACGAGCCGTACAGCATGATGCCGGGGCGCACTCGCTGCGCGCGGGTCTGAGGGTAACGCAACAGCGCTGCCGAGTTGGCCGCCGACAACGGCAACATCAGCTGCTCCGCTATCTGCCCGGCGATCAGCAACTGTTTCTCGGAATAACGATCCTGGCTCACATCCGCACAGGCAAAATGGCTCATGACCCCCACCGGTGCCATCCCCCCTGCCCGCAATTGCGCCGCTGCCTGCAGGGCCGCGTCCGGGCGAAAACCAAGACGGTTCATGCCCGTGTTCACTTTCAACCAGATGCGAACCGGGCAGGGGCTAGCCAGCAGCAATTCCACCTGCCACTGCGAGTGCACGACCACTTCAAGGGATAGCCGCTCCGCCTCCTTCAGCTCTTCGGCATCGAAGAAGCCTTCTGCGACAAGAATCGGCAAGGTCATGCCGTGTTCTCGCAGCGCACGCGCCTCTTCCACCAGCGCCACCCCCAGGCCCGACACGTTGTCGTGCATGGCCTGCGCCGCCCGCAACAGGCCATGCCCGTAGCCGTTGGCCTTGACCATGGCAAACACCTCAGCCCCATCAGCCAGCTGCCGGGCCAGACGCGCATTATGAGCCAGCGCAGAAGGACGAATTTCGACTCGGGTGCCTCTCATAAAAAATATCGCCAAACGCCTGACGCCTGACGCCTGACGTTTAAAGAACAGGACTTCGCATCCGGCATCCGGCGTCTAGCGTCTAGCGTTTTATTCATCCCCTGCCGCCAGCTGGGCATAGTATTCCGGCGCCAGGTCATCGAAGCGGGTGAACTCGCCGCGGAAGGCCAGTCGCACGGTGCCGATAGGACCATTACGCTGCTTGCCGATAATGATTTCGGCCACACCGCGCTCGTTACTGTCCTTGTTGTACACCTCGTCCCGGTACAGGAAGACGATCAAATCCGCATCCTGCTCAATCGCCCCGGATTCACGCAGATCCGACATCACCGGACGCTTGTTTGGTCGTTGCTCCAGGGAACGGTTCAACTGCGACAGGGCCAGCACCGGGCAATTCAGCTCCTTGGCGATACCTTTCAGGGAGCGGGAAATTTCCGAGATTTCGTTCACCCGGTTTTCCACCCCCGGCACCTGCATCAACTGCAGGTAATCGACCATGATCAGCCCCAGTTCTCCGCCACATTCGCGGGCCACTCGGCGGGCACGGGCGCGCATTTCCAGCGGGCTTAATGCCGGCGTGTCGTCGATAAAGAAGCGCTGCTCACTGAGCATGTGAATGGCCGAGGTGATACGCGGCCAGTCATCCTTTTCCAGGTTACCGGAACGGATCGCGCCCTGATTGATGCGCCCCAGTGAGGAGAGCATCCGCATGACGATGGATTCCGCCGGCATCTCCATGGAGAACACCAGCACTGGCTTGTTACTCTTGATTGCCACGTTTTCGCACAGGTTCATGGCAAAGGTGGTCTTACCCATGGAAGGACGGCCGGCGACCACGATCATGTCGGCGGGCTGCAAGCCACCGGTCATTTTGTCCAGCTCTTCAAAGCCGGAGGTCAGGCCGGTAAGCGAGCTCTTGGTTTTGTACAGCTCATCAATACGGTCCACCGCCTTTTTCAGCACCGACTTGATGTTCTGGGGGCCATCGCCTTTCTTCTGCTGCTCGGCAATCTCGAAAATGGAGGACTCGGCCTCATCGAGAATTTCCAGGGATTTACGCCCTTCGGTATTAAACGCGCTGTCCGCCACCTTGTGCGACACATTGATCAACTGGCGCAGGATGCTGCGCTCACGGACGATATCCGAATAGGCGGTAATGTTGGCCGCACTGGGGGTATTTCGGGCCAGCTCCGACAGATAGGTCATGCCGCCAATGGATTCGAGCTGCCCCAGGTTATTGAGCGCCTGGGAGACGGTGACCAGGTCACTGGGGTTTTCCTCTTCCACCAGCTGGGCAATCACGTCGAAAATCAGACGGTGCTCCTTGCGGTAGAAATCCCGCGCGCCCACTCGCTCAGCCACATCATCCCAGGCGCTGTTATTGAGTAGCAAACCGCCCAGTACCGCCTGCTCCGCCTCCACCGAATTGGGAGGAATACGCAGGTTCTCAGGCAGGTGTTTGTCCAGCGACATGGGTTCATTCATGGATAAGCCAACGTGTTGGGAAAATAGAGTTAAAAGAGCAAAGTTTAAAATTGAAACGCGATCCAGGCATGTAACCATCGTTAGATGCCATCAGCCGCGACAACGCTGTAGCCGCGACCTTCTACCGCCCAGAACACACCGGCTCCACTCGCGTTTCAACTTTAAGCTTTTAAGTTTGCAGTGCCCTTCAACAAAAAAGGGCACTGCCCCCACCTGAAAACAGGTTTCGGACAATGCCCTGATTCTGTCACCGTGCCCCCGCGGGGGCAAACCGAGTGTCAGTTCTGTCGATTACTCGGCAGGAACCACAGCCAGTTTGATGGTCACAGTTACCTCGGCGTGCAACGCCAGGTCGATTTCGAACTCACCGGTGGTGCGCAGTGCACCGTGGGGCAGCTTCACTTCTGCTTTTTCCACGTCCACGCCAGTGGAAGAGGAAATGGCTTCCGCGATGTCGCGGGTACCCACAGAACCGAACAGCTTGCCTTCGTCGCCCGCTTTGGCGGCGATGGAAACTGCGGCTTCGTTCAGCTTCTCGGCGCGTTCCTGGGCAGCACCCAGCTGCTCTGCAGCGTGCTTTTCCAGCTCGGCGCGACGTTGCTCCACTTCCGCCAGGTTGGCTTTGGTGGCAGGCAGCGCTTTACCTTGCGGGATCAGGAAGTTACGGCCGTAACCGGAACGTACGTCTACAACTGCGCCCAAATCGCCCAGGTTCTTGATCGTTTCCAGCAGGATCACTTGCATGATGGTCCCCTCGGCTTAATTGTCGTGGCTGTCAGAGTACGGCAGCAGCGCCAGGAAGCGAGCCTGCTTGATAGCAGAGGCCAGCTGACGCTGGTAGCGTGCCTTGGTGCCGGTAATACGGCTGGGCACGATCTTGCCAGTCTCGGTGATGTAGGCTTTCAGGGTGTCGAGATCTTTGTAATCGATGTACTCAACACCTTCCGCGGTAAAGCGGCAGAACTTGCGGCGGCGATAAAAACGGGCCATTGGATAATCTCCTGTCGAATCCTTAGTTAAGGCTTTGCAGCGTTTGGGCAAGCAATTGCAAACGGTCCCGGGCGTCTCCCTTGTAACCGGCGCGACTGAGGCATCCGGTTACCTTGATTCGCTGACCCTCTTTCAGGCCCTTGGCCTGCTGGGTCATCCCACCCGCCAGAATCACGGCGATGCGGGCCTGGACTTCACGGGGATGTCCGTCTTCCAGTTGCCGGGAGCGATGTTCCAGCCAGACTCGCTGGCGGGGCACTCCGGCTGGAGTCAGGGCCACCTTTTCCAAGGTGACGATCACACCAGTGAGTTCACAGTGGTTGCTTTCCAAAATTAGCTGGCAGCCCCTTCCTTCTCGTCGTGTTTCGCCAGCGGCGACGGCTCGGTAACGGCGTTGTCGCGACGAATTACGAGGTGACGGATTACGGCATCGTTAAAGCGGAAAGTGTTTTCCAGCTCGCCCAGGGTCTCGCCGTCACATTCGATGTTCAGCATCACATAGTGAGCTTTGTGGATCTTGTTGATCGGGTATGCCAACTGACGACGGCCCCAATCTTCAACACGGTGGATAGTGCCTTTGCCATCGGTCACGATCGCGCTGTAGCGCTCGACCATGGCAGAGACCTGTTCGCTCTGGTCCGGGTGAACCAGGAACACAACTTCGTAATGACGCATGTTAGCTCCTTACGGTTGCGACGCCTCACGACGCCAATTCAGCTTCCCGCCGTGATCATGATCAACGCACGGTGAAGCAAGGAGACCTGCATCCCCGCCCCGAAAACCGGGGGAGACGCAGGAAGCGCGCGATTCTATCCCATTGCAGGGGGCAACCTCAAGGCATATCCATTGCCATCTGCTCACGACGGACGTATGCTCAGATAAAACAAAACGCTACAAACGCTTACAAAAAGCGTCGTTAACCCCAAGCCCCTGAAAATACAGGGGAAAACAACAACAACGGGATACGACAATGCACTTTCGAGCCCTGGCCATCGGCCTGTGCAGTGTTTTCTTGCTGACTCCGGTTCAGGCCGAGGAGTCACATACGCCTTGCGGCCACGCGCTGAAGGTGCCAGACAAACCGCTGCTGGAAGATTACCCGGACTACAGCGATTTCCTGCTACAGATCATGAAATACAAGCAGGCCCAGCGAGACCTGGCGACCCACCGCAATGCCTGCCCGGACGACTATCTGCCCCACCCGGTGGCCAGCAGCGACCCGACCGTTATCGACGAGCCGGAAACCTTGTCCAGCGCCCTGGCCCGCACCGGCAAGCTGCAGCCGATCGACTACCAGCGCAATCGCACCTGGTATAACCGCTCCACCTCGAGAAGCTTTGTGCTACCCCCTCTTGGCGGTGACTCCCTGGCCAGCGAGCGCATCCGCACCCTGCTGGCGAACGCAGGCTCCGAGACACCGCTGTTTCTGCCCATGACCATCGTTGGCATGCAGCTCGACGGCATCAATGATGGTGGCGACGCACAGCAGCAAGAGGCCCTGTTCAGTTATGAGCTGCTCCCCAAGCAGGAGCGCCAGGCTAGCCGCGCGGCGCTTACCGCCGACAGCCCGCAGCAGTTCAGCGGCGTGTATCGCAGCGGCAACCTGGTTCTGTATCTGGATAACGCCGGCGAAGCCTTCCTTATAGAGGGCACCGTGGAGGGGAGGCTGAAGTAACCATGAACGGGCGTGCGCTGCATACCACCATTATGCTGATTAGTGCCATGGCGCTGGCCCTGAGCGGGCAAGCGCTGGCCGCCCAAGGCGTGGAATCACCGCAAGATGCGCTGGCGCGCGCTTTGGGGCCAAGACCGGAAATTCGCGACTATACCCGCCAGGACCGATTCGTCACCGACTTGCTCGCCTGGCAACGCCACAAAAGCGAACTGGAGGCCAAACTGGCCCGGGGAGAGTCCATTGCGCCTCCCGCACCGGCACCACAGCCGAATTGGCACCATGTTACCGGCCCCGAAGACCTGGATACCGCGCTGCACAATGCACAAGGCTACAAGCAGCCCAACTACCAGGAGCCCATTCGCTACGACCGCACCACCCATCTGAGCTTCCCGTTGCCGCCACTACCGCAACAACAACTGTCAGAAAAGGCGCTGACCGGTGAACCGCCGGCATCCGCCGAGCCTGGCAAAGAAGAAATTCCCGAAACGTTGCTTGAAGACAACACCCGGCTACAACGGGAAATGGCCGCCAGCCGGGCGGATTTACCAACGCCGACATTCAACCGACAGCACTTCGTCAGCCATTCCGAGCTGAGATAAAAACGGCAGGCACGACGCCTCGCGCCCATCCTGCACCTGCACCACGTTTCCGCATTTAACTGGACAGGGCTTTTCCCCGCACCGCAAACAACACCACACCGGTCGCCACGGACACATTGAGGCTCTGCACCTCACCGGCCATGGGGATCTCCAGCAGCTGATCGCACTTGTCACGGGTCAACCGCTTCAAGCCGCTACCCTCTGCCCCCATCACAATCGCCAGTGATTCCGGCGGCTGAAAGGTAAACAAGGACTCACTTCGCTCTTCCAGTGCGGTGCCCACCACCCACACGCCGCGGTCACGCAACTGATCCAGCAAACTGGCCAGATTGCCAATTTCGTAATAGGCCAGGCTCTCCGCCGCGCCCACCGCGGTGCGACACGCCACCGGCGTCAGCCCTGCCGCATTGCGGCGCGGCACGATCACCGCCTGAACCCCGGCAGCATCTGCGCTACGCAGGCAGGCACCCAGGTTATGCGGGTCGGTGACATTTTCCAGAATCAGCAGCAGCGGGCTGTCAGGTTTGCCATCGAGCCACTGCAGCAGCGCACTTTCATCCGCCGGCCGGCGCGGGCGCGCACGCGCCACAATACCCTGATGCTGCGGCCCGGCGTGCTTTTCCAGCACCTCGCGGCGGGCGCGCTGCACGGCAATACCGAAGTCCTTTGCCGCCTGCATCATGGCAGCAAGACGCGGATCATCACGGTCTGCGCGGGTATCCTGCACGAACAGTTCCAGCACCGCCTCCGGGCGATGACGCAATAACGCCTCCACCGCATGAAAGCCGGAATACATCAGGGGTTTATTCATAACGACGCCTGCACGCTACACGCACCACGCAAACACGCGCGACGCGGGGAGATGAAATCGAGAGACACAGGAGCAGCGCTTGAGCCGCTCCTGTGGGTGATACAGAGCCTAGCCCTTGGTGCTACGCCCGGACGCTTTCTTGCCGCGGGCCGACCTCTTGCGCTTGGCCTTGGGTTTAGCCTTGGGAATATCCCCCTTGGCCAGTTTTTCCCGTTCAGATGGGCCCGAGTCTGCCTTTGCGGCATTCTTCGAGCGGCCACCCCTGCCTCCTCTGCCGCCAGACGGCTTTTTCTTGCTGCCGGCTTTGGGGCGCCCCTTGCCGCTGGGCGTAAAGGACTCCAGCTGCAGGTCGATCTTGCGGTCTTCGGTATGCACCGCCGCCACGCAGACCGTGACAGCATCGCCCAGCCCGAACTGACGACCACTACTTTCACCGGTGAGGGTCAGGCTCACTTCATCGAAGTGGTAGTAGTCACTGTCCAGGTTCGCCACATGCACCAGACCATCAATGTGCAGGTCACTGAGCTGCACAAACAACCCGAAACTGGCCACACCACTGATAGTGCCTTCAAACACCTGACCCAGGTGCGCCTCCATGAACTGACACTTGAGCCAGGACACCACATCGCGGGTTGCCTCATCCGCACGACGCTCGGTCATGGAGCACTGCTCACCAATGGCCACCATGTCCGCCTGGTTATAAGGCAGGATTTGCTGACGCGGGATTTCCGGCAAGTCACCCGGGTTGTCCACGTGATTCGGCTCGCCGTTACTGCGAATCAGGAAGCGGATGGCACGATGCACCAACAAATCCGGGTAGCGTCGAATCGGTGAGGTGAAATGGGTGTACGCCTTGTACGCCAACCCGAAGTGCCCCTTGTTTTCGGCCTCATACTTGGCCTGACTCATGGTGCGCAACATCATGGTCTGGATCACGTTGCGATCCGGGCGATCCAGAATTTCCTCGCGCAGGTCCTGGAAGACATAAGGCTTCGGCGGCGCGCCTTCCGACCAGGCGATGCTCAGGCCCAACCCGCCAAGGAACTGCTGCAACTTGGCCAGGCGCTCTTCCTTGGGGGGCTCATGGTTACGGTAAAGCGCCGGCACACCGGCTTTCTCCAGCAACTTGGCGGAACAGATGTTGGCGGCCAGCATGGCCTCCTCGATCATGATATGCGCCACATTGCGCTGCACCGGCACAATCGCTTCGATCTTCTTGTTCTCGTCGTAAATGATGCGGGTGTCATCGCTGTCAAAGTCGATGGCACCGCGCTCTTCACGACGACGGCGCAGGGCCAGGAACATTTCGTGGAACGACCAGATCATGTCCAGGGACTCATCGTCCAGGCTGGCCACGGTATCCTGCGCCAGCTTGGATTCCGGCTCTTCGATGATCGCGCCGACCTTGTTGTAGGTCAGGCGGTGCCGCGAGCGCATTACCCCTTCCCGGAAAATAAACCGGGTGAGGCGACCGTTGGCGGAAATCTTCATGTCGCAGTACAGACACAGGCGGTCCACATGGGGGTTCAGGGAACATAACCCGTTGGACAGCGCCTCCGGCAGCATCGGAATCACCCGATTGGGGAAGTACACGGAGTTACCGCGTTTGGCCGCTTCCTGATCCAGCTCGGAGCCGGGGTGCACATAATGGCTCACATCGGCGATGGCCACGATCAGGCGCCAACCTCCGCGGGGACGACGCTCTACATAAACCGCATCATCGAAATCCCGGGCAGTTTCATCATCGATGGTAACCAGTGGCAAATCACGCAGATCCACCCGGTGGGCCTTGGCCTTGTGAGGCACCTTGCCACCGAACTTCTCCGCGGCGGCTTCCACCCCTTCCGGCCAGACATGGGGAATCTCGAAGCGGCGTAGCGCCACTTCCACTTCCATGCCAGCTTCATCCGGGGTAGCAATAATCTCTTCCAGGCGCACCAGCACATGGTGATCGCGGCTGGGGTACTGGGTAATGGTGGCGCGAACATGGTCGCCGGGGTTTGGCTTGATGCCGTTCTTGTCCTCGATCAGGACTTCTTTGGTGATGCGGCGGTTTTCCGGCTCGATAAAGCTGATCCCCGCTTCCTGGGAATAGCGGCCAATCACTTCCGTGGCCACACGTTCGGTGATTTCGACGATCCGGGCTTCTTTCTTGCCAAAGCGGTTATAGCCCGCATTGCTGACCAACACCCGGTCCCCGTCCATGACGTTTTCCATCTGCCGGGGGGCGAGAAACAGGTCTCCCTGGGTCTTGTCGTCCGGAATCAGGAACCCAAAGCCATCTTTATGGCCCTGTACCCGACCGGCGATCAGATCCATTTTGGACACCACGCCAACCTTGCCGTTGCGGTTCTGAACCAGCTGGGCATCACGGAGCATGGCCTTGATACGGCGATCCAGCCCGACTTCGCCCTCTTCATCCACTTCCAGCAGCTGTGCCAGCAGCTCAAACGACAGGGGCTTACCCTGATCATTGAGCACATCCAGAATCAGCTCCCGGCTGGGAACAGGGTTTTCGTACTTTTCCGCCTCTCGGTCGGCATGGGGATCGCTATAGCGTTTTTTTGAGGTCATCGAAGATTTTTTCGAAAAGGAATTTGACATTGGCCCATCATATACTAGAATGCACCCGCTTTCGCGATGAACGGCTAATAAATTTAGCCCACGCATAGCGAAGCCGAGGTGGTGAAATTGGTAGACACGCTAGCTTCAGGTGCTAGTGCTCGCAAGGGCGTGGAGGTTCAAGTCCTCTCCTCGGCACCAATTAAGAAAGAGGGCTCCCAGACGGGGGCCCTTTTTCGTTTCGGGCCCTGCCCAACCCCCAATCACTGATAGCGCAGGTCCATATGACACTCCTTCGCCCCGTGATCGCTGCACTTGTGCTGGCCTGTGGCCTGGCCCTGGCTCCCGTGGCCACCTACGCCGACCCAGGCAATTCGGCGCAAAGCACCGAATCTGTCCACCCGGCCATTCAGCAGGCCGACGCTCACCGGGAGAAAGAAGCCCGCCGCAAACGCTACCTGCTGTTTTTCCCCATCGCCGTGGTCGGCGTCACCCTGGCACTGATTGTGATTACCCGCCGCAAGTAAACACCACCACACTCAGTGGTGGTGCGGCCCCCCCTGCATCGGCTTACCGTCTGCCTGGTAGAAACCACTGGCGCCATGCTCGACAAACCCCAACGCAATCATTTTCCGCAGGAAAGGATCGGCTTCATTGTCGCCAATATCAGCGAAATCGGTACTGGGCCATTTTCTCCACCGATCAAACGTATCACTCATTGATTCTCGCTGAAGAGACACCAGCTGCCATTGCTGGGTCCTATCCGCCACCCGGGCAGGCACGCCTACCCGCTCCAGCCACAGCACCTGGCCATACTCCACATTCTGATATGCCTGCACCGGGCACCCCAGCACCACGGCATCACCGCCTTCCACTCGGGCAAAACCCGCGTCTTCAGGCTGCGGCCAGCCAGTCACCCCCTGCCAACGGGTTTCTTTTCCCAACGCCCTCAGATCGCCTGCCGGATACCAGATGGAACGCTCATAGCCGGGAAAAGAACGCAGCAGCGATGCACTTTCTGCCTCTTTCTTCCAGACGCTGATCACATCCCCACGCTGCCAGGCCACCTGATTGCCGGAACGATAAAAATCCACCTGGTGACGACCTTCTTCCGAAAAAACCTGATAGCGGGCATGCAGCACCTGCCCTTCTCCCTGAAGGGAACCGTCAACACATTGTGCGCAAACCTCACCCGCCAACATCAAACTGACCAAGGCCCATAGAATTTTCATTTTTTCACTCCATAAAAAACGGGCACCCTGGCGGGCGCCCGTGAATCTTGCAGGGAAAGACTATTTCGGCAGCAAGCCACCAGCGTGAGCCATGACATGGAAGATCAGGCTTTGCTCATTGGTCCCCGTCAACAGATGCGCCCCCGGGCCTCGTGCCCAAACACCGACATCTTCCCCGGCATGGGTCTCGCTACCCAATGGCACCAGCGCTTCCTGGTGATAACCGGAAGCCTCGGTGTCCACCGCCGTCAAATCCTTGCGGCCAGCATTCGGGGCACCGCCATAAACCGCGTCAGCGTCAGTTTCATTCCCCAGGTCGGCAAAACCCAAGCCGTTGGTATAACCGAGCGTGGTATAAGGCATATTGTCTGATGCCAGCGTCGGGGTGCTTTCCGGCTCACCGCTGCCATTATTGGTCACGACCTTACCGAGAATCGGATTCCCCCGAGTGGGGTAACCCGCAATAGTGAACACATGGCTGTGGTCGGCGGTAACGATTATCAAGGTGTCTTCCGCACTGGTCTTGTCCATGGCAGCCTGCACCGCATTAGAAAACTCCACCGCATCAGTCAACGCGTTATAGGCGCTGCCGGCATGGTGACCGTGATCAATACGCCCGGACTCCACCATCAGGAAATACCCGTCCTCATTCCGGGAAAGCACATCGATACTTTTTTCCGTCATCTCTGTCAGCGAGGGCTCATCCTTGGCGTTCGCGGTTCGGTCTGCGTCGTAGCTCATGTGGCTACTGGTAAACAAGCCCAGCACCTGCCCCACCGTGGCGGCATCCACCGCATTAAGCTCGGCACCGGTTTCCACATAGGAACCGGACGGGTGTGCGGTTTTCCATTCCGCAGTCAGATCTCGGCCATCAGTACGCTTACCGCCATCGACATCCGAAATAAAATGACGGCGACCGCCCCCCATCACCACATCAATGCCATCGCCAATATCAAACGAGACCAGCTGATCGGCGATATCCTTACAACCACTGGTGGCAGCTTCTGCCGTCAACCCATCATCCGATTCCCAGTTACGCTCCGGGCTTTTCGCATAGGTTGCTGCCGGAGTGGCATGGGTAATGCGCGCAGTAGAGATGACCCCCGTGCTTTTGCCCATATCTTCCGCCAGCTCCAGAGCAGTCACCAGCTCCTTTCCCTGACTGGAAGCACAATCAGCCCGCACCACTTCCTCACTGACACCGAGCACGCCAGCTTTGGTTTTTACACCGCTCATCATGGCCGTCATGGTGCCCGCCGAATCCGGGGTCTGCTGGTTGGTATTGTACGTTTTCACCAAACCGGTAAAGGGCATTCTTTCAAAGCTGAGTTGGTACTCTTCACCGTCAAGCCCCTGCATTTGCCCTGCCAGGATTCGCGCGGCGGTGACGGTAGAAATACCCATACCATCGCCCACAAAGAGGATCACATTTTTCGCCGCACCCGCAGCGTTAACGACCTTTCGCTCGGCGGCAGCATCCACCTTCGCTTCAGCTTCGGTGTACCACTCACTAGAAAGCTGATCACTACTGAAGGACAGCGGACTGCCTCCGCCAGTGTCGCCACCCGCAGTGCCACCATCATCACTATCGCTGCCACCACAACCGTAGAGCAGTACCGAGGCCGAGATTGCCAGAACCAGATATTTCATTTTCATTGTCATGCTCCTTTTATTCGGCCGGGGTCAGCGCGGTGGCGCGGGTCATGATATGGAACAAGGTGTTCTGCTCCACGTTACCCTGAACCAGCCAGGAATCAGCGCCGATAGCGTGCAGGGAAATGTCTTCACCCGCATGGGTTTCAGATCCCATGGGCACCAGTGCTTCCTGGTGATAACCCGGCGTTTCCGTATCCACACCGCTCAGATCCTGACGACCACTCAGGGGCGCGCTGGCATAACGTGCATCGGCATCGGTTTCCGCGCCCAAATCCGCATAGCCAAGGCCGTTGGTATAACCCAGCGTAGTGTAAGCATTGCCCTCTGAATCACCCGTGGGAGCCGCTTCCGGAGCGCCCGCGCCATCATTGGTGACGACTTTGCCCAGAATGGGGTTGCCTTTAGTCGGGTAGCCCGCAATGGTAAAGACATGGCTATGGTCAGCCGTCACCAGAATCAGGGTGTCATCCAAATCCACCTTGTCGACCACAGCCTGAACCGCGTCGGAAAATGCCACTGCATCGTGCAAGGCATTGTAGGCATTGCCGGCATGGTGGGCGTGGTCAATACGGCCGCTTTCCACCATTAGAAAATAGCCTTCTTCATTTTTTTCCAACACGTCTACAGCCGCGACAGCCATGTTGCCAACGGTGGGCTCATCCGCACCACTGGCCTGCCGGTCTGCGTCGTAACTCATGTGCGAAGAAGTGAACAACCCCATTAGCTTATCGGCATTGGCCAGATCTGCCGTGGCCAGTTCATTACCGGTTTCTACATACAGGGCGGTGCTATCCGAATTCTCATAACGGTCCAGCCATTCCTGTGTCAGGTCACGGCTGTCCGCACGCTTGCCTCCATCGGCAGCGGGAAGGAAATGGCGCCGCCCTCCCCCCAGCACTACATCAATACCGTCGCCTAAATCGTAGGACACCAACTGATCAGCAATATCCTTGCAGCCATTGGCTTTCGCCTCATCGGTAAGGCTGTCATCGGATTCCCAGTTACGCTCCGGAACCTGGGCATAAGTGGCGGCTGGCGTGGCGTGAGTGACCCGGGCAGTGCTCACCACCCCGGTTGACCGACCGGTGGCTTCCATCAGGTCTAGAAAGGTGTACAGCTCGTTGCCCTGGGACGAGGCGCAATCACCGCGCAGGCCATCGCTGCTGATATTGATCATGCCCGCTTTATTCTTGATACCACTCATCATGGCGGTCATGGTGCCGGCGGAATCCGGGGTCTGCTGGTTGGTGTTATAGGTTTTGACCAGCGCGCTGTAGGGAAACTGCTCGAAAGACAACAGATTTTCTTCCCCATCACTGCCATCCAGCTGCCCTTGCAGGATTCGCGCAGCGGTGAGGGTAGAAATCCCCATGCCGTCACCCACAAACAGGATCACATTTTTAGCTTTTACGTCATGGCGTTCCTGAGCCATTTTCTCAGCAACCTGAGACTGGCCATCAGCAAACCACTGGCTGGATATCTGATAAGAGGGTACGGACACGCTGGCGCCATGAGCAGCAGTAACGACCCCTACTGCAAGGCCAGTCAGCGCCACCCGCAAAATGCGTTTGGACATGAAAAATCCCCGATATTCGATGAATGAACGAGGCACCATCTAACCGGGGTTTTGTTTCATTTTGATCACAGGAAATCGACAGCTTCGTGTTTTGTGAACAAGCTTCAATTATGTGCTGACAGGCACCTGCATAAAGAGCATACACCATAAAAAAAGGGCAACCGAAGTCACCCTTTTCCGTTCTCTTATCTTACGCAAGCGCGTTACGCGAACGGGTGCCGCTTGATGATGGTTTCCACCCGGTCCGGGCCAGTGGAAATAATATCGATGGGCGCGCCGGTGATTTCCTCGATGCGCTGCAGGTAAGCCTTGGCGTTGGCCGGCAGATCGTCTTCCGACTTCACCCCCAGGGTGGACTCGCTCCAGCCCGGCAGACTTTCGTAAACCGGTTTCACTTCTTCGTAGCTGTCCGCATCCCAGGCGCACTCCAGCGAATTGCCGGCCGCATCCTGATAGCCCACGCAGATGTTGATCTCTTCCAGACCATCCAGCACGTCCAGCTTGGTCAGGCACAGGCCGGTGATGGAGTTGATCTGGATGGAGCGTTTCAGCGCCACCGCATCGAACCAGCCGCAACGACGGGCGCGGCCGGTGGTGGAACCGAACTCGTGACCTTTCTCGGCCAGGTAACGGCCATTTTCGTCAAACAGCTCGGTGGGGAACGGGCCGCTGCCCACCCGGGTGGTGTAGGCCTTGGTGATACCCAGCACATAGTCCAGATATAACGGGCCGAACCCGGTGCCGGTGGCGGTGCCACCGGCAGTGGTGTTGGAGCTGGTCACGTACGGGTAGGTACCGTGGTCGATATCCAGCAGGGTGCCCTGGGCGCCTTCAAACATGATGTTCTCGCCGCGCTCGCGGGCACTGTGCAACACGGCAGTCACATCGGTAACCATGCTGCGCACGTCTTCGCCCAGCTGCAGGGTTTCATCCAGGGTTTTCTGGAAATCCACCGGCTCGGCATTGTAGTAGCTGCGCAGAACGAAGTTGTGGTAATCCATCACTTCGCCCAGCTTGGCGGCAAACAGCTCGCGCTGGTACACATCACCCAGGCGCAGGCCCCGGCGAGCCACCTTGTCTTCATAGGCGGGGCCAATGCCACGGCCGGTGGTGCCGATTTTCTTGTTGCCTCGGGCCGCTTCACGGGCCTGATCCAGCGCCACGTGCACCGGCAGGATCAGCGGACAGGCCGCCGACAGACGCAGGCGCTCGCGTACCGGCACACCCTGATCTTCCAGGCCACCGATTTCCTTGAGCAACGCCTCCAGGGAAAGCACCACGCCGTTACCGATCAGGCACTGCACATCTTCGCGCAGAATGCCTGACGGGATCAGGTGCAGGACCGTCTTCTGGCCATCGATCACCAGGGTATGGCCGGCGTTATGGCCGCCCTGAAAGCGGGCCACCAGTGAGGCCTGATCGGTCAGCAGATCGACGATCTTGCCCTTGCCTTCATCACCCCACTGGGTGCCGAGAATGACTACGTTCTTACCCATGATTGCTTGCTGCCATCTGTTCAGGAAAAAGGAAATTCGGTTTAAAGGTCGGTCACAACCCAGCCATCGGCCTGGGCGACCAGGCGACGCTGGCATCCCAGCTCGGCCGGGTCATTATCGGCGCCGGGCAAGGCCAGCACCACGCGCTCACCCTGCTCACGCAGGGCGGCAACGGTGGTCGCAAAGGTGGCGTCCTGCAGCGAACCTTCCGCCAGAATACCGGTGAGCGCGGCAGATTCCGCCCGCTCCGCCAGCATCTTCAAATCTGCACTGAAGCCGGTGGCCGGACGGGCCCGGCCAAAGACTTCGCCAATGTGGTCGTAACGACCGCCCTTGGCCACCGGCTCACTCTCACCGGGCAGGTACGCCGCAAACACGCAACCGGTGTGATAGTGGTAGCCGCGCAGCTCACCCAGATCCAGGTGCAACTGCACACCGCGGGCACCCAGCACATCGACCAGCACGGCCAGCTCATCCAGTGCCGCCATAGCACCCGGGAAAGGCGACAGCAGCGCCCGTGCTTCGGTCAGCACGTCCACGCCGCCCGCCAACCAGGGCAAGGCTGCCAGGGCTTTACCGGCAGCGGCGGGCATATCATGGCTGGCAATAAAGGTGTCCAGCTCTACCCGCGCCTTGCGGACATAAATGTCTTCCAGCTGGCTCTGCTGACTGTCACTCAAGTCACAGCTGTCGAGCAGGCCACGGAACAACCCCACGTGCCCCAGATCCAGCACCACATGCTGGCCCACACCTGACAGGGTCAGCGTTTCCAGCAGCAGCGAGATCACTTCCAGGTCACTGTCGGTGCCAGAATGACCGAACAGCTCCACGCCCAGCTGATAAGGCAGGCGCGTGCCACCGGCCACGACCGGACGGGTACGCAGGGCGCTGGAGCAATAACAAAGGCGGGAAGGGGCATTGCGGCGCAGACTGTGGGCATCCATACGCGCCACCTGCGGAGTAATATCCGCACGGACACCCATCAGGCGCCCGGTGAGCTGGTCGGTAATCTTGAAGGTTTCCCGCTCCAGATCACGGCCACCGCCGTTCAGCAGGGATTCCATGAACTCGATCAACGGCGGAAAGACAAGTTCATAGCCCCAGCGCTGATACAGATCCAGCGTCTGACGACGCAGCTGCTCGATGGCCCGGGCGCGACCCGGGAGGACTTCTTCTACCCCGTCGGGCAGTAGCCACTGTTCTTCCTGATTCATCATTTACGACCGCATCAGTAATAACAGGCCCGCACCCAATACCATGAGCACCAGCCCCATAATTCGCAGCAGGCGACTATCCAGACGCGCCACCTGAAGTGCTGCCTGGCGCGCACGCATAGGCGCCAGAAACAGCGGAAGGCCTTCTATGATCAACACCAGACAAAGCGCCTTGATCAATAAACTGAAATCCATTGTTCCTGCCAGACAGCCACAAAAAAACCGGGAGCCTGCGCGCCCGGTTGCGGCATTCTACCACGGTCTCCCCGTGGCAGATAGGTTACCGACGGATGGATCGCCGTGGCCAAATCCGCTACGGATTCACCCGCACATCGTAGCGGACAACCCCTTGATTCCCCGGCAATAACTGCCCGGAGAACAACCACTGCAGCGCCCCCTCATAACCCGGCCCGTTGCTGCCATCCGGCGTACTCAGGCTACAGCCAGACAGATCGTCCGGCAGCGCGGCCGGGCACACAGCCGCCGCATTCAGGGAGCTGAATGCGGGCGTGCTGTCGTTCACCGTTACCTCGGCCAACGCCTTGGCGCCCTGATTGCTGAAGATCAGGCGGTAACGGAGCACGTCTCCAGGGGCGGCCTGGTTTGCCGTGCCATCACTGCTGTCCACATCATCCGCCGTGCCCTGTACGCCGTCCGGCCCGATGTTGCGCACCTGTTTTTCAAGCCGCAACTTGCCTGCAGAAAGACGGGTGGTATCGCGCACCTGCACCTGCGCCTGCAAACCGGTCCCCGTAAACGCCTGAGACGCCAACAAGGGCCGGGAATGCAGCGCATCCAGAGGCGCATCCGCCGGCGCAAAGACTTTCACCAGCAGGCAAACGCTATCGCCGGCCTGCACGGCAACGCCGGTCACCGGCTGAGCGGCCTCCCCGCTATCCAGAACACCATTACAGTTACTGTCCCGATAGAGCGTGTCCGTCCAGGCCGGGGCAGCGGGTACCGTGTCAGCCGCCCCAAGAGTGAAGTCCACAGTCCCGGCAGTGCGAGCGGTAAAACGATGCTCGTAGAACAGGCTGCTGCCCGCATCCACAACCCCCTGGCGATCCGGTTCCAGCACCGGCAGCCCCACATCGCCAAACAGAATGTCACTCCAGACGGTGCCGCTGGGCGGCACCGATAATGTCATGGTGTCGTCATCGGCAGCACCAACGGCAAGGCTTGCACCACCGGCGCCCGCATTTTCGCTGATCGACTGATAGCCGTTGGGTGTCTGGACCAGCAGACAGGCAGCCTTACCCACATCCGCTAAAGGCGGGGTCAACGCCCAGGCCCCATCGCCGTCCGTGGTGGTCTCCGCCAGCACCGTATCCGTCTGTGCGCACACACCATCGTCATCCGCATCGTGGTAGAGACGCACAGGCAGATTAGCCAGCCCGGGTTCGTCATCCCCCTTGTCACCATCGTGCGCCACCGCACCGGTACCATTATCCTCGAACACCCACCCCGAGAGCGTCCCCGCCGTATTGGCCGAGGCCACGGTGACCTTGTAATCCTCAACCTCGCCATCGAATACCACCTGCCCGCCGGCAGCCACATCCGGCGTGCTGGACAGACGGAAGCGGGCATAGGTATCACCGATAAAGGCACCCGGCGGCACAAACACACTCAGTTCGATGGCGCCGTTAGCCGCGTTACTGTCCTGGGCATCGTTGTCGCGCACATTCAAGGCCACCTGCTCACTGGCATCGTCAAAATCGTTATCCCGGTTCCAGTCGATCCAGCCCTGCAGGTAATTAGCCCCTGCTGTCTGTTCCGTCAGCGTAATAGAAATCACCGCATTGCCGCCGGGAATCAACGCGGAAAAGCTGACGCCATCTTCTTCCGGGCCATCCGCATCCGCATTGGCCGAGTTCTGGTCGGCATCTTCCGGATCCGGACCGATATCGCCCAGGTAAGGAACGGCAGGCTGCAAGGTGGCGACGGTGAGTGTATTCACATCCGT
Source organism: Alloalcanivorax sp. (assembly GCA_039983755.1). Classification (GTDB taxonomy): domain Bacteria; phylum Pseudomonadota; class Gammaproteobacteria; order Pseudomonadales; family Alcanivoracaceae; genus Alcanivorax. The sequence continues at coordinate 31,164 of JBDWVU010000017.1, forward strand.
ATCCGTCTGGGGCTTGCTGCCACCGGTGGCATCCCTGCGCGACACATGGCCGCCGCTTTGCGGGTAACCGCCGGCAATATCGCCATGATCCACCTGCAGGAACACGCCGAAAGCCATAGCCTGAAAGCCTCCGCCATTAACGATATGTGATGTGCGGCGTGCGTCTTCGGTCAAGCCCAGCAAAGTACCCGTGCTGACGGCCAAATCCCCGGAGGTCAGCACCATTCGCTGGTTGGCATTTTCAAAGCGCACCCTCAAATCAGAGGCCGGCGCCACAGAGAAAATCTCCCAGGGCTGACCATCTGTTTCCCAGGTCAGGCTTTCATTGTTATCTGTATCTTCTGCATCCGCAGCAATGATATCTGCTGGCACCCGTTGACCATTGAGGTAAACCTGCCAATCAATATCAAACTCAGGGGACTCACCACTGGCATTATTGGAAAGCCCAATAGGGTTCACGCCCTGATACAGATCATCCAGGCGATCGCCGGACCAGCTGCCGGTGTTATAGACATTGACCGTATCAGTCAGGTTGTCCAGCGTGGCGCGAATTTCCACCGGACCAAACACCCAGCTCTTGCGAATCATTTCCCCGACTTGATAGTTGTTGCGGACACCGCAAGACCAGTCCAGCCAATAGATCGCATCGCGAAAATCACCGGCGCCACCACTGGCAATGCCGCCGCCGGTAGCCTCGGATCCCTGTGGGCAGCTGACCACCGCCCGGGTAGACACCTGGTAGTCCTCCACTTCACCATCATCCGCACCTTCATAGGGATCGATGGAGGGCGTGGTTGACCAGCGGAAACGGGTGATCACATCATTGGCATCCACTGTGCCGGTTGCCGCACTGGCAACAATATCGATCTGCCCATCGCCATCGGTGTCCTGAAGATCCTCGGCAATCTGCTCTCCGACATCATCAAAATCCCCATCCTGGTTCCAGTCCACCCAGGCCTGCAGATAACCACCATCACCTTCCACGCTGACCGAAATCGGGTTGATGCTCGGCAGTACGGAAGGAAAGGTCACCCCGTCATCAAAGGTATCTGCATCGGCATTGGCATCCGCGTATCCATCCACATCCTCTGACACATCAATACCAAGGTGAATGCCATCGACCAGAACATGAGACGGGTTCTGGTAACTGGCTGGCGCATCACCATAGTCAACCAATACCTGGGGAGGGGCATCGATTACACAGACTTTCTGCAGGTTGCTGGAACCCCCGGTGGAGCCGGTAAAGCCGAAGAACACATTCGGGTCGCCGGCAAAATCCAGAGAGGTAAAGTCGCGATTCACAACAGCAACCAAAGCACCATCAAAACGGTACTGCAGTTGATTGGAGACCGGGTCCCAATCCAGTGACACCGTGTGCCAGCCTCCATCCTCAATATTGCCAAGATCCACCACGGAACTCAGCAAACCTCCTCCGCCATTGGTATTGGTATAGTTCACCGGGTCATAAATAACCGTATGGTCATTGGCAATATCGCCGTAACCCCCACCGTTGCTGTAGGTATCAAACTCCACCGCCACCGCCGGATCCAAACCGCCCACCCCCAAGGCACCACCAAACACACCGGTGGCACTGCTGCCGGCATCGTCATTCTGGAAGGCAAAGGCAATCCCGTCCGCACCACTGGCGTCTTTTGTCCCCAGGTAGATGGAAAACTCCACCGTAAAGGGGGAAAGCAGACTAATGCGGTTCTGTGACCAGGCAGACCCGGACTGATTGCCACTATCCTGAGTCAGGGTAATTTCATTACTGGAGGTATTTCGCGTGGCACTGCCACTGAGCGACAGGTTTGCGCTGATTGCCGCATCACAGGTTTGGGAGGTGACATTCAGACGGTAATCTTCGACCTCACCATTGCCGCCATTCACCCCCACTCCGGGGTTCGTTGATTCGGTAAATTTGAAACGCGCATAGGTCACGCCGGACGCAGCAGAACCCGGCACATTAATGGTCACAGGCGTGACCGTAACGAAATTGGAGGAATTATTGCCGCTGGATGTTTCACCGTTATTGGTGATCTGGCGGTTGGATACCATGCGCTCGCCGGCATCACTGAAATCCCCATCCCGGTTCCAGTCGAACCAGACGTTCAGGTAACCCGAACCGTATGTGGTCACCGACAGTTCGCTTTGCTGCCCCGGAAAGATCGATTGATCATTCAGAGCGCTTCCGGCCAGGGTAACGCCATCTTCATCGTCGAAATTGACAACCGCCCCTCCCGACCCGTCCAGGTCATCACCATCCGCTCCCGCACTGGCTTGCTGTGCGCCTTCATGGTCCGCCACCAGACCGGCCCCCAAACCGAGAAAACTGCTAACAGCCTGCCGGGCAGCCACATAGGGCGAGGGGGCATCGCCGTAATCCGTATTGCCGTCCACCACATCATCGAAATCGTCAACACGCAGAGACAAATAGGAAACACGCCGGGCGGTACTCGACGACCCTTCTGTTCCGTACGCATTATCATTCTGAACCCGAAAAGACGCATTGGATGTTTCCGAAAACACCACACTGGCACGGCACTCGGGTTCGACGGTTGTGGCACCGTCTGTGCAATCGGTGTCCCGCCCTTTTATGCGCGTGTTATAGCCGCCAGACGCCGATGAAGAAACGGTGGTATCCGTATTAACAGACACATAGGAACGCGTTTTTTCACCGGTATTGAAGTAAAGGTCATCACTGCCTGTGCGGGAGTTGTCCGAGTTTCTGTCAAGATCGAACCCGGTAACGATCAGCCGGTCTACTACCACAGGCGTTGTTGTGCCCTGGCGAACGACCGTTAACCGCAAATCCTGATAGGCAATATTTTCGCCGCTATCCTTGTCACGCAAACTGGCAAACAGCACCCCCTCTTCCACCCCCAGGCACTGGAAGCTCCCGGCCTGCTCATTGTCTTCCTGCAGAACCTGAACCAGAACATCCAGCGGCTGACCGTCGTAACTTGCGGATGTGCCAAACCGGTATGTCGCCTGAGAACAGTCACTGCCGCTAATGATTGTCCGCGAACCATTCAGCGGCAAACTGATCGCGTCTGCTGTCCCACTCGCCAGGCACAGGCCGACAAAAAGCATGACAATCAATGCCTGCGTCGCCAGCAATCCTGCAACCAGCTTGCCTTTATTTTTTTTCGGTCCGGTTGTCTGCATCGTTTTACTCCACCCGTAACCCGAAAATAAGAACGGCAGCTTCGCCCGCTTTTAATTCACCCACATTCACCGACACATCACCGGTACCGCCCTCGGCTGGTGCAACCACATCAGCACTGCAATCCCCCGAGGGAAGCTGGCAACGTGTGGCAGCAGACAGCATGGTTGTGAACGGCTGGGTGCGATCATTAATAGTGACTTCATACATGCTCTGCGCGCCGGTGTTGGCCGCGGTCAGACGATAAATCACGCATTGCTCGCCGGGTGCTGCCGTGAATCGGGTATACACGAAACAACCATCGGCGGTACAGCTGCCCGGGCCATCGGGGACACCATCACAATCCGCATCCAGCGCCTGCTCCTTGGTCACCGCCACATCGGTATTGCTGCTCGTGGTGGAATCCGTCGCAGTGTCTGTCACCGTCTGCCCGGCACCCTGTGCCGTGACAGTGAGCGTCTTCAGGTTGGTAATGCCATAGCTCGCCGTGGCTGGCGCAAACACCCGGGCAAACACGGACAGGCTCTCGCCCACGGCAAGCACACCATCCGCCCCGGCAGTCTGCAGAGGAGAGCCATCGACGATTAGGGTATCCGCCGTATCCCATTGGCCATTGCCATTACTGTCCTCGTAGAGGGTAATCGACCAGCCATTGTCACTGGCGCTGTCAGGCGTGCCACTGAGCAACACATTGGTCAAATCCACATTACCGGTGTTGGTGAGCTGATGGCTGTAGAGCACGCTGCTGCCCGGCGCCACTTGCCCGGTCTGGTCCGGCTGCAGTGAAAGTGCCGGCCCCGCCACCACGACCACCTGGTCCAGCTTGATATCGCTGGCATTGCTGGTCGGCGACAACGCACGCAGATACAGCGGCAAGGTATCGCCCCCGCTGGCCGATTCCGGCACCGTGACCTGGGCACACACCAGCCGCTGGCTACCTGCCGGCACCAGCCCGGTATTGGTAATGGCAACGCCATTGGCACTGCAGTCACCCGATCCACCGTCACGGTAAAAAGCCACAGCCCACCCCGCGGGTAATTGCCCCGGATTGAAATTGCTGTTGCTGGCGTGCAGGTCGTAGCTGTCCTGCCGCGGCCCGGTGTTATTCACGTACAACACAAAGGTGCCACGGCTGCCCGGCGCCACAGACAAGCTTCGCACCGGCGAGGCTTCCGGCCCCGGCCCTTCACCCGGAGCACTACCGTTAACCGGCTGATCATTGGTGAGGTCCACACTGTTGGTCGCAATACTGATGAGCGTATCGGTCACCGCATTGCGCACCTGGGGATCGGTGACTGAACTGGCAACCTTGGTGACCTGGAAGGGGCCGCCCAGTGCATTGGGCGGCAGGATGGCCTGCAGGACAACGCGCACGCCGCACACACCATTACCGGCATCGCGAACAAAGCGGGCCGGACATTGGCCACCTTGATCGACCAACGGAACCGGGCCGGTGTCAGGGACGCCGTTACCATCGGTATCTACCAACGGTGTAGCGCCATCCGCCTTGAGTAACTGGAAGACGGTACCTTGGGGGAAGGGACCGCTTAGCGCTGCCCCGGAACGGTCGTTGGCGGCATCGATGGCGATATCGAAACGGTCTTCGCCATCGCCGGTATTCCAGATCACGTTGTTGAACAGCACGGTGCCACCCTGCCCGGCACTGGCAATCTCGACACGGTTACCGGTATCGCTCACGTCATCGCTACCGGTAACGCTATCGTTTTCACTGTTGTTGGCTACCACCGCCGGCGCCAATGCCCGGTCGATAATCAAGTAGCTCACCGCATTGGTACTGAACGGAGACGGCGTACCGAAATCCGTATCGCCGGCTTCGTTGGAATAGCGGAAACGGCCGGTATTGCGAACCCGGTCGCCGGCACTCAGGCCCGCATCCAGGGTAACCTCGAACGTGAGAGTGCCCACACCGCCCGGAGGCAATTGCGCCACGACCGCCCGCACCCGATCCTGACAATCCGGTTCGGCAGCATCCGTATCGTAGGCACAATAACGGATCAGGTTAGGGGCATTGCCCTGATCACCATCATCGCCATCGTCTGTGAGTAAGGTGTTGCCGGTGAACGTCCAGCGAGCGGAATCCGGCACATAGGTCATGCCTGCTGACACTCCATCCACGGAGACAGTGGGCAACACATCTTCAATGATGATATCGGTGGCCGCCTGGTCCGATGGGTTACGGTAATCCAGGGTGACGGTGATCGGCCCATCCGGGGAGCGGCCTTCCCGCTGGCTCAATGACTTGACCACTTCAATCACCGGGCCATCGATGACATCCGCTTCATCCGTATTGATGGCCAGCAGGGAGTTATCCGCATCACTGCGCGCACGAACCTGCAATGACGGCTGTTGGCCCGCCACCGTTCCAGCCGACAATTCAGCTTCCACCACCAGCGAAAACGTTTCGCCGGAAATCATGTCCGGGGTCCGGCTATCCCAGCAGCCATCCGCGTCTGTCTGGGTAAACAAGGCACCACCCGCATCGGGTTGGCCATCGCCGTTGCCATCGGCGTAAACGGCCCAGGCATCAATGTCGCTATCCACATTGGTAATACACAACTGATACTGGTCGCGCCCATTACCGGTATTGGTCAATACATGGGAGAAATAGACCAGCCCGCCTGGCAGTGCTGGCTTGCCCTGATCACTGACCAGTTCAATGCCCGGGACGTTCTGCACCAGCGTCTGCACCAGGTTGGAGGTAACCCGCTGTGTTTCCGCCTGCTCCGTACAGCCGTCATCAAGACAGGCCCGGTAACTCGCCGATGCCTGGTTTTTGATCACGGTGCCTGCCGCAGGCGTGGCCGCCTGAGCACCGGCCCCCAGCATCAGCAACACCATCAGCCCTGTACGTTGCAGTGTCTTCACCCCAACTCCCCCTTTACTTCACTGGCGCCGGCGGCACGAATTCATCGCCGCCGCTGCGGGCAAAATCGGCCCGCAGTACCAGCGGGCGACTCTGTGCATCCAGCGGCATCAATTCAACACGACGATTAATGACCCGTTGCTCGCTATTCGCGTTAGGCAAAATAGGCAGCTCTTCACCCAGGGCGACACGCTTGATGCGGCCATTGCTGATACCCGCATCACGCAAGTACTGCACAACTTGATCCAAACGACGTGCTGCCAGTTTCTGGTTATAACTTGCCGCACCCTTCTCATCGGTAAACGCCTGCACGCTCACTTGCAGGGTCGGGTACTGTTTCAGCACCGCCAGATTGCTTTCCAGCCGGCGCGCTTCAGCGTCTGCCAGCTCGCTCTGGTCAAAGCCAAAATACACCGCCGGCTCCCAAACCTGGGTACGGCTTTCACCTGCCACCAGGCCCGCCCCGCCGCCTGCTGCAATCCCGGTGACCGTCACCAGGCCGGTACTGGTGACTCGCGCCTCCACCGGACAAAGCTCATCATACTGTGCGTACAGTGACTCCGTGCTGGCACAGCCCGCCATCACTGCCATGCCCGCCAGGATCAGCAGAGCGAACAGCGCTTTCATCATGTTCATCGCGCATCTCCCAGATAACTGCGCTGCCCGGCGGCTTTGCTGCCCAACCAGCTCAGATCATCTTCATCAAATTTGTATTCCAGGCCAACAAAAACGCCTTCAGCGTTATAGCCTTCCGGGTCCAGATCGTCGTCACGGAAACCGGTAAAGTTATAGCCCACACCCATGCGCAGGTTGCGGCGCACCAGAGCATTGACGGTGAAACCGTAGCTGTAACGGCGCTCGCGGACACCTTCGGTGGTAATCGCACCACCATGGAGATCCAGATCAAAGCGGCGGGTGATATCCCAGATAATCCGACCATCCGCCACATAGGCATCCGATTCCACATCCAGATTGCCCAGCTCGGTCTGTTGCCATTTGGCGCCCAGGCGACCAGAGAAAATCCAGTCATCATGGGCCTGATAGTTATGGTGTGTGGAGAACAGATGCACGGTGCGGTCGCTACCACCACTGCCGCCCCACTCTTCTTTCCATTTGTACATGAATAGCATGTGGTGGCGGTTGTCCCGCCGCGGACGGCGAGCCATGCCCAGGGTGACAATGTTGTCGCCTTCCTTGGCTTCCGTATCGAAATACTGCAGGCGCAGGTCATCACGTACCACCGCAGACCAGTCGGTATTGACTCGCCAGATGTTGGCCGCACTCAGCCCGTAGTACTCACGATCATCACCAAAGCGGGTTTCCACCCGCCCCAAGGTCCGGCGGTTTTCATTGCGCTTGTCTTCTGCGCCCACGGACAGGGCAGTGGCGTCCTGATTGGTCTGTCCGTCCAGTGTCTGAATCCACTCCATGGACGGCGACACGGTCAGCCCCGGCTCGATCTCAATATCCGATTTCACACCATTGGCCGCCGCCACATCGCGGCCATCCACGGCACCGCGCAAACGGTACTCGGAATACACATCGGTATTACGGGTAATCGCGGAACGTACACCCGTGGTGAACTGCTGCGTTTCCACATCATCATCCAGCGTATTGATGCCATTCAGGCTGTTGATGATTTCGTACCGGCTGTAGAGGCTGGTTTTCTCGGTGAGCTGCATGTCCGCATCGGCCGCGATACGGCGGCGGCTGGTATCGTTGAAGGCCTGTTCGTACTCCGCACCAATCTGGAAGGGCTTGCCCAGCAGATTGAAGCCCCGGTCAGCACCGAGAATATAGGTACCAAAGTCTTCACTGCCCTGGGCATCTTTCTGTTCTATGCCACGCACACCGCCGCGCAGGGCCGTAGCACCGATCCGCTTTTCCCCGATCACGCCCAGGCTGTTCTGCTCTTCCGCTCCGTCCAGTTGCTTGGAGCGGATGCCTTCGACTTCCACGGAGAAGTCCCGGGCCAACATCTGCTCGTGGCCCAAACGCATTTCTTCACGGGCGGCACTGATACCCGCTGACGGGTTATCAAACCCGGCCTCCGCACGGGCCCAGCGTAATTCGGTACGCGAACCATCTACCCACAGACGCTCACCATTAATACTGTAGGCGCGCCCTTCCGGATCATTGTTTTCATGGGCCATGGAACCAGAAGACACATTGATGCGGGTGTTTTCATCAAGTTTGTATTGCGCGGAAACACTGGTCAGATCGAAACCTTCGGTTTCATGGTCATCCTGGGTGCGGCTAACGCCCAGCTGCAGCTGATCGGTCAGGTCATAGTTCAGGCGTGCGCCAAGGACATTGTATTCCTCGGCATCGCCTTCCACGTTATAGCTCACGCGGACAAACACCGGGTTCAGGTTGGCGTCCACCGTAGGAACCACATCGTGGAAACGGATATCCCCGGTGAAATAATTCACCGAGTAATCCACGTAACGGGTCAACGGCGTGGTTTCGATGACCAGCCCCTGGTTGTTACGGTCGCGAACGATGATTTCCACGGTCTCGCTGTCACGGGCCGGATCGTTACTCAAGGTGAACAACAGCGCGGTACCGTTACCCGGCAGCTCTTCGGTCACCTGCTCCATGTCCGGGCGAGCAGCGAACACCTGGAAGCGGGCACGACCGTTATCGTAGACGCCATTCAACCCGGTCAGGGTGCGCTGGGTACGGCCCAGATCGTAGAAGTCATTCTGCGGGTCGGTGAGATAATCCCCCCACATGATGCTGCTGCGGTCCTTTTCCAGTTTCGCATACAGCTTGCTGCGGCTGCGGGCATCATAGCCACGCACAGACGCATCGCCGGGGATGGGGTAGTAATCCGCCGGGTTCAGGTCACGACGAACTTCGTCTTCGGTATCCAGATCCTTGTCGGTGTCGTAGGCGAGGGTCAGATGAGCATCGCCACGGACCTGCCCCTTCATGAACACGGCAGCCCGGCCGTCCACGCCATCTTCAAATTCATCGGCCACATCCGTGGGAGCATTGCCGTTGTCACGCAAGCCACCGGCGCGGCTTTGCACCTGTAAAAAACCCGTGGCCAGCAACGGACGCAGAGGCGCAATCTGTTCGATCTGGATGCTGTCACTGAAACGGTCCAGGGTGGCACGCAGTCGCACCGGACCGGTGTATTCCGTGCTGCGCAGATGAGCCAGCGCCACCCCGTCCACCAGTTTGATTTGATGACCCGGCGTACCGCTCTGCAAATCCTCTTCCAGCCACTGGCCACGATCGGTTTCCAGTGTCACAAAGTGGCTGCCCAGCGCCGGGTTGCCTTTGGCATCATTGAGACGAACACGCACACCCAGGGTTGAGCGCCCACCGTCCGCCGGCAGCGTATCGGATTCCGTTTCCAGGGTAATGGACTGCGGCGCCGCCGGGCGCACCACGGTTTTTTCTGCCATCACCCGCTCGTTGCCAAACATGTCGCGGGTGCTGACTTTCAAGGTGTTTTCCCCTTCATCCAGGGCGACGCCATACCAGGTGACGACCTGGGCACGCTCACGCTTGTTGACGACCTGCTCACCCAATTGCGCCTTGGCCACTGCCTTGCCATTCACGCTCAGAACCGGATCCACGCCGGCACGCACCACCACCTGAAAACGGCCATCACGGCTCACGCCGCCACGCGGCCACAACCAGGCACCCTGCTCCGCCTGCTCGCGGGTAATGCTGGCAGCCACTTCCTTGGTGTTCTGCATGGTGGCTTCCGGGTTGGCCGGCAGCACCGCGGCCGTGTCGGTTTTCTCGCCCTGGGACTGGGAGACTTTTTCCCAGGCATCGGTGAGTCCGTCATCCCCGGTCTGGGTATATACACCGCTGCCCAAATCGCCGCTGCCGTCGGCCTGACGCAAAATCGGATTGATGGTCTGCTGACGCAGGGGATCAAAGCGCGCCGCTTCATCCAGCATCCAGTCACCGTTCATGGAAGCATTGCGGGCTTTAAGCTGTTCCGCCAGCGCTTTCGCGTCATCGCCAGTGGGGCAAATGGCGGCAAAATCCGCACGGTGGTATTCACCGGAACGCAAATCCACAAACCGGCTTTCCGGGTCCGCCGCATGACGGTTGTCGATGGGCTTGAGCTTGACGCCGGCCGGCAAGGTCAACGGATCCACCTTGATGGTATGCAACCCCGGGTTCAGGCCGTAGACACTGTACTGGCCGTTCTCGTCGGTAATCACCCAGGTGCCGTCCTGCAGATACAGCTTCACGCCACCAATGGGCCACTCACCATCGTTCTGCAGGTTATTACAGTCAGCATCCACATAGACCTTACCGAACAGCATGGCCTTGTCTGACAGCACGCCTTCGTTGCGGATCTCGACTTCGGCTTCGTCCTGGTTGGAACGGTAGGTAAACCCGGAGGCCGTGTTGGCCTGGGCCGTGGCCCGGTTGATGCCATCGCTGTCCACCGCGCCCGCCGACAACCGCAAACCGTAGTGCAATGTCACCGTTTCACCCGCCTGCAACGGCAGCGCCACCACGGAGCCATTGCTACGCTCGCGCTCCAGGCGGAAGGTCAGCTGCGGCCCGGGGCGGCCCGCCGGGTCCGGCATTTCGACACGCTGCCCGCCCACGTCCAGCCAGGCGCTGTCATTGATATAGCGGAAGCCATAGGGCAGCTGATCGATAATTCTGCCGGCGTAAAGCGCATCGGTGTGATTGTTGGTCAGGTTGATGCTGTAGGCCAACACATCACCCACGGCGGCGCTGTCCTTCTCCACATTCTTGTCCAGCACCAGAATCCCGGCAGCGGTATTGGCGCTCGGGTCCAGCGGGATGTTCACAAACACATTGGAGGTGCCCAGCAGGAAGGCCCCGTTGTTACTGCCCGCCACCCGCGCGGCTTTGCGCCCCACCGGCGCCTGGTAACCTTCCAGGCCGTAGGAGCTGTCATTCACATCCGAATAGAAACTGCCCGCTGCAGCAGCCGACACCTCTGACGGAAAGGTGTAACCCGGCGGCGGCAGCACATCCAGGTAATAGCAGTGACCCGGGGTGGCAAAGGGGTACTGGTAATCGCCCAGCACCGAGGTGTTATCCACGTTGACCGTGTTGGTGTTTTCGCCGTCCAGGCTTTCGCCGGTGTAAGGATCTGTGCCGACTTCATAATCGCTTTGCGCCAGGTCCGCACAGCTGCCCGCGCCACTGGCCGATAAGGTTTGCCGGGACTGGTACAGGATCACCTGCGCACCGCCCACCGGGTTACCGTTGCTGGAATCAAAGACCGTGCCAGCCGGATCTACCGCCGCCACATCAGACACCACTTCGTAACGCTCCACATTGCCAGTGGGGCCATAAATCGGCATCTGAAAACGGGCGGTCAGGGTATCGCGGGCCTCACTGCGCAGCGCACAGGCTTCATCCAACGCCTGGCTTGTCGTGGTATTACTATCGAATTCCTGCGCCTGGGAGGTATTCGCAGTGGAGGGGCACTGGCGGCCATAACCGTTTTCATCCGCGCTGAGTACAAACGGGCGAATGCTGCGGAAGACACCTGAATCCGGCGTCGTCTCACGCATGACTACGCGCAAGGTGTCACCGGTCAGGGCCGACTCCACCGTCACGATGATCAGGCGCTCACCGGAGGGAGTACGCTCCAGGAACTCCCGCTGAGTCGGGGACACGTTAAGCTGTGAGGCGTTCAGGCGCAGGTAGACGCCATCGGTGAGCACTTGATTGTTTTCAGCCGGCAACAGTGCATACATATCGGCCAGCTGAAAATCGCTGTCTTCGCCGTGCCGCGGCGCTTGCCCGGAACGGGACACCTGCGGCGTGGGGCGCTCAAACACCAGAGTCGGACGAACCGAGCCCGCCAGGGTGTTGCACACGGTATTACTGGAAAAATCGTCCGTGCCATCGCCATCGGTATCAACAACCGCCTGGTTGTAAATCCGCGTATTGCTGGTCAACCCGGTGCCAACCTGCACGCCGAACGTAAAGCCGCCGGACTCATTGGATTCCATGGCCGACGCGGGAACCAAAACGCCAAAGCGATCCACGGGTGTAGACGGTGACCACTGATCAAAGCGAATCCATTCATCATCCGCATCGCCGGAACGGTGCACCACCGCGACAGATTGAATTGGCGAGATACCGGTAGCACTGCCCGGGCGTAACTGCACGTTCGCCGGCAAGGCATCTTCCAGCATGACGCCCTGCTCCACCTGACCACTGATCAGGAAACGTCGTTCTGCCGGGGCATTGCTGCCGGTATTGGTATAGCTGATGCTGTAGTCCAGCGATTGCCCTTCCTGGGCAGGGTTATCACAGCTCTGGCTGCTCGACTTGGTCAGATTCAGGAAGGCACCGGAGGCCACCGTGACACTGTCTTGCCGGGAGTCGGACACATCAACATCCGTTTGTGACTCGGCCAGTACCGACGCTCTCAGCACATCATTCTGACCTTGCCCGGACGCCACCGTGCCAGCCACCACGAGAGAAAGTGACGCGCCGGCAGGCAAGCTCACCGGCGCCGTAATTTCCGGTTCACCGGCATCGACCACACCATTGCCGTTCACATCTTCATACAGACGCAAGTTCAGCAGTTCACCATCGTCGCCGGCACTGTTCACCGCCGTCAGGCTGTAGTCATCGTCCACATTGCCGGTATTGGTCAGAACATGGGGCAGGTTAACGCGCTGCCCGGCGGCCACCGTCAACGCATTGCTGTTACCCAGCAGCACATCACGGTATGGCGCCACAACAAGCTGGGACACATTGGAGTTCTGCGTTACCACCTGCCCGGTGAGCGGGTTCAGGTAGCGGACCTGGGCCTGGTTACGCAGAACGGTGCCGGCCGAGGTGGCAGCCGCAATGGCGCCGCTGGCAATCGCCAGCAGCGTCATTACGCTGATTGTCCAAACCCCGATCCGATTCAATTCACGATGTCCTGTCGTTCCCACGCGGTGCTTGAGCACCTTTTTTTGACCGCCCCGGCGGCCATGTTTTTAAGAGCTTTCTCAGACGTTGCGCACAGCGCCTGAGAAAGCTCTCCCCCTTCCCCCGCACAGGGAGAAGAGGAAGAGCCCGGGAGGGGCTTGCTTAGTTCACTTGCACACAGAACTGTGCATTGGCGTTATCACCCGCTGGCAAATCACCCACCAGCCACTCCACAACAGGCGCGGTGCCGGAGTTGGCCACCGAGTTGTTGTCCGAGGCACGCACAGAATCTTTGGCGGCCAGGAAGGAGGTGTACGGGGTGGTTTCATCAGTGATGGTCACGTTCTTCGCCGTAGCCGCACCTTCGTTGGTTGCCGTCAGGCTCCAGATCACACACTGACCAGGTTCCACTTCCGTGGTCTGGGTAGCAGCGAACGGGCTATCGGGCGTCCAGGTCGGGGAGGCATCGTTACAGCTACAATCCGCATCCACACCGGCCGTCTTGTTCAGACGTACCTGGCCGAGAATCACTTCAGTCAGGTCGGTGGCGGTGGCAGACGCATCGGCACCCGCAGTGTTGTCTTCATTGATGGCAGACAGGGTCAGGGTGTCCTGGGTGCCCTGCGGCGCATTGGCCGGCGCGAACACAGTCACCTGCAGCTCCACTTTCTCACCCGCTTCCAGCGTCAGCTCCGGCGCGTTATCGCCGTCTGCATCCGCCACACCGATTTGCACCGGGTTGCCCGCCTGATCACGCACCCACAGCTGGCCAGCAGTGGCCAGAGCGGCGATCTGGCTCAGCTCACGGTACGCATCAGGGGTGCCGTCGTTGTTGGTGTCCACATACAGCTGGGTGGTGTTGGTCCAGTCCGGCGCATTGGAATTTGCAGCACTCAACTCAACGGTTTCGGTGGAGTTGCCGTCGTTGGAAAGCACGTGCGGGTAGTCCACATTACCGCCTGGTTGTACCTGGTTGGCACCGTCAGGAGTGATGCTGATATCACGGTTGGCAACAACGTCTACTGCATCCAGTTTGGAGTCGTTGATGTTGCTGTCAGAGGCGGAGGTCACGGTGAAGGTCACCGGATAATCACCGTCGCTGTCGTTGGTATTAACCGCATCACCGCCGGTGTAGTCCGCTTCGGCCTGGGCCACGTTGGAAGACACTTTCACTTCCGCGGTGTAGTGGTAAACCGCGCTGGCAGGCAGGTTCGGGGTGGCTGTTACCACGGTGCCGGCATTGGTGGTGTTATCCAGGGTGCCATTGCCGTCAGTGTCGATACCCACTTCCTTGAATACCACCGTCCAGCCGGAAGGCAGTGTGGAACCCAGCGTATAGGACTGCGGGTTACCGGATTCATTGGCGACAAACAGGCTGAAGCTGGTGGTTGCACCGGCCGCAGCTGAATTAGTGGTGGTGGGTGTGCCGGTGTTGGCATCCGCATCCACTGCACTGTCACCCAGACCCGTTGCCGTCGCGCTGTTGGCAATATCCACGTTTGCCGCGGTAATCTCTGCCAGCACGCCCTGCGTGTCATCGCTCTGTGCATTATTGCCAGCCGACGTAGCAGTCAATGTGTAGGAGTAAGGCGCCACAGCCCCGTTGATGTCGGCCGGCAGATCCGCTTTCACGGTAATATTCAGCGCATTCGCTGCACCTGGCGCCAGGGAACCGGTATCCGGGTTGCCATCGCCATTGGTATCGGTGATTTGCACTGTGCCAGCCGCATTCCAGAAGCTGTAAGTGGTGCCCGCGGGGAAAGTGCTGCCCGCAGTATCCACGCTCAGTTCAAACACATCGTCGCCGTTACCGTTGTTGGTGATGGTGTGCTTGAAGTCCACCACGGCACCGCTGGCGGCGCTGGCAACATTGAACACGTCATCATTGGTGGTATCGGGCGCGATTTCGGTATCGTCCGCATCCACGGCATAGGTCTGACCGATAACGGTCGTTACCGTGTTGGAAGTGACCGGGGTATCCGGCGTGTTATCACCATCCAGGTCGCCCTGGGCGGCAAAGGTGTTCTTGATCTCAGTACCTGCAGCAGCAGCCGGATCAAAGCTGACGGTGTACACCACAGATACGGTAGTGTTCACGCCCAGGCTGGCATCGGTCAGCTGAATACCGGGGATACCGGTTTCACCGCTGGTGCCATCGCCGTCCAGGTCTACACCCGCAGGCTCATCAATAGAGGCCAGAGCTGCCGGCGTGTACATGGTGGTCGCATCCGCCGGGATATTCTGGTCCGTACCGGTATTGTCTTCGTAGGTGTCACCATTGGATGCCAGCAGACCATTCACCGTAGTGATATCCACGAAGGTGGCATTGGCCGGCACCGCATCGTAGATGTCTACCGCGGTTGCCGCACGGCCACCGTTGTTTTTCACCGTCAGGGTGTAGGTAATGGTGTTGGCAGTCAGATCAACGGACGCCGCCTTGGTGGTTACCAGCACAGCATCGGTGGTCACTGTCACCTAGTCGCTGTTGGTATCGTTACCGTCTGCGCCGTTAACACCGTCAGAATCATAGGTGCCAGCATCGCCGTTGGTGCCGATATCCTGTACCAGGCCTCCGTCATTGGCGTCGAAGCTGCCATCGCCCCGGGTCGAACGCACCAGCAAGGTGCCATCGATGGTGGCGCCCGCTGCAGTTCCGGATGGAACCGGTACGGCCAGGATCAGCTCGACCTGGTCACCAGCATCAACGCTCACAGACGTAGCGGCGCTTTCACCGGCGTCAGGCTGACCATTGCCGTTGGCGTCGATAAACACCTGATAGCTGCCCGCTGCACCGGCACCGTTCAGCCCGTCCAGGGTGAAGGTATCGGTGGCATTACCGGTGTTTTTCAGAGTGTGGCTGAAGTAAACGGTTTCACCCGGCGCACCGGATTTGTTGCCGTCATTTTCCAGCGTACCCGCATAGACTTCTGCAACGGTCACTACCGCTTCATTGGACTGTGCGGAGTAGCTGTTGCCGTTGGCATCTTCATAGGTAACGGTTGCCTTGTTCTTGATGTCCGTCCCTGCGTCAGTCAGCGCCCACGCTTGCCCTGCGGCAAACAATAGACCCCCAGACACAAGGGATGCGGCCATTTTCGAAGACAACACGCCCTTATTGAAGGCATGTTTCATGGCTTCATTCCTTTAATGGATTGTGTTTTGGATTACCCTCGGTTTCGAAAGCCTTGCGAGAGCGGCCCCTCGTTATTCACAAGCGGTCCGCCCCTCCCCATGCGGCCGATCGCTGACGATCAAGCCGCTCGCACAAGACTTCCCGGGACCTTTCGATCCCGCGTCTGCTTCTCCCGGAGCTACTGCACCCGTACCCGGTAGCGATATTCCTGCACCTGGTCAGGTTGCAGGCTGCCTTTCGGCTGCCAACGCACCTGGGTGTAGTCGCTGGGAGAAACCTCGACGTTCTTGGACTGGCCATTTTCGCCAGTAACGGTTTTGGTGACCGGCTCAGCCTGGAAGCTGTCGCCGTTATCAATGCTGACGGTGAAATCGGCGCTCACCTCGGTGGCAGCACTGTCTTTTAGATAAACGGTATTGGCCGGAACCGGTCCGGTAATAACCAGACCGGAAAGCGGCTGGTCCCCGTTATTGGTGTAAGTCAGGCGGTATTCGACAATATCCCCGGGACTGGCCTGTTCGGCTTCCTCCACCACTTCCTTGCCGTCTTGACTGGTCACCAGATAGGAATCCATCTGACTGGATAACGGAGCATCCGCCCAGACAGCAGCGGACATCAAGAGCATCAAAGTCGAAAAGAACAGTTTCATGAGCAACATTCCCGGTATAAATCAGGGGGCCACCCTGACCTTCACTCAATACATCGCACCGTGCGACATACCCCTGTATAAAAATATTTTTTGTGACGAAAGCCCCATAACGGAACCCTGTTACTGTAATTCTTTGTGACAGCCTGCGCATTTTGCACAAAAAATGTCGCTTTTGGGTGAAGGGAATGTAAAAAGACTGCAAAGAAAAAATGGCACTATAGAGCCATAAAGTCTCCGCAAGGCCCGCAGTCAAAGGCTTACAGACTTGTAAGCAAAAGCTTACAACCAATAAAAAACCCGCCAGCGGCGGGTTTTCTACGACAAACGGTATGAGCCTCTATTCAGGGTCTGCCGCTTGCCCCTTTCAAATACCGGAAGAAATCACTGTCCGGCTCCAGTATCAGCACATCCTCGGGCTGATCGAAGCTTTCCTTGTAGGCTCGCAGACTACGGTAGAAACGGAAGAATTCCTGATCCTGATTGTAGGCCTGTGCGTAAATCGCGGCAGCCTGGGCATCCCCTTCACCACGGGCACTCTGGGCCTTGCGGTATGACTGAGCCAATGTCTCAGTGCGTTGACGGTCTGCGGCGGCACGGATTTTTTCCGCTTCCTCACGCCCCTGAGAGCGGTGGGCAGCAGCATCTCGCTGACGTTCCGCTCGCATGCGATCAAACACCCGGCCACGCACCTGGTCCGGCCAGTCCACCTGCTTCACCCGGATATCCACCACTTCGATACCCAGATCCTCCAGGGTGGACTTGTTCACCTCTGCACGCACCTGGTCCATCAAGGCTTCGCGCTGATCATTGGCCACACTGCTCGCTGGCGATTCATCGCTCTCCGTCTTGTTCGCTTCCGCGTCGCGCAGTACCGACTCGTCCAGCTGGTCGACGGGCACTTCCACGGTTTCACCGGTGGTCGGGTCGCGGAGGATAGCGGTATCACCTTCCACTTTTTCCACGTCACTTTCACCAGCCACCACCTGGAACACGGTGCGCGAAGCGAACTCGTTACGCAGCCCCTCGTTCACACGGGGATCCAGCAGCTCACGGGCGCGACGCTCCATCACCTGGGGGTTGGAGGACCCGCCGCCGACGCTAACGATATAACGCTGCACGTTGCTGATACGCCAGATCACAAAGGCATCCACGTTCAGCAGCTTTTTCTCAGCGGTCAGGAACGACTGGGTACGCACGTCATACACCAGCGCACGTCCATCTACCTTCACCACTTCTTCCACCATGGGCCACTTGAAGTAAAGGCCAGGCTCAATGTCGGTCTTGTCGATCCGGCTGAACTGCTTCAGTACCGCCTTTTCTGTCTGGTTAACGATGAAAAAGGAATCCATCGCCAAAAGGGCCAGGACCCCCAGAGCCAGTAGCGCCATCCATCCACGATTATTCATTAGCGCAGCTCCTGGTTGCGGTTGTTGTAAAGGCTGCGGCTGCCACTGCGGCCGCTGCCACCATCATCCGCGCCGGCGCTGGATGGTGAGCTGGACGGGGAGCTACCCGAGCTCGGCGTTGGCGTCTTGCCATCGCGATTCTTCATCAGCTTGTCCAGCGGCAGGTAGATCAGGCTGTCGCCCTTGTTCACATCGACCATTACCTTGCTGGTATTGCTGAACACCTCGGTCATGGTTTCCAGATAGAGACGTTCACGGGTTACTTCCGGCGCTTTTTTATACTCGCCCAGCAGGTCCGTAAAGCGGTTGGCATCACCCTTGGCTTCGTCAATAACCTGCTGCTTGTAGGCAAAGGCTTCTTCCTCAATACGCTGGGCTTCACCACGCGCCTGGGGAATCACTGAATTGCTGTACGCTTCCGCTTCTTTCTTGAAGCGGTCTTCGTCTTCCTTCGCCTTGGATACATCATCAAAAGCATCACGGACCGCATCCGGTGCTTCGGTTTTATCCAGCACCACCTGGCGTAACACCAGGCCGGTATCGTAACGATTCAGATAGTCATCCAGGCGCTCGCGCACCTGCACCCGAATCGCCTCACGGTTATCCTTGAGCACATCGTCCATGGAGGACGAACCCACCACATGACGCAGCGACGAGCTGGTAGCGTGCTGAAGAATTTCTTCCGGCTGGGCCACTTTTAACAGGAACGGGCGCGGATCGAGCACCTGATATTGCACCTGCAGGGTCACGCTGACGATGTTGGTGTCTTTGGTGAGCATTTCCTCGGTGATTTCGTAGCGGCGGTTCTGCCCCACGTCCACCTTCTCATATTGCTCCAGAATGGGTGCCCGCCAGTTCAGGCCCGGCTCCACGATGCGATCGAACTTCCCGAACCGCAGCACCACCGCGCGTTCGCGCTGGTCCACCTGGAAAAAGCCCATCAGGCCATAGCCGATAGCCACAATAACCAGTGCGATAATCAGTATCGGCCAGGGAGACCCGCCGCCACTGCTGCTTCCGCCACCGCCAGACTTGCCGCCTTTGCTGCCGAAAACATTGTTGATCTTGTCTTTCAGGTTTTTCAGGGCTTCATCCAGGTCCGGCGGCCCCTGGTCGCCACCACCACCCCAAGGGTCCTTCGGCTTGTTGCCGCCGGGTTCATTCCACGCCATGTAGATCTCCAGTCCGCCAGAGCCAATGGGCTCCGGCCTAATGATGACTCGCGTTTGGCGAGCGTTCTGAATTGTAGGAAGGGGTGTCGTCACCTGCAACCGCAGGGGCCGGAATTACCAGCTCTTCCTCTTTTAATCCCTGTTCACGAAGCAGGCGCTCAAAGTGCACCCGATTCACATTGATGCGCAGCAACATGCCGCCATCGGTGGCGGTCTGCTCTTCCAGCACCTCTCCAGCCTCATGCAAACGTGCACGCAGACGCCCTGCAGATGCCGGCAATCGCACCCAGCAATCCACCCAGCCCGCCGCTAGCCGTTCCGCGATGGCTTCAAACAGCAGGTCGAAACCGTCGCCGGTCTGGGCAGAGATCCACACGCGCCAGGGCTGGCCGTGCTCGTCTCGCTCAATGCGCGGGGTCTGGTCCAGGTTATCGACCTTGTTATAGACATGCAGCACCGGCAGCTTGTCGCCACCGATTTCTTCCAGCACTTCATCGACGGCAGCTACATTACTGTCTCGCTCTTCCGCACTGCAATCGGTCACGTGTAACAACAGGGTCGCGTTGACCGTTTCTTCCAGAGTCGCCCGGAATGCCTGCACCAGCCGGTGCGGCAAATGACGGATAAAGCCCACGGTATCGGCCAGAATGGCCGGACCGACGCCCGGCACCTTCACCTTGCGCAGGGTCGGGTCCAGCGTGGCGAACAACTGGTCCGCCACATAGACATCCCCGGTGGTGATGGCATTGAACAGGGTGGATTTCCCCGCATTGGTGTAGCCCACCAGGGAAATCAGCGGGGTTTCCGAGCGCTGTCTCGCCCGGCGGCCTTGAGCGCGCTGCTTACGGACCTTGTCCAGACGCGATTCAATACCGCGAATACGGTCACGCAATAAACGGCGGTCCGTTTCCAGCTGGGTCTCACCCGGGCCACGCAGGCCGATGCCGCCTTTTTGTCGCTCCAGGTGAGTCCAGCCCCGCACCAAGCGGGATGACAAGTGACGCAACTGCGCCAGCTCAACCTGCAAGCGCCCCTCGTGGGTACGCGCCCGCTGGGCGAAAATATCGAGAATCAACCCGGTGCGATCCAGCACCCGGCATTTCACCACACGTTCCAGGTTACGTTCCTGGCCCGGGCTGAGTGCATGATTAAACAGCACCACGTCAGCCTTGTACTCGCTCACCATGGCGGCCAGCTCGTCGGTTTTGCCGGTGCCAATGAACAGGGCCGGGTCCGGGCGGTCGCGCTTGCCGGTTAACTCGACCACCGGCTGCACACCGCTGGAGGTGACCAGGTGATGAAATTCGTCCAGATCTTCACGCCCCATGGCATCAGGCAGTTCCAGATGAACCAGAATCGCCCGCTCACCCGCTTCGGTACGTGTCTGCTCTGTGCGATCAAATAATTCCATAAGATCCGGATATGGGGACAGGTCGCCCTAGTTTAAACCAGGATGGCGATGGAAAGGCAGGAAATACGCACAGGGCACAACGCATAGAGCCACCCGAAGGTGGCTCTATGGTGGAACAGACCGGGCCGGCAGTGTTACTGATTGCCGAACCCTTCGTCTGCAGCCGGAGCGCCAGCAGCACCCGTTGCACCGGCAGCCATGGCCGGGTTACCGGTTGCACGAGGGTTACGAGCCGGCACCACGGTAGAAATTGCGTGCTTGTACACCATCTGGCTGACTGCATTTTTCAGCAGCACGACATATTGGTCAAAAGACTCAATCTGCCCCTGCAACTTTATGCCGTTCACCAGAAAAATAGAAACCGGAATACGCTCCTTGCGTAGCGCGTTCAGGAAAGGGTCTTGTAGCGAGTGCCCCTTTGACATGGTAGATCTCCTTGAAATATCAGTAAAAAGTAGCGCCCAACACTTCGGGCAATCAGCGCGATGCAGCAGCGAAACCGTCCCAAACGGCCACTGCCTCCGCCCGGTGCGCCACCGGGCAAATTTTTGTCAACAACCCACACAAAAGGTTCCGGGTCCCGACCCATCCATGGCCGCGACACCATTCCCGAGCAACGCCGCAGACCTATGCAGTCATTGCATTATAAACCAAAACGCATGCTTTCAGGGCTAACTAAACACAGATTTACAGATCTTCGCAAGCTGCCCAAACAGCGCCTTTCGCTGTGACAGATCATTACTGTCGAACCACTGCAGATCCGGCCATTTTCGCAACCAGGTGAACTGGCGTTTGGCCAGCTGGCGGGTGGCGATAATGCCCCGCTCCACCATGGTGTCGTAATCATACTGGCCGTCCAGATACTCCCACACCTGGCGATAGCCCACCGCCCGGATGCCCGGCAAGTCCGGATGCAGCTGTGGCTGCTGGCGCAGCCCTTCCACTTCGGCCAGCAAACCGGTGTCCAGCATGGCCCGAAAACGCAGGGCAATCTGCTCATGCAGCCAGGCCCGATCCTGTGGGGCCAGCGCCATGCTGAGCACCGGATACGGCAACCCGCTGAACTGACTCAAACCATCCCGGTTCTTTATGACAGTTGTATGATGTTCCGCATGGAACGCCGACAACGGCCGACCGGTGAGGCGAAACACTTCCAGCGCCCGCTGCAACCGCTGCCGGTCCGTGGGCTTGAGACGCGCCGCAGTGACCGGATCCACCTCGGCCAGCGCCTGATGCACCGCCGGCCAGCCTTGCGCATCGGCCAGGGCCGCAATCTCCGCCCGCACCTGTGGATTGGCTTGCGGCAACGGTGCCAGCCCTTCCACCAGGGCCTTGAAATACAGCACCGTGCCGCCCACCAGCAACGGCAACTTGCCGTTGGCGTGGATCTGTTCAATCTGCGCCAGGGCATCAGCGCGAAAATCCGCGGCCGAGTAAGGTTCGGTCAATTCACGAAAGCCCAACAACCGGTGCGGCGCCAATGCCAGTTCTTCTTCAGTGGGGCGGGCAGCGCCAATATTCAAGCCCCGATACACCAGCGCCGAATCCACATTGATGATTTCGATGGGCAAGGACTGCGCCGCCTCGATGGCCAGCGCCGTCTTGCCGGAACAGGTCGGGCCCATAAGCAATAAGATAGGCAAGCACGCTTCAGGCATCACGCTGACACGCGAAAGACCGCGCGCCCTCCGCGTGTTGCCTGTCTGCGTGTCGCGTGCAAGCGGCCATGATTCATTGCCCCCGCATGAACAGTCGATCCAGGTCCTTGATGCTCATCTGGGTCCAGGTGGGGCGGCCGTGGTTGCACTGACCGGAACGCTCGGTGGCTTCCATATCGCGCAACAGGGCATTCATTTCCGGGATCGTCAGGCGTCGATTGGCGCGCACACTACCGTGGCAGGCCATGGTGGACAGCAGCTCATCCAGTTTCTGGGCGATGCGCTCACTGCTGCCTTGCGCCAGCAAATCCGACAACACATCGCGGACCATGGATTCGCTGTCACCATTACGCAGCAAGGCGGGCACTTCGCGCACCACCAGAGTTTCCGGCCCGGCGCGCTCGACACCGAACCCCAGCCGGGAAAACACCTCCGGTTGCTGCTCGGCAAAATCCGCTTCACGGGAAGACACCGCCAACGACACCGGCACCAGTAACGGCTGGCTGCGCACCTTGTCGTCCGCCCAGCTCTGCTTGAGCCGTTCATAGGTAATCCGTTCGTGGGCGGCATGCATATCCACCACCACCATGCCTTGCTGGTTTTCCGCCAGAATAAAAATGCCGTGCAGTTGCGCCACCGCGTAGCCCAGCGGCGGTACGGTTTCGTTGTCGGTGGCCGGCGGCATCACCGACGGCGCTGACTCGCTGACCTGCTGCCCCACCAGGGCCCCGTAGGCATCCGCCTGACGCTGGCCCTGGCCATAGCCAAACGCACTGCCGCCGCCGGGCGGGTAGGCGTGGCCGGCCGGGCGAGACAGGGACGACATCCCCTCACCCGCTGGCGCAGACAGCGACATATTACCCTGACTGGGCGCCATGCCCGTGTCCATGCCGGCACCTGGTGCGCCTTCATCAACCACGGACCCGGCCAATTCCTGGCCCGGACGCACCCCGGCAATAGCGCGATGCAGGGAGCTATACAGAAAGCCGTGCACCATCCGTTGCTCGCGGAAACGCACTTCGTGTTTGGTGGGGTGAACGTTCACATCCACCATGGCCGGGTCCAGTTCCAGAAACAGCACATAGGCCGGATGGCGGCCGTGGTAGAGCACATCCGCGTACGCCTGGCGCACTGCGTGGCTGACCACCTTGTCGCGAATCACCCGGCCATTCACATAGAAATATTGCAGGTCCGCCTGGGAGCGGGAAAAGGTGGGCAACCCCATCCAGCCATGCAAGCGCAAGCCATCGCGCTCCACATCCACGGCTACCGCCTGCTCCATAAAGCCCTTGCCACACAGCTTGGCCACCCGTGCCGCCCGCAGGGTGTCATCCAGCCCGGCGGGCAACTGGTGAATCACTTTCTGGTTATGGGTGAGACGAAACGCAGTATTGAATTCACTCAGGGCAATGCGCCGAAACACTTCTTCGAGATGATTGAATTCGGTTTTTTCGGTGCGCAGGAACCGGCGCCGGGCCGGGGTATTGAAGAACAGGTCACGCATGGTCACGGTGGTGCCACGGGGATGACCAGCCGGAGCCACGGTGGGCGCCATATCCCGCCCTTCCACCGACACCTGCCAGCCTTCCGCTTCGCCTTCCACATTACTGGCCAGGGTTAACCGGGACACGGAACTGATCGCCGCCAGCGCTTCCCCGCGAAAGCCCAGGGTGCCAATGGCTTCCAGATCATCGAGGCCGCGAATCTTGCTGGTGGCATGGCGAGACAGGGCCAGCGGTAAATCATCACGGTCGATGCCGTTACCGTTATCGCGCACCCGCACCAGCTTCACCCCGCCCTGCTCCACATCCACGCTGATGGATTCCGAGCCCGCATCCAGCGCATTTTCGAGCAATTCCTTGAGTACAGACGCAGGGCGCTCGACCACTTCACCGGCGGCAATCTGGTTAGCAAGGCGGGAATCAAGCAGCTGAATCTTGGACAAAACAAATCCTTTAGGAGGTTATCTGACCCCGCCACACCGCGCACCCGGCACGCTTGGCGTTTAGCGTGCCGGCATGGAGCATGTTGCGTGCAAGCGGAATGTCACGAACGCGGAATTTTCAGTACCTGGCCGACCATGATCCGGTCACCATCCATACCGTTGGCCGAGCGGATCGACTGCTCGGAAACACTGTACTGCCGGGCAATTTCCGACAGTGTATCACCGGGCTGAATACGATACTCATCACCCTGCTCGCGGCGCTGGGCCGCATACCAGCTATTGGGGGCCGGGTGGCTGCGGAAATAGGCGTCGATGCCATTGAGCACCGAGCGAGCCAGCTTGGTCTGGTGTGCCGAGGAGCGCAAATTCCGCTCTTCAGTGGGATTCGAGATAAAGCCGGTTTCCACCAGGATGGAGACCATTTCCGGCTCTTTGAGCACCGCAAAACCGGCCTGCTCCACCTTGTCGCGGCCACCGTGCAACTTGGTCACCTTGCCCATTTCCATCAGGACCTGACGCCCCAGATAGAGGCTGCCGGCCATGGACCCGTTCATCTGCAGATCCGCCAGCACGCTGTATAGCGAACTGTCGTCTTTCTCTTCTTCATATACCCCAGCCACGCGGTCGGACTCGTTGGCAATCTTGGCAAGATAGCGGGCACGGGCACTGGTGGCGCCCCGGTTGGACAAGGCAAACACAGACGCACCATGGGCCCGGGCGTCAGTGAAGGCATCCGCGTGAATGGAGACGAACACATCTGCCTCGTGTTTTTCCCGGGCGATCTTGCGGCGCTCGACCAGGGGCACGTAGTAGTCGCCATCGCGCACCATCACAGCCCGCATACCGGCCTTGCCATTAACAAGCGCCTCAAGCTTTTTGGCGATCTGCAGCACAATGGTTTTTTCATAGGTTCCACTGGGACCACGGGCACCCGGGTCTTCCCCACCGTGCCCCGCATCGATGGCCACAATCATCAACCGCTGCGCCTTGGGCTTGGCCGGTTTTTGCGGCTTGGGCTTGTCGGCTTTGGCGGTTTGCAGCTCCTTGTCGAACAGGTCCACCACCAGCCGCCAGCCGTGGGGGTCGATGGGCTTGAGCAGATTGGTGCGGGTACGCACGGACTCTTTCATGTCCAGCACCACCCGGGTTTTATCCGTGTGTTTGCCCACCCGGATATTGGCAATGGGGCTGCTGTCGTAATCCAGCGTTTTCACGTCGAAATCCAGCGCTGCATCCTGCAGATCGAGCACAATGCGATCCGGGTTGGCCAGCTTGTCGAGCTTGTGATCCACCGGCGCGGGCAAATCGAATACGATCCGGGTGTGGTCCGGCGCCCGGTGCAGGCGCACGGAATCGATGGTGGTCTGGGCAAACGCCAGCGAACTCCAGCACAACGCTGCCAGAGTGAAGAAAAATACCGATACGGTTTTCTTATTGTGAATGCGTATTGTCATAAACGTATAGCCATAGGCGTTTAGTCACCAACCCATTCCAGGGTCGCTTTTCTTCCGTGGCCATGCACGGCCAGTGTAATGGTCAAATCCGGCGTTGGCACCACTCCCGCGCCCCGCTCCGGCCACTCCAGCAAACACAGGGAGCTGGCATCGAAATAATCCCGTACGCCGATCAGCTCCAGCTCTTCCGGATCCGCCAGACGATACAGGTCAAAGTGATAGATATGGACGCCAGCAATCTCGTAGGGTTCCACAATGGTGTACGTCGGGCTCTTTACGGCCCCTTCATGCCCCAGGCCACGGAGCATACCGCGAACCAGGGTGGTTTTCCCCGCGCCCAGGTCGCCTTCGAGATAAACGCAGCCGCCCGCCGCCAGGCGGCGGGCCAAGTCGGCGCCCAGTGACAGGGTCGCCGCTTCATCCGGCAAATCGTAAAACTCCTGACTCATTGGTTACCTGTTCCTTGTGGCAATGCCTGCCCCTGCAGCCCGTGATTCAATTGTTGGCGCAGCGCCCCAAGCAAGTCAGTGGCCAGCAAGCCCCGCTCACCCTGCGCCGCCGCACAATGGTCTGCCGCCCGGGCGTGCACCATGGCACCCAGGCGGGCCGCATCCAACCCGTTCAGCCCCTGGGCCCGCAACGCAGCAATCACCCCGGTCAGCACGTCGCCCATGCCCCCGGATGCCATGCCCGGGTTGCCATCGCGAATCAGGGACCGGCCCGGCCCGGCATCCACAGGCTCGCCCTGCACCAGAGTACCCAGCCCCTTGAGCAGCACGGTACCGCCATAACGGGCAGACAAACTGTCCAGTGCGGCAAACCGGTCCTGCTGAATGTCGCCAGCGGACACACCCAACAGCCGCCCCGCTTCACCCGGGTGCGGAGTGAGCACCCAATCCGCCGTGCCGATATCCGCCTGCCCGGCGATCAGGGTCAATGCATCCGCGTCCACCACCATCGGCTTACCCGCCGCCAGCGCCGCATCCAGCAAGCCTCGGCCCCACGCATCCAGCCCCAACCCGGGACCAATGGCAATCACCGTAGCCGCCTCCATCAGTGCGACAGCCTCTTCCGGGCGATCCACCCCACGCACCATGATTTCCGGCTGGCGGATCAACGCCACCGCCACATGGGCCGGGCGTGTAATCAACGACACCTTGCCAGCCCCGCAACGGGCGGCGGCCTGGGCACTCATGACCGGCGCGCCGGCAAAACCATGGTCGCCACCAATCACCAGCACATGGCCGTAATGGCCCTTGTGGCCATCCACCCGGCGGGCGGGCAAACGGTGCTGTAGCGTCTCGGCGCCGGGGCTAAGGCAGTCAGGCTGCACCTGGGCGTAGATATCCCGCCCCACCTGCAAATCAAAAAACCGCAGCGCGCCGCAATGCAACGGCCCTTCGCCGGTGAGCAGACCCCGTTTGAGACCAATAAAGGTACAGGTCATCTCCGCCTGCAATACCGCCCCCAGGGGCATGCCGCTGTCGGCGCTGAGCCCCGAAGGAATATCCAGCGCCAGTACCGGAAGCGACAACGTATTCAGGGCGCGCAACAACGCGGCCACATCATCACGCAACGGACCTTCCAGACCGGTGCCCAGCAGGCCATCGACCAACAGGTCCGCAGAGCGCGGCAGGTCCGCCTGGGTGAGCGGCTGCATGGGAATGCCGGCTGCCTGGCAGCGCCGGGCCATGGTCAGGGCATCGCCCTTGAGCTGATCCGGCGCGCGGGTAAACCAGATCTGCGGCTGCAGGCCGGCCTCCGCGGCCAACCGCGCCACCACATAGCCATCACCACCGTTATTACCGCCACCACACAACACCGCCAACTTGCCAGCCTGGGGCCAGCGCTCGCAGAGGGCATCGAAGGCCGCCTGCCCGGCCCGCTCCATCAGATCGGCGCCCGGGGTGCCGGCGGCAATGGCCAGTCGGTCCAGCTCGCGGGTCTGCGCCGCGGTGTATAAAGCAGCAGGTAGCTCAGTCACCTGTTATCCTTCGCGTTATTTCGTGCGCCCCCGTTTAATCGGGCGCCACAACACATTTCCCGCCATTATACGCACGAGAGCCGGTTGCCCCGAAACGTCATGGATCTGAATCAACTGAAAGCCCAAATCCAGCAATGGGGCCGCGAACTCGGCTTCCAGCAGATCGGTATTGCCGATACGGATCTGCACGCCGAAGAAGCGCAGTTGAAAGCGTGGCTGGCAAAAGGTTATCAGGGACAAATGGAGTGGATGTCGGCCCACGGCAACAAACGCTTTCGCCCCGGGGAGCTGGAACCGGGCACCCTGAGGGTGATTTCCGCGCGCATGGATTACCTGCCCCCGGACACCCAACCGGTGAAGTTGCTGCAACAGAAAGACAAGGCCTATGTGTCCCGTTATGCGCTGGGCCGTGACTATCACAAGCTGATCCGCAAGCGCCTGGCAATTCTGGCCAGCCGCATTCGCGAGGAAGTTGCCGACAGTGAGCTGGCACGGGCCTTTGTGGACAGCGCCCCGGTGATGGAGAAACCGCTGGCTGCCAAAGCCGGACTCGGCTGGCAAGGCAAACACACTCTGGTGTTGAACCGGGAAGCGGGCAGCTGGTTTTTCCTGGGTGAAATCTACACCGACATTGCCTTGCCGGTGGATACTCCCGGCGAAGACCACTGCGGCAAGTGCAAGGCGTGTATCACCGTCTGCCCCACCGACGCCATTGTGGCGCCCTATGAGCTGGATGCCCGGCGCTGCATTTCCTACCTGACCATCGAACACGAAGGCAGCATTCCCGAAGACCTGCGCAAAGGCATCGGCAACCGCATTTTCGGCTGCGACGACTGCCAGCTTATGTGCCCCTGGAACCGTTTCTCCCAGCACACCGGCGAAACCGATTTCCACCCCCGCCACGGACTGGGCGACAGTGACCTAGTCTCACTGTTTTCATGGAGCGAAGAAGAATTTCTGGAGCGCACGGCGGGGTCGGCGATTCGTCGCGCCGGGTATCTGAAGTGGCTGCGCAATATTGCCGTGGCACTGGGGAATGCGCCCACCACCGAGGACATCGTGCAGGCGTTGAACACCCGGGTGGATTATCCGGATGAGACAGTGCGCGAGCATGTGTTGTGGGCACTGGAGCAGCACACCCCACCCCAACCGTAGGAGCGTCGCTCGCGGCGCGATCACCCAAACCCGGAAAAGCATGATTTACCACAGAGATCACAGAGCAAAAGACAGAGTTTTCTCTGTGCCTCTGTGTGCTCTGTGGTGAAAGTACTTTTGATCCTGGTGTTTTATCGCGCCGCCAGCGACGCTCCTACGGCGAGGATTTTGCGTGCCGCGTGTTGCGTGTCGCATGCAAGCGTTAGCAATCAATAAAATGCTCGCGGTAATACACCAGCTCGGCGATGGACTCGCGAATATCATCCAGCGCCAGGTGTTTGTTCTCTTTACTGAAGCCCGGCAGAATTTCCGGTTTCCAGCGGCGCGCCAACTCTTTCAGGGTAGACACATCCAGGTTGCGGTAATGGAAAAAGGCTTCCAGCTTCGGCATATAGTTGGCCAGAAAACGGCGATCCTGGCAGATGCTGTTGCCGCACATGGGCGACATGCCCGCTTCCACGTACTGCTCCAGAAACGCAATGGTCCGGGACTCCGCGGCCGCATCATTCACCGTGCTGGCTTTCACCCTGGCCACCAGCCCGGAGTTGTTATGGTGGGTGGTATTCCATTCGTCCATGCCATCCAGTAACGCATCGCTCTGATGCACCGCCAGCACCGGCCCTTCTGCCAGCACGTTCAACTCGGCATCGGTGACAATGGTGGCGATCTCGATGATGCGATCGTTTTCCGGGCTCAGGCCGGTCATTTCCAGATCGATCCAGATCAGATTATTGCGCTTGTCGGTCATGGGCTCGGCATCTCTTTGCTACGCGGAATGTGGCCTCCATGGTAGCATGGCCCTATTGTCATACTAACCCTGATACCAGAAGACAGGACCGCTCCCTCCCGTGGCCAAACGCAAGCTCAATCGCCGCCAGCAATGGCGCATCGAAAAGATCCAGGCGGAGAAACGCGATCGCGCCAACCGCCGTACCGACCAGCAGGAATCCCTGGTGGCCGACGATCTGGGCGATGAGCAACACGGCTTTATCACTGCCCACTTCGGCCAGCAGGTGGAAGTGGAAAGCGCCGATGGCCCGAATGGTGAGAACACAAAGACTCAGCGTTGCCATTTCCGGGCCACGCTGGAGCAGCTGGTGGTCGGCGATAAAGTGATCTGGCAACCGCCCAAAGGGGAAGGCCTGGGCGTGGTGGTCGCCATCGAGCCCCGCAACACCGTGCTCAAGCGCCCGGATCTGTACGGCAACCTGAAGCCGGTGGCCGCCAACGTGGAGCAGATGCTGGTGGTGTTCGCCCCTCTGCCCACACCGTCCAGCGCCCTGCTGGACCGTTACCTGGTGGCCGCAGAACTGTCCGACATTCCCGCCACCCTGGTACTCAACAAGGCAGACCTGATCGACGAGACCCTGCGGCCTTTTGTGGATGAACTGTCCGATATGTATCGCCGCCTCGGTTATCCGGTGCTGGAAGTGTGCGCCCATCAGAGCGAAGGGCTGGCCCCATTACACGAGGCCCTGATTGGCAAGACCAGCGTGTTTGTCGGACAATCCGGGGTGGGCAAGTCCTCACTGGTCAATGGCGTACTGCCGGAAGCGGATCTGCAGGTGGGCGAGTTGTCCAGCAACTCCGGCCTGGGCCAACACACCACCGTCACCGCCCGGCTGGTTCACCTGCCCACCGGTGGCCAGTTGATTGATTCCCCCGGTATCCGCGAATTCGGCCTGTGGCACATCGGCGAAGACGACCTGCTGCACGGCTACCGGGAACTCTCCGAGCTGGCGGGTTACTGCAAATTCCGCAACTGCTCACACCGCAACGAGCCGGGCTGCGCGCTGATCACTGCCGCAGAAAACGGCGACATCGATGAAGAGCGGCTGGCCAACTTCTACCAGATTGCCGATACGCTGGATGAGGAAGGGCGGGAACGCTATTCAAGTTGACAGCGAAACCCGGCTACCAGAACGTGGTTATATAAGGAATAATGGGCCGCTCCAAGACGCGCTTTTTTGACTTTTAGCTGTCAACTATCCACTGCCCACTATCAATTGCCTTTTATGCTGCCACTGCTGCTCGAACCCGCCGAACTCGCCAATCGCCTTGACGACGACAAGCTGCTCATCATCGACCTGAGCAAGCCCCCCGTTTACGTCCAGGCCCATGTTCCCGGCGCCATTCATCTGGATTTCAAGCGCTTACAGACCGGCGCACAGCCCGCACCGGGCATGATTCCTTCCGATGACGCCCTCAGCGACCTGTTCTCCGAGCTGGGGCTGACCCCCGACACCCATGTTATCGCCTATGATGACGAAGGCGGTGGCTGGGCCGGGCGCCTGCTGTGGACCCTGGATGCCATCGGCCACAAGCACTACAGCTACCTGAACGGGGGCATCCACGCCTGGCTGGCCGAAGGTCACCCCACCAGCAGCGAAGCCCACGATCCCACCCCCAGCGATTACCAAGTGGGCGCCCACGACCCGCTCACCGAAGTGGACCTGGATTACTTGCTGGCCCACTATCAGGATGACGATGTGGTGATCTGGGATTCCCGCTCCCTGGATGAATTCGACGGCGTGCGCGCCTTCGCCCAGAAAGCCGGGCACATCCCCGGGGCCCGTCACCACGAATGGACCGACCCCATGGACAAGCAGAACAACCTGCGCCTGCGTCCACTGGAAGATATCCGCACCGAGCTGGCAGCCCTGGGCATCACCGGTGACAAGGAAGTGATCACCCACTGCCAGACCCATCACCGCTCCAGTTTTTCCTGGCTGGTGGGCAAACTGCTGGGCTTTGAACGCATGCGAGGCTACGCCGGCTCCTGGGCCGAGTGGGGCAATCACCCCGACACTCCCGCGCAGAAAACCGAATAATCCGGGCCAATGGCTCCCTGAAACCGTAAGGATTCCCCTTGAATAACTGGCGCGACAAACTGTTCGTTACCCTGCAATACCTGATTCCCCAGCACGCCCTGTCCCGGCTGGTCGGCATGCTGGCCCGCAGCGAAGTGCCGTGGATCAAGACCACCTTTATCAACCTGTTCATGAAGCGGTTCGGCATTGACCTGTCCGAAGCCCAGATCGAAGACGCGGACCGGTTTCCCACCTTCAATGCCTTTTTCACGCGAGCGCTGAAAGCCGATGCCCGGCCACTGGAAGCCAGCGGCGATAACGAGATTGCCTGCCCGGCAGACGGTGCTGTCAGCCAGCTCGGCGCCATTCGCGCCAACCAGGTATTCCAGGCCAAGGGGCATGATTACTCCCTGTACGACCTGCTCGGTGGTGACAGCGCGCTGGCCAGTGAATTCACCAATGGCCAGTTCGCCACCATCTACCTGTCCCCCCGCGACTATCACCGTGTGCACATGCCTTTTACCGGCACCCTGCGTGAGACCCGTTACGTGCCCGGCGACCTGTTCTCGGTAAATGAAGCCACCGCCAACGGCGTGCCCAACCTGTTTGCCCGCAACGAACGGCTGGTGTGTATCTTTGATACAGAGCAGGGCCCCATGGCAGTGATTCTGGTCGGCGCCATGATTGTCGCAGGCATCGAGACCGTATTCAGTGGGCAGGTCACCCCGCTGCCCAAACAGGTCGTCACCGCCGACTACCTGCGCACCGCACCCATCACCCTGGAAAAAGGCGAGGAGCTGGGCCGCTTCCTGCTCGGCTCCACCGTGGTCATGCTGTTCCCTGAAGGGAAGGCCGACTTTGAAGGCAATCTGAAGGCCGGCAGCCAGGTACGGGTGCGCGGCAAACTAGGCGCTTATACTCAACTGATATAAACGCCCCGCCCTGCACAGATCCCGCTCATCCGCAATGACCGGAACTGTGGCAAATCGGGGCGGGTATCCCCCCCGACATCAATGGCGGTCCGCACGGCAACTGCGCCCGCCCGCTTCTTCCCTACAATGACCGCCCGTTGATCCTTAGCCGGTGGAATTCATGCTCACTGACACACTACAGCAGGTGGTTTACAAGCGAACCCGCCCCTGGCGGCATCGCCTGGACAATGGCCGGGCGCGCCTTTTCGAAGCCCAGCAACTCAGCCAGGCGGAACAGACCCCTTACCAAACCCTGTTCGACGATGGCCTGGTAAAACTGCGCTACTACCCGCCGCTGACCGAAAGCGCCATTCCCCTGTCGGACGGCACCGTAGTGCCGGTCAGCCAGACCACCCAGCGCACGCCATTGGTGCTGGTGGCACCGCTGGCAGTGAACATGCTGATCTATGATCTGTTCCCCCAGCGCAGCCTGGTGCGTTACCTGCGCGCCCGCGGCTTTGAGCTGTACATGGTCGACTGGGGCCGCCCCGGTCGTTACCACAACCACCTGAGCCTGAGCAGCTACTTTGCGGACTACCTGCCCAAACTGCTTGTGCATGTACGCCAGCACAGCGGTGAGCAGAAACTGAGCCTGCACGGCTGGAGCTTCGGCGGATTGTTCAGCCTGTGCTACGCCGCCCTGGGTAACGACCCGGACATCAGCAACCTGGTATTAATCGGCGCGCCCACGGATTATCACCGCAACGGCGCCCTGGGCGGCCAGTACCGCGCCCTGAGCCGCCGGGCCAAGTGGATACGCAAACGCACCGGCCTGCGTATCCATGATGTGCCTGCGGACCTGCTACGTTCACCGGGCTGGGTAAACAGTCTGGCCTTCAAGCTCACCAACCCCATTGGCAGCCTGCAGGGCTACTGGAGCCTGATGAAGAACCTGCACGACCGGGACTTCGTCGCCTCCCACGCCACCAACGGCGCTTTCCTGGACGACATGGTGGCCTACCCCGGCGGCGTGATTCAGGACATCATTCGGTACCTGTGGACGGACAACGTGGTCGCCCATGGCCAGCTCCCCATGGAAGGGACTGACGGGCACCTGAACCAGGTCACCGCCAACGTGCTGAACATTACCGGCGCCAACGATCCCATCGTCACCCCGGAATGCAGCCAGGCCATGAAGCCGCTGATTCGCAGCAAGGATAAAACCTTTGTCACCATTGAGGGTGGCCACATGGGCATCCTGGGCAGCGCCGCCGCACAAAAACAAAGCTGGGGGCGCATTGCGGACTGGTTGATCGAGCGGGATTAAGTAGCTGCGAGCGGCTAGCGACAACGCGGGTTAGGCGCGGTGCCTCACGGTGACCGCTCTGCCCGCGGGATCCAGTTGAAAGTTCAAAGTTTAAAGTTGAAAAGGAAAACCGGTACGGCCCCGTTGGAGCCATGCTTCCATGGCGAATAGGGGCGGGAGGCATCGGATCAGGATGGTTTGGATAGACCTGTCGACCTCTGAAATTCCTGATCGCCCTCCGGCCGATTTCCGCGCAAGCGCGGTTCGCACCTCAAGAGGTACTCCTACAGCAGCCTTGTAGAAATGCCAATGTCCCGGGAGTTTTCCAGTCTTTCCCTATCCCCGCAACTCGTCATATAACCGTCATCCTTACCACCTAGCCTGAAAGCAGTTTCCGCTGATAACTGTGTTCGCTTTCATGCCTCGCCTGTTAATACTTTTCCCGTGCAGTCACATGGGCAATCTACTGATTGCCCTGCCGCATTTACGCGCCATGCTATCAGCGCATCCGGATGCCTTATTGGTAGTCGATGCGCGTTACCAAGCACTGGTGGCGCAAAGTTTGCCCGGCGAAAAACGGTTTCTTTTCTACCCGGAACAGGCACTCTCTTCGTTCCGGCCTGTATGGCAGCGCATAAAGCATTACCTGATTTTTGTGCGTGCCATGCGACGCTTTCGCGCAGACATCTGTATCGACATTGAAGGCGAACAGAAATCTGCCACGCTGAGTCGACTGTCCGGTGCAGCAATTCGCATCGGCCCACCGCGCCGCCATGGCCACTGGTTCTATACCTGGTCGCCAGAACCGGACTGGCAAGGCCACCGCTGGCACAGCTACGCCAGCCTGAGCCAACCCGCAGCAACCGCGCCGGCACATTACCTGCCGCTAGCCGAATGTCCGGACAGCAACGCGCGCATTCACTCCTTGCTGCCAATGCACGCCGATAACACTCACCTGATCCTGCATGTGGGGGCGACCAAGACCTACAAGATGTGGCATGCGGAGCAATTCGCGTCGCTGTGTCAGCACGCACGCCGGGCCGGGCTCACCCCCATATTAATCGGGGCCGGGCACAAGGACCGGGTACAAATCGCCCGCGTACAATCCTTTCTTTGCAAACCGGTGCCCGACCTGTGTGATCAACTGAACCTGGCGGAGTTGATCGCACTGCTGCAACACAGCCAAGCCTATGTGGGTAACGACAGCGGCCCCATGCACCTGGCAGCGGCCTGCGGCATTCCCACCGTCGGTCTGTTCGGCCCCACCAACGACAACCTCTGGCACCCACTCTCACCCCACGCTCGCGTATTGCGCTGGCAAGCCTGCGCCGCTGAATGTGAGCGCAGCAGCTGCGAGCAGGACACTTACCCCTGCCTGCAGCGTATTACCGTAGATCAGGTAATGGACACGCTGTCGGCATTGGGCGTCCCTGTCGGCATGCATTCCACCGCCCCCCGGCGCGCAGGCGAAAAGCTGGCGTAATTTCTTTTATTCAGGGGTTCCTTAAGAAAGAAACGGTTCGAAACGAGCCTGCGGGTGCCACCGTGAACGAGACACTCACCTGAAACCCGAAAAAAAACGCAGCCCGTTTCCGGACTGCGTTATTGTCAAAAATGGATCTGCCTTTGTTGTTATGGGAATCCCATTTCTGCTTCCGGCTACAGGCCGTCGAACAAACCCGCCAACAAGCCAGTGATCGGCGACAACAAATCCAGCAAGGGAGCCAGCGGGCTCAACAACCGCTCATCCAGCTGCTCCGTGACTTCACGGACCACCGTGAGCAACACCGATGACAAGGCATCGCCAGGCAAGGTGGTGTAATCCTCTGCACCGGGGATCTGGTTAAGCCACAACACATCATTCACCAGATTTTCCAGGGTACCCTGCACCGTGCCAAGCAGTTGCTCACCGGTGGCACTGGTATCCAGCATCACCAACTGCTCCAGCGTATTGGCAAGGCCCAACGATACGGTAGAAAGCACAGAAGTGAGCCCGGCAAACACCGGCACGTCACCAGGCACCTGCTCCTCAACGCCATCAAGAATATTGTTCAAGTTGCGCGACAAAGACACCAGCGGTGCAGCAATAAAGGCAACATCATCCACAGTACTGCCGTCACCGCCCTGGCCCACATCGCCGCTACCCGTACCGACGCCGGCGGCCAGCGCATCAAAGGCGCTGCCAAGCTGGTCAAAGGGTGCCGGCAGGCCACTGGTATCGATGGCCTGCAACTGCTCCGAAGCCGCCAGCACCGCCTGTACCGATTGTGTCATTTCACTGCTGTCGCCTTCCAGGATCGCCGCGGTTGCCGCGTCCATGGCATTGAACAGGATATCCGTACCGGCAATGATCTGGTCGAACACCTGACGCTGTTCTTCCGGCAGGTTCGCCCCCACTTCGGTAAAGCCAGACACCAAGGTCTCGCGCAGTTCTTTCAACGGGCCGGTGAAGTCCGCATCGAAACCATCCGGCAGCGGCAACGGCAATGCACCATCACCCAGCGGCTGACCGGAGAAATCGTTGTTGCCACTGAGCAGCACCATGGGCTGCTTTTCATAACAATGGGTGTAGGCCGGCGTCAGCTCACCGCCACTGATCACACCCAGGCCTTCCGCTTCCGGGTCCACCGTATAGGCTTCGATGCAGAGCTGAGCCGGGGCCATGGTTTCGGCATTCGCTTCTACCGCCTTCATCCAGAAAAAGCCGTAGGTATCGCCCTGCTGAAAACGGGCGGCGTTACGTTCCGGGTCATCAATGGAGCGAGTCTTGCCGGCGGCACCGCTCACCACAAATTCCGTGCGCCCACAGGACGGCACGGCATTGAGCACCTGTAAATCGTGGTCATGACCGGCGAAGAAAAAATCGGTCTGGTCGCAGACCGCTTCTTCCATGAACGCCTTCCAGCGCTCGCCGGCCAGCACCGGTAACAGTTCACTG
Organism: Alloalcanivorax sp.; assembly: GCA_039983755.1. Classification (GTDB taxonomy): domain Bacteria; phylum Pseudomonadota; class Gammaproteobacteria; order Pseudomonadales; family Alcanivoracaceae; genus Alcanivorax. The sequence continues at coordinate 68,037 of JBDWVU010000017.1, forward strand.
GGTACGCCATCGTAGTTGCCCGCGTTACCGTGGCTGCCATTGGACAAGTACGGATGGTGCGCCATGCCAATGCGGAATACTGCATTGGAACCAGCAATGGCATTCACTGCCCAGTTACGCTGGTCAACACCATAGGTGTGATACGCGTAGGCAATATCCGGGTCGGCGAAACCGCCGGCAATGGGGTTGGAATCCAGTGCAAAGAAATCCACCAGAGGGCGCTCCCCCTGAGAGGTATTGCCCGCACTGTGCTTGAAATAACGATCCGGCATATTCCAGCGGTCGGACAGGCGGCCATCGAAATAGGAGTAATCCACCTGGAATTCGCCGCGGGCATTGCCCGCCCCGTCGCCTCCCACGTAACCGGTATTGTCGTGGTTACCCAGCACCATGTAGAACGGCAGCTGGACCGGTTCAAACGGTTTTTCGAATTTTTCCGCAAACTGGGGATCATCCACGCTGGTGACCCCGGACTCATAAATATTGTCGCCCAGCCCGACCACCAGATCGCACCCTACAAAGGCCATGTCACCGACAAATTCATCCTTGCCGTCACAGACATCGGCTATCGCCTGCCCCACGGCATATTGACCTGCAGAGCCGCTACCGGAATCGCCGATCACAATAAAGCGTACCGCCGCTGGCGGGTTAGCGCCGGTTTCACCGCCGCCTTCATCCGGCTCTCCGTCGCCTTCCCCTTCACCACCATCACCGGGGCCATTGGGGGTTTCCACATTGCCGCCATCGGCACCGGCATTCACACCACCACCGGAGGAGCTTCCCCCACCACAGGCCGTCAGGGTAATCGCCGCCACCAGGGGTAACAGCTTCCAGTAAGCGCTCATGAGATCACCTCTTCAGTATTCAGCACGGGGGGATGGGAAAATGCGGTGCGCAACGTGCGCGGTCGGGATAATGGCTGGTCTTCGATAATGCGACTGTCGCCACTTTTTACCGTCACCACCTTGGTTTTTGCGTTATTGATCTGTCCACGCAAATCGTAGGACTCAATACTTTGCGCGTAATAGAACTCACCCTGGGCACGCTGGCGGGTGACATCCACCAAAATGAAGCCGCGGGATTTGGCTTCCACATAACGGATATGCGGATTGGCCACCGGAATCACCACGCCGGCAAGCTCTGCCACGCCTTCCGGAAAACCAGGGCTGGTCACCGCCGGGGTCACAAATTCTGCCGCCAACGCCTTGTCGAAGAGATCCCCCAACAGGGTGCCGGGATTGCGGTAAATTTCGCTGGCCCAGGAGGTGTGGATATCGCCGGTGAGAATCACCACGTTGTCGATATCGTTATCGTCGATGTGGTTCAGAATTTTCAGCCGATCCGCCGCGTAGCCATCCCACTGATCCATGTTGATGGCAGACAGATTGCCACGCAGTTGCGCATGGCGTTCGCTCAGCGAAGGAATCTCGGCAATATTGAGTTGCGCAAACATCACCTGCTGACCAATGAAGCGCCACTGGCTGTTCGATTCACTCAAGCTGTTGAGCAGAAAATCCATCTGCTGCTCGCTGATCAGGTGTCGATCCTCATCGTTACGGCCCGGATCGGCGGGTATGGTCAACTGCTCATCGCGACCTTCCAGCCGGGTATCCAGCATGGTCAGATCAATCAGGTCACCGAAGGAAAAGTTGCGGTAGATCACACTGTGATTACCTGGCTCACGGGGCCGGATCGGCAACCATTCGAAGTAGGCCTGCTGGGAAATCTGTTTGCGGGCAGCCCAATCCCCTTCGGTCAGCGGATCATGATTGCCCGCCCCGTCGCTGTAGCTGTTGTCGGTGGATTCGTGGTCATCCCAGACAGCAATCATCGGGAATTGCTGATGCACCGCTTGCAGATCTTCGTCGGTTTTATACTGCGCATGGCGTTGACGATAATCCGCCAGGGTGATCATTTCGTGGGGAGGCTGCGGATCGCGCTCGGGAAAATCACCGTACTCGCCGGCCCCGTACTCGTACAGGTAATCACCAAGGTGCAAGACAAAATCCAGATCCGCATGATTGGCCACGGCCCGGTATACGGAGAAAAATCCGTAGGGATAGTTGGAGCAGGAAACCACCGCAAAACGGGCCCGGTCGATAAACGTTTCCGATGCGGGGAAGGTGCGGGTCCGCCCCACAGGGGAGACTTGATCACCCACCGAAAACTGATAGTAATACCAGCTGTCCGGTTGCAGACCGGTGGCATCCTGCTTCACGCAGTAGTCGCTTGCTGCACTGGCGGTGGCGGTATAGCTGGCCACGGTCTGCAACATGGCCAGGTCGCGGGCCACCGTAATAGTGACGGCCACATCCTCACCGCTATCCAGATCCGGAGTCACCCGTGTCCACAGGATGACCCGGTCGGAGAGTGGATCCCCGGATGCCACACCGTGCAGGAACGAAACGCCAGGCAAGGCGTCCGGCGTATCCGGTTCTTCCGGTAGATTGGGTGTGGGCGTATTGATCGGCGGAGCGGCTGATGAACTGCTACCACCACCACAACCCGCCAGTGACAGCGCGCCACTCGCGCCCAGCGCTTGCACCAGGGTACGTCGTTTGCGATCCATGAAGATTCCCCCTAACCATAAAGGCCATCGCCCTACGGCAACAGCACGTCAAGATTAGGCAGGAAATTGCACGGAAACAGTGGGCCTTGGGTAGTTGCACTGTAGTGCTATGTAGCCCCCTGTAACCGCCCAGTTAAAGGTGACAAAACGGCGAAAGAACAAGGATATTTCGATGATTTAACCGGTCAAACCAGCGCAAAGGCACCGGGCAAATGCTGACGCAGAGTCAACAGGTTCTCTTCCTGCACGTCCATCTCGCCAAAACAGTTCGCCATGGTGCCGGCATAGCGAAGCCCATCCTTTTCGATAGCCTCTCCGGTCAGCAGGGCATGATTGATACAGCCCAGCTTCATGCCGACAACCTGAATCACCGGTACATCCAGCTCCTTGGCCAGCCCGGACAACATCTCTCGACTGTTGAGCGGCACACGCCATCCGCCGGCGCCCTCAATCAGAATCAAGTCCGCCGGGTGGGCACTCAAGGCACCCCGCACATATCCCACCAGCCGGGACAGGCTGATATCTTTTCCCTCTTGCTGGGCAGCGATATGTGGCGCTATCGGCGCCTTGAATGCCACCGGGTTAACCATCTCGTAGGGCAGCTTCACTGAACTGGCCGCCATCAACTGCAGGGCATCTTCATTGCGCCAGCCATCCGGTGTCTCGTCACAGCCTGCAGCAACCGGCTTGAGCCCATAGCAACTCAACCCGGCTTCCCGGGCCCGCTCCAGCAGGCGACAACTGACCCAGGTCTTGCCGACTTCAGTGTCGGTGCCAGTGACAAAGAAGACGCCCTTGAGGGCGGGGAGAGGGGGTTTAATGTTTTCCATGGGGTTCCTTAGGTTCAGCTTCTAGCCTTTATCATCCTGCGGTCGATGACCTGCTGCGCACAGCTCCAGAGCCTCCCACAAACCGCCGAAGCTTCCGTCTTTGTAGGAGCACCACTTGAGGTGCGAACCGAGCGCAGCGAGGCGACCAAAGGGAGGTCATTCTTTGGAGACCTGTCGAGCCAGGAAATCCCTGATCGCCCTACGGTCGATTCCGCGCTTCGCACGGTTCGTCCCCTGGAAGGGAACTCCTACAGCGGCTTCGCAGAAAAGCCAAGCAAGCTCATAGCTCAGTATTTTTCCGCTTCCAGAAACAATACATTCCAGGTTAACGGCAGACCCTGTTGCGTTCGCCGGGTTTCATATTCTTTCACCATGGCCTGCCAGGCATTTTTGCCGGTCAGACCGGAGGCGCCGCTGACATGATCCGCTCCGGTGGCCTTGAGCCGACGGGCAATGGCCTTGACCGAATCATAGTATTCCACCATCACCTGTTGCTGCAGCTCAGCATCGACAAAGCCCGCCTGCAGGGCAGCGCTCTGCCAGTCGTCAAACCCCGGCAAGGCGTTCACGTGGGGGCGTCGATTAACCGCCTGCCAGCTCTGCTGCAATTCGTGCAGGGAACCTGCCAACGGCACCGCCAGCAACAAGCGCCCCCCGGGAGACAACACCCGGCCAACCTCTTTCAGGACCGCATGGGGATCACACCATTGCAGGGCAAAACAACTGAATACCAACCCCTGGGAGGCGTCGCTCACCGGCAACTGTTCCGCATCGGCACAGAGAGGCTGATAGCGCTCATTAAACCGCCCACGCTCTGCGGCTTCGTGCAGCATGGCACGCGACAGGTCCACCGCCTGCCAATGAGCCTCAGGCAACACTTGCTGCTGGGCCCGGGCAAAAGGTGCCGTGGCACATCCCAGGTCCAGCGCTGCATTCACTGGCAACCGCTGCGGCAACCGCTGCACCAGCGAACGGCCCACCGCCAGCTGCAAAATCGCATGCTCGTCATAGCTGTGCGCCGCCCGGCTGAAGTGGTCGCTGACCGCATGTTTATCCAGAGCGGAAGCTGCCATCTCAAGCGACCAGTTGATATTCGCGATAGAAGTCATAAACCGCTCTCGTAAACGTCTCCGGTGCCGACAGGAAAGGCACATGAGCCACCTGCTCAATCAGGGCAGTGCGGCCGTGATGAATCAGCGGTTCGCTGGCCGCCATGGCCGCCGCCGGGACGATATGATCGTTCTCGCCAAAGACCATCAACACCGGCATGGCCAGTTCCAGCAACACGGCTCGCATGTCTGCCTCGCGCAGAATGTCGAGACCACTGCGCAAGGCTTTCGGCGCGGGCAGCCCACAGAAATAAAGGATTTCCTTGAGCCGCGCCGTATCCTCGCGCATGGCTGCACTGCCCTTGCAGTTTAATGCGAGAAAACGCACCAAAGTGCCTTCATTATCTTCGTCGAACATCTCGGCAAACTTGCCGAGAATGTCCGGCTTCATAGCCGTATCCCAGCCCACACCGGTCGTAAACCGCGGCGAGGTGGCCACCGTGACTACCGACTGCACCCTTTGCGCCGCTTTCCCGGCCATGGCCAACGCCACCAGCCCGCCCAGCGACCAGCCCAGCACGTGGGCCCGCTCCGGCATGATCGCCAGCACTTCGTCCGCGAGAAAATCCAGGGTGTAGTCCCCGTTGGGCATGGGACTCTGCCCCATGCCGGGCAGGTCCACCACGGTGACCCGGAACCGTTCCAGCAAGGCCGGCACAATGTCGTCAAAGACAATGGCATGCAGCCCCCAGCCATGAATCAGAACGATGTCCTGCGCCTCGTCATCATTCACACCCGTGGCTTTGTAGGTATTGTGAAAGGGAATCAGTTTGGGCATAGCAATCCTGGTCAACTTGATGCCTGGCGCAGAGCGCCCGGCACAATAAAATCCAATAACGGGTCAGGCGTTCGCCAGCGCCAGCAGCAACGCATCCACATCCTCAAGCTCATGGGCGGCCGACAGTGTCACCCGTAAGCGTGCCTCACCTTCCGGCACTGTGGGCGGGCGAATGGCCGTGATCAGCAAGCCCTTTTCCCGGAGCGCACCACTGAGTGCCATGGCGTCGGCATCACTGCCGATCAGCAATGGCTGGATCGGTGTGCGCGACGGCATCAGGGTGTAGCCCAGCTCACTGGCACCGTGTCGAAAACGGGCAATCAGTTCTGCCAGCTTATCCCTGCGCCAGTTTTCCTCACGGGACTTGTGGAGACTGACCCGTGTGGCCGCCGCCACCGCGGCCGGCATGGCGGTGGTATAGATAAACGTGCGGGCAAACTGTATCAAGGTTTCGATCAAGTCATGGCTGCCAGCCACAAAAGCGCCGCCAGTACCCAGCCCCTTGCCAAGCGTTCCCATGAGGATCTGGGTACGCGGGTTAACCCCCTGGGCAAACAAGGAGCCTCGCCCTTGCGGGTCGAGCACGCCAAGGCCGTGGGCATCGTCCACCATCAGCCAGGCATCGTGAGCGTCACAGGCATCGGCGTAGGCCGCCAGCGGCGCTTCATCACCATCCATGCTGAAGATGCCATCGGCCACCACCAGTTTGCGACGGGCATCGCTACGATGCAGCTGACGGCTCAAGGCATCGGCATCATTGTGGGCAAAGCGCCGGAAGCGGGCCCCGCTGAGCAGGCCGCCGTCCAATAGCGAAGCATGATTGAGGCGATCTTCGAATACGGCATCGCGCTTGCCCAGCAAGGCGGACATGACGCCCAGATTGGCCATGTAACCGGTGGAAAACAGCAGCGCGCGTTCACGGCCAGTGTGCTCGGCCAGCGCCTCTTCCAGATCCTGATGCGGACGTTGATGACCGCAAACCAGATGCGACGCACCACTGCCTACGCCCCAGTCCCGTGCCCCCTGCCGGAACGCCTCGATAACATCCGCATCGTTGGCCAGGCCAAGGTAATCGTTACTGCAGAAATTCAGGTACTGCTGACCGCCCACAACCGCATGCCGGCCACAGGGGCCGTCCATGATTTGCGGCTGGCGATAGCGGTGCTGCTCACGGCGGGCCGCCAGATCGGCGGCCAGATCAAAGCCCACAGGCGAGCCTCAGTGCTCGGTGGCGGTGGGCCGACCGGTGTCCTTGTCCAGCACATGCTTGGCGGCCCGCTTACTGTCCAGGGCGTTATAGAAAAGCCCGGCTTCCTCCGCTTGCTGCTCGGACACCTGCGCCTGGATGGCTTCTTCATGGGCTTCGTCGGATGCTTCGTGGCGCGGATCCAGCGGGTGAATCCCCAGCCGCTTGAACAGACGCTGGTCGTGGTTGGCTTCCGGGTTATCGGTGGTCAGCAAACGTTCGCCATAGAAAATGGAGTTGGCACCGGCCATGAAGCACAGCGCCTGAGCTTCGTCGTTCATTTCCTGACGACCCGCAGACAGCCGCACATAGGATTGCGGCATCAGGATCCGGGCCACCGCCACGGTCCGCACAAATTCGAAGGGGTCCAGATCGTCCACATCCGCCAGCGGCGTGCCTTCAATCTTTACCAGCATGTTGATGGGGACGGATTCCGGGTGGTGCGGCAGGTTAGCCAACTGCTGAAGCAGGCCCACCCGGTCATTGCGCTCCTCGCCCATGCCGACGATACCCCCGCAGCACACCTTCATGCCCGCGTCGCGCACATTGGCCAGGGTGGACAGGCGATCATTGTAGGTGCGAGTGGTGATCACCTGGCCGTAGTATTCCGGCGAGGTGTCCAGATTGTGGTTGTAGTAATCCAGGCCAGCCTCGGCCAGCGCCCCTGCCTGGCCTTCATCGAGCATGCCCAGGGTCATGCAGGTCTCCATGCCCAGGTCTTTGACCTGACGGATCATGTCCAGCACATAGGGCATGTCCTTGTCGCGGGGGCTGCGCCAGGCGGCGCCCATGCAAAACCGGGACGCCCCGTTCTGCCGGGCAGCCTTGGCCTCTTCCACCACCCGGGACACTTCCAGCAATTTCTCTTTTTCCAGCTCGGTGTTGTAGTGACCGGACTGGGAGCAGTATTTGCAGTCTTCCGGGCAGGCGCCGGTCTTGATCGACAGCAGGGTGCTTACCTGCACCGCATTGGGATCGAAATGGGTCCGGTGCAGCGCCGCCGCCTGGAAGATCAAATCGTTGAACGGCAAGGCAAACAGGGCGTCGATCTCACTGCGTTTCCAGTCATGGCGTACAGCCATATCCGTGGATGGCGATTGGGCGGTGCTGGCGATGGCGGGCATGCTTCATTCTCCTCGGGTAACGTCAGCAGGCTAAGGAGCCCCATGGCACCTGTCAACCTGAAAGCCGCAACAAAAGTTTACTGCAGTATACTTTTTGATCATATCAATCCCTCACCCTGCACTCTGTGCGGACAATCGGACAGCGGCGGCTTGTGCGCTGACTGCCTGCCTCTGCTGCCCCGGCTTACAGAGCCCGTCTGTCGCTGCGGGCTTCCCCACGGCGACGATTCCACCACCCTTGCAGACCCCGTGCCGCCCTTGTGCGGGCGCTGTGTTCGCCAGCCGCCGCCCTTTTCCGCCAGCCAGGCGCCCCTGCAATATGATTTCCCGGTCGATGCCCTCATCACACGCTACAAGCACCGGGCCGACCTGACGGTGGAGCGAGCCATCAGCCCGCTATTGGCAGAAACACCCCTGCCATGGGCAGATACCGATGCCCTGTGCCCACTGCCTGTCCACTGGCGACGGCGGTGGCGCCGCGGCTTCGATCAGGGCGCCCACCTTGCCCACCTGGTGGGGCGATATTGGCAACGCCCCGTGCTGCCAGCACTGGTGCGCCAGCGGGCCACTCCAAGCCAGCAAGGGCTTACCCGCCGTCAACGGCAACGCAACCTGCGCAAGGCCTTTGAGTGTCAGCGCCCAGTGAGCGGATTGCGCCTTATCCTGGTCGATGACGTAATGACCACCGGCAGCAGCGCCCGGGCGGCCGCGCAATGCCTTCTTGACCACGGCGCGGCCGATGTGCGCGTGTGGACACTGGCTCGCACACTGGGCCACCGCCGCGACTAAACGCGCAATCGTTATCCGGAACCCGCCAGGAAGACTGAGCATGTAAGGAGTTTTTCAGCAGGCGGCTAGGCCCCATAGCCACCTTTAGGCATAATAACGGCTTGTTCACGGAGGGAATCACATGACAAGAATAATAATCGCACTGACCCTGCTGATACTGGGCTGCTCCAGTGTTCAGGCCGAAGACCGTTATAGCGGCGTCACCCTGATGCGCGGCACCGTGGTGTCCGTTGGCCGGGTAGATCCCACGGAAAATATCGGCACCGGTTTTTTTGTGGATGCCAATTACACCAGCGTGGCGCTGAATGCCGGCGTGGGCACCAAGAAGTTCGGTGACTCGCCGATTCGCCGCGATTCCGGCGACGACGATCTCTCCGCAGTAGACGGCGAGCGTGTCACCAATGGCTATGCCGGTGTGGGCTTTGGCCGCATTATCCAGATCCAATATGGGTACGGCAGTGAAGGCGACCTGCTGCGTTACCGCTCCGACTTCAACTACCGTTCAGTGATCGATTTTTTCACCGGCAAGCGCACCCCCAAAGACCGCCTGACCCTGGGTGACCGCCTCACGTTCACCATTGCCGTTGAGCAATACCTGGACGACGAAGACGAAATTTTCGACAACGCAACCTGGGGCATCGGCCTGCTGTTCTGATCCGTTCACCGTGTCAGGCTCCGCACCGCCCCCCGGCAAGGAAGACCATGGACATACATATTGCCCAGGGGCACAACCCGCCACACAACATTCATGGCATTACCGTGGTGATCGACGTAATCCGCGCTTTCACCACCAGCCATCATGCCTTTCGCAAAGGCCTGCGCTGCATCTGGCCGGTGGCCAGTGCCGAGCAGGCTTTTGCCCTGCGCGACGAACACCTGCCTGAGGCGCTGCTGGCCGGCGAGGTAGACGCCTTGCCGATTCCCGGTTTTGATTTTGGCAATTCCCCCTGGGAAATCGACCAGGCCGAGCTACAGGACAGAGAGCTGATCCTGCGTACCACCAATGGCGTCGCCGCCACCCTGCGCGCCAGGGATAGCCGCGAAGTGCTGGTAGCCGGGCTGATCAACGCCGAAGCCACCGCCAACTATTTGCGCGCGCAGAACCCACCCACCGTGGTGCTGGTCGCCTCCCACCCCACGGGCGACGAAGACGTGGCCTGCGCCGAATACATCCGTCACCTACTGGGCGGAGAAGGCATCACCTACCAGGCGGCCCGCGACCGCACCCTCAATGCCAGGGCCGCGCAAAAATTTTTCGCCGGCACCCACCCCCGGCTACGCCCACAGGATATTGAGGCCGCCGCCAGCAGCGAAGGCGCCAATGCGCTGACCATGCACGTGCGTTTTGACCCGCAACCCTGCATCACCGCCCAGCAGGCGCCCTGACACCCAGCGTCAATCATTCCGTTCTTTTTGATCAATGCGCCGTCACCATCGGGCTTGCTACTGTTGATTGAATTCTCACCCAACAGGACAGCCCGATGATCCAGTGGTCCGAACAACAGCAAATGATCCAGAAAATGGTGCGCGACTTTGTAGAAAAAGAAGTCGTGCCGCAGCTGGACGATATCGAATACAACGGCGTTCCTCCCTATGACATCCTGCGCAAGCTGATCAAAACCTTCGGCATGGATGTAATGGCCAAGCAATCGTTCGACAAGCAGATTGCCCGCGAGAAAGCCCTCGCCGCCGGCGACGCCGTAGAAGAGAAAAAGAAAAAAGAAGGCCCCTCAGCCATGGCCGGCGAAGAGGCCGCCATGCGCATGATCCCGATTATTGAACTGTGCAAACACGCTCAGGGCCTGGTCACCGCCATGGGCGTCTCCATGGGGCTGGGTGGTGGCGCCATAATGAGCAAGGGCACCACCGAACAGAAAGAGCGCTGGGCTCTGCCCCTGCTGACCCTGGAAAAAGTGGGCGCCTGGGCCATTTCCGAACCCAATGCCGGTTCCGACGCCTTCGGCCAGATGAAAACCCTGGCCAAGCGCGACGGCAACGGCGGCTACATCATCAACGGCAGCAAGACCTGGATCACCAACGGCCCCTACGCCGACACCATCATCCTGATCTGTAAACTGGACGAAGAAGGGGTGCCAGCGGACCAGCGTAAAATTGTCTCCTTTATTCTCGACAGCGGCATGGAAGGCCTGGAGCAATCCAAACCCTTCAAGAAAATGGGCATTGGCTCTTCCCCCACCGGCGAACTGTTCCTGTCCGATGTGAAAGCCGGCCCGGAACGCCTGCTGGGCGGCAGCGAAGACAGCTACGGCCGCAGCGGCGCCAAAGGCACCTTCATGCAGGAGCGGGCCGGGGTAGCGGCCATGGCCCTGGGCATGGTGGAACGCGCCCTGCAACTGAGCACCCAATACGCCAGCGACCGGGTTCAGTTCGGCCGTGCCATTGGCCAGAACCAGCTGATCCAGCTGAAACTGGCCAAGATGGAAGTGGCCCGCACCAACCTGCAGAACATGGTGTTTCGCTATATCGAGATGACTGCCGAAGGCGCGCAAATGACGTTGGCGGAGGCCTCTGCCATGAAGCTGTACGCCGCCCAGGCGGCCATGGAAGTGGCCACCGAAGCGGTGCAGATCCACGGCGGCTACGGCTACATGCGCGAATCCCGCGTGGAACAGCTGATGCGCGATGCCAAAATTCTGCAGATTTATGCTGGCACCGATGAAATGCAGATTATCGCCATCGCCCGGGACCTGCTGGGCCGCGTCTAACCCGGCCAGAACCTCGGCTATGTAAGCAATTGACTACCGCTTATGTAAGCATATTGACCATCGCGCCCAGCGCGATGGTTTTTGTGGTCTTCATCACACAATCTCCCCTGACTACACTCATTCATTATTCGTAGTAAGGTCCGCCAAACCGCCTTTTCAGAGTAGTACGAATGTACTGCTTCTCAAAAGCGCCGCCGGGCCCAGGGTGATTCTCATGGTAGTACGCTATAGGGCAGACCGGCTCGCCGTTGCTCTGGTGTTAGCGGTATTCAGCATCCAGCTTGGCCTGTTTTTCTTCAGCGAGGGGCTGGCCACCTGGCTTGGCATGCTGGCCCTGTTGCCGGTGCAGGTCTCCTGTGGCGCCATCTGCCACAACCACCACCACGTAAACACCTTCGTGAAACGCCCGCTCAACCGGCTGTTCGAAATGGTCATGTACCTGCAGACCGGCACCAGCCCATTGAGCTGGACGCTGCATCACAACATCGGCCACCACCAGCTCTATCTGGACCCGGACAACGACCCGTCCCCCTGGCAGCAGGCGGACGGCAGCCTGATGCCACGCTGGCGCTATGTGCTGGTCAACACCCTGCGCATCTACCCGGAAATCCACCGCATCGGTCGCCAGCATCAGGCCCTGTACCGTCGTTTCCTGCGCCTGCTGGTGCTCGCCAATATCCCGCTGGTCGCCGCCTTCATGCTGGACCCGCGCAACGCCTTTATCGTCTTCCTGATTCCCATGATCAGCATGCTGTTCATGTTGCTGGACAACACCTACGGGCAACACGCCGGCACCGGCTACGAAGACCATTTCCACGCTTCGCGCAATGTGGAACTGAAACGCTATAACCTGCCGTCCTGGAACCTGGGCTACCACACGGCCCATCACATGCTGCCCGGCCTGCACTGGAGTGAACTACCGGACCTGCACGCCAAAATCCGCGACCGGATTCCGGACCACCTGATCACCGAAAACGTGCTGTTGCAGTGGGAACCCGCCCGCCAGCAGCGCGAAGGAGAAGGACTCCCCTCATGATACGTGGCCTGATTCTCTGTCTGATCATGCTGTCTTCCGCCGCCGCCCGCGCCCAGGATTGCTACTACTACTGGGTACATCAGTGCATCGAGGTGGTGGACGCCAGCCAGCGCCAACTCAAGCAGTTTGTGCTGATTTCCCCAGCGGTGAACTACCTGAGTGTGGACGAAGGCAGCCAATGCAGCGCCGCCGTGAGCCGCCAGCAGGCCCCGCTCAACCCCCAGTTGCTGGCTGCCTTCAACGCCGCCGCCAACCGGATTGATGCCTGTGAAGCCCCACTCTCCGAGCTTTCTGCCCGCGCCTTCGACAAGCCCCACAAGGCCACCTGGCACTACAACCGAAGCCGCAAGGCCAGCCCCCAGAAAGTGGTCATCACGGTGGAAAACGCGCCAATCCTCTAACAAGAGGTTAATCGCTGCACTATGCAACGGGTATGCTATGATCGGTGTGCTTTTTTATATCCGGGGCGAATAATGAAAATAATCAAAACTGCCGCGTTGTCCTTGAGTTTGCTCCTTGTTGCCTGTCAGGGCCTGCAAGGGGAACGCCAGGGCGATTACTACTTTTCACCGGCCGGCGCCTACATCCTTGATCTTGGCATCAACACTTTCCGTGGCGAAGTGGTGCTGGATGAACGCTGTGACCGTAACGGGGGCTCCACCACCTTCTGGGACGGCAGCGGCCGCCTGTTTCGGGTGGACTACCTGAGCGTGGAAAACCACCCGATGATCGAAGCCCCGCGCTTCGCATCAGACCTGACGCTGCTCAATCTCAGCCTTAACAGCTACCTGCGTGAAGTGGTCGCCAAAGCACCCATGATCACCAGCGCCGAAGCCTCCTACCGGGAATTCCTGGACGATGCGGACCCGAAGGCGCTGTTCGCCATCATCGGCATCAATGTCGATGCGGCCAAGGTGAAGGATGATGAGATGGAAAGCGGCACCTACTACTACGGCTTTATGCTGTTCAAGCGGGGCGACCTGATCTACGTGCTGCAACATCGCCAGCCGGTGCTGATGCCGGAAAAAATGAAGGCCGTGCTGCTAAATCTGGCCAACGGGATGGAAATCCCCGGCCGGGTGCGTGACGACACCGACATGGAAAAGCTGCGGCGCGTTCTGAAAAAAATGGCCCCCGGCGGCACTAACGGTGACCCGGTGCGTTTGTGCGAACCCGCACAGGGCTGAATTGATAATGGCTGGTGGATCACTGACAATCAGAACAAGCGAGTCTGTCATCCACTAGCCAGATTGGATTGATTGCCATGAGCACCCTCAACACACAACAATGCGAGGCCTGCCGCGCCGATTCTCCCCTGGTCAGTGACCAGGACCGCAAAGAACTGCATCCGCAAGTACCCGACTGGATGCTGGTGGAAGAAGACGGCGTCGAGAAACTGCAACGGCACTTCAGCTTCAAGAACTTCCTCCAGGCGCTGGATTTCACCCATCGGGTCGGCGATCTGGCGGAACAGGAAGGCCACCACCCCGCCATTCTTACCGAATACGGCAAGGTCACCGTCACCTGGTGGACCCACAAGATCCAGGGGCTGCACCGCAACGATTTTATCTGCGCCGCCAAGACGGACGCGCTCCTGCAAAACTGATTTTGCCTTACCCTGACCATTTTCATCAGCGTGCTGAACAAAACGGTTTGTGGGCATCCTCAGCGGCTTTGCTAGCATCACCGGCAACTGAGGAGATAACAGCATGGCCCTGAGCGAAGAACAGAAGAACATCATCAAAACCGCCAGTGACAAGACCTTTCCGTTCGTGGAACGCTGTGAGGTGCAAACACTGGAAGTTGAGCGCGGCTACTGCAAGATGCTAATGCCACTCAAGCCCAATCTTAACCACGTTGGCATCATGTACGCTGGGGCGCTCTACACCATTGCCGAGCTGCCTGGTGGCACCATCTACCTGACCTCATTCGACACCAAGCGCTTCTATCCCATCGTCAAGGACATGTCGATTCGCTTCCGCCGCCCGGCCACCACCGACGTCACCGTGGAAGTCACCCTCAGCGAAGAGGAAATCACCCGCATTGAGAGCACCACCGAAGAAACGGGGAAATGTGATTTCGAATGGGATGTGGAAATCAAGGATGCCAATGGCGAAGTGGTTGCCCTTACCCACAACGTCTATCAGCTGAGAAAGATCGGCAGTTAAAAGCGGCGAGCTACAAGCCTCAAGCGGCAACGCGGGTTGGGATCCTGCCACACTGTGATCGCCTTGTCCGCGAAGCATCAGTTGAAAGTGAAAAGGGAAATCCAAGGAACTTTTCCGGCCTCCCTCTCCACGCTTGTAGCTTGTAGCTTGTAGCTTGTAGCTTGTAGCTTGTAGCTTGTAGCTTGTAGCTTGTAGCTTGTAGCTTGTAGCTTGTAGCTTGTAGCTTGTAGCTCACTCGGCGTAAGTGCAGAATCCGTGCGGCCCCAAATCGACCGTGGTAGAGCACTCCCACTCTATGCGCTGCATGCCCCCTTCCACCGGCCAAGTGGTTAGCTCGTGGCCATCCAGACGTCCAGCCAGTTCCAGCTTAAGCATGCCGCCATCCAGTAAATATGCCCGCTTTATGCGTTTGCCAATCACCTGCTCCTGGGCCACCCCCATATCCGTCAGGCTGTCTGGCCAGGTGCCACCGGACAGATAATATTCCGTCATATGCATGCGCAAGGCGTTTATCGTGCTGAAGGTCTGGGCCAGCTCGGAACGGTCCCGACTACTGCTGAACAATTCCCAGGTTTTCGGGTCAATCCCCGGCGGCGGCGCATCCTTGGGTTCGCTGGGTGATGCCGAGGTTTCAGGAATGGCGACACGCCGGGCAAGGGCATCGATGTCCCCTTCATAGCGCGCGCGCAGGGAGCAGCGGCTACCCGTCCAGCGTTGCCCCCGCAGGGACGGCGTCTCGGTTTGCAACTGGCTGAGGTAGGCGTCCCGCAGCAACGATTCCGGCCTGTCCTGTTTCTTATAGGCCTGCTGGCGCTGCCGATATTCATCCGTGGCCGCGATCACACTGAGCAAGCTGACGTGGAGCTCTTCGGTCATCAGCTGCAAGGCACGACCACAGACTTGTTGCTCGGTTTCCCCCTGCCCGGCCCGCTCCACCTTGGCCAGGGCCAGTGACATGGCCATGACCGGCGCCCCCAGCGCCAGCAGCATAGCCGCAATAACAATACGCATCCCTTCCCCCCTTTGCTTCCCTTACAAATCTGTCCAGTGCGACCTGTGGCAACCCCAAAGTAGCACCAGCATGGCAACGCACTATTTTTTTGTTTTTAGCGTCCGGCGTCATGCGTTATGACTTCTGGCTCAACTCCACCACCGCCTCAATAAAGACCCTGGCGTGCTCCGGATCCACCTGCGGTGTAATACCATGCCCCAGATTGAAAATATGCCCGGGGTGATCGCCAAAATCATTGAGGATACGTTTTACTTCGGCGCGAATAGCCTCAGGAGATGCGTACAACACCGCCGGGTCCATGTTGCCCTGCAAGGCCACCTTGTCACCCACACGGCGACGCGCGTCTCCAATGTTGATAGTCCAGTCCAGGCCCAGCGCATCGCAACCCGACTCCGCCATGGATTCCAGCCATAGCCCACCGTTCTTGGTGAAGAGAATGACCGGCACCTTGCGGCCCTCGTTGTCACGGATCAGGCCGTCCACAATCTGCTGCATGTAACGCAGGGAGAATTCTTTATAGGCTTCCGCTGACAGCGCCCCACCCCAAGTATCAAAAATCTGTACAACCTGGGCGCCATGACGAATTTGCGCGTTCAGGTAAGACGTCACTGACTGGGCCAGCTTGTCCAGCAGGGCATGGGCCACTTCAGGCTGGCTGTAGACCATGGCCTTGAGATGGCGGAAATCCTTACTGGAGCCGCCTTCCACCATGTAGGTGGCCAGCGTCCAGGGGCTGCCGGAAAAGCCGATGAGAGGAACGCGGCCGTTCAGGGCACCACGAATGGTGCTCACCGCATTCATCACGTACCCCAGGTCTGATTCCGCATCGGGTATTGGCAAGGCGGCCACATCCGCCTCGGTGCGCACCACTTTCCGGAATTTCGGCCCTTCACCGGTTTCGAAATACAGCCCCAGGCCCATGGCATCGGGGATTGTCAGGATATCGGAGAACAGGATCGCCGCGTCCAGCGGGTAACGCTCCAGCGGCTGCAGCGTGACTTCACAGGCCAGATCCGCATTCCTGCACAAGTCCATGAAGGACCCCGCATGCTCACGGGCAGCGCGGTATTCCGGCAGATAGCGCCCTGCCTGGCGCATCATCCAGATGGGCGTGCGGTCTACCGACTCGCGGTTCAAGGCACGGAGGAAGCGATCGTTTTGCAGGGGCGCGAAAGTCATTGTCAGTCCTAAATCCTGGCGGGACGCCCTATGCCTGAGGCCGGACGCTCAACCCGCTTCTGATAGCATTGCGGCTCCGCAAAGAGTCTCTGCGGAGCCGCAACATTTCTGGCACTACTGTTTTAAAGCGTCTGGCGTCAGGCGTCCAGCCTTAGGCGTGATTAAACATCCAGGTAATCAAGAATCCCTTTGGCCGCTTCACGGCCTTCCCAGATGGCGGTCACCACCAGGTCGGAACCACGCACCATGTCACCACCGGCAAAGATCTTCTCATTGCTGGTCTGGAACGGGAAAGCTTGCTCCTCGATCGCCATAACACGGCCGGAATCATCGGTGTTGATGTTCTTCGCATCAAACCAGTCCGCCGGGCTGGGGCGGAAACCGAACGCCACGATCACCGCATCCGCTGGCAGAATCTCTTCACTGCCCGGGATGGGTTCAGGACGGCGGCGGCCGTTGTTATCCGCCTCACCCAGCTTGGTTTCCACTACCTTGACGCCGACAACCTTGCCATCTTCACCCACCACTTCAATGGGCTGGCGGTTGAACAGGAACTGCACGCCCTCTTCCTTGGCGTTGGTCACTTCCTTGCGGGAACCCGGCATGTTTTCTTCATCGCGACGGTAGGCACAGCTGACGCTTTCTGCCTGCTGGCGAATCGAGGTGCGGTTACAGTCCATGGCGGTATCACCACCACCCAGCACTACCACACGCTTGCCCTGCATGTTGATGAAGTCGGCTTCGTCTTTTTCAAAGCCCAGGTTGCGGTTGGCGTTGGAGATCAGGAACGGCAGCGCTTCGAACACGCCATCCAGCTCTTCACCCGGGAAGCCACCCTTCATATACGTGTAGGTGCCCATGCCCATGAAAACGGCATCGTATTCGTCGAGCAACTCATCGATGGTGATGTCCTTGCCCACTTCCACACCCAGGCGGAATTCTATGCCCATGCCTTCAAACACTTCACGGCGCTTGGCCATGACCGGTTTTTCCAGCTTGAACTCGGGGATACCGAAGGTCAGCAGACCACCGATCTCCTCGTAACGATCGAATACCACCGGCTTCACGCCGCTGCGCACCAGCACGTCGGCACAGCCGATGCCGGCAGGACCGGCCCCGATCACCGCCACTTTCTTGTCGGTCCACACCACCTTGGACATGTCCGGGCGCCAGCCCATGGCCAGCGCGGTATCGGTAATGTACTTCTCGGTGGCACCAATGGTCACCGCACCAAAACCGTCGTTCAGGGTACAGGCCCCTTCACACAGACGATCCTGCGGGCATACCCGGCCACAGACCTCCGGCAAGGAGTTGGTCTGGTGACTCAGCTCCACCGCTTCCAACAGGTTGCCTTCGCTGATCAGCTTCAACCAGTTGGGGATGTAGTTATGGACCGGACACTTCCATTCACAGTACGGGTTACCGCAATGCAGACAGCGGTGTGCCTGATGCTCCACTTCCCGGGTTTCAAACGGGTAGTAGATTTCCTCGTACTTGTGCTTGCGGTCTTCAATGTCCTTTTTCTTCGGATCGTGCCGGGGCACGTCGAGAAACTGGAAATTATTGCTCAAACGTTCAGCCATGGTATCCCCCGTTATGCCGGATTGGCGCGCGTGCTCTGCAGCAGGTTTTCCAGGCTTGCGGCCTTGGGCTTAACCAGCCAGAACTTGCGGCTCATGGCATCAAAGTTGTCCAGAATGTACTGGCCCCATTCGCTGCCGGTCTCTTCCACGTAATCTGCGATTACGCCGCGCAGGTGACTGCGGTGAGACTCGGTGGCTTCGGAACTGATGCGATGCAATTCGATCAGCTCCGGGTTGATGCGGTCGAAGAAATCATTGTCTTCGTCCAGGACGAACGCGAAACCGCCGGTCATACCCGCACCGAAGTTATGGCCAGTGCGGCCGAGCACGGTGATGGAGCCACCGGTCATGTACTCACAGCAATGATCGCCGGCGCCTTCCACGATGGCATGGGCCCCGGAGTTACGCACCCCGAAACGCTCGCCAGCGGTGCCTGCGGCATACAGCTTGCCGCCGGTGGCACCGTAGAGGCAGGTATTGCCGATGATCGCAGTTTCCTGACTCTTGAACGGGCTGCCATTGGGCGGACGAATCACCAGCTTGCCGCCGGCCATGCCTTTGCCCACATAATCGTTGGCGTCGCCTTCAATATACATATGCAGGCCGCCGGCGTTGAACACACCGAAGCTCTGCCCGGCGGTACCGGTAAAGCGAACCTTGATAGGCGCCGCTTCCATGCCCAGATTGCCGTGCTGCTTGGCAATCTCACCGGACACACGGGCGCCCACTGAGCGATCACAGTTGGTGATCTCGTAATGGAACGAGCCACCGGACTGGCTTTCGATGGCGGTGCCCATGTCATCCACCATCTTCTGGCTCAGCACGGCCTTGTCGAACGGCTCGTTGCGGCTCACCTGACAATGGGTCGGCTTGTCCGCCGGCACCAGGTCGTTGCGCAGAATCGGGGTCAGATCCAGCTTGCCCTGGCGCGCGGTTTCGCCTTCCAGCACCTTCAGCAGGTCCGTGCGACCGATCAGCTCAGGGATGCTCTTCACGCCCAGCAGCGCCAGCAATTCGCGCACTTCCTGAGCCACAAAGGTGAAGTAGTTGATCAGCAGTTCCGGCGCACCAATGAAGTGCTCCTTACGCAGATCTTCACGCTGGGTAGCCACACCGGTGGCGCAGTTGTTCAGATGGCAGATGCGCAGGTACTTACAGCCCAGCACGATCATCGGCACAGTACCGAAACCGAAGGACTCAGCACCCAGAATCGCCGCCTTGATCACATCCAGGCCGGTCTTCAGACCACCGTCTGTCTGCAGGCGAATCTTGTCGCGCAGGTCGTTGCCCCGCAGCGCCTGATGAGCTTCCGCCAGGCCCAGCTCCCAGGGGGAACCCGCGTAGCGGATGGAGGTCAGCGGGCTGGCCGCGGTGCCACCGTCGTAACCGGAAATGGTGATCAGATCCGCGTAGGCTTTCGCCACACCGGACGCCACCGTACCCACACCAGGCTCGGACACCAGCTTCACAGACACCTGGGCATCCGGGTTGACCTGCTTGAGGTCGAAGATCAGCTGGGACAGATCCTCAATGGAGTAGATGTCATGGTGCGGCGGCGGTGAAATCAGGGTCACACCAGGCACAGAGTGACGCAGGCGCGCAATCAGCGCATTCACCTTGCCACCGGGCAGCTGGCCACCTTCACCGGGCTTGGCGCCCTGAGCCACCTTGATCTGCAGCACTTCGGCGTTGACCAGGTAATGCGGGGTCACACCGAAACGGCCAGAGGCAATCTGCTTGATCTTGGACACACGCTCGGTGCCAAAACGGGCCGGGTCTTCCCCGCCCTCACCGGAATTGGAACGACCACCCAGACGGTTCATTGCCGTGGCAATGGCTTCATGGGCTTCCGGGCTCAAGGCACCGAGGGACATGCCGGCGGAGTCAAAACGCAGCAGGATATTTTCCAGCGGCTCCACCTGATCCACGTCGATGGCGTCCACGTCATCACGCAGGGCAAACAGGTCACGCAACGTGGCCACCGGACGCTTGTTGACCAGTTCGGCGTACTCTTTGTACGCGTCGTAGTCGCTGTCCTGGGTGGCACGGTGCAGGGCGTAGATCACGTCCGGGTTGAAGGCGTGATATTCCTTGCCGTGGATGTATTTGAGGATGCCGCCGGCATCGATGGGCTTGCGCTGCTTCCAGGCATCCTTGGCCAGGTTTTGCTGGTCTTCCTGGAAATCCTCGAAGCCCGCACCCTGAATCCGGCTGGGCACGCCACGGAAACACAGTTCTACGACGTCACTGTTGATACCGATGGCCTCAAACAGCTGGGCCCCCCGGTAAGAGGTAATAGTGGAGATCCCCATCTTGGAGAGAATCTTCATCAGGCCCTTGTTGATGCCCTTGCGGAAGTTTTTCTGCAGCTCCACCGCGTCGCCCAGCAGCTCGCCGGAACGCACCATGTCGGCGATCACGTCGTAGGCCAGGTACGGGTACACCGCGGTAGCACCGAAACCGAACAGCACGGCGAAGTGATGGGAATCACGCACCGTGGCGGTTTCCACGATGATGTTGGCGTCTGAGCGCAGACCTTTTTCGGTCAGGGAGTGGTGTACCGCGCCGGTGGCCATAGCCGCATGGATAGTCAGTTTATCCTGGGCGATACCATGGTCCGTCAGCACCAGAATCGCGCTGCCATCACGAACGGCCTTTGCCGCCTGCTCGCACAGATCCAGCACCGCCTGCTTGAGGCCGGTTTCGGCGTCGTAGTGCAGGCTAAGCTTGGCCGTCTGGTAGCCCGGACGCTCGATGTTGATCAGGTTAGTGAACTTGGAGTGCGACAACACCGGTGTGGACAGAATGGCCCGGTCGGCATGGTCCGCGGTCTCTTCGAACACATTGCGCTCGGCACCCACACAGGTTTCTAGGCTCATCACGATCGCTTCACGCAGCGGATCGATGGGCGGGTTGGTCACCTGGGCAAACTGCTGACGGAAGTAGTCGAACAGGGAGCGCTCACGACGGGACAACACCGCCATGGGGGTATCGTCGCCCATGGAACCGGTGGCTTCCTGCCCGGATTCTGCCAACGGGCGCAGCACCTGATCGCGCTCTTCAAAGCTGATCTGGAAGAATTTCTGGTAGCTGAGCAGGTCCTGCGGATCCACTTCATCGGTGCGGCCCACTTCGTGGTCGTAGTCCGCCTCGATACGCAGGGCATTGCTCTTCAGCCAGTCACGGTAAGGGTGACGGACTTTCAGACGGTTATCGATGTCCTTGGTGTGCAGGACTTCACCGGTTTCGGTGTCGATGGCCAGAATCTGGCCCGGCCCGACACGCCCCTTGGCCACTACGTCTTCCGGCTTATAGCTGTACACACCGATTTCCGAGGCCAGGGTAATAAAGCCGTTCTTGGTCACCACCCAGCGAGCCGGGCGCAGACCGTTGCGGTCGAGCATACAGACAGCGTAACGGCCGTCCGTCATTACCAGACCGGCCGGGCCATCCCACGGCTCCATGTGCATGGAGTTATATTCGTAGAAAGCACGCAGATCCGCATCCATGGTTTCCACGTTCTGCCAGGCAGGCGGAATCATCATGCGCACGGCGCGGAACAGGTCCATGCCGCCAGCCAGCAAGATTTCCAGCATGTTATCCATGCTGGAAGAATCCGAACCGGTACGGTTAACCAGTGGGCTCAACTCTTCCAGGCCCGGAAGCAGTTCATTCTGGAACTTGTTTTCCCGGGCCAGTGCCCAGTTCCGGTTACCCTGCACGGTGTTGATCTCACCGTTATGGGCTAGGTAACGGAACGGCTGGGCCAGCGGCCACTGGGGCAGCGTGTTGGTAGAAAAGCGCTGGTGGAAAACGACAATCGCCGTTTCCATGGCACTGTCGCCCAGGTCCGGGAAGAACACCGGCAGATCCACCGGCATCATCAGGCCTTTGTAAGACATCACCGAGGCGGACAGGGAGCAGATGTAGAAGTAGCCGTCGTTCTCGATGGCCTTTTCCGCATGGCGACGGGCAAAGAACAACCGACGGTTCAGCTCCTGCTCGGAGTTGCCGTCTGCCGCCACCATCACCTGCCAGAACCCCGGCAGGGACGCACGCGCCAGATCGCCCAGGCAAGACGGATCGGTGGGCACTTCGCGCCAGCCGAGTACCGCAACACCCTGGGCCTCCAGGGCCGCATTGATAGCGCTTTTCTGTTGCTCGGACTGATCCGCGTCCGGGTGGGTAAATACCATCCCCACGCCGTAGTTGTCCGGCAACGTAATGGATTGCTCTTCCGCGACCTTGCGGAAGAAAGAATCGGGTTTCTTAAGCAACAGACCGCAGCCATCACCGGTTTTTCCGTCGGCATTAATGCCGCCCCGGTGTGTCATGCACGTAAGTGCTTCAATAGCAGTTTGCAGAAGCTCGTGGCTGGCCTGGCCCTCCATATGGGCAATCAGACCAAAACCACAGTTGTCCCGGAATTCTCCGGGCTCAGTGAGCCCCCGCACCAGCGTTGAGTTCTGCTGCATGAAAACCTTTCCTCTTGAAATTCAGAGACTTACAGAAGGCAAATGGCGTCAAGAAAATGGTGACGGCAAAAAAGGGATATGCATTCTACACATTGCGCGCTTGGGCGACAAATTGAACAGTCACCCAAGGCGCTTTTTCATGCTTAAAGTTCGCCGCGAACATCGCCCATCTTGCGAGGAAAAGGCCCCGCTGAGCGCAACTTTGCTGGCAACGTCGACTTTGCATCAAGCGCTGCCTGGCGACTGGAATAGTCCCCGGCGAGCACCAGAAACACGGTTTTTCCATTCCGTTTGGCCGGATAATAGGCGCCTTTACGGTCCAGCTGATCCAGCACCGCACGGGCATTGGCCTCTTGGCTGGTGGCGGTAATCTGCAGAAACCAGCGACTGTCATCCAGCGCCGCGAGCCAGGCCGCCTGATTATACCCTGAGGTTTCGGTCGTCGGCTTTTCCTGAGCGGATGGCGAAGCTGCCTTACCCTCCTCCGACTTTGGTTCTGACGGCGCAGAGTCGGCCGGCTTGTCGGGGGCCGTCGCTACCGCCACCTCCTGCTGGGCCTGAGCTGGCGAAGATTGCATAACCGGATCAGTCACCGGCGCCAGCTGCACATTGCTGCTCGGCGTGTCTTCTGCACCGCTCGCCTCTTCTTCTGGCTCGGCGCCCAGATCTTCAAGGCGAGCCACCGGCTTCATTGTCGGCTTCAGCGGCGTCACTTCCTGCTGTTGAGGCGCAGCCACCTGCTCCGCCGGCACCGACTCAGGCACCGGCAAGGCCAGCTCACGGGAATCCGGCCCCGCAGCCTCATCGTCGCCACCGGCAAACACCGACCACAAGATGATCACCACCAACAACAACCCCACAACAGCGGCACCATGGCGCCAGGGCGCAGCGGCACGGGGCGCTGGCGCCTCATCCGCCGGTGGCACTGCCGCCCCCACATCCGCAGGATCATCGCCCTCTTCATCATCACCGGAACGGGCAGAGAAACCCTGCATGCCATCTTCTACCTGGCCTGCCTCACCTGGGCTGTCCTGATCCTGCGCTACAGCCCCCACCGGCACCGCCGCAGCGGAGCCCCTGGTTCCCTGCAACAGCCCCAGCAGGGCACCCGGCAACCCTTCACTACGGTGCGCCAGACGCTCTGATTCGTCCTCATCCAGCTCCTCACCGGCAACAAACCAGGCAAAATCCTGCACATCATCCGCATTCAATGTTGGCAGATCCAGCACATCATCCACGGTAAAGTCCACGGACTTGAGCGCTTCGACAGTGCCCGGCAGCCCTCCGAAGAGGTAGCACAACCGCGCGCCCAACTTCTGCTTGAGGGCCGCCATGGTGGTCAGCGCATCCGCTCTCACGTCTTCACTGTTATCCACCACCACCACCAGGCGACCGTTACTCAGGGTGTCACGCAGCATTTGCGGCAGGTCAGCGCGGTCAATATCGAAATGACGCAGCAACGCGTCGACCACCACATTGGCATCATGGGGCTCACTGCCATCGATGCGAACCACTTCCATGTCGGCCAGCAGCGCCATCACTGCCTGCCCGAGCAGAGTAGACACACCGCTGCCCGTGTCGCCTTCTATAGCCACTACCAAGCCCAGCCCGGCATGGGCGGTCATGGCATCCAGGAAATCCCCTCGCGAGGCCCCGCTATAGAAACGTTCGTCATCATGCTCCACAAAAAGCCTCCAGCGTTTTTTGCAATGCCGCTTCATCATAGTCGGCTGTTACCACAGCCTTACCCAGCGCGCGCAACAGCACAAGGCGTAACTGGCCGTTATGAACCTTCTTGTCCATGGCCATCAGATCGACAAACTGTTCCGGCGTCATCTCTTCCGGGACCGCCACAGGCAGGCCCCAGGTGGACAGCAACGCCACCACGCCCGGCTCCAGATCATCCGGCACCCAGCCAAGCTCGGCCGACATCCTGATCGCCATCAACATGCCCACGGCTACCGCTTCGCCATGCAACCACCGACTGTAGCCAGTCGCCGTCTCAATCGCGTGACCGAAGGTATGCCCCAGATTCAACAGGGCTCGATTGCCCTGCTCGGTCTCATCGTCCGCCACTACCTGCGCCTTGTTCTCGCAGCTACGGAAGATGGCCTCGGACATCACCGACTCTTCTCTGGACAACAGCTTGCTGTTATTGGTTTCCAGCCACTGGTAGAAATCCGGATCACGGATCAGGCCATATTTGACGACTTCCGCGTAACCGGCGGCCAGCTCCCGCTCCGGCAGAGTACTGAGAACGTCGGTATCGATCAGCACAAGTCTCGGCTGATGAAAGGCCCCGATCATGTTCTTGCCACGGGGGTGATTTACCGCCGTCTTGCCCCCCACGGACGAGTCCACCTGTGCCAGCAGCGTGGTCGGCACCTGAATAAAATCCACACCACGCTGATAGCAGGCCGCCGCAAAACCCACCATGTCACCGACCACACCCCCACCCAGCGCAATCAACGTGGTCGTGCGCGAATGACGTTTGGCCATCAAGGCATCAAAAAGCGTTTCCAGGGTTTCCAGGGTTTTGTATTTCTCACCATCAGGGAGAATCAACGTATCGCACTGGATCGCGGAGAACTGCGCCTCCAACGCCGCCAAATACAGCGGGGCGATCGTTTCATTGGTGACAATCATCACCTGATTACCGCGCACCTGCTCGGCCAGAGGGAAAGACGACAGCAAGCCGGCCCCGATATGAATAGGGTAACTCCGCTCGGCCAGGGCCACCTGAAGTGTGCGCATTACAGCTCCCACAAACGATAATTCAGCAAAACAGACCAGAGATCAGTCCGACAATTGCCTGCATTATCCTTGTGGGTGAGAGTCCAAACAAGCGAGCACGTCATCGGCAACCTTTTTCAGGTTGCCCGATGCGGTTGAGACGACATGGTGAGCCACCTGCCGGTAGAGCGGATCACGCTCGGCGAACAGGGCCTCCAGCCGCGCCCTGGGATCTGCCGTTTGCAGCAGAGGGCGACCTTTGTCATTGCGGGTACGCGCCAGCTGAACCTCTACCGGCGTCCACAGGTAGACCACACAACCGCGCTCATGGAGAAAGGTACGATTTTCCGGAGTAATGACGACACCGCCCCCGGTCGCCAGCACGATGCCGGGCTCCTGGGTCAATTCGTCGATAACATCCTGCTCTCGCCGCCGGAACCCCGCCTCGCCTTCCATATCGAAGATCCAGGGAATGTCCGCACCGGTCTTCTCCTCAATGACACGATCAGAGTCGAAAAACGGGCGATCCAGCAGCTGGGCAAGATGCCGGCCCAGGGTGCTTTTACCTGCACCCATGGGCCCGACAAGAATCAAAGGAACAATAGAATTAGTCTTGATCACCGATTAGCCAAAGCATCCTTCATCAACCGTGGCGTAATAAAGATCAGCAGCTCCTGCTTGTTATCACGCTTAACGGTATTCCTGAACAGGTTACCAATCCACGGCAAGTCACCCAGGAAAGGCGTCTTGGTCACGGAATTGATTTTCTCCTGCTGGAAGATACCACCAAGCACCACTGTCTCGCCATCATTGACCAGCACGGAGGTTTCCACCCGGTTGGTATTGATCGCGGCCGAGCCATCGGAGCTAAAGGAGTCGTTATTCACTTTCAGCGTCATGATGATATTGCCATCCGGCGTGATATGCGGGGTCACCTCCAAGCGCAACTCCGCTTCCACGAAGTCGATGGAAGTGGCACCGGAGGACGTGGCCACCTCAAAGGGCACCTGCTGACCAGAGGCAATCACTGCGGGCTGCTGATCAGCCGTCAACACCTTCGGTGTCGCCACCAATTCACCATGACCTTCAGCCTCCAAGGCAGACAATTCAAGCTCAATAAGGCCAGAGGTCAAGGAAGTAAAGCCCACAGCAAAACGGGACGCACTTGCAGAATCCACCCCCAAGTCAACCAACAGGTCATCGGAGTTATCCGCAGCGGGAATAATGAAATCCTGATCAATTTCGCCAGTAGTCGGATCGATTTCCGTCTCCAGGTTCGTCCCATGCAAGTCCCTAATGGACTGCAAGCGACCGGAAAACAGAGCGGACTCGCCATCATTGATAATGGACTCATTGTCATAGCCCAGACCGCCCCAACGAACACCAAATTCATCCGAGAGATCATTCGTTGCCACAACAACTCTGGCCTCAATCAATACCTGCTGAACCGGGATATCCAGCTCAGAAATCAAATCGCGAATTTCCGCCAGCTTGGCCTGGGTATCCTGCACAATAAGGGTATTGGTACGCTGATCCACCACCACGGAACCCCGATTACTCAGCAACGAGGCAGCCTTGCCACCAGCACTGCTAATCAGGGTTTTCAGTTCACTTGCGTTAGCGTAGTTGATACTTACATACTCGGTACGTAGTGGCGCCAGCGCCTCAATTTTCTTCTGACTTTCCAGTTCAAGCTGCTCCCGGGCAGCGATCTCGTCAGCGGGCGCCACAAGCAAGACATTACCTACCTGTCTCTTATCAAGCCCCTTGGTCTTCAAAATCAGTTCCAATGCCTGATCCCAAGGCACGTTCTGCAAGCGCAAGGTAATACGACCAGAGACTGTGTCAGAGGCCACCAGATTCAAGCCGGTAAAGTCTGCGATCAACTGCAGCACGGAGCGCACTTCAATGTCCTGGAAGTTCAAAGACAGCTTCTCTCCCGTATAAGCAAAAGCCTCCTTTTTCTTGCGCTCCGCGTCAGCCTTACTGACCGGCTTTACATTAATGCTGAATTCGTTGTCGGCCTGGTACGCCAGATATTCCCAGGAGCCCGTCGGCTCAATGGTAATTTGCACACTGCCGTCCACGCTGGCCGTTTCGATCATGCGAACAGGAGTGGCAAAATCAGTCACATCCAGCTTACGCACTTGATCATTATCGACACCGGCGCCCACGAAACGAGCAATGATTTTGCCGCCCTCCTCCTGCACATCCACCGGAATCGACGACTTAGACAGCTTCACAATAACCCGGCCTTCGCCACTGGTGCCGCGTCGAAAGTCCACTCCGCTGACCACCGCGTCACCGGAAGCTTTTACGTCACCAGAGGCGGACATTGCTGTGTTGGCCTCTTCATCACCCAACACCACCACAAGGTCACTACCATCAACACTGGTGGAATACCCGGTCAGGGATTCCAGGTTAAAGATCAGGCGCGTTCTGTCCTTCGCTTCGACAATGGTGACACTGCGCGCATTGCCAGCCCCCAGGTTTTGCCGTTTCCCTGACACATCGCTGTCAGCATTGATCAAATCCAGCGCGATCCGTGCCGGCTTTTCGATGCTATAGCCTTTGACTTCCGGCACGCCGCCCTCAAAGCGCAGACGCACCTCCATGCTGTCGCCGGAAAGGGAATTGGCTTCAATGGATTGCAATGTCCCAGCCATTGCCACGGTATTAAGAACACTCAGTGCCCCTGCCACCAGAAATCCCGCCAGACGCCGGGAAGCGCTCTTTTTTATTTTCAATGTTGCACATTTCATAACTGGATCCCCAGCGACTGTTATTCGGAAATCGAGACGTTGCTGGCACGTTCTACCCAGCCATCCCGACCATCCGGTACGATTTCAATCAAACCAACCTTGACCTCGCTAACATCTTTCACGCGGCCAAAGTTCTTCCCCATGTAATTGCCTGGTCGCACCCTTGTCACAGCTCCAGAAGGGTCTGCAATCAAAGCCTGGACCGGCTCGCCTGGCTTGGTGATCGTGCCAACCATGCGTAACGCATCCAGCGAAAAACGCTCCAGATATTCTTTTGGCCGAGCCAGATCCGGCTCGACATTTACCCCCTCGCGCACCAGAAGCAACTCCTGATCCTTGGGCGGACTAAACGGCGACCGCAACTGCTGCGCTGAATACGCATACGTTGCGATCGGTTTAAACTCCGGCGGCGGCTCAATACGCCCTCGCGGCCGAGCTTTAATCTCTTCCAGCTTGGCATCCAGACCCGCCAGGTTCGCATTCGAACCGCACCCCACCAGGCCAAACATCGATACCGCCAACAGAGGCAGCAAGGCTATCTTAGAATATGCTTTCATTTTGCCCCCCTATTTCTTCTTGGCCTTGGATGGTTTGCTAGCTGCGCCGTCCTTGCTGGAATAGCGGTAGGTCTTGGCAGTGATATCCATCTCAAGCAATCCAAGGGCCCTCAAGGCGTCATCCTTGGGGGGCTTGATTTCGAAATCATGCAGCGTCACGATCCTTGGCAAGGCCGCCACGCCAGAGACAAAAGCGCCAAAACCGTGGTAATCACCGATCACACGAATATCAATCGGCAACTCGGCATAGAATTCTTTTTCCGCTTCTTTCTTCAGTGCAATGGTTTCGAACTCGAGCCCACTCCCCAAACCTGTATGCGTAATATCCTCAAGCAAGCCGGGCACCTCGGTATCCTTGGGCAACTGCTTTAGAAGCGCACCGAAGGTCTGCTCCATTTCCGCAAGCTGGGCACGAAACTGATCAAGGTTGTGTGCTTCAAACGCTTTCTTCTCATAACTTTTCAGCAGCGACGATTCTTCACTTTGCTGCTGATTGAGAAGCTTATTCGCATCCTGAATAACAAAAAAGTATCCCAGCGCCAGGACAGCGACCAAAACGAGTAACGCGGCACCGACTTTTACCGGTGTTGGCCACCCCCCCACATTTTCGAAGTCCAGACTGTTAAGCTCGTCCATCAACTCCCGTAAATCGAGATTTTTCAGCTCAGAGGCGTTCATTTTTGTTCTCCCTCTTTCTTGCTGTTCGGCGAGGACTGCTTCACGGTCAAGGTAAACTTATTCGCTTGGGAGCCATCTTCCAGCGCAGTCACATTCTGCAAATTGGCCTCACCAAACCACGGGGAGTCATCGAAATTACGCATCAACCGGGAAATGCGATTGTTGCTTTCCGCCACCCCGGCAATGCTGTACACGTCGCCGATGCGCTTGACCCGGGAATAGAAAACGCCATCAGGCAGGGTTCGCACCAATTCATCAAAGACATACACAATCGTCGGGCGATTCCCCTGAAGATTCTGAATGACCTCCATTCGTGCAACCAACTCATCCCGACGGGCCTGCAGCTCTTTAATTTCCTTGATCTTTTCGTTCAGCTCAGCGGTTTTACTCTGGATATGGCTATTGCGCGCACGCTGGTCTGCTATTTGCTGATCCACCACACTTTTCCAGCCGAAGAACAGCAAAGCCCCCACCACAGCTGCCACCACCAGCAGAACGATGAATTCCTGCTGCTGTCGCTTGCGGCGCTCTTCGCGCCAGGGCAACAGGTTAATTGTTGTTGTCATTGGTCAAAGCTCCTCAATGCCAGGCCGCAGGCAATCATTAATGCCGGGGCATCATTGGCAATGGCAGAGGCACTCACCTTGTTTGCCAGCGCCATGTCACTGAACGGATTGGCCACAGAACAGCCCGCCCCCACTTTCTCCTGAATCAGATCCCCCAGATCGGCGATCGAGGCAGAGCCACCTGCCAGCAGGATATAATCCACTTCATTGAACTGGGTGGAGCCATAGAAAAACTGCAGGGAACGATTCACCTGCTGGACGATGGCGTCCTTGAACGGCTGCAGCACTTCGCTTTCGTAATCATCGGGGAGCTCGCCGGTTTTCTTGGCAAGCCCGGCCTCTTCCATGGAAATACCGTAGCGACGCTGGATTTCCTCGGTAAGCTGCTTGCCACCAAAGAGCTGTTCGCGGGTATAAACACTGCGCCCCTGGTGGAACACGTTCAACGTGGTCATGGTGGCGCCGATATCGAATACCGCCACGGTTTCCAGCTCATCCGAATTCGGCAAACCGGCCTGGATCAACTGGAAAGCACGCTCCATGGCGTACGCTTCCACATCCACGGCTTTCGGTTGCAGGCCACCGATCTCAAGCGCATCGGTACGCATTTCCACGTTTTCCGTGCGTGAAGCCGCAACCAGCACCTCTACCCGCTCATCGTTATTTTCCACCGGCCCCACGACCTGAAAGTCCATGCGAACTTCATCCATGGGGTAGGGGATATACTGGTCGGCCTCGGACTTGAGCTGCATTTCCAATGCATCCTCGTCCAGATCCGCATCCATTTCGATGAGTTTGGTGATCACCGCGGAACCGGACACCGCCACCGCCGCGGTTTTCACCCCGGGGCGCGCACGGCTGACCAGGCGGGCAATGGCATCGCCCACACCTTCCACGTCGCTGATGTTTTTCTCGACAACCGCATTGGCCGGCAGGGGTTCAACCCCATAGCTCTCGACCTTGTAGCGGCCCCCTGATTTGGACAGTTCCAGCAGCTTGACCGCCGTGGAGCTGATGTCGATCCCCAGTAGTGTCTGGGCCTTTTTTCTGAGGAAAGGCAGCACTGTCGTCGTCCCGTCTGGTTATTATTGAAGTGTTTTTTCTTGCTAAAGATACACTTACACGTTTTTTATGTCGAATTACTTTAGGAGTTAGTAATAGCAGAACAGATATTAGATCACAACAAGCATTCCACCATATAATGACCCACTTCACGGGCCGGCTAGGCCTTTCTACCGATCCCAGCCAGTAGTTGCCGAAAACATGCGTTTACCCTCCTGGATCCGATACCTGCTGTTACTCCTTATTGCCGGCGCCGGTGGCGGCCTGACAGCCCTCGCCGCCTGCTACCTCTATCTGGCTCCCCAGCTGCCCCCGGCAAGCCAGATTCGCGAGGTGGAATACCAGATCCCCCTGCGCATCTACAGCCGCGATATGAAGCTGATCGCAGAATACGGGGAGAAACGCCGTCAGCCAGTCACTTACGACGAACTGCCGGAACCGCTGATCCAGGCGGTACTGGCGGCGGAAGATGAACGCTTCTTTCGCCACAACGGCGTGGACCTGAAAGGCCTGCTGCGCGCCTTTGTGGAATTGGCCCGCTACCGAGAGATCCGCTCCGGGGGCTCCACCATCACCATGCAGGTGGCCCGCAACTTCTTCCTGGACCGGGAGCAGCGTTTTCTGCGCAAATTCAACGAAATCGTGCTCGCCATCCAGATTGAACGGGTCCTCAGCAAGGAGGAAATCCTTGAGCTTTATCTAAACAAGATCTACCTGGGGCACCGAGCGTACGGCGCCGAAGCGGCCTCCCAGGTCTATTACGGCAAGTCCGTGGGCGAACTCAGCCTGCCCCAATGGGCCATGATTGCCGGGCTACCGAAAGCCCCTTCGGCCTATAACCCGATCACCAACCCCCAGCGCGCCCAGGTGCGACGCAACTGGATTCTGCATCGCATGGAAGAGACCGGCGCCCTCACCGCCGAGCAGCGCGAGCTGGCCCAGGCAGCACCAGTCAGCGCCCGCTTCCATGCCGCCTCACCAGAGGTGGACGCCGCCTATCTGGGCGAAATGGCCCGCTTGCAGGCTATGGAACTGGTGGACGCCAACATCTACACCGACGGCATCCGCATCATCACCACGGTAGACAGCAAGCGCCAGCAGGCTGCGGTCAACGCCCTGCGCAACGGCCTGCACAGTTATGACGAGCGCCACGGCTATCGCGGCCCACTGGCACAACTGGACATCAGCGACGCCCCGGCCCTGCCCTCGCCCTCCGACGCGGACAGCGAAAAGCCACCGGAAGACAGCACCGACAAACCCGTCGTTGCCGAGGAGGCGGAACTGGAAAAAACCATCACCGGCCTGGACCCGGATGTCGCCGCCTGGGCGGAACGCATCAAGGACCAGCGCCGCATCGGCCCCCTGCAGCCAGCTATCGTTACCGCCGTGGGAGACAAGGACGCGGAAATCCTGTTCCGGGACGGCAAGCGCAGCCCGCTTGCCTGGAATGATATTCGCTGGGCCCGCCCCCAGCTCAACAACAAATACGTGGGCAAGGAGCCCACCCGGGCCGGCGACGTCCTCAGCAAAGGGGACGTCATCTACGTCCGCCCCGCCGGCAGTGGTGACGAGCGTCACTGGCGCCTGGCCCAGCTACCCAAGGCACAGTCCGCCCTGATCTCGCTGGACCCATCCAGCGGCGCCATCGTGGCTCTGCAAGGGGGCTACAGCTTCTCTACCTCCAACTTCAACCGGGCCGTACAGAGCGAGCGCCAGGCCGGCTCCGTGTTCAAACCGTTCATCTATACCTCAGCCATGGAAAACGGCTTCACCCCGGCCTCCATCATCAACGATGCCCCGGTGGTCTTTGACGACGACAAGCTGGAAACCGCCTGGCGCCCCACCGGTGCCAGCGGCAAATTTTATGGCCCCACTCGCATGCGCGAAGCCCTGTACCGCTCGCTGAACCTGGTTTCCATCCGCATCCTGCGCCAGGTCGGCATCAGCCAGGCCATGGGCACCCTGAAGCGCTTCGGCCTGCCTGCGGACACCTTCCAGCGCGATCTGTCCCTGGCACTGGGCAGCGCCAGCGTTACCCCCATGGACATCGCGTCGGCCTACAGCATCTTCGCCAACGGCGGCTACCGGGTCACCCCCTGGAGTGTCGTGCAGATCGAAAAGGACAACGGGGACGTACTCTGGAAAGCCCCTGAGGTTATTTTCTGCGAAAGCCCCTGCCAGCCGCCGCAAACCAACATCGACGACCAGAGCGACATCGCCGGAATCGACAATGCTGATACAGACAACAGCGACAGCGATAACAGCACCAACCAGACCCGCCAACCCCCGCCAGTCATGGCCCCGCGCGTAATCGACGCCCGCATTGCCTGGCTGATGAACTCCATACTGCAAGACGTGGTGCGCCGTGGCACCGGCCACCAGGCCAACGGCCTGGGCCGCCGGGATCTGGCCGGCAAGACCGGGACCACCAACGACCAGGTGGACGCCTGGTTCTCCGGCTACTCGCCGGACCTGGTCGCCACCGTCTGGGTCGGCTTCGACAATCCCGCCTCTCTGGGCTGGGGTGAGTATGGCGGCAAGGCCGCCCTGCCCATCTGGATGGATTACATGGGACCGGCACTGGAAGGCGTCCCCGACCGCCAGCTGGAGCAACCCTCCGGCATCGCCACCGTGCGTATCGACCCGGACAGCGGCTTGCTGGCCCGCCCCGAGAACCCGGACTCCATTCGCGAGTACTTTATTGAAAGCCAAGTACCCAACATGGAACCGGCACGAACTCCGGACGGACACAGCGCACCGGAGCAGATATTTTGACACTGGGAGCATAACGCCCAATGCCTGATGCCCGACGCAAAGGCATAAAAAAACCGCCCCTCGAGGGCGGTTTTTTTATGCGTCAGGCATTTCGCATCCGGCGTCCGGCGTCATTACAACTCCGGAAAGATCTCGTCCAGTGAGCTCAGCGGGTAGTGCGATGGGTACCCCTTACGGGCCACACCGCAATCCACTGCCGCCTGCGCCACAGCCGCAGACACCTTGCCCAGCAGGCGCGGGTCATTCGGCTTGGGAATAATGTATTCCGGCCCAAAGGTCAGCGGCTCACCGCCGTAGGCATCCAGCACCTCCTGCGGAGGGGCGGTACGCACCAGCTCGGCGATGGCATGCACCGCGGCGATCTTCATTTCTTCAGTAATGGAGGTAGAACGCACATCCAGCGCCCCACGGAACATGTACGGGAAACACAGCACATTGTTCACCTGATTGGGGAAATCCGAACGACCGGTGGCCACAATCGCATCCGAACGCGCCGCCTTGGCCACCTCCGGGCGAATTTCCGGATCCGGGTTGGCCAGCGCGAAAATGATCGGCTTGGGCGCCATCTTCTTGACCATCTCCGGCGTGAGCATGTCAGGGCCAGAAACCCCGATAAAGACATCCGCACCGTCTACCGCATCATCCAGGGTTCGCTTGTCAGTATCGTTGGCCAGCGCCGCCTTGTACTGATTCAGGTCATCGCGACGGCTGTGGATTACGCCCTTGCGGTCCAGCACCAGGATATTTTCCTTGCGCGCGCCCATTTCGATCAGCAGGCGCACGGACGCCACACCGGCCGCACCGGCACCCACGCAAACGACCTTGATATCTTCGATATGCTTGTTCTGGATTTCCAGCGCGTTAATCAGGCCGGCACCCACCACAATGGCGGTACCGTGCTGGTCATCATGAAACACCGGCACTTCACACTGCTCTTTGAGGATCCGCTCGATCTCGAAACATTCCGGCGCACGGATATCTTCCAGATTGATACCACCAAAGGTGCGATGGATACGCATCACCGTATCGATAAAAGCCTGGGAATCTTCTGCGTCCACCTCGATATCGAACACATCGATACCAGCAAACAGCTTGAACAGAATCCCCTTGCCTTCCATCACCGGCTTGGAGGCCAGCGCGCCCAGATTACCCAGGCCGAGAATCGCGGTGCCATCGCTGATAACCGCCACCAGGTTGCCCTTGGAGGTAAAGCGGTAAGCCAGCTCCGGCTCCCGGGCGATTTCACGCACCGGCTCCGCCACACCCGGGCTGTACGCCAGGCTCAGATCTCGACTGGTCGCCGCCGGCTTGGTCACCTCGACGCTGATTTTCCCTGGCCGCGGTTTGGCGTGGTATTCCAGGGCCGCCGCTTTTAAATCCTCGGACATGCTGGTCTCCGCTTCCCTAGTTGGGATATACAGTGTGTACGCAAGTACTTAACGTAAAAAGCACCCGGCAGGGTGCTTTTTACAATAGGCGCTGTGAAGACGCCGTATCAGTCCTTCTTGCTGCGCATCATGCCAAAGCGCTGCTTGAACTTGTCGATCTGGCCACCGCTGTCGGCCTGCTTCTGCTTGCCAGTGTAGAACGGGTGACAGGCAGAACAAACGTCCAGGTCCATGGCGCCACCCTTGGTGGAACGGGACTCGATAACGTTGCCACAGCTACAGGAATAGGTCGCTGTCTGGTAATCGGGATGAATCTCTGGTTTCATTGCTAAGCTCCATTTTGTGTCGCTACCGGCCTCTACGACAGGCACCACACGGCTTGCGCCTGGGAAAAAGAAGGCGAATCATAACAGCTTGTCCCCATTCCGCAAGCGCAAAGCCGCCGCTGGCTCCAGGAAATTCCGTGTCACCGAAAAACACCCTGCAAATTGCCCTGCCCGTGCCCCTGCCCGGGTGTTTTGACTATGTTCTGCACGGCACCGTGGTGCCCCCCCGGGGCAGCCGGGTCAAAGTCCCCTTTGGTCGACGCACCCTGGTCGGCCTCGTACACGGCCACGCCCCCAGTGATTACCCGAAACTCAAGCCTGTGCAGGCGGTACTCGACGACGAACCGGTGATGCCCGACGAGCTCTACCAACTCTGCGAGCGCGCGGCCCGCTATTACCATCACCCGCTGGGTGAAGTGCTCAATTACGCCCTGCCCACCCTGTTACGCCAGGGCAATGAGGCCCAGGCCAGCCTGGAAAAACGCTGGCAGATCACCGAACGCGGGCAACACGTCAGCGACGACCAGGTCAGCCGCGCCCCCCGCCAGCGGGACGCCCTGCACACCCTGCGTGACCACCCCAAGGGACTGAGCAGCGCCATGCTGGCAGCGCTGGAGGTAAGCCCCTCCGCCCTGGCCAGCCTGCGCGACAAGGGCTGGGCCGAGCAAATCCAGGTTGATGCCCGCCCCGGCGTAGCCAAAGACACCCTGGCCCAGGCCCCGCTGGCGGCCAACGCCGAGCAACGCGCCGCCATTCAGGCGATTCAGGACGCTGACAACTTCACCCCTTTCCTGCTCGACGGCATCACCGGCAGCGGCAAA
Source organism: Alloalcanivorax sp. (assembly GCA_039983755.1). Taxonomy (GTDB): domain Bacteria; phylum Pseudomonadota; class Gammaproteobacteria; order Pseudomonadales; family Alcanivoracaceae; genus Alcanivorax. Next base: position 104,329 of record JBDWVU010000017.1, read on the forward strand.
ACGGAAGTCTACCTGCAAGCCATGGCGCCACTGCTGGCCGCCGGCAAGCAAGTCATGGTGCTGGTGCCAGAAATCGGCCTGACCCCGCAGACCGTACAACGCTTCAAGCAGCGTTTCGCCGTCCCGGTGGTCACCCTGCACTCCGGGCTCACCGACCGGGAACGGCTGGATAACTGGCTGGCGGCCCGGGAAGGCCAGGCGCGCATCATCATCGGTACCCGCTCCGCCATCTTTACCCCCATGCTCAATCCCGCCCTGATCATCGTGGACGAAGCCCACGACAGCTCCCTGAAACAGCAGGACGGCTTTCGCTACCACGCCCGGGACCTGGCCACCTGGCGCGCCCAGCAGCTAAACATCCCGGTCATTCTGGGCAGCGCCACCCCGGCCCTGGAAACCCTGCACCTGGCCCGGGAAGGCCGTTTCCAGTGGCTCAAGCTATCCCAGCGGGCCACCGACCAGAGCCGCCCACCCATTGAGGTCGTCGATGCCCGGCTGGCCGCCCCGGGCAACCCACTACTGCCCCTGTCACTGGAGGCACTGAAACAATGCGTGGAGGCCGGCAATCAGGGACTGGTGTTCATCAACCGCCGCGGCTACGCACCGATGATTCTCTGCCACGACTGCGGCTGGCAGGCGGAATGCAAACGCTGCGACAGCTTTCTTACCTGGCATCGCAGCGACCGCGCCCTGCGCTGTCATCACTGCGGCTATCAACAGCGCGTCCCCAGCCGCTGCCCGGACTGCGGCTCCAGCGCCATCCAGGAAGCCGGCAGCGGCACCGAAAAGCTCACCGAACTGCTGGAACAATCCCTGCCGGTGCCGGTGATTCGCATCGACCGGGACGCCACCCGCCGCAAAGGCGCCCTGGATGCACATCTGGCGCAGATCCAGAAAGGCGAACCCGCCGTCATGGTCGGCACCCAGATGCTGGCCAAGGGACACCACTTCCCCAAGCTGACACTGGTAGTGATTCTGGACATGGACGCGGGCTTTCTCAGCGCCGACTTCCGCGGCCCGGAACAAGCCGCCCAGCTACTATTGCAGGTAGCCGGGCGCAGCGGGCGCGAAGGCCAGGGCCGGGTCATCCTGCAAAGCCGCCACCCGGACCATCACCTGCTGCAACTTGCCGCCAGTGGCGACTACCCACAACTGGCCACCACCTTGCTGGAAGAAAGGCAGATGGCCGGCCTGCCCCCCCACGGTCACCTGGCCCTGTTCCGCTGCGAAGCCATGGCCATGAGCACTGCCATGAACTTCCTGCAGCAACTCAGCACCATTGCCGTGCCGCCCGACGTCCACATTCTCGGCCCAATCCCGGCCCCCATGGAAAAACGCGCCGGGCGCTTCCGCACCCAGCTGCTGCTGCAATGCGCCCAGCGAGCGCCACTACACCAGGCGCTGAACCTGATCCTGGAGCAGGCCCGCAAACTCCCCGAGGGCCGCCAGTGCCGCTGGCACCTGGACGTTGATCCCATTGATATGCTGTGACGACGCCGCACGCAGCACGCTTAATGCCACACACCGGAGCCCCGCATGGTGCGTGTTGCGTGAAGCCTGCTGCGTATCTTCGCCTTTTCCCGTACAATCGCCGGCCAGTCAAACGGCCCAGAGCCCTCCACAAAAGAATGTCATGAAAGAACGCCTGATACCCCTTATTGAAAGCGCCCTGGATACCCTGATCGACGACGGCACCCTGCCCGCTGACGCCAAGCGTCCGGTGCAGATCGACCGCACCAAGGACAAGAGCCACGGCGACTTTGCCACCAACATCGCGCTGATGCTGGCCAAACCCGCCGGCATGAAGCCCCGCGATCTGGCAGAAAAGCTGATCGCCGCCCTGCCCGGCGACAGCGCCGTGGCCAAGGTGGACATTGCCGGGCCCGGCTTTATCAATTTCTTCCAGGCAGACGACTGGCTCACCGGCTTGCTGGAATCCGCCCTGACCGGCGATTTCCTCGGCATTGACCGGCCAGAGCAGCCCCAGACTGTGATGGTGGACTACTCCTCGCCCAACCTGGCCAAAGAAATGCACGTGGGCCACCTGCGCTCCACCATCATCGGCGACGCCGTGGTGCGTACCCTGGAATTTCTCGGCCACACCGTGATTCGCCAGAACCACGTGGGCGACTGGGGCACCCAGTTCGGCATGCTGCTGGCCTATCTGGAAGAACAGAAAGCCGAAGAAGGCGAGCGTGAGCTAAGCCGCGAGCTGGCCAACCTGGAAACCTTTTACCGGGCCGCCAAACAACGCTTCGACGAATCCGATACCTTCGCCGACCGCGCCCGCGCCCTGGTGGTAAAACTGCAGTCCGGTGACGATTACTGCCTGAGCCTGTGGGCAGAATTCAACCAGGTATCCCTGAGCCACTGCCAGGCCATTTACGACCGCCTCGGCGTCAGCCTGACCCCTTCGGACGTGCGCGGCGAAAGCGCCTACAACGATGACCTGGCCCAGGTCGTCGCCGACCTGGACAGCAAAGGCCTGCTCAGTGAAAGCCAGGGCGCCCAGTGCGTCTTCATGGACGCCTTCAAGAACAAGGAAGGCGAACCACTGCCCGTCATCGTGCGTAAAGCCGACGGCGGTTACCTCTACGCCACCAGCGACCTGGCCGCCCTGCGTTACCGCGCCGGCACCCTGCAGGCCGATCGCATGCTCTACTTTGTCGATCAGCGCCAGGCACTGCATTTCCAGCAAATGTTCACCCTGGCCAAACTGGCCGGCTTTGTGCCTGAACAGACCGAACTGGCGCACATGGGCTTTGGCACCATGAACGGCCCGGATGGGCGCCCGTTCAAGACCCGCGACGGCGGCACCGTCAAACTGGTGGATCTGTTGGACGAAGCCGAGCAACGGGCCTTTGCGCTGGTGCAGGAAAAGAACCCGCAGCTGGATGAGGACGAACTACGCACCATCGCCCGCTCGGTGGGCATCGGCGCAGTGAAATACGCCGACCTGTCGAAGAACCGCAGCAGCGACTACATCTTCAACTTCGAACAGATGCTCAGCCTTGAAGGCAACACCGCGCCTTACCTGTTGTACGCCTACACCCGTGTGGCCAGCGTATTCCGCAAGGCCGAACGCGACATGGCCAGTGTGAGCGGTGACTTCCTGCTCAACGAAGAAGCAGAACAGGCCCTCGCCGCACGGCTGGTGCAATTTGCTGAAGTCCTTCAGAACGTGGCAGACAAGGGCCAGCCGCACTTGCTCAGCGCTTACCTGTACGATGTGGCCGGACTATTTTCCAGTTTCTACGAGCACTGCCCGATCCTCAGCAGTGAAGACGAAGGCATCCGTAACAGCCGCCTGAAGCTCGCCGCCCTCACCGCACGCACCCTCAAACACGGCATGGAACTGCTGGGCCTGAGCCCACTGGAGCGCATGTAATGGCGAAGAACACCCGGCGCGGCGCCAGCCGCGGCCCCGCCCGCAAGAAGAAAACCCAGCGCCAGGTGCCAGGCTGGGTATGGCTGTTTACCGGCTTGATGGTTGGCCTGTTTGTGGCCTTCCTGTTCCACCTGGGCAAAACCCAGATGCAGCAGGGCGGCAGCACGCCGGTGGCCAGCAGCAACGGCAAACCGGCTCAAGCAAAGCCCGAACCCAAAACAGAACCCAAGAACGAACCCGGGGAGGATTCACCCCAGTTCGATTTCTACGCGGTGCTGCCGAAGATGGAAGTGATCGTGCCGCAGAACGAAACCGACAGCGGCAACACCTCCACCCGCAAACCGGACACCACCAAACCGGCCAATACCCGCAAGCCGGAAACCAGCATCCGCAACAACGAAAAGTACCTGCTACAGGCCGGCAGCTTCCGCCGCAACGAAGATGCGGACCGCCGCCGGGCCGAACTGATCCTGAAAGGCTTCGAGGCCAGCATTCAGTCGGTCAATCTGGACAGCGGCGACAGCTGGCACCGGGTCATGATCGGCCCCTACAACAACCTCAACGCCATGCACCGCGCCCAGGACCAACTGGCCGGCAACGGCATCGAGACCCTGCCGATCAAGATGAAAAAATAAAACGCCTGATGCATAACGCCCAATGCCGGACGTAACCCCGTCTGGCGTCGGGCATCAGGCATCCTGCTTTTCCTCCTTGAAATCCCCCACCTGCGCCCATACCTCCTTCTCTACGCGTAAAAAGGAGAATTACCGTGGAGCAGTATCGCGGCACTACCATTGTTTCTGTTCGCCGAGGCAACAACGTCGTCATCGGCGGCGATGGCCAGGTCAGCCTGGGCAACACTGTCATGAAGGGCAACGCCCGCAAGGTTCGTCGGCTTTTTCACGGCAAGGTGATTGCCGGTTTCGCCGGCGGCACCGCCGACGCCTTTACCCTGTTTGAACGTTTCGAAGCCCAGCTGGAAAAGCATCAGGGGCATTTGGTGCGCGCCGCCGTGGAGCTGGCCAAGGACTGGCGCACCGACCGTGCCCTGCGCCGCCTCGAAGCCCTGCTGGCGGTAGCCGACAAGGAAAGCTCGCTGATCATCACCGGCAACGGTGACGTGATCGAGCCAGAAAAAGATGGCCTTATCGCCATCGGCTCCGGCGGCCCCTTTGCTCAATCCGCGGCCACCGCCCTGCTGGATAATACCGACCTGCCGGCCCGCGATATCGTCGCCAAGGCGCTCACCATTGCCGGCGACATCTGTATTTACACCAATCACAACCACACCTTCGAAGAGCTGGACGGTTAATCATGGCTTCCCTGACACCCAAAGACATTGTTTCCGAACTCAATCGCCACATCGTCGGTCAGGACGCGGCCAAGAAAGCCGTTGCTCTGGCGCTGCGTACCCGCTGGCGCCGCATGCAGCTGCCCGCCGAAATGCGCGCGGAAGTGGCTCCCAAGAACATTCTGATGATTGGCCCCACCGGGGTGGGCAAAACCGAAATCGCCCGCCGTCTGGCCAAACTGGCCGACGCGCCCTTTATCAAGGTGGAAGCCACCAAGTTCACCGAAGTGGGCTATGTGGGCCGCGATGTGGAATCCATCATCCGCGACCTGATGGAAATGGCCATCAAACTGCTGCGCGACAAGGAAATCGCCCGTGTGGGCAGCCAGGCCGATGATGCCGCCGAAGAGCGCATCCTCGACGCCCTGCTTCCCGCCGCACGCGCAGAAGACGGCAGCACCAACGACAACACCGACAGCAAAACCCGTCAGATCTTTCGCAAGAAACTGCGTGAAGGGGAGCTGGACGACAAGGAAATCGACGTGGACGTGGCCAGCCAGCCCGCCGGCGTCGACATCATGGCGCCCCCCGGCATGGAAGAGATGACCAGCCAGTTGCAGCAAATGTTTTCCAAGATGGGCGGCAACCAGCAACGCAAGAGCCAGAAACTCAAGGTGCGCGAAGCCTACCGCCTGATCCGCGACGAAGAAGCCGCCCGTTTCGTCAATGAAGACGAGCTGAAAGTGCAGGCCATCGACGTGGTGGAGAACAACGGCATCGTCTTCATCGATGAAATCGACAAGGTCGCCAAGCGCGGCGAAGGCGGCGGCACCGACGTGTCCCGCGAAGGGGTACAGCGCGATCTGCTGCCGCTGATCGAGGGCTCCACCGTCTCCACCAAGTACGGCATGGTGAAAACCGATCACATTCTGTTTATCGCCTCCGGCGCCTTCCACCTGTCTCGCCCCAGCGACCTGATCCCCGAACTGCAGGGCCGCCTGCCGATTCGCGTGGAGTTGAGCCCGCTGAGCCCGGACGATTTCCAGCGCATTCTCACCGAACCCAAATGCTCGCTCACCGAGCAATACAAGGCGCTGCTGGAAACCGAAGGCCTGAACCTGGAGATCACCGACGACTGCATCCGCCGCATTGCGGAAGTGGCCTGGCAGGTCAACGAGCGCACCGAAAACATCGGCGCCCGCCGTCTGCACACGGTGCTGGAAAAACTGCTGGAAGAAATCAGCTTCGACGCCGATTCCCTGGCCACCCAGTACCACGACAAGCCATTGGTACTGGACGCCGAAGCCGTGGATCGCTACCTGGGCGAACTGGCCGACGACGAAGACCTGAGCCGGTATATTCTGTAAATAAATGCAAGCACGCCTCACGCTGCACGCACCACGCTTTTGCGTGCCAGCGTGATGCGTGGTGCCTGCCTGCCCCTCACTTTGCTATTATCCCCGCCGGAGGGAACACCATGACCGCCGGCGAACAACTGCAACACTATCTCGAACGCTTTTTTGCCCTGCGCCAGCACGGCGACGATACTGTCTTTGTGGCGCGACTGCGTCGGCTGCAAGACTGGCAAGGCGAGCGTCTCAGGCACACCCATGCCCACCTTCTCGATGACCCGGTCACCGCCGAGGGTATCCGCTTCCTGTTGGACGAAGTCTACGGTGGCCGCGAGCTGCTGCCGGTGGCGCGGGAAATCCGCCGCGCTCTGCCCAAGGCCATGAAGCTGCTGCCCGACAAGGTCATGGCCACCTCTGCCGCCGCACTGGAAGCGGCCATCCTTACCCAGGAACTGGACGAAGCGGTCACCGACATCCTCGGCGATCAGCTTGATCAGCCCATCGATGAAGCCATCTATCTAGCGGGATTCCGCCAGCCGAGCCATCACGACGACCGCCAACGGCAGCTGCAACTGGTGGCCGAACTGGGGCATCGACTGGATCGCTATATCCGCTCGCGGATGCTCCACGCCACCTTCAGAATGGTTCGCAAACCGGCCCATGCGGCGGGCTTTGCGAACCTGTATGATTTCATGGATCGCAGTTTCCGGGTGATGAAACCCGTCCCCAGCGTTGGTTTGCTGCTGGAGCAGCTGGCCGCCCGGGAAGACACCATCATGGAAAAGGTTTTCGCCTGTCACCCATCGCCTTTCGAGAATTGATATGTCCGACGACAGCAAGGTCACACACTTCGGCTACCAACAGGTGCCATGGCAGGAAAAACAGCAAAAAGTGGCCGGTGTATTCCGCTCGGTGGCGGGCAAATATGATGTGATGAATGACCTGATTTCCATGGGCAGCCATCGCATTCTCAAGCGCATGACCATCGAGCTGGCCGGCATTCGACCGGGCCACAAGGTGCTCGACCTGGCAGGCGGCACCGGCGACCTGGCCATCAAATTTTCCCGGCTGGTGGGCGAAACCGGCCAGGTAGTACTGGCGGACATCAACGACGCCATGCTCGACGTAGGCCGCGACCGTCTGTTCGATGCCGGCTGCAGCCACAACACCCAGGTCACCCAGGTGAACGGCGAATGCCTGCCCTTTGAAGACAACAGTTTCCACTGCATCACCATTGCCTTCGGCCTGCGTAATATCACCGACAAGGACGCGGCCCTGCGCTCCATGTTGCGAGTGCTGAAACCCGGCGGCCGCCTGCTGGTGCTGGAGTTCTCCACGCCCACCAACAAACATCTGGCCAAGGCCTACGACACCTACTCCTTTGCCGTCTGGCCCAAACTGGGCAAGCTCATCGTCAACGACGCCGACAGCTACCAGTACCTGGCGGAATCCATTCGCATGCACCCGGATCAGGACACCCTGCAGGGCATGATGGACACCGCCGGCTTTGCCCGCACCGAATACTTCAACATGATCGGCGGCATCGTGGCACTGCACAGAGGATTCAAGTTTTGAGCCTGAAAGACCAGTCACGCTCCCCCGGCCTGCTGTCCACCACTGCCCTGGCCACCGTGGAACGAGCCATCAACACCGCCCTGCGTTCCGATCCAGCCAGCGCCGATCGTCTGGCCGTACATGCCGGGCGACTCATCGCCATTGAGGTGACATTGCCGCCCATGGCTATCTACGGGCTGATCGTGGAAGACGGTGTGGAGCTCTACCACCGCAGCGACGCCACCCCGGACGTGGCAGTGACAGGCAGCCCCATGGACCTGGCCTCCCTGCTGCTGAACTGGAAAACCCGCCCCGGCGTGATCGGTGGCCCCGTGGACATCACCGGCAACCGCGATTTTCTGCAGGAGTTACAGCAGATCGCCAACGACCTGCAGATCGACTGGGGCGCCATTCTGGAACCTGTCACCGGCTCCGAGCTAGCCCAGCAACTGGATTACAGCGCGCGGCGCCTGTTCGGCTGGGCGAAGCAAGCTGCCACCCGCCTCACCGAACAACTGGGCGATTATGTGGGCAACGAATCCGGGCTGATTCCCAGCCGCCGTGACGTTTATGAATTCGGTCAGGACGTGGATGAACTGCGCATGGACGTGGATCGTCTGGATGCCCGCATTCAGCGGCTTAAAACCCGCGCGCCGTCCGCATCATCCTCTTCGCCCTCATCGCCACAGGATTCCGGGAGCGCACCACACTGATGCCACCGATTACCCGCATACTGGTGGTGATCCATGTGATCTGCCGCTACCGGCTGATATCCCTGCTGCCCAGCCACCCGGCGCGTGGCCTTTTGCTGATTCTGCAGTACCTGATGCCCGCCAGCTGGCTCGGCACCGGCGAGCTGAGCGAAGGCGAACGCCTGCAGAAAGCACTGGAACGGCTGGGCCCGATCTTCATCAAATTCGGCCAGCTGCTGGCCACCCGACAGGACATGCTGCCCCCGGAGTGGACCGCCGCCCTCGCCCGCCTGCAGGATCAGGTCGCCCCCTTCGATGGCGAGCAGGCAAAAGCACTAGTGGAAGCCAGCCTGCCGCAGCCTTTTGACGAGGTGTTCCGCGACTTCGACAGCACCCCCATGGCCGCCGCCTCCGTGGCACAGGTCCATGCCGGCACCCTGCACAACGGCCAACAAGTCGTGGCCAAGGTGCTGCGCCCCACCATTCGCCCGGTGGTGGAACGGGATCTGAAGGTGATGGCTTTCGGTGCCCGATGGCTGGAACGCCTGTGGCGTGATGCCCGTTATTTCCGCCCGGCCCGGGTGGTACAGGACTACCGGGACATCATCCTCGGCGAACTGGATCTGGCCGCCGAAGCGCGCAACAGCGAAACCATGCGCCGGCATTTTCTGTTCAGTCCGCTGCTGCACATTCCTGCCATTCATCTTGAGCTGTCCAGCCCCACCGTGATCATCATGGATCGCATCCATGGTATTCCGGTGAACGATATCGAGCGCATCAAGGCCGCCGGCATCGACCCGAAAGTGCTGGCCGAGCGCGGCGTGGAAATCTTCTTCGCCCAGGTCTTCCGCTTCAACTTCTTCCATGCGGACATGCACCCGGGCAATATTTTCGTTAATCCTGAACACCCGGAGTCGCCCCAGTACATGGCCGTGGACGCCGCCATCGCCGGGCGCCTGTCCAAGGACGACCTGAACATCCTCGGGCGCATGGTGCTGGCGGTCATGCGCGAAGACTACAGCACCCTGGTCGATGCGGTGATCCGTGCCGGCTGGAACACCACCCCCATCGATCGCCCCCGCTTTGAGCGGGCAGTGATCGACATTGTCGAACCGGTTCGCTCCGCACAACTGGACCAGCTGGAGTTCGCGCCCCTGGTAATGAAGCTGTTTGATATGGCGCGCACCTACCATATCGAAATGCCGGTGCAGTACATCCTGCTGATGAAAACCCTGGTTCACATCGAAGGGCTGGGGCGCAGCATTTATCCGCAGCTGGATATCTGGAACACCGGGCGCCCCTTGCTGGAAGCCTGGATGCTGGCCGAATACGGACCCAGCGCCACTCTGAAGAAACTGCAGAATCGCCTGCCGGAATGGACCGCCCAGCTCCCGGACATGCCCGACCTGCTCCGCGACGGACTGGAAAGCCTGCGCGACCTGCCCTACCAGCAGGACCGTCTGGAAGCCCGTTTCGAACAACAACTGGTCCGCCATCGCCACAAGCTGTTTGCCGGCCTCACCGGGCTCGGTTGCGCTGGCGCCGCCCTGTGGCTGGCTAACCCCAACAGCTGGGCACTGGCCGGAGCCGCGGTACTCCTGGGAAGCTGGAGCTGGCGCCGCTGACAGCGGGCACGGCAAAGAAAAAAGTGCCTATGGCCCCTTTCAGCACCCTGATAAACTGGGCTCCCTGCGGGCCCGGGCAATAAGGAATACACTATGTCAGAGATACTCAGCGAGCTGCACCAGGTACTCGAATCGCGCAAGGGCGCGGACCCGGACAGCTCCTATGTGGCCAGCCTCTACGCCAAGGGCCTGAACAAGATCCTGGAAAAAGTCGGCGAAGAAGCGGTGGAAACCATTCTTGCGGCCCGGGATGCTGAAGTCAGTGGCGACAACCAGGCACTTATCAGCGAAACCGCGGATCTATGGTTCCACTCCCTGGTGATGTTGGCCAAACTGGGCGAACACCCGGACAAGGTTCTGGCAGAATTACAACGACGTTTTGGCCTGTCCGGCCATGATGAAAAAGCCGCACGTAGCGGTAAACACTAACGCACATTAACGCGGCCCTTAATTTTTCGGAGAGAAAGCCATGTTTTCCGGCATCAGCATTTGGCAGTTACTGATTCTTCTAGCCATCGTGGTCCTGTTGTTCGGCACCAAGAAACTGCGCAACATGGGCGGTGATCTGGGCGGCGCGGTGAAAGGCTTCAAGAGCGCCATGAAAGATGGCGAAGACGAGCAGGACCAGAAACGTCTGGCCGACGACGAACAGCCTGATAACGAGCAACAAGCCGAGCAAAAAAGCGAACAGAACAAGGAAAAGGACAAGGCCTGATTCCTGCCGCCTTTTCGGCGACACAGTCCGGACCAAATCCTGCTAAACCGAGGTTGCGATGTTCGATATCGGCTTTGCCGAACTCACCCTGATCTTCATTATCGGCCTGGTGGTACTGGGGCCGGAGCGACTGCCCACCGTCGCCCGCACCCTCGGCCACTGGATCGGTCGTGCCCGCTCTACCTTCAACCACCTGAAGAGCGAGCTGGAACGTGAAGCCGTAACCCAGGACATGCAGGAGCGCATGGAAAAGCAGATGCGCCAGATGGGGCTGGATGAAGACAGCATCCGCGAAGCCAAAGACAGCCTGCTGAGCCCGGAACAGATCGCCCGCTCACGGGCACCGCGCAGCGAACAGCCCCATAGCGACGCTCTGGACGCGGATGACGCCGACGCCGGCCAGCGCACCAACGACCAGCCCCAGGACTCCACCCGCAATGACTGATGCCAGCAACGACGCCGGCCAGCCGCTGATTGCCCACCTGCTGGAACTGCGCAATCGCCTGCTCAAGGCCATGCTCGTCATTTTTATCGTCTTCCTGTGTCTGTTCGCGTTTTCCCGCGAGCTCTATACCCTGGTGGCCAAACCGCTGATGGACGCCATGCCCGCCGGCACCAACATGATTGCCACCGGCGTGGCCTCGCCCTTCCTGGCGCCGTTCAAGCTGACCCTGTACCTGAGCGTCTTCGCCGCCATGCCGTTTATTCTCCACCAGGCCTGGGCCTTTGTGGCTCCCGGTTTGTACAAGCATGAAAAGAAATTGGCGATACCGCTGCTGGCCAGTAGCGTCCTGCTGTTCTATGGCGGCGCCGCCTTTGCCTATTTCGTGGTATTCCCGTTGATGTTCCAGTTCTTCACCGCCATCGCTCCGGAAGGGGTGGCCGTGACCACGGACATCAGCAGCTACCTGGATTTTGTACTGGCGCTGTTCCTGGCCTTCGGGCTGGCGTTCGAGTTGCCCATTGCCATCGTGCTACTGGTGAGCACCGGGGCCACCACGGTGGAAAAACTGAGCAAGGCCCGCGCCTATGTGGTGGTGGGTTGCTTCGTGCTTGGTATGTTGCTGACACCACCGGACATCATCAGCCAGACGTTGCTGGCGATTCCCATGTGGTTTTTGTTCGAGATGGGCCTGCTCGCCGCCCGGATGGTAAAGAAACAGGCAGAGAATCCGCCCGCCTAGGTGATTGAAGCCGTCCCCTGAACAGGGGGGGGGAGGCGTCAGCCCAATGTCGGATTACGCCTTTAGGCTCTCTGTGCCGCTACATTCGTAGATCCGTAGGTCGAATTAGCCTAAAGGCGTAATCCGACATCCAAAGCTAACTCAACCTACAAAGCCCACTAGAACCGGTAACCACTGTCCGGCGTAGAAATAGGCGCAGGCACAGGTAACGCTGGCGGCTCCTCGCCCCCTCCCTCAGCAGACGACTCCGGCGCCTCTTCCGCTTTCGTCACCTCGGCAGCACAATCATTGTCCTGCATGAAATCCACCAAGCGCTGCTGCACCGCCGGGTCCCGGGTACTTTCCGTGTGTCCGCCACGCAGCTTCTGGAAGGTTTTGGGTTGCGCCGCCGCGGCATACAGCCGCTCGCCATGGGCGTAGGGAATTACCGGGTCATCTTCACTGTGCATCACCAGCAAGGGCGTGGGCGCGATGTCAGCCACTCGTTCCTCCGGGTCCAGCGAACGGTCCGGCATGGTGGGCACCACCATCCAGCGCAACGGCCACAGCAGCCAGCTACGCTTCATCACGTCGCTGGTGATATCCCGGTAGCTGGCAAACGCCGCCTCCAGAATCACGCAATCTGCCGCCCCGGCATTGCCCTCTTCGCCCAATACGCTGGCGGCCATGGAAGCCCCCAGGCTCTGCCCGAACACCACCAGCGGCGCACCGTCCGTGCGCTGGGCATGGCGTAGCCAGTCCAGCCCGAGTTGCACATCATCGAAAACGTCCGGCAGCCGCGGCTTGCCTTCCGACAAGCCGTAGCCCCGGTAATCCAGCAGGAAGACGTTATAGCCCCGCGCCGGCAGCCACTGCACATTGGCCAGATGGGTGCTGATATTCTGGGCATTGCCGTGCAGGAAATAGACCGTGCCACGGGCCGGCGCATCATCGGCGGCCGGTAGCCACCAACCATGGATACGCATGCCGCGCGGATGTATCAGTACAATATCTTCGTACTGCAGCCCCTGGTTTTCCGGGTTCTGCATCCACGGAGACATGGGGTAGAAAAACAGTTTACTGCACCCTGCCAGCAGCAGGCCCAGCAGCAACGCTGCGCTTAATCGTAATACCATCGCCATTGGAGTTTGAACTCGTCATCGTAACCACCTCGCCGGTTCTCGCGCTCCAGCGAAGCGCGCAAGCCGTGCTGCCGGGTCATTGCCCACTGCACCGCAAACTGGGAGGAGGATCGATATTCATCGTTGGTGAAATAATGCCCCACACTGCCTAACTGCCACTGCCAGTCGCCACGGTGATACAAAATGCCCGCGTCCAGACCGGCCCCCGGGGTCAGGAAGGTGCCGAACTCGCTATTATTCTCCATTCGCACGCTGGTTAACAGATATGGCTGCCAGTTCCCCCACAGCCAGCTGCCGCCAGCGCCGCCCTGAATGTAGCGCACCAGCCGGCGCCGGCCCGCCCAGGCACGCTCCAGCCCGCCTTCCACGTACCAACTCAGCGGCTTGATAAAGCGGTTTCTCGGTGCCAGCGAACGGATGCTCACCACATCCAGCTCTTCCAGTTTGACCTGCCCGGACTCGGTGCTACGCAGGGTCATATCCAACCCCTCGATCTGCGCACCGCGGAGGAAGCCGTATTGGTTATCGAGCAAGTCATGATAGGTCAACCGATAGGTCAACTCGCCGAAATCCAGCTCGCCTTCGCGCTGACCGCCACTCACCCCCAACATCTGAGTACCGTGCCCTTTTTCCGGCGGCTCCGGGTTCTCGGTTTTCGGAACCGGCGCGGCTGGCAGGCTGTTCATCAGCGTTAACAGGGCAAACGATTTTTTCGCCACTTCCGGGGTTCGCTCTTCCTTGCGATGAGTCAGCCTGATGTAGCGATAAGCCACCGCCGCCATAATCGCCCGGGTTTCTTCCGGTTCAGACTTGAAGGCCGGCGATTCGGCCAGGTCAGGATTATCAGCCAGCGCCCTTGCCATTTTTTGCTGGGCGCCATCCAGCTGTTTACGCAGATTATCCAGCTCCACGGATTTGGATGGCCGGTAATGGCGGCTGCTAATGATGTCGCGCTCATCCAGTGCCCGCACCGTATTTACCGGCACTTCGGCAAACCGCAATTCACTGAGCAATTCGGATCCCGGACGCGCCACTTCTACCAGCTCGAGCAGGCGAAACGAGCAGTTCTCATCAAAAAAGTAGTAATCAAAATTGATGTCTTTCAGTTCCCACAGATGATCAATCAGCCAATCCAGTTCCGATTGTTCCAGATCCAGGGTGTACTCCCACATGTCCCGGTTTTCCATGTGCGAATATTCCTGGATTTTCTGCACATAGGGCACAAGGGCAAAGCGACCCGGGTAGCCCCCCGCCAGACCGCGATACATATAGAAGAAAGAATTATCGGCTTCGGTTGAAACCGCGCCAAAGTTTACCGCCCACGACAACCAGACGGCGCTGTCTTCGCCCTGATCCAGCCTTAGCAAGGTATGTCCGAACATGGACGAAGGGCTGTTCAAATAGGCTGCGGGGAAAACCAGCACCGCGCGTTTGGCATGAATCGCGCCGCGCCATTCGTTGTAGTCATCGCAGTGTGAAAAGGGTGCCTCGTGCTGCCACCCCAGGTGCTCGGACAGAAAACGATAGCGCGCAGGAAAACGGCAACGCGCTGGGGAATCCGTAGCACGAAGAGCCCGCTCGGTCGCCTCAAGCTCGGCTAACGGATCGGTCTTCCCGGAATCGGCGAGAAAAAAAGTGTCGTCATCCACATAACTCTGATGCTTGTCACGCAGGGTCGCACCGGGATTGATATGCAATAACGCCTGCCAGCGGGACGTTTCCGCCAGTTCGGACAGGGAAGGGGTTGCAGCAAACGCCGGCATAAACCAGCACAGCAGCACACAGAAAAGACCAGTGCGCATCCGGATTCATCCGTCTCAATTACAAGCCGACAAAAGTGTCAGAAAAGAGGGCCCCAAAAACAAAACCCCGCCAAAAGCGGGGCTCTGATGGATCTTTTGTGCTGATTAGGCCAGGTACTTGGACAGCGCCTGATCCTGTTTCATCACGTCAGTGATGCTCGCCATCACTTCAGCAGCAGTCACGTCCTGGTTCGGGAAAATCGCCGCGAAGTTTTCATGCATCAGCGCATTGAAACGTGCACGGTCTTCAGTCTGAATGCCCATGGAAACAGACAGCGCGGTCAGGGCTTCGCCTTCACCGGTGGCCATATCCTGCGCCACTTCTTCCATCACGCCAGTCATGCCCAGCAGGCTTTGGCCGCTGTAAGTCAAGGCGCCGCTGGTGTCACAACCGTTAGTACCGGTAGTCATACCAAAGGTGGCGTTCATAGTGGTGCCATTCACAAAGCTGGCGAGCAAATGCATAGGCATCCCGGATTTGCCCTCAAACAACATATTGCCCCAACCACAGCCCGGACCACCTGGTGCCACAGCCATGGCAGATGTAGAAGCGCCCAACAGCGCGGCAGCGATAAGTGTCTTTTTCATCCTGAAATCTCCCAGTCTTTATTAAGAATCCTAGGGGGAGCCGCGCGCGTGCTCACTAAAAACAACCAGCGTTACGACACCGCTTGCATCCCCGCCGCATTCTTTGCGGCTGGTTTCATCATAAACAAGGCGTATGCCGTTGCAATATATATAACGGCACGCCCGTCACACCGACAACATAAATGTCACGGGTCCATCGTTTATCAGATGCACCTGCATGTCCGCCCCGAACTCCCCCGTGGCCACCGGCAGGCCCTTTTCCTTCAATGCATCAACAAATTGCAGGTAAAGCCGTCGCCCTTCCTCCGGCACCGCGGCACTGCTAAAACTGGGGCGACGCCCCTTACGGGTATCCGCAGCCAGAGTAAATTGCGACACCACCAGCAACTCACCCTGCACATCCCGGATATCCCGATTCATTTTCCCCTCTTCATCACTAAACAGGCGGTAACTCAACACCCGTTCGGCCATACGCTTGATGGCGGCATCGTCATCGCCTTTCTCGATACCCACCAGCAGCAACGACCCATAACCGATGGCACCCACCGTTTCTTCTGCTACCACCACCTGCGCCTCACGGCATCGCTGGACAAGAACTTTCATATTCACCTGCCTGCTGAACGGGATTCTGACTGTGTGCCTAGAAGAACAAGGGTATGTATAATCGCCCATTGGACAAGCGTCTCTGGCCATTTGCCATACGGCCAGAGGGCGCAATGTCGCCTCCAGCGCCAGGGAACGGGCAATGCGGGGCACAGCAGACACTCGAAAATCATTATAACTATCTGCTTTTACTCGTTCATTTCACCGGGCCGGCATGATGCCCGGTGCGAGCAGTCGGGGAACCATGCCAGAACTGAACATCACACTGAGCCACTGGGCCGCCTGGGCGCCAGGGGTAAGCCGCCCGTCACAATGGGCTCGCTGGGCTCCGCAACACCCCGCCGGTGAGGGCAAGCCGGATGTCAGCTGGTTACCGGCCCTGCAACGGCGACGCCTGTCTCCCCTGGCCCGCTGCGTCTTCCATGTGGTCAACGAGATTGCCCAGCAACATGACGTGAGCGCATTGCCCACGGTGCTGGCGTCCCGACATGGCGAAATTGCACGCACCCAGACTCTGCTGGAAAATCTGGCCGACAAAGAACCTCTGTCCCCAGCCACCTTCAGCCTGTCAGTCCATAATGCCATTGGTGGCCAGCTGAGCATTGCCCTTGGTAACCAGCAACCGGTGAGCTGCGTAGCACTGGGCGAGGAGGGGCTGGGCACGGCACTGCTGGAAGCCGCCTGCCTGCAGGAAGACGACCGCCCAGTGCTGGTATTGATCTACGATGGCCCGCTGCCGGACTACTATCAGCCTTACTGTGCCAGCGAACCCTTTACCTGGGCCATCGCTCTGCTGCTGGGAGGCAATGGCCCCCGTTTTCGGCTCAGCCGCGGCCCGGCCAGCGCTGACACGGTAGCGCAAGGACCACAGCTGGCCCGCGCCCTGGCCCGCGGCGACACGCATATTCCCCTGCCCGGCGCGCACACCGGCTGGCAGTTGGAGCAGCTATGAATCAGACCCAGCAACAACCCGCCCCGGGGCTCCCCAAAGGCCTGCGTCTGATCAGCACCGCCCTGAGCTTCGCAGGCTTCGGCATCGGTGGGCTGGTGATCGCTCTGCTAATGACACTGAGCCGGCTATTGCCAGGCTCCGCACAACAGCGGGCTCATCGTGGGCAGGCCATTGTCCACACCGCCTTTCGTCTGCATATCTGGCTCATGCAAACGCTCGGGGTAATGCGTCTTCACGTGCAGGGCGAAAATAAACTGAACCAGCCGGGGCAACTGGTGATTGCCAACCACCCCAGTCTGATTGATGTGGTCTGCTTGATCAGCCGGATTCCCCACGCCAACTGCATCGTCAAACACCAACTGTTCAACAACCCCTTTACCTGGGGGCCGGTCACCGGCGCCGGATTTATCAGCAACAAAGACCCGGAAACCATGATCAACGAGGCCGTCGACTGGCTCAACGCCGGCGGCACCATGGTGATCTTCCCGGAGGGCACTCGCACCCGCCCCGGGGAGCCCCTGCGGTTTCAGCGCGGCACTGCCAATATTGCCCTGCGTGCCAACTGCCGACTGACCCCGGTAACCATTCGCTGCACCCCCACTACCCTGACCAAAGCCGAGCCCTGGTACCGGATACCGGAGCGGCGCTTCACCATGGACCTGCAAGTGCAGGACGATATCGCACTGGCACCGTTCAACAATGACGGCGCCTCGCCACTGGCGGTACGCCGCCTGACCCGTTTTCTGGAACAGTACTTCAACGAGGAGATCAACGCCGATGAGCGACACCCTGGAACACGAACTCAAGGCGCTGATTATCAGCACACTGGATCTTGAGGATATAACCACTGCAGACATCGACAGCGAGGCACCGCTGTTTGGCGAAGGCCTGGGGCTGGACTCCATCGACGCGCTGGAACTGGGGCTGGCCATCGCCAAGACCTACGACGTCAAAATGGATGCGGACAACGAAGAAACCCGTCAGCACTTTGCCAGCATCAAGGCGCTGGCGGCTTTTGTACAAGAGAACCGGTGATAGCCATGCAGAACTACGATGATATTTTTCCGCTGGTGCGCGACATTCTGGTCGACATGTTTGAACTGGACGCCGAGCAAATCCAGCCGGACGCCAAGCTCTATGACGATCTGGACATCGACAGCATCGACGCGGTCGACCTGGTGGTGAAAATCAAGGAAGTCACTGGCCGCAAGGTAAAACCGGAAGATTTCAAAAGCGTGCGCACCATCGATGACGTGGTGATCGCCGTACAGAAACTGCTGGAAGACTGAATGCTGCGCGGCACCCTGCTGACACTGCTGATCGCCCTCACCGTCACTTACCCACTGGCGGTTTACTATGGCCTTCAGCACGTCTCGCCACGCATCATGGCCGCCGCACTGGCCGCCATTATCGGCCTGCGTTTGCTGGCCGATCGTCAACGCCGCTTCCTGCCGGTGGGCATGGTGCTGCTGGTCTTCAGCGCAGTGGCCATCTGGCGTGATGACCTGACCACACTGCGGCTCTATCCGGTGCTGGTGAACCTGGTCATGCTCGGCTTGTTCAGCTGGACCTTGCTGTCTCCGCCCTCGTTAATTGAGCGGCTGGCACGCCTGAAAGAGCCAGACCTGCCACCCAGCGGCGTGCACTATACTCGCCGAGTGACCCAGGTTTGGTGTGGCTTTTTTGTGCTCAACGGCAGCATCGCCGCTTATACCGCCCTGTACAGCAGCCTGGCCACCTGGACCCTGTATAACGGCCTGATCAGTTACCTGCTTATGGGGCTTCTGTTCGGCGGTGAATTCCTGCTGCGCCTCCATGTTCGAAAACAGTCCGCCCTGTGACACCACCATGATGACGCTCACTCACCTGTTCCCCCAATTAGCCGATGACCACCTGATAGGCTGGCATCAGAACCAGCCCATCCGGGGCGAACAGCTACGTGCGGATGTGGCGGCACTGAGTGGCCAGCTGGCCCTCCACCCGGCACACCGCTGGGCGGTATTCCACAACCATGCCTATCCGACGCTGGTGGCATTACTGGCCCTGTGGCAAACCGGCCGCGGCGCCTGGCTGCCTGGCAACAATTTACCCGCCACGGAAACGGCGCTGGCCAATCACTGCCAGGGGCTATTGGGCGAATGGCAAACGCCCACCGCCCTGCCCGTCGGCAACAGCTATGCACTCGACGTCACCCGCCCGGAAGCTGAACTGGTGATTTTCACCTCCGGCTCCAGCGGCGAACCCAAGGCGATTCACAAACAATATCGCCAGCTCCTCAATGAGCTGGACACCCTGGAACAGGCCTTTGGCCACCGGCTCACCGCCGACACCATGTTCGCCGGCACCGTCAGCCACCAGCACATCTATGGTTTGTTGTTCCGGCTGTTGTGGCCCCTAGCCAGCGGTCGTCTACTGGTCAGCGAACAACTGCAAGACCCGCTCAGCCTGCTCACCCGCGCCCAGTCGCAACCCACCGTCTGGGTGGCCAGCCCGGCGCACCTGAAACGGCTGCGCCACGACTTGCCCTGGCAAAACACCCCACCGCTGCAGGCGATTTTTTCCTCCGGCGGCCCACTGCCCCGCAACATTGCCTTGCAGATGGCGCAACAACACCGACAACCGGTGACCGAGGTCTATGGCTCCAGCGAAACCGGCGGCATCGCCTGGCGCCGCCAGCAACCGGAAAACGATAGCTGGACACCCTTACCCGGCATCCGTTTACAGACAGAACACGGCACCACCACCCTGTGCTCACCCCACCTGCCGGATGACCAGCCCTGCCCGCTGGACGACCAGATAGAGGCAGAGCCCGACGGTCGTTTCCGGCTCGGCCCCCGCAAGGACAGCATCGTGAAAATTGAAGGCAAACGTCTGTCGCTCAACGCCCTGCGCAGCGCTCTGAATAGCGCCGAATGGGTAGCAGAGGCCGAGGTCATTGAGCTCGACCAGCGACTGGGAGCCATCGTGGTATTGACTGCTGCTGGCAATCAAATTCTGGCCGAGCAAGGGCGCCGCGCACTCAGTCAGGCCCTGCGCGCGCACCTGGCCCCGCACGTGGATGCCGTGGGCCTGCCTCGCCGCTGGCGCTTTGTGACACGCTTGCCGGAAACCGCCCAGGGCAAACGCCCGCTGGCCCAGCTACATGCTCTTTTCAGTAACAGTCAGTCCCTGTTACCGACCCCAACGCAGCAGGAACACACAGGTAACACCGTCGCCCTGACATTGCCTATCGCCCACGACCTGCCCTGGTTCAGCGGCCACTTTGCGCAGCAGGGAGTGCTTCCCGGCGTGGTGCAAATCGACTGGGCCGAAGGCTTTGGCCGGCAGCACTTTTCGCTGCCCAGTACCCTCAGCCACCTGGAAGTCATCAAGTTCAACAACCTGATTACACCCGGCAACCCGGTGCAACTGAAACTGGAATGGAAACCGGACAGTGGCAAACTGCTGTTCGCCTTTCGCGGCCTGGACGATGATCGCCCACACAGCAGCGGCCGGCTGGTATTCCACCAGGACACCCCGTCATGAAGACCTGCATCGTAATCCCGGTATTCAATCACGGCGCCACCCTGGCCAATGTACTGGCGCAGCTGGAACCGTTCGGGCTGCCGGTAATATTAGTAGATGACGGCAGCGGTGCGGACACCGCCCGCATCCTGCGACAGCTGAGCAACGACCACCCCGAACGCATCACCCTCTACACGCGCACGGAGAATGGAGGCAAAGGCGCCGCCGTCATGGACGGCCTGCGCCAGGCTCAGCTATTGGGTTTCAGTCACGCCCTGCAAATCGATGCCGATGGCCAGCACCGCAGCGCCGACCTGCCCCGTTTTCTCGATGCCGCCCAGCGCAACCCGGAAGCACTGATCACCGGCACACCGCAGTACGATGACTCCGTGCCCAAGGGCCGTCTGTATGGCCGCTACCTGACCCATGTGTGGGTCTGGATCAACACGCTGTCGCTGGATATTCGCGATTCCATGTGTGGCTTCCGGGTGTACCCGCTGGCTTCCACCCTGGCGATCATCAACCGCGCGGCCCTGGGCAAACGCATGGAATTCGACTGTGAAATTCTGGTCCGCCTTCACTGGCAGGGCACCCCTATCATCAACCTGCCCACGGCCGTCCAGTACCCGGAAAACGGGCTCTCTCATTTTCGAATGCTGAAAGACAATCTGCTGATCAGCAAAATGCACGCCCGCCTTTTTTTCGGCATGCTAGTGCGCCTGCCATGGATTCTGCAGCGACGTGTTCCGGGACGGCGGCTGACATGAGTAACAACAAGACCTGGTTTCATTTTGAAGAGCGCGGCGTGTTCTGGGGCATGCGTCTGATCCTGGCCACCTACGGTTTGCTGGGCCGCGCCGTGTGCCTGTTTCTGGTCAACGTCGTGGTGCTCTATTACTGGCTCAGCCACGGCAAGGCCCGCGCCGCCAGCACCGCTTACCTGCAACGCATCGCGCAGCATCCCAACAGCACAGTGATTGCCGACCGTCGTACCAGCCTGCGCCACTTCATGCAGTTTGGCGCCGCTGTGGTGGATAAATTTGCCGCCTGGCGCGGCGACATCACCTTCGAACACGTCCACATTCCCGACCGCAGCCCACTGGAACGCATCCTCGACACCGGCCGCGGCGGCGTGCTGATCGGCGCCCACCTGGGAAATATGGACGTGTGCCGTGCCATGTCGCAAATGCGCGACGACATCCGCCTGAACGTGCTGGTACACACCCGCCACGCGGAAAAATTCAATCGCCTGTTGGGCGAAATCAGCGACAACGTGAACCTGGCGCTGATTCAGGTCAGTGAACTGAGCCCGGCCACCGCGATACTGCTACAGCAACGGGTGGATGCCGGCGAGCTGGTGGTCATCATGGGTGACCGGGTGCCGCTCAGCGGCGGCCAGCGTACCGTGCCTGTCCGCTTCCTGGGAGAAGATGCCCCCTTCCCGCAAGGGCCTTTCATCCTCGCCAGCCTGCTCAAATGCCCGGTGCTAACGCTGTTCTGCACCCGTGAAAAAAACCGTTTCCAGATCGAATTCCGGCCTCTGGCCGACCGTATCATCCTGCCCCGCCGTGACCGCAACACCGCCATGACTGGCTATATTCAGGATTACGCGGCGCAACTGGAAACACAGTGCCTGCGCTACCCGCTGCAATGGTTCAACTTCTACGACTTCTGGCATCAGGATACCCTCTGACCGTGACTCAACCGCCCACCACAACCGTTACCTTTGATGGCGCCCCGGTGACCCTGGAACAGGTTTGCCAACTTTCCCGTCGACAGGCCAGCAGCCAGCTGGGCAGCGGCGAATTCCAGCAGCGCATTGATCGCGGCGCGCGGTTTCTGGAACGCCTGCTGGCCCGCGAAGGGGTCATCTACGGCGTCACCACCGGCTACGGCGACTCTTGCACCACCGCCATTCCTGAGCCCCTCACCGGGCAGCTGTCAGAAAAAATCTTTACCTTTCATGGCTGCGGCTTGGGCGCGCATTTTGATGCGCAAAGCACCCGCGCCATTCTCGCCGCCCGCCTTACCAGCCTGTGCCGCGGTTATTCCGGGGTACGCTATGAGCTGCTTCAGCAACTGCACCGGCTGCTCGACGAAGACCTGCTGCCACTCATTCCCCAGGAAGGATCCGTGGGGGCCAGCGGCGACCTGACACCGCTCTCCTATGTCGCCGCCGCTCTGGCCGGGCAGCGCCAGCTGCGGCAGGGTGAGCACATTCGCGAAGCATCCGATGTCTTTGCCGAGCGCCATCTCACGCCCCTGACCCTGCGCCCCAAGGAGGGCCTGGCGGTCATGAATGGCACCGCCGTGATGACCGGCCTCGCCTGCCTCGCCTTCGACCGGGCCAACTATCTGGTTTCCCTGGGCACCCGCATCACCGCCCTGGCCAGCCTCGCCATTCAAGGCAACGCCTATCACTTTGATGAAGTGCTGTTTTCGGTGAAGCCACATCCGGGCTCCCAGCTCGCAGCCCGCCGCCTGCGCGACGACCTGCAAGCCAGCGACGCGCCCAGCCACGAAGCACGGCTGCAGGATCGCTATTCCCTGCGCTGTGCCCCCCATGTGCTGGGGGTACTCAGCGACACCTTGAGCCAGCTGCGCAGTTTCGTGGAAGTGGAACTAAACAGTGCCAATGACAACCCCATTATCGACGGCGACAACGAGCGGGTGCTCCACGGCGGGCACTTTTACGGTGGTCACATCGGCCAGGCCATGGACAGTCTGAAGATTGCCACCGCCAGCGTCGCCGACCTGCTGGACCGGCAGCTGGCGCAGCTGGTGGACGTGAAATTCAACCACGGCCTGCCCGCCAACCTGTCCGGCAGCGATGGCCCCGGCGCCTGCTTGAACCATGGTTTCAAGGCGGTACAGATCGGCGCTTCGTCATGGACCGCTGAGGCGCTGAAACTGACCATGCCCGCCACCAGCTTTTCCCGCTCCACCGAATGTCATAACCAGGACAAGGTCAGCATGGGAACCACCGCCGCCCGCGACGCCCTGCGTGTACTGGAACTCACCGAGCAGGTTGCCGCCGCCGGGCTGCTGGCCAGCTGCCAGGCGGTGGAACTGCGCCTGGCTCGTGACGGTCGTGACATCTACAGCCTGCCGCCGGCCCTGCGCGACACCCTGCTGGCTGTGCGCGAAGACAGCGCCCACGTTAGCGAAGACCGGGCCCTGGAACCGGAGCTGCGTCAGCTACTCAGTCGCATCCGCCAACAACACTGGAGCCTGTATGCCGACCCCAGCGAATAAGCGCCTGCAACACAGCGTCCAGATTGAAGTGCCCTTCCACGATGTGGACATGATGGAAGTGGCCTGGCACGGCCACTATGTAAAGTACTTTGAGGTGGCCCGCTGCGCGCTGCTCGATCAGTTCAATTACAACTACCCGCAAATGCGTAATTCCGGCTACGCCTGGCCGGTCATCGATCTGCACCTGCGCTACGCCCGCCCGGCCCGTTTTGGCCAGACCATCACCGTCACCGCCACCGTGCGCGAGTGGGAGAACCGGCTGAAGATAA
This sequence comes from Alloalcanivorax sp., assembly GCA_039983755.1. Taxonomy (GTDB): domain Bacteria; phylum Pseudomonadota; class Gammaproteobacteria; order Pseudomonadales; family Alcanivoracaceae; genus Alcanivorax. The sequence continues at coordinate 128,224 of JBDWVU010000017.1, forward strand.
GCTACCTGATCAGCGATGAAAACGGCCAACGACTAACCCGTGGTCACAGCATTCAGGTGGCAGTAGACATGGCCAGCGAAGAAATGCTCTACGTCAGCCCCCCCATTCTGCTGCAACGGCTGGGCGTGGAAGGCGAAGAAGAGGGGAAAAAATGAGTCGCAGCACCCTGCAACGAATAGCCACACTCATACTGGCTCTGCCGCTGTTCACCCACGCCCTGACACTGTCAGAGATCGAGCAGCAGCTGGACCCGGCCCCGGTATTGAAGGCGGGTTTCCGCCAACAGCAACACCTGGCCATGCTGTCACGGCCGTTGGTTTCCACAGGCTCGCTGCTCTTGATCAAGGGCCACGGGCTGCAATGGCAAATGAAAACGCCCTTTACCAGCGACCTGAAACTGATCGACGGCACCCTCTACAGTAACGGCCAGGCCGACAACCTGCCCGGCGGCGAAGCCTTTTCCCGGCGCCTAATGATGGTGCTGTCCGGCGATTTTTCTGCATTGCAAAAGGTGTTTGAGATTGAGGTCAGTGGCGAGCCAGAGCGGTGGACCCTTACGCTGGAACCGCGTAACGCCACACTCAAGAAAGTGCTCCACGGCCTGTCCGTTTCCGGCGGACGCAGCCCGGAACAGTTCCGCCTGGATTATCCCAACGGCGATTACAGCGTGACCACACTCAGCAATATCCAGCTCACGGACACACCCACTGCCGGTGAGGAGCAGAGGCTTGCGCGCCCCTGATTTCCTTTCCCGTTTTCGCCTGAACCGACCATTGGGCGTAGCGCTCTGGTCCCTGCTGATTCTGCTTGGTGCCGCTCTGGCCGCCTCCGGGTTGCGCTCGCCCCACTGGCTGAACAGCAATCTGCTCGCCATGCTGCCACAGGACACGGTACCCGCAGCGGCCCGGCAGGCCAGTGACCGCTACCGGCAAACGCTGTCATCAAAAACCCTGTGGCTAACCCCCGGCGACAGCCCCGCCGACGCCGCCCGGCACACCGAACAACTACGCCAGACATTCAACGATAGCGCGCTGTTCCAGGAAATCGGGCCTACGCTTTCCGAGCAGGAATTACAGCAACGCTACCGGCAGTTGGCCCCATACCGGTATCAGCTGCTCACCCCCGCCGATAGGCAGGCCGCCCTCTCACAACCAGACGCCTTGATCCAGCGAGCCTTGGCCCGGCTCTATCGCCCCTCCGGCGCCTCCAGCCAGCAGTGGCAGGCAGACCCTCTGTTTCTGTTCGAGCGCTACCTGGCGTCTCTGTCACGCAACAACGCGGAACTTCACAATGGCATTGCCATTCTCTCCCATAACGACCGCTACTGGGGCATGAGCCTGGCCAGCACTCGCCACGACAGTTTTGCCATCGATCAACAAAAACAACTGCGTGCTTTCCACCACCAGATTCAACAGGATTTTCCCGACACGCTGTTCACCGGTATTCCGTTTTACGCCGCCGCCGGCGCAGCCAGCGCGGAACAGGAAATCCGCACAGTCGGTCTGTTTTCACTGATCTGTATCGTGCTGCTGTTTGCTCTGATATTTGCCAGCCTGCGCCCCCTGCTGCTGGCCCTAGTCAGCATTGCCAGCGGCATTCTCTGGGGGCTGGCCGCCAGCCTTTGGTTATTCGGTGAGTTACATCTATTGGCGCTGGTGTTCGGCGCCAGCCTGATCGGCGTGTCGGTGGATTACAGTATTCATTATTTCTGCCATCTGCGCGGTCAACCCGACGCCTCGCCCACCGTGGTCCGCAACCGCCTGCAGGCCCCGCTGGGGCTGGCCCTGCTCAGCAGCGTACTGGGTTACTCCGCCATGGCCTGGGCACAATTTCCCGGGTTGCAGCAGGTAGCCGTGTTTTCTATCAGTGGCCTGATCATGGCCTGGCTCACCGTGATGCTGCTATTCCCGGCATTGAGCCGGCAAACCGGCACAACGATGCCAGCCTGGGTGAAACGCCTGCACAGCGCCATGGGCCTCTGGCAACGCCTGGTTCTGCGTTTTCGCTGGCCGGGCCTACTCATCGGGGCGGCTATTGTCGCCGGCATGCTGCAGCTCACTCCCAGCGACAACGTGCATGATTACCAGACACCTCCCGCCCACCTGCAGGCCATGCAGGAACAGCTTGCCCAGATTACCGGCAACGCTCCCGGCGCCTATTTCGTGGTGCACGGCCGCGACATGCAGCACTGGTGGCAACGAGAGCAACAGCTCCACGACGCGCTTGAGGCTGCCCATATCGACAACGAAGCGCTGTCCAGCTACTGGACTCCAGCACAACAACAACGCACCACTCACGCCGCCTTGGCCGAAGGTATTTTTCAGCATTCTCGGTTCGCCCGCTTCAGCGACACCGTGGGCATGACGGATGCTGCCCGGCAAAAAGTGCAGGCCGATTTCGACCAGCCGGTAACACCCTTGTCGCTGCCCGACTGGCTGCAACGGCTGAACAACCCGGCCCTGTCTCAACTGTGGCACGGCTGTGACAATGAAGGTTGCCGCAGCCTGGTACTGGTCCGCGGCAACGTGGGTGCCTCGCATGAAACACCGCTCACCACCTTCAACGCACCGGATCAGGGCATCACCCTGATCGACGATGCCAGTAGCGTTAGTGGCCTCATGGGCAGCCTGCGCGATCACCTGCACCTGCTGCTAATTGCCGCTTACGCTCTCAGCGCGATGCTGCTCACCCTGGCCCGGGGGCCGATGTTTGCCCTGCGGCTGCTGGCCGTACCGGCGCTGGCCAGCCTGGTGGTGCTGGGCAGCCTGGGCTGGCTCACCGGCCACTATGGCCTGATTCATGTGCTCGCCCTGTTTCTGATACTGGGCATCGGCATCGACTACGCCATTTTCTACCAACAGGATGGCCATACGCCCACCGCCACCCTGGCCGTACTGTTTTCCGCCACCACCACCTCGTTAAGCTTCGGTCTGCTGGGGCTGAGCGATACCCAGGTCGTGCACGACTTTGGCTTCAGTGTCTTTGTCGGTATTGTGGCCGCCGCCTTGCTAGCCCCGCTGTTTACCGCCAGCTCACCACCCTTGTCACCCTCCACGGAGAACGGATTTTCCCATGACCGACACTGATGTTCTTGTTATCGGCGCCGGACCCGCCGGCACCATCGCCAGCACACTGCTGAAGCGAGCCGGCCATCGCGTGGCAGTGGTGGAAAAGCAGCACTTCCCCCGGTTTTCCATTGGGGAAAGCCTGCTCCCCCAATGCATGGAATACCTGCAAGAGGCAGGTATGCTGGAAGCGGTTGAAGCGGCCGGTTTCCAGAAAAAGGATGGCGCGGCATTTGCCTGGGGGGAACGCTCCACCCAGTTTCGTTTTGATGAACAGTTCACCCCCGGCTGGGGCTATACCTATCAGGTCGAACGCGACCGTTTTGACACCCTGCTGGCCGATCAGGCACAACAACAGGGCGTGCCGATCACCTTTGGCTGCTCACTGGCCGCCATCGAAACGGCCGCAACCGGCATCACCGCCACCCTGCAGCACGAAGACGGCCAACGGCAGACACTACGCGCCCGGTTTGTTCTCGATGCCAGTGGTTTCGGCCGCGTGCTGCCACGGCTGCTGGACCTGGAAAAGCCCAGCACCTTTCCTCGCCGCACTGCCGTCTTCAGCCATATCGATGATCACATCAGCGACCCGCATTTCGACCGCGACAAGATCCTGATCACCGTGCACCAGCAACGTCAGGACGTCTGGTTCTGGTTGATTCCGTTCCCCAACGGCAAAGCCTCGCTTGGCGTGGTCGGCCCGGACGATTTTTTTGCCGGCCTGCCCGAGGACAACAGCGATTGCCTGAACGCCGCCGTGGCGGGCGACACCCGGCTGGCCGCTCTGCTTTCCCGCGCCACCCTGCGCATGCCGGCCCGCCGTCAGGGCGGCTATTCTGCATCCGTTCGCAGCCTGCACGGGGACGGCTACGCCCTGCTCGGCAACGCCGGGGAATTTCTCGACCCGGTCTTTTCCTCCGGCGTCACCATCGCCATGCATTCCGCCAGCCTGGCCGCCGGCGTACTGGACCGGCAACTGCGCGGTGAAGCCACCGACTGGGAGCAGGAGTTCGCCCGCCCGTTACAACAGGGCGTGAACACCTTTCGCAGCTACGTGAGCGGTTGGTACGACGGGCGCTTCCAGAACGTGGTGTTCCATCCCAACCCGCCAGACGAGATTAAACGAATGATCTGCTCCATTCTGGCCGGCTACGCCTGGGACCAAAACAATCCCTATGTACAACACCATCAACGGCGGCTGACCGCCCTGGCAGAAATATGTGCCGAATCACGCTAATACTGTTTTTGCTCACCCTGCTCGGTGGCTGCCAACTGCTAGCGCCAGCAGCACCACCGCTGGCCACTCCGTTGCACAGCGAGCATCACCTTGAGCACCTGCTTACCCTGACCCGAGGCGACAAGCAGCTTCGCCTGCGCTGTGTACTGGAAACCGGCAACGGAGAAACCCGCGTCGTCGCGCTGAATGAAGCCGGGCTGGTGCTGGTACAGATGCGCCAGAACGCGCAGGGCCTGACCGTTCACCGTTCCGCGCTGCTGCCAGATACCTTTCCTGCCAGGCAGGTCATGGCGGATATCCAGCTAATTTTCTGGCCGGCCAGCGCCATCCAGGCCACGCTGCCCACCGCCTGGTCACTGAGCGTCGAAGGGGCTTCTCGCACCCTGTACCATAACGATCAGCCGGTGACACAGGTGCACTATCAGGGCAGCCCCTGGCAAACGCCTTCGGCACTGAACAACCTGCGTTACCGTTACCAACTAACCCTGACGCCCTTGAGCCCAGACGCAATACCATGACAGACGTATACCTCAATCAGGTTGGCCTTCTCTGCGCCCTGGGCAACGACCGAGAAACGGTGCGCCAGCGCCTGCTTGCCGGCGATCGCAGCGGCCTGCAACTCAGCGGCCAGTGGCACCCACAGCACCCCAGCCCGGTGGGCCGGGTGCACGCCGCGCTGCCGGCGATACCGGCGACGCTGGCGCGTTTTCAATGTCGCAACAACCAGTTGCTGATGGCCGCGCTGGACCAGCTTCGTTCCCAACTGAAAGCACTCACCAAGTCGGTTGCCCCCGAGCGCATTGGTGTGGTGCTCGGCACCAGCACCTCCGGGGTCGATAACGGCGAGCAGGCCATGGCCGCCTGGCGGTCGCAGCAAGAAGCTCCCGGCCACTACCATTACCAACAGCAGGAGCTGGGCAATGGCGCAGACTTTATCGCCCGCCTGCTGGGTATTACTGGGCCCGCGCTCACCCTGTCCACCGCCTGCTCTTCCAGCGGCCGTGCATTGGCCACCGGCCGTAGCCTGATTCGCAAAGGGGTGTGTGATGTGGTTATCGCTGGCGGCGCCGACAGCCTCTGCGGCCTCACCCTGCAAGGTTTCAACAGCCTGGGCGCGGTCAGCCCAACACCGTGTAACCCGTTCAGTGAAAACCGCGACGGCATCAACATCGGTGAAGGTGCAGCCCTGTTTCTGCTGTCGGCTACATCGGGGCCGGTGCGACTGAGCGGCGTGGGTGCCAGCTCCGATGCTCACCATATTTCCGGTCCCGATCCACAAGGCCGGGGCGCCATTGCGGCCATCACCGCCGCGCTGAATGATGCAGGGCTTGCTCCCAGCGACATCGACTATCTAAACCTGCACGGCACCGCCACCGTCCAGAACGACCTAATGGAAGCCCAAGCCGTGTATGAGGTATTCGCAGAGCAGGTTCCCTGCAGTTCCACCAAGGCACTAACCGGGCACTGTCTGGGAGCCGCGGCTGCCATCGAAGCCGCACTATGCTGGCTCACCCTCACCGCTGAGCGGCCCGCCTTGCCGCCCCATTGCTACGACGGCCAGCGTGATCCGGCGCTGCCACCCATTACCTTGCTGGACGGCAGCCAACCGGCACCGACAACAACCCGACGCTGCCAAAGCAATGCTTTTGCGTTTGGCGGCAACAACCTGTCACTGATTATGGAGGCCAGCCAATGAGCACTACAGTGCGACAGCCTGGTGAATTCCCCCCGGTGGCCGAACTGGTTCCCCACAGTGGCGCGCTGGTACTGCTGGACAGGATCGTTGCCGTCGAAGAGGAATCACTCACCGCCGCCATACAGGTAACCGCTGATGGTTTATACAATCATGGCGACGCCGTACCTGCCTGGGTTGCGATGGAATACATGGCTCAGGCTGTCGCCGCCTTTGCCGGGCTGGAGTCCTATCGCAACGGCGACACAATTCCTCTCGGGTTTCTGCTCGGTAGCCGCAAGGTAGAATTCAACAGCCAGAGCTTTCCCGTAGGCAGCGTACTCACCGTGACAGTGAAAAGAATTCTACAGGATGACAGCGGCATGGCCGTCTTCGAATGCCACCTGAGTGGTGACGACACTCACTCCCGGAACATTCAGGCCAGTGCCCGTCTTAACCTTTATCAGCCTATCGATAGCGATGCGTTTTTGCGAGACCACAATGACTGATCTTCCCCGCCCCACCGTTCTGGTTACCGGCGCCAGCCGCGGCATTGGCAAAGCCATCTGCCTGCGCCTGGCCGAGCAAGGTTACGACCTGGTGGTGCATTACCGTAAACAGGCCGAACTGGCCGACCAGGTCGTCGAACAAATCCGCCAGCTGGGCGGGCAAGCACGCACCCTGGCGTTCGACCTGGCCGACCGCAGCGGCGCCCGTCAGGCACTACTTGATGACGTGGAGTCCCATGGCGCTTACTACGGCGTCGTCTGCAACGCCGGCCTCAGTGCCGACAACGCCTTCCCGGCACTCACCGACGAGGAATGGGACAGCGTGGTACACACCAATCTGGACGGCTTTTATAACGTGCTCCAGCCGCTCACCATGCCCATGATCCGGCGACGCAAACCCGGCCGTATCGTGGTGATGTCATCCGTGTCGGGCATCATCGGCAACCGTGGCCAGGTCAACTACAGTGCCGCCAAAGCCGGCCTGATCGGTGCCGCCAAGGCACTGGCCGTGGAACTGGGCAAGCGCAACATTACCGTCAACTGTGTGGCTCCCGGGCTGATCGAAACCGACATGACCGATGAGCTGCCCCTGGATGAAATAAAAAAAATGATCCCCGCCCGGCGCGTGGGCCGCCCGGAAGAAGTCGCCGCCACGGTGGCATTTCTGCTCTCCGAGGACGCCAGCTACATCACCCGCCAGGTGATAGCCGTGAACGGCGGCCTGTGCTGACAGACGCAAAAACGCCCCACAAGGGCTGTGCTAACATGGCCGCCCTCAAGGTCAGCAGGAAAGAATGGAGAACAGAAATGCGTCGTGTGGTGGTTACCGGTGTTGCCGGCATTTCCCCGATTGGAAACGACTGGGACAGCCTGCAGGGCAACCTCAAGGCCGGGCGCACTGGCATTCGGCAAATGCCTGACTGGGTACACTACGAAGGGCTGGGTACTCAACTGGGCGCGCCCGCCATGTTTCACCCGCCGGCCCATTTCGACCGCAAAAAAACCCGCTCCATGGGTCGCGTGGCACAGATGGCCACCCACGTCAGTGAGCAGGCATTGGAACGTGCCGGCCTGCTCGGCGACCCGGTTCTGAAAAATGGCCGCACCGGGGTCGCCTACGGCAGCTCGGCAGGCAGCACTGCGGCCGTGGCCGACTTCGGCGGCATGCTGATTCATCGTTCTACCCAGGGGCTGAATGCCAACTCTTATCTGAAGATGATGGCCCACACCACGGCAGTGAATATTGGCGTCTACTTCGGTCTGCAAGGCCGGGTACACACCACCAGCAGTGCCTGCACATCTGGCAGCCAGGGCATCGGTTATGCCTGGGAAGCCATTCGTTTCGGCCTGCAAGACGTGATGATCGCCGGCGGCGCCGAAGAACTGTGCCCCACCCAGGCAGCCGTGTTCGACACCCTGTTTGCTGCCAGCCAGGACAACGACCACCCATCACGCTCGCCGCGCCCCTTCGATCGCGACCGGGACGGCCTGGTGATCGGCGAAGGAGCCTGCACGCTGATTCTGGAGTCCCTTGAGCACGCCGAACAGCGTGGCGCGCCAATTCTTGCCGAACTGGTAGGCTTTGGCACCAACAGCGATGGCCGCCATGTGACCCAGCCCAATCACGCCACCATGAAACAGGCCATGGTGCTCGCGCTGGAGAGCGCCGAACTGCACCCAGACAAAATTGGTTATGTCAGCGCTCACGGCACCGCTACCAGCCGGGGCGATGTGGCGGAAAGCCAGGCCACCGCGTCACTGTTCGGGCCACGCATGCCGATCAGCACGTTAAAGAGTTTTACCGGCCATACCCTGGGGGCCTGCGGGGCACTGGAAGCCTGGACCGCCATCGAAATGATGAACAGCGGCTGGTTCCACCCTAACGCCAACCTGGAAGAAGTAGACTCGGAGTGCGGCGAACTGGATTACATATGCGGTGAAGGTCGTACGCTGGATTGCGACTACGTCATGAGCAACAATTTTGCTTTTGGCGGCATCAATACTTCACTGATTTTTCGCCGCTGGATTGAATAGAACAGCAGGTGCCGGATAACCTGAGAAAAAGGAAAGAACCAAAACAGGTATCCGGCACGGGCTAACACCGATCAATAAGCTTCATCCAGTAACTCTTCCTGAATAGAAGCCGACAGGTTAACGACCCAACGGTTGTAGTTGCGATGAATCTTGCCACCGCTCTCATCCAGATTCTGGCTGCTCTTGTAGATGATGTCGTACCCCCCCTGCGTGTAAGGAATAGACACCACAGCCTGGTGCGTACGCACCTGAATGGACGCTTCCACTAAGCCGGGTTTAACCAGGCTGGGCACCCACCCTTTCTGGATGCTGCCTTTCATGATCGCCGCCTGAACCTGCTCCAAACTTAATGCTTCCCCCGCTTGTGTCTGCGGGATAGTGCGGTCATTCAGATCCATAATGGGCGCACTGGTACACGCGACCATCGCCATCGCGAATACCATCACCAACAACCCTTTCTTCATTATTTTCTCCTTGAACGATTTTCCGTAACAGGAATGAACGCTACCGCGCCCTCCCCCCAAGCTCAATTCACAATCCACCGTTTTCATTTCGCGCCAAGGATGCGCTCCATCATTTGGCTCACACTTGCCACCAACGCCTGGGCCACGCCCGGATCCATAGAAGAATGACCGCCTTGCTCGACCCAGCTGAGCACGCTGTTTGGCAGCACCTGATGCAACGCCAGCGCCTGGTCCGGCGGGCAGACAAAATCCCGGCTGCCATGCACAATTTCCACCGGCACGGCACTGCCGGCACAGGCCTCAAGCAACGGTTGCTCCACAAAGCCATCGGCAAGAAAATAATGGGTTTCCTGGCGAGCCATGCATAACTCGTCATCACTGCCCGGCCCCGGTGGCTGGGTCGGCATCAGTGCCAGGGTGGATTCCCAATTACACCAGGCCCGGGCATAACGGCGAGCGTGCTCGCCTTGCAGCCCCTGATAGTAACGCTCCAGCAAGCTGCCTCTACCCGGCGGCGCTTGCTGCTGGAAGGCTTGCCAGGCCTGCGGGAACATCCTGGCTGCCCCGGCTTCGGTATAAAGCCAGTCGAGATCCTGGCGACGACACAGAAAAATACCACGCAGCACCATGCCGATAATGTGCTGTGGAAACGCCGCCAGATAAGCCAGCGCCAGAGTGGCGCCCCAGGAACCGCCAAAGACCATCCAGCGTTCGACGTGTAACGCCTGTCGAATCTGTTCGAGATCGGCCAGCAAATGGCTCAAGGTATTATCATCAATGGACGCCAGCGGCCGGCTTTGACCGGCCCCACGCTGATCAAACAGAATAATCCGAAACCGTTGCGGGTCGAAAAAACGCCGCAATGCTGGAGAGCAACCGCCACCGGGGCCACCATGCAACACCACCACAGGAATACCCTGCGGATTGCCGCTCTCTTCCACATATAACTGATGCCCCTGCCCCACCGGAAGGTAGCATTGCCGATACGGCTCGAGAAAAGGAAATAACGCCATGAGTCAGGTTCTGACAGGAAGAAGAATTTCAGCATACCTGTTGCTGATTTTGCTGCAAGGGTTGCTGGTAGCGTGTGACAACACGCCCCCTGAGCAGGCCATCAAGAATGCTCTTGCCGAGATCGAAACTGCCATCGAGGACGGCGACACGGGCACAATCATGGACCGCCTAAGCGATAACGTGACCGTTGAAAGACGCGACAGAACCCTGCAGCGCAAGGAGATTCACCGTACTCTGGTGGGGCTGTTTTTTCGCTACCCGAACCGCAACATCACTTTTACACGCATCCGGATTGATCTGGACCCGGTGACACAGAAACAGGCACGGGTGCAATTTACCGCACTGGCCTGGGGTGGAAAAAATGTGCTGCCGGATGATGCCGACAGTTACCAGATAGACAGCCATTGGCTGCTGGATGGTGGGTGGAAAATTGACAGCCTGACCGAATAACGCCATTCGCTATTGTGGCCCTGCACTCCAAACGCAAGAGGCCGCGCCCAACGTATAAACGTATAGGCGCGGCCCCTGCATGGCTGATCCGAAACCCAATCCCGGGAACAGCTAAAGGCTTTCAGTCCTCATCGCCGCCATTAAGCTGGCTTTCCATATCCAGTTCCTTGATCTTGCGAGTCAGGGTGTTGCGGCCCCAGCCCAGCAATGCCGCCGCGTCACGCTTGCGCCCGCCGGTGTGCTGCAGTGCGACTTCAATCATGGTGCGCTCAAATCCCGGAACGGCCTGCTCAAGGATACTGCGTTCGCCCTGGGATAGCGCCCGGTCAGCCCAGTTGCGCAGTGACTTGAGCCAGTCACCACTCACATCCGCGCCTTTCGCTGCGCCGGTTTCTTTCAGCTCCGGCGGCAAATCATCCACCAGCACTTCCCGGCCGGATGCCATCACGGTCAACCAGCGACAGGTGTTTTCCAGCTGCCGCACATTGCCCGGCCAGGTTTGCGCAGACAGGTATTTTTCCGTGTCCTTGTGCAGGACTTTCGGCTCCACCCCCAGCTCACTGCCGGCGCGCTGCAGAAAATAATTCGCCAGGCGGGGAATATCTTCACGACGCTCAGCCATACGCGGAATATGGATGCGAATAACGTTGAGGCGGTGGAACAAATCCTCCCGGAAATCGCCTTCCTTCACCAGCTTTTCCAGATCCTGGTGGGTGGCGGCGATAATGCGCACATCCACATGGATCGGCGTCGTCCCGCCCACGCGATAGAATTCGCTTTCCTGCAGCACCCGCAGCAACCGGGTTTGCGCTTCCAGCGGCATGTCGCCGATTTCATCCAGGAACAGGGTGCCACCATTGGCCTGCTCAAAACGCCCCACGCGCTGATTATTGGCACCGGTGAACGCGCCCTTTTCATGGCCGAACAGCTCAGACTCGATCAGGTCTTTGGGAATGGCCGCCATATTCAGAGCGACGAAGTTTTTCTCCCGCCGCATGGAATGGCGGTGCAAGGCGCGAGCCACCAACTCTTTACCGGTCCCGGACTGACCATTGATCAGCACTGTCACATTGGAATGACTCAGCCGGCCAATGGCTCGAAACACTTCCTGCATGGCCGGGGCCTCACCGATGATTTCGGTGGGCGCTTCTTCAACCGGTTCAGGAAAGTCGCCGCGGGACTCTTCCCGATGCTTGATGGCCCGACGCACCAGCGCCACCGCTTCATCCACATCGAACGGTTTGGGCAGATATTCAAACGCGCCCCCCTGATAAGAGGCCACCGCAGAATCCAGGTCGGAATGCGCCGTCATGATGATGACAGGCAGATCCGGGTTCTTGCGCTGCAGAATTTTCAGCATACGCAGCCCATCCGTGCCGGGCATGCGCACGTCGCTGATCAGCACTTCCGGTTCCTGCCCGCCCTGCTCCAGGGTATTAAGCGCTTCATCCGCATCTTCAAAGCAGGTCACCGCGTAGCCTTCCTGGCCCAGCGCCTTTTCCAACACCCAGCGAATGGAGCGGTCATCATCCACAACCCAAATACTGACACTCATGACCTGCTACTCCTGTTGTTTCCATCACCACCGCAATCAACGGCCGGCTTGTATGGCGTCGCTCTGTTCAAAGCAGCGCGATTTACGCTATGTCGGTTTCTCTGTTTCATCCAGCTGCTCCATGGGCAACAGAATGCTGAATACGGTTTCGCCCGGCTGGCTTTCGCACTCAATCAGCCCCTGATGTTGACTGATGATGGACTGTGCAATGGAAAGCCCCAGCCCGGTGCCGCTGGCACGGCCACTGACCATGGGGTAGAACAGGGTTTCCTGCACATCCTCCGCAATGCCCGGGCCGTTATCGATAATGTCCATGCGCAGCACTAACCGGTGTCGCTGGGCGCCAATGGTGAACTGGCGCAACACGCGGGTACGCATGGTGATGCGCGGTGCCGGCGTCTTCGATTCCAGCAACGCCTGGGTGGCGTTGCGGATAAGATTCAGCAACACCTGAATCAGCTGGTCCCGATCGGCAATCACATCCGGCAAGCTGATGTCGTAATCGCGCCAGATCGCCACGCCTTTGGGGTATTCCGCCAGCAGCAACTGGCGCACATGCTCCAGGCACTCGTGCACATTCACCGCCCGGAATTCCGGCGGCTTACGCGGGCCGAGCATGCGGTCCGCCACCGACCGCAGCCGGTCGGCTTCATCGATAATGACCTTGGTATACTCGGTCAGCTCCGGATCAGGCAGCGCCCGCTCCAACAACTGGGCCGCGCCGCGGATCCCCCCCAGCGGGTTCTTGATTTCATGGGCCACACCCCGCACCAGTGCCCGGGTAGCCTGGTGCGCATGGATCAGCGCTTCTTCACGACTGATCCGCAGCAGGCGATCCAGCGACTGCATTTCCATCAACAAACACAAAGGCTGGCCCGGCTCGTTAATCGGGCTGACCGAATAATCCACCATGATTTCGTGGCCCGGTGCCACCGACAGCCGCGCTTCACGCTGGGTGAAGGGGTGCTCATCATCAATGCACTGCTGAATGGCGAGGCGCGCCTCTTCATCATCAAAAAAGTAATCGGGCAGTCGCTGGCCGACGGCACGGCTTGCACTGGTCGCCAGCAGCATTTCCGCCGCGGGGTTCAGGTAGCGCACGCACAGGGCATCGTCCAGCATGATCACTGCGGTACGCAGATGATCCAGTAGTCGTTTGTGCAACGTAATGTCACCCATCAAAAATTGGCCCATAACAGGGCATAAGCAATTATCAGGCCACCTGTAGATCAGCCCGACAAAGCGGGTATCAGCGGCCTGCAGCACAGGCGTAAAAGCCTGCTATTGATGAGTTTAAAGGGAAGGAGTACTGCAATGCACCACAAGGGTGCACAATTAGTTGTTACGGATGCGCCGATTCGGTTTTGCCGGCTGCGCTGCTTTGCCCCGATCTGCACCACCGCCCACGCTGGCAGCGCCCCCCGTTGAAGCACTGCCCCCCACATTGGCCGAGCCACCACGATCCGCTGCACCACCGACTTGCGCAGCACCACCGTTACTACCGCCTCCAGGGAAGTTGCGGAAGTCACTGACGGTGCTGCGGTGAATGTACACCTCCACCGGCTCGGAGGTGATGCGGGTTTCGCCATCCTCGCCCACCACTTTCACGATCAGGTTATGTACCCCGCGTTCCGGCGCATCCAGCTGCAGGGCGGGCTGCTCCGCGCCATTATCCAGTAACACCAGGCTATCGCCGGGTTGCAGCCCGGGCTGCAGGTTCACGGACACATACACGGCATCGGTCGGGTTACGCAGCGTGGAGCCGCTTTCCGGGGAGGTAATGGTCAGCGATGTGTACTCCTCCACCGTGGGGTCCGCCGCCTCTTCCTCTGGCGCCGGCACTGCCTCCGGCATTTCCACCTTCTTGATTGGCACGGTATTGGTGGTTTTGAGCTTCACTTCCTCGGAGCGGCTGTTCTCTCCAGGCTGATCCGTGAACACCACATTGCCCTTTTCATCGGTGGTCCGATAAATCTTCGACGCCGGCGCATCTGTGGCCTCTGCCCGGCTCGCCCCGTCTTCCTGTTCCGCGGTGGCCGCCAGACCTGATCCAGAGATCAACCCCAAGGCAACAACTGCAATCAGCGACTTTTTCATTGCTATCTCCCTATGACTGTCCTTGATTCTGGCCTGACTGCTCCGCCCAGAAAAGGGGTAAGCGCACAAAATAGCACGCTTTTTTCAGGCAAAAAAAAGCCCCCGACAAGCGGGGGCCTCTTTTCTGCTGTCTCCCGAAGGAAATTAGCAGGAGTAGTACATGTCGAACTCAACCGGGTGCGGAGTCATGTTCAGACGCTCAACCTCAGCACGCTTCAGCTCGATGTAGCCTTCCAGCATGTCCTTGGTGAACACGTCACCTTCGGTCAGGAAGTCCATATCTTCTTCCAGGCAATCCAGCGCCATGGTCAGGGTGTGCGCCACGGTCGGAATGTCTTTGGCTTCTTCAGCCGGCAGATCGTACAGATCCTTGTCCATGGCATCGCCAGGGTGCATCTTGTTCTTGATGCCGTCCAGGCCAGCCATCAGCAAAGAAGCGAAACACAGGTACGGGTTTGCAGACGGATCAGGGAAGCGCGCTTCCACACGACGGGCCTTGGCGCTATTCACAAACGGAATGCGGATGGACGCAGAACGGTTGCGAGCAGAGTAGGCCAGCATTACCGGCGCTTCAAAACCGGGCACCAGACGCTTGTAGGCGTTGGTGGACGCATTGGTAAACGCGTTCAGAGCGCGGGCGTGCTTGATGATACCGCCGATGAAGTACAGAGCTTCGTCAGACAGGCCAGCATAGCCGTCACCGGCAAACAGGTTTTTGCCGTCTTTGCCCAGGGACACGTGCACGTGCATACCGGAGCCGTTATCACCGATCAGCGGCTTGGGCATGAAGGTCGCAGTCTTGCCGTAGGCATGCGCCACGTTGTGTACGCAGTACTTGAGGATCTGTACTTCGTCCGCCTTGGCGGTCAGGGTGTTGGCGCCAACGCCGATTTCACACTGGCCCGCGGTGCCCACTTCGTGGTGATGCACTTCGATTTTCAGCCCCATGGACTCCATAGCAGAACACATGGCACCACGCAGGTCGTGCAGGCTGTCTACCGGCGGAACCGGGAAGTAGCCGCCTTTCACGCCAGGACGGTGACCGATGTTGCCACCTTCAAAGTCTTCGTGGGAAACCCACGCCGCTTCTTCAGAGTGGATGTTGTACATGGAACCCTGCATGTCGGATTTCCACTGCACGGAATCAAATACGAAAAACTCAGGCTCAGGACCGAACAGGGCGGTATCAGCGATGCCTGTGGACTTCAGGTATTCCTCGGCACGACGGGCAACGGAACGCGGGTCGCGCTCGTAACCTTGCATGGTGGTCGGCTCGAGAATATCGCAGCGCACGTTCAGGGTGGCAACGTCAGTGAACGGGTCCAGTACGGCGGACTCGTCATCCGGCATCATTACCATGTCGGATTCGTTGATGCCCTTCCAACCAGCGATGGAGGAGCCATCAAACATTTTGCCGTCCTGGAAGAAATCTTCATCGATTTCGCCAACCGGAAGGGTGACGTGCTGCTCCTTGCCAGAGCTATCGGTGAAGCGCAGGTCCACCCATTTCACATCGTTTTCTTTGATCAGTTTGAGGGTCTTAACAGACATTATCGTGCGTCCTCCTAAGGAACAGCGGGTTTGTCTCTGACTCGTCGTGCCACTCTGGGTAAGCGCAACACAAGGAGCCGGTATTCTCGGCCACTGGGCCAGCTTTGCCAATAGGGGAGCAAATACCGTGCCACTCCTTTTTTAGCGCATTCACCGGTCAAATCGCAGAAATCAGGGAAGGCGGCTCATTTTGGTGCACAGCAACGGTGCACTCAATGGGTGCATTGCACTAAAACAGTGCGCCATTGTCTTCACCCACACACAGCACCACAAAGACTTCGTTACCCTCTTCCCCCATTTCCAGCACCTCGTGGCCGTTAATCCGGCACCAGGCCGGGATATCACTCAACGCGCCGGGATCGGTGCACACTACTTTCAGTGTATCGCCAGTGGCCAGGGTTCTTACCTTGTTCTGGGTCTTGATCACCGGCATGGGGCACAGCAGCCGGCGCACATCCAGTTCGTAACGGGTATCGGTCATCGTCGCGTCAACCCACATTCCAGCTGGGCAGCACCGCACCCGGCTGCGCCGGCGCCACGGTAATCTCCCGTGCAACCCCGTCAGGACTGCGCACTTCCAGCGTTACCGCCTCTTCAACCCTCCCCTTGGAGTAGCGAGCCACAATGGCGGCCGCCTGCTCTAGCTCCGCATCGCTGCCGAACTGGCCATCCACCAGTGCCAGCGGGCCGGGGCAGCTCACCGTGGTGATGCTGGTAAACTGGTAGCGATAGCCTTCCAGAAAGCGGTTCTCACCTTCCTCGCGGCTGATGATCAGCTTGTAATGGGGCTGCGGACGCAAGTGGCGGCCCACTTTCAACAGCATGATGTCGTCCAGCTCGTAACGGCGCTCGTTGCGAGCCTTCCACAGGTCGGCCAGCTTGTTGGAATAGGATTCGTCGGTCAGGAAACAACAACCACCGGCGGGCTGGGCAAAGTCATCCAGCCCGAACTTGGCAGCCAGCGCCATCTGCGGCTTGCGATTGCGGCCAGAAAAGTCGTGCAGCTCGTCCCGGTTCACCCAACCTTCGCGCTCGGGCAGTGTGGGCGGCAGGTTCTGGGCGCACAGGGGGCGCAGCAGGCGGTCGTCCGCACCGGACTCCTGGCTGATGATCGGCATGGTTTCCTTGCGCTGGCTTTTCGGGCGCTGACCGATCACTTCACCGGTGACAATAAAATCAAAGCCCCGATCGCCAGCCAGTTCGCGGGCCTTGTTAATCATCAGCGTGGCCTGGTTGACCATGAAGATCTTGCAGTCCAGGCAGGGGTTCAGGTTCGCGCCGTAACCGTGTTTGGGGTTGAGCACCACATCCTTGTACTCCTCGGAGATATCAATGATGTGCATCTTGATGCCCAGCTGCTCCGCGACCCACAAGGCGTTGTTGCGCTTTTCCTTGTCCTTGTCCTTTTTGCGGATGGCATGGGTATGCCCTTCCACGCAGAAGCCGGTGTAGAAGTTAACACCTTCCACCTCGATGCCCTGCTCCTGCATGACTTTCACCGCCAGCATGGAGTCCAGTCCACCGGACACCAGAGCAATGGCGCGGCGCTTGATTGGTTGGCTTGCCTCTGTCATCGAAAAACCTGCGTTGCTGTGGGGACAGCTCAAAAATTGGGCGGCGCAGTATAGCAATCGCGGGCCAAGGGCGCATCCTCCCGATGGCCGCCGCGCCCACCGGCTGTCACTTCACCGTCATGCCAGTCCGCCACACTCGGCCACCCATGTAATTGAAATTGCTTTGTTTTATGCGCTCAAGACTTCGCTGGCTGCTGATGGCATCACTGTTTTCCCTGATCGCTGCCGCGCTGGGCTGGTGGTGGCATACGCCCCACGGCCCCTGGCTGGTTCACCAAGAGCCCCTGGCCGGGCAGCGAATCTGCGCTGTGGGAGATGGCGGCTGGGGCAATGCCCCGTCCATGGCCGTGGGGCAGGCGCTGGTGAACCTGGAATGTGACCAGGTCCGCTACCTGGGAGATATCGTGTACCCGGACGGCATCACCAGTGCCGACGCCCCCTTGCTGGAAAGCCGCTTTCTCACCCCCATGAAACCGGCCATGGACGCAGGCATTCCCTTCTATCTGGTGCTGGGCAATCATGACTGGAAAGGCAGCGGCGAGGCCTGGCTGGAGGTGGCGCGGCGCTACCCACAAGTCCACTTTCCCCACTTCTACTATTTTGAACAATGGCCGGACGCTTGCGCCTTCAGCCTGGAAACCACCTGGTTCGAAAAATGGTATTACTTCCGCCGCCAGGGCAGCTGGCTGGAACAGGCCAAGGAAACGGCCCGCCAGCATGGCTGCCGCTTCAGCCTGGGTTTTGCCCACCACCCCATGTTCAGCACCGGCTCCCACGGCGATGCCGGCGAGATGATCAACCTGTCACTCAAGCCAAAGCTGCTCGGCCACCTGGACCTGCTGGTGGGCGGTCATGACCACGTGCTGTCCGATGAGGGGGAATACCAGGGCACCCGCCAGCTGATTTCCGGGGCCGCCAGCATCAACAACGACCTGGGCCCTCCCAGCAAGCAGCAACGCTTCACCCGTGCTACCCACGGCCTGGCCACCATTGATCTGCAGGATGATAACGGGGCGATGCAAGCGGAGTACCGTTTTTACAGTGTGCTGGGGGACCCACAGGATCCATTGATCACACTACTCTGGCAGGGCACTCAACAGGGGAAAGGGATTCGCTGAAAGCGGCTGACGAAGCCAGCAAGCGACAGATTTGCCGCTTGCCGACCTTTATTCTTCTTCCGCCGGCACCGGGCCGGCCACCGCAAATTGCTGTTTTGCGAAGGCCACGCGTTCGGCCACCGGACGGGTTTCGTCTTTCAGGGCCTCGAGCTGTTTCTCGATAATCTGACAACGGCGCAGCAAGCCGTCATCCATGGCGATCTGGATATTCAGGCCCGGACGGGCATTCAGCTCCAGCATCATCGGTCCATGCTCCGCGTCCATCACCAGATCCACCCCCAGATAACCCAACCCGGTCAGGTCGTAGCAGCGGGCCGCCAGCTCCAGGCATTCCTGCCAGTCCGGCACCGTCAGCCCGGCCACCGGGTTGGCGGTATCCGGGTGACGCTCGATTTTCAGGTTGTGCCAGGTGCCATCCAGAGTGACCCCGGACGCCAGGTCCAGCCCCACGCCAATGGCGCCCTGGTGCAGGTTCGCCTTGCCCTGGGATTGCCGGGTAGGCAGACGCAGCATGGCGGCTACCGGGTAACCCTTGAGCACGATGATGCGGATATCCGGCACCCCTTCGAAGCTGATCCGGTTGAACAGTTCGGTGGACCGTACCCGGTATTCGATCAGCGCCTGGTCGCGATGACCGCCCAGGGAATAGATACCGGAAATGATCCCGGAGATATGGTGTTCCAGCTCTTCGGTGGTAATGATGCGCCCGGAAGCGGAGCGGAAATAATCCTCGAAGCGATCGGCAATCACCATGATGCCGTCACCGCCGGCCCCTTGCGCAGGCTTGATCACGAAGTCCCGGTGCTGCTCCACCACCCGGTGCAAGGTGCTGATGCCCTGCTCGGTGGCGATGGTCCCGTACATGTGCGGCACCCGAATTCCCGCATCCAGCGCCATTTGCTTGGTCTGGATCTTGTCGTCCACCAGCGGGTACAGGCTGCGCTTGTTATAACGCAGGATGTAATCGCCATTGCGCTGGTTAATGCCCATCACACCACGGGCGCGCAGGGCCTTGCGGGTTTTCGACCAGAACATCAGCGTTTATCCCCGTCCACCATGGCACGGAACCGCAACAGCTCGGTGAGGCGATAGCCCCGGTAGTGCCCCATCAGCACCATGATTGCGGCCAGGCACAGCAACACGCCCGGGAAGGTGAACACGAAATACACCAGCGGCTGCCACACCATCAGCAGGTGACAGAAGATGGCCGCCACCAGCGTGCCCAGCGCCACTTTCAGCGACTGGGTGCCGCCGCGCTCCTCCCAGACGATGGAGGTCCGCTCGATCACCATGGTCAGGATCACCATGGGGAACAGCGCCACCGACAGGCCCGAGCCCATGCCCAGCTTGTAGCCCAGCAGGCTGATCAACGCCATGGCGATCACCACAAAGGTCAGCACCACGGAAAGCCGGGGTAATAACTGTAATTTCAGGTGCTCGAGATAGGAGCGTACCGACAGCCCAATAGCGGTGATGGAAGTAAACAACAATACCCCCCAGACCACCTGCGTCTCACGGAATGCCAGGGCAATCAGCACCGGGGTAAAGGTCCCCAGGGTTTCCATGCCGATCAGCGAACGAATAAACAGCACCAGCATGACGCCCACCGGAATCATCACCAGAATGCGGTACAGCTGCTGGGCAGGTAAGGGCAATTCGTAAAGGGAGAAATCGATAAAGCTGCTCACGTCTTTCAGACGCAGGGACTGGGCCAGCTGCAACGCACTCATTTCGTTTTCATGCACGCTGAAGCTCACGTCCGCAGACTTGCCGCCTTCGATATTCAGTAACGGCGCCGGCCCACTCCACCAGACCAAGCGGTCTTCCGGCAGGCCTTGCTGGCCATTGAGCGGATTGAAGTACAGCCATTTCTTGCCGTTAAAGCTGCGCAGCCACAGCTCCGGCTGTTGCTCCTGGGTTTCCGCCAGACGCAACGTATGCACAGGCTCGGCCGGGATGTGCGCCACCGCCAGCAGCAAGTCAATCACATTGGCCCGATTCTCCGGGCTCACATCGCTGCCCAGCAGCAACTGGACATTATCGTTTTCCAGTTCGTTGACCCGCTTGATGGTCTCGCTGATAAAGGTTTCCACATCCGCCGAGTGCTGGCGAATCGGTTCCAGCAGCGCGTCGGCGGCCAGCTTGTCCGGGCCATCCAGGGTAGGAGCCGGGCGGAATTGGGGGCCGGGATCATTTTCCGGGGCATCCGCATAACGCGGCGTGAGCATGAGACGGTAATAGAGGTACTGGTTGCCTTCGGCGCGACGGGACGACCAGGTCACCTGCCGATTGCCCTTCTCCACATTCACGTTCACGCCGTAATTGTTGGAGATAAAGCTTTCATTGAGCGTGGTATAACCTACCCCCAGCGGCGGCACGAACATGCGCACCTTGACGGGTTTGTTGGCCTTGGCCGAAAAAGACACTTGGGCATCGACCACCCACACCGGGTCCTTCTCGTCCTGGCTGAGCGGCACATTTTGTACCAACAGCTGGTAAGCGATACTGCCGCCCCCCAACAAAAGCAGGAAAACGGCAAGCAGCCGCGCTTGCAACTTCACAGAACCCATTATAGCGCCTCGGCAGCCTCCATCGTCTCGTCGTCGCTCTCGACAACCTTGTCTTCACTATTGTCTTCACTGGCCTGACAACCGGGTTCGCCCACCGCCATCGATAGCGACGGGTCCACCAATGCGCCCAGACCTTGCAGCGCTTCGGAACCCACCAGCAACGGATAACGAAACTCGCTGCGGTCTGTCAGGTTAACTTCAATCTGTTCCTGGCGCTTGCCCATACAAACCGTCAGGGTCACCACCGGACGGCGGCTATAGTCCCGCTCACCCGGCGATACACTCTCTGCCCGTCGTTTGATACGCACATGTCCCGACAAGGGCAGTTCCACATCATCCCATTGTTCCGTGGTAATACCCCAGTCTTCGCGGTCATCGCGGTCGATGGCGAGGTCGAATTCGACCATTTCCACGCCATCGCGCTCAAAAGTACGGATATAACGGGCGCTCAGGGAGGCGGAATCTGCGCCGGTATCCAGTTTGGCAGGCACCGTAATGCCTAACTCCTTGATATGCACTTTCTCGTGCAAGCCATAAATCATCTTGCCGGAAGACAGGTCAGCCATCACCGCAAAGGGCGACAAGACCAACAGCAAAGCAAGGAGTGTGCGCATCATAACAACCTGATTGTAAAAGCATTACAGCCCGATCACGGAGCCACCAGCCCAGCCTCTGACCCGTCCCCCGGAAAATGGTTGCGCCATTCTAGGCGATCATCGGGCCTCTCGCAGGCTCAACCGTGAAATTTTGAACTTGTTCACAATTGCCAATCTTACGATAAAGGCTGACCGGCGGGCTATCACCCACACGCTACGCTGCTATAATGCGCGCCCCTGCGAAACCGCTGGCACGGTTTCGCCCACCATCTTTGGAGCATCACTAGTGATTGAACGTCTGCGCAATATCGCCATCATCGCCCACGTTGACCACGGCAAGACCACCCTGGTGGACAAGCTGCTGCAACAGTCTGGCACCCTGGGAGATCGCGCCGGCGACATCGAACGGGTCATGGACTCCAACGATCTGGAGAAAGAGCGGGGCATTACCATTCTGTCCAAGAACACCGCCATCCAGTGGAATGACTATCGCATCAACATCGTGGACACCCCCGGCCACGCCGACTTCGGCGGGGAAGTAGAGCGGGTCATGTCCATGGTGGATTCCGTACTGCTGCTGGTAGACGCAGTGGACGGCCCCATGCCGCAAACCCGCTTCGTGACCCAGAAAGCGTTCGCCGCCGGCCTCAAGCCGATTGTCGTGATCAACAAAATCGACCGTCCCGGTGCCCGCCCGGACTGGGTAATGGATCAGGTCTTCGACCTGTTCGACAACCTGGGCGCCACCGACGAGCAGCTGGACTTCCCGGTAATCTATGCTTCTGCACTGAACGGCATTGCCGGCATGGACGCGGATGATCTGGCCGACGACATGACCCCGCTGCTGCAAGCCATCGTCGACAAGGTAGATTACCCGAACGTCGATGCAGAAGGCCCCTTCCAGATGCAGATCTCCTCTCTGGACTACAACAGCTACCTGGGCATCGTCGGCATCGGCCGGGTCAAGCGTGGCAGCATCAAGGCCAACAGCCCAGTGAAAGTGATCGGCGCCGACGGCAATGTCCGTAACGGCAAGATTCTCACCATCATGGGCTACCACGGTCTGGAGCGCGTCGATGCCACCCACGCCTCCGCTGGCGAAATCGTCTGCATCACCGGCCTGGATCCGCTGAACATTTCCGACACCCTGTGCGACCCGCTGAACGTGGAAGCTCTGACCCCGCTGAGCGTGGACGAGCCCACCGTGAGCATGTTCTTCCATGTGAACACCTCACCGTTCGCCGGCCAGGACGGTAAATTTGTCACCAGCCGCCAGATCCGTGAGCGCCTGGAAGCCGAGCTCAAGCACAACGTGGCTCTGCGCGTGGAAGAAACCGGCAGCGCAGACCAGTTCCGCGTCTCCGGTCGTGGCGAACTGCACCTGTCGGTACTGATCGAAAACATGCGTCGCGAAGGCTTCGAGCTGGCCGTAGGCCGCCCGCAGGTGATCATTCGTGAAGAAGACGGCGTGAAGCAGGAACCCTACGAAACCGTGATCGCCGATGTGGAAGAGCAGCACCAGGGCGCCATCATGGAGCACCTGGGTCTGCGCAAGGCCGAGATGACCAACATGGAACCGGATGGCAAAGGCCGGGTGCGCCTGGAATTCCTGGTGCCCAGCCGTGGCCTGATCGGCTTTCGCAGCCAGTTCCTGACCCTGACCTCCGGCACCGGCATCCTCAACAGCACCTTCAGCCACTACGGCGAATACAAGGCCGGCGACATGGCCAAGCGCATCAACGGTGTGCTGGTGTCCATGGTGAAAGGCAAGGTGCTGGGCTTCGCCCTGTTCAACCTGCAAGAGCGTGGCCGCATGCTGATCGACCCGAACGTGGATGTGTACGAAGGCCAGATCATCGGCATTCACAGCCGCGGCAACGACCTGGTGGTTAACCCCACCAAGGGCAAGCAGCTGACCAACATGCGCGCCTCCGGCACCGATGAGAACATCGTTCTCACCCCGCCGATCCGTTTCAGCCTAGAACAGGCGCTGGACTTCATCGAAGACGACGAGCTGGTGGAAGTGACCCCCAACTCCCTGCGTATTCGCAAGAAGCTGCTCACCGAAACCGAGCGCAAGCGCGCCGGGCGGTAATTAAGAGACGCCACACGCCGTACGCATCAAGCGCCACGCCTAAAAACGTGGCGTTTTTTGTGCTCATCGCGTATCAGAGTGAATAACTCGCTTCTCGCCGTTTGATGGGTTATCGCGAATACCCGGCACTTTGCCAAACGCTCGATGCCGGATGCCTGACGTAAAAGCTCATAGACTGAGAAGCCGGCTGATCACTCCATTCCGCGATAAACATTTTTGTGTCCAGCGCACCGTCAACGAGCCTTTAACGCAATAGCATCAACACCAGCACCGCACCGATCACCAGCCCCACTATCAAACCCGCCATAAATCCCTGCCCGGCCAGCGGTGCCGCACCGGCAGTAGACGCACCATCCCCCTCATCGGCAGGCTGACTGGCCTCGAATTCAGCAATCACCTCCCGGGCCCGCATCTCATCGTTGGCAGCCACCCACACTGTCGCCAGGCCCGCCGCCGGCAGCTCCCCCATGCCGCCCTGCAACATATCGCCCTGCACCTGGGCCATGATGCCCACCTGGTCCAACAGGTTGGCCAGCATATGGGCTTCGATCATGTGCCGTGCCTGAAACACACATTTCACCAGCTCACCTCCACTACGGATTTACCGGGATTTTTTCCACCACCTCCAACAGCGTATAGCGCAGGCTGCTGCCATCCGCAGGCGGCGACGCCACCTCTTCGACCTTTACGCGCAAGGTGTACTGAAACCCCTCTTCATAGGCAAAGCCTTCTATATGGTTATAGAACAGCTGCCAGTGCTTCCCCCTCTTCCTTGACTCGCAGGCACTCCATGGCGCCAACACCGATACACGCCGTGCCGTAGGGCGCCACATAAAGCAGCTGCCCAGGCTTGTCCTGCAGCGTCGGCTCACCGCAAGCCGCCAATAAAAACAACAACGCCAACATCCCGCGTTTCCACATCATCATCCATGTCCTGTTATTCTTGGTGCATTAGTTTCGATCAGTACCACGACCATCCCGCCAAGGCAAAATCCAACATGCTGCATATCGCCCTGTTCGAACCGGAAATACCGCCCAATACCGGTAACATCATCCGCCTGGCCGCAAATACCGGCGCACAACTGCATCTGATCGAGCCGCTGGGCTTTTCGCTGGAAGAAAAGAAGCTGCGCCGTGCCGGCCTCGACTATAGCGAGTTTGCCGCATTAAAGGTGCATCAGGATTTTGCCGCGTTTCAGCAAAGCGTCGCCGGGCAGCGCTTGTTTGCCATGACCACCAAGGGCAGCCAGCCCCATAGCGAGGCGCATTTTCAGGAGGGGGACGTGTTGCTGTTCGGACCGGAAACCCGTGGCCTGCCGGCCCACATCCTGGACAGCCTGCCAGGAACACAAAAACTACGCCTCCCCATGGTGGCGGATAGCCGCAGCCTGAACCTGAGCAATGCCGTTGCTGTGACGCTCTACGAGGCGTGGCGACAGCTGGGATACATAGGAGCAGTTGATAATTGATAGTTAACAGCTGCGCGAAACAGGATTGTTTTAACCTGAAACGCAAGAGGCCGCGCCCAACCATTGGACGCGGCCTCTTTGCTTTGAATAACGACTACGTGGCTCGCGTAGCTGTCAACTTTTACTGAACGGTCTCGCCCGCCGCCGCAGCATTTTCCTGTTGCTGCTGACGCTGCTGCTGATACAGCGCATCGAAGTTGATCGGCTGCAGCACCATCTGCGGGAATGACCCCTTGGCCACCAGGTCCGACACCACTTCACGGACATACGGGAACAGCAGGTTCGGACAATACGCGCCGAGCAATTGCGCCCGCTCTTCGCCTTCGATGCCTTTCACGGTAAAGATACCGGCCTGCTTCACTTCCACCAGGTAGAAGGTCTTTTCCTCGGCTTCGTCCTTGGCGGTCACCGTCACGGTGATTTCCACTTCGAACTCATCGCCTTCACCAACGCGACGGGCGCTGTTGTTCAGCTGTACGTTCACCTTGGGTTTCCATTCCTGCAGGAACACTTCCGGTGCACCCGGGCACTCAAAGGAGGTGTCTTTCAGGTAAATACGCTGCAGTTGGAAAACCTGTTGCTGTTCATCAGCCATGTTCTTCTCCTGTTACTGGCCTGCTCCGAGCAGAGCATCGAGCTCCCCCGCCCGCTCCAGAGCAAAAAGTTCATCACAGCCACCGATGGCGTGATCATTAATAAAAATCTGCGGCACCGTCCGGGCGCCGCCGCGCTGCATCATGACTGCACGCTGCTGGGGTTCGCGGTCCACATCGGTATCCTCGAACGCCACATTCTTGCTGTTCAGCAGCTGCTTGGCACGCACACAAAACGGGCACCAGGCAGTGGTATACAGCTCGACTTTGGCCATCTCTGCCTCCTGATTACTCTTTAACCACCGGCAGGCTGGCTGAACGCCAGGCATTCAGGCCGCCCTGAATACGATACAGGTCGGAAAACCCCTTGGTGCGCAGCTGTCGTCCCAGATGTGAGGCCTTGGCCCCCATATCACAAGTCAGGATGAGGGGTTTGTCCTTGTATTTTTCCAGCTCTGCAATACGATCAAGCGCCTGCCCGGCGGGAATGTTGATGCTACCGGCAATATGCCCAGTGCGAAAATCATCGCTGTCGCGCAGATCCACGATCACCGCATCCTTCTGGTTCACCATGTTGGTGGCCAACTGCGGCGTAAGCGACTGGCCGCCACGGCGGGACTCAAGCACAAAAAACAGTGCCCACAACAGGAAAAAGGCGGACACCAGAATATAATGGTTGCTGGCGAATTCAATCAGATTGCCCATGGAAACCCCGGATCATTAGCGTTGGCTCTAATCGGCGCCTGTGGTGCAGCGCCACCGTTCCCTCCGGGAAAGAAAGCCGAAGGAAAATCGGCGCCAAGTATACACATCCCCGGGCCGTTAAGGTAAAACCTCGCCATGACCCGACGATTACTGCTGCTTCTACTACTCCCGGCCCTGCTCCCTGTTAGCGGGACCGCCGATACGGCGCCCAGCAAGGCCCAGCTGGAGAAGCTCAAATCCCGCATCAGCGAGCTGAGCGATGCCCAGAGCCGCGAATTGCGCGAACGTGATTCCGTGCAGGCCAGCCTGCGTGAGGCAGAACTGCGCATCAGCCGGCTGACCCGGGAACAACGGAGCCTGGAAAAAAAGGCCAGCACCGCCCGGCAACGCCTTAACGACCTGGAAGCGGAACAGGCCGTGCTGGCCGCCGAAAAACGCACCCAGCTGGACTGGCTTGGCAAAACCGTGCGCGCCAGTTACCAGGCCGGGCGCCAGGAACGCATCAAGCTACTACTCAACCAGGAACAACCCGACCAGATTGCCCGCCTGCTGCGCTACCAGGAATACTACCAACGCGCCCGCAGCAACCGCCTAAAGGCCGTCAACGGCGAACTGGACGAACTCAAGGCCATCGCCCTGCGGGTGGACAAGGCCCGCCAGGTTCTGCTGGAAAAGCGAACCGAAGTCCAACGCCATGCGGACAAGCTGCAAGGCGCCCAGAAAGAGCGCCAGACCACGCTGGCATCGCTGAACCGTTCACTGGATAGCAGAGGCAGCAACCTTAACCAGCTCAAGGCAGACCAGCAGCGCCTGCAGAAACTGCTGGAAGACATGCAACGCAGCCTCAATGACATTCCTGCCGATCTGGGTGGCAAGCCCTTCGGCAACCTGGCCGGCAAACTCCCCTGGCCCGTGGAAGCGCGCATTTCCACCGGCTATAACAGTCGCCGCGAAGGCGCGCTGCGCTGGCAAGGCGTCATCTTCAATGCCGCCCCCGGCACCCCGGTCCGGGCGATCCATGCCGGCCGCGTGGTGTTTGCCGACTGGCTGCGCGGCTACGGCCTGCTAACCATTGTCGATCATGGCAATGGCTATTTGACTCTCTACGGGTACAACCAGAGCCTGCTGCGCGAAGTCGGCGAGTGGGTGTCCGCCGGTGACAGCCTGGCGCTGGCCGGCAATTCCGGCGGCAACCGGACCAACGGTCTCTACTTCGAGATACGCCACCGGGGCAAGGCTGTGAACCCCACACGCTGGTGCAATCAGCGTGTTACACTGCCGCCATTGGCGCAAAATTGAACATGAACTTTGAAACGCGCACACCTTTTTCCTGTGCCCGCCGGGGATCCTGAATGCCAACAACAATCCTGCCCACGCTCCGTTCTGTCGCGCTCACGGGCCTGCTTGCCCTTAGCCCTTTCAGCGCACTCCACGCCCAGGATCCTGCCCTTGATGAGCAGGCCCGCCAGCAAGGCGTACCGGTGGATGAGCTGCGCGCTTTTGCCGAGGTCATGGAGCGTATCCGCGGGGCCTATATTGAAGAGGTGGATGATCGCGAACTGCTGGAAGCCGCCATCCGTGGCATGCTCCATGATCTGGATCCGCACTCCAACTACCTGACGCCGGACCAGTTTGACGACCTGCAGGTGACCACCACCGGTGAATTCGGCGGCCTTGGCATTGAAGTCACCATGGAGGACGGCTTCGTCAAAGTGGTCTCTCCGGTGGATGACTCTCCGGCCAGCAACGCCGGCATCCTCGCGGGCGACCTGATCCTCAAGATCGACGACACCTTTGTGAAGGGGTTGACCCTGGGCGAAGCCGTAGAGCTGATGCGCGGGGAAATCGGCACCAAAATCGATTTAATGGTCCTTAGCGAAGGCGACGAAAAACCCCGCCAGGTAAGCCTCGAACGTGACCGCATCCAGACCCACAGCGTGAAATCAAAAATGCTGGAACCGGGCCTGGGCTACCTGCGCATTTCCCAGTTCCAGAACAACACCGGTGACGATGCCCGCAAGGCGCTGGACAAACTCAACAAGGACACCCCCCTCAACGGCCTGATTCTCGACCTGCGCAACAACCCTGGCGGCGTGCTCAACGGCGCCGTGGAAGTCACCGACCTGTTTCTGGATGCCGGCCTGGTGGTGTACACCCAGGGCCGCGAAAAGGCGAGCCGGAACGACTTCAATGCCAGCGCCGGCGACGCACTCAACGGCAAGCCGCTGGTGGTGCTGGTCAACGGCGGCAGCGCCTCCGCCTCGGAAATTGTGGCCGGCGCCCTGCAAGACCAGGAACGCGCCATCGTGGTGGGCAACCGCACCTTCGGCAAAGGCTCGGTGCAAACGGTATTGCCACTGAGCAAGGACCGCGCCCTGAAGCTCACCACCGCCCGTTATTACACCCCGGAGGGCCGCTCCATTCAGGCAGAAGGCATTGAACCCGACATCGCCGTGGATGTGGTCACCAAGATCGAAGTACGCGAAGACATGCACCTGCGCGAAGCAGATCTGCCCCGCCATCTGGATAACGAAAACGGCGACAACGAAAAACAGAAAAAACGTAACTCCCTGGCCCAGGACGATTACGCACTGGCACAGGCACTCTCTGTCCTCAAAGGCGTAGTTCTTACCCGGCGCCCTGCTCCAGCTTCACAGCCCGACCAGCCCTGATGGCCGGTCGGTTACTGGCCCTGGGCCTGCTGCTGCCAGGGCTGCTGTTAAGCACCAGCGCCCTGGCTACGCCACGCATTGCCATTATCATCGATGACCTGGGTTACAGCCGTCAGCATGGC
This sequence comes from Alloalcanivorax sp., assembly GCA_039983755.1. GTDB lineage: Bacteria > Pseudomonadota > Gammaproteobacteria > Pseudomonadales > Alcanivoracaceae > Alcanivorax. Next base: position 157,386 of record JBDWVU010000017.1, read on the forward strand.
CAGGCCATTGTGGATCTGCCCGCACCGGTCACCTGTGCGGTGATTCCCTTTTCGCCCCATGGCCCACGGCTGGCCGAGCGGGCCAGCCTGGCCGGCAAGGAAGTGCTGGTGCACATGCCCATGGCCGCGCAAAGTCACCTGAAACTGGACCGGGGCGGCCTGCAGGACGGCATGGATGAACCTCAGTTACTGAACGCGGTGCGCCAAGCCTTGAGCCAGATTCCCCAGGCCCGCGGCCTGAACAACCACATGGGCAGTGCGCTCACCGAACAGCAACAGCCCATGGGCTGGCTGATGACCGAATTGAAAGCACACCAGTTATTCTTTGTAGACAGCCGCACCAGCAGTCATTCCGTGGCACAGCAGGTGGCCAGGCAGGTGGGGCTTTCCCACGCCGGGCGCGATGTCTTTCTGGATAATGAACGCAATCTGGTCAGCATCAATGAGCAGTTCAACCGGCTGATCCGGCTGGCCCGGCAACGCGGCCAGGCGATTGCCATCGGCCACCCGTACCCGGAAACCGTGCACTACCTGCAGCAGGTACTGCCCTTGATGCAAGACGCCGGTATCGAGGTAGTGCCGGTGTCCACGCTATTGAGCACCCCGGCAGTGACCACCGCCACCACCGGGAGCGAAGCTCACGCCGGGTCCTGATCCCGGTTTTTGCCAATACCGGTGAGTTTGGCGTAACCGATCATCAGGAAACCGAAAGCAAACATCAGCACACCGTAAACCGCAGACGGCACAGACATGGCCTCGGAATGCAGCAGGGTCAAGGTCACCATCAACCCCAGCGTACCGTTCTTGATACCCAGCTCGATGGCCACAGTGAATGCCTGATCACGGCTCAAGCCGATCACCCGGCCACCCACCATGCCCAGAACAATACCGGCCAGATTGAGAATAATGGCGGACACACCAGCCTGCTTGAACAGCACCAGAGCTTCATCGCCCAGCTCCACCAGCAATAGCGCAATCACCGCCACCATCACTGCCAGGCCCAGCAGGCCCACCGCTTTTTCGCCTTTTTCTGCCCAGCCTTGACGAAAGTGGCGGATAGCCATGCCGATAGCCACGGGAAGCAGGATGATTACGAACAGGGTAATAATGGTGCGCATCACCGGCAGTTCCAGCGCCCTGGTGGTGTCCTGAAAACGCTCCAGGGCCCAGCCAGTAAACGCGGGCAGCGTGACAATGGTGATCAGGCTGGCAAGCACAGTCAGCACAATGGACAGGGCCACATCACCGCGCCCCAGATAGACAAACAAATTAGAAGTGGTACCACCCGGGCAGGCGGCAATCACGATAAGCCCCACCGCCAGCGCCGGCGACAGTTCCAGCGCCAGCGCCACACCCAGGGCGATAAGCGGGAGCAAAAGTATCTGGCAGACCAGACCATAGAAGGTGCCACGCGGGGCAACAACAACTTCGCGGAAGTCTTTGGGGGTCAGGGTCATGCCCATCCCCACCATAATCAGAAACAACGACAGCGGTAGCCCGATATCAATCAACGCACCTGAACCCATTACAACTCTCCCGTGGTTTTTTATGGTCTTTCAACGGGGGCAGCGCCCCAAAACCTCGAGAGTAAAACAGGGTTTCATTTATAGCCAGTACGTAGCGGCTAAAGTTGTGACAGGAGGTTAAGGAACCGCTGAATAATTCCTTACGTGCTCAGTCTTTCAGACTGGTTCGCAATCTAGGCGCGTTTTTGAAGGTGTCCCCTAACTGGGATCGAGATATGTCCATCCATCAAAAAAACGCAACAACGAGTGCGGGCCAGCCTGGAAGACCCGAAGGGCGTGGCCTGGAGCGCACATCTGCTGCGCCTTGCCTCTAGGAAAGGGACCCCCCCTTACCGTCGAGACAAGACACAACAGCTGCACGCTCCAGGTCACGCTGAGCATGCAAGGGGTTATTCAGAGGTTCCTTAATCCAACCGAGAGAAGGCCGATCAGCCCAGGCGCATTTCCACGCCGGCCGACTGCATGAATTCCTTGGCCTGCTGCACCGAATATTCGCCGAAGTGGAAGATCGACGCCGCCAGCACCGCATCGGCGCCGCCCTGCTGCACGCCGTCCACCAGATGCTGCAGATTACCGACCCCGCCAGACGCGATCACCGGCACCGGCACCGCATCGGAGATGGCACGGGTCAGCGCGATGTCGAAACCGTTCTTGGTGCCATCGCGATCCATGCTGGTCAGCAGGATTTCACCGGCACCGTAGTCAGTCATCTTGCGCGCCCACTCCACCGCATCCAGACCTGTAGGTTTACGGCCGCCGTGGGTAAAGATTTCCCAGCGATTGGTGTCGCTTTCCGCGCTGACTTTTTTCGCGTCGATGGCCACCACAATACACTGGGAACCAAACCGCTCCGCCGCTTCACGGACGAACTCGGGGTTATGTACCGCCGCCGAGTTGATCGCCACCTTGTCGGCCCCGGCATTCAGCAAATTGCGGATATCTTCCAGCGCACGCACGCCGCCGCCCACGGTAAGCGGGATAAACACCTGGCTGGCGATCTGCTCCACCGTGTGCAAGGTGGTATCGCGCTCCTGATGGCTGGCGGTGATATCCAGAAAGGTAATTTCATCTGCGCCGGCATCGTTATAGCGCTTGGCAATTTCCACCGGGTCACCGGCATCGCGGATATCCACGAACTGCACGCCCTTGACCACGCGGCCGGCGTCCACGTCCAGACACGGAATAATGCGTTTGGCTAAACCCATAATACGTCCCCGGCGCTCAGGCGCCGCTCAACTCATCGGACAGCGCCTGACCTTCGGCAAAGTCCAGGGTGTTTTCGTAGATGGCACGGCCGGTAATGGCACCACTGACGCCCTGGTCAGCCACCGCACACAGGTTGCGCACGTCATCCAGATTGGTAATGCCGCCGGAGGCAATCACCGGAATCGACATGGACTGGGCCAGGCGCACGGTAGCGTCTACATTCACGCCCTGCAGCATGCCGTCGCGGCTGATATCGGTGTAGACGATGGCGGACACGCCGTCGTTCTCGAACTGTCTCGCCAGATCGATCACATCCACATCGGTCACGTTCGCCCAGCCATCGGTGGCCACTTTGCCGTCTTTGGCGTCCAGGCCCACGATGATGTGGCCGGGGAACTGCTCACACATGGCTTTGACGAATGCCGGCTCATTCACCGCCTTGGTGCCAATGATGACCCACTGCACCCCCGCATCCAGGTAAGCCTGAATGATTTCCGGGCTACGGATTCCGCCACCAATCTGGATCGGCAGGTCCGGGTGGGCCTTGGCTATCGCCTTGACGATCTCGCCATTCACCGGCTCACCGGCAAAGGCCCCGTTCAGGTCGACCAGATGCAAGCGGCGAGCGCCACGTTCCACCCAATGGCTGGCAACGGCAACCGGATCGTCGGAGAACACGGTGTCGTCTTCCATACGACCCTGCTTGAGGCGTACACATTTACCGTCTTTCAGGTCGATGGCGGGAATCAGTAACATCAGAATCTCTTTATCAAATTCATGGAAGCCCGCCTTCCCCCGGTCGGGAGAAGGCGGGCCGTGCAAGCCTGTTGCATGCCGCGTGTAGTGTCTGCTTATGGCTGCCAGCGCAGAAAGTTTTCCAACAGCGTCAGACCGGCGTCAGCACTTTTTTCCGGGTGGAACTGCACGGCAAACACATTGCCCTGGACCGCGGCAGCGGCAAAGCTCAGACCGTAATCGCAACGCCCGGCTACCGCTTCGTCGGGCAGGCCGGTGACGCAGTAACTGTGCACGAAGTAAAAGCGGGCATGGTTATCGATCCCCGCCCACATGGGGTGCGCCATGCCCTGCTGCACCTGGTTCCAGCCCATGTGCGGCACTTTCAGGCGGGCGCCCGTATCGCTGAACTGCTCACCAAAAAAGGTGACCTGCCCATCGAAAATGCCCAGGCAATCCACGCCGTTATTTTCTTCACTGCGGGCCATCATCGCCTGCATGCCGACGCAGATTCCCAGCAATGGCTTGCCGGCTTTTGCCACATCCCGGATCGCCTGATCCAGGCCGGTGTCTTTCAGAACGGCGATGCAGTCACGAATGGCGCCCACACCGGGAAACACCACCCGGTCCGCCGCCCGAACCTGATCCGGGTCGCCGGTGATGATGATGGTCTGCCCATTGGCGACCTTTTCCAGCGCCTTGCCTGCGGAGTGCAGGTTACCCATGCCGTAATCAATAACGGCAACGACTTCACTCATATTCGGGAGCCTGTGCTGTACGGTTACTCGCTTTCGCTGAGGGTACCTTTGGTGGACGGGGTAATGCCGTCCATGCGCGGGTCCGGCTCCACCGCCATACGCAGTGCGCGGCCAAAGGCCTTGAACACGGTCTCGGCCTGGTGGTGGGCGTTCTTGCCGCGCAGGTTATCGATATGCAGAGTAATCATGGCGTGGTTCACGAAGCCCTGGAAAAATTCGTAGAAAAGGTCCACGTCGAAGCCACCGATGCTGCCCCGGGTGAAATCCACAAACATTTCCAGACCCGGACGGCCGGACAGGTCCAGCACTACCCGTGACAGGGCTTCGTCCAGAGGCACATAGGCGTGGCCGTAACGGCGCACCCCTTTCTTGTCGCCGATGGCTTTGGCAAAGGCCTGCCCCAACGTGATACCGATATCTTCCACCGTGTGGTGGGCATCGATGTGCAGGTCACCCTTGGCCTTGATATCCAGATCGACCAAACCATGACGTGCCACCTGATCCAGCATGTGCTCAAGGAACGGCAACCCGGTATCCAGTTTGCACTGACCGGTGCCATCCAGACTGATGGCGGCTTGAATCTGGGTTTCCAGGGTGTTGCGCTCTACGGTAGCGCTTCGCTTGCTCATCTATACCTCCCAGGCATTGGACCGGCTATTATACGCAGCCTGAGGGCCCGTTGACACCATTGCAGCAGCCCGAACCACCCAAACCAGCGGAGTTTCACCATGCCCATCAGCGTAGAAGCCCATGCCCTTACGGAAACCCAGTGCGAAGCCTTTGCCAAGGTACTGCGTGATGCCCCGCAATACCGCCAGAAGCTGGCCGATGCGGTGGCTGGCGGGCAAGGGCGGCTGTTCGCTGCCCACTTCAATGGCCAGCGCGTGGCTATCGCCCTGATAGAAGAAAACCAGCCGCAGCTGGCCTGGATGGTCGTACATCCCGCCACTCAGGGGCGCGGCGTGGGCAAGGATTTTCTGCGCCTGATCGGCCAGCAGCTGGGAGAAACGCTCACCCTGCCCGAACACTGCCAGCAGCAGCCCGGCCTATAACTGGGCCAGTGGCAGCCGGATATGCAGCGCAAACCCCCGCCCGGGTCCGGCGCTTTCCGCCCACAGAGAACCCCCCACCTGCTCAACCATCACCCGCGCCATGGCCAGGGACAGGCCAAAACCTTCTTCATGGTGACGTGATCCCATCACGAAGAACGGCTCGAGAATGTGCTCCAGCTGATCTGCGGTAGCACCTTTGCCCTCATCACGGATGCATAGCTCGGCGTGGCCCGCCGGCACATCCACCGCGCTGCTGATTTCCACGCTGCCGCCTTCGGCACTGAAGCGCAGGGCATTATCCAGCGCCATGGTCAGCACTTCACGCAACTCCCCTTCGCAGGCGCGCACCTGCAAATTCGGTGAAATCCGGTTACGCACCGCCACACCACAGGCCTCTATCCTCGCCGCCTGATCACGCAGAATGGCGTCGAGCATCCACATGGGCTGACAACGGCCCTGCAACGGCGGCTGGTGGCGGTCGGAAAGGTCAAAATAACGCAGCGAGGTGCTGACAATCCCGGTGAGGCGCCGCTGCCCCTTGCGCACCATGGCCCACACATCCACCTCTTTTTCACCCGCCCCCTGCCCGGACTGCCCCAGCGAATCGGCCGCACCAATCCAGTTGATCGGGGTATTCAGCTCATGGCTGATGTACTGCAGGAACATGGATTTGTCCTGGTTCATCTGTTCGATATCCGCCAGGTGACGCTCCAGATTCTGCTGCGCCTCCACCGACAACTGCTTGCGCTCGCTTTCCAGAAACCGGATCCGGTCCCCCAGCGCCAGTGACAACATCACCACCACCCACAGCGCGCCAAAATGCAGCAGGTAAGGAATAACCACGCTGTAGGGAATCAAACCCAGATTGCCGATGGCATACAGGAACACTGTCAGCAGAAATACGGACCAGGCCAGCACATACAACCGCGCCACCCGGAATCCCTGGCGCCATACAACCCAACCCAGCCAGCTGAACAGCACCACCGTGATCATCACCACCACCGTGGACAGGTGATAGGAATACGGCGGCGGGATCACCCACTGCAGCGCAAACGCCACCCCGATCAGGATCAGGTAATGCTTCAGCAATCGGTCATAACGCGGAAAGCGCTGGGCCAGCTGCAGGAACTGGCGCGAATACAATGCCAGCGAGAGCCCGCAGATATAGGTGGTTAGCCAGAAATATTCATTGACCTTGGGGGTATTCGGCCACAGATATTGAAGCCCGAAACCGCTGACGCAGATATTGAAAAACAGCACCCCGGCAAGAAACACCACAAAGTGCAGGTGCACATTGTCACGCAGGGACAGAAACAACAGCAGGTTGTAAATCAGCATGATGGTCAACGAACCGTAGAACAGCCCCTGCAGCAACTGCTCCAGATAGGTGTATTCCACCAGCCCCTTGGCACTGTAAAGCATGGGCATCATGTTCAATGCGCCCTTGCCTCGGACCTTGATATAGTACTCACTCACCCCGTCAGGCAGCGATTCCAGATTGAACACAAAAGACCGGTGATCCATGGGCCGCCGCCCAAAGGGACGCGTATCCCCCACCTCATACTCCCGGAACTCGCCATCCGGTTGCGGCACAAACAGGGTCAGCTCATCGAGAATGGGGTAGCGCTCCACCAGAAACCAGCTACGCCCATCCATCTGGCTGGCATCCAGCTGAAAACGCAGCCAGATGGTACTTTTGGTAAAACCGAAATTCAGGGTATTACTGTCACTTTGGCGAAAACGGCTGGCGAACTGGTCACGAATCTGACTCAAGGTCCAATTGCCTTCCGGGTCCTCCAGCACATCCACCCGGGCACCCAACTGAACGCCGTCTCCCGCCGAAACCAGTGCAATGGGCTCGGCACGCACGATGCCCCCCACCAAAAGCAGCGCCATCAAGACAACAACATGGAACTTTCGCAAACGCTCTTCCCCTAACGTCACAATAACAATCATGAATAATGCTACGGTATGGTCAGTGAATCCCCACTGCTATAATCACGGTCCAACGACCAACGCGCAAGGAGTGCTACATGGGACGCCTGTTAAAAATTTTGCTGATCACTTTGTTTGCCATCATTGTGCTATTAGCCATTGCCGTTTTTGTGATCACGCAGGTGATTGATCCCAACGAATTCAAGCCGGAAATCGAAAAACAGGCGCATGAGCAGGCCAATCTGACACTGGATATTCAGGGTGACCTTGCCTGGCAGTTCTGGCCATCGCTGGGGGTCAGCCTTGGGCGCACTGAAGCACGCATTGCCGATGACGAAGAGTTGTTCGCGGCCCTCGACGAAGCCAGCGTCAGCGTTGCCGTATTACCGCTGCTGTATGGCCAGGTGGAAATGGACGGCATCACCCTTGCGGGTCTGGATGTGAACCTGGTGGACGGCCCGGACGGCGCCAACTGGGAACAGATCGGCCCGCAGACGCCGGCAGAAGACACCGCCACCGAAGAAGAGCCCGCAGCCGAGGAAGACAGCACCAGCCTGGACATTCCGCTGACCATTCCCAAAGTCGTCGTCAGCGACGGCAAGGTCCGCTATCGCAACACCGCCGACGGCACCGACATCATCGTCGAGCACTTTAACCTGAACGCCCAGGACGTGAACCTGGATGAGCCCTTCCCGCTGCAGATGTCCCTGCGCTATCAGGACCAGAGCGACATGCGCGTGGACATGAATCTGGACACGGTACTGGCCGCCGATATCGACAATAACCATTTCGTCCTCAACCCGATGACCCTGGATGCCAATATCGCCGGCGCCACCACCATGCCGGTGGATGTGCATCTGGAACAGAATCTGGACGTGAACCTGAACGAGGACACCGTCTCCATCAAGGACCTGCTACTGCAAGCCGCCGGCACCGAAACCAAAGGCAACGTGGACATCACCGCCCTCACCGGCGACATGCAGCTCAGCGGCAAGCTGGCCACCGCGCCCTTCGATGCCAACAAGGTGCTGGAAGCGATTGGTGAAGCGCCCATCGAAACCACCGATAGCCAGGCGTTGAGCAAGATAGCTCTGGACGCCACCCTGGGCGGCGAGCCCGGCAGCGTCATGGCCAGCCCGCTGACCCTGACCCTGGATGACAGCACCCTCAGCGGCAGTGCCGGCCTGGCCAGCCTGGAAAGTGGCAAGATCATCTTTGATCTGGTGCTCGACAAGATCACCCTGGACGGCTACATGCCGCCTGCCAGTGGCGATAGCGAAACCGCCGCAGCCGGTGGCGGCAAAACCGGCGGCACCGCCAGCCTGTCCAGCGACGAGCTGATCCCGGTGGACACCCTGCGCCCACTGCTGGTGGACGGCAAACTGGCCATTGGCACCGTGAAATACGACAGCATTACCGCCAGCGACATGAAATTTGCGGTCACCGCCCAAAACGGTGTCTTGCAGCTGACTCGCGCCAGCGGCAGCACCCTGGGCGGCAGCTTCAGCGCCAAGGCCAAACTGGATGCCTCCGGCAGCACCCCGAAAATCACCGCCAGCAACACTGTCTCCAGCGTCCAGATTCAGCCGCTGGTACAAATGGCGCTGGAGGATGATCTGGCCAAAGGCGTGTTCGACATGACGGGCAGCTACAGCGCCAGCGGCAACAGCGAAAAAGCGCTGATGAACTCCGCCAAGGGCAATATCGACCTGTCCCTGGCTGACACCACCGTGCGCGGCCTGAACCTGTACAGCACCCTGGTTGACGGCGTGAACGACATGCTCGGCCAGTTCCAGGGCCTGGCCACCGCCCTGATTCCCAGCCAGGAATCCGGCAAGCTGCCCAGCGCCCTGTCCGAGGACACCAAAATTCTCGACCTGAAATCCAAGGCGCGGCTGGACAAGAACATGGCGTATCTGGACAGCTTGTCTGCGGTACTGCAAAAAGGGGAAATTACCGGTAATGGCTGGATGAATATCCTCAACCAGGACTTCGACCTGAAAATCGGCATGCAATCGCCGGAACTGGGCACCTCCAAGTATCTGACCGGCACCACCTGGCCGCTGCGCTGCGAAGGCAACCTGGGTGGCAGCCCCGCCAAATGGTGTGGCCCGGACAAGGACGGCTTCAAGGACATCGGCGAGCAGGTCGCCGCCAACGCCACCAAAGACAAGCTGAAAGAAAAATTCGGCATTGAAGGCGAAGGCGACACTACCGAAGAAGTGCTCAAGGATGCCGCCCAGAAGAAAGCCAAGGAAGAAGTGAACAAGCAGATCCAGGACGGTCTCAAGAAGCTGTTTAATTAAGAGACGCTGCACGCTTCACGCAGCAAGCGACACGGCAAAAACCTAAAACCACGGGTAGGGCGGATATGGGCAAGAGCCCACCTCCGCCATTCTCGTTCGGAGAACCATGTCCAGACCCTCCCTGACTCCTTCTCAGTTCAGCCAGGCGCTACTGGACTGGTACGACCAGTTCGGCCGCCAGGATCTGCCCTGGCAGCATCCACGCACGCCTTACCAGGTGTGGATCTCGGAGATCATGCTGCAGCAGACCCAGGTCAGCACCGTGATCCCCTACTTCCAGCGCTTCATGGAACGCTTCCCGGACGTGAAGACTCTGGCCCTGGCCGAGCAGGACGAAGTGCTCCACCTGTGGACCGGCCTGGGTTACTACGCTCGCGCCCGCAACCTGCACAAATGCGCAAAACAATTACTGGAAAATTACCGCGGCGAATTCCCGCAGACCGTTGAAGAAGTGACCACCCTGCCCGGCATCGGCCGCTCTACCGCCGGCGCCATCCTGGCCCAGAGCCGTGGCGTTCGCGCCCCGATTCTCGATGGCAATGTAAAGCGGGTGCTGTCCCGCCTGCATTCGGTAGAGGGCTGGCCCGGCAAAAAGCCGGTGGAGAACCGTCTCTGGGAACTGGCCGAACACTACACCCCGAATGACAGGCTGGCGGATTACACCCAGGCCATCATGGATCTGGGCGCCAGCCTGTGCAGCCGCGGCAAACCCGACTGCAGCGCCTGCCCGCTCAGTCAGGGCTGTAGCGCCTATGCCAACGACAATCCGCAGGACTTTCCCGGCAAGAAACCGAAGAAGGTCCTGCCGGTGCGTACCACCACCATGCTGATCCTGCGCGACGAACAGGGCCGGGTCTGGCTGGAACAACGCCCCGCCCAGGGCATCTGGGGCGGACTGTGGTGCTTCCCGCAAACCGAGACCACCGCTGAGGCCAGCGAGGCACTGGAAGCCCGTGCCCTGCGCGCGCGAGCGGATGCCCAGCCTCTGGACGGCTTTCGCCACACCTTTAGCCACTTCCATCTGGATATCACCCCGCTGGAAATTGCGGTGCAGGTGCAGGGCACTCGGGATAACGACGGCCAATGGGTCGATCCGGCTGCGCCAGGCAAGCTCGGCCTCGCTGCGCCGGTAAAAAAACTGCTGACGGGACTGGCCTCACCTCGCCAGACCCGCATGTTATAGTCCACCCCACACGTATTAGCCCACGGAGTTGCCATGAGCCGCACGGTAATGTGCCGCAAATACCAGACCGAACTGGAAGGCCTGGACCGCCCGCCCTTTCCCGGCCCCAAGGGTCAGGACCTTTTCGATACGGTATCGAAGAAGGCCTGGCAGGAATGGCTGCACGAACAGACCATGCTGATCAACGAGAAACACCTGAACGTGATGGATCCACAAGCCAAGGCCTTTCTGGACGAGCAGCGTGATCGTTTTCTGAACAACGAGAACTATGAAAAAGCCGAGGGGTACACCCCGGTTGCTCACGATGCGAACAAATGAACGCCTGATGGCTTGACGCATCCCGTTCCAAACGCTTTAATACGCGCCCTGATTGCCCGGATAGCTCAGTCGGTAGAGCAGGGGATTGAAAATCCCCGTGTCGGTGGTTCGATTCCGCCTCCGGGCACCATCTTTAAAAGGCCTCGCATTGCGAGGCCTTTTCCGTTTCTGATCCCGCTACACAACGCCCTTCACCTGCGCTACCGTGAGCAAAAACCTTCACGGCAACCGGGCTCTCATCGTGCATCGTTCGCTCTTGATCATTATTCCCCTGCTACTTTACGGCTGCGACCAGACACCCACCGGCCGTGAGCAGCTGGCACTGGTTCCCGAATCGATGATGGCAGACTTCGGCCGGCAGACGTTTGTGCAGATGCAGCAGCAGTTACCGATAAGTGCCGACGAGAGCGCCAACCGGAAAGCACAATGTGTGGCGAAACAGCTCATCCAACGCATCCCCGCCCGTTTTCCCGGAGTGACTCTGCCGGACACCTGGGAAGTAGTGGTGTTCGCCGATGCCAACCCCAACGCCTTCGCCCTCCCCGGCGGCAAGATTGGTGTCAACGAAGGACTGCTGGAGATAGCACAAAGCGATGATCAGCTGGCCGCCGTCATCGGCCACGAAATCGCCCACGTGCTGGCCAGGCATGGCAACGAACGGCTCACCCAGGAACTGGGCATCAAGGCGGTGCTGTTTGTGATCGGACTGTTCAGCGAAGGGGATGCGGATACCGAGAATATTCTGCAAGCTCTCGGCGTGGGCGCCTACCTGGGTATCGCCCTGCCGTTCAGTCGCAGCCATGAGGAAGAGGCCGACCTGATGGGACTGGAGCTGATGGCCAGCGCGGGCTTCGACCCACGGGAGAGTACCGAACTATGGAGAAACATGGCCGCCGCAGGGAGCGGCCAGCCACTGGAGTTTCTCTCCACTCACCCGAACCATGACAGTCGCATCGAAGCCCTTCAGGAACGTATGGGGGCGGTGTTGCCGCTCTACCAGCAAGTCACGCCAGTGAACTGCGAACCGTAGGAGCCAAACCGCCAGCGACGAGAATGTCACTTGCAGGTAAGGCCCCGAGACAAGACCGTTAGCTGGCGATGGCTTCTTTAACTGCGGCCTTCTCCACCGCCGGCTGCCAGTGGTAATCCTTCATGTTCACGGTCCAGGTGCGGGCCATGAACTGGAAAGTGGCGCGGGGCCACAGGGCGGTGTTGCGACCATCCGCCTGCTGATACCAGCTCATGCAGCCGCCGTTCTGCCATACAGTGCCTTTCAGCTCATCCTGCAGCTTGTCGTTAAAGCTATCCTGAACATCCTGCTTCACATCCAGCCAGGCATCACCGCGCTTATCCAGCTTGGCAATGGCATCCATGATGTAGCGCACCTGGCTTTCGATCATGAAAATAATGGAATTGTGACCCAGGCCGGTATTCGGGCCTACCAGCTGGAACATGTTCGGATAACCGCTCACGGTGGTGCCCAGATAAGCTTCCGCGGCATCTTTCCAGTCATCTTGCAGGCGACGCCCCGGCAAACCGGTGATTTCAAAATTCTTCATGTAGATACGCGGATCCACGATGAAGCCGGTACCCAGCACCAGACAATCCGCCTGCTGCTCGGTGCCATCGCTGAACACGATGCTGTTCTCACGGATTTCTTTCACCCCTTCAGTCACCAGCGCCACGTTATCGCGGTTGAAGGTGGGGTAGTAATTGTTGGAAATCAGGATGCGCTTGCAGCCCAGGGTGTAGGTCGGGACCAGCTTGCTGGCGGTTTCCTTGTCCTTCACCTGGTAGTTGATAAAGGCCTTCAGCGCCGGCTCGGCCAGCTTGGCCAGGCGCGGATTGAAGATCGGAACCACCCGCGCTTCATTGCTCAGATACAGACGCAGACGGTGCAGCTTGCGCAGGGCCGGGAAGCGACGGAACACCCACTTGCTCAGGCCGGAATAAGCGCGCTCATCACGGGGAATAATCCACGGCGGCGTCCGCTGTACCACTGTCAGGTGTCCCGCCGCTTTGGCCACGTGGGGCACGTACTGAATGGCGCTGGCACCGGTACCAATAGACACCACCTTCTTGCCGGCCATGTCATAGTCGTGATCCCACTGGGCGGAGTGGATGATCTTGCCTTTGAACGTTTCCATCCCCTTGAAGTTAGGGAAAGAAGGCACATGCAAGGGGCCACTGGCCAGCACCCAGTGCTGACAGATCACCTGGGAGCCATCGGCCAATTCCAGCGTCCACAGGGCCGCCTTGTCGTCAAAATGGGCACCGGTCACTTCGGCATTGAAACGGGTGAGCTGACGCAGACCGTGCTTGTCACTCACACGCTGGATGTAATTGTGAATCTCCTGCTGGCCGCTGTAGCGGTGGCTCCAGTCCGGGTTGCCCTCGAAAGAGAAGGAATACATGTGCGACTGCACATCACAGGCGGCACCGGGGTAGCTGTTGTGGTACCAGGTACCGCCCATTCCATTGCCTTTCTCCAGCAGCACGAAGTCGTCGATACCGGCCTCACGCAGCTTGATGGCCATACACATACCGCCGAAACCGCCGCCGACGATGGCGACTTTGACGCGACGGGTTTTTACATTGATTTGGGCCTGACTTGTCATTGGTATTCTCCTGGGATGCTCACGGGCTCCTCGATGACAACACTCTAGCCTTGCCAAGCCTGAGTGAATACGTGTTAACCTGACTAAAAATTGATAATTCCGGCCATGTCTGAACGTTCGATCCTAGCTCTGATCTACACCATTGACCTGCTCGAGAACGAGAAGGGCATCGACTGTGCGTCAGTGCTGGCGCGGCATGGGCTGGATCGGGACAAGCTGGACCCGAACAGTGAAATCGGCCGGGACCGGGAATTGCTGATCTTCACCGAACTGCTACCCCAGGTGGACGACCCGTTGCTGGGCTTCGAGATGGGCAGCCGTTTCGGCTTCGCCGGCTATGGCCAGCTGGCCATGCTGCTGATGACCAGCGAAACCGCCTTTCAGGGCTTCCAGTTTGGTGTGAAATACCAGGCCCTGACCTACCTGTATGGGGAAATCGCCCTGGTCCCCGGCGAAACCACCACCGCCCTGGAGCTGTATCCGATTCCCCTGCCGCCGGAAGTGAGCCGGACCCTGATCGACCGGGATATGGTCGGCACCTTCAAGCTGGTCAACGATATCCAGACCCAGCTCAATCTGGATCTGCGGCCAGTGGAGGTGTGGATGCCCTATCCCCGCCCCGAGCACGCCCATGTCTTCGAAGAATATTTCGGCTGCCCGATTCGCTATGACCAGCCCTATTGCAAGGCGGTGATCAGCAATGAAGACATGGCGGTACGGATGCCGGGCTATAACAAAATGGCCCAGGAGATGTACCGGGAACAGTGCGAAGCCATGCTCGCCCGCCGCGAGGGCCCCACCGAGCATCTCGCCAATCGGGTTAGCGCCTACCTGAGTCTGTTCGTGCGCACCTTCCCCACAGCAGAACAGGTGGCCCAGGCCTTCAGCATTCCCGAGCGCACCTTCCGCCGCCAGCTCAGCAAGGAGAATCGCCCCTTTCAGGGCCTGATGGATCAGATCAGGGAAGAGAAAGCCAAACGCTACCTGGCCGACTCCAGCCGCAGCGTCGCGGAGATCGCCGAGCTGCTGGGCTACAGTGAATCAGCGGCCTTTGTCCGGGCCTTTGAGCGATGGACGGGGAAGACACCGGCGAAACACAGGAGGGGCAGTTGATAATTGAGAATAGATAATTGATAACGGCGCGGATTAGTGTTGCCGTTATCTTTGAACGTAAAAGGACGCGCCCAAGCGTTTGGGCGCGGCCTTTTACGTTTCAGGACTTGATGCCCTTTCCCGTGAGCGATCAAACATCCATTCTCAATTATCAACTAGTACTAGTCTTTTCGGATTCGCTCCACGATTTTGGTCGTCGAAATATCGTCGATGAAATCGAGCACTTTCACTTCGCCACCGTAGCGCTTCACGAACTCGTGGCCGACCACTTCTTCCACGCTGTAGTCGCCCCCCTTGACCAGCACATCCGGCTTAATCGCTTCCAATAGCGGCTCCGGGGTATCGGTATCAAAGGGCACTACCCAGTCCACCGCTTCCAATGCAGCAAGCACCGCCATACGGCGATCCAGGGGATTGATGGGACGCCCCGGCCCTTTTAGCCGGCGAATGGATTCGTCGCCGTTCACCGCCAAGACCAGGCGATCACCTTGACGGCGGGCGGAATCCAGATAGCCCACATGGCCGGCATGAATAATGTCGAAACAGCCATTAGTGAAAACGATCCTCTCGCCCTGGGCGCGGGCGTCCTCGATGGCAATCAGCAGTTGCGCCTCGGTCATCACGCCACGACCCAAGCCCCCTTCCTGGTGCACGGCACGGCGCAGCTCCGGCGCAGAGACCACCGCAGTACCCAGCTTGCCAACCACGATACCGGCAGCAATATTGGCCAGCGCCACCGCATCTTCCATGGCGGCACCGGCGGCAATGGAGGTAGCCAGCACCGAGATCACCGTGTCCCCGGCACCGGTCACATCGAACACTTCACGGGCACGGGCCGGCAAGTGCAGCTCCGGCAAGCCATCACGCAGCAGGGTCATGCCCTTTTCACTGCGAGTGACCAGCATGGCCTGCAGGTCCAGATCGCGGATCAGCTGCTGGCCCTTGGCAATCAGGTCCTGCTCATCTTTCACCACGCCCACCACCGCTTCAAACTCACTCAGGTTCGGCGTCAGCAAGGTCGCCCCGCGATAGGGCTCAAAATCGGTACCCTTGGGATCCACCAGCACCGGCACCCCCGCTTCGCGGGCCAGGGCGATCAGACCAGGACAGTCACGCAGGGCGCCTTTGGCATAATCCGACAACACCAGCGCACCGCAATGGACTAACTGCTGCTTAACCTGCTCGGCAAACGGCGCCGGGTCCTGGCTGTGGAACGCTTCTTCAAAATCCAGCCGCAACAGTTGTTGCTGACGACTAATCACCCGCAATTTGGTAATCGTGGGCAACCCGTCCACTTTCTGGAAATGGCAGCCCACTTCCGCCGCCGCCAGCCGCTCTTCCAGAATCGAGGCAGCTTCATCCCGGCCCGTCACCCCAACCAGCTCTGCACGGGCGCCCAAGGCGGCCATGTTCAATGCCACGTTGGCGGCACCACCGGGGCGATCTTCCAGTTCGGTAACGCGCACCACCGGCACCGGCGCTTCCGGCGAAATACGGCCGGTTGGGCCGTGCCAGTAACGATCAAGCATGACATCGCCAGCCACCAGAACGCGGGCCTGGGCAAAGGAAGGAATTTGCGGGTTTTGCATCAATGTCTCCAAAAGACAACAGAGCCGAATTGCCCGCAATTGTAGCATAGCGGTGGAGGCAAACAGGTTCTGTCAGTACACTTCCCGGCACGTAGCTGCCTGCCGACCGGGCACAACAATTACGCATCGCCACGCTGTCAGGGTATCATTCAGCAACTCTTGGCCAATTTAGGAGCAACAGGACACGCTATGCCGCCACTGCCCCCCAACATCATGCAAGGTCGCTGGTTACGCTGGTGGCTGACATTGTCATTTGCGGTGATGTTCAGCGGTGTCTTTCTGTTCAACTCCCGCATCGGCCTGCTCAACGTACTCGATGTACTGTTCTTTCTGCCCGGCCTGACCCTGCTTACCCGCGCGGTGGTCAGTGGTGACCACCGGCTAATGACCTCGCCCTTTCTGGTTCCGCTCTATCTATTACTCGCCTGGGCCCTGCTCAGCCTGGCCTGGGCGGAGGAACCCAACTCCTCGCGTACCGTGCGCGGCGTGGTACAGATCGTGGTCATGGTGGGCCTGTTCCGCTGGCTGCACCTCTATTTCCGTAACACCTTCAAGCAAGCCATGGCCAACGGTGCGCTATGCGCCATGGTGGTCGCCACGGTGGCGATGGTCAGCTACTACACCACCCAGCCGTTCAGCAGCCCTCTCTTCAGTGAACCTGCCAACCTGATTTTCCGCATGCCATCCCTTGATCCCTCCCTGGCGCTGATGGCCATGGTGGCACCGACCTTCATCCTGCTGGCACAGGGCATGGAAGAAGGCGCATCCGGCAAAGGCGGTCGCCGCCTGGTCGGCGCGGGTGTCGGCTTCGGCTTTTTATGCCTGACGTCTTTGCCGCTGGGATTGATGAGCCTCCTGTTTGCTGTCGCCTGGCTGACCAGCCGGGGCCCTCGCCGTTGGCTCAGCCTGATCCCGCTGGCCGCCGCCTTCTACCTGATGCTACAGGGCAGCCATAGCGTGACGGTGAGTAATTATTTTGCCCACCCACTGATCGGTAACGGACTGAACCACGAAACGCTGAATGGCGTGCTGGGGCGCAACGACAGCCATTTACTGACGCTTGCCCATCCGCGCAATATCTTTCTGCTGCTGATCCACGGCCTGGGGCTGATCGGCCTAGTGCTGTTTGTCGCCAGCTGGGTGAGCCCGTTTACTGGACTCCTGCAACGCCAGATCAACTGGCATGACAATGCGGCCTACACCATTGCCGTAGTGCCCGGCCTGTGCATGACTTACGCGGCAGGCGCCTATTTGTTGGTGCCGTTCCAAGCCAGCTGGCTCAGCCTGTGGCTGCCGTTAGCGCTCTTGCTGGCTCGCCTCAGCGAGCGCCCCGCCATCCGTCCAAACAGCCGCTGAGAGTCTCATGGGAAAACGCACCAACCGGCCCTCACGGCTCTCCGACCCTCGCCTTTACCCTAGTTGGCTGGGAGCGGGCCTGTTTTGGCTGATCGGGCAGCTGCCCTGGAATATACTTCTTGCCGCCGGGCGCGGCCTGGGCCACCTCGCCTGGCACCTGGCAAAAAAACGCCGTCATGTTGTGCAAACCAACATCCGGCTTTGTTTTCCTGAATTACCCCCCCAAGAGCAGGAAGCATTGGCCCGCCGCTGCATGATCAGCACCGGTGAAGCCATTCTGGAAATGGCCGGCAGCTTCAGCAACCACCGTATCAAGCTGGGCGAACGACTGACCATCACAGGCATCGAGCACATCAGGAGTGCTCAAGCGGCGGGGCAAGGGGTGTTATTGCTGGGCATGCACTTTAACAGTGTGGATGTGGGCTCGCGCCTACTGAGCTACGCCCTGGATATTAATGCAGTCTACCGCCCCAACGACAACCCGGTGATTGACCGCCTGATTAACAAAGGCCGCCAAAAATACGTGGAAGGGATCGTCGATCGCATGGATATCCGCCAAATCGTGCGCCTGCTGAGAAACGGAAGAGTTGTCTGGTACGCCCCGGATCAGGACTATGGCACTGCCCATGCGGTCTATGTGCCCTTCTTCGGCGTTCCCGCCGCCACCATTACCGCCACCAGCCGCATCGCCCGCATGGGCAAGGCAGCGGTCATCCCCTGCGCGCACTATCGCTTACCTGGCGGCCGCTACGAGATCGAATTCGGCCCGGCGCTGGAAGACTTTCCTTGCGGTGACGATGAACAAGACACCGCTCGCATCAATAGCACCATTGAAGGCTACGTGCGCAAATGCCCGGAGCAGTATCTGTGGGTGCACAAGCGGTTCAAGCACCAGCCCGCTGGCCAGCCGAAGCGTTATTAATGAGTTCCCTTGAAACCCGCACCGACCGCTTTTTTTCTGTCTGGCTAATCACCGGATTCCTGCTCTATGCGTTTGGATTCTTCCTCGCACCGTCCAGCAAGGCTCAATACCTAACCCTTTATATTGGATTGATTTTGCCTGCCCTGTATTTCTCCTTCTTTCACTTCAAACAATATTACCTGGAAAATAACAGAGCCCTGCTGTGGATCCTGTTTATCACCATCGCCTTGTATCTCCCTTCTGCCTGGGCAGACGGAGATACACTGGACACGCTCCGGAAGAACCTTAAAGGAGTATTATTCGTTGTATGCCTATCAATCGCGATACGGCATACCTACCTCACATCACCTCGCATTATTGAGCGGCTTCCTTTTGCGCTTCTCGGCTGTGGAGCACTCGCACTAATCCTGTTCTATATTAATCTGGCACAGTCAGGAGTCGTGGGCGGAGGCGTGTCAGGAATGGGCAACCTGGGAGAGAACCCTAACGAGACCGGGCTCGCTCTTTCTGTTTCATTGATTATTCTTGCTACTTCCATGGCTCGCAAACCTTCCCCGGCAGGAGTACTGCTTGTCGTGGCATTTCTAATTGCCATTTATCTGGCCTATAGCCGGGCTGCTCTCTTGGGGCTCGCCGTTACGCTGCCATTCATGTTATTCCACCAATACGGCAAACCCCGGGCCGCCACGGCCTTTCTCGTATGCTGCAGTGCAGGAGCTATCACCGTAGCGGGAATGATGCTGATGGGAGAGCTGGATGCCGACAAGCTCCTGAGCCGGCGACCAAGCTTGTGGATGGATTTTCTTTCACATAACCCCGGCTTCAACTGGGCCTGGGGGGCTGGCCTTCCAGGCAGCATTACTATTTTTTCGGACATATTGCAGCGCAAGCTTGAACCGCACAGTCTCTATTTCGCCCTAGGCCTAAGAGGGGGAATTCTTGCAATTACACTATTCCTTGGATTGGTGCTTGCAGCTGTCATTAGACATGGCATCAAACCCTCTTCAAATAGCGTCTGGCTCTATATACTGATGTTCGGCATGATTACCCAATGTTTTGAGGGCGTTTATCCAGTAAGGCCGCCGAACAGCTTCTGGTTATATACCTGGCTTCCACTCTTTATGTTGTTGCTTACTACCAATAAGAATCCGGATCGCTGAATGTCTGCGCAAATACAACGTTATAATACTCTTGCTATTGCGCAACCCGCCGAGGTCCAGCGTAGAAGGCATCTGGACGAAATGCTGTCATCTCTTGGCATGCAATATCAGCTTGTCAAAACATCACCACCGGTGCCTCAGAGCCAGTGGCACCAGGTCGGTTTCGACCATGAAAAATCTCGCTCTATTCTGGGACGAGACCTGTCCTCCGGAGAAATCGGCTGTTTCCTCAGCCATCGCAATGCCTGGGAGGTTGCAGCCAAGGCCGACTCCCCCTCCTTGATACTGGAAGGTGATGCAAAACTGGACCAGAATTCGTGCAATGTCTGCCAGCTGCTCGCCCAGCGCCCCAGAAACTGGGAACTGGCCATGCTGTATTACTCCAAATGCATACCTTCTGTCTGGCAACAGCAACGATTGGACGATACATTCCGGTTAGCCAAATTTGCCAATCGACGGGCATACTGCCTGGCAGCCTACATGGTCACCCCTGAAGGGGCACAAAAACTACTGGATATGAGCGAAACATTTTACTTACCCGCCGATGATTTTGTTTCCGGGGGCTGGATCAGAAAAGACCTGGATATGTATGCCGTGGTTCCTCAGGCGGCCGGCCTTTGTGAAATTCAATCGTGCCATTCCAACCTGGAAGTCGGACGGCAAAAAAACAAGAAGCGCAAACACAAGAAAAAAGATAACACTCGGCTTCTACGCCGGCTGGAGCTCTATCTGAGAGAGCTGGGGCAGCGATACCGCTGGCCACGCAAAAGCCTTTAGGGCGACTCTCCCTGGTGAAGCGCCTTGATGACTCGAGCGGGAACGCCACCGACTAACGTCAGCGCCGGAACCGGACGATTGACCACCGCACCCGCTGCCACAACGGCACCATCACCGATTTCGACGCCCGCAGTAATTATCGCGCCAGCACCGATCCACACATCCCTGCCAATAGTAATGGGCGCACCGGTAGTACCGCGGCGACCCTTTTCATTCAGATAAAGGCTGTGTTGCGCACCCTCGAAACATACACGCGGCCCGATACGACACCGCTCTCCCAGTGTTATCGACGCTTTCGGACAAGCAAACCGCACCTCGGTATTAATGAAACAGCCCTTGCCAATATGCACCTTCCCGGCCCCTCCGATGGGACGAAGCGTCACAGGTCCATACACCGTCGAACGGCCCTGCATATCCATGCCAGCGGCCTTGAGCAGTAGCCAGCGAATCTTGTCACTGAACTTCAACCGCGGAAGATGATTTGCCAGCCCCAGAAACAGAAACTCCCGCCACTGCTGCATGACTACACCCCCCTTGCCTTGAAATAACGGCGCCGCTTGCCCACAAAACGAAACTTTTGCTCAAGATGTTTCCAGAATTCCGAAGAATCCGAATACCGACAGGGAAAGTCGTTCGCTTCGATACCCTCAAGGCATTCCTTCCACTGGTTGTCTTCTTCGTAACCATGCTCGACCAGATCCGCCAGCAGTTGAGGATAACGTTCCACCTGCTGCTTGAGGCGTGGCAAGTGTTCTCTCCAACCAGCAATCCTGGATTGATCCACCTCACGTACGCCACCGAGCGCGTTCTGCGCATCCTCACCGGCTCGGGCAACTTCATGAAAACGATTGAAATCGTGCGCTCGCGACAAAAAGGGGAATCGCGCTTCTATTTGCGCCTGTACCTTCATAGGATCACGGACCAGATCTTCATAACGCAGCAACAATACACGAGGATGTTCGGCAATCGCCGCCGCACCTTTCTCCGCCCGCTTCCATACCGGATAATTGCAAAAGTACATGCCTGGCCAGGCCTTGTGCATGCTGCAAATCACCGAGCGGGGATCGCGCAACATAGCGATCACATGCAAGGCAGGATCACGCTCAAGCAGCGGTGCCATCCACAACACGTCATTGGGCTTCTTGGAAAGGCGCAACCCCTGTTCATGGGGCGCCACCTTGAAAATGGTTTCTTCATGATCAGAGTGACCCTGATGGGGGTAGCAGGCCACCAGCATTTCCGCCATCAATGTCGTGCCACTGCGCGGACAGCCCACCACATGGAGATTGATCGCATTCATTTACCTGCTCCCAGGATCTTTAACCGGTCACGCCAGGTGATCGGAGGTGCCGGCTGAATCTCTGCCGAAAGCAGCTCTGGAAATGCTGCCGCCCGGTCGACCCAGCGATGCTGCTTTGTCACCAACGCCTGCCCTGCACGAGCTATACGCTCTGCTGCCGGAGAATCTGACGCCAGCCAGGCAAGCTTCTTCTCCAGCTCTTGCTCGCTGTCATACAGGACCACATTTTCACCTTCGACAAAACCCAGTGCAGCCTGCTCCTGCTCGGGCTGGCGCCAAGCAACCAGCAAACAGCCTGCTGCCATGGCTTCAAAATTCTTGATCATATACTCGCCGAAACCGATATCCGCGCTGACAAAACAACGGATCTGGTT
Source organism: Alloalcanivorax sp. (assembly GCA_039983755.1). Lineage (GTDB taxonomy): Bacteria > Pseudomonadota > Gammaproteobacteria > Pseudomonadales > Alcanivoracaceae > Alcanivorax. The sequence continues at coordinate 179,614 of JBDWVU010000017.1, forward strand.
AAGCAAACGGTTATAGGGTTCACCAGGGTCCGCACGCAACAACGCCACCCGCCCCAGTTTCTCTTGGCGCAACAGGAACCGTTTGCGTTTCTTGTATACCTTGTTCTTCACCCTGCCCACGAAAGCGGCAGCCTCTGTTCGCGGGATACCGAGATCGGCAATGACCTTGTTGTCATAGCCCTTGGGCAAATAGCAGGCATCAATGCCTTCGCTTTGTAACTGGCTCGCCAGTTGCGATCCAGACACAATAATCCGGACCTCACCGAGGTCTCGCAGAACAGAAGGATAGCGTTTGTACCATTCACTGGAAGACACATTGTTCTGACACACATCGTGATCAAACACGACCAGCCCGGGGGCTCGCTTCAGACACTGGTAGCGTTTACCAAGACGACGCAGGTTGGTGTCTGCGATAACCCTGTCGTAACCGCTGAAATCTGTCTCATTGAAATACGCCTCAAGACCGTGCTCCCGTGTCACTTCCACATGGTCGAAGTCAAACACTTCCCGGGCCGCCTCCCACAGCGGGCGCGTCACCATCAACTTGCCATCGGTGGACACAATCAGGGTCTTCATAACCAGCTCTCAATCAATTTCAGTCGGGCCTGATAATAACTTTCGAATTCCTGTTCTGCCCCTGCTGCCAGTGCCTCACGGGGCTTCCAGCTCTCAAACAACCGCCTACGCTGTGCCTCCAGAGCCTGAGGCAGTGCTGCGCCCCCCGGGAAGCGCACCATGCCATCCAGATCGATAACCTGCAGGACACCATCAACAAAAAGAAAATTAGTGTACTTGCTATCCCCATGGCTGAAACGCATCAACAGCATGGTTGCGAAAAAGTCGGCCATCTGCCTCAGCGCTTTCTCCCGGGACGGCCCGCCCTCTTCACAGATTTCAGGCAGCATGCGCCCATTTACATGTTCACAGACAAGATATTCTCTGCCTGTCAGCCCCGTATTCTTCTCCGATACGAAGCACAATGCCCGGGGAGTGCGAACATGCACAAGCGCCAAATAGCTCGCATTCATCCAGGAATTCCGTGCCCGGCTGCGAAACTGCCTGGCCAGTCTTTTGGCCAAATTTTTCAGGTTATAGCGCTTGATCACCACGGGCTCTGCGCCGATATCGGCACGCCATACCGTGGCACTGTTCCCATCCTTGAGGTTCTCACTGCCAGGCAAGGTGTTATCCAATCCCCTCTCCAGCAAGCCCTTCACTTTTTCCAGGTCGCCACGTCGGCACATGCCCGTAAGGCCTGGCACATGAAGCTCCGCAAACTCGGTACAGTCGCGCAAGGATTTTTTGACCAGCTTGCGCAAGCGTTTGTCACGAACCCCCGCCAGCTTCCGGGCAATGTCTCCGGCACTGAAAATACCGCCATAACAACGGGCAACCCTGTCAGCCGAGGGCAAAGACAAAGGCGGAAACTGAGCCAGAAGCAGGGCAAGATTCTCCAAAGCATCGCGGGCAGAAGGCTGACCTTCCGACACCTGGATATCACCCGCATCAATCACGTACCAGTCATCACCATGCTGAATAAAATTGTTCAGATGGATATCCCGCTGTAGCACCCCGGCCTTATGCATCCGGGCAGTCAGCTCCACCAGAGACTGCAGCAAGACCTGATGCCTGGGTTCATCCGTCTCATTCAGAACGATGCCAGCAGAGCGCTCGCCCAGATGCTCGAGCAGCAACATCGTCCCCTGATCGCCCTCTTGGGCGGCCAGAATATCGGGGGCGGGAATCCCCCGTTGCCGCAGATCCTCCAGAACACGCTTTTCACGACTGAATTCCTTCATGGATCGCGGGGCCTGCGAAAAAAGCTTTATCACGACCCGCTTTCCCGCTGCAGTCTGCCCGGCATAAATGGCTCGCCTTGAAGGCATAAATCGCAGCAGTTTTTCCACCCGAACTGTCGACTCTCCCACTATCAGGGTCGCGGGCAGCCCCAACGTGCGGGTCGCCAGCAACATTTCCACAGAAACCTCAGGTGCTACCGCCATCAGATATCTTTCCCCGGGTGCTCGTTGAACTGCAGGGGGAGCCGGGGTTCTACCTCAAAATAGCGACGATAGATTTTTTCCGCCTCGCGACGCGCAGCGTCCCAGAGCGACACATCCTCCAGAGCCTGACGTAATGGCAAACCGGAATAAGCCCGAATGAAACGCAATATATCCCGCCGCGTCATGCCGAAGCGGGCAGTAGAGAAGTACAGCCCGCCCAGATCCTTTATCTGCCAGCGCCGCGGCACTTTGCTGCGAACCTGAGAGCGATGAAGGTCGATAAGATACATGCGCCCAGTTGCCACTTGCTGCTGCACATCCTCCTCGGGCATGAGAAAGTGCGCAAGATAGAAATCCCGGTGGTTGATACCGGCCTGATGCATGATCCGGGCAATATCCGCAACCCTCTCAATCAGGGCACGCTTGAACTGCGTCGGCACCTCACAGGCTTGCACCCAGCGCTCCCCCACATCTTCCAAACTCAGCGTTTCGGTAAGATCATCGGTAACGATAAACGATTCAATCGAAGGCGGATTGACACCGCGACTTCCAAACGCCGCCACGGTCATGGTGTCCAGCCCAGCGGCACGAACCGCATCAATGGCTCTTACTTCATCCATGGCGCCCAGCACCGGCAATTTACCCTGGGTGAGATTTTTGAAGATTTCTTTCCAGCCGATACCACCGTGGTATTTGAGAAAATAGCTGCGTCCATCACCATGAAAGCGAAGTGTCCTCCGTCCCTCACGGGCCCGGAAAATATCACCATCCTGCCGGGCAGCCTGAGCAAAGGGATCACCCTCACCCCAAAGGACATCAATATCCTCGCGCAAAAACAGTTTCACCGGCCAACCTCCACGGCATCGACTACGTTCTGCGCCAGACGATAAAGCGCCGGCGAGGAGCCATACTCCAGCCCCGCCGCCTGCCATCCCCCCGGCACAGTGCCTATCATTTTCTGTAGCGTCTGGTTGAGATCACGCTGGCTAAACGGCGACGTGATCACTTCTCCGGAACCCGCCTCCTTCACATAACGGGCATAACCGCAGGTGTCCGTCGTCAATACCGGTAGACCGGCCACGGTGGCTTCTATCAACACCATGCCCGCGGATTCCCGGTAGGCTGGATGCAACAGCAAATCTGCGGCTTGCATAAGTGCCGGCACATCGTCACGGGGGCCCAACACGATAACCCTGTTTCGGATGGCTTCGTCCAAGCCACGCAGGTATGGCTCGGCATCGTCGTTCCCGACGATCATCAACTTCGTGCTATCAGGCAATTTCGTAAACGCCGCCAGCACCCGATCCAGGCCCTTGACCTTGAAACCGGACCCCAGGAAGAGGATCAGCGACTCGTTCTCCGCGACAGCCAGCTCGCGACGAATCCGGTTTCTGAGTTCCTCATGATTCTCCGGGCGGCGCCGATCCGGCTCAATGCCGGGCGGCAGCACCTGATAGCGGGAAGCAGGCAGAGGGTAATAATTCAGGTATTGATCCCGCTGATCGTCATTGAGAAACAGCAAATGGGGGCCCGTGGCCTCCGTTACCTGCTCTTCCAGCTTGAGATAGGCAGCATAACGAGGCAGCCAACGCACTAAGGGGAATTTGTCCGCCACGTGCGCAGCGAAGCAACTGTCGGCAGCAAAATACACATCCAGCCCGGGAAGGCGGTTAAAACCCAGCACCCGGTCATAACCCCCGGCTTCGACCGCCCGCTGTACCGCGGCCGCAAAGCTGGCCATGCGACCATGATTGCTTCGCCCGGACACAGGCAGGACATGAAGGCCCACACCCTCAATGGAATCCCCCTGCCAGTCACTGACCAGGGCCTCAACGTCATGACCTCGGGACACCGCCTCACGGGCAATGCGGGCAAAGTCCCGCTGCAAGCCACCCCAGGGAAAATAGTGATAGAGCACCATCGCCAGCTTCACGGATTCTGCCTCCGCAACGCCCGCCAGACCGCAGCCGGCTTCAAGGTACTGAAACAGGGCGGTTCCACACCCTTACCCAGCTCTCCACGGTAAGTGCACTTCTCCTGCACGCAGGGCGCGCAGGGAAAATCCGCCGCCAGCGACGAAGCACGCAGGCCTTGCACCCCGGTCAGCATCGGGTCCGTAGGACCATACAGAGCCACACCCGGCAAGCCGGCAGCGGCGGCCAGGTGTGCCAGCCCGGTATCCACGGCGATAAAGGCATCCCAGCTCAACAGCTTGTCGGTCAGCGCATCCAGCCCCATTTTGGGCAACACACAAACGCGCTCCAGCCCCGCGGCCAACCGCTCGGCGCGAGCCTTTTCTTCGTCATTACCCCAGGGCAGATGGACACGGTGGCCATCGCTGCAGGCCAGCTCGAGAAGCTGACGCCAGAAGGCTTCCGGATAATGTTTGGTGGGCCAGGTAGTGCCATGACAGAACACCAGTTCTGCCGGCTCACTCAAGGGCGTTGGCACATGCTCACGGGGTAGGCCATAGTCTGGCGCAGCATCGGGAAGGGTGTAGCCCAGAGCCTGGGAAAACAATTGGCGAACCCGCTTGATGGCGTGCTGACCACGGGCCACGGGGAGCGGATGATCCAGCACTCTGGCCGACAACCCTTCCCGCGCAGAGTACTTATCCAGGCCGAATTTGGGACCACGGGAAAGGCGCGTAATAAACGCGCTTTTCAGCAAGCCCTGGGCATCAATCACCGCATCATAGGAGGTTGACTGAACGGCGGACTTGAAAGCCGCCCACTCCCCGGAGCGGCGCGCCTTGATGGGATGCTTGCGCCAGCGGCGCAGGGCACAGGGAAAGACAGTGTGAACGGCAGGGTGGCGGCGGGCCAGATCGGCAAAGCTGTCTTCCACTACCCAGTCCACCTGCAGATCAGGAATGGCAGCCCGAGCATCGGTGAGCGCCGGCAGGGTGTGGATCACATCCCCCATTGAGGAGGTCTTGATCAGAAGCACGCGCATGAATTAGCGACCTACCTTGTCTTTAAACTTTCGCTCCAACCGATCCAGAAGTGAGCGTCCAGCAGCACCACCCAGGGGTTGAGCAAGGTATTCCCGCAGAAATCTCAGCTTGTCACGGTCAGACAACCCTTTTGTTCGCCTCGCCAAACTTTCGAGATCCCGCACACGCGGGCGCCAATGTTGATAGTGCGGCCGGCAACGTTCCAGGTCGATAAACCGGGCGTCATACCGCTGCAGCAACTCAGACCAGGCAACGAAAACATGCTTGGGATACAAATTTTGATGAGCCAGACCCTGCTCATGCAGCAACCGAACCGCGGCGGCCACATCCCGAATCAACGCCAACCGACGCCCCAGAGGCAGCTGGTGCAAAGGCGCACGATCCAGACTTTGAAAGTTCTCCAGGCCCAGACTCACCAGCATGGCTTCCCTGTCCCCGCTCACATTGTTCGCAGAAAAAAACAACGGTTCTACCACGGGCACCCCCATCTGCCAGCAACGCATCATGGCCTTGTACTCCTGGTACAGTGTTGCCTGACCGCGAAATGGGTGTCTCACACTGCGCCGCACGTAGTTGCGCTGGTGTTTGATATACACCCTTTTCTCAACACCGTCGGGATCGGTGACCACAGCACTAAAAACCTGGCTCAGCCCGCGCCCCCTCCGATTCGGTTTGTCGACCAGAGTTCTGTCCAGAGCCAACCAATCTTCAATGGTTGTGAGGCCACATCCTTGTAAAGCCTGTCGCCAGTGGGGGTGGACATAACTGGCGCTCAATTCCGTTTCTATCACTCATCTCCAACCAATTGCCCCAGAGCCTCAATAACCTGCGAGGGTGGCAGCTGGCGCAAGCAGTTCAGGTGGCCCAGCGGGCATTCACGCTCGAAACAGGGGCTGCACTCCAGCCCCAATCGTACCACTGCCACCCGGTCGCCCAGGGGCGGCGTAAAGCCGGGGGACGTTGAGCCGTAGACGGCCACCAGTGGCCGCTTCAGGGCGGCCGCAATATGCATCAGGCCAGAATCATTGCTGACCACCGCCATGGTGGCCGAGAGCAGGTCCACGGCCTGCTCCAGGGACGTATTCCCCGCCAGCACTACCGCATGCTCATCGGCGCCGTTCGCCAGCGCCCCGACGATCACATCGGCCACGGGCTGGTCTTTCCCGGAACCAAAGATCCATACCTGCCCGCCACGCTCGATCCAGTGCTGGGCCACTGCGGCATAATGATGCTCTGGCCAGCGCTTGGCCGGCCCGAATTCAGCCCCGGGACACAGCCCCAGCACCGGGCGGTCCAGGTTGAGATTATGCGCCGCCATGGCCGCATTGCGGGAATCATCGCTGACCTGCAAGTGCGGAGCGGTAATCTCGTCCAGCCCCGGAACCGGTGCGCCTTCCGGCAACGCCAGCGCCACAAAACGCTGCACCATCAAGGGGTAGCGTTCCTTGTCCAGTTTGCGCACATCGTTGAGCAGCCCATAGCGCATTTCGCCGCGCCAGCCGGTGCGCACCGGGACCTTCGCCGAAAACGGCACCAGCGCAGACTTGAGCGAATTGGGCAGCACATAACTTTGCTGATAGTGGCCGCGCAGGGATTTCCCCAGTGCGTGCCGCTCACCAAGACGCAAATCGCCATGATCAAACGGCAACGCCAGCGCCTCACGCACTTCCGGCATGCGTGACAGCAGCGGCCGACACCAGGTCGGCGCCAGCACATCGATAGCACAATCGGGGTATTGATGACGCAGTTCGGAAAACAGCGTTTGCGCCATCACCATGTCGCCGACCCAGGACGGGCCGACGACAAGGATGGCGGAGGGCGAGTCGGTCAAGGTAGCCGGCATCCGCCTGTTTAGCTCACGTAAGTGAGCCAGTCTCCGTAGTCGTCATCCAGTTTGCCGCGCACCAGATCGAAATACACCGCCTGCAGCTGTTCAGTCACCGGGCCTCGCTTGCCGGCACCGATGATACGGCCATCCAGTTCGCGAATCGGCATCACTTCAGCGGCGGTGCCGGTGAAGAAGGCTTCGTCGGCAATGTAGAGCTCGTCACGGGTGATGCGCTTCTCTCGCACCGGATAACCACGCTCTTCGGCCAGTTGCATGATGGTTTTGCGGGTAATGCCATCCAGGCAAGAGGTCAGTTCCGGGGTGTAAATGATACCGTCGCGAACCAGGAACACATTCTCACCGGAGCCTTCTGCCACATAACCCTCGTTATCCAGCAACAAGGCTTCATCGGCGCCACCGGACAAGGCTTCGTTCAGCGCCAGCATGGAGTTCATGTAGTTGCCGTTGGCTTTCGCCTTGCACATGGTGATGTTCACATGGTGACGCGTGTAGCTGGAGGTACGCACCTTGATGCCCAGCTCCAGCGCCTCCGGCGACATGTAGGACGGCCATTCCCAGGCGGCCACCATCACATGCACTTTCAGGTTGTGGGCACGCAGGCCCATGCCTTCACTGCCGTAAAACGCCATCGGGCGCAGGTAGGCGTGGGGCAAATTATTTTCGCGAATCGCTGACAGGTGCGCCTCGTTGATCTGCTCCTTGGTATAGGGCAGCTTCATGTTGAGGATATGCGCACTGTTGAAAAACCGGTCGGTGTGATCCTGCAGGCGGAAAATAGCCGGCCCTTTTGCTGTCTCATAGGCACGCACGCCTTCAAACACGCCCATGCCGTAATGCAGGGTATGCGTCAGCACGTGAACCTTGGCCTCTTGCCAGGGAACCAGCTCGCCATCCAACCAGATAAAACCGTCTCTTACAGCCATCGACATGGCAGTGATACTCCCAGAACTAAGGACCTTTGAGCGAACGCCCTACAGGTCGAACCAATGCTTCCAGATCGTTCGCACGCCTTCACGCAAATCGCGGAATTGAGTGTCGTCGACAATGGATTTCTCTTTGCGCAACGAGGCGCGATGAGCCGCGGACCGGTAAGCCAGGTAGGCTTCCCGCAGCAGGCCGGCATCCTGAGCCGACATAATGTCCAATGCGGCCAGTGTTTCCAGCAAGCGCACATTATCGGTGAAGCGGGTGAGTTCACCGTGGGAGGAGGCCCATCTCAGAACCCCGTATTGCACCATAAATTCGATATCAACGATACCACCAGGATCCTGCTTGAGGTGAAAAGTGTCCGGGCTTTTGTCGGCCAGGTGATCCACCATCTTGGTGCGCATGGCCAACACGTCCTCACGGAGTTTCTCCTGCGGGCGCGAATCGCACAGCACCTGATGGCGAATATCGTTAAAGCGGTTACGGGCCCGGCTACAGCCGGCCACGACCCGGGCGCGAACCAGCGCCTGATGCTCCCAGGTCCAGGCATCGTTGCGCTGGTATTTTTCGAACGCATCCATGGAGCTCACCAACAGACCGGCGCTACCGGACGGACGCAGGCGGGTATCCACCTCATAAAGCTGGCCGCTCATGGTACGGGTGCCGATGATATGCACGATGCGCTGCCCCAGGCGGGCATAAAACTGCTCGTTGGAAACAGACTTGTCCCCGTCGGTCATGCCGCCACTGGCCGCATCGTGCAGGAACACCAGATCCAGGTCAGAGTTATGCCCCAGCTCGATGCCCCCCAGCTTGCCGTAGCCCACCACCACAAAATCCGGGCTGCAAGGCTGGCCGTCATCCCGCGACGGACGACCGTGGCGTTCCACCATGGGCTCCCAGGCCAGCATCACCACCTGATTAAGAATGCTCTCGGCCAGCCAGGTCAGGTAATCGCTCACCTTCATCAATGGCAGCACTTCAGTCACTTCCGACGCAGCCACCCGCAGCAGGTGAGCCTGCTTGAAGTTACGCAGCACCTCCATCTGCTGTTCCAGGTCGTCTTCCGCTACCCGCAACAGCTGCTGACGCAACTCGTCATCCAGCTCTGCCCGCTCCGGCGGCGAGTAAAGGGTGCGCACGTCGAGTAGCTCGTCGAGCAATACCGGGTGCCGGGTGAGTCGCTCGGCGATCCAGGGGCTGGCGCCAGACAACTTCACCAGCTGGGTCAACGCACTGGGGTTTTCCACCAGCAGTGCAATATAGGCACTGCGGCGCAACACCGCTTCCACGAAGGCGACCAAACGCGTGGCGGTGGTTTCGCCATGCCCCTGGTAGCCCAGGGCCTCGAGCATCAGCGGCATCAACCGGTCCAGTCGCTCACGGCTGATGGTCTGCATGTTTTCCACCGCCCGGCTGTTGCGGAACACATCCAGCCTGGCATAAACGGCCTCCGCATCCTGCACCCCAATGGCAGCGAGCTGAGCCACGGCAGCATCGTCATCCAACTCCCCCAGCCACAGGTCCAGCAACTCCTGATCCGCCCCCTGGGCCGCATCGGTTTCCTGTTCCGGGTCGGCGATCACCTGACTGAAGTGATGACGCACGCTTTCCCGATAACGGCGCAGCTTGCGCTCAAAGGCGGCCCGGGCGGAAAAGCCCATGGCAAAGGTAAGCCGCTGCCAGCCCAGCTCGTCATCCGGCAGGCGCTGGGTCTGTTTATCTGCCACCGCCTGCAGGCGGTGCTCCACATCCCGCAGGAACAGGTAGGCTTCGGTAAGCTCGTCGGCCACATCCTCGGGCAGCAGCTCCAGCGCCACCAGTTGCGGCAACACCTTGATCAGGTTTGGCTCACGCAGGGCCGGCAGCTGGCCACCACGGATCAGCTGAAACGCCTGCACAATAAATTCCACTTCACGAATGCCGCCGGCGCCCAGCTTCACATCCGCCTGCATGCCCTTGCGGTTCACCTCCCGCTCGATCAGGGACTTCATTTCCCGCAGGGACTGGAAGGCGCCGTAGTCGATATAGCGGCGATAAACGAAGGGATTCAAGCGCTTGATCAGGCGATCACCGGCCTGCAGATCGCCGGCCATGGGCCGCATCTTGATCAGCGCATAACGCTCCCATTCACGGCCCTGGGTCTCGTAGTAACCCTCCATGGCATCAAAGCCGATGGCCAGCACGCCACTCTTGCCCCAGGGGCGCAGGCGCATGTCCACGCGGAACACAAAACCGTCAGCGGTGGTCTGGTCCAGCGCCTTGATCAGCTGCTGGCCCAGACGCACAAAGAACTGATGGTGGGTCAACGCACGGCGCTCGCCTTCAATTTCGCCCTCGTGCTCATAGGCAAAGATCAGGTCGATATCGGAAGACAGGTTCAGCTCGTGGGCACCCAGCTTGCCCATGGCCAGCACCACCAGCCTGACCGGGTTACCGTCCGGGTCCAGCGGTGTGCCGCTGCGCTCACAGGCCCAGCCGTAGAGCACGGCCAGCGCCTCGTCGATAAGGGTATCCGCCAGCAACGACAGGTCCGCCACGGCGCTGTGGTAATCACCGATCCGGGCCAGATCCCGCCAGACAATGCGCACCATATGACGATGGCGCAGGCGGCGCAGGGCCCGCTTGAGATCGTCCTCGCTGTCGCATTGCGCCAGCAGGGTGCGGATTTCCTCTTTCAGGGACGACGCCGCCAGCGCCTGGCTCAGGTCACTGGCCAGCAGCCACTCCCCCAGCCCCGGATCGCGCTGAAACTGGGCCGCCACGTAGTCAGAGCCCGCCCATACACGGGGCAAGTCGGCCAACAGAGCGTCGGGGATACGGTGGCCGGATTCAACAAAGTGCATCCAGTGCTGGCTGACCAGCACCGAGAGTTCATCCGGCAGGGAGTGATATTGGGGTTCATTCATGGGCGGCTATTGTCGTACGGCGAAGGGAAAGCTACAAGCACAACGCCTGACGCCTGACGCCTGACGCCTGACAAGGATTCCGGTTTCCGGATTTAAACGCCAGGCTTTTGCTCACCCCATCAGGATATCCTGGGATGGAGTCACCCGCATCACCTCTTCAATGGTGGTCAAGCCTTTCGCCACTTTCATGGCACCGCTGATACGCAAGGGTTTCATGCCCGATTTCAGCGACGCCCGGGTGAGGGTTTCCAGGTCTGCGCCACGGGTGATGTGATTCTTCAGAGTGGTGCGCAGCGGCATGGTTTCATACACCCCCATACGGCCCCGGTAGCCGGTCCCCCGGCATTCCAGGCAGCCCACCGGCTGATAGAGGGTCTCCGGCATTTTCATCTTGAAGGGGCGCACCAGCTCGTCCCAGGCTTGTGGGTCTGTTTCACTGGGCGCCTTGCAGTTCGGGCACAGGGTCCGCACCAGCCGCTGCGCCATCACCCCCAGCACCGTGGCACTGATCATGTAGGGCGGCACGCCCAGGTCAATCAGACGGGTCACCGAGGACGGCGCATCATTGGTGTGCAAGGTCGACAGCACCAGGTGGCCGGTAAGCGCCGCCTGAATGGCCATATCGGCGGTTTGCAGGTCGCGAATCTCACCGATCATGATGATATCCGGATCCTGACGCAGCATGGCCTTTACCCCCTGGGCAAAATCCACATCGATATTGGCCTGAATCTGCATCTGATTAAAGCTGGGCTCCACCATTTCGATGGGGTCCTCAATAGTGCAGACATTCACCTCGCTGGTGGCCAGCTGCTTGAGGGTGGAATACAGCGTGGTGGTTTTCCCCGACCCGGTGGGGCCCGTCACGAAGATGATGCCATGGGGGTGGCTGGTCATCTTGTTCCAGGTATCGTGATCCTCTTTGGTAAAGCCCAGCTGCTCGAAGCTGCGCACCAGCACGTCCGGATCGAACACCCGCATCACCATCTTTTCCCCAAACGCGGTGGGCAGCGTGGAGATACGCAGTTCGATCTCATCCCCTTCCGGCGACTTGGTCTTCAGTCGCCCATCCTGGGGCTTACGCTTTTCCGCCACGTTCAGGCGGCTAAGGATTTTCAAACGGCTGGTCACCGCCGCCATGATGGCCGCCGGCAACTCGTACACATCGTGCAAGACACCATCGATACGGAAGCGCATCTTGCCGGTTTCCCGGCGTGGCTCCAGATGGATATCACTGGCTCGCTGGGAGAACGCGTACTGCAGAATCCAGTCCACAATATTGACGATATGCTGGTCGTCAGCGTCGTGATGCCCCTTGCCCACTTCCAGCAATTGCTCGAAGTTGGTAATCCCCGACATTTCCTGCCCGGTATTACCGGCCGCACCGGCGATGGAGCGGCTCAGGTTATAGAACTCGATCCGGTAACGGCGCATCTGCTCCGGATTGACCAACACTACTTCCAGCTCACGATCGCGCAACACCTGCTGCAAATGCGGCTGCCAGTCACGTACGAACGGCTGATCGCAGGCCACCACCACCTTGTCACGATGCACTTCCACCGCCACGATGCCGTGGCGCTCGGCGAAAGCGTAGCTCATCACATTGGTGACCTGATCCACATGCACCTTGAGCGGATCAATGTTGTACACCGGCAAACCACTCTTGGCCGACAGCCACTGGGTCAGAAAATCCACATCCAGCAGCTGATGGGTATCGGTCCGGTCCGTGAGGCGGTATTTGGCCAGCACCTGGATGGCGTGCCAGTTCAGCTCTTTCTTCTCGCGCGGCGTGGTAGAGATGACGTTGAAATCTTCCTGGCTGACGCGCCCCTCATCCAGCAATTCGCGCATCAACCAGCGCACATCAATCAGCAGCCCGTCCAGCTTGGCGGGATCAGCGGGGGCGTTAACGCTTACTTTCGTCACTCTCTCTACTCTCCCAAATTCTTCACAGCACGCGCACTGCCCGCACCACAACGCAGGAACATGCATACAGCCCCGGTGAACCGGAGTCATCTCATTATTCTGGCGTAGACCAAGGCGGCCTATCAGCCTCTTTACTGTAACCCTAACACTGAACCCCTGACAGCCCCGTCCGCTTTCTCTATACTCGCGACCCAATTCATGACGGAACTGTGACATCGTTGTCACCGTCCCGCCGCCGCTACCCGCCAGCAGCGAATAGCGGCATGATGGGAAGCTGTTTCCAACCCTAAAACTTGGACCCGAGGCGCCTATGTCCTTTGGAAGCTCCATTGCCGGCCTGTTCGGCCGCTCGCCAATCAAACCCCTGCAACAACACTACGACACCGTCCACGACTGTGCCCGCACGCTGGCGGACTTCTTCGCCGCCGTGACCGATAACGACTGGGACAAGGCCCGCGCAGCACGCAAACGCATCGCGGAGCTGGAGAACCAGGCCGACGAGCTGAAAAAAGAGTTCCGGCTGAATCTGCCCAAAAGCCTGTTCCTGCCCATGCCCCGCACCGACCTTCTCGACCTGATCAGCGTGCAGGACAAGGTGGCCAACAAGGCCAAGGACATCTCCGGGCTGATGCTGGGCCGGCAGATGACGATTCCTGCGGTACTGGCCGATGTCATGCTGAGCTATGTACAAGGTGCCATCGACACCTCTGCCCAGGCCCAGAAAGCCATCAACGAACTGGATGAGCTCATCGAAACCGGCTTCAGTGGCCGTGAAGTCCAGATCGTGGAAGAGCTCATCGAAGAGCTGGACCGGCTGGAGCGCAACAACGACGAGCAGCAAATCACCATCCGTTCCACCCTGTTCAAGCTGGAAAGCGAACTGCCCCCGGTGGATGTCATTTTTCTCTACAAGATCATCGAATGGGTAGGCGATCTGGCTGATCGCGCCCAGAAAGTGGGCGGCCGCCTGCAGATGTTGGTCGCACGCTAGGAGAGTTCTTATGGAGTGGATGTTAGAGCATAGCTACCTGATGCTGCTGCTGGCTGGGGCCTTCGGTTTCCTGATGGCCTGGGGCGTAGGTGCCAACGATGTGGCCAACGCCATGGGCACCTCGGTGGGTTCCGGCGCCCTGACCGTGAAACAGGCGGTAATGATCGCCATCGTCTTTGAATTCTTTGGTGCCTACCTGGCCGGTGGCGAAGTGACCGCCACGGTCCGCAAGGGGATCGTGGATGCCGGCGTCTTTTCAGAATTCCCTCACTATCTGGTCTACGGGATGATGTCCGCGCTACTGGCCGCCGGCATCTGGCTGATTGTGGCCTCCTGGTTCGGCTGGCCGGTTTCTACCACCCACTCCATCGTCGGCGCCATTGTCGGCTTTGCCGCCGTAGGCGTGGGCGTGGATGCGGTTAACTGGAGCAAGGTGGGCAACATCGTCGCCAGCTGGGTCACTTCGCCCCTACTGGCCGGCTTTATCTCCTTCGCCCTGATCAAGAGCGTACAGAAACTGGTTCTCAGCCAGGACGACCCCTTCCAGCGAGCCAAGCGGGTTGTGCCCTTCTATATGTTCCTGGTGGGCTTCGCGATTAGCGCCGTCACCTTGCTGAAAGGCCTCAAGCATATCGGCCTGGACATCAGCTATGCCGCCAGCCTGGGCTGGTCTGCCGTTGGCGGGCTGATCGTCGCCCTGATCGGCGCCGCCTTCCTCAGCCGCATTCAACCGGACCCGGAAGCCGACAAGAATTTCCGCTTTCACTCCGTGGAGCGCATCTTTGCGGTACTGATGATTTTTACCGCCTGCGCCATGGCGTTTGCCCACGGCTCCAATGATGTGGCCAACGCGGTAGGCCCGCTGGCTGCCATCAACAGCGTCATCGTCAACGAAGGCATGATCGGCGGGGAAGCCGCCATGCCCGGCTGGATCCTGCTGGTCGGCGCCATGGGCATCGTCTTCGGGCTAGCCATTCTCGGCGCCCGGGTCATGGCCACGGTGGGCAAGAACATCACCGAGCTTACCCCCAGCCGGGGCTTTGCCGCCGAGCTCGGCGCTGCCGGCACCGTGATCCTGGCTTCCGGCACCGGCCTGCCCATCTCCACCACCCACACCCTGGTCGGGGCGGTACTGGGCGTAGGCATGGCCCGGGGCATTGGCTCTCTCAATTTGCGGGTGGTAAGCACCATCTTCACCTCCTGGGTCGTTACCCTGCCCGCCGGCGCCTTGCTATCGATCCTGTTCTTCTACTTCTTCAAGGGACTGTTTGGGGCATAGAGAGACGCCGCACGCTTCACGCAGCAGGCAACACGCTAACGCCGCCCTTCGGGGCGGCGTTTTTGTTTCGCCTCATGCGTCCGGCATCTGGCATCCGGCGCGATCTGCTGGCTATACTGGCCTGTCAGTCACTTAGAGCCGAGACGCCCGTGTCCACTAGCACAACCCCGAACACCGACAGCCAGGTTCACTGGTTCCGCAATTCGTCCCCGTATATCAATGCGCACCGGGGCCGAACCTTTGTGGTCATGCTGTCCGGGGAGCTGCTGGACGGCCCGCGCCTGCCTACCCTGATTCACGATCTGGCACTGCTGAACAGCCTGGGAATCAAACTGGTGCTCGTGCATGGCGCCAGGCCACAAATATCAGCCCGGCTGGCGGAATCCGATATTGAGTCCACCTTTGAGCAGCACATGCGCATCACCGACAGCGCCGCGCTGGATAGCGTCATGGCGGCGGTCGGCGCATTGCGCCTGAAGCTGGAAGGCCTGTTCTCCATGGGGCTGGCCAACTCGCCCATGCATAACGCCAGCATCCGTCTGGTCAGCGGCAACTTCGTAGTGGCCAAACCGGTAGGCGTGCGCGGCGGTTTCGACTATCAACACACCGGCGAAGTGCGGCGCATCGACGTGGATGCCATTCGCCAGCAACTGGGCAACGGCAACGTGGTGCTCCTCTCGCCGGTTGGCGGCTCGCCCACCGGCGAACTGTTCAACGTCAACGCGGAAGAAGTGGCCTCCACTGCCGCCATCGCCCTGGGCGCCGACAAGCTCATCATCATGGGCGAGCACCTGCGCCTGGCCGATACGCAAGGCAACCTGGTGCGCGAACTCAGCCCCCAGCAAGCCGGCAAACTGCTGGCCGGCGATCAGTACGAAGATAACGGCGTGGACCGGCAACTCACCGCCGCCTGCCACGCCGCCAGCAATGGCGTGGCCCGGGCCCACCTGCTCGACGCCCAGGTGGACGGCGCACTGATCAAGGAACTGTTCACCCGCGACGGTTGTGGCACCTTGGTGACGAGGGAAAACTACGAAACCATCCGTGGCGCGCGCATTGAAGACGTGGGCGGCATTCTCGAATTGATCGAACCGCTGGAAGAAGACGGCACCCTGGTGCGCCGGTCAAGAGAGCTACTGGAAAACGAAATCCAGCGCTTCGCCATCATCGAACGCGACGGCATGGTCATCGCCTGCGCCGCCCTGTACCCCTTCCCCGAGGACAAGACCGGCGAACTGGCCTGCGTGGCCGTACACTCCGGCTACCGCAAAGGCGAACGGGGCGCCCAGGTACTCGCCTACCTGGAACGGCGGGCACGGGAACAGGGCCTGCACAGCTTGTTCGTGCTCACCACGCTCACCGCGCACTGGTTTCAACAACAGGGATTTGAAGCGGCGGGCGTCGATGCACTGCCGGGAGCCCGGCAGTCGCTGTATAACTGGCAACGGAATTCGAAGGTGTTTGTGAAGGGGCTTTAGCTAACGCGGCCCTGCCAGCTACCAAGCCACCCCACCGTTGGAGCCATGCTTGCATGGCGAAAGGCTCGCAAGGAGTGAACGCTAGGCTCACGCGCCGGATTGGATCCGCAAAGCGGCGCAAAACGATCACTGTGAAGCTGATTGTTAGCCTTCATCCCTCCCTGCATCCCGAGCACGCACTTCTTCCATCATCTGCGAGAGAGCGGCTGCAATCTCTCTTGCTTGGCATAACAGGTTCTCCGCCGGCTCGAAAGTTATACCTCCAAACTTACGGCTTTCATCAAACATCCCTGCCGGGCTGTCCGCGTACCAAATTGGAACAACTGCGTTTTCACCGAACCTATGCTTAAAATTATCTGATTCGAACTTTGTCCATATCTTTCTGGGATAATCCTTACTCAACAGCACCAAAACAAACCTGGATTCACTCCGATATATAGGCGCCAAGTACTCTTCGACATCATTAGCAAGAATTCTGTGCTGTTCATGTTTGTCGTAAAACACACTCATTTCTCGTTCTTCAAGCGCCTCGGTAACTGCTTCGGCCAAATCCCGATCTTCTCCAGCAAACGACAACGCGAAATCATATCGACTCTGGAAATCTATGCTGAAATATCCAACCTGCGACGCAAACTTCGACCAGATAATATGCCGAATAAAATAAAGAAGCTTAGGGTCTTCAATAGTGAGCAGGCTCGTATCTGGTTCAAAGTGGAAAAGCGATGCTAACTGCTCATTATTCTGGACAAGAGTTGACAAGTGTCCTTTATCAATAACTTGGCCGACACTACCTTTTAAAGCCGGATTGGCCGCCAGTGCCTCCCTAGTATCAAGAGCTCCCTCTGGAGTTTGTGACAACCATCGCAAAAGATTGAGATATGGTGCACGCCCTTCCCGACGGAGCTTATTCCCAGTTGCGAAATCTCGTGATATCGGAAAAAACCGGGGATGCAGATCAGCTAAAACTGACTCTCGGATGCACGGCAGGCTGACATTTATTACATGAGATGAAGATTCCGCATATGTTTGAAGAAGCTTGCCTTGTAGGCAAGCTTCATGACAAAGAACCTGTGCCATTGCGAAGCTGCCTTCTGCCTCTTCCGCAATTTCATCTGCAATAGAAATACTGCAATTAAGCACGTTTTCACCGAGTGAAATCAGATTTTTAATGCGTTCGACATTGGTCCTACCAAAACGAATAGTTTCCACCCGATGAAGTAAATCTGGTGCGTATTCAACCAGAGTTTGGCCTGCACGATTGATTCCAATCAAGATCACTTTACTGTCTTGTTCTTCCTCGTCGGCCAAAAGCTTGACGAAGTCGGTGAGCTTAGCTTTGTCACCGTCAGGTAGCCGGTGAAAGTCATCAACAACAACAACCCCAATTCCTTTCATCGTCGGCAATTCTGAAATCAAGTCAGCGTCGGCTTGTTTCCTGGCGGACAAAAACAGGCAAGAATCAGACAGCCCAGCCTCATCAATAGCTCGCTTTATACATGACGTTTTCCCAATACCGGATGGCCCTTCAACGATGATTCCACGACCTGGCGTTTGCAAAGCCACTGAGACCCGGTCATATTCCGACGGCGGAACAAAAGTATGCGTGGGAACGCCGGATTTCTTAAAAACTTCATCTAGTCTTGCCAAGTTTTATCTCCCATGAAAGTTGGAGGGATAGTTCTTCGTACGGCTAACACCGCGCTCTACAGAAAACTTGGATCGCAGCGAAAAATTGTCCGATAGCCGCACCTTTTTATGCCGGCCGGATTTTTCTACTTACCACACTAACTATGCCCTTAAATAAGCCCTTTTTGAGCCAGTCTTCGGTAATGTTCACCAAGCACCGTAAGACGGACGGCCTTACTCTCCATGGCTGCATGCCACATATGCGGTGCATCTACTGGGACAACCAATCCGACCCTATTATATTTCTGTAACACCTCGAAGATTGCATTATGCTCAGGATCAGGCGCTGGAATGCCTTGCGGGTTTTCAGCCCACGACTCATGGCGCTCTGGTTCATATGTAGGATCAAGTTGAAATTGAAAACCGGAGGCAGGGAAAAACTCAGATATTCGGCGGAGCTCAGCAAGCTCCAAAGGAGGCTGGACTTTTCGCAAGGAAACGAAACGATTTACGTTGGTCTTGAATACAGGACGCTGAGCCCAAGGCCCAAGTGATTGATCCACGTGTGCATATACGCCACCCGGCGTTACGTCCCCGACCAGATTTCCAGCGGCTCCTCCCAATGCATCGACTAAAAGGCTTGTAAAAACTCCCGCACCATTTTCTTCAGTTGCGTACTGTTCAGCAGTTGAGGCCGTGAGAATGGTCACACCATCACTAATCTCAGCAACCTTTTGTTGCAATGCACTTCCGCCCACCACGCCGCTGTGGCAACTATCAAGTATAATCACACGATTTTGAACCCTGGATTGATTAGCCATGACCATAATTTCTGCCAATGGAATACCATCATTGCCCGTATTGACGTCGGATGTACAAAGATAGCCGCCAGTAGCCTCAATATGGCCATGACCAGCAAAGTATAAAATTGAAACCTCACCATCTCCTGCAAACAACTCTTGGATCGCCTGACGAAGCTCTTCTCGACCACATAATTCATGTGGCCCAGTCGCAACAAGGTGCTTAACGCCAAAATTAACAGAACCATCAGCATGACGTTCAAGCATAGCCTTCACTGAGAATGAGTCATTCACGCACCCATATAGCAGGGAAACGTTAGCGTAGTAATTAATTCCAACAACCAGAGCTTTGCGCATTAGAGACTATCAATCCATTTAGCAATGTTATCCCACGTCCAAACCATCGTGTTCACACCTTCGAGGTTGGTACGGTCACCCTTGCATGCCCAGATTCCACGAATTTTTTTCTTCTCTTCTTTGGCACACTCTATCTCCCATTTCTGCCCACTGGACTGCAGTGCGTTTTCACTAACAATCACAAGCACACCGTCAGATCGAAGTATCCGAGTCCGCACCTTTTTCTTCCACTCATCGTCATAGGCCTCTTTAACCGACATGTCTATATATTCGAATGGCGAATCGGTATTTAAAGACTGCCCCTTGATCATATTTCTTATTTTTTCGTCTTTCATAGCAAAAGCAATAAAAATCGTTTTTTTACTCGCCACATCTAGTCTCCTTTGATTTAAGCATAACGCCCGCAGCATGCGCGGCTTTGAAATGGATGCGAAGCCGCAATGGAAAAGACGTCGTCGCGCCTGTGATGATTATGCCTTTTACTCATACTGAGCGGCCTCATCTCTTAGACATTGCGCCAAGTCAGTTGGCTCCATAACCCAGGACACCCATTTTTTGCTGGGAAACACCCCAGCCTTAACATTGTCAGCCTCAAAGGTTGGCAGCCAATGAGATAGAAATTCTTCAATAGGTATTTCTACCGCATGATGTCCATAAAAATGCTCATCTACAATCTTTTTAGCATGCTTGGAGTGCGACCAAACGGGGAAATACTCTAAATCTTCGGAAGTGATCGAAACCAGCCAGCCGAGATCATTTTTAACACCCCACAACTGCTCCCAATCGGCAACCTTTCCAACAAAATGAGAGCTTCGGTCAGCACTACTAATCGCTAACACAGCATCGAATTGTGGGGTATTAATTCTGTAAGGCACTCGAAATCCTTGTGAGCAGAACAGGCATTAGGAGTTCCGACTAGAATATCCAATGAACGTACCGACTTCATATCACAGTTATAAATTCTGTATAAAGAAAAAGAAAACCCTTTTTCTCAGCATGTTACAAACCCCAGGCTGATCGCATGATTCAGCATGTTGACTTCTTCGTTTGCCCGGACCAATAACACTGTCCAAACGCCGAGGATGTCCTCTCCGCTTTAACGCTTCCATTCTTCCCCGCAAACACCTCATAAAGGCTCGGCGGTTCCAAGGAAAAGCCAGAATGCCTGATGTCGTGTCCGCAAGTCGGGAAGCCACTCCCATGCGATTTTCTCAGGCCTTCGTGTTTAACGGAAAAATTCACTCTATCTCAGCCATTTACAAAAATATGTAAGCCATATCCTACATATTCAACTGTCGCGCGGGTGAACAACGGCTTTGCCGCCCTTTGCTGTCACAAACACTTTCGCCTGCCCTGGAGATCGCCCACGAAGAAACCGTGGAAGCGAGTAACGCGTTTCAAGTCACAAAAACCGGAAAGACGAGCCCACTGATGGTTTTGCCTTTCGAAACTCGCTTCTCGCAACTCGAAACGCCATTTTCGCGCCTCACCGAGCGAAGCGAAGGAACGCCGGCAAGGCGGCCCCGAAGGGGTGAGCAGAGCGAATAACTGGCGCTCCTACAGCTTGGCTCGAAGGCCGACCGAATCCCTACAGCCCGGCCCCTCTCTGGGTTACAATGCCGGGCCTATGTCCCGCTATTGACCATTACGAGGTTCCCATGCCGCAGTATCGCTCCCGTACCACCACCCATGGCCGTAACATGGCCGGCGCCCGTGCCCTGTGGCGCGCCACGGGCATGAAGGACGGGGACTTCGGTAAACCGATTATTGCTATCGCCAACTCCTTTACCCAGTTCGTGCCCGGGCACGTGCACCTGAAGGACATGGGCCAGCTGGTGGCCGGTGAAGTGGAGAAGGCCGGGGGCATCGCCAAGGAATTCAACACCATTGCGGTGGATGACGGCATCGCCATGGGCCACGACGGGATGCTCTATTCCCTGCCCAGCCGCGACATCATTGCCGACTCCGTGGAATACATGGTCAACGCCCACTGCGCCGACGCCATTGTCTGCATCTCCAACTGCGACAAGATCACCCCCGGCATGCTGATGGCTTCCATGCGCCTGAATATTCCGGTGATCTTCGTGTCCGGCGGCCCCATGGAAGCGGGCAAGACCAAACTGGCCGAGGGCAAGCTGGATCTGGTGGACGCCATGGTCATGGCCGCCGATGACAGCGTGGACGAAGAAACCCTGAATGAAGTCGAGCGCTCCGCCTGCCCCACCTGCGGCTCCTGCTCCGGCATGTTCACCGCCAACTCCATGAACTGCCTGACCGAAGCGCTGGGCCTGTCCCTGCCCGGTAACGGTTCTCTGCTGGCCACCCATGCCGACCGTCGCGAGCTGTTCCTGGAAGCCGGTCGTCGCATCGTGGATATCACCCGGCGCTATTACGAGCAGGACGAAGACGCCTTGCTGCCGCGCAATATCGCCTCGGTGAAAGCGTTCGAAAACGCCATGAGCCTGGACATCGCCATGGGCGGTTCCACCAACACCGTACTGCACTTGCTGGCAGCGGCGCTGGAGGGCGAAGTGGACTTCACCATGGAAGACATCGACCGCCTCAGCCGCAAGGTGCCGTGCCTGTCGAAAGTGGCCCCGGCCACCCAGAAATACCACATGGAAGATGTGCACCGCGCCGGTGGCGTCATGGGCATTCTCGGCGAACTGGACCGGGCCGGCCTGCTCAACCGGGATATTCCCATGGTGCATTCAGCGTCCGTGGCCGAGGCCCTGGAACATTACGACATCATTCGCACCCAGGATGAAGGCGTGAAAAAGATGTTCACCGCCGGGCCGGCAGGCATCCCCACCCAGACCGCCTTCAGCCAGGAAACCCGTTGGGACAGCCTGGATGACGACCGCGAAAACGGCTGCATCCGCAACTACGAAAACGCCTACAGCAAGGACGGCGGCCTGGCCGTGTTGTACGGCAACATCGCCGAGCGCGGCTGCATCGTGAAAACCGCCGGGGTGGACGATTCCATCCTCAAGTTCACCGGCCGCGCCCGGGTGTTCGAATCCCAGGACTCTGCGGTACGCGCCATCCTTGGTGATCAGATCGTTGCCGGCGACGTGGTGGTGATTCGCTACGAAGGCCCCAAAGGCGGCCCGGGCATGCAGGAAATGCTCTACCCCACCAGCTACCTGAAATCCAAAGGGCTGGGCAAGGAATGCGCATTGCTGACCGATGGCCGCTTTTCCGGCGGCACCTCCGGCCTGTCCATCGGCCACGCCTCTCCGGAAGCGGCAGAAGGCGGTGCCATTGCCCTGGTGAACGAAGGCGACACCATCGATATCGATATCCCCAACCGCACCATCCGTCTGGATATCAGCGATGAAGAGCTGGCACATCGCCGCACCCACATGGAAAACCGTGGCAAGCTGGCCTTCAAACCCAAGGAAATCCGTCCACGCCGGGTCTCCACCGCCCTGAAAGCCTACGCCGCACTGACCACCAGTGCCGACCGCGGCGCGGTGCGTGACCTGAGCCAGATCGGCGAGTAAGGCCTGAGGCACAAAAAGAGGCGGCCCCATGCAAATGGCGCCGCCTTTTTTGTGCCTCGCAATCGCAACCCGATGACTCAGAACTTGCCGTAGGAGCGTCGCTGGCGGCGCGATCAACGTTATGTCGAGTTGCGAGAAACGAGTTTCGTAGAGCAAAAACGTATTCCGCGCGGAACGGTTTTCGTGACTCGAAACTCCTGACTCGCTTCTGAGGCAGGTCTATCGCGCCGCCAGCGACGCTCCTACGCGGCAGCCCTTGGCTTGCTGACACGCAAGGATTGCTGCGTTTTTTACCCCTTTTCACGGAAACAGCTGGATGGCTTAAGCTATAGTCGACAGTCTGGCCAACAATGCGCCATGCCAAAGGAGCCATCATTCGCATGAGCCTCAAACACAAACTGATGCCCCTGTTTGCCCGCCTGATCACCAGTGAAGGCCTGCAACAGTTACGCCGCAGACTATTGGAGTGGCGCCGCATATTGCGCCGGCAGCCCCACCAGGCCACCTTCTACTTCCGCATTGATGACCCTTACTCGGTGCTGATGGCACAGGTAATGCCGCGCTTTGCCCAGCACTTCGGCATCACCGTCACCCCCCGGGTAATGCTGTACCTGGATCAGCAAATGTACCCCGCCGCCGACATGCTCGCGGAGCTCGCCCCCCGTGATGCGGTCAAGCTGGCCGACCTGCACGGGCTGGACTTCCCAAAAGACTGGCAGCTGCCCCCCCGCGAAGTCAGCCTGGCCGCCACCCGCTGCCTGCTGAAACACGAAGGCGACGAGCGCTTCTGGAGCCTGGCCGCCGCCCTGGCCGATGCCCTGTGGCGCGATGATCACGACAAACTGGAAGCCCTGCTCAGCGAGCACGGCCAACAGGCCGCCGATCGGGCCCAGCTGTCACTGGAAGCCCGCCGGGACCAGTTCCTGAAGGACGGCCACTACCTCACCGGCACCCTGCACTATGCCGGCGAATGGTACTGGAGCGTGGAACGGCTGGATCACCTGGGCCACCGGCTCAACGAGCTGGGATTGGGCGGCGCCGACTGGCCATTACCCTACGGCCGCGCCAAACGGGCCCGCCTGAAAGATACTCCCGAAGCCCTCAAAGGCACCCCGCTGGCGCTGTATTTTTCCTTCCGCAGCCCCTATTCCTACATCGCCCTGGCGCGCACCTATGCGCTGGCCGACCACTACGGGCTGGACCTGAAAATCCGCCCGGTGCTGCCCATGGTGATGCGCGGGCTCACGGTCCCCAAAGCCAAACGCTTCTATATTCTCAAGGACGCTGCCCGGGAAGCCCGCCTGCACGCGGTGCCGTTCGGCAAGGTCTGCGACCCGGTGGGTGCCGGCGTGGAACGCTGCATGGCCATCTGGCCCTTTGCCGAAAAAGAAGGTCGCCTGCGCGAATGGTTGCGCGCCGCCGCCACCGGCATCTGGAGCCAGGGGATTAACGCCGCCAGCGATAACGGCCTGAAGTTTCTGGTGGAGAACGCCGGCCTGGACTGGAACCGGGCCCGCCGCTGGCTGGACGATGACGATTGGCGCGAACGGGCCGAAGCCAACCGCGACGCCATGATGCAAGCCGGCAGCTGGGGCGTACCCAGCTTTATGACTCAAGATGACATGACCTGGGGGCAGGATCGTTTTGCGATCATTGAGCAGAGGCTGCTAGCCTCACAGGCCGATGACAGCGCCTGAACTACCCTGATGGCATAATCACAGTAGCCTCGCTGGGGACGAGAAAAACAGGAGCGAGTGACGAGGAGTGAGTCGCGAAAGGCAAAACCGATTTGGGTTTTCGAAACTCGCTCCTCGTCACTCGCCACTATCTCTTGTTTCGAACCGCCAGCAGCATCCCAACAACCCCCATAACAACCGGAGAACGTCATGACCATTGCCTATTGGTGCGTGCTTGCCGCCATGTTCCTCCCTTATCTGTCCACCGGCATCGCCAAGTTTCAGGGCGGATTCGGCCCCAGACAGAATCACAACCCCCGCGAGTTCCTGGAAACCCTGGAAGGCGGCCGCAAGCGCGCCCACTGGGCGCAGCAGAACGGTTTTGAAGTCACCCCGGCCTTTGCCGCTGCAGTGATCATCGCCCACCTGGCGGCCACGTCTCCGCAGGGCACCATTGATGGTATCGCCGTGGCCTTCGTCGCCAGCCGCATCCTCTTCACCGTCTGCTATGTGGCGGACTGGGCCAGCGCCCGCACCCTGGTCTGGGCCTTTGGCATGGGCTGTATCGTGGCCCTGTTTGTGGGCGTTGGAGCCTAAAGAGCAGGCAATTGATAATTGAGAATGGATAATTGATAACTTAAAACCCTGAAAACCACCGCCAATCCTCACTGGAGGTGGTTTTCGTTATCAATTCTCAATTTTCCATTATCAATTCATCATTCGTGCCCCAGACCTTCACCATCACCGTCAGCGACAAGGGCCTCTTCCCCTGCCGCACCGACCAGTCCATCGTCGACGCCGGCCAGCAGGCCGGTTTCGGCTTCCCTGTGGCCTGCCGCAATGGCGTGTGTGAGCGCTGTATCGGTCAGCTCAGTCATGGACAGGTGCAACAGAAAAACCGCACCATTCACGCGGGCGATGCCAGTAGCTCCCAGGTGTTATACTGCGTCGCCCTGCCACTCAGCGACTGCGAGATAGATGTGCCCGAGGTAACCGCGCCCGGTGAATTGCCGGTCCACCAGATTCATTGCCAGATCCAGCAGATCGACGCGCTCAACCATGACGTCAGTCGAGTCTGGCTGCGCCTGCCCGCCGGCAAGAAAATCCAGTGGCATGCAGGCCAGTATCTGATGCTGAACCTGCACGGCGAAAGCTATCCCTTTTCCATCGCCAACCATTGCGATGGCCGCGATATTGAACTGCACGTCCGCCATGGTGATGACAACAGTGCCGCCCAGGACATCATGGCCAGCCTGCAGGCAGACAGCACCGTCAGCACGACCCTGCCCGCCGGCCTGCGTTTTATCGACAGCGCACCGGATCAGCCGGTGTGGTTTATCTGCGGCTCCACCGGTTTCGCGCCGGTGAAAGCCATGATCGAACGCCTGATCGCGCTGAATTTCACCCAGCCCGTGCGGCTGTTCTGGGGCGCACGAACCGACGCAGACCTGTATCTGCCCCACCTGCCGGCCCAATGGCAGGGCGCCCTGGCCGACTTCGATTTCGTCACCTCCCTGTCGGACATCCGCCACCCGGACCACGCCGAAGGGCTGGTCCATGAAGCCGCACTGGAAGCGCTCAGCGAACCCGACCTGCCCCTGTTCTTTCTGGGCGGTTCCCCGCCCATGGGCTGGGCGGTTTTCGATGCACTGGTCGCCGAAGGCGTTCCCGCCAGCAACATCCACTGCGACGTGTTTGATTACGCGCCACGGGATTAGCTGCAAGCTTCAAGCTACAAGCGGCAACACGAATTAAGTCCAACGCTAACCGGAAAGGGCCTCGCCACGCGCTACAAGTCTGGCTGCTCAGACAAAGCCAGGATCCAGCACAAATCGCGGCCAAAATGCTGTCGGGCTGGCAACAACCCGGCTCGCGTTGTAGCTTGTAGCTTGTAGCTTGAAGCTACACCCCAGGGAAAGGATACGATGGCAGACTCCCCCTCCTCGGCTCACGACGGTCAAGTGCTACTGCTGCCTTGCCACGAGTGCGACCTGGTTTCCGAGGTAGTGATTCACCGGGACGGCCAGTGGCTGCAGTGCCCCCGCTGCCAGCACCCGCTGATGCGGCCGGCGCAAAACGACCAGCTCACCCCTGCCCTGGCGTTCACCGCCCTGCTGCTGCTGACGTTGTCCTTACTGTTTCCCTATCTGGGCTTCGAGAAGAATGGCATTGAG
Organism: Alloalcanivorax sp.; assembly: GCA_039983755.1. Lineage (GTDB taxonomy): Bacteria > Pseudomonadota > Gammaproteobacteria > Pseudomonadales > Alcanivoracaceae > Alcanivorax. The sequence continues at coordinate 206,068 of JBDWVU010000017.1, forward strand.
CGGGCCATGACCGTCACCGACGCGGCCTACGAGCTGGCGATTTATCACCACCCGGCCCTGGCCGCTATCGTGATTGCCACCATCATTGTGATCCCGGGGCTATACCTGCTGTCGGTGTGCTGGATTCATATGAGCCTGGCCAGCCCCGGGCGCCTGCCCGGCAGCCTGTTTCTGGCCCGCTGGCTGCCACGCATGCAGCCCTGGATGATGGCGGATGTCTTCGCCATCGCCGCGCTGGTCAGCCTGGTGAAGATCATCGCCATGGCCCATATTCAACTGCTGTCCGCCTTCTGGACCTTTTCCGGATTCGCCCTGATCTTGCTGATCACCGTCACCCGCATGAACACTATCGGCCTGTGGCAGCGACTGCTCGGCGACCTGCAACAGCCAGCGCAGGCACAAGCCGGCGACACCGCCCAGCGCCAGGGCCTGATTGGCTGCCAATGGTGCGGGCAACTGCAACCGCTGGGACAATCCCACCGCTGTCATCACTGCCACAGCTTTCTCCATGAGCGTCACCCCTTCAGCCTGCAGCGGGTCTGGGCACTGCTGGTCACCGCCATTCTCTGCTGCTTCCCGGCACACCTGTTCCCGATCATGATCACCACCAGCCTGGGCAAGACCGAGCCGTCCACCATCATTGCCGGGGTCATGCTGTTTCTGCGCCACGGCGACTGGCCCATCGCCCTGATCATCTTCACCGCCAGCGTGCTGGTGCCCTTCGGCAAGATCCTCGCTCTTGGCTGGCTATGCATCGCCGCCCGCCAGCGACAAGCATTGGACATGACCAGCCAGATGAAGCTGTATCGGCTCACCGAGTGGATTGGCCGCTGGTCCATGATTGACGTCTTTGTGGTAGCCATCATTGTGGCCCTGTTTCAGATGGGCAATATTCTTACTGTTACCCCTGGTGTCGGTGGGCTGGCGTTTTCCGCCGTGGTGATTTTTACCATGCTCGCCGCACACCAGTTTGATCCCCGCCTGATCTGGGACCGACAACAACAGCTGCAGCAATACTCAAAACAACGCGCAGAACAACGCCTGCCCCCCACTCTCGAACCGGAGAAATCCTCTTGAACCAGGCCGATTCGCCACCGTCACATCGTCGCCCGCGGTTATCTGCTGTCTGGCTGATTCCGTTGATGGCCGCACTGATCGGCCTGTGGCTGGTGTTCAGCTACCTCTCCAGCCAGGGCCCGGTCATTACCCTGGAACTGGAAGATGCGGAAGGCATCAACGCCGGTAAAACCGCCGTCAAAATGCGTAATGTACAAGTGGGTGTAGTAGAAAGCGTCAGCCTGTCCGAAGACCTGAGCCACACCCTGCTCAGCGTACAGATGCAGGCCGACACCGAGCGCATGCTCAACAGCGACACGCAATTCTGGGTGGTCAAACCCCGGGTCGGGCGCGAGGGTGTCAGCGGCTTGAGCACCGTCCTGTCCGGTGCCTATATCGAATTGCTGCCCGGCAACAGCAGCAAGAAGACCAAAACCTTTACCGTAGAAAATTCGCCACCGCCGGAGAAAACCGGCGACGGCCTGTTCCTGAAACTGATCAGCGAACCGGGCACCAACATCAACAACGGCGACCCGGTGAGTTTCCGCAGCCTGAAAGTGGGCCGCGTGGTGGACACCACCTTCGACCCCGATGCCGAACTGTTTCGCCACCGCCTGTTCATTGAAAAACCCTACGATGTACTGGTCAGCGACAGCAGCCGCTTCTGGAAGGTTTCCGGCATCGGCTTTCAGCTGGATGCCCGCGGCTTCCAGGCACAACTCAGCTCACTGGAAGCCCTGCTTGGCGGTGGCATTTCCTTCTCCGTACCGGACCCCAACATGAGCACGGGCGCACCCGTGGAAGACGACCACCAGTTCGTGCTGCATGACAACCAGGAAAGCGCCAGGCGGGCACTCTACACCCAGACCCTGGATTATGTGCTGCTGGTTGAACGCAGCGTGCGCGGCCTGCAAGCCGGAGCGCCCGTCGAATATCGCGGCATCCGCATCGGCACGGTGGAGCAGGTCCCCTGGGCCTTTGGCGCCGAAGGCCCCAACGCCATGACCGACAGCCCGATTCCGGTACTGATCCGCCTGGAACCACAACGAGTCACCCATCAATCCGCGATTGCATTGCCCTCGTGGGAAAGTGAAATCCTCCAGATGGTGGAGAACGGCCTGCGCGCCAGCCTGAAAGCCGGCAATCTGCTGACCGGTTCCCTGTTTGTTGATCTCGAGTTTCACAAGAACGCCCCGGCAACCGATGCCTCGCTCACCTACCGCTCCGTGCCCGTCCTTCCCTCCGTGGACAGTGGCGGCCTGAGCAAACTGGAAGATCAACTCCACGCCCTGCTGAAAACCCTGAACGGTCTTCCCATGCAGGACATGGCCAACAACCTCAACAGCAACCTGAAACACCTGTCCGGCGTGACCGGCCGCATCGAAAACCTGCTGGATGACCCCGCTCTCAATGCGCTGCCCCAGCAGATTTCCGACAACCTGAATGCGCTGGAAAGCACCCTGCAGGGCTGGCAGGCTGGCGGCGATGGCTACCGGGAACTGCAAGGCACCCTGCAGAAACTCAATCGCCTGCTGGATGACGCCGAGCCGTTACTCGATACCTTGAATGAGCAGCCCAACGCCCTGATCTTCCAGCGCCACCCGGCCACCGACACCCAACCCCGAGGTGCACAATGATCCGCCTGCTAGCCATCGCCGCCATTCTCGCCGGCCTGTGGGGCTGTAGCCACGCCCCCGCCACATCGCCACCGGGCTACCTGTTGCCCTCCGCCACCGGGGCCGCGCATTCACCGCTGACCATCAAGGTACAGCTGGCCAGTTACCTGAACCGGGGCGGCATTGTCATGCAACTCAGTGACAGCGAGATACAGGTGGGCCGCCACCATCGCTGGGCCGAACCGTTGGCAACACAATTACAGCGCGCCCTGGAAGCCCGCATGTCCAGCGGAGACGAAAAGACGCTCACCGTGGAGCTGACCCGTTTTCAGGGCCTGCAAGGCAAAGACAGGGATTCCGCCGTCATCACCGGCCGCTGGGCACTGACGGGAAATAATGGGGAAGCAACACAAGGATGCATTCAATGGGAAGCCGCGCTAGACAGCGGCGGCTATGCCAATCTGGTGAGAACGCTGGATCAGGGCTGGCAGGCAGTGGCGGCAGAGATTGCCACCGCCATGGATTGAAGGGGGGCTTATCTAAAAGCCCCCAACCAAGCCCTCAAAAGAGCGGTTTTGCAGGTCGACTTAGGGCGTAGCCGTAAGCCGACACCCCGCTGCGCCGTAGCGGTAACGCTTTATGTCAGATTACGCCTTCAGGCTAATCAGACCTACAGGGAGGCGGTGTCGCATCGCACGCGCCCAAACAACCCGCTTACGGCACGCTCTTATCCGGCAGTAGGTCGTGTTAGCCGCGTAGCGGCGTAACCCGACAAAACGACATTCAACAACACTACTGCACGCTTTTATCAGGTAACGGCAAGGCCGGCAGGCTGCCTTCCAGCTGTGCCAAACGTCGATCGAAGGCAGACATGGCCTTGCTGGAATCTCCCAGCGCCCGGTACAGGCGCGCCAGTTCCGCCAGCGCTGTGGCACTCTGGCTGGAGTTGGCCGCGGCCTCGAAAAAGCCCTGAGCCTTACCCCACAGACGCGCTTTCAACGCGACGCGACCAGCGGTAATCAATACCGACGCATTGCCCGGCCGTTCCACCAGCCACTTTTCCAGTACCTGTAGCAGGTCGTCCGGGGGAATGTCGTCGATGGCTTCCAGTACCGGCGGCAAGCGGTCATCCCACTGGTTACCCAGTTGCTCACGGACCAGATTCAAGGCACCACGGCCACCACCCAGCTGGGCCAGAAAGCCGGCATAGCGTGCCACCATGGCCGGATCGTTTTTCAGGTGTACCGGCACATCTTTCCAGAGTTTGCGCAATTCATCCCGGCGACTATCGGCATCGTTGAAGCCAGGCTTGCGGGCGGTTTCCTGCAACCAGGCCAGCCAGGCCCGGCGCTCACGACGAGCCTGATTCGCCTCGCCAAAGGCCCGCTTCAGACGCGGCATCAGTGCACACAGAGCCTGCCAGTCTTTCTGGCTTTCCAGCACCTCAGCGTAGGTATTGAGAATACGCTTGTTGCGTGGGGCCATATCCGCCAGCACTTTCAGCTCGCTGCGTGCCTGCTCCGGGTAGCCGTCATCCAGGGCGAAGCGCGCTTTCATCAGGCCGGCGACCAGCCGTCCCCGCCGGTCAGTGCTGGCCTGTTCAAGATAATGCTGCGATGCCTCTACCTTGTCCTGTTCCTGGGCCGCTTCCGCCGCCAGCAACCAGGCCACCAACGGCCAGTCACCGTCTTCACCGGCGGCTACCAACAAGCGCTCGGCTTTTTCCTGTTCGCCATCCACCAGCTGCAGGAAACCACTGCGCAAGCGACGCTCCGCCACCGCTTTTTTCCAGCGTCGGGTGGCACGCACCGGCTCCATGGCATTCCAGGCCGCGTTGCCCAGCAAGGTCAGCACCACCAGCGCCACCGCGCCAAGCAGGGCCATCAGCACCACAAACCCCAGGGTGGTATCCACGGACACGGAGTCACGGATGATCAGCACATAACCGGAATCCGCTGCCATCCAGCGCCCCAGCGCCAGCGCGGCAACCAGGGCGATAATAATCAGCAGGACGACTTTCTTCATGCGCCGCCCTCCTTGCGTTTCAAGGCCTCGATGGCCGCCAGACCATTCCCGATCTGCGGCAGGGCCTGGGCCACACTGGCACCGCCCATCTCTTTCAGGGTTGCCTGCATTTGTGCTGCACGGGGATCATCGTCCCGGAACCATTGTTTCAGCGTGCTCCGGGCATTTTCGACGGCTTGACCATAGGCATCGGCACGGCCCTGCATCAGCGCCAGCTGCGCCTGCTGCAGGCTGCCATCCAAAGTCAGACGCACCAGCGAAGCCTGTTCACCCGACAACGGCAGCGGCACCGCCCCTTCGTGACGACGCACGGTCACCGGCATCCGGTCCAGCACATCTTGCCACCAGGGTTGATCTACATCCGGGGTATCACGCTCCGGTGGCGACGCTTCTGCGGGTACCGCCAACTCAGCGACCAGCTCCCGCAAGGCCCCCAGGCGCAGCACCATGCCCTGCACGTCCACCTGGCTGGCCCCACTGAGGGTTTCCATGTCCAAAGCCAGCGCCTTGCGGGCCGGCAACACGGCGGGGTCATCCAGGCGGGCCAGTGTTTCGTCCGCCGCTTTCAACAAGCGGCGCGCGGCCAGGGCATCCTGGGTGAGTAACAGCCGCTGGCTGGCCAGGCTCGCCAGGGCACGTGCTTCGTTGATTAACCACAGACGCTGGCCACCACTTTTCAAGTCAGTCAACGCAGCACGATCCTTGGTCATCTGTGCCGCCAGTTTGGCCTGCTCTTTTTCCAAACCGGACAGGGCTGACTGAACCTGGGCGCGCTGGCTGGCCAACTCACCTTTCACGGTCGACACCTGATCCGCCAGGCTGCTCTTTTCGCTCTTCAGCCGGGTGAACTCCTGCCACCCCCACCAGCCAGCCGCCCCGAGTGCAGCCAGCACCACCAGTACCAGCAGCACAGTCAAAAGGCTTACCCCGGCCTGGCGGGAAAAAAGACGATCCTGCGTCATGTCAGCTCCGTTGTTGTCATAGCGAGGTATGCGCGAGTCTCGAACCCCCTGCGCCCTCGGTGTGGCGATACCCGATATCATTGCAAAAACCTTAAAGTGAGCGCCCATTGCTGTCCAATCATTAACGGTTAGATCGGGTAAAAAGTTCTTCGCGCAATGGAGTCATCACTATTCACCGCAGGACGCATGGCCAGACCGGAAATAACGTGCCCGACCAAGCCGCAGGCAGCCAAGACACTGGGGAGAAGAAAGGCCCTCGCCTTAACGATCGCGACCACCGGCGATCAAGGCCGCCAGCATGTCATCGTCATGGGCACTGGCTGCCACCCGCACAGGGCCGGCATGGCTGGCCTGCACCGCAGCGGCCACCCGCGCCCCAGCCGACACCACGCCACAACCGGCGGGCAGCACAGGCTGGAGCGCCTGCCAACCTTGCACGCTGGTAACCATCACCCAATCAGCCTGCGCCGAAATGGTGATGTGGCTGGCCCCATGGCGCCGGTAAAAGGCCAGCGCATCGACACGGGCACCGCGCGCTTCCAGGCTCTGCGCCAGCAACTCGCGGCCACTGTCACCCCGACAGATCAGCACCTGTTTTTCACGCAGCTGTTGCAGGCAAGGTAGGGCCAGCACCGCTTCGGAGTTGAAACCCTGCTCTGGCACCGTGGCGGGCAGGTGCCAGGACGCCAACTCCGCCGCCGTGGCCCGCCCAACGGCCAGCCAGTGCACACCCACGGGCCACTGGGGCCACAGGTCCGCCATGGCCGACAGGGCCAGCCGGGCCGCATTCACGCTGGCGAAAAATACCGCGTGGTAACGGTCCAGCTCCATCAGGGTACGCTGCATGGCGCCGTCCACCGGCACCGGCTCTATTTCCAGCGCCGGCTGGTGAAAGGGCTGATACCCCGCCTCTGCAAGCAGGGCCATCAGCCGTTGCTGCTGGCCCGCGGGGCGGGTCACGACGACCTGTTGCTGCCGTCCTTGCTGGGTCATTGGCGTGCGTACAGAGCCTTCAAAATGGCATCCGCACCCTGCGCCAACAGCTGTTCGGCAATATCGATACCCAATTCGGCACCCTTGGCCCGCGGCGCCGAGCCTTCCGCCCGCAACACCCGGCTACCATCTTCCTCTGCCACCAGGCCGCGCAGCCACAACTGACCATCTTCCAGCAACGCAAAACCCGCGATGGGGACCTGGCAGCCCCCTTCCAGGCGGCGGTTCATGGCCCGCTCGGCCACCACGCGATCCCAGGTATCCACATCACTCAGCGGTGAGAGCAGATCAATGGTGCGCGTATCCGCTTCGCGGCATTCGATACCCACCGCGCCCTGCCCTACGGCGGGGAGCGATTCTTCCGGCGGCATTTCATAGCGAATGCGGTCGTGCATTTCCAGGCGCTTGAGGCCCGCGGCAGCGAGGATGATGGCGTCGAATTCTCCGGCATCCAGTTTGCCCAGCCGGGTTTGCACATTCCCGCGCAGGCTTTTCACCACCAGATCCGGGCGATTGGCTTTTACCTGGGCCTGACGGCGCAGGCTGGAGGTGCCCACACAAGCGCCATGGGGCAGCGATGACAGGCTATCAAACGTGTTGGAAACAAAGGCGTCACGGGGGTCTTCGCGCTCACAGATCACCGGCAGGGCGAAGCCTTCCGGCAGCTCCATGGGCACGTCCTTCATGGAGTGCACCGCAATATCCGCGCGCCCGTCCATCATCGCCTCTTCCAGCTCTTTCACGAACAGGCCCTTGCCACCAATCTTGGCCAGCGGGGTATCGAGGATCTTGTCCCCCTGCGTCTTGATCCGCACCAGCTCCACCGCCAACCCTTCATGCAGGCTTTCCAGACGCTGCTGAACATACTCGGCCTGCCAGATAGCCAGCGGGCTGGAACGGGTAGCAATACGCAAGATTTCGCGGGACATGGGGCATCCTGTTGTTCAGTTGAAAAGTGGGCCTAGTCTACAGGAAAAGGTGCTGCAAGCTTCAAGCTACAAGCTGCAACACGCCAGAAAGGATGGTGCCTGCTTCACGTTTTAGGGCCGCGACCAAGCCGCCCGGAAACCCGGAGGCCCCAATCAAAAACCACAAAACCGATGACTTTAACCGGCACCCAGGCTTTATAAACGACCGGGGCCGCGCCCATACTCTGGACGCGGCCCCGATGCGTGCGAACATTCAAACCGTTAAGCCGTGCTGTTGCTTGCAGCCTGAAGCTTGTCGCGGGTCTTTTCAGTTCCCGTAGACCACCACGGTGAATTCCGCCAGCACTCCAAAGAAGTTCTGGGATTCATAGTCCACATGGTGAATTTCGGTAATACCGCCATTACGGGCGGCGGTCTGGATGCTGGCATCGCCGGAGGCAACCACACCGAGTATGGAACGGGCACTGGCGCGCCCCACACGAGTGGGCTTTTCCGAGGAGGCGGTGGCCGCCATGGGCGCTTTCACGTTGCCGTACAGAAAGCCGGTTACCGGCATGGTGGCGCTGGCGCAACCGCTGAGCACGACCGCGCTGACCAGAAGAAGGAGAGTCTTTTTCATCACAGAGTTCCTGTTTTTGTTATTCGTTGTCGTTCGTTTTTCGTTCAATGCAGCAAGCCCAAGGCTAGCACGCGACCCGGACCTTGTTAATTACCCCGCCCGTTACAGGCTTTGCAGCACCCGCCGCAGCCCCGCCACATGGCGCCGGCTCACGGTCAACCGTTCATCCACCCCGCGCAGACGCACCTGATGATGCCCGGCGGTGGCCATTTCCATGCCCTCAATATACCGGAGCGCCACCAGCGCATTGCGGTGAATACGCACAAACTGGTCACCGAATTCGGTTTCCAGCTCTTTCAGGGTTTCGTCAATCAGCACTTCGCCTTCGCTAAAACACACGGTCACGTATTTCTGATCGGCCAGGAAGTAGCGCACGTCCTCCACCGGCACCAGTTCCAGACCCCGGTGGGTTCGGGCGCTGATATGGCCACGACGACGGGGCTTATCTTCGCTCACCTCATCGCTGATTTCCGCCAGTTGCACACGGTTAAGCGTTTTCGCCTTGGTCAGCGCCGTTGTCAGGTCGGCGGCATTGACGGGCTTGAGCAGGTAATCCACTGCGTGGACCCGAAACGCCTGCAAGGCATGCTCGTCATAGGCCGTACAGAAGATCACGGCCGGCGGATTATCCATCTTGCCCAGATGCTCCGCCGCTTCCATGCCATCCATTTCCGGCATGCGGATATCCATCAGCACCACGTCCGGCTTGCAGGACTGGGCTTCAATGATGGCTTCACGGCCATTGGCCGCCTCTGCCACCACCTCGGCATTCTCGATTTTATCGACCAGCCTCTTGAGCCGGTCCCGAGCCAGTTGCTCGTCATCGCAGACAAGTACCCGCATAAGTCCCATCCTTTTTATTGCAGCGGATATCGAATTTCGATCTCGTATTCTTTTTGTTCCGGGCGGGATTCCACCGCCACCTCGTCACCGTACAGGGCTTCCAGCCGGTGACGTATATTTTCCAGTGCCATGCGGTTGCCTTTGTGATGCCCGTCGCCTTCCGGCTTGGGATTGCTCACCGACAGCACCAGGTTGCCATTGTGCGCGAGGGCACGAATCGTCACCATCCCCCCTGCAGATAATGGCTGTATGCCATGATAAATGGCATTTTCAAGCAAGGGTTGCAAGGTTAATAACGGAATCTTCAGGGATTTTGCGTCTACCTGGATATCCCAGGCCACCTGTAAACGCTCCCCCATCCGCAGCTGCTCAATGTGGATATAGCGTCGACACAGCTCCAGCTCTTCTTCCAGCGAGGCCTCATTACCACTGTTCTTGAGGCTGGCGCGAAACAGCACCGACAAGTCCTCCACCACCTGCTCCGCCCCATCCGGGTCCACCGCGATAAGGCTGGCGATAATGTTCATGGAATTGAACAGAAAGTGCGGGCGGATCCGTGATTGCAGCGCCTGGATACGTGCCTGCAACTCAGCCTGATCCTTTTGCCGCAACTGCTCCTGCACATAGAAATAGCGCATCACCAGGCCGGCGATGATCGCCGCAATCAAGCCGTTCACCGGAATTTCTGTAGACCACAGCCCCATTTCCAGTGCGCCGCCGCTAACCCAGGCCATGATCAGCCGGGCCAGAACGCTGAACAGCAGGGTATCGACCACCACCAGCAATACCACAGCGGTAGAGGTCCAGGCGGGTGGCAACAGGTTCAGTCGATTACGCAACTGGCACACCAGCGCCGCAGACGTCAGCCCCACCCACTGTACAAACAGGGAGGTAATCGCCAACCGACCAACACTGAAATCGTCGTAGTAAGTGGCCACCAACGTCACCACCAACGCCATCAACTCAGCCACCACTACCACCACCAGCACGGCACGGGTGCTGCACAGATCGGGCAGGAAACTGTTATTGGCCGGGACATCCATGGCCACGAATGCTCTCCTTATACGGAAAAACAATTAATTATTAATATGTTATACCTGAACCAACCGCCACTCCCAAGGAATAGTATCCCCCTGCTATACTTGCGCCCCCGCAAACCAAGCGTTGAGCAAGTACGATGACTGACAAGCAGCAGAACAAACTCTGGGGCGGCCGCTTCAGCGAGTCCACCGACCAGTTCGTGCAGGAATTCACTGCCAGTGTGAACTTCGACCGCCGCATGTACCGTCAGGACATCTATGGCTCCCAGGCCCATGCCACCATGCTGGCCGAAGTGGGCGTGCTCACCGATGAGGAGCGCGACGCCATTATCCAGGGGCTTCGCGAAATCCAGCTGGAAATCGAAAACGGTGAGTTTGAGTGGTCCGTGGCGCTGGAAGATGTGCACATGAACATCGAAGCCCGGCTCACCGACAAGATCGGCATCACCGGCAAGAAGCTGCACACCGGCCGCAGCCGGAACGACCAGGTGGCCACCGACATCCGCCTGTGGCTGCGCGATGAGCTGCTGATCCTGGAAGAACAGTATCTGTACCTGATGACCGGCCTGCTGAACCTGGCGGAGCGTGAAGCGGCCACCATCATGCCCGGCTTTACTCACCTGCAGACCGCCCAGCCGGTAACCTTCGGCCACCACCTGCTGGCCTGGTTCGAAATGCTCAAGCGCGACCGCGAGCGCCTGCTGGACTGCCGCAAGCGGGTCAACCGCATGCCCCTGGGCGCCGCCGCCCTGGCCGGCACCACCTACCCGATCAACCGCCAGCGCACCTGCGAGCTGCTCGGCTTCGACGGCGTCTGCGAAAACTCGCTGGACGCGGTGAGCGACCGGGATTTCGCCATCGAATTCTGCGCCCTGGCCGCCCTGACCATGACCCACCTGTCGCGGATCAGCGAAGAGCTGGTGCTGTGGACCAGCGCCCAGTTCAACTTCATCAACCTGCCCGACCGTTTCTGCACCGGCAGCTCCATCATGCCGCAGAAGAAAAACCCGGACGTGCCCGAGCTGGTACGCGGCAAGACCGGCCGCGTTAACGGCCACCTGATCAGCCTGCTGACCCTGATGAAAAGCCAACCGCTGGCCTACAACAAGGACAATCAGGAAGACAAGGAACCGCTTTACGACGCCGTGGACACCCTCAAGGGCAGCCTGCGCGCCTTCGGCGACATGATCCCGTCGCTGGAGCCTAATCGTGAAGTGATGCGCGAGGCGGCCCGCCGTGGCTTCGCCACCGCCACCGACCTGGCGGATTATTTGGTCCGCAAGGGCATCGCCTTCCGCGACTCCCACGAAATCGTCGGCAAGGCCGTGGCCTATGGCGTGGACAAGAAGAAGGACCTGGGCGACATGTCCCTGTCCGAGCTCAAGCAGTTCAGCGATCAGATCGAGGACGACGTGTTCGACGTGCTGACCCTGGAAGGCTCCGTCAGCGCCCGGAACCACATCGGTGGCACCGCGCCGGATCAGGTCCGAGCGGCCGTCGGCCGTGCCCGCGAGGCGCTGGACAACACCGGCCAGTAAGCGCCGCAACAAGCGCTTTCTTCGCAAGGCGCCGTACGATGAAAAAACGCCGCCGGCTCCCTGGAGCCGGCGGCGTTTTCGTTCCGGGCAACCGGGTCGCGCCTTGCGCAGCCGTTAGCACGCCCGGCAGCAGCCCTATCCCCGCGCTACTCCAAATCCTCGCCGCTGGCTTCCGGCTGATACTCGATGGCGAGAATCTCCAGCTTCAGGGTTTTCCCGTTGGGCGCGGGCCAGTCGATACTCTGTCCCACCGACAACCCCAGCAGCGCAGCCCCTACCGGCGCCAACACGGACACCTTCTGCGGCCCGCTGTCTTCGGGGTACACCAGTGTCAGGGACATGTCCCGTCCACGGCCCTGCTCCCGGCAGCGAATCCGCGAATTCATGGTGACCACATCCGCCGGCATTGCCTCGGGCGCCACCACCGTGGCGCGCAACAGTTCCTCTTCCAGGCCTTCGGCCACCTCGCCATGGGCGGTCGCTAACAATGCCTCCAGGCGCGCAACATCCAAACGTGAAACGGTAATGGCCGGTAACGCCATGGCTTTCTCCTTACAGGGTCAATCATTCAGAAATGCCCCACGCATACACGCCCGCCCGCAGGCCGGGGTATCCAGGCGCAGGCAGGGCAAGTACGAGAAAGGGGCGAAAAGATCAGCAGAAATGCGTCCACGCGAGGCGGACTATCCGCTGATAGTAAACCGGAGCGTTTTTTTCTCAAGCGGCGTTATCGGACACCCGAACCCCAGGGGCATGCAGGCTGCCATTGCAGTACTGAACCGTTATACTCACCCTCCAGCAAACGGAGTATCCCATGCGCCCATTCAGCCTGTTACTGTTCCTGCTACTGGCCGGCTGCGGCCAGAAAGGTCCGCTGTATTTTGACCAGGAACGCAACGCGGCCGCACCGGCCAGCGACGCGCAGCCGGCGCAGACCGATGCACAAGACAGTGACGACACTCAAGACAAAGACGACGCCAACGCGTCCGCACAGGAATAATCATGGATCCCTTTCAGTACCGTGACGGCCAGTTATTCGCCGAAGATCTTCCCGTAGAACAGCTGGCAGATCGCTTCGGCACGCCGCTCTACCTGTATTCCCGTGCGGCTCTGGAGCGTCACTACCTGGCGTTTGATGAAGCCTTCGGCGACCACCCTCATCAGGTGTGCTACGCGGTCAAGGCTAACTCCAACCTGGCCGTGCTGAATGTGCTGGCCCGCTGTGGCGCAGGCTTCGACATTGTTTCCGGTGGTGAGCTGGAGCGGGTACTGCGCGCCGGTGGCGACCCGGACAAGATCGTCTTTTCCGGCGTGGGCAAAACCGCCGACGAAATGGCCGCGGCCCTGAAAGCCAACATCCACTGCTTCAATGTGGAATCCGCCGCGGAGCTGGAACTGCTCAATCTGGTGGCCGGCGAACTGGACCGGGAAGCGCCCATCGCCATTCGCGTGAACCCGGATGTGGACGCCCAGACCCACCCCTATATTTCCACCGGGCTGAAAGACAACAAATTCGGCGTGGACATCAACAAGGCGCCGGCCCTGTATCAGCGCGCCGCCGAATTGCCGCACATCCGGATTCTCGGCATCGACTGCCACATCGGCAGCCAGCTGACCAAGCTTGCGCCCTTTGAAGACGCACTGGAGCGGGTATTGAAGTTGCTGGCCCAGCTGCAGGAACACGGCATCGAAATCCATCATCTGGATCTGGGCGGCGGCCTGGGCGTCACCTACGACGACGAAACCCCGCCGGACCGTTCAGCGTATGTGCAGGCCCTGCTCAAGCACATTCCCGGCGAATTGCCCGTACACATCGAACCGGGCCGCTCCATTGCCGCCAACGCCGGCCTGTTCATTACCCAGGTGCTGTTCCTCAAGCCCACCGAGCACAAGAACTTCGCCATTGTCGACGGCGCCATGAACGACCTGATCCGCCCCAGCCTGTACTCCGCCTGGCAGAACATTATTCCAGTGAAACCCCATGACGCCGATTGCCGCAACTGGGATATCGTCGGCCCGGTGTGCGAAACCGGCGACTTTCTCGGCAAGGACCGCGCCCTGTCCCTGGAAACCGGCGATTTGCTCGCCGTACGCAGCGCCGGTGCCTACGGCTTTGCCATGGCCAGCAACTACAACAGCCGCAACCGCCCCGCCGAAGTGATGGTGGATGGGGACCAGGCCTTTGTGGTGCGTCAGCGGGAAACCTATGACGAACAGCTCAAGCTGGAGTCGCTGCTGCCTTGAGGAGAAATAACAGGCTGCACGCCGTTCATTGAGGTATTGAGATAAACCAAAAGGCCGCGTCCGGACATCCGGCGCGGCCTTTTTGTTGGCCCGGCACTCGCGCCGGCAATGCCTTGCGCCCCGTCAAACGGTAACAGTGCCAAGGCACGTTTTATGCTTAACTCTCCCTGAGCCCACTTGCCGATATCGCCATGCTTCAACGACTGTGCATCACCGTAATCCTGAGCAGCTTTTGCCTGCCTGCCATTGCCGCCACGCCGCTGGAAAGGGTCATCCGCCTGAGTCTGGCAGAAAGCTATACCACCGCCATTCTCCTCACCGGAGGCAATGCCGTGCGTTTCGGTTTCTGGGATTTCGACCCCAACAGCTTCGTGGGGCTGGAAGATGACAACCTGGGCGGTCTTGAGGCTCAGGAACTGCGCCAGCGAATCAGCACCCTGTCCCTGCCCTATACCTGGAGCACCCCATTAGGGGAAGGCAGCAACACCCTGGTGCTGGGCGCCAAAGCCTCTTTTCTCGGCCAGAAACAGGAAACACAAATCGTCAGTTCCAACAGGAGCGCCAAGGACACTATTGTCAGCGATGTGACGACCCTGACCCTGGGCGGAGAACTCAGGCACAGGGCCAATGATCATATTGGCCTGGCCGCCGGGCTGAACATGCACTGGCAGCGCTACAACAACGATACCGACTTCAACACACCGGAATCACAGGCGCTGGCACCACTGACGGACGGCCTGCTGACCAACTACACCGCCAACGCCTGGCAAGCCGAACCCCACCTCCGCGCCACCTGGTACGTGGGCGGCCGTGGCGCAGAGGTGAAACTGATCAGCGACATCCACTACATGCGCGGACGCACCTTTGACACCAGCAACCCCGCCCATGAAGTGCAGCCCGAGGCCTGGTACTGGTCCAATGGCGCCCGCTGGCGCCATCCCTACCTCACTCGATTCCTGCCCGGCCAGAACGTGTGGATGCAGGCGACGCGCTATGATCTGGGCGGTGACCTTGGGGATTCGCTGGGCAACCACTATTACTACGAGGCGGGTGTCGGCTGGCTACTGGATCTGCGCAAGGCGAACATTCCCTTCGTGGACGACATCGGCATCGGCATCAACCTGAACTACGGCAGCGTGTTGCGCGGCGGCACCCTGATCCTGCTGCTCAACGAAGAGTAACGCCGCCCTGCAGGGCGCTGCCCCGTTATTCCTGCGTAGCCCTCACCACAGGCGGTTCCAGCCTGAGCACCTTGATCCCCAGCCACGCATAAACCAGCGCCAGTACCGGATTGATCAGATTGAAGAACGCGAAGAAGAGATAATCAGTCACCGGCACCAGCAGTACCGACTGCATATAGGCCCCACAGGTATTCCAGGGAATCAGCGGGCTGGTGATGGTGCCGCCATCTTCCAGCGCACGGGACAGGTTCACCGGGGCCAGCCCTTTTTTCTCATAGGCTTCGCGGAACATGCGCCCGGGCATGATGATGGAGATGTACTGATCGGCGGTGAGGACATTGCTGCCGAAACAAGTCGCCAGGGTCGCGGTGATCAACCCGGCAGCGCCCTTCACCATGCCCAGCAGCCCCTCGATCAAACGCGCCAGCAGCCCGGCTTTTTCCATGACCGCGCCAAAGGTCATGGCACACATGATCAGCCAGACCGTGTTCATCATGGAGGCCATGCCACCGCCGGAGAGCAGGTCATTGAGAGCAACATCACCGGCATCCACCGAAACCCCCGCAAAAAAGGTCTGCCAGATCACCTGCAGGGTTAGCGTCCAGTCCGGGTTGGCTACCCCCGCCTGCACAGCGATGGCCTCTTGCTGAAACAGCAACGCCCAGACACCGCCCACCAGCGCGCCAATAAAAATGGCAGGCAGCGCCGGCATGCGCTTGAGCGCCATAAACAACAGCAGCCCCAGCGGCAGCAAGTGAATGATGGAAATATGGAACTGGCTTTCCAGCCCTGCCAGTAACGGCGCGATGCGATCCACACCGGTGTCGGGAATGTCCGTATTCAGCCCCATCACCAAAAAGATCAGCAAGGCGATGACAATGGACGGCACCGTGGTCCACAGCATCAGGCGAATGTGCTCGAACAGTTCGGAACCGGCCACCGCCGGCGCCAGGTTGGTGGTTTCGGACAGGGGCGAAATCTTGTCCCCGAAGTAGGCCCCCGACACCACCGCCCCGGCCGCCACCGGCAGGGACAGCCCGAGCCCGCTGGCCACGCCGATGAGTGCCACGCCCACGGTAGCTGCCACCGTCCAGCTGGAACCGATACTCAGGGCGATAATCGCGCAGATCAGGCAGGCCGCCGCGTAGAACAGCGACGGGTTCATCAGCTCCAGGCCAAAATAGATCAGCGACGGCACAATGCCCGCCAACCGCCAGGTGCCAATCAAAGCGCCGACCATCAGCAGAATCAGGATGGCGCCCAGCGCCACCGAGATCCCCTGAATCATGGCGGTTTCGATTTCCCGCCAGGTCAGACCGTTCTTGAACGCGATCAATGAGGCCAGGCCCGCGCAGAACAACAGGGCAATCTGGTTGGGCCCGGAAGACGCGCTGTCACCGTACAGGTACACCGCCGCCGCCAGCAGGCCCACCAACACCACAATCGGCAGCAAGGCATCAAACAGGGAGGGACGGCGGTGTCGGGATTCAGTCATGGCGGCAACAGTGGGCGACAGAACGTTCGGTTATACGTGAGGAAGCGCAAGTAAGCACTTACCGCCCGTACAGAAAGCGGCGCAGTCTACCAGCGCAACGACAGGCCGGCATCACCGGTCGTCGGAGTTGCGCCCGGCAAACGGCAGCCGAAAACAGCCACACGACAGGCACCGCCAGCACCAACAAGATCGCCCTTCAGGCGGTATTCGCCAGCGCCTTCAGGGCATCGCCTTCCAGACGGTAGCGCACCCACTCTGACTGAGGGCGTGCACCCAGGCTTTCATAGAAATCGATGGCTGGCGTATTCCAGTCCAGCACACTCCACTCGAAACGCCCGCAATCACGATCCACGGCCAGGGCCGCCAGCCGAGCCAGCAGGGCTTTGCCGATCCCCGCCCCGCGTTGCTCCGGCTCCACGAACAGGTCTTCCAGATACAGGCCGTTGCGGCCTTGCCAGGTAGAGTAATTGAAGAAGTAGATGGCCAGCCCAACGATCAGGCCATCCTCCTCGGCCACCATGGCATGGGCCGTTGCCCCTTCACCGAACAGGGTAGCGGCCAATTGCGGTACATCGGCCTCCACCTGATCTTCGGCTTTTTCGTAGCGCGCCAGATCACGGATAAGACGCAGCAGGTCCGCCACATCCCCACGCCGGGCGTCTCGCAGAACCACGGTCATTCCGGCGTTTCACCGGTCAGCTGCTTCACCAGGGTATGGCCGTTGGCATCGCAGAGCGCGTCTTTCAATAACGGCATGGCCTGGGCCATGTGCTGGGCCAGCGTGTAAGGCGGGTTGATGATCAACATGCCGGTACCGGTCATACCACGGCCGGAAGCATCCGGGCGCACGCAGCACTCCACCCGCAGCAGATTCGGAATCCCCGCTTTCACGAAACGGCGAATAAAGCTTTCCGTGCGGTTGCGGTCCAGCACCGGGTACCAGATGGCATAGGTGGCGGTGGCAAATTTCTCCATGGCCATTTGCACCGCAGGCAGCACGCCGTTGTAGTCCGCTTCCATCTCGTAGGACGGATCGATCAATACCAGGCCGCGCCGGTGCTGCGGCGGCAGCAATGCCTTGAGCCCCTGCCAGGCATCTTCCTTGAGCACCTGCACCCGCTTGTCGTCGGCAAACTCACGCTTGAGCAGGGCAAAGTCGGTGGTATGCAGCTCCGTGCATTGCAGCACATCCTGCTCACGCAGCAGGCGGGCGCTGATCAGCGGCGAACCGGGATAGTCCGTCAGCCGCCCCACCGGGTTCAGCTTTTCCACCAGCGACACATACTGGTCAATCACCCCCACCCCGGTGCGCTTGCCAAACAACCTGGCAATCCCATCTTGGTACTCACCGGTCTTCTGCATGTGCTCGCTGGCGATGGCATAACTACCTGCACCGGCGTGGGTATCGTGGACCGTGAAGGGTTTATCCTTCTTCTTCAGGTATTCAATGATTGCCATCTGCACGATGTGCTTGAGGACATCGGCGAAATTGCCGGCGTGGTAGCTGTGGCGGT
The DNA here is from genome assembly GCA_039983755.1 of Alloalcanivorax sp. GTDB lineage: Bacteria > Pseudomonadota > Gammaproteobacteria > Pseudomonadales > Alcanivoracaceae > Alcanivorax. Next base: position 224,123 of record JBDWVU010000017.1, read on the forward strand.
AGGACAACATGACATACATCCAGAAAGAGCTGAAAGCGGCAGTGTAGGACAACCAGCCCTTATGGCAATAAAAAACCGCCCCGAGGGGCGGTTTACATTCCTGGCGTCTTGGCGGGGAGCCGCTATCTGGGCACTCTTTTGCCTGTGCCAGCCAAGCCTGATTTGGCCATGGGCTCCATGCCACCCACCTCGTCTTCGCCACCGCCTTCATACAACGGGAAAGAACCTTCCGTGCGAGAGATGACTACATCGTCAAGTACCCAGCCACGGAAACCGTTATAAAGCTCATCTTCAGTAGAGAACACAAAACGCAGCACAACGTCAGATTCACCTGCGTAAGCATCCAGAGAAATGGGCTCCTGCTGTGCATTGACGGGCGGAGCATTAAAACCCGCATTGGAATAGGGGATTGCATCCCGCTCCAGTGAGGACTCAGGATCGGCCAACGGATTGAGCCGTGCCAGATTCTCAAAACTGCTGCCGCCATCAGTAGAGACCTGGACCATCATCAGATCAAAACCGTTTTCATTCGGGTTCACCGACTCGATTTCCCACCAGGCCCTGAAGCTCAAAGCAAGCGGTACTGATTCTTCAGAGAGATCAATGGAAGGCGAGACCAGCCCTCCCTGATGCTCAGATACGGAAAGCCCGCCATCATCATTTACACTGCCATCCTGATCTCGTTCACCAATGAAGTTGCCTTGTGTCTCATCCCCATACCAATAAGACACCTGCCCCTGCAGCGCCTGTGGCAAGGCTCCCGCCGACAGATCTCCGGGCGCGAGCTTCACATAGCTGCCGACCAGATTATTGCTGATCCCATGCCCCGCGTTGAGGTACTGCCAGCGAGTTTCCGCAAGGCCTCCCTCCTTCTGCCACAAGTCACGAGTTGCAGAATCAGCTTCAAATGTCTCCCGCCAGAGCACGCTCCCCTGATCCTGCTCCGCTTTCTCCAGCTTGATGTTCACACCTGCCAAACTACCGCTATTGACTTCGATAGCCTGGGAAGAGGTTTGATACCCCGGCGCTACTGCCCGGAGGGTCGACGCGGCCAGGGTTTCAGCCAGATCCTTGCTCACATTAAAGCTCAGAGAGTACTCACCTTCAGCGTTGGTCGTGGTAACCGCATAGGCCCCATTGGTGGCAGCACCAGCCCCAAGCGATACCTGTGCACCTTCAATGGGCCCCTTATCGTCATAAACCATGCCAGACAACGAACCGACGATTGAATCTACCTCCGTACAGCTAGACAAATCACAGCTGATCGGCATGGTGATGGAAAACAGCACGACAGCATTACCCGCCGTTATCTGAACTATGTGATAAACCTGCACGCTATTGTGCGTCAGCTGGACAAAGTAAATCCCCGGCACAATTTCGCTGATATCCAGCTCACCTTTTTCATCCAGAAACAGTCCAGCCACTGCGCTGAAATCAGGAAACGTGGATGCAGAAGGAAATGTCAGCCCCGCCGACCCGGCACTCTTTGCCTTCTTGGCCTCAGCTGCCGAAACCAGCTTGATTTCGGCATTCGCCAGAGGCTGGTTGTTGGCGTCCACAAACGCCAGCTTTGCCACGTTCCCCGGAGCGGGATCATATGCCCCTCCACCGCCACTCGAACTATTCCCTGCCCCATCGCTACCGCCACCACCACAGGCAGCCACCATGGCCACCACTGACATGATCAGCAGTCGACTCACCCAGATTCGCATAATTCTCTCCATAGAATAGAAACAGACCCTCTTGCGAGCCGGATTGTAGAGCAGCCATGGGGGAGTGGCAGGCAAGCATTTTCCCTGTATGCCTGTAATCTTTTGCCTACACGAGACTGACGCTATTGCTTCCAGGCAGTACAATGGCCTTTTAGTCGTACCGGATATTCCGCATGAACCTGCGCTTTACCAAAATGCACGGCCTGGGCAACGATTTCATGGTCATCGACGGCATTCGCCAGACCTTGCCGGAAACCGGGCTGCCCCTGCCTGCGGATGAAATCCGGCGCCTGGGCGATCGCCACTTTGGCGTGGGCTTCGATCAGATGTTGATCGTGCAGCCCGCCCGTTCCGCTGACGCCGATTTTCGCTACCGCATTCTCAATGCTGACGGCTCCGAAGTGAGCCAGTGCGGCAACGGCGCCCGCTGCTTTGCCCGCTTTGTGCGCGAGCAGGGGCTCACTGAAAAGCGGGAAATCCGGGTGGAAACCGCCGCCGGGCAGATGACTCTCACCATCACCGACGATGAGCAGGTCACCGTGGACATGGGCGCGCCCCGCTGGGCGCTGGACGCCATTCCCATGACCGCCAAAAGTGAGGCGGACAGCTATTTCCTGGTGTCCGGCACGCAAGCCTGGGAAGTGGGCGCCGTGGGCCTGGGCAACCCTCACTGCACCCTGTTGGTAGAAAACGTGGATACCGCGCCAGTAGAAAGCGCTGGCCCGCTGCTGGAAAGCCATGAGCAATTCCCCGAGCGGGTAAACGTGGGCTTTATGCAGATCGTCAGCCGCAACGAAATCCGCCTGCGCGTCTACGAACGGGGCGCCGGCGAAACCCTGGCCTGCGGGTCCGGCGCCTGCGCCGCGGTGGCCATCGGGCAGCGCCGGGGCTGGCTGGATAGCGCCGTCACCGTGCATCTGCCAGGCGGCACCCTGCAAGTCTGCTACGATGGCCAGGGCGGCATCCAGATGACAGGCCCCGCCAGCCATGTCTATGATGGCGCTATTGAGATCTAACTCGGGCGACATCAGTGCCGACAGACCCGAATGATAACAAAGGACAGGATTGATGACGGACCAGACTCCAGCCAGCGCCGATCAGGTAGCCGCTTACCTGCGTGAACATGCCGATTTCTTTCAGCATCGCCCGGAGCTGCTGGAACTGTTACGCCTGCCCGATTCCAAAGGCCAGGCGGTATCGCTGCTGGAGCGCCAGGCGTCGATTCTGCGCGAGCGCAATACCGAGCTGCGCGACCGGCTCAACGGCCTGCTGGATGTGGCCCGGGAAAATGATCACCTGTTCGACAAGACTCGCCGCCTGACCCTGTCGCTGCTGGAAGCCCGTGGCGCGGAAAAACTGTTCCGCAATCTCCTCACCAGCCTGAGCACGGACTTTCACTGTGACCAGGTGGCGTTGATGTTGTACGACCGGGAAGTGCCCATTCTTGGCGACCTGCGCAACCAGATCCGCTGCGTGGACAGCGACGCCCTGCCCAGCGCGCTCAACCATCTTCTGCGCAGCGGCAAAGCTGTATGCGGTGCCATGCGCACGGAAGAAATGGAAGCCCTGTTCCAGGACAATGCCACCGACATTCGCTCCGCCGCCATGGTGCCGCTGGAATACCAGGGCCGCCTGGGCCTGCTGGCCATTGGCAGTAAAAGCGCCATGCACTTCCGCAGCTCCCTGGGCACCCTGTTCATTACCCATATTGGCCAGGTGCTGAGCCGCCGGCTCCACGAAGTCGTGCGCCAATACCCCCATCAGGCAGCCAAGAAAACCAGCGATATCAGCTGAACGAGGACCGTTAACCGTGGACAGCGACAGCACTGGCACAGCGCCAACGGTTAACGCCTTCCTGACCCATCTGGCCAGCGAGCGCCGCCTTTCCCCACACACCGTCAGCAGCTATCAGCGCGACCTGGTCGAGGCACGAAAAGTCCTGGGCACCCAGCCCTGGGATGCCCTCACCGTGCACGACATTCGCAGCCTGGCGGCCGCGCTCCACCGCAAGGGGAAAAGCGGCAAAACCATCCAGCGCATGCTCTCCACCCTGCGCACGTTTTTCCGCTACCTGATGCGCGAAGGGCTGGCCCGTGACAACCCGGCCATGGATATCCGCGCCCCGAAAAGCGGCAAACGCCTGCCCAAGGCGCTGGACGCGGATCAGGTCAGCCACCTGCTGGATGCCGGCACCCACAGCAGCGAACCGCTGGCCCTGCGCGACCAGGCCATGATGGAACTGCTCTACGCCTGCGGCCTGCGACTGGCGGAACTGCTGAGCCTGAATCTGGACAGCATCGACCTGCGCGACGGCCAGCTACTGGTCACCGGTAAAGGCAACAAGACCCGCCAGCTGCCGGTGGGCAAACCCGCCCTCACCGCCGTACGCCGCTGGCTGAAAGTACGCCCCCTGCTAATTAAAAGCGGCGAGCAGACCGCCCTGTTCATCAGCAAGAACGGCCGTCGCCTGTCACCTTCCAGCGTGCAGCAACGGCTCAAGCGACACGCCCTGGAACGGGGCCTCGACGACCATCTTCACCCGCACAAATTACGCCACTCCTTCGCGACCCACCTGCTGGAATCCTCCGGCGACCTGCGTGCGGTACAGGAACTGCTCGGCCATGCCGATCTGGCCACCACCCAGGTCTACACCCATCTGGACTTCCAGCATCTGGCCCAGGTCTACGATGGCGCCCATCCAAGGGCCCAGCGCCGCAAGGACGAAGACGAATAATCCCGGGCACCCGCCTCATCTCTGACACAAGCAACCCGGTGTGCTGCCATTAGCGGTTTTACGCTAAACTACCGCCCATGAGTACACTCAAGCTGATTACCTTCGATCTGGACAACACGCTGTGGCCTGTGGATGAGGTGATCCGCAAGGCCGAGAAAGCCTGTAGCGACTGGATCGCTGACCGCCACCCGGATGCCGCCCGCGCCCTCAACGCGGAGCGGGTGCGCATGGTGCGCACCACCCTGCTCAAGGAAAACCCCGGCTACCTGGACAACCTGACCGCGCTACGCCAGGACGCCATGACCCGAGCCTTCTTGGACGCCGGGTTCAGTAACGCCGAGGCCCGCAAGATCGCCCTGGACGCCTTCGCGGTCTTTCATCAGGCCCGAAACCAGGTATCGTTTTTCCCCGGTGCCCGGGAGGTACTGGAGCAACTCGCCGACAGCTACACCCTGGGCGCACTGACCAACGGCAACGCCGACCTGCGCCAGATCGGCATCGCCGAACTCTTCGCGTTCCATCACTCTGCGGAAACCATCGGCAAGCGCAAACCCGCCCCGGACATGTTCCATGCCGCGCTGGAATCCGCCGGGGTTCAAGCCCACCAGGCCGTCCACGTGGGTGACCACCCGCTGGAAGATGTGCACGCTGCCCGCGAACACGGCATGCATGCCGTCTGGGCCAACCTCATCGATCTGGCCTGGCCAGTTGAACTGGACCGTCCCCGTCACCATATCCACAACCTGCATGAGCTACCGGATCTGGTGCCGCTCTTCGACGACTGACCGCGGATGATTTCCCCCATGAGCCAACGCGCCCAACTTTCCTCGTTACTCGATGACCTGCAAACGGAACTGGACCAGCAAGGTCTGTGGGCCACGCAGCCGCCGGCGCCATCGGCTTTCGATAGCGGCACGCCATTTTTTGCGGACACCATGAATTTCAGCGAGTGGCTACAGTGGGTCTTCATCGCCCGTTTCCGGGCCGTTCTGGAAGCGGACCATCCCCTGCCCGGACAATGCGATATTGCCCCCATGGCAGAGGAAGCCCTGAAAGGCATGGAGCAGGACGTGACCGGAATCATCAATCTGATCAAGCAATTCGATGATCAGTTTTGAGTGATCTGACTGCCCGGCGCGAGCTGACGACAGCTCTGCCTCGCTTCAACCTGATGCTTCAGCGTCTGCCATGCGGCAGCAGCACCGTAGAAACGTAGCGGCGTAAAACGTTTCTACTTTTCCCAATCCCGTCGCTCGTCGCTCGTCGCTAGCGAATAACACTATCTTTCAATAGCGCCCGCCACTGGCTTTCCTCGTCACCGGCGGACAGGGTCCACAACCACTGGCCTCGATCATCCAGGGCTTCAAGGGCGGTAACCACCTGCCCATCACCGGGCTTGCGCAGACGCCACAGGCTGTCCATCTTTGCCATGTCCAGCGACACCAACGCGCCGTTATGGGCCAGATGGCAATGGCTGCCCTGCCAGCGCGGCGACGACCAGGGCGCAGTCATGCACAGGCACACCCCCTGATTACCCACGCACAAGGTTGTTACCGTGTCTCGAACAGCCGCTTCCGCCAACACCGCCGGCAACGTTTCCGGCCTTACCTGGCAGGCAAAGCTGTCGCGCACCGAGCGATACAAGACGTCGCGCTGTTGATCGCAGCGCTGCAACAAGCCGGCAAAATCTTCGTCATCCGTGCTGCTCGCCCAGTCGCGTTCCAACTGGCTGAGCGACCCAAGTTCACCGCCCACACCACACGGCAACACCGCCGGCAGATTGAGCGTTTGCTGGTCCGGGTGAAGCATGGCGCACACCAATTCCTCGAACGCCAGCCCGCCACTGTCCGACGCCACCGCCATTTGCTGTAGCGGCTGCCCATGACGGTCAAAGAACACCAGGCTGCGGGCCGGCAAGGCACCTGTGGGTTCCAGCACCGCCAGCACCGAATGCCACTGGCCGACCTGCAAGCTCTGGCGCAGCCGGCAGCGCTCCCCCACCGACTCCAGCCACCATTCACCGGGCACCCCGGACTCGCCGTCCTGAAGGGTCGGGTAATGCATGTTCTGGGAAATGCGCGAGCCACTGGAGAACGTGGTTACCACCAGTGAACCCAACCGGTACAGCGCTTTGAGAATTGCCAGCGGTTCATCCTGCAACCGCAACACCCGGTCACCGAGCGCAGCACCACACTGCCTCAACAGAGGGGATGTTGCCGGGGCCGCGGGCCATGCCATGACAGCCATACTGCCTCCAAAAAAATAGCGCAGCAGGCAACATGCTTCACGGCACAACGCGGTCACAGGGTCATGACTATTGCCGCTTGCTGCCGCGCCGAAAGAGTGAGCTCGGCTGGCAAACAACCTAATGACAACAGATCCTGCGCGCTGCGGCAGGTGGCATGCTGCATGCCGAAGAGCCTTAAATTAGGTGTGGAAAGCTGGCTGCGGCTGGCGATCCACGTCAGGGAGAAAGATGAGACGCGACACGCAACACGCTCCACGCAACAACGCGATTCGTTGATTGTCGGTTTTTAAACGCCTTGCCCCGCGCTCACGTTTTTACGCGGGATTGGGACCTTGAAAACCAGAAGCGCTTTCTGCGTGTTGTTGCGTGGAGCGTGTTGCATGCCGCGTCACTTGGTAAGTATCAACTTGTTGTTGGACGTACGGCGCAGCTGGTAACGCTCACCGGCATGCTCAATCCACAACTTGCCCTGATGGTTAAGCAGCAAACCACTTGCCACACTGCTCTCCGCATTGATGGCAACCTGGCGCGTGGTAGTGGCAACGTTTTTCTTTACCTGAGACATGCTGACCTCCTTTTCGTATATGAGAATCATTATCATTATTGATTAGACAGTCGTCAACGCCTGTTTTTCATTTTCTGATGAAGATCTCATTTCAGTGGCCCAGCCCGATGGCGCACCGGTCAAACTCTCCCGGCACCCTGCCCAAAACACCCCCCTGTAAACCACCCGGGAAGCCATAACGGCAATGCATCAAAAACTGCAAAACGCTACCCAACCCCCTATCGAAAGCCACCCACATTGGCGTTAGACTGAAATCATGAATATTGCGACGGCACACTCCATGACCGAATCTCCACAGGAACGTCTGGCCGCTATTCTTGATAGCCACCAGCCCACCTCCATTCTCACTGTCAGCCTCAACCCCATCCCCGTCGTTGCCCAGTGGTGCAAAGACCACAACTGCACGCTGGTGGAAATTCAGGAACAGAACCCGTTCCCCGCCCTGGACGACATCAACCGGGTGGACATCGCCATCGTGGCGGATCAGCTGGAATACATGCCCCAGCATGATGGCGAGGCGCTGATGGGTTTACTCCGCAACCTGCATACCGACTCCATGGTGGCCGTGTACCAACCCACCCTGGCGCCGCAAAAACTGCGTTGGCCGGCCAACGGATTTCTCGCACTGGGTTGTCGTGAGCAGGGGCATTTTGCTGAAGACGGTCGCGAGCTGAACATCTATAGCTACGACCTGGATAACTACAATTTCGAACGCAAGTGGAATAACCCGCGCTTCTGGGCCAACCCGGAAAACTGGGGAAAATACTGGTGGTAGCCCTGGCATGGCGCTGCGTTCTGGAAATGGACGCAGCGCTGTCGTATGGTTGCGCCGTCGACTGAATTGATGGCCCACCATGATCGGACACCGTTTTCGCGAAATCTTCATCTTCTGGTGGCGGCACCTTGGCCCGCTGTTTCTGGTCACCGCCCCCTTTGCCCTGATTACCGAAGCCACCCAGTGGGTCTTCGGCCCTTCGTTCGTGCTACCGGAAACCGAAGGGGCCGCCCTGCAATTCAGCGGCATCAGCCTGGCCATTATTCTGCTGGTGCGCCCACTGGCCGAAGGCGCGCTTTATGTGCAACTGTCTGCCAGCAGCCACGGCAAACCCCGCGGCCTGCTGGCCTGTATCGCCCCGGCGCTACTAGTTTACCCACCCCTGCTGCTCACCTATGCGCTGATGGCCATTGGTGTATCTCTGGGCTGGATGGCTCTGTTTTTCCCGGCGGTGTGGGTCTACACCCGCCTGTGTTTTGCCCCTCTGCTGGTGATACTCAAGCAGCAAAACCCTGTTGAAGCCCTGCGCCATTCTTTCCAGATGACACAGGCACAGCAATGGCCGCTGTTACTGGTGCTGGTGCTGGTGTTCCTGGCGTACCTGATGATGAGCAGCCTGGTGGCCAGTGCCATTCTTGGCGTGGTCAGCCATACCGCCGCCGCCTCGTTACTGGCGGCCCTGCCCGTTTCACTGCTCAGTGCCCTGGTCAACGTTGCCGTGTTCCGCTACTGGTCACTGAGTCAACAGGACGATTCCGCCAACCCAGGCTGACCCGGAATAAGTACATTCGCTCCAGGTTGCCATGGCAACAGCGCATTTTGATGGCATACTCATCAGACAGGCTGCCTGACAGCCACCTGACGACGACGCATCAACCGGGGAAATTTCGTGCCACAACACACCATGCATCTTAGCTGGGCCGCCCACGGCGACCGGGACCATTACCTCTGGCATCTTCCAGACGGCAATGAAGTGCGCGTGGTCGATGGCCACCACGGCCATCAGGAATTCATGGAACCGGAAGAAGCCTTCCTGGCCGCCCTGGCCAGCTGTCACTTACTGTCGTTCCTTACCGAAGCCGCCCGCGAAGGACTGTCGGTGGCCAGTTACGACGATGATCCACAGGGCGTACTGGGGCAGAACGATCAGGCAAAGATTTATATGCAGACCATGGTCCTGCAACCGCTAGTCACCTTTAACGGTGAGCAACCGGACATCGCCACCATTCAGGCCCTGCACCAGCGTGCCCACGAGAAATGCTTTATCGCCCAGTCGGTGAGAAGCGAGGTGCGAATCGAACCGCGACAGTAGATCGTCTTCCGCAGCACACAAAAAAAGGCCGCGCCCAATAACCCCTGAGCGCGGCCTTTTTCCTTTCCGAATCAACACCCGCTCCCGCGAGCCATTCAGTGTTTATTATCAACGGCGCGTTCAGGCCACCGCCGGCTGCACCACCGAATTGGCCCGCCCGACGGTTTCGGTAATCAGCTCACCGATGCGATCGATAACCGATGGCGGGAAGTCATGCCCCATGCCGGGAATGATGGCCAGCTTGGCGCCACGAATGTGTCGGGCCGAAGCTTTACCGCCGGCGGGACGAATCAGTGGATCGGCGCCGCCGTGAATCACGGTGGTCGGGCACTGGATCTGTTTCAGGGTTTTGGTCAGCGACCCGGTGGCCATGATGGCCAGGAACTGGTTGCGGATGCCGCGCGGGTTGATGCCCCGCGCCCAGGAGGCCCGATACATGGCCGCCAGCTCTTCCTTGCCCTGGGGCAAGGTGCCGCCCAGCTTGGCCATCATCTCCAGGCCAAACGCCACGAACTGCTCTTCGGTTTCCACTTTCACCCGCGGGGCCACCAGGGTTTTCAGCGCCGCCGGTTTCGGCGGAGGTAACAGCGGGCTGTTGTTGCTGGACATGATTGAGGTGAGTGACAACACCCGCTCCGGGTGGGTGCCCGCCATCAACTGGCTGATCATCCCGCCCATGGAGGCGCCAACAAAATGCGCCCGTTCGATATTCAGGGCATCCAGCAGCCCCACCGTATCGGCCACCATGTCGTGCAAGGTGTAGGCGCTCTCCACCGACAGCCCCACCATGCTGCGCAGAATCGCAGACAGCGGCCCCTGTTTGATGGGCTTGCGAATCCGGGTGGACTTGCCCACATCCCGGTTATCAAAACGGATAACCCGATAACCTTTCGCGGCCAGGGAATCCAGCAACGAATCCGGCCAGAACACCATCTGCGCCGACAGCCCCATGACGAACACGATGGGCTCCCCGTTTTCCGGGCCACGACTTTCATAAAAAAGCTCGATTCCGTTACTGGCGACCGTGCCTGACTGCATATGCGTACCCTTTGTGCTGGCTTGTTCTTGTGGTGCAGTGCCGTGATGGAGCCACTGCCAATGGATCAACATAGAAAAGGGCGGCACAAACCTCAAGCACCAGCACCGCAATGGCGCGGCGATTGGCCTGTTCGGCCGATCAAACGGTCATTGCCCGCCACAACATATCAAACAGCACCCCGTGCTGGTCCGCCATTCGCCCGGGACGCCCCCGCAACAAATGCATCTGGGAAACGCGCAACAGCACCCCATAGAAAAAATCCAGCAGAATCGGGCTGGCCACCTGGTCATTGAGAATGCCGGCCTCCTGCCCTTCATGCAGCACGCTGAGAAACAGCTCGGTCAACCGTTGCTGGCCCGGGGTGGTGTCACTGCCCCAGCGGCCCGGGTAGACCGAGTTGATCATCATGCGGCCCATCTGCGGGTTGCGGTCGAAGAAATCCAGCACCACCCAGAACACCTTGCTGAGCCGGTCGCGGAACGTATCAATACCGGCAAGATGGTCCAGCATCCGCTCGGCCAGCTGTTCCAGGCCGTGGTGCAAACAGGCGCTCAGCAGCGCCTCCTTGCTGCCCTGCGCGTCATCCCCGTAGTAGCGATAAAGCGTTTGCAGGCTGCAACGGGCGGCCCGGGCGATTTGTTGCAAGGTCACATGGTGGAATTCCGAATCGGCAAAGACCTGCACCGCCGCCCACTCGATCCGCTCCCGCACCGCCGGATCCTGCCGGGAAATCGGCACTCCCCCGGTCGCTTTCTGCATATCTGCACCTCACTCCACTGATCCACACCGGCGCGCATCCATGACGCGCAACTGTAACTTATCTTACACCCATGTCGGACAGTGTCGCCCCGGCAATTGACTCACTCACCACAGCCTTCTAGGCTCGGGCCACGTTACCACCAATCAATGTCACATTAGGTGTAATAATAATTACACTGTGACCGGCACCCTGCAAGGAGTCTGCAATGCCTGTTCGCAAAATGAAGCTGGCCGGCCGGGGCGGACGCGTCGCCATCGTCGATGGCCTGCGCACCCCCTTTGCCCGCATCGCCACCCACTACCGGGACCTCAATGCCATCGACCTGGGCGCCATGGCCGTCAAGGAACTGATGGCCCGCAACAACCTGACCCAGCATGAAATCGAGCAGCTGGTGTTCGGAATGACGGTGATGATTCCCGAGGCCCCCTTCATTGCCCGCGAAATTGCCCTGGCCCTGGGCATGGACACGGTGGATGCCTACTCCATCACCCGCGCCTGCGCCACCAGCTTTCAGACCGCCGCCAGCGTGGCCGACAACATCGTCGCTGGCTACACCGACATGGCCATTGCCGGTGGCACCGACTCCACCAGCAGCGCCCGGATCCCGCTGTCATCGGAGCTGAGCGCGGTGCTGCGCGATGTGAGCTTTGCCAAGACCCTGAAAGACCGCATCAAACTGCTCAGCCAGCTCAAGGCCCGTGACCTGCTACCGCAGGCGCCGTCCATCACCGAATACTCGGTAGGCGAAACCATGGGTGAGAGCACCGAGAAAATGGTGAAGAAGTGGGGCGTCAGCCGTCAGGAGCAGGATGACCTGGCCCATGCTTCCCACAGCAACGCCGCCCGCGCCTGGGCCGAAGGCCGTCTGGACCGTCAGGTAATGACCGCCCATCTCCCCAACGGCAATACCCTCAAGGACGATAACCTGGTGCGCAAACAGTCCGAACGCGAGGGCTACAGCAAACTCAAACCGGTGTTCGACCGTGAGACCGGTTCCGTTACCGCCGGCAACAGCAGCCCACTCACCGATGGCGCCGGCGCCCTGCTGATGATGAGCGAGAAGAAAGCCGCTGCCTTGGGCTACACCCCGCTGGGTTATATCCGCTCCTACGCCTTCGCGGCCCGCACACCCCAGGATGACCTGCTCATGGGCCCGGTGCTGGCCGCCCCCGCCGCCATGGCCCGTGCCGGGCTGGCGCTTAGTGACCTGACTCTGGTGGACATGCACGAAGCCTTTGCCGGCCAGGTGGCCTGCAACCTGCGCGGCCTGGCCGATGACGACTATGTGCGCAGCCAGACCGGCCTCGCCGCCCTTGGCGAAGTGGATCGCAGCCTCCTCAACGTTAACGGCGGCTCCATTGCCTACGGCCACCCCTTCGGCGCCACCGGCGCCCGCGTGATCAGCCAGGCACTGCACGAACTGCAACACCGCGGCGGCGGGCTGGCCCTGACCACCGCCTGCGCCGCCGGCGGCATCGGTGCCGCCATGGTGCTGGAAACCGAATAACCCGCTTATCAATGCAATCACATACAGGATGACGGCAACATGTTTAACCTACTGATGAACTGGATGCGGGATAACAAGATCCTGCCACAAATTTCCGACACCGAACGCCAGGCCCTGGAAGCCGGTGACGTCTGGATCGACGGACAATTCTTTGGCGGCAAGGTGGATTTCGAAAGCATCCTCGCCGAAAACTACGATCAGCTTTCCGAACGTGAGCAGGCCTACATTGATGGCCCGGTGGAAGAACTGCTGAAAAGGGCCGATGCCTATACGCTGTCGCGCACCCGCAAGCTGCCAGATGAACTGTTCACCTTCATGGCCGAAAACGGTTTCTTCGGCATGCAGATCGCCAAGGAATACGGCGGCAACCCCATGTCCACCCAGGCCAAGTCCTGCATCATGGCCAAGGTCAGCTCCCATTCCGGCCTGCTCAGCGCCATGGTGGTGATTCCCAACTCCCTGGGCGCGGCGGAACTGCTCGGCCACTACGGCACCGATGAGCAGAAACAGTATTACCTGCCCAAACTGGCCAGCGGCGAGTTCATTCCCTGCTTTGGCTTGACCGAACCCACCGCTGGCTCCGACGCCGCCTCCATCAAGGCGGAAGGCGAAGTGTTCAAGGACAGCGACGGCGAGATCAAATTCAAGCTCAACTTCCGCAAGCGCTACATCACCCTGGCGCCGGTCTCCAATCTGATCTCCCTGGCGGTACGCCTGCACGACCCGGAGAACCTGCTGGGCAAAGGTGAGGACGCCGGCATTACGGTGGTGCTGCTGGAGAAAGGCCTCGACGGCCTGCACATCGGCGACCATCACCAGCCCATCGGCGAACACTTCCCTAACGGCCCCATCGTCGGCCGCGATGTGATTGTTCCCGCCAGCAATGTCCTGGGTGGCGAAGAGTACACCGGCATGGGCTGGAAGATGCTGATGGAAGCCCTGGCCGGCGGACGCATGGTCTCCCTGCCCGCCACCGGTATCTGCGGCATTCGCCACGGCGCCATGATCGCCGGCGCCTACTCCATGGTCCGCCAGCAGTTCGGCATTCCCGTGGGCCGCATGGAAGGGGTAGAGCACAAGATCGGCAAGGCCGCGGGCATGACCTACGCCTTTGATGCCGCCCGCGTGTTTGGCTGTTCCGCCGTGGATAAAGGCATTCAGCCGCCGGTGACCTCCGCCATCATGAAGGCCTACTCCACCGAAATGGGCCGCGATACCGGCACCGATGCCATGGACGTGACCGCCGGCTATGGCGTCATGCAGGGCCCCAACAACACCATGGGCCGCCTCTACAATTCCGCCCCGGTGAGCGTCACCGTGGAAGGCGCCAACATCATGACCCGCAGCCTGATGATCTTCGGTCAGGGCGCCACCCGCTGCCACCCCTATGCCTACAACGTGGTGCAGGCGGTGGAAGACAATGATGTGAGCGCCTTCCGCAAGAACCTCACCGGCTGGATGATCCAGTTCCTGCTGGGCTTCGTGATGAGCCTGGTGCGCGGCGTGACCCGCGGTTTCTTCACCGTGAAAGTGCCCAACGTGGCGCCCAAGACCAAGAGCATTTACCGCCGCCTGGGTTGGGCCGCTACCCGCTTCGGCCTGCTTACCAACCTGGCCATGTTCTTCGTGGGCGGCAAGCTGAAAGCCCGCGGCAACCTGACCGGCCGTTATGCCGATGTGGTTGCCTGGTTGTACATAACCACCTCCGCCCTGCGTCGCTATGAAGCAGAAGGCCGCAAGGCGGAAGACCTGGCGCTGGTGCAATACGCCGGTGAATACGGCCTGACCCAGATCCAGCAGGCCTTCGAAGGCATCTACGAGAACTTTGGCGGCCCGGTGGGCGTAATCCTGAAAACCGTGGGCCGTATCGGCCTGGGCCTGAACCCGCTGGCCAAGCTGCCCAATGACCCGCTCAGCCACCAGGCCGCACTGGCCCTGCAAAGCTACGGCGACCAGTACAAGCGTCTGGTCGGCGGCAACTACATGCCGGAAGAAAGCGACGAAGGGCTCGGCCGCCTGCTCAAGGCCTTCCGCCTGACCACCGAAGCCGAACCGGTACGCGCCAAGATTCGGGCCGCACAGAAAGCTCGCAAACTGGGCAAAGGCAAAGTGGAAGCCATGGCGTCCCAGGCCGCTGAACAGGGCGTGATTTCCGATGCGGAACTGGGCACCCTGAATGCCGCCACGGAAGCGTGCCTGCTGGCCATCGAAGTGGACGTGTTCACCAAGGACGAGTACTACGGCGCCGGAGGCATCCCCGCCATGAGCGCCACCGGTGATGGCGGCCTGCAGCAGCCGTCACCCGCGGAGCTGGCCAAAGCGTCCGGCGAGTAACCGCCCTGCCCTTAACGCTCACGGGCCAGCCAGACTGGCCCGATCGACCCTGCCCTCACGCCGCCTGACCGATTATGGTTGGGCGGCACAACAACAAAACAACGGACAGCCCTATGAGCCTTCAGGCCCGCCTTATCAAAGCCGTGACCCGCCGCACCATCAAACGCTCCGGCCTTAACCAGCAGCAGCTGGTACGCCACCTGCGCAAGGTATTCAACGACACCCCGGTACTGACACTGCTGCCTCGCGGCGTGACACTCAGCCGCGTGGAGCAGGACGCGTTTACCGGCGATCGCATCAGTGTAAAGCAACCTAAAATGACGGTGCTTTATATTCATGGCGGTGCCTACATCGGCGGCATCACCAAGACCTACCACAACCTGGCCGGGCGACTGGCCAAAAAACTGCAAGCGGATGTCTACTTGCCGGTGTATCCCTTCGCACCGGAACATCCTTACCCGGCCGCAGTGAACCGGGTAATGGAAGCCTACGAATATCTGTTAAGCCTGGGCAAACAACCACAGGACATCGTCATTGCCGGCGATTCCGCCGGGGGCGGACTGACCCTGGCCACCCTGCTGCACATCCGCGACAAGGGCCTGGAACAACCCCGTTGCGCAGTGACCTTTTCCCCCGGCAGCAACGCCTTCCCGGACGACAAGATCCTGGATGCCCTGGATCCCAGCGATGCCATGCTGTCTGCCGACATCATTCGCACCGTGATTGATATCTATATCCCCAACCTGGAAGACCGCAGCCACCCTTATGCGTCCCCCTGCCTGGGCGACTACACCGGCATCTGCCCGCTACTCATTACCGCCAGCACCGATGAAGTGCTGTACGCGGATGGCAAACGGGTACGGCGCGCAGCCGAACAGGCCGGCGTTCGAGTGGAATGGATTGAGCGCCCCGGCGTGTTCCATGTATGGCCCATCATGGTGCCGTTCCTCCCGGAAGCGAACAAAGACCTGAAACGGGTTGTCGCCTTTATCAAGGACGCATAGGCGCGGGCGTTATTGCGCCAGGCATACGGCGTTGGGCATTTCTGTCATTGCCCCTGCGCGCCCGACATTCTTTACTGGGCTTCACCCATCAGGAGGCGGCATGAGCGAATTACTGCCCCGGATTCACCCGGACGATTACTGCAACGAAGATCTGCCCACCCTCAGCCAACCCTGGTGGCAGACGCTGCCGTCCAACTTCCACGCCATGCCGGATCACTTTCTGGCCGACAGCGACACCAGCTGGCGCATCAGCAGCACTGCCGCCGTGGATACCCTGGCTCGTACTGGCCTGGCCTGCATGGCCGGCGCAGCGGCGCTACCCGCCACCCTGAATGCCGCCCGGCAGCGTGAAGAACGGGAACTGGCGGACTTCTACCGGCCCTTTCTGGCTGGCGGCGACCCCAATGCGTTCTTCACTCCGCCCACCGCGCAGGTGGACATCAAGCGCACCCCTGTCTCCAGCTACCACTTTCAGCCCGAGGATGGCGACGCCCACACCCTGCATTTTGCGTCGCCGTTCACACCGAAAAATCCGGCCCTGAAAGATCGCTACCTGAATCACACCCGCAACGGCACCGCCTGGGCGCAACACTGGCGCCACCATGATGGCCCGCGCCCCACTCTGGTGATGATTCACGGATTCGTGGCCGACCCGTACTGGCTCAATACCCGCTGGCTGGCACTGCCCTGGTTCTATAAACAGGGCTTCGATGTGCTGCTTTACACCCTGCCTTTCCATGGCCGGCGCAAGAGCCGTTTCGCGCCATTCAGCGGCGCCGAATTTTTCAGCCAGGGCATGGCCGCACTCAACGAAACCTTTGCCCACGCCATTCACGACCTGCGCCTGTTCATGCAGATGCTGCGCGAGCAAGGCTCACCGGCCATCGGCGCCACCGGCATTTCCCTGGGGGGTTACACCACCAGCCTGCTGGCGGCGCTGGAAAAGGATCTGGCCTTTGCCATTCCCAATGTGCCGCTGGTAAGCGTGATCGATCTGATGAAAAGCTGGTTCCCGATCAACCAGCAGGTGAAGCTGCTGAACCGGGTCTACGACACCAACACCGCCGGCCTTCGCGAAATTACCGCCCTGCATTCGCCGCTGACCTGGCCCTGTCAGGTTCCACAAAGCGGGCGCATGATCATCGGCGGCGCCGGCGATCGCTTCGCCCCACCCAAGCACAGCCACCTGCTGCGCCAACACTGGAATAATTGCGATGTGCACTGGTTCCCGGGCAACCACCTGCTGCACCTGGATCAGGGGTTATATCTGAAAGCCATGCGGGACTTTATGAAAGGCGCGCTGGCGGAACAAAAGGTGAGATTGAGCACGTAGGCGCCCCCCTGTAGGAGCTCCCTTCCAGGGGACGAACCGTGCGTAGCACGGAATCGACCGAAGGGCGATAAGGCATTTCCGGGCTCGACAGGTCTCAAAAGAAAAGTCTCCCTCCGGTCGGCTCGCTGCGCGAGGTTCGTCCCCTGGAAGGGAACTCCTACAGCGGCTTCGTAGATCAGCCTTCCTGCTTGTCCGTCTTGAACAGCGACGCCGTACCCGCCCCGCAGGAGACCACGGTTTTCATCATGCTCTCCACCCCGATTTCCGGGTGCAGCTCCACCAGGGACGCATCCAGATGGTAGATAAATCCGCTGGTGGGGTTGGGGCCAGTGGGTACAAAAACGGTGACATGGCCATCCGCGTGGCGAGACGTGACCAGTGCGGTCACAGACACGTCCGTCTCCCGGCCATATAGCCAGACCCGTGCCACTTCACCGCGGCTGAACGGGCTGTCGGCGCTACCCCCCATCAGCTGGGCAATCACTTCACGGACCGTGGTGTAACCCGGCAGGCGCGTCATGACATGCTCTTCCCATTGCTGCCAGGCCCAGCTTCCCAGCCGCGTGGCCACCAGGGTACCCACCAGAAAACACAACACCAGCACCGCCAGCACCGATAACCAGTCCGCCACAAACTTGGGCAGCCCGAAGGCGCTGATAAACACCGACGTAAACGGCGAAATCAGCTCAGTGACCGTCTGATAAATCCATTTAAAGAAGAACACGATAATGGAGATAGGCAGCAGAATGGTCAGCCCACCGAGCAGCGACTTGCGGATAAAGAACCAGATACGACTGGAACCTTTCATCGGTTTTCCCCTAAATAAATAAAATAACGCAACACGCTAAAAAAACCGGTGTTTGATACGTGTTGCGTGGAGTGTGTCGCGTGCCGCATCACTCATACCAGATGCGATTGATAAACAGACAACGCTCTCCGGCCGGGGTTCGCACCTCCACCTCGTCATCCACCTGTTTCTTGAGCAAGGCCCGTGCCAGCGGCGCGTCGATGCTGATATAGCCTCTTGCCGCATCCGTTTCATCCGGCCCCACCAGCCGGTAGGTTTCGGTCTCACCGGCTTCGTTTTCCAGTTCCACCCAGGCGCCAAAAAACACCCGGCTCTGATCATCCGGCGCCCGATCCACCACCGTCATGTCATCCAGGCGTTTGCTGAGAAAGCGCACGCGCCGGTCAATTTCCCGTAGCTGTTTCTTGCCGTAAATGTATTCCGCATTTTCCGAGCGATCGCCCTGGGCCGCCGCCTCCTGCACCGCTTGGGTGACAACCGGACGCTTTTCCTTCCACAGGTACTGCAGCTCATCATTGAGCTTATGGTAGCCCTCCACGGTAATGTACTTGGAGGCGGGAATGCCCTTTGGTCGCCAGCGGCCCATGGGTTATACCTCGAAGATCCGGTGCAGCTCGCGCAGCCCCTTGAACTCCAGCGTATTGCCCGTGGGGTCCTGCACGAAGAAGGTGCCCTGCTCTGCCGGCTGCCCCACAAACCGCTCCCGGGGTTTAAGCAGAAACGGCCAGTCGTGCTCGTAAATTCGCTCTACCAGCATTTCCCAGGTAGCAAAATCCAGCACCACACCAAAATGCGGCATGGGCACCGGGTGGCCATCCACCTCGCTGTAACCCTGGATCGGCGTCAGATCTTCGCCTTTATGCAAAGAGAGCTGATGGCCATGCAAGTCAATATCGATCCAGTTGGCCGCATCGCGGCCACGGCGCGCGCCCAGCACCCGACAATAAAAGTCGGCGGCGTCTTCCAGGTCGTTTACCAAAAAGGCCAGATGAAAGGCCGGTTGTTTTTCCATCATTCGCTGCTCTTGCTAAACTCTCGTGATTCAGCCCGTGACACGCTTTTCAGTAGACGCCCGGGCGCGCCCATATTACTAGAGGAACCCTGCGCATGTCTGTCACTCGAGCCCCCTGGCCTGCCACGCGTATGCGCCGCATGCGCCGCGATGATTTCTCCCGCCGGCTGATGCGCGAACATACCCTCACCGTGGACGATCTGATCTACCCGGTATTTGTTCTGGAAGGCAGCAACCAGACCGAAGCGGTGCCCTCCATGCCCGGTGTGGAGCGCAAGAGTATCGACTTGCTGGTGGAAGAAGCCCGCGAACTGGCGGAGCTGGGCGTCCCGGCCATGGCACTGTTCCCGGTCACCCCCGCCGAGGTAAAGACCCTGGATGGCCGCGAAGCCTGGAACCCGGAAGGGCTTGCACAACGTGCGGTACGGGCCATCAAGGCGGCCGTGCCGGAAATGGGTGTCATCACTGATGGCGCGCTGGACCCGTTCACCACCCACGGCCAGGATGGCATCATCGATGACAACGGCTATGTGCTCAACGATGTCACCGTGGATGCCCTGGTCAAACAGGCCCTCTCCCACGCCGAGGCCGGCGCGGACATGGTGGCCCCCTCGGACATGATGGACGGTCGCATCGGCGCCATCCGGGAAGCGCTGGAAAACCACGGCCATATCCACACCCGCATCATGGCCTACTCCGCCAAATATGCCAGCGCCTACTACGGTCCGTTCCGCGATGCCGTCGGCTCCGCAGGCAACCTGGGCAAGGCGGACAAGACCACCTACCAGATGGACCCGGCCAATGCCGACGAAGCCCTGCACGAGATCGCCCTGGACTTGGCGGAAGGTGCCGACGTGGTGATGGTAAAACCGGGCATGCCGTATCTGGATGTGGTGCGCCGGGTGAAGGACGAATTCAAGGTCCCCGTGTACGCCTACCAGGTGAGCGGCGAATACGCCATGCACATGGCCGCCTTTCAGAATGGCTGGCTGGACCAGGACAAGGTGATGATGGAATCCCTGCTGGCCTTCAAGCGGGCCGGGGCCGACGGCATCCTGACCTACTTCGCCAAAGCAGCAGCGCAGAAACTGAAAGGCTAAACCGATACCAGCGGGCTTGCGGGAGGGGGCGCAGCCGGGCTTATAATGCATACACACTATAAAGGAGCGCGTGCATGACGACCCGCAGCCAAACCACCCCGCCTGCACCAGCCCCCGAAGAGGTCGGCCTGCACTGCGCCGCCCTGCACTCCCGGGTGTTTTCCCGCCTGGTGACGCGCCTGTTCAATAACAGGCTGGCAGATAGCGGCCTGCGCATTACCCAGTTTTCCGTGCTCAATGCCATCAAGGCGCGGCCGCCGGAATCCATCTTCCAGCTGGCCGAACTACTGGGCATGGAACGCACCTCCCTGCAGCGCACCGTCGATAAACTTATCGAGAAAGGCCTGGTGGAAACCCAGCCCACAGGAAAGAAACGCTCCCTTGGGCTGACACTGACGCCCCTGGGCGAAACGTCCTACCAACAAGCCCTGCACGGCTGGCAGGATGCCCAGCAACATTTTGAATCGCTGGTGGGCAGCGCTAACTGGGAACAAATATCCCGGGAGCTGCGCGGTTTCAGCCGGCAGGTCAAGCAGACGCTCTAACCTCTGTAACAGGCTCATCCGCAAACCCGTGGATGGCTTTCAGAACACTCGGTTCCGCAAGCAAACGGCGATGGCCAAGACCCGAGGTCTGAAACAATTGCGCCTTTGCAACGGCCTGGTGCAAACGCAAGGTATCGGCAAACGGCACTTCCCGGTCCGTCATATCGTGCACCAAAAGCACAGGGCAACTGATACGCCGGCCACGCCGGGCAATATCCAGCACCTCATAGCCAATACCGACCCGGTTAGCCATTCCCTCCAGCAAATGCTGCCGAGCACTCGATCCGAACCGCAGAAACACCGCCATCCGCGACACCATAGCTCGGAAATTGGTGGGCGGGGCGATTGTCCCTTTCTTTTAGTGTATTTACACTTTAAAGAGAAAATCAAGTACTCTTTATCAGCCCGATGGCTGAAATAGCATCAACAGACGGGGCTCAAGCCAATGGCAATTCACGCCGAACCGCTATGATCCCGCCGCTTTTCGCTGATTCTTTTATATTGGGCCACTGGCCCGAGGAGTAACGTATGCGCACCCTGATCCTGATACTGGGCCTTGCCATGTCCACCCTGGCCACCGCAGAAGCCCGCGCCCCCACCGATGACGAAATGCAGCAGCTGGATATCATCCAGCAATCCTGGATTTTTCAGGGCTGAGTCGCTGCCACGCCAAGAAAGCCGGCCCTGTGCCGGCTTTCTTGTCTCATTCATTTCCTTATCATCATTTGCGCCTTTCTGCTGCCTTCCCCCCGCGATATTCTGGAGTCTCATCCTCCTCCGGCAAACGGGCCCGCCGGCACGGACACGTATTCTTTCTTCGGCTGTCATCACCGCGTCACATAAATGTCATGGAATAAGAGCCCATCTTTAAAGGTTCCGGTCAGGACGACACCATGAATTCTTTCTCCAGTGAACAGGGCGTCAGCGAACACGGCGTCACCGACCTCAACAACGACGACCTCAACAACCCGGACTACTATCTGAACCGGGAACTCAGCCTGCTGCAGTTCAACCTGCGTGTGCTTGAGCAGGCCATGGACGAAAACCATCCATTAATGGAACGGCTGAATTTTCTGCTGATTTTTTCCAGCAACATGGATGAGTTCTTCGAAATTCGCGTGGCCGGCCTGAAGAACAAACTGGAAACCCATACCGGCCAGCCCGGCCCCGATGGCATGCTGCCCGATGAGCTTCTCAAAGCGATCAGTGCCATTACCCACGAAGCCGTGGATCGCCAGTACCGTATTCTCAACGACGTATTGCTCCCCGCCCTGCGCGAAGAAGGGGTGGACTTTCTTCGCCGCGAAGACTGGACCGAAGCCCAGATTGAATGGGTCAAAAAATATTTTCGTGAGCAGATTTATCCGGTGCTCACGCCCATCGCGCTGGACCCGTCACACCCCTTCCCGCGCCTGGTCAACAAAAGCCTGAACTTCATCGTCCCACTGGACGGCAAAGATGCCTTCGGGCGCTCCACCGGCCTGGCCATTGTGCCCGCCCCCCGTTCCCTGCCCCGCCTGATTCGCATTCCTGATGAAATCAGCGAAGGGGGGGACGACAACTTCGTGTTCCTGTCCTCCATGATTCACGCCCACGTATCCGACCTGTTCCCCGGCATGAAAGCCACCGGTTGTTACCAGTTCCGGGTGACCCGCAACGCAGACATGGAAGTCGATGAGGAAGTGGAAGACCTGGCCAGCGCCCTGAAAGGCCAGCTGCTGTCACGCCGTTACGGGGATGAAGTGCGCCTGGAAGTGGCCGACAACTGCCCGCGCCACCTGATGCATTATCTGCTGGAACAGTTCGAACTCACCGAGGAAGACCTGTACGAAGTGAACGGCCCGGTGAACCTGGCGCGCATGTTTACCAGCGTCAATCGCCCGCGACTGCACTACCCGCCCTTTACCCCCAAGCTGGCCCCGGCGGTGAAAAAGAGCGAAACCATTTTTGATGCCATCGATCAGGGCGACATCCTGCTGCACCACCCCTACGAGTCCTTTCAGCCGGTGATTAACCTGCTGGCAGAAGCCGCGCGGGACCCCAAGGTGCTGGCCATCAAGCAGACCCTGTATCGCACCGGTACCAAGTCGGAAATTCTCGACCACCTGGAAACCGCCGCCCGTAATGGCAAGGAAGTCACCGCCATCGTGGAGCTGCGCGCCCGCTTCGATGAAGAGTCCAACATCGAAGGGGCTCGTCGCCTGCAGGAGGCCGGCGCCATCGTTGTGTATGGCGTGGTGGGCTACAAGACCCACGCAAAAATGCTGCTGGTGGTACGCCGTGACGGCGATGGCATCAAACGTTATGTGCACCTGGGCACCGGCAATTACCACACCAAGACCACCAAGCTGTACACCGATTACGGCCTGATGACCTGTGAAAAAAGCATGGGCCAGGACGTGCACAAGATCTTTCAGGAACTGACCGGCATGGGCAAGGCGGCACGGCTCAAGCAACTGAAGCATTCGCCGTTCACCTTGCACCCTTCTGTCATCGAGTGGATCGAGTTTGAAACGGAACAGGCTCTGGCCGGCAAACCGGCACGCATTATTGCCAAGTTCAATTCACTGACCGAAGAAAACATCATGCAGGCCCTGTATCGGGCAAGCCAGGCGGGCGTAGAGATTGATTTGATCGTACGCGGCATCTGCTGCCTGAAACCAGGCATTCCCGGGCTTTCAGACAACATCAGGGTACGTTCGATTATCGGCCGTTTTCTGGAGCACACCCGCATCTACCATTTCCATCACGGCGGCGACGACCTGGTGTATTGCTCCAGTGCCGACTGGATGGACCGTAACCTGTTCAACCGGGTGGAAACCTGTTTTCCGGTCAATGACCCGGTGCTCAAGGCACAGATTCTGGAGCAGGGCCTGCACATCTATTTGCGCGACAACACCCGTGCCTGGGAACTGCAACCGGATGGCCGCTACCAGCGAGCCCAACCGCAAGAGGGCGAGGCGAGTTTCATCGCCCAACAGAGCCTGCTGGATACGCTGGGAGGGTAAGACGGCTTCTAGCTTCTAGCTTTCAAGAGGGTGCCCCGCCCGAAGCGGGACACTCTCTCTTGAAATTTGTTTTTATTCCCACAACCAGAAGCGGCAAGCTCGCCACTATTGCCCTTACGCCAGCACCAGTTCATACCCTGCCGACCGGAAGTAATCCTGTTCTTGTTCCAGGTCCGCCTGGGTGAGCGGGTGTTCCTCCAGCCAGCCGGTCGGAAAAGTGATGGCCAGCTGCGCATCACGAGCCTGCAACTGGATCTCCGGGACACATTCATCACTGCGGGCATGGTGCAGGCGCACCGCCAGGCGCAACACCAGGCACAGGCGAAGCAGTCCGGTCTGCTCATCCTCCGGCAATTCCGCCAGCGCCGTCAGGGGGACTTTGCGGCGGTGCCCGCGAACCATTAACGCCACCATCTGCTGCTCCTGGCGGGAAAAGCCCGGCAGGTCAGAATTGGTCACCAGGTAGGCGCCATGTTTATGGAACTGGCTATGTGACACCGCCAGCCCGACCTCATGGAGCAAACCGCCCCAGCGCAGCGTGTCGGCCGCCTCATTACCTTCAATCTGCCAATCACTGGCCACCTGCCCATACAGCGCCTGCGCCGTGGCGCAGACCCGTTCGGCCTGGCTGCTCTCCACATGGTGACGGTTCATCAGCGCCTGAATACTGCGGTCGCGCACATCCTCGTGGCCAAAACGCCCCAGCAGGTCATACAGCAACCCTTCCCGCAGCGCGCCACTGGATACATCCATCTGGTTGATGTCCAGCTGCTCGAAAATGCCGTACAGGATGGCCAGCCCGGAAGCGAAGATCGGCTGGCGGTCTTCTCGCAAGCCTTTCAGATCCAGCTTGTCCACGGCACCCGCCTTGATCACCCGCTTGCGGGCTTTTTTCATGCCCTCCATGGTGATACCGAATTCCGACCAGCCGTTGTCCACACAGACCTGACTGATCGCCTTGATCGTGCCGGAGGCGCCCACCGCCTGCTGCCAGCCCAGGCGCCGGTAATTGGCATGAATCGAAAGCACCTCCTGGCGTGCCGCCGTCACCGCCCGATCAAAGGCTTTTTCGGTAATCTCGCCATTGGGGAAAAAGCGCTGAGCAAAGCTGACACAGCCCATATGCAGCGATTCGGTTTCCGTGGATTCAAACCGCTCCCCGATAATCAGCTCCGTGGAGCCGCCCCCGATATCCACCACCAGCCGCTGCCCCGCGTCGTCCGCCAGGGTATGGGCGACCCCCAGATAAATCAGGCGCGCTTCCTCACGGCCGGCCACCACTTCGATATCGTGGCCCAAGACCGCTTCGGCGCGGCGGATAAACTCGCGGGCATTGCGAGCCTGGCGCAGGGTATTGGTCCCCACCACCCGCACGCTACCGCGGGGAATCCCCGCAATGCGCTGGGCAAACCGGCCCAGGCACTCCAGCGCCCGCTCCTGGGTATCCGCATCCAGGCGGTTTTCCCGATCCAGACCCGCCCCTAATTGCACCTTTTCAGACAGCCCGTCGAGGATCTGTACTTCCCCCTGCGCCTGGCGGGCTACCACCATATGAAAACTGTTCGACCCCAAATCAATGGCCGCCAGATGTTCGCCATGCTCCATATTCACTCCTTCCTTTGGGCCGATTCTATCCAAAAATCATGGCGTTACGATGTCATAGGCAGCAACTACAGCGATAATTAACTGCCTCGCTTGAAATTCATCACCCGCAACCTGATATTATTCCCCATCGCAGAGGTCTGTTGGCAACAGTCCCGGGTCTCTGAAACCTTTATATCAGGAGAATTCAATGAGCGGCGAGATTATCAACGTGACCGACGCGGACTTCGAAGCCCAGGTCATCAACGCAGACGGCCCCGTGCTGGTCGATTACTGGGCTCCATGGTGTGGCCCCTGCAAAATGGTCGCGCCGATCCTTGAGCAACTGGCCGGCGAGTACGGTGACAAGCTGACCATTGCCAAAATCAACATTGATGACAACCCGGAAACGCCCAAGAAGTACGGTGTGCGTGGCATCCCCACCCTGACCGTATTCAAGAACGGCAACGTGGAAGCCACCAAAGTGGGCGCTCTGTCCAAGAGCCAGCTGACCGCATTCCTGGACAGCACTCTCTAAGAAAGCCGGCACGCCCCAACCCTCCCCCTCAGGGGAGGGTTTTCCTGCTTGCAGCGTGTTACATGTTGCGTGTTGCATGCGGGACCCCACAGTGATAGATTCCAGAACCAGCTTTAATAAAGCACCCCCTTTAGTTAGTCCTCGGAACCTCTGGTTACCTATTTTCCTTATGGCCCTCTTTAGGCTTGCCGGGCCAGATTCCGAATAAACCGGATTATCAAAACAACTGCAGCACCGCGGTGGTGCATCCTCTCAATTCATTCAAAGACACCAAATTAGACGCCAATGAATCTTTCTGAACTGAAGCAGAAGCCGATTGGAGAACTTCTGGACATTGCCAAGGAACTCGGCCTCGAGAACCTGGCAAGAACCCGCAAACAAGACGTTATCTTTTCCATCCTCAAGCGCGCCGCCAAAAATGGCTCCGACATTTACGGCGATGGTGTGCTGGAAATCCTGCAGGATGGTTTCGGTTTCCTTCGTTCCGCTGAAGGCTCTTACCTGGCCGGCCCGGACGACATCTACGTCTCTCCCAGCCAGATCCGTCGCTTCAACCTGCGTACCGGTGACACCATCGCCGGGAAAATCCGGCCCCCCAAGGATGGCGAGCGTTACTTCGCCATGCTCAAGGTCAACGAAATCAACTTTGACCGCCCGGAAAACGCCAAGAACAAGATCCTGTTCGAGAACCTGACCCCACTCTTCCCGACCCAGCGCCTGGTCATGGAGATCGGCAACGGTTCAACCGAGGACATCACCACCCGGGTGATCGACCTGGTAGCACCGATCGGTAAAGGGCAGCGCGGCCTCATCGTCGCCCCGCCGAAAGCCGGTAAGACCATGCTGCTGCAAAGCGTCGCCCAGTCCATCGCCCGCAACAATCCCGAAACCCACATGATCGTGCTGCTCATCGACGAGCGCCCGGAAGAAGTGACCGAAATGTCACGGACGGTGCGCGGTGAAGTGGTAGCGTCCACCTTTGACGAGCCGCCGGCCCGTCACGTTCAGGTGGCCGAGATGGTGATCGAGAAAGCCAAGCGGCTGGTGGAGCACAAACAGGACGTGGTGATTCTGCTCGATTCCATCACCCGTCTGGCGCGCGCCTACAACACCGTACAGCCCAGCTCCGGCAAAGTGCTCACCGGTGGTGTTGACGCCCACGCCCTGGAAAAGCCCAAGCGTTTCTTCGGTGCCGCGCGGAACATCGAGGAAGGCGGCAGCCTGACTATCCTCGCCACCGCCCTGGTGGACACCGGCTCCAAAATGGACGAAGTGATCTACGAAGAATTCAAGGGCACCGGCAACATGGAACTGCATCTGGACCGCAAGGTAGCAGAGAAGCGCGTGTTCCCGGCCATGAATATCCGCAAGTCCGGCACCCGTCGTGAAGAGCGCCTGGTGAGTGAAGACGAGCTGCAAAAGATGTGGATCCTGCGCAAGGTCCTGCACCCCATGGACGAAATCGGCGCCATGGAATTCCTCATCGACCGCATGAAGCAGACCAAGACCAACCTGGAATTTTTCGATTCCATGAAGCGCAAGTAAGCAAGAGACGCTTCAGGCAACACGCAAAAACCCCGCTTCGGCGGGGTTTTGTTGTTTGGGAGGGGGAGAACCTTGGTGAGGAGCAGCTTCGCAGCAAGCGCTGCCGCTATTTTCGCTCGTAGACCACGAAGGAATAATCGTAAGGGTTCGGCCCTTCCGCGGCGAAATCTTCGCGACCGATTTCTTTCCACTCGGAGGTCGCGTATTCGGGGAAAAATGTATCCCCGTCGACCTCGGCATGGACTTCGGTGAGATAGAGTCGCTGGGTTTGCGGTAACGCCAGCGCATAGATTTCCGCACCGCCCATGATCACCGCTTCTTCCTGACCTTCAATAAACGCCACGTTCTCCGCCATGGTGATGGCTTCATCCACGGTGGCCACCACCTTGGCGCCCTCGGCCTGATAATCCGGCTGGCGGGTAATCACGATATTGGTCCGCCCGGGCAGCGGCCCCTTTAGTGATTCCCAGGTCTTGCGGCCCATGATCACCGGTTTGCCGAAAGTCACCTGCTTGAAGTACTTGAGATCATTGGGCAGGTACCAGGGCAGCTTGTTATCCCGGCCGATCACATTATTGCTGGCCTTGGCGACCATCATGGAAAGTCGAATGGGCATTTAAACCTCGCAGCAGGCAACACGCTTCATGCATCACGCGTGCTGGCGTGTTGCGTGAAGCGTGAGGCGTCTCTTAAATCGCCACCGGCGCCTTGATGTGCGCGGCGGGTTCGTAATTGCTGACGGTGAAATCGTCAAAGGTGAACGCGAACAGATCCTTCACCGCCGGATTCAGCGTCATCGTCGGCAGCGGACCGGGGGTGCGGGCCAGCTGGGTGTCAGCCTGCTCCAGATGATTGGAGTACAGGTGCGCATCGCCCAGGGTATGCACGAAATCGCCCGGCTGCAGATCACACACCTGGGCCATCATCAGCGTCAGCAGGGCATAGGAGGCGATATTGAACGGCACGCCGAGGAAGATATCACCGCTGCGCTGATACAGCTGACAGCTCAGTTTTCCGTCGGCCACATAGAACTGAAACAGGCAGTGGCACGGCGGTAGCGCCTGCTTGCCCGCCGCCGCATTGGCATCCGGGGAGATGGACGGATCCGGCAATACCGCCGGGTTCCAGGCGCTGACCACCAGGCGCCGGGAGTCCGGGTTGCGCTTGATTTCCTCCAGCACCTCACTGATCTGGTCAATCACTCCGCCGTCCGGGGTTTTCCAACTCCGCCACTGCTCGCCATACACCGGACCCAGCTCGCCCTCAGGGGTCGCCCAGCCATCCCAGATGGATACCCCGTTTTCTTTCAGGTAACGGATATTGGTGTCACCGGACAGGAACCACAGCAACTCATGAATAATCGAGCGCAGGTGCAGCTTCTTGGTGGTGAGCATGGGAAAACCCTGGCTCAGGTCGTAACGCATCTGGTAGCCAAACACCGCATAGGTGCCGGTACCGGTACGGTCTTCCTTGTAGGTGCCGTTCTCGCGGACGTGACGAAGCAGATCAAGATATTGCTTCATGACTTCACTCCTCGCTCATCGTTTCGATACGCCCAAACCAGCATGGCAATACCGAGAATAATCATCGGAATGCTCAACAACATGCCCATGGTTAACCAGCCGCCAGCCAGATAACCAATGTGGGCGTCCGGTTCCCGGAAGAATTCCACAAAGGTGCGCGCGCAACCATAACCGATACCGAACAGGGCCGTCACCGCCCCCGCCGGGCGAGGTTTGGCTGAATAGATCCACAACACCAGAAACAACAGCACGCCCTCCAGCAGCATCTCGTACAGCTGGGAAGGATGTCGCGCGATCTGCAGCGGGTCGGTGGGGAACACCATGGCCCAGGGCGCATCACTGGCGCGGCCCCACAGCTCGGCATTCATGAAATTACCGAAGCGCCCGGTGGCCAGCCCGATGGGCACCATGGGCACCATGAAATCCGCCACCTGAAAATACCGTTTGCCGGTTTTCCGGGCGAACAGCCAGAAGGCCACCAGTACCCCGATGGCGCCGCCGTGAAAACTCATGCCCCCGGTCCACACCGCAAACAACCACAGCGGATCGGCCAGGAACTTGTCGAAATTATAGAAGAACACGTAGCCCAGCCGGCCACCGACGATCACGCCCATGGCGCCGTAAAACACCAGATCGCCCACCTGATCCTTGGTCCAGCCGGAACCCGGCTGCTTCGCCCGGTACATGCCCAGCAACCAGGCAGCGGCGAAGCCGAACATATACATCAGGCCGTACCAGTGCACTTTCAGGGGGCCGATGGCGAATGCCACCGGATCGATCTGCGGGAATTCCATAGGTTGTTATCCAAAAGCCAGTTTGAGGCCAAGCACAAAAAGCACCAGAGCGAAGACCTTCTTCAAGGTGGCGGACGGCAGCCGGTGGCTGAGCCGCGCACTCAGGCGCGCAAACGGGAAGCTGGTGAGCACTATACCGGCTGTGGCGGGCAAAAACACATAACCCAGGGCGCCATCGGGCAGGTGCTGCTCATTCCAGCCGGCCAGCGCAAACCCCAGCGTGCCGGCAATGGCAATGGGTAGCCCACAGGCGGAGGAAATGGCCACCGCCTCCTGCATTTTCAATCGGCACCAGCTCAGAAACGGCACCGTCAGCGAGCCACCGCCGATACCGAAAATCGCGGAACCGGTACCAATCAGCAACCCGGCCAGCCCCAGCCCGGGCGCACCGGGCACCCGCTGCGGCAGACTTTCATCCAGCGCCTTGCGACCGGCCAACAACATCTGCAAGGCAATCAGCATGGCAAACAGACCGAACAGGCGAGCCAACAGTTCCCCATCCATGGCATCGGCGATAAACGCACCGGCAAAGGCACCCAGCACAATCCCGCCCCCCAGTCGCAATGCCACCGGCCAACGCACAAAGCCGGCTTTATGGTGGGTGCGCACGGCGCTGATAGAGGTAATGATGATGGTGCTCAAGGACGTGGCCACCGCCATTTTGGCGACCAGTTCATCAGGAAAACCCAGCCCGTGAAACAGGAAAATCAGGGCCGGCACGATGACCACGCCACCACCCAGACCCAGCGCCCCAGCCAGCAGGCCAGCGCCCACCCCCACGCCCAGACAGATCAGAAACAGTTCCAGCACAACCTCTCCAACACAACTCGTGGCAAGGCAGGTATGCTAGCACGGAGTAACGCGACACGCTGGACGCAACACGTCCCACGCTAACCGCAATGAACAGCCTGGAAAAAGTGAATGTGTATTGTTCTGCTCGACTGGCAGCCTGAATCAAACACCCCATTAAAAGTCGCCGCCAACCGGGATGAATTTCACGCGCGGCCGGCGGAAGCGGCGCGCTGGCGCGGGGATATCTTCTGCGGCCTGGACCTGACCGCCGGCGGTACCTGGCTGGGTATCCACCGTAATGGTCGCTTCGCCGTGGTCACCAATTACCGCGAGCCGATCACCGACCGCCAACCCGGCGAACGCTCCCGGGGCCTGCTGCCCTTCGCTTTTCTGGAAGGGGAGCAAACCCCGGAACAGTTCAGCCACACCCTGGCAGAGGAGCAGCATCACTACGGCGCCTTCAACTTGCTGGTGGGCACAGTGAGTACAGACAGCACCCGCGACAGCCTCTGGTATCTGGGCAACCGTGGCGCGGCGCCGCAGGCGGTTCGCCCCGGCATTCACGGCCTCAGCAATGGCCTGCTGGACGACCCCTGGCCCAAGGTGGAACGGGCCAAACAGAACCTGGCCGACGCCACCGCCGCAGGCGGGAGTCTGGAGCAGCTACTGCAAGTGGTGAACGATCATTATCAGCCCAGCGACAACGAACTGCCTGACACCGGCGTCGGGGTGGAACTTGAACGGCTGGTGGCGCCGGTCTTTATCCAGTCGGAAACCTACGGCACCCGTGCCAGCAGCGCGGTGATTCTGGACCGTGAACAGGGGCCGCAAATGCTGGAACAGGTGTGGCAGGCGGGCGGCCACGCCGCCGGCAATCCGAATCGCAGTTTCAGCAACGCTTAGCCGCTTCTTGAGAAGCCTTGTTGTCGGCCGGCCGAAAGCCGGCCTGCCCTTACTCCTCGCCCAACATCACCCCGGCATAAAAGCGCACCATTCGCGGATACTGCGCTCTGGACAGGCGTTCGTTGTGGCCATGGAAGCGTGGCAAGTCTTCCTGACTCAGGGAGACCGGCATAAAGCGGAAAATCTGATCCGACACGGCCTGATAATGGCGCGCATCGGTGCCGGCGATCAGCAGAAAAGGCGCCACCACCGGTTGCTCCGGCAAAGACCGGGCGAGGCCCGCCAGACGCTCAAAGGCGGGGGACGGAATATCGCTGGTCGACGAGGGGTCGGACAGAAAAGTGTCCAGGGGCGTCACGGTGATCGAATCCGGCAACTGCTGTTCCAGATAAGCCAACAAGGATTCCCGAGTTTCGCCCGGCGCCAGGCGGAAATTGATGGTCGCTTCGGCAGTGGCGGGGAGCACATTATCCTTGACCCCGGCACGCAACAGCGTCGGCGACATGGTGGTGCGAACCAGGGCATTGGTTTCCGGTTTGCCGGAAAGTTGTTTGATGATTAATGGCTCAAACAACCACAGATTGGCAAACACCATTCGCTTGGCAAACGGCTGGTACGGCGCTACCTGCTGCAGCATTTTCCGGGTGGGCTCACTCAGCCCGGCAGGACGGGGATTGTCCTGCAAGGTGGCAATCGCCCTGGCCAGATCCCCCACCGCGGTTTTCGCAGGCGGACGGGAAGAATGCCCCGGTTCGGCATGGGCCTGCAGCGTCACTGTCATGTAGCCTTTTTCGGCAATGCCGATCAGCGCCACGGGTTGCTCAATGCCCAGGGTGCTGCCGGGCAACATCATGCCGCCTTCATCCAGCACCAAGCCGAAGCGCAGGTCCTGCTCTGCCATCCAGTCCGCCATGCGGCTGGCGCCTTCACTGCCACCGGTTTCTTCATCATGGCCGAACGCCAGCCACACATCACACGCCGGCGTGCGCCCGTCCGCCAACAAGGCCTCGGTGGCTTCCAGGATCGCCATCAGGCTGCCCTTGTCATCCATGGCACCACGGCCCCAGACAAACTGTGAATCCACCACACCGGCGAAAGGCGGATATTCCCAGGCGTCCGGGGATGACACCGGCACCACATCCTGATGGGCCAGCAGCAACGTCGGCGCGCAGTCTTTTCCGCTATCCCAGTGATAGAGCAGGCTATGGCCGAACGTTTTCAGGGTGAGAGCGTCATGGCTCAACGGGAAAGATTGGTGCAGGAAATCATGGAAGCCATCAAAGGCTTGTGGCTGATCCGGCAAGGTAGCAAATCGCAGGGCACGGGAGAGACGTGCGGTCATCTCGGATTCGTTCAATGCAGATTCAAAAACCGGCAGAGGGATAACCGTTTCGCTGGGCTCTTTTAACTTCAAGGTGTTGAACAACAGCACCGCCAGCAACACAAGCAACGCCACCACGATCAACAAGAACGCGCGCTTCATGACTCTCTCCCGGTTAACTTTTATTGTTTTAACGCCGACACGCTCAGTGTGTCAGGACAAGACCTTGCGATTTCGCAACAGGTCGCCCAGGCCCGCCTTGGTAAGCTGCAGGTCCACGTAAGAGGCAATCACTTCACCGTTATCCATGGCCAGCACTTCGTTGAGCAGGCGGCGGATAAAACTGATGTTCACCTGACGAATAGCGGCTTTCACCTTCAACAGATTGGAGGCATTCATGGAAAGCACATCCACTCCCATGGCCATCAACAACAGGGCCGCACTGGGCTCCCCCGCCATCTCCCCGCAGACCGACACCGGCGTATCTTCTTCGCGGGCCTGCTCCACCACATGTAGCAGGGCATGCAGTACCGCCGGGTGGTAGGAATTATAAAGCGCCGCCACCTGGCGGTTGTTGCGGTCCACCGCCAGCAGGTATTGCGTCAGATCGTTGGTGCCTACAGAAAGAAAGTCCACCCGCTGGGCCAGGGCGCGGGCCTGGTACACCGACGCCGGCACTTCGATCATCACTCCCACCGGCGGCATGGGCACATCCAGCCCTTCATCGCGCACTTCCAGCCAGGCGCGGTGGATCAGATGCTGCGCTTCTTCTGCTTCGATCACACTGGTGATCATGGGCAGCATGATGCGTAGATTGTTCAGCCCTTCACTGGCCTTGATCATGGCGCGCACCTGCACCATGAAAATTTCCGGATGGTCCAGGGTGACACGGATACCCCGCCAGCCCAGGAAAGGGTTTTCTTCCTCTATGGGGAAGTAACTCAGGGATTTATCGCCACCGATATCCAGGGTCCGCATGGTGACCGAATGCGGGGCAAACGCCGCCAGCTGCTCGCGATAAATCACTCGCTGCTCGTCTTCCGACGGGAACCGGTCGCGCACCATAAACGGAATCTCCGTGCGGTACAGGCCCACCCCTTCGGCACCCCGTTCCAGTGACCGGTTGATATCAGTCATCAGGCCGGTGTTCACCTGCAACTTGATCCGCGTGCCATCCAGCGTTTGCGCCGGTTCGTCACGCAGCTTTTCCAGCCCGGCCTGAAGACTCTCTTCCTCGGCAATGATTTCCTGGAACTGTTGTTTGAGCTCCGGGGAAGCATTGGCCACCACCCGGCCCCGGAAACCATCGACGATGATTTCCTTGTCATCCATTTGTTTGAGCGGCAGATTCTGTGCGCCCACCACGGTGGGGATACCCATGGCACGGGCCACAATGGCCATGTGCGAATTCCGTGAGCCGCGTGTGGTAACAATGCCGCGCACCCGTTCACGGGGTACTTCCATCAGCATGGGCGCAGAAATATCTTCGCCGAGCAGAATACACTCGTCCGGGAAAATCACATGGCGCCGGGTCTGGCTCTGCAGCTGAGCCAGCACCCGGCGGCCCAGGTCACGCACATCCGCCGCCCGTTCACGCAGATAGGGGTCATCCATCATTTCGAAATTGCGCACATGGGCATCAACCACCGTGCGCAAGGCACCCTGGGCCCACTGCCCTTCGCGAATCTGGGCAATTACTTCCGCCGGCAGGGCGTGGCGATCCAGCATGCGCAGATAGACATCAAACAACGCTTGCTCTTCAGCCCCCAGCGAGCGAGAGGCCCGCTCGGCCAAATCACGGATCTCCTGACGCACGCGCACCAGCGCATCGTCCAGCCGGGAAATTTCATCGCTCACATCAGCAACGACCCGATCCGGCACGGAGGCCAGGTCCGCCTCCGGAAACAGCAACACGCCATGGCCAATGGCCGCCCCAGGGCAACCGGGCAGGCCGTCATAGAAACTGGGCAGATCGGCGCCCCCGCCCAACTGGTCGAACAGCACACCCGAGGCATGGGCGTGGGCAATCACCGCCGACAACTGGGCGGAGATCGTCACCAGGAAGGCTTCTTCGCTCTGGTCGAAACGGCGAACATCGCGCTGCTGGACCACCATGATCCCCAGCACCTTGCCGTGATGCATCACCGGCACACCCAGGAAAGCATGGAAGGCATCCTCCCCGGTTTCCGCCAGATAATGGAATTTGGGGTGAGTAAAAGCGTCCTCCAGGTTGATCGGTTCTTCACGCAGACCCACCTGCCCCACCAGCCCTTCAGACAAGCCCAGACTCACCTTGCCCACCGCTTCCTGCTTCAACCCTTCCGAGGCCATCAGCACATAACGCTGCTCTTCCTCGTCGCGCAGGTAGATGGAGCACACTTCCGTGCCCATGGCATCGCGTACCCGCTTGGCCATCAAATCCAGCGCGCTGGGGATGTCCGCCGCGTTGTTCACTTCCTGAACAATACGCCGCAGGGTCTCAAGCATCGGACGAGTCTCCAGATGTAGAAGGGTTCGGGGAACGCGCGCCTGGCGCCCCTTTCTTCAGGGCCGGAGCC
The DNA here is from genome assembly GCA_039983755.1 of Alloalcanivorax sp. Taxonomy (GTDB): domain Bacteria; phylum Pseudomonadota; class Gammaproteobacteria; order Pseudomonadales; family Alcanivoracaceae; genus Alcanivorax. Next base: position 259,474 of record JBDWVU010000017.1, read on the forward strand.
AGTTCACGCAAGGCACGGGCATAGACCCCGCGCTTGAAATGCACCACCTTGCGAATCGGATACCAGTAGTTGACCCAGCGCCAGTCCTTGAACTCCGGACTATCGCTGGCGAACAGGTCGATGGCCTGCTCCTCCGCCGTCAGCTGCAGCAAAAACCACTTCTGCCGCTGGCCGATACAGTGCGGGCGATTACGGGGCCGGCGCAGAAACCGGCGCGGCAAACGATAGGTCAGCCAGCCTTCAGTACTGGCAATAATCTCCACATGTTCCGGCAACAACCCCACTTCTTCTTCCAGTTCACGAAACAGCGTCTCTTCCGGGGACTCCCCGGGCATCATGCCGCCTTGGGGAAATTGCCAGGCATCACGGTTGCCCACCCGGCGACCCCAGAAAACCCGGCCATCCTGGCCGGCAATAATGATCCCGACATTCAGCCGAAACCCTTTGTCATCAATAATGCCTGTCATGTTGTCTCTTCGAATCCACGCGCAATCGTGGACTCTGGCTCCTTGTCAGCCCATTAAACCTTGCCGGGCAACCTGCGATCAATGCACAACCGTGCAACAAACGCACCAAAACAAACTCAGGGAGCCCCGGACTCAATGAATCCGCCGGTATGACTTGTCATCAGCTTCGCATAAAATGACCCCTTCATTTAAGGAGAGGCCATGACGCTCGCGATTTTCGACCTGGACAACACCCTGATCGGCTGCGATTCCGACCACCTGTGGGGAGACTGGCTGGTAGAGAAAGGCATTGTTGACCAGCAGCTCTACAAGGAAACCAACGACCAGTTCTACGTGGATTACCAGAATGGCCGTCTGGATATCATGGCTTACCTGCGTTTTTCCCTGAAAGTGCTGGCCGACAACGACATGGCCCAGCTGCATTTCTGGCGTGAACAGTTTCTCGCCGAAAAACTCGACACCATGTGGCTACCCAAGGCCGAAACCCTGCTGCAGAAACACCGCGACCAGGGCCACACCCTGATGATCATCACCGCCACCAACGACTTCGTGACCGCCCCACTGGCGGACCGGCTGGGTGTGGACCACCTGATTGCCACCGTCGCAGAGTGCCGCCGCGAGCGCTATACCGGCAACGTGGCCGGCACCCCCAGCTACCGCGAAGGCAAGGTGGAGCGGCTGGCGGAATGGCTGAACGCCAACGATGAAACCCTGGAGAACAGCTGGTTCTACAGCGACTCCCATAACGACCTGCCGCTGCTGCGCAAGGTCGACAACCCGGTGGCCGTGGATCCGGACAGCGCCCTTGAGCGCGAAGCCCGGGAACAGGGCTGGCCCGTGATCAGCCTGCGCTAACCGGAATTGTTTATGCGTTTTCTCTTTATGGCATTGCTGACCAGCCTGTTGCTGGCCTGCGACAACAACACCAATGACGACGCCGGGTCTGCACCCCGACCAGTCAGTGACGGCACCCTGACCGAGGTTCCCGCTGCAGCGTGGCAACAACAGGCAGACGAGCGCTTCACTACCACCGCATCGGCATGGCAACAGGCACTAACCCGGTTCGAGCAAAGCCCGAACGAGGAAAACCTGACCGCACTGCGCGATGCCCTGACGCAGTGGTACCAGGGCTTTGCCAGCCAGTACCTGCTGCTGGCCAGCCGTGCCTGCCAGCAGGACGGGAGCGCCAACCGACAGGCGACCCTGGCCCGGCTGGACAGCTGGCCGCTATACCCCGGCTATCTGGATACCCTGCCCGAGTGGCCGGAATCCGGACTGATCAGTGATCCCTATCTGGAGCTAACCCGCCAGAACCTGCGCCGCCAACACGGCGCCACCGACCCGGCGGAAGCCAGCCTCGGTTTTGCCGCCCTGAGCGTGGTACTCAACGGCACCACCGAAAGCCCCAAAGCGCTGGCAGCGTTCACCGGTGAAGAAGGCATTCCCGCCCGGCGGCGCCAGTACCTGAAACTGGCCGGCGAACAACTGCTCGCCGACTATCAGCAGCTGCTGCTGGATCGCTCCCTGAACGGGCTGGCACTGCAATGCGGCCTGATGGAGACCCTGGCGCACTGGCAGCAACTGCACGACCTGACCAGCGAACAGGAAGAAGGGCTGCTGATCCCCGCCCTCAGCCTCGCCGTTAATGAAACCGCGTTGCTCGATGCTGTGCAGGCCATGGACCCCGCTGTGATAGCCCGCTGGGACCAGATCAACCCGGGCATCGCCGGCTCAATCAAGCAAAGCGAAGAGAAAGGCTGGGCCCCGATCAAAGCCTGGCTCACCACCGTCAGCATCACCCGCCAGATGCCCGTCGATGAAGATACAAGGTAGGTCGAATTAGCCTGAAAGGCGTAATCCGACATTCAGCCAAGGAGACCGGACGCCTGAGGCAAATAACCCGTGCAGCCTTATGAGCGGCTGCCTCCTCGGATAAAGCTGACCTACCAAACCCACAAACAACCAGCTCAACAAAGACCCACAAAAAAGCCCCGCCAGGCTCTCACCCGGCGGGGCTTTTTACTTCCAGACAAACTCTCTTGGAACGAGCGGCCTTAGAAGTTGTAGCGGCCGAACACGCCGTAGGTATCACGATCACCACCCACGATGACGCGTGCACCCAGGTCAACCGCCTGGCTTACCTTGAACAGGCCCTGGCCGTAGACGCCCAGGTCATCATCGTAAAGATCCTGGTACGCCAGACCACCGGACAGTTCCAGCTTCTCGGTAGTGGCATGACGCACACCGCCACGCACTTCAAAGCCGATTTCGTCGTCGGACCGGCCCGGATCATAATCACGATCATCGTAAATAATGTCGGCGCTGGTCACGAAGTCCAGACCACGCTGCAACGGAGTGTGGAAGCCCACACCACCGGAAAGACGGGTGCCGTCCAGATCGCCATTGCGACCATAGTCGCCATCAAAGAAACCCAGGCTACCACGCAGGAACAAGTGCTCATCCAGCGCAAAGGACCCTTCCGCGCTCAGCGCGTCCACATCCACATCGTTATCCAGATCCCAGCGATCGTAGGCCAACTGGCCGTAGCTGTAGGAAAAACCGTTATCACGGACGGCTGACGTTTGTTGCGCCGCCATGGCCGGAGCAGAAACGGCCAGAGCAATACCTGACACAAGCAATGTTTTCTTAAACATAAATCGTCCTCACTGATATCGAAAAATTCGGCATCCAAGATGGCCACACTATGTAGTCTTATTGAGCGGTTTGCGTTGTTATGGTTCCGTCTTTATGACGTTTTTATAAAAATTTTCAATGTAACCAGCAATTTATAGCACGTGATTGACCTTGGGGTTACCCACAGGTTTCACAATACAGACTGACATCACCTTCTGGCATCACATCGCTTCACAGGAGCCACCATGCCAATGCCAACACGGACACAGACCCTGCCGGTCAGTGGCGCCACCTGCAAGGGATGCAGCCGCACCATCAGCGCGGCACTGGAGCAGATTACGGGTGTAGAAAGCGTGACTGTGGACCTGGATGCCCAGCAGGTTACCGTGACAGGAAGCGCCTCCAGAAACGTCCTTCAGGACGCGCTGGTGCAGGCGGGTTACAGCGCCGACGACCACCAGCATGATCATCCGGATAAACCGGAAGCTGCCGCTGTTACCCCCGCGCAATCGGTGCAACTCAGCATCAGCGGCGCCACCTGCGCATCCTGTGTGCGCACCATTGAAAATGCCCTGCGCAACACGCCCGGTGTAGACAAGGCCGACATGAATTTCGCCGACCGCACCGTGCAGGTCAGCGGCACCGCCAGCACCGAGACGCTGATCAGCGCGGTAAGCGATGCCGGTTATGGCGCCGAGCTTGTAGATAACAGCGCAGACCAACAGGAACAGCAGGAGGCCCGCGAGCAGGCCCACTACCACACCCTTCTTCGCCACATGGCGCTGGGGCTCGGCCTGGGTGGCCCGTTGATGGCCTGGGGCCTGCTGGGCGGCGACATGATGGTCCGCGCCGGGCAAACCAGTCAGTGGATCTGGCTGGGCATCGGCCTGCTCACCCTGGCGGTGCTGGCCACCGCCGGGCGCCACTTTTTTGTCGGCGCCTGGAAAGCATTCCGCAACCACAACGCCAACATGGACACCCTGATCGCGCTGGGTACCGGTGCGGCCTGGCTGTATTCCATGGTTGTGGTACTGGTGCCCGCCGCACTGCCGGAAGCCGCCCGGCATGTCTATTTCGAAGCCAGCGCCATGATCATCGGCCTGATCAATCTCGGCCAGGCGCTGGAAGTGCGCGCCCGCGGCAAAACCAGCGCCGCAGTGAAACGGCTGCTGGATCTGGGCGCCAAAACCGCCCGCGTGATCCGTGATGGCCCGAATCAGGAAAAACAGGAACAGGACATCCCCGTAGAGCAAGTGCGGACCGGCGACATTCTCCGGGTTCGGCCCGGCGAAAAAATCGCCGTGGACGGCACGGTAAAAGAAGGCGAAAGCCGCATTGATGAATCCATGCTCACCGGCGAACCCATGCCCGTCAGCAAAAGCGCTGGCGACAAAGTCAGCGCCGGCACACTCAATGAAGGTGGCTCTTTGCTTTACACCGCCACCGCCGTCGGCAGGGACACCGCCCTTTCACACATCGTCGCACTGGTGAAAAAAGCCCAGGGCAGCAAGCCCCCGATCGGCCGCCTCGCCGATCAGGTGTCAGCCATTTTTGTGCCCACCATCATGCTGATCGCCATCGCCGCCGCCCTGGTGTGGTTCAATCTGGGCCCGGAACCGCGCCTGACACACATGCTGATCAGCGCCACCACCGTGCTGATCATCGCCTGCCCCTGTGCGCTGGGCCTGGCCACGCCCATGTCCGTGATGGTCGGCGTGGGCAAGGCGGCAGAATACGGCATCCTGATTCGTCAGGGGGAAGCCCTGCAAACCAGCAGCCAGCTGGATACCATCGTTCTCGACAAGACCGGCACCATCACCGAAGGCAAACCGGCCGTGACCGCGATGCTCTGTGCCGACGGTGAGCAGGAGAACACCATACTGGCACTGGCCGCCAGCCTGGAGACAGGCTCCGAACACCCCCTTGCCCATGCCATTGTGCAGGCCGCGCAGGAACGCCAGCTCACCCTTGCCGACGTCACCGGCTTTAATGCCTATAACGGCAAGGGGGTCCGCGCGCAACACCATGGCCAGACCCTGCGCCTGGGTAACCGCCGCTGGCTGGAAAGCGAAGGGGTCGAAATCCACCTGAACAGCGACAGCCTCACCGCACAAGGCGCCACGCCACTGTTTCTCGCCCGCGACCATGCGCTGCTGGGCATCATTGGCGTGGCGGACCGGATCAAGGAAGATTCCAAAGCGGCCATCGCCCGCCTCAAGGCGCAAGGTCTGAAAGTGATCATGATCACCGGCGACATTGCCGCCAGTGCCAACGCCATTGCCGAGCAGGCCGGCGTGGATGAGGTGATGGCGGAAGTGCTGCCGGAAGACAAGGCCAAAAAAGTGCAGGCCCTGCAGCGTGAAGGCCGCACCGTAGCCATGGTCGGCGATGGCATCAACGATGCCCCGGCCCTGGCCCAGGCAGATGTGGGCTTTGCCATTGGCACCGGCACCGACGTGGCCATCGAATCCGCAGCCATCACCCTGATGGGGGGCTCACTGCATGGCGTGCCCGATGCCATGGCGATTTCCTCCGCCACGGTACGCAATATCAAACAGAATCTGTTTGGCGCCTTTGTCTATAACAGCCTGGGCGTGCCCGTGGCGGCCGGCATACTCTACCCGCTCACCGGCAGCCTGCTAAGCCCGGTGATCGCCGGGGCCGCCATGTCGCTAAGCTCCGTCACCGTGGTCACCAACGCCAACCGGTTACGGCTTTTCAAACCCAAACACACGAACGGGACGACCCCATGACACCGGAACAACTTGCCGCCCAACTGCGTCACCCCAACGGCGAGGAAGGCAACACAGTCGCAGACAACATGGATGACCGTAACAGCCCGGTGATTCTCGCCGCCTATGCGGCATTGGCCCCCGCCGACGGGGACCGGATTCTGGAAATTGGTCCCGGTGGAGCCGGCCACCTTCCCGGCCTGCTGGCGCAGGCGGATAACCTGCAGTACACCGGACTGGATGCCTCCCGCGACATGGTGCTGCGCGCCCGGGAACGCTACCTGGGCGAAACCCGCGCCGCCTTTATCCACGGCGCGCTCACCGACGCGCCCCTGGCGCCCGCCGCCATGGACCGCATCGTTGCGGTGAACGTGGTGTATTTCTGGCAACCGCTCGCACCGGCCCTGCACGCCTTGTTCCTGCTGCTGCGCCCCGGCGGCACCCTGGTGCTGGGCCTGCGTGATCACAACAGCATGGCCAGCCTGCCCGTCTTCCAGCACGGCTTTTCCACCTACCACGGACCAGAGCTGCAGCACGCCCTGGAACAGGCCGGGTTTACCGACACCACGCTGGCCACCTTCGCGGAAGACAGCGTCGATGTACTCGGCGCCACCATGCACAAGCAGTCCGTCATACTTACCGCCCGCAAACCCCGGGAGACGACACCATGAATATTCTCGTCAATCTGGCCGGCCTGATGTTGATGGCGCTGGTGGTCTGGTGGTTCTGGTTATCGCAGCGCAAAACCGCCGCACCGTCAGCCACCCACGAAACCACCATTATTGTCGAAGACGGGGTCTATACTCCGGCCTCCATTCGCGCCAACGCCGGCGAATCGTTGACCCTGCATTTCGACCGGCGCGATCCATCACCCTGTGCCGAGCAGGTGATATTTCAGGGGCTCGACACCAGTGAATTTCTGGAAACCGGCAAAACCACCACGCTGACCCTGAATCACCTGCCGGCGGGAACCTTCCGATTCACCTGCCAAATGCAGATGTATCAAGGCACACTGATTGTAGACTGACCGCAACACGCAACACGCAACACGCAACACGCAAACAATGATGAGGACTTGCTGTGAAAAAAATACTGATTGTTTTAACTACCCTACTGATGACCGCCTGTGGCGAAGAAGTAACGACGCCGGCAGAAACCCCCTCTGCCAACCAACCGCCCGCCAAGGTGGCAGCCACCACCGACAAAGTACTGGAAGTGTATAAATCCCCCACCTGTGGCTGCTGCGGCGCCTGGGTTGAGCACATGGAAGCTAACGGTTACACCGCTAATGTCCACGAGCAGCAGAACCTGCAATCCATCAAGGAAAAAGCCGGCATCCTGCCCGGCACCGGGTCCTGCCATACGGCCTTTATCGACGGCTACGCCATTGAAGGCCATGTCCCCGCCAGCGACGTGGACCGCCTGCTGGAAGAACGCCCCGAAGGCAAAGGCCTCACCGTCCCCGGCATGCCCGCAGGCTCCCCCGGCATGGAAATGGGCGACCGCAAAGACGCCTACGATGTGCTGTTGTTCGATGACGAAGGCACCGAGGTGTTCAGCCACCATCCGGGGAATTAATCAGCTTCTAGCTGCGAGCTACCAGCTTCGAGTCGCGGAAAGGGCTCCATATAAAGCCAGGGCCCTGCCCGCGACCCAGAAGTTTCTAAGATCTTGCTGTTTTCACTCGTAGCTCAACGCTGGCAGCTCGAAGCGGCTCCTCTCTTCAACCTGTCATGGCAACCCGCTAAAGTGTCGGCTTTGCGCGTAACGAGACCCTGAATGCTTCCCTTCCACGACTGGCTGTTGCTGGCCAGCATCTGTGCCCTGGGGGCCATGACCCCTGGCATTAGCCTGGCGGTGGTGACCCGCCACACCCTACACGGAGGCCACCGGGCCGGCGCGATCGCAGGCGTGACCCACGCCCTTGGCATCGGCATCTGGGCGGCGGCCACCGTCACCGGTATGGCCATCCTGTTCCACCGCTACCCGGTACTGGAGCAGCTTTTTTCCATGGCCGGGGCCCTGTTCCTGTTGTGGATGGCCTGGAAAAGCTGGCAGGCGGGCCGGGCGCCGCTGCCCCCCGCCGATTCAGGCGAGCGCAGCAGCGTGCTTCACGGCGCCGCCTGGGACGGATTCATGGTGGCTTTCCTCAACCCCAAGGTGGCCCTGTTTTTCCTCGCCGTGTTCAGCCAGTTTCTTGAAGCGGACATGACCCACCTCGCCCGGGCCCAGATCGTACTCACCGCCATGTTTATCGATGGCGGCTGGTATGTGCTGGTGGCCATCCTGCTGGGACGCAGCCGCTTTCTGCCCTGGTTACGCGACCACCACCACTGGGTGGAGCGAGCCACCGCCGTGCTACTGGTGATCATCGCCGCCAGTGTGGTCATCAATTCACTGATCCGAACCGCTTGACCTTGGGGTTACCCCAAGGTCAATAATGCAAGTATGTCACGTGTATCGAGAAGACAATGCCGGGCGATGATCGCCACCTTGCTCGCCACCACCCTGATGGTGGTGAGCAGCTTGCTGTCTGCCAATACACTCACCATGGCCATGTCCACGGCTACCGACAGCCCCATGACGCCCTCCTCCATGACACACTGTCACCACTCTGCCGACAGGCCCAACGGTGACATGACCGCCGGCCACGACATGGCGCAGATGCAGGCCTGCGAAGGCAGCGACAGCTGCCAATGCATCACCCTGTGCCAGATCACCGCTGCCAGTGACGCGGCCTTCGTGGCAAATGCCTTTATCCCCTCGCCCCCCGGCACAGACTCCCTCATTACAACGGTTCACGCCGGTATCCACCGCCTGCCGTTACGCCCACCGTCCCTGTCTGTTTGAGCTGATTTTTTTCTCAAACAAACAGGAGTATTCCAATGAAAACGCAATCGCAGATTTCCCTGCCACGACGTCGTTTCGTGCAGGGCCTGGCACTGGGTGCCGCCGGGCTGGGGCTTGGCCTCAACGCCCGTCAACTACTGGCCAGCCAGGGCCATACCGGCGCCCCGACCCTCACCGGTGATACTTTTCACCTGACGCTGGGCGGAACCGACGTCAATATCACCGGTAAGACCCGCCCGGCCACCACCATTAATGGCGGTATTCCCGGCCCGACCCTGCGCTGGAAAGAAGGTGACACCATCACCCTCAAGGTGACCAACCTGTTGCCTGAAACCAGCTCCATACACTGGCACGGCATTCTGCTGCCCTTCCAGATGGACGGCGTGCCGGGGTTGTCCTTCGATGGCATCGCCCCCGGCGAAACCTTTACCTATCGCTTTACCGTGAAACAAAGTGGCACCTACTGGTATCACAGTCATTCCAGCTTTCAGGAGCAAACCGGAATCTATGGTTCCATCATTATTGATCCACGCGAACCGGATCCGCACACGGTTGATCGTGACGAAGTGATTCTGCTCTCTGACTGGAGCGATGAAGATCCTCAGCATATTTACGCCACACTGAAAAAACTCAGCCATTACTACAATTTCAATGAGCGCACCGTATTCGACACGCTGAGTGATTTCCGCAACAAAGGGGTGATCGAAACGCTCAAGGACCGGCAAATGTGGAACAGCATGCGCATGAGCCAGAGCGACCTGGCGGACGTGACCGGCTACACCTATACCTACCTGATGAACGGGCAAAGCCCCGCCAACAACTGGACCTGCCGATTCAAACCCGGCGAACGCATCCGACTGCGCTTCATCAACGCCAGCGCCATGACCTTCTTCGACATTCGCATTCCCGGCCTCGACATGACCGTGGTCGCCATGGACGGCCAACCGGTAAACCCGGTGGATTTCCATGAATGCCGACTGGGCGTGGCAGAAACCCTGGATGTGATCGTGGCCCCGAAAGCCGATCAGGCCTACACCCTGTTCGCCCAGAGCATCGACCGCAGCGGCTTCGTACGCGGCACGCTAACACCGGATGCCGCCCGCTCCGCTGCGGTGCCTGACATGGACGCGCCCCCGCCACTGGGCCACACCGAAATGGGCATGGGCGCCATGGACCATCAAGCTTCGGGTCATCAATCCATGGGGCATCAATCCATGAGTCATGGCGACATGGACCATGACGGCATGAAAATGGGGGATATGAAACACCACGGCACATCCCCTGCCCGCCCGGTTCCCTTTGCCGTGGACAGCAACAACCCGGACCTGCCGCCACGCGACAGCGCCATCGAACATCCTGCCAGTGAATTTGGTCCCGGCGTCGACATGCGCGCCATGGCGCCCGGCGACATGCTGACCGACCCCGGCATTGGCCTGCGTGACCGGCCCTGGAAAGTGCTCACCTATGCTGACATGGAAACCCTCGGCAGCACTCCCGACAACCCCATCGACAGCCTTCAAGCGGACCGGGAAATCGTGCTGCATCTGACCGGCAACATGGACCGGTACATGTGGAGTTTTAACGGCATCAAGTTTGCCGATTCCGTACCGCTGGAACTGTTCCACCACGAGCGGGTGCGCATCACCCTGGTGAACGACACCATGATGACCCACCCCATTCATTTGCACGGACTATGGAGTGATCTGGAACTGGGTAACGGGAAACTGCTGCGCAAGCACACCATCACCGTCAAACCCGGCGAAAAACTCAGCTACCTGGTGCGCGCCGATGCCCTCGGTCGCTGGGCCTATCACTGCCACCTGCTCTATCACATGGAGGCAGGCATGTTCCGGGAAGTGCGCGTCGTTGATGGCAGCACTACCCCTTCCATGCCAGATACACAGACACCGGGCATGCACGACACACATGGCAAAGATCATGGAGGACACCGCTCATGAAAACATTGATGACGCTTCTGGCAGGCAGCATCACACTGGCGGCCACCTCGCCAGCCCTGGCCATGAATAAAAACGAACCGCGTTTTACCCGTGTCATCGTCGACCAGCTGGAAGCCCGTGACAGCGATGAAGGCACCGTCATGGCCTGGGAAGCCAGCGGCTGGCATGGCGGCGACCTGAACAAGCTGTACTTCAGCACCGAAGGCGAACGGTTAATGGATCCGGAGCACGACGGTGAGGACGCCAGTACCGAGGGAGCAGAAACCCGCCTTGCCTGGAACCGGGCCTTTGCTCCCTTCTGGGACTGGCAGCTGGGCGTGCGACGAGACTGGCAACCGGACGATCCCAACCGGGACTGGGCCAGCATCGGTGTTCAGGGCGTCGCGCCCTACCTCTTCGAAGTGGACGCCAACCTGTTTATCGGCGAAGAGGGCCTGACCAACCTGCGCCTGGAAGCCGAATACGAGTTGCTCCTGACGCAAAAGTGGATACTGGTTCCGGAGATCGAAGCCAACCTCTATGGCAAGGACGACCCGGAACTGGGTATCGGCGACGGGCTTGCCAGCCTGGAAGCCGGCCTGCGCCTGCGCTATGAAATTCGCCGGGAAATTGCGCCCTATATCGGGGTCAACTGGGAAAAACAGTACGGCGACACGGCGGACATGACACGGGCAGCCGGCGGAAAAACGGAAGAAGGCACCGTTGTTGCGGGCATCCGTTTCTGGTTCTGATCTTGCCACGGATGTGCCCGGCCGCCATGGCCGGCGCATCCACCAATTCTTTCATTGTCAGGGAGAACACGATGAAAACCGTTAGCACTCTGCTCGTTATCGCGCTGCTTGCCACCGCCATCATCGGCATCGTCATTGCCACTGGCAGCTACAATTTTGCGGCCGACGAACCGCACTGGAGCGTGACCGAGAAAATCATCGGTACCGCTCGCCACCGCTCCATTGACCTGCGTGCAAAACATATTCCGGTGCCCAACGACCTGGATGATCCGCAACGAATTGGTCGGGGCGCAGAGCACTACCAGGCCATGTGCGTGGGCTGCCACCTGGCGCCGGGAATCGAGGAGAGCGAACTGCGTGAAGGCATGTATCCGCAACCGCCAGCATTGGCGGAACACGGGATTCATGATCCGAAAGGCGCCTATTGGGTCATCAAGCACGGCATCAAAATGAGCGGCATGCCCGCTTGGGGAAAAAGCCACGACGAGCAAAGCCTGTGGGACATGGTGGCGTTACTCAGCGCCCTGCCCTCACTGAGCGAAAACGATTGGCAGGCACTACTGGACGACTCAGGCACAGCATCCGCCGGCCAGGGGCACGGCGGTGCTGGCCATCATCACTGAAAACCATCGTCAACGGTACCGTGCCCTTGATCATTTCATTACAGCGACCAAGGGCACTCACCTAACCGGAGCAGTTGTCGTATTCGTCCGTTTCCAGGCTGCGCAGCTCGCCATTATTCTGAATCTGGATATCCAGGTCCCGCAGGTGACCATCACCGATACCGTAAATCCAGCCGTGAATGGTCAACGGCTGATCGCGACGCCAGGCTTCCTGAACCACGGTGGTGTTGGACACATTGATGACCTGGCGAGCCACGTTCAACTCACACATCTTGTCCACCCGCGCCTGGTCATCCGGCAGCTCGGCCAGGTTCTTGCGATTACGCAGGTACAATTCGCGCACCTGCCGCAGCCAGTTGTCGATCAGGCCATGGGGCACATCTTCCATGGCCGCCTTGATACCACCACAACCGTAATGACCCACCACCATGATGTGTTTCACCTTCAAGACATCCACGGCGAATTGCAGCACTGACAGCAGGTTCAGGTCAGTGTGGTTGACCAGGTTCGCCACATTGCGATGAACAAACAGCTCACCGGGCATCATGCCTACCACTTCGTTGGCTGGCACCCGGGAATCGGCACAACCGATCCACAGATATTCCGGGTTCTGCTGTTCACCCAGCGCCTTGAAGAAGCCGGGGTGGCGCTCTTCGATTTCGTGGCGCCATTTTTCATTGTTGGAAAACAGTTCAGGTAGGGATTTCATGGTCTCTCGCTTGGTTACGCATTCACGCTACACGCAGCATGCTTGCACGCTACATACTAAAGGCTTTCTGGAGCGTCCCCTCTTCCCTGGAGGGAGAGGGGCAAAAAGCAGTATCAACCACCGGTCATATTCATGAACCGTACCAGTTGCTCGCCCGGTGCCAGATTGAAGTCGTGCCGCTCCGGTTTGATGGCCATGGCATCAATGATTGCCTGACGCAGGGGGGCATCCTCCGTGGGGTGCGCCCGCAGTACCGCACGCAGGTCCACACTGTGTTCGTGGCCCAGGCACAGAAGCATACGGCCTTCGGCGGTAATTCTCACCCGATTACACAAATGGCAAAAGTTTTGTGAATGGGGCGAAATAAAGCCGATGCGGCTGCCACTGCCCGGCACCTGCCAATAGCGCGATGGCCCTCCGGTTTTTTCTGCCAGCGGCACCAGCCCCAGCCGTGCCGACAGCTGTTCGCGCAGCTCCGCCGAAGACACGAACGCCAATTCCCGGTCGTGCTCGGTGATCTGTCCGAGGGGCATTTCCTCAATAAAAGCGATATCCAGCCCCCGCTCCAGGGCGAAATCCACCAGTGCCGGCACTTCATCGTGGTTGCGACCGCGCATGATCACACTGTTGAGCTTGATCCGCTCAAAGCCGGCGGCCCGTGCCGCATCAATGCCAGCAATTACCTGCTGCAGATCACCGGTTCGGGTCAGCGCCCGAAAACGCGCCGGGTCCAGCGAATCCAGGCTGATATTGAGCCGATCCACCCCCGCCGCCTTCAGAGCCTGTGCGTGGCGGGGTAAGCCAGCGCCATTGGTGGTCATATTCAGTTCACGCAGGCCCTCAATGGCACCAATATCGTGCATCAACCGCGCCACATCCCGGCGCACCAGGGGTTCGCCACCGGTCAGGCGAATGCGCTTTACCCCCAGCTGCACCAGCACCCGCGCCAGCCGCCCCATCTCTTCCAGGGTCAGCACCTGGGCGCGGGGAACAAAGGTCATATCCTCCGCCATGCAGTACACACAGCGGAAATCACAGCGGTCCGTCACCGACAAGCGCACGTAATCAATGGTGCGCCCGAAGCGGTCCTGCAGTACCGGATTGTCAGAGGAAGCATCAGCATTCATGCCGGTACTGTAGCAAATGCGGGGCCAACCCGGGCAATCTGCCCCCTTACGCCTGTCGGGCCAGCCCGGCTCCGGTTGGTCAGGCCCTTGCCGGTCTTGTTAGAATGTTCGCCGACCTGAATACAGGGCGCGATCAGGCCATGAAAAACGTCATGACCGCCACGCCTGTTATTCCGAATTCATCTACCCCTAAAGGGTTTCCATGCAAATTTCTGAAAATGCCGTAGTGTCCATCCACTACACCCTGACCAACAACGCCGGTGAAACCATCGATTCTTCCGTCGAGCGTGGCGAGCCCCTGGCGTACCTGCACGGCGCCGGCAACATCATTCCGGGCCTGGAAAACGCGCTGGTCGGCAAGGCCGCGGGCGACAAGCTGGACGTCACCGTGACTCCGGAAGAAGGCTACGGCGAGCGTCACGAGCAGCTGATTCAGCAAGTGCCGAAAACCGCCTTTGAAGGCAACGAAGACAACCTGCAGCCTGGCATGCAGTTCCAGGCGCAGACCGAAGCCGGTCAGCGCGTCTTCACCATCACCGCCGTTGAAGGCGATGAAGTGACCGTCGATGGCAACCACCCGCTGGCAGGTGAAACCCTGAACTTCGCCGTGGAAGTGACCGACGTGCGTGAAGCATCCGCCGAAGAAAAAGAGCACGGCCATGTACATGGTCCGGAAGGTCACGATCACTGATCGCTGACGGCTCGCAAGAAAAAGGCTCCTTCGGGAGCCTTTTTTTATGCCGCTCCGCGGCTGGCAACCTTCATTGACCACGCCTGGCGCCGGCGCACGCTCCTATACCTGTCCGTCTTGGTATATCCTTGGGCCTTCGTTTCCATCCGAATAGTCGTATGACCCACCCCGGCCCCATTGGCATTTTTGACTCCGGCATCGGCGGCCTGTCTATCGCCCGCCGTATTCGCGAGCTGCTGCCCAACGAAAACCTGCTCTACGTGGCGGACTCCATCCACGCGCCCTACGGGGAAAAATCAGAGCACTATATTCAGCAGCGCTCCGATGCCATTACCCGGTTTCTCATGGAGAACCAGGCAAAAGCCATTGTGGTCGCCTGTAATACCGCCACGGTCTCTGCCATCCGGCAGCTGCGCGCCGATTACACCTTGCCCATCATCGGCGTCGAGCCAGGCATCAAACCGGCGGCCCTGCAAAGCAAGAGTGGCGTTATCGGAGTACTGGCCACCAGCCAGACGCTGAAGAGTGAGTCGTTCAACAACCTGAGCCGGCTGTTCTCGGAAAACGTGCGCGTGGAAATCCAGCCCTGTCCCGGGCTGGTTGAACAGATCGAAGCGCTGGCGCTGGACAGCGAAGCGACCCAAACCCTGGTCGCCCGCTATGTACAGCCACTGATCCAGAAAGGAGCGGATCATATCGTTCTGGGCTGCACCCACTATGCGTTTCTGGCGCCGCTGATTCGCCGGGCAGCGGGTGCCCACGTGGAAGTAGTTAATACCGATATGGCAGTAGCCCGCGAAACCGTGCGGCGACTGCAGATGCACAATTTGCTATCCGATAGCCCACAAGCAGGCAGCGCCACGTTCTGGAGCAGCGCCGAACCGTCCCTGGCTCACCGGCAGCTCTCTGAACTCTGGGGCGAACGAGTCACCGTCCACCCCATGCGCTAGGGCGCCTCAAACAACGTCATGACTCGACGGCAAGCACCTTGTTCTGGGTGGTGAAGCGCTTCCGGTATTCCACCATTTCCTCTACGGACACCGGCAGGTAGCAACGGAACAGGGCATTCCAGTTTTCCTTCACCTGGATATTGTTTTTTACACCCTCTGCGCCATTGAAGTTGAGGGTGATAGAACCGTCGGCATTTTTCTCCGCCTTGTTACTGTTGGTATTGAAAGGCTCTGTCACCACCCAGCCTTTTTCATCGTAGATGGTGATCGACCAGTAACCCGAGTCCTCGTAACGCAGATTGGGCGGCATAAAGGTGACGCTACTGGGCTCACCCTTTTTTGCGCCCCCATCACCGGGCAGCACTACAAAATAATAGGCATGCTTGGCGGGCAGCCCCGCCCAGCCAGCCAGATTGATCATCTGGTACTGTGGCGTCTTGATATCCTTGATGTCATCAATAAAGCCTTCCTCGATCACTCCTTCCGTTACCGCCCGGGTGATCAGCTCCCCCCGCAGTTTGTTGAAGGAATCCACATCATATTTCACTTCCGATACATAGGGTTTTGCTGAACCGGCTTTGACCGTTACGGCATCCTGCCGCTGGCGCATTTCTTCCATGCCTTTTTCATCATAACTGCGCGGCTGGGTGCGCATGAAAAGGTAGACATGGTCACCGTAGGACACATCGCTCTTGTCCAGACTCAACGTATCACCGGGATAAGCCACCCCGATGGTCACCGAGTTTTCATCCAGCACCTGAACCAGTTGCAGCAGGTCATACTCCGGGATCGTAATGGTCAGGCCATCAGAGATATCGAACACGCCGTAGGAATAGATGGCATCGAAGTTGGAACGAATCACTGTCTGGTTGTCCAGATCAATGCCCTGGCGTTCGTGACGGAAAGTATTGGGGCCACTCTGCAGGGTTTCTGCCGCCAGGTACTTTGCGGTTTCTGCACGTACCACGTTTTCCATAGTGGCCATTTCACCGCCGCTGGTCTCAAAGGCCGGGCTGCTGGCCAGTGCCATGCCATTTTTACCCACGCCGGTATCCAGTGATGCCGTGTCAGCTCCTAACTGAGTCTTTTCAGCGTTTTCCGTTTTTTCTGTGGACGCTGCATCCCGGTCATTACAACCCACCAACCCCACAACCAGAAAAGCGATGGACAAACCGAAAACCGTTTTCATATTCATTTTCTGCTCCTTTGGCACAAAATCCTGATACTGCGCATCAGGATCGTTCGTAAGTGCGCCTGCTAAACCGCCTGCCTGTCAGGCACCAGGAAACCCTCAGTCCAGAAACTGCATGTTAAAGCCAAGGTAAATCTGCCACTCGGGCTGCCCCGGGCCTTCATCCGCCACGGAAAACTGGGGTTCGACGAAGACGTTATAGACCGTCTTGTCCTTCTTGATGACCTGGCCGATACCAATCCCCAAGGGCATGCTGTAGTCGCCATCTTCAAGATCGAATACCCAGATCGGCGCCGAACGCAGATACTTGCCACCGCCCAGCTGATACATGGCAAACGGCTGGAAGGCCGCCATGTTCACATCATCACGCGCATCATCACCGGCGAAGCTTTCCTGCCAGGTCAACAGATAGCCGTACTGCAACTTGGGGGAATTCGCGTTAAACAGCACATTGGCAAAACCGGCAGACCATTTCTCGCTGCCGAGCTCATCTTTTCCCGCCGTCGGTGCCGTTATCTGGGGGCCGATACCGAAACTGACTGCCGGGTTACCGGTATCAATCAGGTAAGCGGCGAACATATTCAGATCGCCGATACCTGTCTCCTTCTCCCCCCGTGGCGGCGTCGGAAAGGTGTTAATCGGCAGAGACGCCCGCATGATCCACTTGGAATCCCCCACCGAGAAAGGCTTGGCAAAACGCAGCCAGGCCTGATTGGCAGAATCATCGGATTCCGTGAGCTCGCCGATGTAGTAATCCTGAATATTGAAAGCCGTCATGTTGGCCAGTGGATTATTAGCCTGGGCGGCAGCGCTGGACGCATCCTGCGCCGTAGCGGGAGGCGTCAATGCCAGCAAGAGCGCGCTCCCAATCATATTAATTTTTTTAATCACGTTCCTCTCCTTGAAATAAAGTGACAACACCCTTTTCTTCCATGCATCCAACAATTTTTACGGTAGCGTTTTTTTCACTCGACCGTGAAAAATCCCCGCACAACCTTGAACCTCCACATGAACATCATCCAGGCGTGACGCCAGCGCTTCACGCAGGGCTACCACACTGTCATCCCGATTGGAAAAAATACCCTTGGCGTTATACAGCGACATCAGCCCTTTGGCCGGCAAAGAGCGGGGTACGTCCCCTTGTAGCAGAGTGGCACCAAACACCCGTGCTCCCGAATTCAATAGCGGCAAAAGATGATCCAGCGCCACGGCTTTTTCAGGCAAGCTGCCAGGCAGACAATGGAACAACAGGTTCATGGCCAGGGAATCAAACCTCGGGCCGTCAAAATCAATAGGAGCGAGTACATTGCGTTGCAGGATCTGCGGCTGATAACGCGCTATACGTTGCGCACAGCAGGACAGACTATGTGGGTTCAGATCCATCAACACCACCCGCGGCGAGGGCACAGGAAAGCGGACCTTATCCAGAAAATATCCGGTACCAACACCCACATCCAGATGATTAGCGCTAATATTTTCCTGATAATGGACAAGAAGGGAGCGGGATGGACATTTCCATACCCAGCGACAGGAAAGGCCGAGAACAGCCTGGTCATAAAGCTTCAGGGAAAATGGCGTGTAGGCAGACTGCCCTGCATGCACTGCATCCTTGTGCATCAACATCTCCAGCGGTGACGTGACCGAGAATAAAACTCTTTATTTTGATTGTTTTAACACAGCCACAGTCCAAGGGAAACGCAGAGCGTCGCACCCCTGCTAATCAAGCAACACACCCCACTGTACAAGCACCGGACAATCATCCGCTGCGGTCTAACAAACCATAATCCGGCCACCTGGCCCAACTCATCCACCCCGCCTATTTTTCTCGACGACAATAAAACGCCCGATTCCGGTGACACGGAAATCGGGCGTCTCTGCTACTTCACGCGCATGTCTTTTGCACGTTCTCAATCATCGCTATGGCGTTACGATATTGAACCAGAACTCGAAGTCATCCAGACAGGATACCAACTCGGTGAGCTTGTCCTGGTCCCCTTCGACTGTCACCTTGCCGTCTTCAATGGCCTTTTCCAGGGTGGTCTCCTGGAGCATGAATCCATTGAGGGTATCGCGGGTCATGTTGATGGTGGCATCGGCATCGTCAAACAGACGCCCCTCGCTGTGGTTCAGCACACCGTGCACCATTTCCACCGCGAAGGACTTGTCCTTGTCGGTGAATACGAAATTGAGCTTGAGGTGCTTGCCCTCTGCCTTCTCGGTGTTCAGGCGGACGCCAAGGAAGTCGAAGAACAGGCTCTCATCCATGGCACGAACGGTATCCGGGCTGGCAGTATTGGGCGTCGGCAATTGCGCCACACCATTACGCAGTTCCTGGGCGCCGCTCAGGTAGAAATTACGCCACGGACCACTTTCTGCCTGATAGCCCATCTGCTCCAGCGCGTCGGCCTGCAGGTTCCTGGCTTCCTGGTTATCCGGATCGGCGAAGACGGCATGATTGACCACTTCCGCTACCCAGCGATACTCCCCTTTTTCGAAGTAGTCACGGGCCTTGTCCAGCAACGCATCCACGCCGCCCATCATCTCCACGTAACGCTCGGCCGCATCCGCCGGAGGCAGTTCATGCAGGGTCGCCGGGTTGCCGATAAACCAACCCAGGTACATTACATAAGTAGCCTTCACGTTGTGACTGATGGAACCGTAATAACCGCGGTTGGAAAAGTTCTTGGCGATGGCATCGGGCACTTTGATTTGCTCTGCGATCTCCAACATGGTGTAGCCCTGATTGGCCATGCGCAGGGTTTCATCATTGATGAAGCGATACATGTCGCGCTGCAAGGCAATGTGTTCGTTTACCTTGTCCTGCCCCCACACCGGCCAGTGGTGCATGGCGTACATGACTTCCACCTCATCGCCCCACATGTCCAGTGCCTGGTTCAGGTACTTGGACCAGGCCAGCGGATCGCGGATCTTGGCGCCACGCAGCGAGTAGGTGTTATGCAGGGTATGGGAGGAATCTTCGGCCGTGTTCAGCGCCTTCTTTTCCTTGATGTAGTAGAGCATTTCTGATGGCGCCTCGGAGCCCGGCGCATAGAGGAATTCATAAGTCAGCCCGTCAATCTTGTGCACTTCACCGGTCTTCTCGATGATCGTGGTGGGCGGGATCAGGGTCACCGTACCGGCAGAGGTTGTGGAGCCCAGGCCGGCGCCAACCTGGCCTTCCTCGCTGGGCGGCAGCAGGTTGCCATACATGTAGCTGGCACGACGGCTCATGACGTTACCGGCCATGACATTCTCGGCAACGGCAGCCTCAAGGAACCCCACCGGAGCGTAAATTTCTACCTTGCCGGCTTTCACATCGGCTTCGTCAACCACACCACGCACGCCACCGTAATGATCCACATGGCTATGGGTATAGATCACCGCCACGACCGGTTTTTCCGGCCGGTGCTCATAGTAGAGATCCAGAGCCACCTTGGCTGTTTCCGCAGAGATCAGCGGATCCATGATAGTCAGGCCCTTGTCACCTTCCACGATAGTCATGTTGGACAGGTCCTGATTACGCACCTGATAAATGCCCTCAGTGACTTCGAACAGGCCGGAAATATTCAGCAGCTGGGACTGGCGCCACAGGCTGGGGTTGACGGTGTCCGGTGCATCGGCGCCTTCCTTGATGAAATCGTACTTGGCCGGATCCCAGATCAGGTTGCCGTCTTCACCCTTGATCATGGCTTGCGGCAACGGAGCGATAAAGCCCTTGTTGGCCAGCTCGAAGGAGGTGTTATCCGAGAAAGGCAGATAGTCTTTCAGCGCCTGATTACTTTCCTTGGTAGCGGCTTCAGCGGGCTTGGGGCCTTCTTTCTCTGCCGGAGCCTTGTCAGATTTTTTCTGCGGCGCCTTTTCCGCCACCGCCGGTTGGCCGGCCTCTTTCTGTTGCCCGGCGGATTGTTCGCCTTCATCACCACAGCCTGCAAGCATCAGGCAGGCTGTGAGACTGGAGTAGAGCAGTACGCTTTTCATAACAGCATTCCTTGTTGGAGAGTCCTTGATCAAGGTCCGGCAATAGCTGTACCCATATGCCCACCTGAAAATCCAGCATCCCGAAAGGTATTCAGGGTGTAAAGATTTGATATTTGCGCCCTCCAGCCGGCCTGATAGCCAGGGAATACCGACGCTAGCGGGAAGGTATGCAACAAGGACCCCAGCATCCAGCACGGTTATTTCAATGCAGTGAAACACCGTGAATAGCCCTGCACAGAGAGCCAGTTCACGAAAAGCAAAAGACGAAGCTCTTGAGCGTAATGCTCTGGCTTCATGGTCAGGACTGCAGCCTGAAGGAGGGAGGGCGACGGCCTAGTCAGCCCTTGAGATGGTTTCCTGCAATATCGTCATGTCCATATGGCTCTCCACCATATCGGCAAGCCGGTCCAGTTGCTGCTCCCGGTGAGCGGCATAATCTACGCCGCGATTATCGTGCAGACCGGCCCAGGCAAGGATGGCGTTGCCACTGTCTGCCACATCAAACAAACCGTGCAGGTAACACCCCATCACCTGGCCATCCTCACTCATGGCCCCATCGTATCGGTCACCCAGCATCAGCATGGGGCGGCTCAGAGCCTCTCCGCGGGTAATGCCGTTATGAATCTCGTAACCTTGAACAGGCGAACCTGAGGCCAGCAGTTTCCCCTTTGTGTTGGCAAGCTGCTTGCCCGCTATCAACTCGGTGCTCATGGCCAGCCAGCCCAGCCCCTGGCTGCTACCGGGGTCACTCTCCAGCCCCTGGGGGTCATCAATCCGTTCGCCGAGCATCTGAAAGCCACCGCAAATACCCAGCACCTTGCCGCCGTAACGCAGATGCTTTTCGATCTGTTTGTCCCACCCCTGTTCACGCAGGAAAGCCAGGTCCGCACGGGTGGCCTTGCTGCCGGGGAGGATCACCAGATCCGCCGCCGGCCAGGGCTCGCCCATTTTCACAAAACGCAGGTTGACCTGCGGATGTAGACGCAAGGGATCAAAATCATTGTGGTTACTCATACGCGGCAACAGCGGGACAACCACATTGAGCGCATCACTTTCGTGTTCGCCCTGTTCATCCACCGCATCTTCCGCATCCAGGGTCAGGCCGTGGAGATAGGGCAACACTCCGAACACCGGTTTGCCGGTGCGTTCTTCCAGCCAGTCCAGGCCTCCCTGCAGCAAGGAAAGGTCGCCACGGAAACGGTTGATCACAAACCCCAGGGTGCGCTGCTGCTCGCTTTTCGACAAAAGATCCAGCGTACCGGTGAGGTGCGCAAAGACACCGCCGCGATCAATGTCCGCCACCAAGATTACCGGGCAATCCACCATTTCGGCAAAGCCCATGTTGGCAATGTCGTTATCGCGCAGATTGATTTCCGCCGGGCTGCCCGCGCCTTCGGCGATGATCACATCAAACCGGGAAGACAAATCCTGCCAGGCCGCCAGCACCGCCTCCCGGGCGGTTTCCTTGTAGGCGTGGTAATCCAGCGCCTGCATATTGCCCAGCACCTGGCCGCGGATAATGACCTGCGCGCCCATGTCGGTCTGCGGCTTGAGCAACACCGGGTTCATATCACTGTGTGGCTCCACTCCGCAGGCCAGAGCCTGCAATGCGGTAGAACGTCCGATTTCGCCCCCGTCCACGGTCACCGCACTGTTCAATGCCATGTTCTGCGGCTTGAACGGCGCCACCGAATAACCGCGCCGGGCAAACCACCGACACAACGCCGCCACCACCGTGCTCTTTCCCGCATCGGAGGTGCAGCCTTGCACCATCAGGGTAGCCATCAGCAGCAAGCCTCAAGCTTCAAGCTGCAACACGCCGAAAGGCATGGAGTAAACGGCACCATTATCTCCGCGACGCAGAGACCAGGGTTTATTCGCGTTTTATAACACTTCAGCCCGTGATCGATTTTCCGCGTTGTCGCTTGAAGCTTGTAGCTTGTAGCTTTTTTCAAAGCTCCACGCCCTTCTGCGCCTTCACCCCCAGATCCTTGAACGCATGCTTCACCACTTTCATCTCGGTCACCGTATCCGCCAGTTCAATCAGTTCCTTCGGCGCATAGCGGCCAGTGACCACGGCGTGCTGCATGGCCGGGCGATTTTGCAGGTCGTCCAGCACCCGATCCAGATCAAGGTATTCGTAGCGCAATGCGATATTGAGTTCATCCAGCAACACCATGTGGTAGCTATCGTCCTGGAGCATGGCACTGGCGATATCCCAGGCGGCATTGGCGGCCGCCACGTCGCGCTCCCGGTCCTGGGTGTCCCAGGTATAGCCTTCGCCCATCACGTGATAATCCACATTGGGAAGTTCTCGGAAAAACGCTTCTTCGCCGGTACTGAAAGCGCCTTTGATAAACTGCACCACGCCCACTTTCATGCCATGGCCCAACGCCCGCGCCACCATCCCGAAACCGGAACTGCTTTTGCCCTTGCCCGGTCCGGTCAACACCAGCAGGATGCCCTGCTCCTTGTCGGCATTGGCGATACGGTCGCGCATGATTTCCTGTTTTTTGGCCATGCGGTACGCATGGCGCTCCGGGCTTTTCGGGTCTGCCTTCATTTTTTCTCCATGTATTTTTTCGTTTCAATTCTTGTTACGCAGGCACAAAAACCGGGGCGCCATTCACATGAGCAACGGCCAGTTTCTGGTCATACAAACGTTCCAGGGCAGACACGTCCAGCATCTCATCGGCAGCACCAAAACACAGTTCGCCATCGGGATAAATCAACAACAAATGGTCACACCAACGAGCCGCCAGATTGAGATCGTGCAAGCACATAAATACAGCAGCTCCCTGCTCGGCCTGCTGTTCCAGCAGCTCCATTACCGCAACCTGATGGTGCAAATCGAGATGGTTAGTGGGTTCGTCAGCCAGCCAGATGGCGGGCTGCTGAACCATCGCTGTAGCAATTGCAACACGCTGCCGCTCCCCTCCAGAGAGGGTCTGCAACAAACGATCCCTCAACAGCGACAAGGAAAAGGTATCCATGGCCTGGTGGGCCAGGCGTACATCGTCCGCGCCCTCCTGTTGCCAAGGCGCAAGAAAGGGGTGCCGTCCGATTAGCACCGATTCGAACACCGTGGCGGGAAAACTCTCCTGGCGATCCTGAAACACCACCGCCAGCTTACGCGCGATATCACGGGGGCGAAGTGTATTCAGGGGCTCGCCGTCCAGTAACACCTGGCCCTGTCGAGGCGCCCGCAACCCCGCCAGGGTATGCAACAGCGACGTTTTGCCCGCGCCATTTGGACCCAACACGCCCCAACGCTGTCCCGGCAGAATACGTGCCGAGAAAGGCGCACCACTGGCCCGCCCGGGAATATCGACAACCAGCTCTCTGGCTTCCAGTACCGCCATCACCGGCTCCGATACAGCAGGTAAAGAAACGTGGGCACACCCAGCAACGCCGTAATCACTCCCACCGGTAACTGCACCGGCGACAACAGGCTGCGCGCCAACGTATCTGCCAGCGTAAGTAGTGCCCCGCCGGCCAGCGCGCTGGCAGGCAGGATTACGCGTTGGTCATTGCCCAGCACCAGGCGCAGCATATGCGGCACAATCAGCCCCACAAACCCCACACTGCCAGCGGTGGTCACCGCCACGCCGGTCAGCAGACTCGCCAGGCCATACACCCCCCACGACAAGGACCGGACAGAGACACCCAGTGCCGCCGCCTGCATGGGGCCACGGGCAAGCACATTCAGGCTGCGCGCCACCGGCAGTATCACCAATAACGCGGGCACCAACACCAACCAGGCAAGCACCGGCGACCGCGCATAGCTGAGATCACCCATCAACCAGTACAGCATGCCCGGCAACCTGTCCGCCGGGCTCATGGTAAGCAGGAACGTAATCACCGCCCCCCAGCCTGCAGCGATCACGATGCCAGTCAGTAACAGACGGGCCGCCGTCCAGCTGCCCTGCCCGTGAGACAGCCCGAACACCAGCATCGTAGACACCATGGCACCGATAAACGCCGAGCCGGAGACCAGCGCCATGCCCGCGCCGAGCAACATGGCCAGCAGCGCCCCCACCGCCGCACCACCTGAAATACCCAGCACATACGGGTCCGCCAACGGGTTGCGCAACAGCACCTGCATCAAGGCACCCGCCAGCGCCAATAACCCGCCGGTAGCAAAAGCGGCCAAGGCGCGCGGGGCGCGCAATGAAAAAACCAGTTCCCGGTGCAAATCATTACCGCCACCAGTCAGCACCGCCCACAGTTCCGGCAGGGTAATACCGACACTGCCCACCGCCAGAGACACCAGCATGGCCAACAGCCCCAGTGCTGCGAGCAGCAATAACGGAAAGACGGGCCTAGCGGCGGGCACGGGCACCCTCCAGGTGGCGACACAAGGCCCGGGTACCGGGCAGCATCTGCGGCGTGGGGCGTTGCAGCGTAGAAGGCGCAACAAAGAAAAGGTTGCCGTTCTTCACCGCCTGCAGAGAAGAGAAGCGTTTCCAGGGGTCCAGCCAGCTGGGGTCATCTTCCCCCATACCACCGGCCAGAATTGCTTCCGGGTTTTTCGCGAGTACAGACTCGACACTGATACGCGGCGCCAGTGCAGGCAGATCCGCAAACACATTCACGCCCCCGCAGAGCTGGATCGCTTCACTGATCAGGTGCTGCCCGTTCACTGTCATCAGCGGTTCTTGCCAGATTTGATAGAACACCGTCACCGGCGCCGCTTCTGCGTAACGCTCACGCAGGGCAGCAATACCACTACGGAATGCATCCGCTGCGCCCTGTCCTGTCTGCTCGCTACCCGCCAAAATGGAAAAACGCTCAAGCGTGGTACTGACATCGGCAAACCGGCGGGGCTCACTGAAATATACCGGCACATCCAGAGACGCCAATTGCTCGGTCTGGGACTGCGGGTTGCCGCTTTTCCAGGCAATAACCAAGTCTGGTTTCAAGGCAAGAATGGCTTCCATATCCAGGCGATTGTAACTGCCGACCCGAGGCAGCTTTTCGGCCGCCGGCGGGTAATCACTAAAGCTGACCGCCGCCACCATTTTCTCCCCGGCACCGGCGGCAAATACCAGCTCGGTGGCACCAGGAGACAACGCAATAATTCTGTCTGCCGGTTTTTCCAGGCACACCTTTCTGTCCAGATCATCCTGCACACAACGGTCCGCAAAAGCCCCGGGGACCACCAGCACGCCGAGCAAAAAACACAGAAGAAGCTGACAAAAAGCCGACATTTTTCTCGATTTTTGGCACATTTACTGGCTCCTCAAATGTCGCTGTATGCCTCTCGTGATCCCGGTTAGCGATTGACTTTTCGCCCATGGTCACTAGGATTGCCGCCATCGAATTCAATCCGTGGCAGGTGTCACCGCTCCCGATTTCAGGAGCGGAGATTAAACGGGAAGACTGGTGAAAAGCCAGCGCTGCCCCCGCAACGGTAATCGGTTCAGGGACAGACAGGCCATCGGCCAGCCACTGCGCAAGCGGGAAGGCGTCTGTTCCGGGGCGAGTTTTTTATCGCCCGACCGAGAGCCCGGAGACCGGCCTGCCACCGGCTATCAACGCAACTGCGGTGGGCAGTGGCGTGGGGTATTGTCCAACCCTGTTTCCCCTTTGATAGCTCGCACACACTGCCTGACCTTTCTGGAGGTCAGGCCTTTTGCATGCGTATCAGAGGCGTCATGAAACGGCCAACGTACACATTGGTTTCCCTGTGCCTGCTCGGCGGCCCGCTGCCGTGCCTGGCGGATGCAGATGCATCCAGCAGCAACACGCTGGCACCCGTGATTGTGACCGAAAAACCGCTTAATCGTGCCGCAGAACTGACGCCCTCTGAGGAAACCAGCGTAGTGCGCGTGGTGACACGGGAGCAGTTCGACAATACCACCACCACCCTGGCCGACACCCTCAGCACGCAAACCGGCGTGCAGATTCGGGAGACCGGCGGACTAGGCAGCTACTCCACCGTATCGATCCGTGGTTCCACCGGCAAACAGGTGCAGGTCTACCTGGATGGCATGCTGCTCAATGATCCGATCTACGGCGGCGTGGACCTGAGCTTTTACACCCTGCACGACATTGCCGAAATCCAGGTCTACCCGGGCAACGCCCCGGCCCGCTATGCCCAGGCTGGTGTCGGCGGTGTCGTTGCCATGGAATCCCTGGGCGATGACATCCGTGGCGAGACTCGCATCAACCTGGGAACAGGTTCCTTCGGCACACAACGCTACGGCCTGTTCAACAGCGGTGGCCATGATCGTTTCCATTACTGGCTGTCCCTGAACCGCCAACAAGCCGACAACGACTTCACCTACCCTAACGAACCGCAGTGGTTCAACCCCGTGGATGGCGAGGAAAGCACCCGTCGCAATGCCGACGTCACCCAGAACGACGGCAGCATCAAGCTGGGCTATCAGTTCAATCCAGCTCGTCAGCTGGATGCACTGCTGCAATGGTCGGACAAGGACAAGGGCATTCCCAGCATCCAGAACTGGGCCAACAACCGGGCGCGGCTAAACACCGAACAACAACGTGCCCAATTCCATTACCAGGACAGCGGCTGGCTGGACGGCGCCGTGCAGAGCAGCCACCGCCTTCTGGTCGGCGAAACCGAAGAAACCTATCGGGATCTCAACGGCCGGGTCGGCACCGGCACCTATGATCTGCGCACCCAGGTCAAGCAGGTAGCGCTGAACAATACCGTCACTTGGCAGAACGCCAATCACCAGCTAAGCGCGGCCATGGATGTGGCTTGGTACGACATGGATCAGCATGATCTGCTGCAACAGGATCCGGACACCAACCGCAAACGCCGTTTCATCGCCTCCGCCCTGAGCCATGAGTGGCATAGCGACGAAGACCGCCTGCGCACCCAACTGGCCATACGCCAGTTCAACGTTAGCGATGAAAGCGAAAGCATTGATGGCAACAATCGCCGCATAGCCACCGAACGCGACGAGCGTTACCGCGCCTGGCAAATGGGCAGCCGCTGGTCCGCCACCCACTTTCTGTGGTTGTACGCCAACCTGGCTCAGCAAGTACGCGTTCCCACCTTAGTGGAACAGTACGGCCAGCAAGGCCTGTTTATCGGCAACCCGGATTTGGAAGCCGAAGAGTCCCTTAACGGCAACATCAGTGCCCGGCTGCTACTCGACCGCGGCCATTTCGAAGTCACCGGCTTTCAACGCCGTCTGGACCCGGCGATCACCGCCATTTACAACGCCCGGGGCGTTGGCCGTTACATCAACGTGGAAGCCGAAATCGAAGGGGTCGAACTGGAAGCCCAATACGATCTTCTGGACAGCTGGACACTCACCGCCAACGCCACGTTCCAGGATTCCAAAAACCTGTCTGAGCAAATTGCCGACCAGCAGGACAAGCAACTTCCCGGCATCTATCACCGCTCCGGCATGCTTAACAGCCAATGGCGTATGGCCCCGTTCACGCTGGACCTGACTTGGCGCTACGACGACGAGCTCTATTACGACTCAGCCAACCTGCTCAAAGCCGACCCGCGCAATACGTTGGATGCAGCCCTTGGCTGGCAACACGCATGGAACACACACAGCAAGACGCAAGTGCGCATAGAAATTACCAATATCACGGACCAGCTGTACCAGGATTTCAACCGCTTCCCCAGTCCGGGGCGCGGCTACTTCATCAATCTACAACAAACACTGTAAACCGTTATTGTGAGGAACGACCGATGATTCCCAATGCACTCCATCACCGCGGCATATTGCTGCAGCTTGGCCTACTTTCCCTAACCTTGGTGCTCACCGCCTGCGGCGGCGACTCAAACGATTCCAATCCGGCCGAAGTGTCTGCCCGTGAAGGCGTCGTCGTGCTCGCCACCGCCGCTTCGGATTACAGTTCAGGCGCAGTAGAGTTAATCAGCGTCGCCGACAAGACCAGCTCAGGCAGTTATCACCCAACCATCTCCGACATTGGCATCTCCGCCAACGGCACCGACTACTACCTGTACGAACGCTTCCAGGCAGACCGGGTTAAAAAGGTCGACCTGAATAACCCCGCCGTTCTGGAATGGACCTATTCTGCAGTGAATGCCAGCGACACCGATTCCAGCAACCCCTACACCATGGTCTTCGCGCAAGCCGACAAGGCCTACCTGATTCGCTACGGCAGCGATACGGCATGGATCGTTGATCCCACCGCCACAACAGAGAGCGCCTTTAAAATTGGCGAACTGGACCTGTCCGCCTATACCCCGGCCGACGGCCAAGGCGTACCCAACATGTCCGCCGGCGCCATCGTCGGCGACAAGCTTTTTATCGCCATGCAACGGATCGACAGCCTCTGGCAGCCCAACAACACCGCCTACCTGGCCGTATTCGACACTGCCACCGATACCGAAATCGACACGGGTCAGGACAGTGGAGACTTGAAAGGCATTCCGCTGATCGGCAAGAACCCCTCAAGCCTGACCTACCAAAACGAACTGGGCCTGCTGGTACAGCATCAAGGCGCCTACACCCCAGACTACACCGGCGGCATTGATGTGGTAGATGTGGACAGCTACGCGGCAGAACAGCGCGTGAACGACACGGCTGCCACCGGCCTGATCGGCGGCATTGCCATCGCCGACGCCACCACCGGCTATTATCTGGCCTACGGTGGCTGGCAGAACATCACCCTGCGCGCATTTAACCCCACCACGGGGGAAGTGAAGGACGGAGCCATTGCCGGCCTCAACGCCATGGACCTGCGCAGCCTGGGCATCGGGCCGCAAGGCAACCTGTGGGTGGCCGATGCTACCAGCAGCAAACCAGGCCTGCGGGTCATTGATCTGAGCACAGAAGCCCAAACCAGTTTCGTCAGTACCAGCCTGCTCCCCATCGGCCTGGCATTTGCCAAACAATAAATCCGCTGGCCGCGGCATCACCTCGCCTTGAGGCCGGAGCAGTGTACTTGACACTCCCGGTTGCGGGGCAGAGGATTTGCCGCTTTCCGGCCCCGTGCCGCCCCAACCGGAGACGCCCGTGAGCACGCCTTTGCCTTGGCAACAGCCAATTACCGCCCCCAGCGATAGCCATCGGCAAGCCGCCCTGCACCGCCAGACCCAGCTCACCAAGCCCGCCGGCTCACTGGGAGAACTGGAAGCCCTGGCCGTCACCCTGGCCGGCCTGCAAGCCTGCGATCAGCCGCGTATCGAGCACGTCAGCATTGCCGTTTTTGCCGCCGATCATGGCGTTTGCGAAGAAGGTATCTCCGCCTTTCCCCAGGCCGTCACCGGTCAGATGATCGCCAATTTTGTGACCGGCGGTGCCGCCATCAGCGTGCTGGCTCGGCAGCTCGGCGCCGACCTGGAAGTCATCAATCTGGGCACCGACACACCCCCGCCCATCGAAGAAGGCGTCATCGATGAACACGTCGCCCCAGGCACGGCCAACCTGGCCCGCCAACCGGCCATGACGGATACGCAGTTGCACGCCGCTCTTGCTGCCGGGGACCGCGCCGCCCAACGGGCTGCCGACCGCCAGGCCGACCTGTTTATTGGTGGTGAAATGGGCATTGGCAATACCACCAGCGCCGCAGCCCTGGCCTGCGCACTGCTGGGCGAAGATGCGGCCGTCCTCGCCGGACCCGGCACCGGGCTGACACCGGAAGGGGTGTCCCACAAGATCGAAGTGATTACACAGGCGCTGGCACGTCACGAAAGACAATCCGAACCGTTGGCGACACTGGCCTCATTGGGCGGTTTTGAAATCGCCGCCTTGGTCGGCGCCTTTATCGGCTGCGCCGTGCGCGGCATCCCGGTGTTGGTGGACGGTTTCATTGTTACCACCGCTGCCCTCGTTGCCTGCCAACTGCGGCCGGAGTTGAGCGACTGGCTGCTGTTCGCCCACCAGTCACGGGAGCCCGGCCACCAACGCCTGCTGCAGGCGCTGGACGCCAAACCGCTGCTGGATCTTTCTTTACGATTGGGGGAAGGCAGTGGCGCCGCTGTGGCAGTACCGTTATTGCAAAGTGCCTGCGCGCTGCATAACCAGATGGCCACCTTTGCCGATGCCAGTGTGAGTAATCAAAACGGATAAATTGTCGGATTACGGCTGCGCCTAATACGACCTACGCGAGCAGGAATAGATACCAATGAGCACCACGTTTTTTGACTTGATTCGCCATGGTGAACCGGCTGGCGGTCAGATGTATCGGGGCCACAAGGACGACCCCCTGAGCGATCTGGGCTGGCAGCAAATGCGTGATGCCATCGAAGCGGAGGATCAGTGGGACCACATCCTCACCTCGCCGCTGTTACGCTGCCGGGAATTTGCCGCCGAACTGGCCCGCGAAAAAAACCTGCCTTTCACCGTGGCCCATGATTTCAAGGAAATCAGCTTTGGTGACTGGGAAGGTAAAACCCGCGAGCAGGTAGCGCAGGAATACGGCGATCATCAAGCCAACTTCTGGCGCGATGCAGAAAGCCACCCACCGAGCAATGCGGAAACCGTTCAGGATTTTCACCAACGTATCGGTGAAGCCTGGACCCAGTGGCAGCAAACACTGAAAGGCCAGCGCGTGCTATTGGTTTGCCACGGCGGCGTGATTCGCATGGTGCTGGCCCACGTACTGAGCATGGCACCCAGCAAAGCCATGGCCGGCTTCCAGGTGCCCTACGCCTGTCGCTCGAAGATACGAATTGATGACACCGAGTATGGCGCATTACGTTGTCTGGTAAGGCACGGGTAAGCCCTCCGTAGGAGCGTCGCTGGCGGCGCGATAACCCAAAATTCCAAGAATAAAGATTTACCACAGAGAACACGGAGTTCACCGAGGAAAAGAGTGACTCTTTCTCTGTGAGCTCTGTGTTCTCTGTGGTGAAAAAGGTTTTGATCTTGGTTGGGTAATCGCGCCGCCAGCGACGCTCCTACGGGAAGGGAGGCTAGCCCTTCAACGTCTGCGTAAGACCTGCCACCGACAACACCACGGTGTCGCATTTTTTTGCCAGCGACTGATTCAGCCAACCCAGTTCATCGGCAAAGCGACGGGTTAACGCGTCCATTCCGATAATTCCCAGCCCCACTTCGTTACTGACCACCACCACGTTGCCGGGATACTGCCCCAGTGCCCCAAGAAAACTGTCGCGCTCACGCACAAACGCCGCATCCCCGGCATGCAGCAAATTACTCACCCACAGGCTCATGCAATCAATCAGCACACAGGGCGGAGGGGACAAGGTGGCCTGACGGTTCAGCAGCGCCCCCAGATGCAGCGGCTCTTCCACTAACCCCCAGCGAGCCGGACGCCGCATGCGATGACGGCGAATACGATCGCTCATTTCACCATCACCGGCGGTGGCCGTCGCCACAT
Organism: Alloalcanivorax sp.; assembly: GCA_039983755.1. Classification (GTDB taxonomy): domain Bacteria; phylum Pseudomonadota; class Gammaproteobacteria; order Pseudomonadales; family Alcanivoracaceae; genus Alcanivorax. The sequence continues at coordinate 291,420 of JBDWVU010000017.1, forward strand.
ACACCACAGGGTCGTGTTGCTCACTGACCAGCTTTTCCGCCAGTGAACTTTTGCCGGAACGGATGCCGCCGAGAATAAGACTGTGCGGCATCAGTTTTTCTTCACGAACTGGGTCAGAATCACAATCCGCTGGCCCTCTACCCGGCCTTCGATGTGCTCGGGGTTATCCTGCACCAGGGAAATATTGCGCACCGCGGTGCCACGCTTGGCGGTGAAATTGGCCCCCTTCACATTCAGGTCCTTGATCAGCGTGACCGAATCACCGGCTTCCAGCACGGCACCATTGCTGTCGCGGTGCAATTCCCGCGCGTCTTCAGTCTGGCCTTCACCGGTCGCCTGGGCCCAGGCCAAGGTTTCATCATCCAGATACAACATATCCAGCAGGTCCTGCGGCCAGCCTTCCGCCTGCAAGCGCGTCAACATACGCCACGCCAGTACCTGCACTGCCGGCACCGGGCTCCACATGCTATCGTTCAGGCAGCGCCAGTGGTTGGCGTCTTCATTACCCGGGTTATCCAGCTGGGTCTGGCAGGTTTCACACAACAGCACGCTCTGCTCGGCCGTGCCATCCGATGCCGGCGGCACCGCATACACCGCCAGGGCATTACCCGCACCACACAGTTCACAACATGAGTCGGCACGGGCAAGCAACGAGGATTCCAGGGTCATGTAACACTCCTTTGTTGGGCGCGCAGTATAGCGGATTTTTTGCTCACAAACGGAGCCGGCGGCGTTGCCCTGTAACGTCCGCGCTTATCCCAGAAAAAGGTCAGAATTACTGCGCATTTTCAGGACTACTGGTCGCTAGCCTGCCAGCAATGCGGAAAACGAAAAGAACGATAACGTATCGCCCGGCGATACTGTACTCCCCACCGGCACCACCGCCAGGCCGTCGGCCCACACTGCAGAACTGAGCATGCCGGAGCTCTGGTTGGGATGTTTTTGCAGGGTCAGCTGGCCGGAGTCAGACACACACCGCACGCGCAGATACTCCTGCCGCTTGGCCGGTTTGTTGATGGCGAAATCCACGGGTAACGGCATAGCGGTTGGCAGCACCGCATCAGCACCACAAGAGCGCCGCAGGGTGGGTAACACCAACATCAGATAACACACCAGCACCGCAGACGGGTTGCCCGGCAAACCGAAAAACGGGATGTCATCAATGCGCCCGTAAGTGAACGGTTTCCCCGGCTTGATCGCCAGCCGCCAGAAATCCAGTTCGCCATGTTCCTCCAGCACCGCACGCAGATGATCCTCTTCGCCCACGGACACGCCGCCGGTAGAAATAATCACATCCGGACGCTGCGCGGAATCGGTGAGCACCCGGGTCAGGGTATTGCGGATAATGCCCGGATCATCGGGCAGGTGCTCGCGCTGCACATTCACAAACCCGCTCTGCTGTAACAGCTGCATCAGCTGCGGGCCATTGCTGTCGAAAATTTTTCCCGGCAGCGGTGTGTCTTCCGGCGACTGAATTTCATCACCGCTGGTAAGAACCAGTATCCGCGGCGCATTCACTTTCACCGCCGCGACGCCCACCGAAGCAATCAGGCCCACCGCCTGGGGAGTGAGCCGTTCGCCGCGCTGCACCACGACCTCATTGCAGTGGGCATCCTGCCCCGCCGGACGAATATTCTGCCCGGCCGTGACGCTGTCTTTACCCGGCAACCGCACCCGGGTTTCGGCGATTTCACAGTCTTCCTGCATCAACACGGTATCCGCCCCGGCAGGTACCGGCGCACCGGTGAAAATACGCGCCACCTGCCCCGGCGCCAGGCTCGCCGGCGCATCCCCCGCCGCCACCCGCAGCGGCATGGGCCGGGTCAGCCCCGGCTCGTCCAGGTCCGCATAACGCAGCGCCACACCATCCACTGCAGCGTTATCAAACGCCGGTACATTGACCCGGGAAGTCACCGACTCGGCCAGATATTGCCCCTGGCAATCCGCCAGCGGGATCTCGCGGACAGCCCGAAAGGCAAGCGCCGACTCCAGCAGACGCTCCAACGCCTCCGCCACCGGCATCAATGATTGTTTGGCTTCCTGCATGTTCCCTCCATGGTGCCGTCGCGGCGTGGGTTTTAACGGCGCACTTGGGCCACAAAATTACAGGGGCGGTGACGGGCATCCAGCTGCTCAGCAATGATCCGGTCCCAGCCGGTGGCGCAGGCATTGTTGGAGCCCGGCAGGCAGAAGATAACGGTGCGGTTGGCCAGCCCGGCCAGGCAGCGAGACTGGATGGTGGAAGAGCCGATGTCCTCCACGCTCACCTGACGAAACAGCTCACCGAACCCTTCGATAGTCTTGTCGAACAGCGGCGCCAGTGCCTCCGGTGTGGAATCCCGGCCGGAGAATCCGGTGCCTCCGGTGGTGACAATGCCCTGAATCTGTTCATCGGCAATCCAGTCCGACACCACCTTGCGCAACTGGTAGATATCGTCCTTGACGATCTGTCGGGTGTGCAGGGTATGCCCCGCCTCTTTCAGCCGCGCCACCAACAGGTCGCCGGAGGTATCGGTTTGCGGGGTGCGGGTATCACTCACCGTCAGCACCGCCAGCGCCAGGGGCTCGAACTCAGCCGCAGGTTTGGACATACACATCTCTCCTTAACAATGCCGCAATGCTAGCACGTGCAATGCCAGGGCGGCTGGACAGCACAGCACGGTTTGACCGTTGCCGACACCCTCTGTTCTGTGCGGCATCGCGGAGGTAGATTCAATGGACCCGTTTCCATGGTCTCTGCGTGGATGCATGGCGCATGAATTTGCTGCCACAGGGCATTTTCTGCAAGAGAAATGTAGTGGGCCTACTTCCGATTAAAGAAAATGTTCTGTGGTAGTGAAGGCTTGTGTCAGGCGCCGCGCAGAGACCATGGAAACGGGTCAATACAAGGTGTTTATCGGAGAACAGTCATGAACCGTATGGAAGCTGCCCAACAAGAGGCCGCAAACCTTCCTCGCATGCCCCAGCGAAAGCTGGAAGACATACCGGGTGATTATGGCTGGCCTCTGCTTGGCTCTACGGTCCCTTTTCTCAAGGACTATCACAAGATGGTGACGAAGCTTGCCGACAAGTACGGCCTTGTCTTCAAAGGCTCGGTGTTGTTCCAGCGCGGGGTTACCCTGCTGGGTCCGGAAGCCAACGAATTTGTACTCAAAGACCCCGAGCATGTTTTTTCCAGCCGCGCTGCCTGGAATCCGCTACTGGAAAAGCTGTTCACTGACGGTCTGATGTTGCGTGATTTCGCGGATCATAAATTCCATCGCCGCATCATGCAGCAAGCCTTCAAGAAACCCGCCCTCGCCAGTTACCTTGACCGCATGAACGCGCACATCGGCAGCGAGATCCAAAACTGGCCAGCGGACCAGGAAATTCGTTTCCTGGATAACATCAAAAGCCTTTTACTGGACGTGGGCGCACAGATTTTCTTCGGCATGGAAATGGGCCCCGAGTCGGACAAGGTCAATCAGTCCTTTATCGACACAACCGATGCCTCTCTGGCCGTGGTCCGCATCCCTATCCCCGGCAATCTTTGGCATCGGGGCATGAAGGGCCGCCGCTATCTGGAAAAATTCGTCACCGGGTTAATTCCGGAGAAGCGCAACAGCGAACAGTCGGACTTCTTCAGTGAACTGTGCAAGGCTGCGGAAGAGGAAGGCGGACTGTCAGATCAGGACGTGATGAACCACATGATCTTCCTGCTGTTTGCCGCCCATGACACCACCACCAGCACCCTGTGCTCCATCATCTACATGCTGGCTAAACACCCGCACTGGCAGGATGTACTGGTGGAGGAAATGAAAAGCCTCGACAAAGACGGGCTCGACTACGACGACCTGGGGAAAATGGAAAAAACCGGCTGGGTATTCCGCGAAACCCTGCGTATGCGCCCCGCGCTGACTACCTTCCCGCGCCGTACAGTCAAAGACGTGCAATACCAGGGTTACACCTTGCCCAAAAACACGCTGGTCAACGTGTCCACGCTCTACACCCACTATATGGAAGAGTATTGGAGCAACCCGACCACCTTTGACCCAGCGCGCTTCAGCGACGAACGTGCCGAACACAAAAAACACTTTTATCAGTGGGTTCCGTTCGGTGGCGGGCACCACAAGTGCCTGGGCCTGAACTTCGCAGAACTGCAAACCAAAACCTTTCTGTTCCATTTCCTGCAGCGCTACCGGGTCAGTATCAAACCCGGCTACGAACTGCCAACCCAGCAGGTCCCGCTAATCATGCCGAAGGATGGGTTGCCGGTGGTACTGGAGAAGCGATAACTCAGCACGGCTTCGCCTACAGCTACGAGCTACCAGCTACGAGTTTTTACTCAAAGCTGACAGCTCGTAGCTCGAAGCTGCCTTTATGATTGCTGAAACAAATGCACATCCCGCTGCGGGAACGGGATAGTAATACCCGCCTTGTCGAACGCGTATTTCACCTGCTCGAACAAGCCGAAGTACACCGGCCAGTAATCCTCCGAGTTCACCCATACCCGCGTCAGCATATTGATGCTGCTGTCCGCATGGGCGGAGACAAAAATATTCGGGTCGAACTTGTCACCGCTGAGGATACGGTCGTCATTATCAATGACTGTCTGAATCGCCGCCCGGGCCTGCTCGATACTGTCGCCGTAGCTGATACCAAATTCGATATCCACCCGCCGTTGCGGCTCCACAAAAATATTCTTGATGCAGCCATTGGACATCAGGCCGTTGGGGATCACGATGCGCTGGTTGTCATAGGTAATCAGGATGGTATTGAAGATCTGGATATCCCAGACTCGCCCAGTATAACCCTGCGCCTCGATAATATCCCCCAGGCGGTACGGCTTGAAGAACAGAATCAACACCCCGCCGGCAAAGTTGCCCAGGCTGCCCTGCAGCGCCAACCCCACCGCCAGGCCAATGGCACCGAGCATGGCAATAAACGAGGTGGTCTCCACCCCGACCATACCTGCCACGGCCACCAGCAACAGGATTTTCAGCAGCACGTCGATAAAGCTGGTCATGAACTTCTGCAGCGTGTCGTCCACCGCCTTGTGACCCAGCACCCGGTTCATGCCCTTGATCACCCGCTTGATGATCCAGAAACCGACCATCAGCGTAACCACCGCCAGCACCAGCTTCGGCAGATAGGCCATACTCATCTCGATCGCCGTGTCCAGATACGGCTGGATTGATTCCATATCCATGATTCCCTTCCCTAGTGAGTTATATAGATCCTTAAAATACCACCAAGCGGCGAGCCGCAAACCCTGCCTGCGTCTGAATTTACCAATATTTGTGTTTTCCGGATTTAGGGAACCTCTGAATAACTCCTTGCATGCTCAGTCTTTCAGGCTGGCTCGCAATCTAGGCGCGATTTTGAAGGTGTATGTCCATCCATCGAAAAAACGCAACGACGAGTGCGGGCCAGCCTGGAAGACCCGGAGGGCACGGCCTGAAGCGTACATCTGCTGCGCCTTGCCTCTAGGAAAGGGAACCACCCTGTCCGTCAAGACAAGACTCAACAGCTGCACGCTTCAGGCCACGCT